>JAFDXR010000009.1 GCA_018267825.1 Bacteroidota bacterium | reverse complement strand
CAATGGTTTTTGACACCTCTGCAACGGTTTTTGACACCTCCGCAACGGCTGCGGACCTGTATGCGGCAGAAGTATAAAGAAAGCTAAACTAAGCAGGTCTACTCAAAACCGATCGTTGCCTGCTGCGGTAAGCTTCATCGGAAGCCATATAAGCTAAGCCAAAACCACTTTATCGTGTATTCCCGGGAATAATTCTTGCCTTCTTGTGTCTGCCCCAGGTAATAAATAAAGCCGTAATGGCAACAAAAATATTAAACCCGATTTGCGAGGCCTCACCTCTCGAGATATGAAACATGGTGGCGGCTATCATAAGTGCCAGCGTTCCGCAGGCCGCATAAATGGTGAACTGAGGTTGAATTCGAAGCAATGCCGGCAATACCAAGCCGATACCGGCCAGCACATCCAATACACCGGTAGCCTTTACCAGGTTCGGATTTTCCTTTATCCATGGCCAGGGCAGATCGGCCGGATCAAAAAGCTTCATAGCCCCGGCCCAGATTAAAGTTGCTGCCAAAAACACCTGTGCTGCCCACAGCATGATGTTTATTGCCTTCGATGGTTTTTGCTCTCCTGTCATGATTAATAAATTATAGTTGCGTACAAAAATAATTACCTTCACTATCCAAATGATATTACTTCCATTTCAGATAGCGCTATCCAAAATGAAAGTCATGTAAAACGAAATAAGTATGTTAACACGTGAAGATTGCCCGAAAAATGTGCTTGCAATTAAAGATTCTTTGGAAGCTCTGGAGGGAAAATGGAAACTCCTGATCATTCTTTCCCTTTCCATGGGCAAAAAGAGGTTTAAACAAATTTCCAAAGAGATCCACAGCATCACAGACAAAACTCTATCGAAAGAACTGAAACACCTGGAAGCAAACAAGCTGATTAAAAGAGAAGTGCTTAATACGTTTCCACCAACGGTCGAATATTCGATCACGAAACATGGAAAGTCACTTCAAAAATTACTCGATGAGTTACACCGCTGGGGTTTAAAGCACCGGAAGGAAGTTATAGGTAAATAAATGCTTCCGGCTCCGAAGCAGGATTAAATCCCTGCCAGGGTTCAGATAATTTGCGGGATCAACCCAAACAAATCAATCGTCCCCGGAATTTCGCGCGGTATTTAACTGAAAGGGGCAAATTTCTTAACCGCTTCAGGACTTAGCGGCGTGAAAAAATTAATCAAATTGCCGTCCGGGTCGCGAAATAACAATGAACGGTTTCCCCAGGGCATGGTTGTTGGCTTCTGTACAATTTCACTGGTTAAATCTTTGATCCGCTCATAATCCTCATCCACATCCTTCACAAGAAACTCGATGATTACGCTTTTATTGGCAGATGCCTCTGCAACACCTTCTCCAAAAAAGGCCAGGGTTCTGGTGCTTCCGATGGCCAAGGTAAAGGAGCCTGTAGCGATTTCTGCAAAGTCGTCTGTTGCCCACCTTGCAGGTAAGGAGGTGGCTTTCTCAAAAAACTGAACCAAACGCTTTATATCAGCGGTGATAATTCTCAACGATACTACTTTCATATACTATGCTTTTAATGGTTTATGCATACGAAAGTAGAAGGGGCCTATGACAAAGGTATGTCAGGGGTGTCTGAAATTTTTTTCTTTGTCGGCCAGGTAGTCTTTAAGGGTCAATTTGTGTGGTTTAAAACTCAACTCAAGCTCTTCCATTTTCAGGATTCTGTCTAAGCGGAACATTCTGTAATCTTTTCTTAACCGGCAATACGCAATAAGGGTCCAGCTTTCCTGGAGGCTGTAATATAAGGCAAACGGTTCTATCTTACGTTCTGTTTTTTCGCCCTTGTGTTCCGAGCGATATGTGATATTCAAAACTTTAAAGGCAGTCAATGCATTTTGAATCCGCGTTAACGAGTCACTCGTATTTGTATCCGGTATAGCAGGGCTAACAGCAATCCGGCCCGATAATAATTCGACTTTATCTTTTGTGGCATACGACAAAACCGATTTTATTTTATGAATAGCTTCTGTATATTCTTTGATAAGTGAACTATCCCTGTTTTTCAGAACCAGTTTTTCCGCTGTAATTAAAGCGTTGGCTTCATTCTCCGTGAACATCACCGGTGGAATTCTATACCCCTCCATGAGCGAATATCCTTTCCCCTCTTCTGTTAGAACAGGAACGCCGGCCTGTTCCAGTGCCCGTATATCTCTGTAAATTGTGCGCACACTCACAGCAAATTTTTCAGCAAGGCTTGCTGACGTCACGATCCGTTTCGTTTGCAATTGTGTCAGGATCGCTGTGAGCCGTGACAGTCTTTTTATATCGTTATCGATCATCGGATATTATCAGAGGGAATTATTTTTCGTTACAGTCATTGGCCATCCATTTTTCCGTGAGCAAATAACACAAATGGCAGCAGCGCTATTATAAGAAATATGTACGTTCTTTTATACATCATTCTATTATTGACACTTTTCCTTCATTATCTATTGAGGCCTTTAGTGGCGTAGTTAAAAATCAAAAATACTATTCCCGGTTACTTCGCTTAGAAATTTCAATTCTGTTATCCTGGTAATATGCTTTTACTTCATCAATAACTCCCCCGGCATTTTCTATAAATTCAATTTTAAAGTAAGTATTGCCTTTTCCCTTCATCATTGTTTTAGTCATTGCTTCCAATTCAAATTTCGGTTTGCCCGTTCTTTGGTAGTATAATTTGCCGTTTTCAAACGTAAATGTTCTTTGCTCGTAAACTCCTGCATATTTCATTAGAGTCTGTTCATCAATAACAACAGGATTGTTAATCGCTTTCAATAAATCCAGTTGCCAGTTAAGGTCAAACTTCTCAGACGCATCGGTGGTATTCATTAAAAGGTTTTCAAAAATCATCATTTCAGCGGTTTCGAGTGCTTTTGAGGCCGTAACTTCAACATCAGGGCTCACACCAACTTTCTCCCAGTTTGTTTTCGTTATTGGATTTATAGCTCTTCCATAGGGAATGTAAAGAACGAAACCATTTACAACAGGTCGCTCAAATGTATTGTGAGCGCCACCGCCGGTTTGTTCGCCAATAATTGTTGCCCGTTTCAGATTCTTTAAATCATAACAAAATTCTTCAGCAGCTGAAAAAGTTCCATTGCTGCATAGAACGTATAAAGGCATTTTTGTCAGGTCCCTGAAAGAAGTGTCCGGCACAGTCCAGTATTCTGTCGTTTCGTTTGCCGGTCTGGAATAAGAGTCATTTAAATGTGTTTTCTTTTCCAGGAAATAACCGCAAATCATTTTAACAGTCTCCGGCGATCCTCCTCCACAATTTCGTACATCAATAATAATTGCGTTCGAATGCCTCAGAAATTTCAAAGCCCCCTTCAAGGTTTCTCGTCCCTCAATATCATCAGCCCAAAATCTCGAAATATTTAAATATCCGATGTTACCGTTTAAATTCTCTACTTTGCTTAATCCAAAATTCACATCCCTGATTCTTTTTAATGGATCAATACGGGTTGTCGTATTCTCAACCGGATTAGAAAAAGCGGCTGCTGATTGTGGGTTATACTGCAATTGAAGATGACCGTCGTGATGAACGCTGTTTAAGTCTCTGTTGATTAGATCTGAAAGATCTTGCAGTTTGCTTACATTAGCGTACGCTCCGTTTTTTAACTGTTTGGAAAGAAAATTTCCCATTTTTAATGCTGTGTCCGGATAAACATAATTATCATTCAGCAACTGAATAACATTATTCACCACATCTGCTGTTAGTTTCCCGCTTAGTTTCGTTTGGGAAAATAAGATTGAAGGAAACAGACCAATTATTATTAATAAACCAATTTTTTGCATGATCCCGGGGACGTTTTAAGGGAATTTATTCTATCCAAAAATACAATAATGTGCCTATTAACGGGAAAATTGATATTACCGTTCAGCCTCGAAAGAAAATGACTCCTTTTTGGAAGGAAAAGCTCGGGCGGGGAAACTAAATTCTTTGATTCCTCTGATCACGCAAGGAAACAGAACTTATGAAAGAGATAAAAAAAGAAAAGGGAGCAGATTTTGCTCCCTTTCCGACTGCGTACCCTACGGATTGCAAATATCGAACTTTTCGGATGATTTTCAAGCAATTAAAACGTTAATGAATACCCTCCCTACGATACCCTAAGCGGCTGAAATTCGAACTTATAAAAAAGCCCCTGTGTTTTACAGGGGGCTTAAATTTAATATAAAATGAAAATTAGTCTTTTTCTTCTTCGCCTGTTTCTGTATCAGATTTTTTAATAAAATTACCTTTATCATCAAATAAAGCCTCAAAATGTTCTTTTCCTTTACTCATTTCTGCTTCATACATAACTTTACCAGTTGCGTCAGTAATTTTGGCAGCCTCAGATAATTTATGCCCAGTGTAGTTTTTAGTGCAATAATCAGTTACAGCTTTTGGTAGTTCAGAAGTTTTAATTTCCTGCTCCAGCTCTTTAAAAGTCCCGTTAGCATCAAATACAGCTGAAGATTCAACTTTATTCAAATGAAATTCCGCTTCATAATCAGCACCCTCTTTTTCCCATTTCTCCACTTTTGCGCCAGGATACTTTTTTGCAAAACCATTTTTTACAGTTGCTGGAATTTCTGCTTCATTCATTTTTTGAGCGTTAGCAAAGCTAAATGTTAGCACACTTGCTGCAATCATTAACATTGTTTTCATCTTTTTCAGTTTTTAAAATTTATAATTCAAAGTAACAATACAATTCTTAAGCAAATCTTTAGTAAAATAATTAAAACTTATAATTATAACCTATACGAACTACTTGAGTTTCATAATAATCGGTGCTTATATAATAAAAGCCAGCACCCTTGATCTCTTTATGTATTTGCATAGTATTCAAAAGATCGGTTGCATTAACAAATACTTCTCCTTTACCCTTTTGAATTTGTTTTTTTATTCCAAGATCAAGAGAAAAGCGTGATCCAATTTTGCCCTGAGGAATTAGGTCAGGCGCAAGATAAATAGCTGTTAGCTGTATATCTAAGTTTTTATTTAAGTGAAATAAGGCATTTAATTTTGAGTTCCATGAAATCAAAGATTGTTTATCTGAGGAGTAGATACTTGGTGTTGGATACTTGTTATAAACAGTAAAGGCTTCAATGGTACTTTGATAGCCATTAAAATTCATGTTTAAAGTCATCCACTTTTTAAAATCCTGTGAAATCAACAATTCAAGTCCTGTATTATAACTTCTTCCCGCATTCTGCATAATTGAATAGATAAGCGTACTTCCGGGAACTACGCTTGCAATACGAGTAATAGTTCCATTTGCTATTTTATGATAAGCTGCTGAATAAAAATATCCTGTCTTCCAGTTTCCTTTGTAACCTAATTCAAATAAGTTTGTGAACTGAGGATTTAAATCAGGATTACCAACTTTGATAATTTCGGCATCATCATATTTCGGGAAAATTCGAATATCAACTTCATTTGGTCGGTCAACACGCCTGTTGTAAAATACAGATATTTTATTGTTGTCGTTGAATTTATAAGCGAACCTTACATTCGGAAATGGCTGAGTGTAATTATATCCATTGCTTTTATAAGTTGGATGATTAGGATTAACTAAATAATTTACTTGCACATATTCAACTCTTAACCCTGCTTCCAATTCATACTTTTTGTTTTCCAATACGTAATTTGCGTACAAAGCAGGTATAGTCTCTTTGTAGGTTGCCCAACCACCTGCTGCTGAATCGATTGGAGAATTAAGTCCCGGAAAGAAAAGCATATTAGTTGGAATATTCCTGTATCTGAATTTAGCTCCGGTTTCAAGTCTGCCAAATTTCAATGGTTTAATATAATCCAAATTAAAATCAGCTACGTGTTCATCCGATATTAATTTAAAGGCATCTTTCCCTGTGAAACTCGGCATAACATTCGTGAAATAATACTTCTCATCTTCTCGATGAAATGTGTAATTAAGACCAACATTTAAAGTATGCCCCGCTTGTTTGAATTTGTGCAAAAAAGCAGAAGATGCAGTAACGGTTGTTTTTAATTCATCCTCCAAAAATTGCCATAATCTTTTTCTATCGCTTAAATCAGAATTAAAGAAAGGCTCCTCGCCATGATCCAAAATTCTTTCAGAACTGAATAATCCTGACAAGCTGAATTGATTGTATTCATTAGGATTGTAATCAAAACCTATTCGCCCGGTAGCAATGGTAGTATTTCTGTTTCTTCTTGTTTGTTGCCTGATAATATCGCCATTATCATAGTAGCGGTCAACAAATTCGTTTTTATTTAAAGTATTTGTAAGTAAATAATCACCTTGCAAAAACAAGTTGATTTTCTTTTTCTTATAGTTGAGAGAAAGCGAAGGATTAACTTTAGGTGTATTTTGATATTGAGGTGCAATTGTTGGCAGATTGTTTTTTTTTATCCACAATGCTCCTAAACCTGCCGATAAACCTACCTTACCATTAAACCCCTCTTGTTTATTTTTTCTATAAACGATATTAATAATTCCTGCATTACCATTTGCATCATACTTAGCAGAAGGGTTATTAATAATTTCTATTTTATCAATAGCAGATGCAGGAATATTGTCCAAACTTGCCTGATTGCCAAAGCCTGTAAGCGCAGTTTGTTTTCCATCAATAAGAACGACTACTTTATCACTTCCTCTGATTTGCACTTTGCCATCCTGAACCGTAACACCGGGTAAATTTTGTACTGCTTGCAATACTGTTCCTCCATTTTGCGTAATGTTATTTTCAAGTGTATAGGATTTTTTATCCATTTTACCATTCACCTCATCCTGTTTGGCAGTAACTTCCACAGCATCTAATATCTTGGTGTCTTCAATTAGTGCTATTGTCCCCGCATCTAAAAAAGAATTTAAACTTCCCACGAAGAGTGGCTGCTTGTGAGTAATATAGCCTATATAAGAAACTTCAATATAATAACGACCTTGTTTTATATTATTTAATGTAAATCGCCCTTCTTCATTGGTTATTGTACCAATGATTAATGAACTGTCTTTTTCTAATTTGATAGTAACACTTACAAAAGGTAATGGACTTAACGTAGTTTTATCTTTAATTATTCCTGAAACCGACGCATTTTGAGCATAGGTTTGAAAACTTATAAAAAGAAGAAGAATAAAACTAACAACTATTTTTAATATAGAAGAAAACCAATTTATTGTTATCATAATACAAACCTACAATACAATTCTAAAGTAAATCTTTTTTAAACAAAACTTTAAAACGATGGAGGGAGTTGGAGTGGGAATAGTTTATTTTGAAGCCGTATAATTTTATGATACCATTTACTATTGATAAACCAAGTCCTAACGAATCCTTTGATGCATCATCTTTTTTAAAGCGCATAAATAATTGCTCTTCAGGAATATTAAGTGGTATGCCAGTATTAGAAACACTTAATTGATTGTCCTTCAACTCTATTGAGATTAAGCCGTTATCTTTATTATGTCGGATTGCATTTTGCAAAAGATTTGTAATAAGTATCTCTGCCAAGACTGTATTCATTTTCACAAATACGTCATCGTTTAGTTTTAACTCCAAATCAATGTTTTTAGACTGAATAACATCAGCATAATTGTTGGTTATACGTGACGTGATTGTTTTGATATTAACAGTTTCGGTATCGTTAAACTGATTATTCTCTATTTTGGAAAGAAGAATCAATGCCTTGTTTAAAGAAGATAATTTCTTTATTGTATTCTCTATTATTTGCAGACGATCCATTTCATCTTCTTTCAGATTGGGCGATTGCATCAACAGACTTAAATTTGCTTTTACAACAGCTAAAGGTGTTTGCATTTCGTGAGATGCATTTTCAGTAAATTCTTTTTGCTGTACGTAATCGGAATATATTTTATCTATCATTTTATTCAGAGCATCATTCAACTGATTAAACTCTGTTGTTTTTTCATGCTTGAACTGGTAATGCTCATGGTTCTTAATGTCATACTTATTCAGTTGCGAAAGTGTATTATAGAAAGGTTTCCATAAAATTTTTGAAAGCTGCCAATTCACGATAATAAAAGCAAAAATCAAGAAACCAACAATTAAAGTAAACGTAGTTAAAATCCCTTCCAATAACTCTTCTTCTTCCATTGTGGTTTTCACAACCGTAATTTGGTAGTTTATTTTGTCAACAGTAAAATGGCTTCTCAATATCCGTGCGCTGATGTTTTCGTTTTCCTCTAAATCATAAATAAGAGTGTCATATAATTTAGTTTCCATCTTTGGGTTATTAACCACTCTGATATTCGAAAGACTATCTGAACTCAGATATATAATGCTTGTTGGTTTTACTGAACGAATTAGCTTTTCTGCATTAATTTTTTCACTTACAAGTGTTTCATCTGTTCCATCTCGTAATTCGGCTTTAATTAAAAAATAAGAAAATAATCCGGCAAGCACCAAAAGTGGAAGACTAATGAGCAGGTAATAAAGCAGTGTTTTACTAATTAATTTCATTAATCTATTTTAAAATTATATCCAATACCATATATTGTTTGTACGTAGTCGTTACAACCCTTATCCATTAATTTTTTACGCAGATTTCTTAGATGTACATAAATAAAATCATGACTATCCATTTGGTCTGAATCGTCTCCCCACAAATGTTCAGCAATTGAGTTTTTAGAAACCACACGATTTTTATTAGAGACAAAAAACATTAGTAGGTCATATTCTTTTGCTGTAAGTATTACTGCTTCTCCTTTAACAGAAACTTGCCTTTGTTCTGGAATAATAGTTATTTCGTTGACAATTATTGATTTGTTTCCATCAAAGTTCCTTCTACGAATAAGTGCTTTAATTCGAGAGTTTAATTCAGCTAAATCAAAAGGTTTTGCTAAATAGTCATCAGCTCCTAAATCAAGCCCTTTTACTTTATCGGTAGAAGAGTTTTTAGCCGAAATAATGATAATTCCTGCCTTAGAGCCTTTATCTTTCAATTGCTTTACAATATCAAGACCACTACCTTTTGGCAAAGTTATATCTACTAAAATGCAATCATAGTCATATACCCCGGCTTTTTCAGATGCTTTGACAAAATCAGCAGCCGATTCAACCACATATCCTTCCTGATGGAGATATTGTTTGATTGATTTTCTTAAGTCAGGTTCGTCTTCTATGAGTAGAATTTTCATTGAGTAAATATAACGGTATAAATCTTAAGAGATTCTTAACAAGCAGTTCGATAATTGAGGGTAGGACATTAATTTATCGAGCTAAAAAGCCGCTGATAATCAGCGGCTTCTGTATTTAGTACCCTACGGATTGGATTTATCGAACTTTATTAATGATTTTCAAGCAATTAGAACGCTAATGAACGCTCTCCCTCGGATACCCTAAGCGGCAAGTTTTCGAACTTTAATGAAAAGCGCCTATAAAACATAGGGCTTAAACTTAATAAAAACGAAAAAGTCAGTCTTTTTCTTCCTCAACGGTTTCTGTTTCTGATTTTTTAATGAAATTACTCTTATCATCAAATTAAGCTAGAATATTGATGAATAATTCCCCTGCTATAAGGCGAATTATTTAGCCAACTTCAGAATTCTAACAGCTCCTTTTGCAACTAATAAGAAAACAATCGATCCTATTAATAGGTCAGGGAATTTTGAATTGGTGAAGTAAACAAAGATGCCTGCAACAATAACCCCAATATTGACGATTACATCATTGCTGGTAAAAATCATACTCGCTTGCATATGGGCTTCCTTACTTTTTGACTTTTGAAGAAGGTAAAGCGAAACAGTATTTCCAATTAAAGCAAAAAGCGATATAATTATCATTGATTGAAATACAGGAACTTCCTCAAATCCTAAAAACCTCCTTATTACTTCAATTATTCCAAATAAAGCTAAAGCCATCTGAAAGTATCCACTAATTTTCGCAACTCTTTTCTTTTTAGCGGCCACATGTCCTACAGCATATAAACTTAAACCATAAACGATAGCATCAGCAAGCATGTCCAAACTATCAGCTACTAATCCCATTGACCTCGAAAAAAAACCCGTTATGAACTCTAAAACGAAGAGCGATAAATTGATTAACAATACAGTCCAAAGTAATTTTTTTTCCTTTGAATGGTCTGGATCTATAAAGAATATTTCGCTTTCTTCAGTATTAATTAAAGAAGCTCCAAGGTTCAAATCAGTTATCGCTTCATAAATTGGGGTTATTTCACCTTCATGATAGACAAACAAATTTCTGTTCGGGATATCAAAATCTAATTTCACGAACTCTTGCCCATCTAATTTCATACGTATCATGTTTTCCTCTGAAGGGCAATCCATTTTAGAAATATAAATAGTTGATTTTTTCATAATGCTAAAATACTGTAATAGATTCTTGATAGCTACATGTAAATGACTTTTACTGCGATTTTCTTGTCACTATTCAACTCAAAGCTTGCTTTTGAAAAGTTGAGACGGTTTGTTAATCCAATTGATTGATAATTCGAAAAACCAACACCTTCGATTGGCAAAATAAACCCCTTGTCTATTTCACCATTCTCATTTTCGTCGTGAAGAATATTAACAGCATACTTTCCCAACGGTAAGTTGCTAAAGGTTACCTTTGAAGTGCCATTTTGTATTTTCTCTTTCAAGATCTTCCAACACTTTTTGTAATCTTCATCGGGAATAGTGCCGTCCTTGTTATATAATGCAAATTGAACAACACCCTTGGAATTTTGTAAACCGTTTACTTCCACCGTTAAAGAATAGGTTTCTCTTTTTTGGCTATTAAATGAAGATAAGGTCAATAATGATATGATTACATGTGCGAATAAGAGTAATTGTTTCATTTTTAATTTCCTTTTTTAGATGTGAATTTTTCCTTTAAACGATCTACTAAATAATAAACCATTGGCACTAAGTAAACTGTTAATACTAATGATGAAAAAAGCCCACCAATAATTACCCAAGCTAAACCATTCTTCCATTCACTTGCTGTTCCTTTACCAAGGGCTATTGGAAGCATTCCGATAATCATGGCTATGGTTGTCATTAAAATGGGACGCATACGACCTTTTCCGGCAATGATTAAAGCTTCCTTATAATGTTTACCCTGCGCTTTCAATTGGTTGGTGAAGTCTACAATTAATATGGCATTTTTTACCACTAAACCCATGAGCATAATTAGCCCAAGCAATGCAAATAAACTAAGGTTGTTTAACGATAAATTCAATGCTAAAAATGCACCAATGGCTGCAACGGGAATAGAAAATAATACCACAAACGGATAAACGTAACTATCATACAAAGCCACCATGATTAAATAAATCAGTAGAAACGAAATCAATAGAACAGAACCTAATGCTCCAAAACTATCATTTTGTCTTTTGATATCACTACCCCAAGTCATTTGAATTTCATCGGGTAAAGGATTGTTTTTAAGATAAGCTACTACATCATCGGCTACTGTTCCCGAAGGTCTGCCAAGTGCGTCAGATGTAAGCGTAACAGCAGGCTGACGATCTTTTCTTTCCAATAAGGAAGGGGAATTGCCTCGCTCTACTGATGAAAACTGCGACACTTCTACTGGCAAACCCATTGGATTTACAATTGAAAGACGTTGTACATCTTCATAGTTTTGTCTGTTGTAACTTTCCAACCAAATTCTTATAGGATATTCAGTGCCGTTTTCTGTTAATGTAGCATCGTCATTGCCAGTAAAAGCTGTTCTTAAATTCACACCAACATAAGCTGTCGTTAATCCTAAGCGTTGCATTTTATCTTTATCGGGAATTATTTTGTATTCAGGACTACCTTGTTCTACTGATAAACGAACATTATCTGACCCCGGTATTTTTTCAATCACAGATTTTAATTCATTTCCTGCTTTCATTACCAAATCTAAATTGCTTCCGCTTAAGGTAATTTCAATTGGGGCTGAACGTGGTATCAATCCTAACGCAGCCATTGAGTAATTTATTCCGGGAAATTTCATTTTTAATTCCTCCCTAAGTTTCTTCATAAACTCTTCAGTAGGTTGGTTGTTTCGTTCTTTGGCTGATTTCAACTGAATCGTGAACTCCGCTTTATTAGCCGAACCTACTCCTAAACTACCAATGCCTGTACTTGGCCCACCAATATTACTAAAGACTGTAGAAACACCTGTTTGCTTGATAATATAGGTTTCTATTTTCTGAGCGATTAAATTATTTTGTTGAATAGATGTTGTTTTGTCAAACTCTAAAGCCAAACGAAACTTACCTTGATCTCCTGTAGAAATAAGCTCTTTACCAATGATACCTTGTTTCATTATTCCCAATGTAACAGCGAAAAGTAAAACAACTATTCCCGTAAAAATTAACTTATGACTAAGTATCCATTCTAATTGTTTGCCGTACCAATTTGTGAATTTTTCTAATAGATGTTCAAATCCAAGTAAGAAACGATTGAAGAAGTTAGTTGGTTGTAAATCTTCTTTCTTACCTATTCTTGATGCCAACCAAGGTGTAAGGGTAAATCCAACTAATAAGCTTGTTAATGTTGAAGTTACAACAACTACTGAAAACTGTTTGAGCATATCTGCTACAAATACTTGTAAAAATAATATCGGTAAAAACACAACTACGTCAACTAACGTGATCGACAATGCAGAAAATCCAATTTCCATGCGTCCATCCATTGAGGCAGTGCGTTTTTCTTTTCCCATATCTAAATGCCTTTGAATGTTTTCCAATACCACGGTAGCATCATCAACCAAGATTCCAATAATTAAAGACATGGCGAGCAAGGTCATTAAATTTAAAGTGTATCCTAAAAGCCACATCACTGCAAATGCTGTAACCAACGAAGTAGGTATTGCAATGATAACAATTAAAGAGTTTCTGAAACTTCTTAAAAATAATAGCATTACTAAAGAAACTAAAACAACCGCTAAACCTAAATCAAATACAACCGAATTAACTGCTGCAATTGTATTATCAGTACTATCATCTGCAATGATGAATTTTACAGCTGAATTACTGTTTTGTGCTTCTATATTTTTAAATTTTGTACGAACCATTTTAGAAACATCAACGGCATTTGCATCTCCTTGTTTTTTTAACAAAATCCCAATACCATCCTTTCCATTATATCTACTAATAGATGTCGTTTCTTTTATTCCATCAACCACTTGAGCAACATCTTTTACGTAAACAGGACTACCGGGCGTTGGCATTGCGATCTGAACATTTTTTATATCGTCAATCGTGGCAAACTTTCCGGTTAAACGAACTGAGTTATTTTCTTGATCCGTTTGTACTTTTCCGGCAGGTAAATCTAAGCCTGAGCGATTAATTGCCTCAACAACCTGATACAATGAAATCTTATATAGTTTTAATTTATCTCGGTTTGCTTTAACCTGTATCTCTCTTTCTTCTCCACCTAAAATCGTAAGCTCTGCAACCCCTTTTATCTGTTGAATTTGTGGAAGATACTCGTCTTTCATTTTTTGATAAAACTCTGTTGCAGGCAAGTTACTTGTTGCACTTATTGACATGATAGGTAAATCATTCGGAGAAACCTTACTCATTACAGGACTTAAAATATCCTGCGGTAAATCTTTGCGGATATTGTCAATGTAGCGTTGTGCATCCTGCATGGTTTTATCCAAATCAGTTCCGTATTTTAAATTAGCAATAATGATGGATGCGTTTGGCAATGATTTAGTTACCAAATAATCCACTCCTTCTAAGTTAGATAAAGCATCCTCTATTTTTCGTGATACCGATGTTTCTACTTCGTTGGGCTCTGCTCCGGGATACACGGTTTTAATAACCACAACAGGTTGATTAAAATCAGGCATCAACTCATAACTCAAATTTTTATATCCTATAACTCCCAATAAGGTAAGTACGCTGAAAAGAACAATTATCAGTGATGGACGTTTGATTGATATTTCTGTAATATTCATAATTCTAATATTTTATTTAACAGTTACATTCGCATCGTCAAATAGATTAATAAATCCATTTGTTACGATCACATCACCTTCTACTAATCCTTTTGACACGACAGTTTTGTTTTTTATTTTTTGGGCAATAGTTATGTTATGCAAAACAGCCTTTCCATTCTTTACTTTATATACTTGTGGTTGACTTGAAGAGCCTATAATGGCAGAAGACGGTATAATAATTCCGGATTTTTGATTGTCACTTTTTAAATTTACTTTACCAAACATTCCTGATTTGATTTTTAAATCGGAGGTGTTACTTACAATAAACTGAACAGGAAAACTACTGCCCATATTGGCTTTACTCCCTATCATTGTTGCTTTACCCGACAATAGCACATCCGAATAAGCATCTGCATTAATCGAGAAGGTTTGATTTAATTGAAATGAACTCAAATCATTTTCAGAAACATTAACGGTAAATTTTAAAACTGAAATATCTGTAATTTGAAGCAATGGCACACCCGGTGCGGCAAATGCTCCCTCTTCAGTAAGTTTAGCAGTAACCACTCCATTAAACGGTGCTTTGATGGTTGTTTTATTAATTTGTTCAAGTAAAGTTGCTCTTTGAACTTTTGCAGATTTTAAACCTAACTCTGCTTTTTCTAATTGAACCCCTTGTACAGCATCTGCATTCGCTAAAACAGTAAATCGTTTTACATCAGCTTCTAATCCTTCAACTTGAACCTCCGCTGATTGTAATTGCAATTTCAATAGTGAATTATCTAACTGAATTAATGATTGCCCCTTTGTTACAACAGTTCCAACATCAACTAAAACATCATTTATCTTGCCTTGTATTTCAGCGCTAAGCTTAGTTTCTTTATTAGGTTCAAATGTTCCTGAATAAGCAAATTCAGCTCCTATTAATTCCGATTTGATTGTATCTACCTGAACATGGATAGCTTGCTCTTTATCATATTGATAAACTTTACCTTTTACGATTTCTTTATTACTTTTTAATTTTATGACTACAATTGCAATTAATGCCAATGGTATGATGATGTATAAAACCTTTTTCATTATCTGTTATTTTTAATTATTAATTTATTTCGTTTTTAAAATATTTCCTGATACTTTTTTTAGTTCTAAGTCTGCCTTCATCACATCTACCAATGCCGACAAATAATTTTGTTGTGCTTCCTTTTGGGTATTATCTGAAAGTAAAACATCTGTTAATGAGGCAACACCCTCCTTTTGCTGAATAAGTGTTTTAGAATAAATTATTTCTGCTAATGTCAATTGTGATTTTGCATTTAATAGATTAGAATTTGCAACTTCATATTGCATTTGTGCATTTTCTATCTGAACGTTTTGTTTATCATTTAATAATTCTAATCGAGTTGTATTTTGCTTTATCTCTTCTCTCTTTTGAAAAACCTTGTGTTCTAAAGTAGTACCGGAGAATATCATCCAAGACATTTTTACCCCGGCAAATCCAATCGGGTATGTTTTAAAGAAATCATTTGTACCACTGTAGTTTCCAAATCCGGTAGTTCCATAAGTACCATAAAGTGAAAAAGAAGGTAAATGTGATAGTTTTAAAGTTTTTAATTCAGATTTTAAGAGCTGTTCTTTTGAATTAAACAATAATATATCGGAGGTTGGCTTGGTAGAATATTTTACTACTTCTGACGATGTGCTAAATGCTTCTTCAATTGTTATTAACCTAGATGGCGTTATGCCTAATTGAAGTTTTAATAAATTAAGAATTTGCTGATACTGTGCATTCGCCTTGCTTAACTGTGTGTTTAGCTGACTTTGCTGAAGTTTAATTTTATCTACATCTGTACCCTTTGCCATTTGTTGTGAATAGAGTAATTGGATATTGGAAAGTAGTTTTTCGCTATTACTTAACCCATTTTTGATAAACAAAATTTGATTTGATATTAATTGTGCATTGTAATACAAATTCGAAACATCAAATACCACTTGCTCTTCGGTTTGTTGAAACTGGATTTGATTTAATTCTTTTGCTCTTTTTGAAACGGTAATTGCTCCGATAGTTTGAGGGTTGTATAAAGGCACATCAAGCGTTAGGTTTGCATTTAAATTATGAGGAACACCAAATTGAGCCTCTTTATAAATGCCTGCCGGTCCACCAAAAACAGATGCAGGAAGTAACTGATAAGGAAGATCAGTGTAGTACCGATAGTCAACATTGCCATACAATTTTGGCACTAAACCACCTTTTGCTTCCTTGTTTCTTTCATTGGCAATGTCAATATCGCCTTGTGCAATTTTCAGCGTTTTATTATGCACTAATGCTGTATCAATACATTGCTTTAGTGACCAATTTTGAGCCTCAGAATTGGTTGTGAAAATTAAAATGGTGAGAACCATTAATAATTTCAATTTTAATAAGTGAGTGCTTACTAACATAACTTGACAAATTTTTTTATTTGATTAATAGTAATTGAGTGTCTTCTATTCCTTCTACCCAATGTTTTACGTTTGGCTCAATGTTAACCATGTCACCGCTTGAAAGATTTTCTGTTACCCCTTTTTCATTTTTAAAAACTACATTGCCATTAATACAAATAAGTAATGCAGGAACAGTTGTTATATGTTCTTTTAATGTGCCGTTTGCTTTGATATGTAAAGCAGTTACATTTCCTTCAGTTGTAGAAAATAATTTCTTTGCGCTGACAGGCTTTTCTTCGGTGTGGAATGATTTTATGTTCATGATTTCTTTTTTATTCAAAGTATATGTTAAATGATTTATAAGAGGCATTTATCTCCTCAAAGGAATGAAATGCCTCATCGCTACTTTTTGATTTATTCAATTTGTCTACCATATCTATATAAGGCAGCAACCATTTATGTAATTCATCGTGAGCTTTTCCCTCCATTGTACAATTGGATGTTAACAGATCAATGTTTTTTTGCAAACTTGCTCCAAGTTGTGTAAAGTCCTTTAATTCCTTGTGCTGTGCTTTGGCAAATTGATTGATATCAGATTCCATTGTTCTAATATACTTCATCATCTCAGGAACAACAACCCATTTAGCACCGTTGTTCAGTTCGATTGAGTCAGACTCAGAATGATTGTGTTCATTCTCTATAGATAGAACTGAGTCCTGAGTTACAATTGTTTTAGTTTTTTCTTCTTTAGCTGTATTATTGCAACCATAGGTTATTCCCATTAAGATTGCTATCAAAAGTGTGAATTTAGCTTTCATTTGTATTTGATTTTCTAGTTATAAAATACCACGATATACCTGTAAATGCAGATGTAATGGCTATACGTGAAAGCATAGCTTTAATAGTTTTTTGCTCATAAATTCCACCTGTATTAGCATGAATTAACAAACCCACAAAGCTCACAACAAGTATTGTTGTTGTAATTAAAAGTAATTTTGTTGCCCACTTCTTTTCAGTAAATAAGCCATATGCAGCAAACAGATACATAAACCCGGCAATGAAGTTAGAGATCACGACAAATAATACATAATTACCTTCCTTCTCTCTTATCCCAAATAAATCAAATATTACTGAAGTACTCATGAAGAGGGTTATTAATGCAAATAGTGTAATGATAACTGCTGCTACTTTTAAAATTATTGTTTTCATATTTTTCTCTATTTAGTTTCTATCATTTTTAATATTCCGCTCAGTACTTTGTTTCCATCTTTATTTAAGTCGGATTTATGTCCTGACAATTTCCATTTTAGCACCGTGATTCGCATCCCACCCATTATAATTGTTGTTGTTGTTGAAATACCTACCATCTTACTGAAAGAGCCATTTGCCTGTCCTTTTTTTACAATTCCTTCTATATGATTTTGCATCAATTCCATCATGGACGAAACCGTAGAAGACAATTCTTTATTGAACTGAAAAATACTTTCAGAAAAAATAACACTAACTACCGAAGGCTTTTGTACAAATGTTTTTAATTGCGAATCAAACAGATCTTTCAAAAGTTCTGATGGACTGCGATCTTTATTAGAAAGTATTAAATCAAGCCTCCCTTTCATTTCCTCAATAAAGTATGTTAACAAGCCAAGTAATATTTCGTTTTTGCTTTTAAAGTGGCGATATAATGCTGCTTCTGATAAATTTAAATCAGCAGCAAGTGTTTTAATGGTTAAATCCTGAATGCCATGCTCATCAATTCTTTTAGTAGCAGCTTCAATGATTTCAATTTGTCTTTCAGAGAATTTATTATTTTTCATTTTCAAGTTTCATTTTATAAAAAGATATTCCTAACCAAATTACTGACACCGTCATGCTAATTGCACCAATTAGCACAAAAACTGGAGGTGCACCCAAATACACTTCTAACAAAATCCCAATTGGCATTAATAGACCAATTAAACCAAGCCACGAAATTACTGTTGTGTTTTTAAGTTGATTTTTAAAATGTAATAGTAAGTAACCTATCAAAATATTTAAAAAGGCGAAAAGATTACCGTGTACATGGGCTAATCTTGTTTCAAAGTGTTTACCTATTGAGTAAGAGTTCATCCATTCTTCCTTACCGGGAGCAAAGTCTCTTAAATATATTAATAGAAAGCCATAAGCCATAAATAATCCCATTACAAGAAAACCGATAGCTATGTTGTTTTTTCCTCTCATGATTTTAATGTAAGTTAGTATTCACTTACAAAAGTATTAAACATTTCTGTCCCTCACAATTATTTTTACAATTATTTTGTATGATTTAAATCACATTGTTGTAAAGTGAAAATAAATAAACAGTTATTCTGAATTTATTAATCTACTTTGGCAAACAGTTTTGTAACTTTTTATTCAACACATCGGTTTTTAGGAAGTTACCTTTTAGAACAGGTAACCATTTGTAGTTTTTGATTTCCTCAATAATAAAGAGGTCTTGAGGGTTTTTAGAGAGTAAAAAAGTGGAAAATTCACTTTCCAATTTTCTTAGACTATCAATCCCACAGGCATCCAATTCGCCTTTGGTGGCTAATCTACCCAAACTATCAATTGCAGTTGGCATTAAGCCGGGTTTCAGTTTAACACCATATGTTTTTTCATTGTCTATACGCTGTACGATAAATTGATACTTGATACTATCAGAAACATAATAGGTGTTGTACTGGTATCTTGCTCCGGTCATAAAAATAGCAATGTCAGTTAAACAAGGGGATGGTTTACTTACAATTCGATTATTGGTTCTATCGATGATGCTATCAGGGTATAATTTATAAAGCCCCTCCTTTAATCCTAAAAAGCCTACTACCAAGCCATCACATAAATGACCATGTAATTTAACAGCATCGTTTAACGTAATAGTTTGTACGTTTTGCAACCTGCCTTTAGAAAAATCAGTATCTAAAACCTTCATAGAAGGATTCTGACTAAAAGACAACGATGCAACAAATAAAAATGTGACAATTAAGTATTTCTTCATGAACAACAGTTTTTATTTTCTTGAATTGGTGGGCATGGAACAGTTCCATAACTGCAATACACACAACAATCTCCTTCTTTAGGTTTTAATACTTTCTTGCAATTTTCACACTCATAGAAATACTGACAAGCATCTGTTGGCATTGTTTCTTCTTTTTTATGTCCACAATGCGGACAAGTTATTGTGGATTGCAATATGATTTTTTGATTTTTCATAAGGTTAAATATTTTTGTTTCATAATAGTTCATTAAACTGGTAATCATTAGTCCAAACATTCCAATGTACAAAGTATTAAAGCTATCTTCATCAAAATAAAAGTTGTAAAAAATCAAACAGCAACTCAGCATTGCTATAAGTAATGGTAACCATTTTTTATGATAAAAATAAGAAAACCAAGAACCAATCACTGATAAGATAACAAATCCTAAAAATATGTACATGGTTATGCCTCCGAATAATTCAAAGGAGCCAAACCCCAATGCTGATAATGCTATACCGAATAAAGGAAAGCAACATGGGGAGGTCAATGCAGTGAGTACAAGACCAATCACACCAATGCGTTCAATTATACTTTTTTTATCCTTCATTATTACTCGATCACTTTTAAATAAATTAAAATATAGTACAAGCCTGTTAATACAAACAATAATCCGGCAATGATGCGCATTACCTTTTCAGTTTTTTGAATCGCTTTAAAATACTTTCCTAATTGTGAAATACTAAAAGCAATAATGCCTGTAAAGAACATTACCAATGTTCCTGCTCCGAGTGCATAAAACAAAGGATACATAATTCCTGCACCACTTTTTATGCTCATTGGTATTAATGCCCCAAAGTACAATGCTCCGCTATATGGACAAAATGCCATTGCGAATAATGCACCTAATAAAAACGCACCAAGCAATCCCTTCTCTTTAAATTTATCGCTCCACTTTTCGGTAAAGTTTCCTTTACCTAAAAAGTTAAGTTTAATTACATTCAACATCACCAATCCTACAAGAACCATAATCGGTCCGACATACTTTTCTCCATTGCCCTGAAAAAATTTCGCAACATGAAATTTACTTGCACCAAAAGTGATGATAAGAGCAATGCCTGTGTAGGTAAAAGCTAAACCCAAAGTGTAAATTAACCCACTCATTATAACCTTCTTTCTTCCTTCAGAATTATTCTTTGAAATAAAAGCAATGGCAGTAATGTTTGTGGCTAAAGGGCAAGGGCTAATTGCTGTAAGTATCCCTAACAGTAAAGCAGAAACTAAAGGAAAGTTACTGCTATTCATCCATTGATAAAGAGTCTCGGTCATTATTTCAGAACAGCGTCAATCATGGTTTTTAACTCGGAAATAAATACTTCATTGTCATTCGCTTTCTCAAAAGCAAAATCACTCCAATCAATAATGCTATCTTTCCCATTCACTACTTTGTTGATCATTAATGCAGTTCCGGTTGCTTGAAATTTCTCGGCTAACTTTTCATTTTTTTCATCATCTACATCAACTATTGAGAAAACAATAGAGCTGTCTTTCAATTGGGTTGCAAAGTATTTATCCAACGCTGTTTTAGTATTTGCTTTCATGTTCTTGCAGGTCTCACATTGGCGAGTACCATGAAAACAATATACTTCTAAGCGATTTTGTTTGGCAACCGAAGTCGTAGTTTCAACTTTAGCAGTTTCGTTCTCTACTTTTGGTGCAGAGTTACAAGCTGTAAATAGCCCAGTAGCTATAGTAAGAATTATTAAAAGGTGTTTCATTTTAGTTTGCGTATTTTAAAATTAAACCTATTTGCCCTGCGTGGTAAGCAGTATGAGAAATAATACGAGATAAAGCCTCTGCTTTTGTTACAGTTCCAAATTCGGCTGTTGTAACATTACCTTGCCAATCAGCATCAGCTTGTTTTAAAATTGCTTGTTCTAATACAGAAGCAGATTCATTTAACCCATCCAATTCTGCTTGCAGATTGGTGAACTTTCCGGTGTCATGTATTCCTTTTCCAATAGTTGATGCCATTACTCTAATATCTAAACCGAATACATTTTTGGCAAACAAGTGTTCCACTTCATTAATGTGGCGAAGAAGGAATCCGATAGAATTTGAATTGGGATGTAGCTTTTTAACAAGATCCGCCTCTTTAATATTTGGTAATTGATTGGTTAAACGGGTTCTCCCCATTTTAAACATCTTTAATAATTCTTGAGTCATAGTCTTATTTTTTATCAGCTGGTTTTTTACAAGTTCCATCAGGATTACAATCCTTGCTGTTTGGGTTTGAGCAACAGGCTTTCTTTTCAGCAGGTTTTTTACAAGTGCCATCAGGATTACAATCTTTACTGTTTGGGTTTTCGCAACAAGCTTTCTTTTCACCACCTGCAAGAGTTGGCAAACCTTTTTCGCTCCAAGCATCTATTCCGCCTTCCATATTGGCAACATTCTCAAATCCTTTTCCTTTCAATATTTCGTATGCCTGAGAACTTCTGCCACCTTTTTTACAAACCACAATTACTTGTTTGTCTTTAGGTACTTCTGCTAATCTTGATTCTAATTCTCCTAACGGAATATTTTTGATATCCTTTACATCATACGCCAATTCAGTTAATTCATCCGGCTCTCTTACATCAATAATTAATGCACCTTCTTTACTTAAAGCCAATGCTTCATCTACTGTGATGTCAGCTTTAGGGCTTTTAAAATTAGTTGATGTAGATTCCTTTTTGTTGGTTTCTGCATTGGCAGTTTCAGTTTGACTGTTATTACAAGCCATTAAAAAGATACTTGCTATCGTTGTAAGAATTAGAATTGTTTTTTTCATACTTATTATATTCAAATTAGAGGTTAGTATTTATGCTTTTGGTTTCTGTCCATTAATGGTGATACTGACAATTGCACTTGTGTTTTTTCTATATGCTTCGATTTCTTCTTTATTGATAAATTGTAAAAGCACTTCATCGGGTAATACAATATCATGCTGTTTTAAAACACTTACATATTCAAAACCTGTATCTTTTATCACTTGTAAATATGCATTTTTTTCCAATGCTCCTGAAACACAAGCTGCATACATTTCAGCAGCATTTAAGATGGCTTTCGGTAGGCTACCATTTAATACTACGTCAGAAATACTGAAGTGTCCTCCGGGCTTTAAAACACGGAATACTTCTTTGTATGCTTTAGCTTTATCAGGAACTAAATTCATCACACAGTTACTAATCACAACATCAATTGATTCGGATTCAATTGGTAATTCTTCAATATCACCTTGTACAAACTCAACATTTTGGTAACCTAATTTTTGTTTGTTTTCATTAGCTTTGGATAACATAGCTTCTGTGAAATCAACTCCAATTACTTTACCTGTTTCACCTGTTTGGCTCCTTGCAATAAATACATCGTTACCTGCACCTGATCCAAGATCTAAAACTGTGTCGCCTTTTTTTATACCAGCAATTTCAGTAGGTAAACCGCAACCTAATCCATAATCGGCTACAGCCTGATAACCTTCTACATTTTTATAGCTTTCGTCCAAAAATGATATTTCTTGTGCCGGAGAGCAGCAAGAAGGGCCACAACAACTATTTGTGTTTTTGGTCACAACCTCAGTATATGTTTTCTTAACCCCTTCTTTTATTTTATCCGTGTTCATTTTGTTTAGTTTTTAAATTCTTATAATATTAAGTTGAATAAATAGCCAGAAATAATAATACACGCTGTTACCACTCCAAAGAAGATAAACAGCATTTTTGTTGTCATTACTTTTTTAAGCAATAAACCTTCCGGTATTGATAAACCAACAACCGCCATTGAAAACGCAATAGCAGTTCCCAATGGAATACCTTTTTGAACTAACACTTGCATAACAGGGAGAACACCTGCTGCGTTGCTGTACATTGGAACGCCTAATATCACGGCAATAGGAACAGCGAATGGATTTTCTTTGCTAATGTATTCTTCAAAAAATCCTGTTGGGATAAAACCATGCATTAAACCGCCAATGGCAATCCCAATAAGAATATAAAGTGAAACGCCTTTAACAATGCCTAATGCTTCTTTTCCAATTTCAGGTAAGCGTTGAAAAAATGTTTTTTTCTCCGCTTCAAATTCTTCATCAGCTATTTGTTTATTTTCTAAGATCTTCTTAACCCAATCGGTTAGCAAATGTTCCAAATTCATTTTACCCAAAATGTACCCTGCAATCATAGAAAGAACGATGCCGCTTACTACATACACGATGGTCGTTTTCCAACCAAACATACCAATAAACATAGCAACTGAAACCGCATCAACCAGTGGAGATGAAATCAAAAAGGCTAAAGTAACACCTAATGGAATACCGCCTTTTACAAAGCCTATAAATAAAGGAACGGAAGAACAAGAGCAAAATGGTGTTATTGTTCCAAAGAATGATGCTAAGAAATAATCCAAGCCATACCATTTACGTTTGGTTAAGAAATTACGAACTCTGTCGATAGGGAAGTAGGAGTTTACTATTCCCATCAGGAAGGTTACTAATCCAAGTAGAATAAAAATCTTTATGGTATCAAACACAAAGAAATTTAAGGCATCGCCCACTTTAGAGCCATGCGTTAATCCGAAAACGGAATAAATTAACCAATCAGCGAAATGCTGTAACCAATCAAACATAAGCTCCTAATTTTAGCAACAGCCGGGCTTGCTGCAATCGCAGCTATTTCCCAAATCTGCCATGTTTACTTTTTGCTTTTCATTCGTAGGTGTGCAGCATGATGATTGTGAACTGTCGTTTGTATCACAACATCCGCTGCTTTGCGTGTTATTTCCTAATACAGATGAAACATCACCTTTTATTGGAAATCCTTTTGTTGCCCAACGTATCATACCATGTTCCATGTTTACTACATTGGTATATCCATGATTTACTAAAAACCCAGCGGCTCTTAAACTTCTTCCACCACTACGGCAAACCATTACCACTTCTTTATCTTTTGGAATTTCATTAAAGCGTTCTTCAAATTCGCTTAAAGGAATGTTGATGATGTTTGGTACATCATAAGCTAATTGTGCCACTTCATCCTTTTCACGTACATCAACTAATAATGCACCGTTTTTAACCCAACCTTGCGTGGTGGTCGGGCATATTTCTTTTACTAATGTTTGCTTTTCCATTGTTGTAATTTTAAGCTGTTAATAATGTTTTTATTTCGTTGATGTCTGCAACTCTTCCTTTTATTTTAATTACATCATCAACCATTAAAACAGGAGTTGTAAGCACGTTGTATTTCATCATCTCTTCTATGTCTTCTATTTTGGTTACATCTGCTTCAATACCTAATTGCTTTACTGCTTCTAATACATTGTTGTAAGTGGTTTTGCATTTTGCACAACCCGGCCCTAATACTTTTACTTGCTTTTTCATATCGTGTTTTATGTTTTGTTTCTGTTATTGAATTTACTTATTGTTCGTATTTCGTAAGATGACGAATATCATGTTCAAATTTTTTAATCAAAAAATCCTATCATCAAACCTTTTGCTAAGTTCCAGTTCTCTTTATTAATACAGTATTTTGTTTTTGGCGGATCAATTTCTCCTTGAATAAGTCCTGCTTCTCTTAATACTTTTAAATGCTGCGACAGGGTACTATTTGCTATTGGTAATACTTCTGCCATATCTCCATGAAAGCAACAACTTTGTTTTGAAAGCTGTTGAAGGATGGCTACCCTTACAGGATGCCCAAGTGCATTGCTGAACTTAGCTATTAGCTCTTGTTTATCAGTATATTTTTTAGTTTCGGTTGGCATGTGCTCTTATTTCTGTTCGTAAATATACGAACAATAATTGTTCGCCACAATTTTTGGATGAAAAAATTTGTTAATAAGGTTTGTGTGAGTTTGTTACCCTTTCTAATCGATTCTTATTTACCTTGAAGACCAAGTTCAATTCGTGTTTTCATAATTACCAAGGCTGTTATGGACAGTAATTCTAACTCTTCTCTTTTGGTAGAAGAGTCGTTCTCCAAAATAAATTTAATTAACTCGTCTCTTGAAGGCTCCATAAATGAAATGTAACACTTTAAATTCTAAATGTTTTCAAAATTGCGACCAATGGCACTCTCAGGTCGTCAAATGCAACTTCTATAATAAATGTTTCTACGAGTTTTCTTTAATATACTTCATCGCTTTTGCTTCACCTTCTTCAATAGCAAATTCAACGGCTTTTTTTGCAACCTCTAATAAATGCTTACTTTCTTTACGAAGTTTAAAAGATTGTTGAATTTGTTTTGACAACTCTTTTTGTGCATCCATAGGAAGAATCGGAATTAACACCTGCTTTATTTCATCAGGTCGCCAGTGTTGTATGATTGATCCGCCAGCGTCACGTTCGGCTTGCATTTGGGTTAGTTTGCTATTTAATACGAGTGTTAAATAATCGGGCAACACTTCTTTTGTTTTCAGTTTTAAATGTAGCAATGCACTTGAGGTGATTACGTCCATATCTTCCTCTACTTTGTAAGCAATTCCAACGCTACCGTCCTTAGATAATAAGATGGTGTCCTTCTTAGGTTTCAATTCATCTAAATCAAATTCATTTCGGTTGAGATGTATTTCGGGTTCTGAAATACTAAATTTTGAAATATCAGAAACACGAATAAAAGGAATACCTTCTGTTTGATATGCTTCAGATCCCGGTTCAATTGATTTTTTGAAGTTTACTAAGTTATCCAATCTGTCATGCTTTACTGCATCAATCTTTTTTATCAACTCATCGAATTTTGGCTGGTAGTATTCCGCATCAAGCCTCCCAGTATGAAGAAATGACTGTGATAGCTTTTTTATAGCAATATTTTTATTAGTTGGAATCCATTTGTTTATTCCAAGTAATTTTGATAATTCAGAATGTGAATCAGTTAATTTATTTTTGCTCAAAATCACTTTTGTATATGCACTGATAATTACATCTTGTATAATTTTACCAAAATCAATCGATGCATTTTTAAATTTCAATTTTCTAATTTGAAATATACTAACCCAAGGCTGTACATTTCCAGTAGCAAGCCGTTCAACTTGTTTTTTGCCATATTTTGAATTGAAGAAAACCGTAAAATAAAAAGGATTTATATTCTCTTTTCCATTTAAAGTTAATTTTATGACATTTTCATTGCAGTTAAAATTTACTTGATCCTCCAAAATAATTGATGCTCCACCGATTTTACCTTTTCGAGCCATCATTACATCATGAAGCTTTGTAATAGATTTTGTAAGTTGATAATGTGCTTCTGAAGAAATTAGTTCTAGATCAGTTTCATTAATAAAAGTATCTCCTACATTCCCTGATCTGATAAACGGAATGATTTTGGGATTGTTATCGTGTACAATTCCTGATACTGTTGCAAATGAAGCATTAGAGGATAAATCAGACATTTCAGTTATTTGAGAGAGCATAAATGAATTCTTTAAATAACTGTATAATTGAAGATATTGTTTTTGATAATATTCAGCATCAAGTCTGAATTCTTCGTTATCAATTAAAATCTCACTTTTTCGGTAGATAGTTACTTCCAGCCCCTCCAATAATGCCTCATATTTGGCTTTATTAAAGGGGCTTCCTAAAAAAAACTTAATCGTTCCTTTTTCGCAAATTCAATAAAAGCTTCTGCAATACCATCTTTAGTTAATCCATCTGTATTGAACAAGTCGTGTTTTACAATGGCGTGTCCCCATTTGTCTTTCTTGTATTCAATGTGCTCAGGATGCCCTTCTTTTTTTATTTCTCTTCTTTCTATTGTAACTACTTCGCCTGTATCTTCATCTACAATATCTTCTTTCCATATTTTGTAAACTGGTTCTACTGCTGGAATAATTTTAGTTTCGTATACTTTCTCGCCACTACTATCTTTTCCCGCTTCGCGTTGTGTAGCAAAAAAGATATTGTAATCTTCTTTTTTAGGGCAAAGTTCGTTATCCCATTTTTGTACAAATAGAACGCTTGTTTTTGTTCCGGTATGTGGTTTAAAACAGTTACCATGTAAGCCCACAACTGCTAAAATCCGACAATGTTCCGAAATAAATTCACGAATCGCCCTTTCTCCACTATTATTGAATCGCCCTTGCGGTAATACAATTGCCATACGCCCACCGGGCTTTAGCATGTTTAGGTTTCGTTCTATAAATAAAATATCACGACTTATTTTATCTACAAACCCTTTATGCTGTTGTATTACTTTTTCAACGCCGCCTTCTTTTACTTTTTTATTTTGCCACTTTTTACCAAGCTCATATTTGGTAATGATCTTACTATCCTTAATGTCTCCGGCAAATGGCGGATTGGCCATCAATACATCAAATTGAAAATTCCTGAAATCCTTTCTGCTGTTTACTTCTTTTTTATTGGCTCTCAGTTTTTCAAATGTATTAAAGCCTTTTCCAAAGTCTTGCTGAAATGCACTATCCTTTGCTGCTTCATTCCAACTTTCAAAATCAAGGGAGTTTAATAGAAGTACGTTTGTTTCACCGTCACCTGCAATAATGTTTAATGTTTTTCCTACACGAACTGCTTTATCATCAAAGTCAATAGCAAATACCTTTTCACGAACATATTTAATTTGCTCTTTAGTTTTATCTTGTGCTGTAAACAAATGACTCTCTTCGGGATTTAATTCGCTCCACACTTTAAAAATGGTATGTACTGGAAAACCACAACTTCCCGAAGCGGTATCAATCATATACTCATCAGGAGTAGGGTTAAGCATTCTAACACACATGTCAATTACATAACGTGGTGTAAAGTATTGTCCTTTCTCTCCCTTATTGCTTTTGTTTACAAGGTATTCAAAGGCTTCATCAACAACCTCTAAGTTTGAATTAAATAATTTGATGTTTTGTAAATAAGAGATACAAATAGCTGTATGCGATGGAGTCATTCTTGGGCTGAGTTGGGTATTAGCCGGAAAAATCCCTTTCCATTCACCTTGCGCCTCTAAAAATACTTCTTCAAAATTATCTTTAACTTGTTTATCAGTGCCAATGTTTCTGAATTGAAGTTTTCTGAATTTTTTTGAAACACTTTCAGGAATATCTTCTAACGATTTTCCCTCATTAAACTCCAACCAATTTTGGATTTTACTGATGTCTTCACCACTTTGTTTTTCATCGTAAAGTTTAGTGAAGATCAATTTAAAACACTCTTCAAACACATCAACTCCTGCATTGGCTAAAACCTCGTCTTCCAATTCCTGAATGATTTGCTTTAAAGATTTTTCCTTAAGCTTATCGTTAATTAGTAAATCAAGAATGGTGTATTGATTTCTTTGCTTTAAAAAATCATCAAGATTCTCATTGCCAAAAGGAAGGTCGGATAACTCACTAAAGTAATTCGGATCTTGGCGATGGTAAAACTGTTCAATGCCACCATTACTCCAAATTCCTATAGGCGCACCAGTTGCATTGCAATAGCTTTTTAATTGTTCCTTACCTTCCTTTAGTTTTGGTTTTTTTAACTCAACAATGATGTAAGGGGTATCGGGTCTGTTGGCATCATAAACAACAATGTCGGCACGTTTAACTTCTACACCGAAATTGATTCCGATTTCAAACTGAATTAATTGTTGAGGGTATTTATATAGATTAATAAGACGTTTAACGTAAAGTTGTCTTACAATTTCTTCAGGATTTAATTTGATTTCCTTATTACGGATGGCGCATTTGATGTAAGGAATCTTTTTTCCTTTTGCTTCACGGAAAACGATCTCTGCTTCCAGTTTGTTTATTTCCTTGTCGGTAAATAGGGATATGTTGTAATTGCTATCCCTTAGAATCTCTGCTATTGTCATGATTTTTTGTAGTGGCAGCCACAAAAAATCTGCGTGGGTCATTCTACTTAATCGTATCAGAGGGACTGCCATCCCAGTACACGAAAAAAGCAAAAGCCCACGCATTGCGTGAGCGTTTTGGCTTCTTTCTCGTGTACTTTTTGAAAATTGGCAGTTTTCTGATACGAAAATTAGCGTTAACGCAAATTCTTATATGTCTTATTTTAGTTTATAGTTTATTCAAATATTCTTCGTTTTGTTATTAGCAAATATA
Source organism: Bacteroidota bacterium (assembly GCA_018267825.1). GTDB lineage: Bacteria > Bacteroidota > Bacteroidia > B-17B0 > Aurantibacillaceae > JAFDXR01. The sequence goes on along the minus strand of JAFDXR010000009.1, from coordinate 138,364 downwards.
GGATTTTAAGATTTACCGTGTTCAAATGCAGGCTTTTAGATTTAAACAGACTGATTTACAATGGTAAGTCTATTCTTCATTGGGTAGAGAGAAGATATAACCATTCTGTCCTTTTTGTTTAGTACCGATAACCCTTCCGTATTTCATAGCTTTAGTCAAGTGAGCCGATAAACCCTTTTGATGGTCTGTAAGCACCCTGAATTTTATATCGTTACGTTTTAAAACTTCTATGATTTCAGAAGATCGTAAAGGCCTTCCGGCTTCTTTTAAAACATAAACAATCTTATCAATCCAAGTAGCATTTAAGTTGTAGGAGTTGCCAAGCTTTAAATCAGCAATACGCTTGTAGTGCTCCGCTTCAACTTGGTATAAAGACATCTCTTTAATGAGTTCTTCAATACGTTTCTTGTATTGTTTTAAATCTTCTTTGTGGGTTTTATCCGCTTCACGCTTTGAATTATAAAAATTCGTGAGCTTATCCATCAATTCCTTATCACGCTCTTGCAATTCCATTACTTTTTTAATCAATTCAGCTTTGCTGAGTTGTTCCAACACCACTTGGTTTAAGTAATTCATCAATAATTCCTTCATTTCACTATCAAATTAGCTGTTATTTGAATCAAAAACACTCTTTAACTAATGCAAACACAATCACTCCACAATCCGTTCTCATAGAGTTCTTTATTTCGGTTAACAGAGTTCTTACACTTGTCTTATAGTGTTCTTTATTCGTTCTTATATTGTTCTTAATACAAATGTAGTCATCCCCAATTAATCCCGCAATAGTTCCTGACCGTTTTTTATTCTCCCGTGCTCATTTCTTCACTTTTATTGACTTATTGTATTGATAATCAATGTGAATATTTAACTGCCTGATTTTGGCAATTTTAGCTTTTATGGTCGATTATTTACGATTTTTGACTTGGAAATTAGGTTTTAATTGTCTTACATTTGTGTATAATAAAAGCAACAACAGTTTAACTAATAAAAGAAGGAGGAAAAAGATGTTTTCATTAAAATTAGATGAGTTTGTAGATACACGCAGCTTTGATAAGCTGGCTGAGATGTATGAAGTAATTAATGAAGAACGCTTAAGTGCAAAAGACACAGGCATTAATTATAGAGTAATTAATCACTGGGATGAAAAAGGCATTATACGTTTTGGAAGAGAAAATAAAGAGCATAATCGAAAGTTCAGTTTTACTGATTTTATTTGGATCAAGATAGTAGATGAACTGCGCTCATTTGGAGTGAGCATTGAAACCATTAAAAAAATTGCCGATGATATTTTTGAGAATGTTCCCATGAAGGAGCTCTATGATAATATGGCGAAGAACATCAGTGCATTAGATAATTATGAAGGAGAAGATAAAGCTGAGTTTATTGAGTTCTTAAAATCAGGAGGCTATAATAATGAAGACTTTAATTTGGAAGGATTCAATTTTCATTTTCTGCACATTTTAATAGCAGAAGCAATTGCTACAAGAGAGTCGGTATCAATTATTCTTTTTAAAGATGGTGAGTGGATTCCCTTTTTAAAAGCTAACGAACATTTGTACCCAAAAGAACTCTTACATAAAATAGAGTTTAGTTCTCAAATCAGGATCAATATCACTAACATTGTTTACGCTTATATATTGGAAGATTACTTAGTTGAGTATTTCAGCGGTTTATTCTTATACACTAAGCAAGAAGCAAATTTATTGTACTATGTGATGGAAGGAGATTTTCAAAAGATTCACGTGTTCTTTAAATCTAAAAAAGAGGAGCCTATTGAAATTGCAAAATCAAAATCTACACTTCAGGATGTAATGCAAATCTTTTTAGAAAAAGAGTACAAGGATTTTATACTGATAGATACGAAAGGAAAAGAAATTCGCATTCGTCAGGATGAACCCTCTACGATTATGGTTGAGAATAATCGCCCCGGAGCAAAACGTAAATACAAGTTCATTAAAGTTAAGGATCAGGAATAAGAAGGGAGGCGTATGTCGGAGAAGAAAGAGAAAATATTAAGACGGATGACCATAGCCGAACTGAGGTCATACAAAGGCTTTGAAAAATACACAGATGAAGAAGCACAGGCAACTATAAAATCATTGGAAAAACTATCCATGCTGTTTTATGAGTTGTACATGAAACAAAAACACAGTCAGTCAAAAACAAAACAATTGAAAGGAGGCAACCATGAAGGAGAAGAATTCTCTGAACAACGAGACGCTGCTTAGAAAATTTGCAAAAGGGAAAAATACCGAAGCAAAAGAAACAGGCGTTCAAAATTGTGTGATCTATACAAGGGTAAGTTCAAAAGAGCAAATGGATACGAACCAAAGTTTAGAGTGGCAGAAAAAATACTGCGATGATTATGCAAGAAAAAACAGCCTTGTGATTAAAGGCTACTTTGGTGGAACTTATGAAAGTGCCAAGAGCGATGAGCGAAAAGAATTTAATCGCATGCTCAAGTTTGTAAAAGCAAGCAAAGAAAAAATATCCTACATCTTGGTGTATAGTTTAGACCGCTTTAGTAGAACAGGAGATAGTGCTATTTATATAGCGGGTGAATTAAAGAAAGTGGGTATTAATATTATGGCAGTAACTCAGCCAATAGATACCAACTCACACGCAGGAGCATTGCAACAAAACATTCAGTTCATCTTTAGTAAATACGATAATGATTTACGCAGACAAAAAACGATTGATGGGATGCGTGAAAAATTATTGAGAGGAGAATGGATCGGTAATGCACCTACTGGTTATGAATTTGTAAAAGGTGCGCCAACACAAACTATTATTATCAATGAAAAAGGAGAGCTAATCAAAGAAGCTTTTGAATACCGAGCTATCGGCATGACGATAGAACAAATCATTGAGCGACTTAAAGTGCGAGGACTAACAGTTCCAAAACAAACGCTGGCTGAAATTTTTAAGAATCCATTTTATTGCGGAAAGATGTCACACAACTTACTGAACGGAGAATTGGTAAAGGGGAAGCATCCTGCTTTAATCAGCGAAGAGTTATTTTTAAAAGCCAACGAATTAAAAACTACTGCCGGATTCAAGGTCAATAAAGCCAATGATAATCTGCCATTGAAAGTCTTTGTAAAAGATGCAGACACAGGCTATCCTTACACAGGATATTTAGTAAAAAAGAAGGGGCTTTATTATTATAAGGTAAATAAGATTGGAATAGGGATCAACCGAAGCATAAAAATTATGCACGATAAGTTCCAAGAATTCTTAAAGAAATATTCGGTAGAAAACCTCCACATGGAGCCTTTAAAAGCCCATTTGCACTATGTGTGGGATTTTTGCACAGAAGCAAACACAGGCGAGAAAAAAGCCCTTTCCCTGCAAATTAATGCGATAGATGAAGAGTACTTTACTTTAAGAAAGAACCATGCAATAGGCAAGGTAGCTTTTGATATTTACCAAGAATTTTCGGTGATTTTTGCCAAGCAAAAAGAGGACTTGGTGAAGGCATACGAAAAGCTCGACCAAAAATTATCGAACCCTAAAGAATTGATTGATTTTACATCGAGATTAGCCTGTAATCTCCCGTCAGCGTGGGCTTGTGGAGATTACTACCAAAAACAAACGTTTCAAAATACGCTGTTTCCGCAAGGAGTAGTCTATGACGTGAAAATTGAGCATTATCGAACCGAGAAAATAAATTCGGTTATCGGCCTAACTTCGCAATTATCAAATGATTCAGGGGAAATAAAAAAGCCGGTCTTATCAAACTTTGAAGATAAGACCGGCCTAGTACCCGGAGCCGGGCTCGAACCGGCATGAGGGTTAACTCACAGGTGTTTGAGACCAGCGCGTCTACCAATTCCGCCATCCGGGCATACTGATTAAACAGACAGTAAAATCAGGGCAGCAAATGTAAAGTTTGTTTCGGATTAATCAAAAATAATGTTGTTTTGCAGGGTAAATTTCGTACATTTGCACCCCCACTAAAAACCGATGAAAACAGAAGTTCGCTTATTTGCAGGTAGCGCCTCCAAAGATCTGGCTGAGAAAATTGCCAGCTCTTACGGCCAGGATCTTGGAAAAGTAACGCACTATCGCTTTAGTGACGGGGAATTACAGGCTTCCTACGAAGAAAGTATCCGCGGCCAGAGCGTGTATGTGATCCAATCGACCTTCCCGCCTGCCGATAACCTGATGGAAATGCTCCTGATGATCGATGCCGCCAAACGTGCATCGGCCAGGCACATTGTAGCCGTACTGCCTTATTTTGGCTACGCCCGCCAGGACCGCAAAGATCAGCCCCGCGTAGCCATCGGCGCCAAACTGGTAGCCGATATGCTGGCTGTAGCCGGTGCCACCCGCGTGATGACCATGGACCTCCATGCCGATCAGATTCAGGGATTCTTTGATATTCCGGTAGATCACCTGTATGCCTCTACGATTTTCCTGCCCTACATTCAGGGCCTGAAACTGCCAAACCTCACCATTGCCGCCCCCGATATGGGAGGCAGCAAACGTGCCAATGCCTATGCCAAGCACCTCAAAAGTGAGATCGTAATCTGCTATAAACAACGTACCAAGGCCAATGTGGTTGACCACATGACGGCTATAGGCGATATCGAAGGCCGCAATATCATCCTGGTGGACGATCTGGTAGATACCGGCGGAACCCTCTGCAAAGCGGCTGATATGATGATGGAACGCGGCGCTCTGAGCGTCAGAGCCATCTGCACACACCCGGTTTTGTCGGGCAAAGCCTACGAAAACATTGAGAAATCGAAATTAACCGAACTGATCGTTACCGATACCATTCCGCTGAAACAGCAAAGCCCTAAAATAAAGGTATTGACCGTAGCCGACCTGTTCGCCAAAGTGATCAACAGCGTACAGAACTACGAATCGATCAGCTCGAATTTTATATTTTAAAATCCCGTCTACAAATAACATAAACCGGGTAACACGGAATTCGACGGGGAATTCAGGGTTGCCACAAAAAAATAAAACAAATGAAAACAGTATCCTTGAGCGGTTCGTTACGCGCGAACGTAGGGAAAACAGATGCTGCGGCTCTTCGAGTTAAAGGCTTAGTGCCATGCGTATTGTATGGTGGTAAAGATCAGGTTCACTTCTTCGCTGACGAACGTGCATTCAAACCTATCATCTTTACGCCGAATGTAAGTATCGTAAACATCGAATTAGAAGGTGGCAAATCGTACCAGGCTATTTTACAGGCTGCACAGTACCACAAAATCACCGATAAACTGATCCACGCTGACTTCCTCGAATTAGTGGAAGGTAAAGCCATCACCGTTGAATTACCAGTAAAAACTGTTGGTCAGTCGGAAGGTGTTAAAAAAGGTGGTAAACTCACTATTAAAATGCGTAAGCTGAAAGTAAAAGGCTTAGCTAACAAATTACCTGAGTTCATCGAATTAAACATCGACAAACTGGATATCGGTCAGTCAATCGCCGTAGGCGACATCAACATTGACGGTGTAAGCATGCTGAACGCTAAAAACGTAACTGTGGTAAGTGTTGCTTCAACCCGCGCTACAGCTGCTGCTGAAGAACCTGCAAAAGCCGCTCCGGCTAAAGCAGCCACTCCGGCTCCTGCAAAAAAATAAGGAACCCCGTTCCTGAAACAAAAAAGCCTCCTGAACATTCAGGAGGCTTTTTTTATGAATAATCCGGGTTAATTCAGAATAAATTTCGATTGCAGGTCTTGCTCCGTGCGGATCAGGTGAATAAACAAGCGGGTCTTCTGCTTGAGCAACTCTTCCTTATCGAGCAATAGCGGTGCTTTTACCAGATCGTATTTTTCGGGATTGGTGAGGTCCAGCAAACGGGCCACCGTATAAATATTGGCTGTATCGAATGCATCAATCGGGATGCTCTTTTGCTGCGACATCCACACATAATCCTTAATAAGCTCCTGAAGGCCGGCTGTGGGCGGATACATGGCCAGATCTTCGTAACGGATCATGCCGGCACCATAAAGCTTTGGCGATAATACACTGGAATACTCCACCATTTTAAAGGGCCTGAGACCCTCGATCATAATATCCATTTCACCATTGTCGTAAACTTTCACCACTTTGGTGATCCTGACTTCGGTGCCAAACTCGGATACGGAATTATTGTTGATATAAGGGATGCCAAAATTGGCGCTGTTCTGCAGGCAATCATGAATGAGTTGCTTGTACCGCTCTTCAAAAATATGAAGCGGTTTTACCTCCCCGGGCAAAATAACCAGGTTAAGCGGGAACATAGGTATGGTTAGGAGTTGCGTTGCCATCTGAATGTGTTTTTAAATGGTTTTATCAGATTGCGGGGATTTAATATGGAACGTGCAAAAACTATGCTTAGTGCGATTGTTCTATTAAATTTACGACGAAAACTATTAAAAAAGGCCACCTGTTTAGCAAGTGGCCTTTATGACTTAGTAAGTGGCGGCTATTATTGGGTAATGCCGAGTTTTTTGGCAATGGCAGCCGGCAGGGCTTTCTTGTGTACCATGATGCTGGTGGTTTTGTAGAGCACATAGCTTTCCGATGCATAGAAATAACCGTCGCACTCATTGCGATCTTTACCCCATGAGTTTTTCACGATATAGTAAGGCACATTGGTCTGGTCTTTTACCATCCCCACAATGTGCATACCATGGTCATCCTGTGTTTCGTAATTATCGAATGCCTGCTGGCGGTTTTCCTGGGTAATGGCCATCTGGGCATGTGGTTTTACCACCAGGTTGTTTTTCTCTTCCTCGGTCATGTCTTCCCAGCGTTTGTCGGGCACTACAGCCAGGCCATCTTTAAAACGGAACCCTTTTTCGCTCACATCAGCAGCCCAGGCCACAGTATAGCCTGTGTTGATGGCATTTTGCATCACTTCCTGCAGTTCATTCAACGGTACATTGTACATCTGCTCCCAGTTCCAGTTGTCGGGAACTTCGAGTGTAAACTTGCTGTAGAACGGATGGTGTGTAAACGATGTAATAAACACATAATCATCAGGGTTAATACCCATAGCATCGGCATAAGTACGCGGGGTGTATGACTTGCCTTTGTAATCGAATTTTTCAGGAACCTTACCCAGAAATGCATCGCAGGTAGACTCTACAGTGGTATGAATCGCTTCAAAATCAATTTTCGGAGTCTGGTCTGTAGCGCTGGCATTCAGAATGCCTTTGAGGGTTGACTCCAGCACACCGTGGTTATGCGGTTCTTTTGGATTCTTTTTACCGGTATAAACCTCTTCTGGTACCATACCGTAGCTGCGAAGTACGTGAATCACATCCGGAAATCCGCCACCTTCACCGAAGTTATTATGGCCATGCATGCGCACATAGTTGTCGGCTTTTAAAGGATAGGCCTTGCGGGCTACAAACATTTCAGAGAGGTTAAAGTCCTTGCCTTTACCCATACGGATAAGTTCGCTCTCAAAAAACGACAGTGACGAAAACGACCAGCATGTGCCTGTCTGGTTCTGGTTCTGAACAGCAGTTGCATCCAGATTTTTAACCACAGTAAACTGGTATTCGCTTCCTTTTTTATTGGTCAGTGTTTGTGCCTTTACCGAGAAAAACAGCGATAAGGCAAGACCACTTAAGATAAATTTGTTCATGAATTTTTTGTTTTTAGTTAGGGGGCGGCAATAGCCTGTTATTGCCTGATGAATTTTAAGATATAGCTCAGTTCAAATATAGTAAACAAAACATATTGTAGCATAAAATGCACGGCAAATCCGAGTGCATGGCCATGTGCCACACGCGAATACACAAAAATGGTGATCATACTGAATAAAAGGCGCCCGGCGCTTACAGCCATAATTTTCATGATAAAATCCCTGGATTTGGTATCGCTCTTTGTAAATGCCAGGTTGGCAAGTACCGTGGTGGCAAAAAAGAATGAAGTAATAATATAAACGTGCGGGGATTCAAAATACCGGTTTGGAACGCGGGCCAGCATAGTGGCAAGAACAAATACGGCAGCCGAAAACAGGAGTAGGCGCACGTAATAATTTTTGAATAGGGTCATTTCTTCTGATCAGGTTTAATAAAATCTTTGAGCACCAGGTAGAGGGCTATGGCAATAGATACGAGGCTTAATATGATAGTATATACCGGTGTCGTATTCCGGAAATACTGGTCCAGTTTGTATCCTCCGTAGCAACCCCCGCCTATAATAACAGCCATTTGTGTGGCCAGGCTGGAATATCTGGCGTATGAATTAAGCTGTTTGGGCTTCTCTGGCTTCATTTTTCCGGGAAATCGGCTTTACTATGGCCCCCATCTTACACATTCCGGTGAATAATGCATTAGGCTCAATCGAAAGCTTACCTGTTTCAATATCTCCCAACACTTTGGCACTGGCTTTCAGCACCAGGAGTTCGGTCACGCTCAGTGTTCCATTAATCTCGCCGGATACATCCGCATTCTGACAAACAATGTTGCCCTCGATTTTTCCGGAAGAGCCAATTACCAGTTTTCCGCTGGTCTGGATATTCCCCGTCAGGGTGCCGTCTATACGAACATCTCCATTGGAGGTGATATCACCTGTAATACTGGTCCCGCTTCCGATCAGGTTAATGGATGTTCCGGGACTGGCTTCTGTTTTAGTGGTTTTATTGAACATGGCCTTCTTTTTTTAGAGCGTCGAATATAGGGAATTTTTTGATTTCCAACAAGTTAAACAATATTAATACTTCGCTCCTCCGACACCAATCTGCTCAATCGGATGCCAGGTCGTTTTAATCTCCTGGAGATCCATAATGAGATACGGATTTTCCGATCCGGCTTTGCTCCAGTCGTTATTCCAGAAGAAAACACGCTTCACATTAAGCGTCGCATTCTCTGCAATCAGTTTCTTCTCGTCCTTATTGTCGCGTGTGTATACAATGGCATTAACATCCATGTGCGATGAAAAATGCGAATGAAGTTCCTTGCTGGTACCGGTCATAATATTGACCACACCACCCGGAAGATCGGAAGTGGCCAGTACTTCAGCAAACGTAACCGAACAAAGCGGTTTGCTTTCCGAGGCCAGCACCACACACACATTACCTCCGGCAATAACAGGCATGATCACAGACACGAGTCCAAGCAATGAGGTATCTTCAGGCGCTATAACCGCTACTACGCCGGTTGGTTCCGGTACAGAAAAATTAAAATGTGAAGACGACACCGGGTTTACAGTCCCGAAGAGTTGTTGAAATTTGTCGCACCAGCCGCTGTAATATACACAACGGTCTATGGATTGACGCACTTCGAGCTCAGCCTGTTTCCTTGTCCCGCCCTGGCGAACGATCTCCCCGATGAACTGTTCCTTACGGCCTTCCAGCATTTCAGCAATACGGTAAAGAATCTGCCCACGGTTAAAAGCGGTACGACCGCTCCAGCCGCCAAAAGCGCCACGGGCTGCCACAACAGCATTTCTGAAATCCTTGCGCGAAGACAAACTGATGTTTGCTATCACTTCCTTCTTTTTGTTCATCAGCGGATAATAACGTCCACTCTCGGTACGCGGAAACTGGCCGCCGATGTATATTTTATACGTCTTTAATATTTCCAATTCTGACATGTGTTCTTCGTTTTTTGAACCGCAGAGACCTTCGCATTTCTCTAAAGGCCACTGAGGTAATATATTTACAATTCCTTTTATTCCTTCTTTTCGCAGTTTATGCTAAAATTAATTCGTTGACTCAAGAGCAGTAAAAACCTTTATTACACAATCAATTATAACTGCTGTCGACTCATCTTCAATAGTCTTTTTTTTTCTCTGTGCTGTTAAGCATTTAGAATTTCAAATACGCCGCCAGGCCATGCAAGCCACCTTCACGCCCGAAACCACTTTCTTTGTAACCACCGAAAGGTGATGCCGGATCGAATTTATTGTATGTATTGGCCCAAACAACACCCGCCCGCATTTTGGTTGTCATATTAAAAATCTTGGAGCCTTTGTCGGTCCACACACCCGCACTTAACCCGTAAGGAATATTATTGGCCTTCTCGATCACTTCTTCAATGGTTCGGAATGTCTGCACGGCCAGCACCGGACCAAAAATCTCTTCCTGTACAATGCGGTGCGATTGTGATGTATGCAGGAATAAAGTTGGTTTACAGAAATATCCTTTGGCCGGAATGCTACAGGAACTCTGATGCATTTCGGCACCTTCATTGATCCCGATCTGAATGTATTCGTTTATTTTATCAAGCTGCTCTTTGGAGTTGATGGCGCCGATATCGGTATTCTTATCGAGCGGATCGCCCACAATCAGTGTTTCCATGCGTTGTTTGAGTTTGCGGATAACCGTATCGGCCACGCTCTCCTGCACAAACAGGCGCGAGCCTGCACAACACACATGACCCTGATTAAAGAAAATGCCATTCACAACACCCTCTACCGCCTGATCGAGTGCGGCATCCTCAAAAATAATGTTTGCTGCTTTTCCACCGAGTTCCAGTGTTATTTTTTTATCTGTACCGGCAATTGCTTTCTGGATGATCTTCCCAACCTGTGTGCTTCCGGTGAACGCTACTTTATTGACCTGCGGATGATTTACAATGGCTGCTCCTGTATCGCCATAGCCGGTTATAATATTCACTACGCCATCCGGTAATCCACTGTCGCGGATAATTTCAGCCAGTTTCAGGGCAGTAAGCGGTGTGGTTTCGGCCGGTTTCAAAACAACCGTATTTCCCGCAGCCAGTGCCGGAGCTATTTTCCAGGCAGCCATCAGTAAAGGGAAATTCCAGGGAATAATCTGACCCGCAACTCCCAACGATTGGGGCGTACGATTCGGGAAAGCATATTCGAGTTTATCGGCCCATCCGGCATAGTAAAAGAAATGGTTTGCTGCCAAAGGCACATCCACATCGCGGCTTTCGCGAATGGGTTTGCCGCCATCCATACTTTCAATAACGGCCAGTTCGCGCGCGCGTTCCTGGATCATGCGGGCAATGCGGTAAATATATTTGGCGCGTTCTTTCCCTGGCATTTTCTTCCACACCTTGTCGTAAGCGGCTTTGGCTGCTTTCACAGCAAGGTCAACATCTTTCTCATTGGCCTGCGCTACTTCTGCCAGCTTTTCGCCGGTGGCGGGATTATAGGTGGCAAAATATTTCTTACTGAGTGGCTTTACAAATTTCCCTCCGATAAAAAGATCGTATTGTTTTTCCAAACGAACATGATCCTTGCTCTCCGGGGCCGGGGCATAGTCCCACTTAAACTCACCGACCATTTCTTCTTTTAATGACATAATTTACACAAATTAATTAGTTAAAGTTCGCCGCTGATGGCACTGATTAACACAAATTTTTATTCGACCGCTTCCAGGCAAATAACCTTAAACATCTTACTAAAGCTTTACATTCATCTATCTCTCGTTAAAATAACCCGTTTGTATTTCAAGGAAGTTTCACCAAAATTAATAAGTTAAGCCTATTTCACATTTTGCCGCAGCCAGATAATTAAGCAACTGCGAAACATGAGATTCCACAGCACTTTTCTGGGCCTTGATTTCCAAAATCACCTCACCATTTACAACAAAATCTGCATAATAGTAATGAGGTAGTACTATATCCTTGTACTTAATATCATAACACTTTTCCCGCTCCAACATCAATCCTCTTGTTTTCAATTCATGTTCAAGAGCATCTTTATACACTACTTCTGAAAACCCTTTTCCCAATTCGTTATGCACTTCAAAACAAGCACCGATAATTGAATATGTCAAGTCACTACCATATTGAACCCCGGGTTCATTCGACTCGATCCAGTTTTCGTCTATGAGATAATTAGCCCCCATCTCTATCTGCGGAATTTGTGAAATCTGCGGCTTCAATCGTTGCTGATATAATCCTTGCTGTAATATACACCCTTGTATTCTTTAGCGAGTTGCAAGATCACATCATTGGCAAGGCTACTGGCCCCAAAGCGGAACCATTCATTGCTCATCCATTTAGGACCAAGCGTTTCGTATAGCATCACCAGGTATTGCAAAGCCCCCTTGGCTGTTGAAATACCGCCGGCAGGTTTCATGCCTACCATAATGCCTGTACGATCGTAATGATCCTTGATGGCTTGCAACATCACGAGTGTTACCGGCATGGTTGCCGCAGGTTGAATTTTACCGGTGGATGTTTTTATAAAATCAGCTCCGGCAGCAATGGCAATATCACTGGCCTTACGGATATTATCGAGTGTTGAAAGCTCCCCGGTTTCGAGGATCACTTTTAGCCGTGCTTTTCCGCAGGCTTCTTTTACAGCCGCAATCTCATCGTATACAAAATGATAATTGCCGCGCAGAAATTCACCACGGCTGATGACCATATCGATTTCGTCGGCACCGTTGTCGAGTGCAAACTTTGTATCGGCAATTTTGATATCGCTGGTAGAGTTTCCGCTTGGAAATGCTGTTGACACAGACGCTATTTTAACCGAACTTCCCTGCAGGGCACGGCGTGCGGTTTTTACGTGTGTTGGGTATACGCACACAGCAGCTACAGTTGGTAAACCAGGAATATCGTCGGCAGGATGCATGGCCTTGTAACACATCTGCTCCACTTTTCCTTCGGTATCTTTACCCTCCAGGGTGGTCAGATCGATCATATTCAATGCCAGTTTCAAGCCCTGCAATTTGGTTTCTTTTTTTATGCTTCGGGTGTTAAATCTCGCCACACGTTCTTCAATACCTACCTGGTCTACAACCGGCGAATTACTTAGATCTGGATACATCGTTAAAAAACACTAAATGATTATTATCCACTAAAATTAAGATAATTAATTGTATTTTTAAAGTGTTATGTCAACTAATCCTTTTTTGAGTGAAGGCGCTGAACCGCAGGTAAGTCCGCATGAGAAAGAACTACTCACCGGTCATAAAGGGATGGTGATCTGGATGACTGGTTTGCCTGGTTCAGGTAAAACAACACTGGCTTATGCACTCGAAAAAAGATTGTATGACGAAGACATTCTGACCAGGGTACTGGATGGTGATACGCTACGAAAAGGCCTGAATCGCGGCCTGGGTTTTACAAGTGCTGAACGTACAGAAAACATACGCCGTACGGCCGAAATGGCAAAGATCCTGGCGGATTGCGGCATGGTTGTGATCTGCAGCCTGATTACGCCCACCAACGATCTGCGGAAACTGGCCGAAGATATTCTGGGCCCTGAACGTTTTATCCTTTATCACATCTCCACTCCCCTTGACACCTGCGAAAAACGCGACATCAAAGGGCATTACAAAAAAGCCAGAGCCGGTGAAATAAGCCATTTTACAGGTATTTCCGACGCTTTTGAAATTCCACCGAATGCCATCTTCAGCCTGGATACCAGTGAACTAAGTATCGCTGAATGTGTTGATATACTATTTGATGATATTTACCCCTTAGTTTTGTTATAAGCGCATGCTATACGATACCGAAAAGAAAACAACCACTTCTGCACTCACAATACCTTTGCATAAGGAATTCAGTTATGCCTATTACACGTCAATTCACGATTTCGGGCAGGAGGAATGGGAAGCGGCGCTGCCATATAAAAACTTCTTTCTTGATTACCGTTACCTGAAGTGTGTTGAAGAACTGAAAGCCGATCAGAATTATTTTCGTTATGCCATTGTTTACCGCAAACATCAACCCATCGGGGTTGTTTATTTCCAGGTAAGTGATTTCACGGCCAGCCTGTTTGGTAAGCTTATAGAAACACAGTTCAATGCATTGAGCAAGGGAAAGCTGAGCCTGTTCCAGGCAAAGCTACAGAAGCACAACAACAGCGTATTGATGCGCCTGCTGACCTGCGGAAATAATTACGTCAGTGGTGAACATGGTTTTTTATTTGATTCAAGCTTACAGGAAACACTTAAGCTCGACATTCTCGAACGCCTGATAGCGGAAGTTGCAAAAAAAGAAAAATTGCGCGGACGGATCAGCGGTATGCTTATCAAGGATTTTTACAGTCCGCTGCCACTTTCGAAATGCATGTTTGGCACCAGCAATTATATGGAGTTCAAAGTAGAGCCCAATATGATTGTAGATATTCCGGACCAGGTCAGTTCACTCACCGAATACATCGGCTGCTTTTCCAAAAAATACCGCAACAGGGCCAAACAAATCCTGAAAGCCGGATCGGCACTCGAAGTTCGTGAACTGAACGAACAAGAAATCCTGGCTCTTTACGACGCTATTTTTGCGCTGTATGAGCAGGTTTACAACAATGCCAAATTCAAACTCGCCAAGCTCGATGCGCGTTATTTCTACGAAATGAAGAAGATCTTCCGCGAGCGCTTCATCATGGTGGGCTATTTCAGGGATGGAAAACTGGTATCGTTTTTAAGTGCCATCAGGCTGGAACACGAACTTGAGGCACACTACATCGGTGTTGATTACAGCATCAATAAAGAACTTGAGCTGTATCAGAATCTGCTGTATAAATACATTGAGCTGGCTATCGAGAGACGAATCAAACGGGTAAACCTGGGAAGAACTGCCAGCGAAATCAAAAGCACGGTAGGCGCCAAAGCTTATGATCTGCACTGCTATGTAAGACCTCAGAATACCTTGTCAAAACTGGTACTGAAACCTTTCTGCACATTTCTTCAACCTTCGGAGTGGATCCCCCGGAATCCGTTTAAAGAGGAGTAACCCGGTTATAATTCTGCCTGTAGTTTTTTGGGCAGGCTTTTCACAATAAGGTCGTAGCTATGATCGACCCATTCCAGGATCAGTTTTTTGGAAACGCTGCCATCGCATACTATGGTATTCCAGTGCGCTTTATTCATGTGATACCCGGGCATCACGCAGCTGTATGTTTCACGGAGTTCAATGGCTTTATCGGGATCACACTTGGCATTAAACTGTAAAGGATTGCGGGAAATGCCACTGAGGAGAAAAATTTTACCTTTCACTTTAAACACCAGTGTTTCATTATCAAAGGGAAAACTTTCTTCAACACCTTTTTTGGAAAGGCAGTACTCGCGGAGCTCTTCTATATTCATCGGATAAGATTCACATGACCCACAAAGGTCTGTTCGCGATTGTAATAATCTTTGGCAATGATCTTGTACACGTATGTGTCTATCGGGGCCATGCCTCCCTTATAGGTACCATCCCAGCCTTTTTCGATGGCATCGCTCTTGAACACGAGCTGACCCCAGCGATCAAAAATATACATCTTGAATTCACGGATCAGTGTGCCCTTGGCAAAGAAGATATCATTTTCGAGATCGCCGTTCGGTGTAAATGTATTAGGCACATACAGTGTCATGAAATCCTTCACAAAGAAATCGTAACGTAAAGTATCCCTGCATCCGTCATCGCTGACCATGTAATATGTAATATTATACCAACCGTAATCCTGGTAATTGAAGCGATTCAGCGTATCATTGGTAATGAGGCCATCGCTCTCAAATGCATAATTCAGGTTCCATACCGATGTAGGATGCAAGGTAACGGTGAATGGATTATTGACTTCCGGCTCATTAGGATCCAATTCTACCGAACCGTTGAATACATCGTTATGATTCAATATCCGAATGGTATCGGTTGCCTTGCAGCCTACGGCATCTGTAATATCGACCCAGTACTTACCCTGTCCCAGTCCGGTGGCCGTTTGAGTGGTCTGCCCATTGTTCCAGGCATAGGTAAAGCCCGGAGAACCTCCAAGTACAATAGCTGAAGCCCAGCCTTTCTGCTGATCGCATTTATCGTCTTTTTTCTGAGGAATTAAAGGCAGGGAGCTGTGATTTACCAGCGTATAGGATTCGGTGGCCGGGCAATGGTTTACATCATTTACCTGCACGGTGTATGTTCCCGGCAGAAGCCCCGTGACATTCTGTGTATTCTGTGCCGGTGTGGTAGACCATGTGTAGGTATACGGACCTGTACCTCCTGTGACAGATGAAATATAAATGGCCCCGTTCTGCTGGTTACAGGTTGGATCAATAAGACTATCGTTGATGGAAATAACCGGTATAAAATTATTGACTACAACCGTATTCGTGAGTTTACAGCCATCATTGTCGGTAACTGTCACACTATAGGTACCCGGCAGTAAACTGGTCGCATTTGCCGTGGTCTGCACGGGCATGGTACTCCAGGTATAGGTATAGGCAGGCACTCCGCCACTGGCATTGGACTGAGCCGAGCCTGTAGGGTTGTTACACAATGCCGTGGAAGATGTGGGATGCATGGTTAAGGTTGTCGTTGCAAAAATTTTAACCGTATCTTTTTTCACGCAACCCGAAGCATCGGTAATGGTGCATACATACTGTCCCATTGAAAAATTGGATCCGATATTGGTGAATTGCGCCGGGCTGCTGTTCCAGTTGTAGCTGTATGGTGTGGTACCGCCGTTTACGGTGATGGTCGCAGAGCCATTGGCATCCTGCGGGCATTTAATGTTTGTGATGGAAGTGCTGTATGTGAATCCTGCATCATGAGGTACGGTTACCGATACTGTCTGGGTATTCGGGCAAGGTTGCTGGAAATTCAGGCTGCAGGTATAATTACCGGGGGCGAGGCCAGTGGCGGTTGCCGATGTTTGTCCGCCGGGACTCCATGCATACGTCACAGCACCCGTGTAGTTACTTACTGCCACTGATGCCGATCCGTTATTGAGGTCGCATTTGGAAACCGTCGTTGCCGTATTGATAGACGGTGTAGAGTTGTTGGCACAGCCGATCCCCTTGTACTCCAGAAATACGCCGGAGTCATAAATATCGTCGCCGGCATCGGCAATTACAAGTTTGAGGTGATAGGTAGCGCATGGCACAACATCTGCCAGGGCGGTTAAAGGCGTTGTAAAGCCATCGTATTGCACCGTTGCACCGCCGGTGTTGTCAACATAATAACTCCCGTTTGATCCGGAGTTGATGTTATCGATAGATACGGGTGTACCGTTTGAAAGCCGTGCAATGTTGTATCCGCTATAACTACCACCACCGGGATTGGGTCCGGAGATAAAGAAACCAAAGGCATCGTTGAAATTATGTCCCACATATTCGGGGTATTCCTCCGAAGCAAACACGTAACGGATCTGGAGTTTGTTGCAGATCGGTTTAATATCGAATTCGAGGCGGCAACCATCGTATTTGGCCTGGGGCTCTATAGAGCTCAGGTCGCCATCGCTAAAGTTTGGGCATGTTGAACAACTGGCCAGTCCTGTACCGGCACCAGTCTGGTTATTAGGCCCCATGGCCGTTTGGGCAAGGCCTGTGGTTAAAAGAATACCTGTTGTGAGACCAATGTTGGAACCATTGGAAAGGAATATACCGGAACCCTGGGAATTACAATTCAATGAAACATTGGTAATGGTTACATTGTTGCCAACGATCTGGTTAACCAGGGTGGATGCATTCGAATTAGGTGATACTAACAACTGTGCTTTGGCAAAAATGCCCAACAGCAGGAAGAAAAAAATGTATCTGATTTTACGAATTAACATTCACGGGATTCCTTTATAAAGGTATATTTTAAAACGTTAAATATGAGCGAATTATTGTTAAAAAAAGACTAATTTTACTCGTTCAGACTCTGAATTGGCCGCACTTTGAGCCACATTCACCGGATGTGTGTTTCACAGGTCTTTTCAGGATTCAGAAATATATAACTAACTTAACCGGGCAAAAATGAGGTCATATAATCCTGATCTCTCCCGTTTTAATAACCTACATAAGTATTTATACGCATGATTGCGATCGATAATACCCTTATTTCTGAAGACCTGCTGGACAAAAAATTCGTGTGTGACCTGAACGCCTGCAAAGGTGCCTGCTGTATCGAAGGCGACAGCGGAGCCCCACTCGACAAAGAAGAACTGGAGAAGCTGGATGGCGTACTGGAAAAGGTAAAACCCTACATGACCAAAAAAGGCATTAAGGCCGTGGAGAAATACGGCACTTATGTGGTGGATGGCGATGGCGACTATACGACCACCCTCGTTGCAGCCGGAAAAGAGTGTGCTTTTGTATTTTTTGATGAACAGAAAATCGCCAAATGTGCCATTGAACAAGCCTATCGCGAAGGAAAAGTAAAATGGCGCAAGCCTATCTCATGCTACCTCTACCCGGTACGGATTACCAAACACAAAACCTACGATGCCGTGAATTACCATAAGTGGGCCATTTGCAAGCCTGCCTGCGAATGCGGCAAAAAACTGAATGTTGCTGTATATAAATTTCTGAAAGAACCGCTTATTGAAAAATATGGGAAAGAGTGGTACAAACAGCTGGAGCTGGCTGCAGAACACATCGAGAAAAACAAATAGACCATTAAACACATAAAAAAACCCGGCTGAAAACAGCCGGGTTTTTTTATGGATATGATTTTCTTAGTTATTGGTTCCGAAAAAATCGTTGTATGATACTTCTTTGTTCTCGAGTTTAAAGCCGCTTTTCATCAGGTCAAGCACTTTTTTACTGTAGAGATTTTCGAAGATCTTCTGTACTTCAGAGTCTTTCTGAAGGATAGAATCTGCGATTTTTGTCACCTCATCTTCTGTTGGTGTCTGGCCGTAACGGGCGTACTGTGAGCGAACAAAACCACGGGTTTCTTCTTTTGCCTCATCGGCTGTAACAACGATCTCGTGATTTTTGATGATTTTATTCTCGATGAGTTTCCATTGCATGGATTTAGCATAGCTTGGGTACTCCGCCTCGAGTTGTTCTTTGGTGATCGGTTTTTCGTTTACCGCCATTAACCAGCGTTTCAGGAACGCATCCGGTAATTGCAGGTTCAGTTTATCAACCAATGCTTTCTCCACGTCATTAAAGAATTTACGATCTGTATCCTGTGCAAACATCAGCGACAGCTCGGATTTTACTTTATTTCTGAATTCTTCTTCTGAGTTGATAACACCGGCACCGTAAATCTTATCGAATAACTCCTGGTTCAGTTCAGCATCTTCCATGCGGGCAATGCTACGAACAGTAAGTTGTAAATTGGCATTAAAGTTTTCAGCCGCATCTTTGTCGATACCCAATGAAATGGATTTATCTACAGCAGTATCGTAAAGTTCATTTACAGGAATAATCACTTTTGCATCTTTGGCGATTCCAACCAGTTTCTTTTTGGCTGCATCGTTTTTCAAACGCTCAATACCAATGCTGGTTGATTTGAAAACACCACCCGGTACGATGTTATTATCGGCATCCAGTTCCACGATGTCTACATAAAGAACGTCGCGTTCTTCAGCCACATCCGGGTTCGAAGGTTTACCATAGTTACGTTTAACATCTTTCAGGTATTTCTCAACGAGTTCGTCGTCGATTTTTACTGTATTGTAAGTGAAGGTGCTGCTTGAATCCACTTTGAAATCGAAATCAGGAGCCAATCCCAATTCATATTTAAATGTAAATTCCGTACCATGGTCAAAATCCACGAGGTGATCTTCTTTTGGCATTGGATTACCGAGGATTTCAATCTTATTTTCGGTGATATAGTTGTGCAGTGTATCATTCAGCAGCTTGTTGAGTTCGTCAACCAGGATAGACTTGCCATACTGCTTTTTGATCAAACTGGCAGGTACTTTACCCGGGCGGAAACCAGGAAGTGCGGCTTGTTTCTGAATACGCTTCAGGGCGCTATTCACTCTTTCTTCATAATCGGCCGGGCCTACAGTGATATTCAACTCAGCATTGAGCTTATCGATATCTGTTTTAACAATATTCATCGTATTCACTTTTTTTCAGTTTAAGGGTGGCAAAGATAGTTAATAATCCTTTGACTGACAAGATTTATTTAAGCGCTAATGCACTGAACTTCAATACATAAACAGTATTTTTGATAAAACCCTCGTAAACCCAAACCTATGAAACACATTTTACTCCTGATTGCTTCTTTATGTCTTTTACAGAAAATGCAGGCCCAGGTCCCGCTTTATACCGAAAATTTCAACGGAAGCTCTTCTACTTTCACACTCAATACTGCAGATAACGGCTGTACAGTATCCGGAGCAAATTCCTGGATCATCAACAACAGCTATACGGGTGGCAGTGGCAGTTTGGTTTGCTTAGGCTTCCCGTTTTCCTTTTCTATTTCGAATACCACGCAAGAGCCTGCCGGCATCACCGGAAACCCGACAAGCAATTACCTGCATATTGTATCGGCGGCAGCTATGTCGAGCAGCATCAGCTGTGCCTGTTATGCAGCGGCCGATGGGCTTTGCACCATGGACGAAAATTATTTTGCAGCCATGAGCAGCGATATAAGCACTGTGGGCTATTCCAGTGTCAGCATTAATTTCTGGTGGTTATGCGGTGGAAGTGCCGAAGATTACGGGCAGCTTTATTACAGTACCAATGGTGGCAGCACGTGGAATGTAACGCCGGTTACCTACTCTGCCAGTGCCTCAACCTGGCAGCAAACCTCCGTCAGCTCGCCGGCTTTTGCTAATCAAAGCACACTTCGCTTCGGGTTTCAGTTTGTAAATGCAACCACAAGTTCACCCGTTGATCCGGGTATGAGTATTGATGACATTACCATCACAGGCTCCAATACAACAGGCATTGAGACAATACCAACGGAACAGGCATCCCTGCAGGTTTCGCCTAACCCATGCCAGGATAAACTCTCTGTACATTGCAGCGGCTTTGCCAACGGGAAAACCAAAACCATCGACCTGTTTAATACGCTTGGGGCATGTGTTTACCATACAGCAGGGTTCACCGGTAACGATAGCGAAATACCAGTACGAACACTTCCAGCAGGCTCTTACCTGCTTGTGGTGAGCGATGGCGGATTTCAGACACATACACGTGTGGTAAAGACCAACGATTAATTCAAAATGAAGAGGGAGGCAATTGCCTCCCCTATTATTTACACTTATTTCCTTTTTTGCAAAAACGGCAGGAGTATACGCAGCGATTGTGCCGGCGAAAGATTTCTGGACCTGCAGGCCACCCCAAATGATATGAGGAAACTGGATATGATGTTGATAATCCCGATAAGCAACACGCCTGCAAAAACCGTAACAATCAATGGCCAGCCGAGCTGATCAGAACTGCCCGTTGCAATTCCGAAATTGCCGGCCGAAATCGTGATATGCCGGATATCGAAAGGGATTCCAATGAACTTCCCGAGGTTTCCGGCCATACCAAGACAAAAACCAAGAAAGAGATTACCCAGGATGGCTCCAAGGTTGCGCTCTGCAAATCCGGCCAGTTTCTTCCGTTTTTCGAGCGACCAGCGATGCCTCAATACAGGATGCAACATAATCCGTTTCGGGATTTCGGAAAACACCACTTTATTATCGACATACCCCGTCAAAAGACTGGATAGGGTCAGGAAAACACCTGTAAAACCAGCATAAATGAGTGATGCGCTATAGAACGGGTGATTGCAAATCATGCTCGCATAGGCTTCTTTGTCGTGGAAAACCGGCTCTCCAAAAAAGTAGCGGATGGCCACGGCCGATAAAAAACAAAGCGGCAACACAATAATAAGATTTCCTACGAGCGACAAAAACTGGCTGGTGATGATCTGCCGGAATACCTGCCACGGCGGGGCTTTTCGGCTATCGTGATTTTCAATACTTTCGGCAATGTACGAGGCTGTCATGGCGGGCTGCTTGGTGGCCAGTGAAAAATGCACCAGGTGCATGCACACAAAGCCGAAGCCATAGTTGAGACCGAACAATAAGCCTTCAAAAAACAAAGACACATGCAGGCCATGAATCCAGTGCTTTATATACACCAGCAGTACAACAACCAGTCCACCTCCCATCGACGACAAAAGCAGTTTGCGGTTTTCAGCTTTAGAAAAACCGATATAATGTTCGCCTTTTTCGGAGGTATGGCTTACAATCCGGTAAGCCAGCAAGGCAGAGTTTTCGGCAATAAATTTACGGACACTGTTTTTCTCATGCTCCGCCTGAACCAGTTCTGTGATAAGCCGCGATGAAGCTGCCATCCGGCCACTATACTGGCGGGTGATATAGAGGTTCAACAACAGCCGGATACGGTCTATATGCTGCTGGCCACGTTTCAGAATAAATGTGAGATGCAAACTGGTTCCTGTTTCATCTTTCTTTTCCTGCACCTCTGCCAGAATTTTTTCACAGGTATCTATCACCGCATGTACGGCCCGCAATTCATCGTAATCCACTTCCAGCGTTTTGTCGTGGAGGTGCTTTTTTACAAAAAGAGAAACGGCATGATTCAGTTCAAAAAATGGTGAATCACTATCATCTGCTGTGTTCAGTTTATTAACGAAGTATGGATCAATACCAATAGTGGTAAGCCTGTGACATAGTATAATAATGGCATTGTGCAGCTGTGTGGCTATTTTTTCAGAATGACCGGCCAGGGTGGCGGCATCAATCATTCCGAAAAACAAGGACCAGTTCTCTTCATTTATTTTCCGGATCCATTGAGCGTCTTTTGGTTGCGGAAAGGTGTAACGGATAAAAACGCTCAGTTCATTATCCGGCACATGCACTGGAAGTACCTTGTGTTTTAAACGGCTGTATACTTCCGTAAAAAAACCGCGATTGGAATGAATACCGCAATCGGTAAAGGCATTCACAAAAAAGGCATGATCGAATACCTCAGACACAAAGGCCTGCAGTTCTGTTTTGAATAATTCGTCGTTTTGCTTTTCGAACAAAACAGCCCCGAGCCTGCTGTTAAAGATTTCATCGGGTTCTGCATGCAATGCTCTGACACGGCCCATAAAAGCACGTAAAGAAGGGTAATGCAGGTTCGGGAAATCCATGATGACGTTAAAGATACGGCCGAATTGCCTGAAAATAAAAAAGGATCCTTTTCAGGATCCTTTTTTTGTGTGCCCACGGGGAGACTCGAACTCCCAAGGATAGACTCCAACGGCTTCTGAGACCGCAACGTTTACCAATTTCGCCACGTGGGCATTTTACTTTTTAAAAGGCTGCGACGGGCCTTTAGTGCGGATGAAGGGACTCGAACCCCCACGCCGTGAAGCGCCAGATCCTAAGTCTGGTGCGGCTACCAATTACGCCACATCCGCGTATTAAAAAATTATAAAAGAACTTAATTATGTTTCGTTTCAGCGGCTACTCCCGAAACACTCAAATCTCCGATTTGTTAGTGTTTCGTGGATCCTCGTCAAACTACGAAATTACAAATTTCTGGTTTGACGGGACAATTACGCCACATCCGCGTATTAAAAAATTCTAAAAGAACTTAATTATGTTTCGTTTCAGCGGCTACTCCCGAAACACTCAAATCTCCGATTTGTTAGTGTTTCGTGGATCCTCGTCAAACTACGAAATTATAAATTTCTGGTTTGACGGGACAATTACGCCACATCCGCGTATTAAAGAACTCCATTTATTTTTTCAAAAGAACGTCCAAAAAAGGTCATAAACCGTAATTGGGGCTACAAATATACTAATTTTTCTGATTTTCTAAATTTTTAAACATATATCCCTTCAATTATTTGAGTTTGTATATTTAAACCGGATTCTATACCCCTAAATCAATTACTATGTCAAAAACTTTCCTGGAGCATATCCAAAGCCAGTTACAAGAGATCGAACAGAATGGCCTGTTTAAAAGAGAACGTGTTATTACTACGCCACAGGGCGCCGTTGTAAAGGTAAACGGAAAGGATGTTATCATTTTCTGCGCAAACAACTACCTCGGTTTGTCGTCGCACCCGAAAGTCATTAACGGTGCTAAAAAAGCACTGGACTCTCATGGTTATGGCATGTCGTCGGTGCGTTTTATCTGCGGCACACAGGATATACATAAAGAACTGGAACAAAAAATTGCCCGTTTCCTGGGAACAGAAGACACTATTTTATATGCCGCCGCCTTTGATGCCAATGGTGGCGTGTTTGAACCACTCTTCGGCGAAGAAGATGCTATCATTTCGGATGAATTAAACCATGCTTCTATTATTGACGGAGTACGCTTGTGTAAAGCACAGCGTTATCGTTACAAAAACTGCGACATGGCTGACCTGGAAGAACAACTTAAAAAAGCCCAGGCGCAGCGTTATCGCATCATCGTAACAGATGGCGTATTCAGCATGGACGGTTTTGTGGCGCCACTTGATAAAATATGTGACCTGGCCGACAAGTACAATGCACTGGTGATGGTCGACGAAAGCCATGCCACAGGCTTCATCGGCAAAACAGGCCGTGGCACCATCGAAGCCAAAAACGTGATGGGCCGCGTGGATATTATCACAGGAACTCTCGGCAAAGCCCTTGGTGGCGCCATGGGAGGCTTTACCACCGGAAAAAAAGAAGTGATCGAATTATTGAGACAGCGTTCTCGTCCTTACCTCTTCTCCAACTCCCTGGCACCGCATATTGTAGGTGCATCCATCGCCGTGTTTGATATGCTCAGTGAAACAACCGAATTGCGCGACAAGCTCGAGTGGAACGTCAATTATTTTAAAGCAGGTATCAAAGCGGCCGGTCTCGAAATCAGGGAGGGCGATTCAGCTATTGTGCCGGTGATGCTTTACGATGCTAAACTATCGCAGGTATTTGCCGACAAATTATTGCAAGAAGGCATTTATGTGATTGGATTCTTCTTCCCGGTTGTACCAAAGGACAAGGCCCGTATCCGTGTCCAACTTTCGGCGGCACATGAAAAAGAACACCTCGATAAAGCGATTGCCGCCTTTGCCAAAGTCGGTAAAGAGCTGGGGGTTATCAAATAAGAGCATTTGTCATATTTCAAATATACTCTTTGCACCATCCTGCTTGTCGCTCTGATCAAAACAGTATCGGCACAAAACAGCAGGCAGGATGTTTTACGTGCACTCCCCACAGTTAAGACAGACAGTGCGAAGGTCATGCAGCTGATCATCCTGTCGGAGTATTGCGACAATGAAGACACAGACACATCAATCATTGTTGGAAACTCGGCACTCGACATAGCTCTAAAAACGGGCAAAAATGCACTGATCAGTAATGCGTACCTTAAAATCGGCATTACCTACCAAAACAGGAGCGACTATCAGAAAGCCTCTGTTTACTTTTTTAAGGCTTTGAAACTGGCTGAAAATATAGCTGATTATCATATCAAGGCCCGCATCTTCAATTCCATTGCCAACTCCTTTGCTTACCTCAAGCAATATGACATGGCCCTGGAATATTTCACCAAAGCCTACGACATATATAAAGACGCGCATGATACCAAAAAATTGGGTGCTGTGCTTATGAACCTTGGAAATATCTATTACACTAAAAATTATAATTCCGGCGACTTTACAACATGCTATCATTATTATCACCAGGCAGAAAAACTGGCCGAAGAAACCAAAGATTATGACCTGCTGAATAGCGTCTATGGTAATCTCGCCCTGGTTTATTCAGATGACAAACGTTATAACGATGCCTTATCCATTATTGAAAAAGGCATGAAACTGGCTGAAAAATTCAACAACAAAGAAAATAAAATGTTCCTGGATTATTATGCCGGCCGTACATACGGACACATGGGACAAATTAAAAAAGCGGAAGTCTATTTTAATGAGAGTATACAACTGGCCCAGGATTTGAAAAATCTTGATTATGTATCGGAAAACTACCTGTGCCTGTCTGAAGCCTATTATGAATCAGGCCGCTACAAGGAGGCCTATGATGCATACGAAAAATACAAAACACTCGAAGACAGCCTGATGAGTAAGGAGAATAGTCGCCAGTTAAATGAACTTAAAACCATTTATGAAACCGATAAAAAAGAAAAAGAACTGGAACTAAGTAATCAGAAACTTCAAACACAGGATATAAAACTGGAAAAACAACAAACCATTATTTTCTCATCGGTTGGTGGTGCCCTCTTACTATTGGTTCTTGCCCTTGTGTTTTACAGCCGCTATCAGTTGAAACAAAAAGCCAACCACAAACTGGAAACAGCATACGCCATCATCGAAGAAAAAAATAAAGACATTACCGACAGCATTAATTATGCACAAAAAATCCAACATGCAATTCTCCCCGAAAGAGAAGAACTGGAAAAGGTTTTAGGAAACGTATTCGTTCTTTTCAAACCCCGCGATATCGTGAGTGGTGATTTTTACTGGTGTTGCGACACACCCGACAGGCGTTACATTGCTGCTGTAGACTGTACAGGACATGGGGTTCCGGGTGCTATGATGAGTATGATCGGCTCCTCGCTGTTGAACCAGATCGTGAACGAAAAAAAGATTTCGGGCACTGCCAATATTCTGAATGAATTGCGCGAGGGAATCAAAACCGCTTTTAAACTCCGGGATGGCCGTACCAAACAGCGTGACGGTATGGATATGGCCATTCTTGGTTTTGACCCGGACATGAAACGGGTTGAATTTTCAGGTGCCAATAACGGTCTCTACCTGATCCGGGATAATGCCTTGCAGGAATTTGCAGCCGACAAACAACCCATCGGCCAGCATGAAGGACACGAAACACCTTTCAAATCAACATTCATCGAGTTGCAGCCCGACGATTGCCTTTACATGTACACTGATGGTTACGCCGATCAGTTTGGTGGTGAGAAAGGAAAGAAATATAAATACTCTTCGCTGAAAGAACTTCTGCTAAAGATCCATCACTTGCCGATGAATGAACAATACCAGGTACTCGATCGCACATTTCAGGAATGGAAAGCTGCCCTTGAACAGGTGGATGATGTATTGATCATCGGGATAAAAATATAAACTGCTTCCTATGAAGTTCCGCCTCCGTATACTTTATTTTGCTTTTCTATTCCTGCTTTACCATTATTATCACGCGCAAACCACATCCTATCATACATCCTCGCAATTGCCGATTCCTGCCGAATTTCCCGGTGGAAAAAAGGAACTATATACGTTTATTTACAAAAACATCAGTGTACCGGATTCCGTTAAAAACGGATTCAAAAATGGCTTTATCCGCTGCAACCTCAGGATTGATAGTACAGGGCATATCACAGGCCAGGATATATATGCCAACTGCGATGCATGCAAAGATGAAATGATAAAGGTCATTAAACGGATGCCTGTGTTCAAACCCGCAACCGAAAACAATAAGAATATAAACTCTGTGCTGAATGTAATTGTGTCGCTTAAACCTGACCCTGATTCACTTATATTCTATAAACCGGAATACCTCTATGGAGAGTGGGTGGTTGATAATGCCAACACTCTATCGTGTATAGATTGTCCACGTATTCATTTCAACAAGGACCTATCCTGCCTGCTTATGAAAGATAGCCTGGTGTGGCAATTGAATAACAAAAAACTTGATCTGCAAAACAAAAATAAAGCTTCAAGAAAAGCTGATTTTATAGCTCCCGGCCTTTACTCTATCCAATTTAGAAAGTACTATCAGGAAGCTACGCTCAAATCAGGTAACAAAATTTACAGATTGTATCGAAAATCAAAACAGTAATTTACTCTTCCAGCCCAAGATGGATAAGGGCATCACCCTGGTTAACCACCGGTTGATTATTCACGCCGATAATATAGCCGTCTTTCGGTGACAGAATTTTATGTTCTATGTTTCCGTAAGGATTGCAAACCACTCCCAGCAAATCGTCTTTACGCACATGAGCTCCGTTGTTGGCAATTAAGTGAAAAAGGCCGCTTACGCCCGCCCGGATCCAGGTATCGTTCATGAGTTTTACAGCCGGGTTATTCGGCACATCTACATCAAGCATGTTGTATGAGCGCATCAACCGAAGACATCCGTTTACCCCCTCATTAATGGCAATGTAATTAAAGCGCATGCTTTCACCACCTTCATACACCAGTATGGGTTTGCCTTTTTTGGCGGCTTCTTTACGGAATGTACCATCACGGTAGGAACTATCGATAATAAGTGGTGGCGAAAAACGTTCCGCCAGTTCCAGGTTATCGGGGAACTCGAACACACAGCGCAGCTGTGGGAAGTTATTGATCTTGGCGCCACCGGTATGAAAATCGATACCGAAATCGACCAGTGGTAATACATATTTCATGAGGTCGTAGGCGATACGGCTGCCAAAAGATCCGTTTTTATTTCCCGGAAAACAGCGATTCAAATCCCTGCCATCCGGCAGATCGCGGCTTCCAAAGAGGAACGATACAATATTGATAACGGGAATGGCAATGAGACTGCCGCATTTGAGCGATTTAATCTCTTCGCGGGTAATCACTTTCCGGATGATTTCAATACCATTTGTTTCTTCACCATGCATACCGGCGCTGAGCAAAATGGTAGGCCCCGGCTCTTTACTCCGGAAAACAAACACCGGAATTTCTATACTGGTTTTGGTGTGTAGCTCATATGCATTCAGTACGATCTGTTTATTTTCACCAACGGGAATGGTTTGGTTGTTAATAATGAAGTCTGACATACCTACTGGCCCGGCGTATTAAATTCATTCCGCTCAACATATTCGATGATTTTACCGGCAATATCAATTCCTGTAGCACCTTCAATACCTTCGAGGCCCGGCGAGGAGTTTACTTCCATCACTAACGGTCCGCGGTCCGACTGAAGCAAATCGACCCCGGCAATACCAAGTCCCAGTTTTTTAGCGGCTTTTACAGCGGTGGCTCTTTCTTCGGGTGTTAATGTAACAATGCTTGCCGAACCTCCGCGATGCAGATTACTTCTGAACTCGCCTTCTTTTGCCTGGCGCTTCATAGCACCTACCACCTGGCCATCTACAATAAACACGCGCAGATCGGCCCCTTTGGCCTCTTTGATAAACTCCTGAACGAGCATGTTGGCATCGAGTTTCAAAAAGGCTTCGATCACGGATTTTGCCGCTTTGTCATTTTCAGCAAGGATCACGCCGATGCCCTGGGTTCCTTCGAGAAGCTTCACCACACAGGGAGCTCCACCGATACTGGCAATAACCGATTCAATATCTTTCGGTTCATTGGCAAAGGCCGATTTCGGAATACCGATACCCGCCCTGGCCAGGATCTGCAGGCTGCGCAGTTTATCGCGCGAACGCACAAGAGCCTGCGATTCTACAGCCGTAAATATTTTCATCATTTCGAACTGGCGCACAACCGCCGATCCATAAAATGTAGCGCTGGCACCGATACGCGGTATCACGGCATTGATGTCGGTTACTTCCTTCCCGTTGTAGTATATGTGCGGTCGTCCCTGCTCAATCACCAATACACATTTCAGATGATCCAGCACAACCACTTCATGTCCGCGTGCTTCGGCAGCCTCTACAAGTCTGCGGGTTGAATAGAGGTTTCGGTTCCTCGACAAAATCGCAATTTTCATTTCTTCTGTCTCATTAGTTTATTAAGTCTGATTCCGTTTGTATATACCTGGCTTACATCCACAATAAATTTGCCTTTCAGCAGACGCCGCCCAATCAGCACCGGGTAACGCATATTGCCGCGATCGCTCAGGGAAATCGTGGTCCGGATTTTCTTCCGCCCGATACGGATCAATGTTTTTATAATATACCGCTCTTCCATTTCACCGAAAGAGTTCTTGATTTTTTTCAGTGTAAACTCGCTGAACTTATAATCGCTTCCGTTGGCATCCAGTAATTTCACACACAATACCTGTTTCTGGTTTTCAATCATCACTGCAATCGATTCGCAATGTATGGCACAGGTATAAGCACCTGTATCTACTTTCGCTTCAATATGATTCAGGTTCAGCCATGGAAGATCAATGTACTCCCTACGGCCAATTAATTTAATATTGGGATTTAACAAGGTCATTAAGCAATTGTTAATTTACAAGTTTCTTTAGATGTACACAATAAAAAAATCCCCTGCCCGTGGCAGAGGATTTCTTATGTAATGTATGAATAAGCCTTATTGGCTAATGAATTTATGAACGCTAAGAACAGTACCCTTATCGGTCACTTTCACAAAATAAATTCCATTGGCCAGGTTTGCCTGGATCAGTTGATTTTCCTGGGTCAGGTTTTCCGAATAAACCAGTTTGCCAAGGTTATTATAGATTTCTACAACAGCCGTTGCAGGTAATCCATGGCTGCTAACAGTAAACACCGCATGTCCCGGATTCGGGTACAATACAATCGCATTTGGCGCGCTGCTCAATCCATTGATCCCGGTACATGTCGACACAACAACGCTTACTGTGGCAGTTCCGGTACATCCGTTGGCATCTGCTCCGGTTACAGTATATGTATCGGTAGCAGCTGGCGCGAAAGGTGTATTGTCTGTTGCACCGCCGGTCCAGGTATAGGTTGATGCACCGCTGCCATTCAGGGTTACATTGGCTCCTGAACAGATCATAGTGGCAGTAGCACTGGCAGAAACTGTCGGATTTGAGTTTACAACGACCGTCACAGCAGCAGATCCCGAGCAGGTTCCCGCAGCACCCGTTACAGTATATGTTGCTGTAGATGAAGGGGTAAATGCTGTATTATCGGTTACACCGCCGGTCCAGGTATAGGTCGAAGCGCCACCACCACTCAGGGTAACAGGCATGCCCATGCACACAGCTGTAGCCGTTGTATTGGCAGTAACAGTTGGATTACTTACTACAGTTACACCCACTGTTGCTGTATTTATACAACCTGCAGCCGAAGTTCCGGATACAGTATAAGTATTGGTAGATGACGGCACAAAAGCCACACCATCTGTAACGCCACCGGTCCAGGTATATGTTGATGCACCAGAGCCTGTAAGTGTTACGTTAGAACCCGCACACGATACTGTAGATGAGGCATTGGCCACAACAGAAGGCAGGGCGTTCACATTGACACTGGCCACTGCCGTGTTTGTACATCCATTGGCTGCAGTTCCGGTTACAGTATATGCTGTGGTAGAAGTTGCAGCAAAGGGTGCCCCGTTGCTGATACCACCGGTCCATACATAGGTAGAAGCACCTCCTCCGTTCAGGGTTACATTTGCTCCGCTACAAACGGTAGTAGACGAAGGAGTTGCAGAAACAGTTGGGGTTGCGATCACGGCTACAGACGTTACCGCCGTATTGGTACAACCATTGGCTGCAGTTCCGGTTACTGTGTAAGATCCGCCGGATGCCGGTGTAAAGGCCACCGCATCGGTTACGCCGCCGGTCCACACATAGGTAGAAGCACCGCCACCGCTTAACGTCACTTGCTTACCACTACAAACCGTATTGGTAGATGTATTGGCTGTTACAGTCGGGGTTGGATTTACAACAACCGAAGCCACTGCAGAATTGGTACAACTGTTGGCACCTGTACCCGTTACTGTATAACTACCTGAAGCTGCCGGTGTAAAGGCTACACCATTGGTAATACCTCCGGACCATGCATAGCTGGTAGCTCCGCCACCTGATAAAACAACCTGCTTACCACTACAAACCGTAGTCGACGAAGGTGTTGCAGAAACGGTTGGTGTCGGATTAACAGTAATTGTTTTTCCTAAAATTTTATAAGCCGAGCAGGCATCTGCTACCACAAGGTACGTTGTATAGGTACCGGCAGACGGGTAAGTTGCGCTGGCTGTAGCTGTGGTTGCCGATGTAGGCGTTGGTGTAGATCCGAAGCTCCAGTAGTAACTGCCTCCGGTAGTAGAACCGGCTGAGTTATAGGTTACACTTTGTCCGGCACAAATGGTGTTGCTCGATGCTGTAAGACTTGCTGTAATCGGCACGGTACTCAGGAAAGGCTGAATGTATAAAGAGATATTCAGGCCCCATGAAGATGTGGTATTATTGTAACGATACCACACGCTGTTGCTTTGTTTTTCCCAGGCCATAGCCGGGTTTGTCTGTGGATCCTGATTACTCACCACGTTTAAGCTATCGTGCACGGTGCTTGTCCATTGCAGGTTGGTGACATCCACGCTGGCAAAAAACTTTTTGGAAGCCGGAATGGTAATACCACCCGGGAAAAAGAATGATGTTGTATAACCACCGGACACATCGCTCATGATCTGTGCCATAGACACAGTAGCTGTTGCGATAACGCTGGCCGAAGGTGTACCACTGGTACCGTCATAAATTTTCATATTCACCACCTTGGTAGGTGTAGTGGTGTAGGCATTCGAAAACCAAACATCAACCTGGTTCAGGATCGTGAAGGAATAGGCCGACGCATCGAAATACATGGCTTTTTCTTTGTCGAGGTAGAAGTTATTACCATTCACAAAGCCACCATCTGCAAATACGGTAGAGGAAGAGCTGGTTGGAGCGCCGTAAATTGTAGGGGTCCATCCGGCTACAGAAGGTGTATTGATAGACATACACGTACTGGTTGTGGTGGTAGGCACAGGGGCTAGTCCACTGTTTTTGTGGAGGGCATTACCAACGTGGTTATTTGGTATGGTCCGGAAATCTGAACCTGCCTGCCTGTTTTGGGCGAAACCTGTGGCCACGCCAAAGAGCATAATCGTAATAGGAAGTAACAGTTTTTTCATGTTGTTTTTTTTAGGTGTCCAAAAATAAAAAAATTTTCGACATAAATCTGATTTCAACTGTTAAACAGCATCAAAAAATCGATTTATATCCACCTCAGCCGGAACCGGCTGTCCATGAATAAGGTGTTCGGTAAGGATTCCTGAAAAATAAGGTGCCAGCATTACCCCCTTGGTACCCAGTCCGTTAAAGATAGCTACCCGTTCATTCGATGCGTGTTTTCCGAGAACAGGTCGCCGGTCAATAACAGAAGGTCGGACGCCTGCCTGATGATGAATAATCTCAAAAGGAATGGTAAGTATCTGCTGCAATTTTGCCAGGAGTTCCTCCTTCCCTTCATCCGTTGGAAAATCATTCAGTTTATCCCAGGCATACGTGGCGCCGACTTTATATAAATCGTTGCCCAGCGGCATAATAAAGAGGTTTTTATTGAAAATATCCTTTTCCAGCCTGATGCCTTTACAATGAATAGTCAGCACTTCGCCTTTGGCCGGTTTCATAGGTATAAAGCCGAAGAATGGATTTTTCCGCACAAGATGTCCTTCGCAGAAAACGATATAACGTGCCCGGATGTGCTTATAGCTTACGCCATCCGGCGTTGTGCTCAGTGATTCGAATTCGAAGTTGTCTTCGAGGTATGATTCCCCGGAAATAAAATATTCCCGGCTTCGCTCCAGAAACTCCTGCATATGAAGATTACCGGCTTCAAGCACTTTTGAATAACGTGTGGCATGGTCCTTTTCCGATAAATCAAAGTCCGAATATATTTTACCGTCGAGGTATTGATTTCCTTCGGCGGATTTTTTCTGCCAGAGTGTTGCTTCCTGAACTTCGGTAAAGGGTTTTATGATCGCGCGTTCCGATAAAAAATTCTGATGCAGTTTATGTCCGCAGCTTCCGTAAAATGCGTGTAGCTCCGGCAGGATTTCATCGGCCATCCAGCTTTTGGTTAAACGCTTGAAAACAATGGGGTTCCAGATTCCGGCAGCCACAGCCGACGAGGCAGATAGTGAAGGATGGCTGATAACAACAACGCGCTGCTTATATTCCTCGAGGCGGTGTGCCAGCACTGTTCCCGCTATACCCTGCCCGACTATGATGAAGTCTGCATTCACCCTTTGCTCTTCTTGGAATCGATGTAATGGCCTTTTTTAATACCACGGTATGCACCGGAGAAATATAAAATGATACGCGTTCCGAAAATACTTTGAGTCTGGTTATAATCGCCAAACACCTCGAGCCCTATACCAACATCGTACTTTATCTTGTATACGGCCTGGACACTGGCATACGCACCAACACGGTTGTAAAGGCGGCTGATATCATAGTTGAGTGTATCGGGCAAAGGTCTGTAGAAATATGAGGCGGATGGCCCTACAAAAGCCGCCAGGTTATACCGGGCTGTTTCTTTACGTAAGCCAAAACCAACATGAAAATTATAATTATTGCCGGGCGTAAAATTATTTCCACTCATGAACGCACCGGCCTGGAAATACTGCCGCCTGATGTGGAAGTTATAGTCAACCGCTACTGTTTTCTGATCCAACTCGCGATGCGTATTAACAGCCCAACCCATACCAGCCGAAAGCCAGTTGTTGTGTACGCGGTAACGCTTACCATCGTATACAATCTCTTCCTTAGGATCGTAAGGGACTATCTGCTGGGCCTGTGAAATCAACGAACAGAAGAACAGCAACGCTATAATCAAACCATTTCTCACTCATGCGAATA
The DNA here is from genome assembly GCA_018267825.1 of Bacteroidota bacterium. Classification (GTDB taxonomy): domain Bacteria; phylum Bacteroidota; class Bacteroidia; order B-17B0; family Aurantibacillaceae; genus JAFDXR01. Next base: position 104,366 of record JAFDXR010000009.1, on the reverse strand, counting down.
TACGAAAAATAGCCGCGTTTATTGCTGAAGCGTGCCCAAAAAACTTACTGCTTCGGATACTCCTGCTGATGCTCGCTGTTGTTTTTATACACATCGTCTACATCGTCGTCGGAAGGTTTAAGCTCATAGGTTTTAGCTGTATTGATGTTGATGTTTACCATAGCCGGAGGTAAAGCAGGTTGTGCAAACCAGGCGTTTCCATTCCAGAAAAGGTATACATTACGACGGTTATCCCAGTACACATTATACTGCGGGAAATATATCCAGCGACGATAGCATGTATAACCCGGGCGCCAGTATGGTTTGTAAATGATCACATTATTGTAGTAAGGATACCGGCGATAAGGCCGGTAATAGGGCCTGTATCCAAAGCCATGACCGTAACCGCCATGATAGGCATAACCACCACGGGGATGCCCTCCGAATTTGACAATGACTTTCTGTGCCTGAACCGAGCCGCAGGTCATCAGGATGATTAACAGGGGCAGTATGATGCCCGATTTAATTTGCTTTTTCATAAGCCGGTGTTTTTCTCTATGGGTAAGACACCTCAGCCCGACTCAGGGTTTAATGAGAAGATGTTAAAGACCTTTAAATTTCTATAGGGAAGCAAAAAGACTATTCCCAATGTCCGGAAGTACGGTAAACAGTTCCCTTGAAAAGGGCCACGACTTTATCATGACAAAGTACCTGAACACTGTATACTGCTATTTTATTGGAACGGTGCTCCTCGCGGGCTATGGCTACAATTTCATCGCCCTCGCGCAGGGATTGTGTATGCGAAATGGAGGTTTCGACCGACACACTTTTCTGACCATGAGAGTTGGAAGCAAATGCCAGGGCACTATCGGCCAGGGAGTAGGTAATTCCACCATGGGCAATACCAAAACCATTAAGCATTTCATGCCTGATTTTCATTTTCAGAACAGCACTTCCTTCACCTGAACTCACCACTTCAATCCCCAGCCACTGGCTGAAGTAGTCGTGTTGCATCATGGCATTGGTTATCTCGGATGGAGAGGGCATTATAAGCGGGGTTTCCAGGGGGTTTCGGTAGCCCCGAGATCCTGTGTGATCTTTCGGGAAAGCATAAATAAATAGTCTGACAAACGGTTCAGGTATTTATAAATGAGTTCATCCACCGGTTCGCGTTCATTCAGTTTCAGAACACAACGCTCGGCCCGGCGGCACACGCAGCGGGCAATGTGGCAAAACGATACCGTAGTGTGTCCGCCCGGCAGCACAAAGGATTTCATTTCGGGAAGCTTTCCGTCCATGTCGTCCATTTCATTTTCCAGGAGTTTTATATCGGTCTCCGAAATCTGCGGCAGCTGCATTTTGTTTTTTGCAGGATCAGCCGCGAGCAGGGAGCCAATGGTAAATAAACGATCCTGTATTTCAATCAGCAGGTCGCGGGTATGATTGTCGATCGCCTGATCGCGGATAAGACCAATAAATGAGTTGAGTTCATCGACCGTGCCATAGGCTTCGATCCTGGTATCAAACTTAGGAATCCGGGTTCCACCGATCAGTGAAGTCTGGCCTTTGTCGCCGGTTTTGGTATATATCTTAAAAGACAAGTGCTTTGATTTAGAATGTTATACTGATGTTCACATTCGGTAATATAGGCAACTGGTTCACGCGTTTATATTTAACACGGTCGAAATAGAAAATGTTTTCGCGGTTGTACATGTTTGTTGCACCTGCGGTTACTTCGAGTGTGGTACGTTCTGTCCATTTATACCTCCATTTGATGTTGGCATCGAGGCGGTGGTAAGAAGGCAGGCGTTGTGAGTTATAATCGCCACCAATATAACCTAACTGGGCATTGGCTGTGGTATAATCGAATGTGGCGCTGTTTCCGAAATTGATCTGAGGGTAATAGCCTTGTGTAGGAGTGAACGGGAATCCGGAACCGTAGTTCCAGCGTACACTGGCTTCGAAGTTCCGTTTTTTACCCATGGTATAGGTCGCCACGAGGTTCACGTTATGGCGGCGATCCCAGACAGGCGCATAATGAAATACCTGCCCGTCTGCCGTATTACCGGTCCAGCGGTCGTTGTAAGTAAGTGAATATACAGCCCAGAAATAGAAACGTTTCATTTCGTATTTAGCCACGAAGTCGAGACCTCGTGCACGACCCTGTTCCATCACAAAATCCTTTTTCAGGGCATCCGGTTTATTCGCATTTTCCGGGGTATCGTCAAACAGTTTATCGCGGTTTACGTTGGTAAGCTGGTTAAAGAATTTTTCATATGCCTCTACCTGAATTTCGAGGCCTTTGAACACGTCCACTTCAAAACCACCCACAGCATGCCATGCTTTCTGTAACTGCGATTTTACCTCAAGTGTTTTCCCGTCTTTGTTGGTATATGAATCCGGGAGGTTATCCGGGCCATTTATGAAACCGTAGAACAGGTTCACCACATCGCGGTCGGAACTGGCACTCATGAGACTCTGACTATACATACCCGCTGCACCTTTGAGGCGGAAGCGGCGTGTTACATTTATCTTGGCACTCATGCGCGGCTCAGGAGACAGGTTGTTGAACGTGGCATAATAGTGTAAACGGAAGCTTGGCTCGAGTACAATGTGCTTATTGGCAAGAATCCATTTATATTTCATGTATCCTGCAATTTCCGTAGAGATTTTGCTGTAGTTGATGGCATCCACAAAGTTCGGGTTCTGAATGGTGTAATCTGTATTGGTACCAATGAGTTCGAAACCATAGCGGAACTCGTTGCGGCCAAAGAATTTAATAAAATTAAAGCCACCATTGAATCCGCCGATGGTGCTGGATTTTTGATTGGCCTGCATTTGTCCTTTCAGGTTCAATGCCTCCGGGCCTTTGTAGTCGATCTTATATTGCGAATACGCAAAAACACCTTCGATCAGGAGGCTTGAGTTATTTGGAATAAGGATAAAGTTACTACCACCACCGAATGAATTCCATTTGAAGTTGGCCAGCCCCGTATAATTTACCTGGTCAGAGAAATCGAAACCGAACAAATTGATCTTACTTCCGTTGTTGGCATTGAACGACATTTTTGCGTAAATGTCATTGTATGAAAACGGTAATCCGTCTTTGTTGGCATAAGGATAAAGCACTTTCGATGTTTGCGGTAAATACGACGTTTTCCCGGACACGAGGAATGAAGAACTTCCCCGGCCGTCTTCACGTAATTTTTTCAGAGGGCCTTCAATGTTAAGTTTAGCCCCGAATGTAGAGGCGGCTACTTTGCCTGCAATGCGTTTTTTATTTCCATCGCGTGTGGTAATATCCATGATAGATGACACACGTCCGCCATATTCGGCACCAAATCCGGCACTGTATACATCGGCATTACGCATAATATCATTGTCGAACACAGAGAATAAACCAATGGAGTGGAAAGGGTTATAAATCACCATCCCATCGAGTAACACTTTATTCTGAATGGCCGAACCACCACGGATGTACAGCTGACCTCCCTGGTCGCCGGTGAAAACAACACCTGGCAATACCTGTAGGTACTGCGCCAGGTCGGGTTCCCCAACGCTTGGGAGCTTATTGATCACCACCGGGTCAATTTTTGTAGTCCCTACGCCGGGGTTTTCTATTTTCTCGGTTTGCTCGGCTGTTACATTAATATCATCGAGGTTAATGCCTCCTTTGGTTGAATAAAATTTCTTATTGATAATGTCGTTGGCTTTCACAGAAAGCTTCTCCGCGATTGTATCATAATCGAGGTTGGTTACAATGAGGATATACTCTCCGGGAGGGATTTTATTGATGGAGAAAAAACCATTCTGATCGGTGGAACTTCCGATCGTTGTTCCTTTGAGGTACACGCTGCTATATGCTACAGCTTCACCATTGGCTTTGTCGTAAACAAACCCCCGAATGGTACCGGTTTGAGCCGAAAGGATGAATGTAGTAACGGCACATAAAAATGTAAGGACAATACGTTGCATAATTTTTTTAATAAGGCTAACAAATGTAATAAAATAAATAGGAAAATACGGTCTGCGGGGATGGGGTCCGTTTTTTTAACAAATGCCTGTTACGGCACTTTTGTCAGGTGTTTACACCATTCATCAATAACGGAAACCGATCATACAAATGTCGTCGGTTTGCTGTTCGGCACCACGCCATTTCTGATGCTGGTCTGCAATATACAATTTTTGTTGCTGCATAGGTAAATCGCAAACTGTCAGGAGTGCCTGTTTGAAACGCGCCCGGCTGAATTTTTTTCCACTCACACCCTGGAACTGATCAATATAGCCATCGGTAGTCATGTAAATACAGTCGCCTTTATACAGCGTAATAATATGGGTTGCAAAATAAATACCTTTGGCATCATAGCCGCTGCCGATCGGTTTGCGGTTCCCTTTCAGTTCAATAAGTTCATTATCGCGGATCATGTATGCCGTATGCATGGCCGATGAGAAATAAAGCAGGTTTTGCGCCTTGTTGATGATGATCATTGTAATGTCCATACCATCAATAATCTGCTTGCCCACATTATACTGGTTCAGTGTAGACTGAATATGCGCATTGAGAAATTCCAGGATAGAGGCAGGGTCTGTCAGGCGCATTTCGAGCACGGCCTGTTTGATGAAGTTGGATGCCAGGATACTGAGCAGGGAGCCCGAAACGCCATGCCCGGTACAATCGCCCACAGCTATATAGGTCAGGTCGCCGATGGTGTCGAACCAGTAAAAGTCACCACCGAGAATATCCTTCTGCATAAAATACAGGAATGAATCGGCGAGGCTGGCACGCATAATGCTTTCATCGGGCATGATCGCATCCTGGATATATTTTGCATACTGAATATTATCGGTAATATCCTTGTTCTTGGCAGCAATAATATTCTGGAACACCAGCTGTTCTATAATAATGGATGAGGATTCTACCACCTCGCGGATCAGCTCCTGATAAGACGCCGTAAAATTATCAGGCTTCGACGACATCAGGTTGACGCTGCCGTATACTTCACCGTTTACTTTAATGGGCACATAAAATACGCTTCTCACACCTACACTATACCAGTGCTTATCATCGTCGTTCCACTCGCTAGGCACAAACTCCGGCTGATGGTATATTTCACCACGGAGTAATGTACTGATGGAGTCCATTGAACCCGTATTGATCATTTTATTGTCGACCCGGTTGGTGATGGTATTCAGGTAAAAAATGCGGGCAATATCTTTATCCAATTCAAAAACGCCGACGCTTACGCGGAACACATTTTCGAGTTTCTCTTTCAGCACCATGATAAGCTCACGGTAAACACCTGCCAGGTCGGATGCCTGCATAAGCTGGCGCTTGGAATAATTGAGTATTTCGAGACGTGAGTTGTACATCTCAATCTCAATGTTACGTTCGGAAATAATTTTCTTCTGCTCGTAAGACGTCACAAAGCTGCTGAGCCCGATAGCAATATCATTGAGTACCCATGTGTCGTCGGAATTATAAACCCCTTCAGTGGTAGCAAAGAAATTAATAAGCCCTATCAGTTCACGCTCTACGAATACAGGCACGATAAGTGCCGACACGTGAGTTTCATCCACATAGTGAAACAGCTCTCTCCAAACGTCGAGTTTATCCTTATCCAGAATCATCTCCCGCCTGGTAATCAGTTCCGGGAAATAACTATCCAGGAAAGCCAGGTCGATATACGGATAATGAATCTGCTCTATATGTTTATTTTCATTGATAGCGAAAGCATAGGACATTTTGCGCCGTGTGGAATTCACATGAATACTCATCACCGTCGAAACGTGCGCATATTGCCCAAGCACTTCCAGAATGTTTTCACAAACCTCTTCAATACTGGCCGCCGACAATATTCTTTCCTTGGCAAGATTAAGCAATTGCAGGCGGGCATTGTTGCTATCGAGAATATTACGCGCTGTAACGAGTTCGGTGATATCACGGCAAATGGCTTCCGCACCCACAAATGTATTATTGTGATCATAGAGGTAACGAACCGATTGCCCGAGCCAGATGAGTTTTCCCTGTTTGGATGTTATCGGAAATTCATAATATGACTGCTCAACTCTGTCTTTCTGCTGTTTTACATAAAATAATTCCACCTGACGCTTGGACGAATCCACCACCAGATCGCGGAAACTCATCATGAGCAGCTCTTCTTTGGAATAACCCGTAATGCGTTGCGCTACCTCGTTGGTATAAGTGAAATAACCCAGCTGATCTGTTGTGTAAATAATATCATTGGCGTTTTCAACGATATACTCGAAACGGTCCTGGTATTCTTTCTGAAGCGTGATATCGGTGCCGATACCAACCAGGAGATTTTCGTCAAATTTCTTATCCACCCACTGGATCCATTTTTTACCACCGGTTTTCAGATTTATCTGTCGGCTGTATGGTGAGTTGGCATCCGTATTATTATACGTTTTATCCTTTACATCGGGGTTATTCTCGGCTGTAACCTGCCACCACTTATCTCCCAGCACTTCTTCTTTATCGTAGCCAAGAATCTGTTTCACGTTTTCGCTCACGTATATAATTTCTCCTTTTTTATTACCTGCCACTACGAGCGAGTTCCCTTTGTTGATCACCGAATCTGCAAAAATGAGTTTCTCGGAAAGGTTCAGTTTCACCAGTAAAATAAGGATACTCACTGTTGTGGCAGAAAAACCTGCAAACAGGAACAGGAACGGATTGAGCAGCGGTTTCTGAACAATGTATATAATAAAGAAACTGCTCAGCAGCAGGAACATGGAAATAAACAGGTAGGTTCTGAGCTTATTGATGATGGCACTACCCGTGGTAATAGCAATCACGAGCGAAATAACCATGTAGGCGTGGATGTGCGAAAACACCATCAGTACCTGGTAACCGGCCAGGATAATGAGGTAACTGTAAAGAAGGAATGTAGCAATATTATCTTTCACATAGCGCGACATATAGCTGAGGCTTGCGATAATAAACACGAGTGCCCCGATAATAAAATGCGTGAGTACCACAAAGCCCCGGTCGCCCGTTACCAGCGAATACAGGAAGCCTCCGGCCGGCACAATGATGGCCATAAAGAGCATGATCATGCGTGCGGATTTTACGGGAACCTCGGCAGCATCGTTTTTAATAAGGTCTTTATTGAATGTGACCTGGTTCCTGAAAACAAGTGTAATGATCAGGGCCAGGGTGATCATCATAATAACCACAAAAAGTTTTGTTTTCCAGAATGGCGGAGCGATTTTGAATTTATACGACAATGCCTGCGACCATAGCACATTATTATTGGAAACCCTCACCAGGAACTCGTAATCTCCATCCGGCAGATTTGAGAAAATGGCCTTATTGGTCTCATTGGTATATACCCAGTCGTCCTGGAAACCAATAAGCTTATAGGAGTAATATAATTTTTCGTTGGAGCTGAATTTGATCCCGATAAACTCAAACGATAAATCATTCTGTTCGTAGGTGAGTTCCAGGTTTTTCGGCAGACCGGTTTTGAAATTGGTGGCATAATTTTTCGCCCAGTTGGTGGGCTTGTTCATGAGCATAATTTCCTCGATTACCACTTTCGGCGGTACTTTGGAAAGACTGTCGGCATTTTCATTATAAACAAGAAGTCCATTATTCGTTCCTGCCAGTATATTTCCTAGAGCATCTTTCTGAAGGGCTCCGATTGAAAACTCGGTATATACCTGGTTTGAATAGCCCTTATATTGCTTGACTATGTCGGTGGTATCACCAAAAATAACATGGTTAAGCATGTTATTGGTTGTAATAAACGCTTCATGATCATTCTCTACATACATAGCCCGGGCTGAGTTCCCGGAAAGGCCTTTGGGTTTATCGAACGAAAATAATTTACCCGAAGCTATGTCGTACATCCATACCCCGCAGCATTCGGGTACAATAAACACCTTATTATCCTTGATCTCGAGCGAATAAATCTCACTGAGCGATAAACTTTCATTATCATCAAATTGTTTCAGCAGCTGATTTTTCCGCAATACATAAATCCCTTTTGATGTGGCGATCCATACATTTCGTTTACTATCGCGGTCGATGGCATAAATATGCATACCTGCCAGCTGTTTAGTGAGCAGGGTCGACTCTTCCAGGATAAAGTCGTACGTATAAATCTCCCCGTCGATATTGGCTGCAATGAGTTCATCGCCCGACAGGAACTGAATGGCCGTAAGTTCGCCGGCGCATATTTTTCCCTGTTTTATCTTCGTTTCTTTATCATAAATAATAGCATACCCCTTTGATGTTCCTGCTGCCATGAGGTTTGCAGGACCGGTCGAAATGACGGATGGGGCCCCGATCCCTGAAAACAGCCCGGAAAGATTTTCGAATGTATTATTGCGGTACATCGACAATCCCTTATCGGTAAGCACATAAAACATATTATTGCCCGATACCTTGATGGAGATAATATTATCGGAAGGCAATCCATGCAGGGAATTATAAATCACAAAACGGCTTTTCTTCAACTGAAAGAGGCCGCTCTTAAGGGATCCCAGCCATACATTGAATTCCTTATCGATCAGTACAGACAGAAATTCCGTGCAGTTAAGCCCCGTCCGGTTGTCCACTTTCCGAAATCCGTCGGTAGTTTTCTGAATCAGTCCGTCGTTCAGAGTTGTGATCCACAAGCTCCCCTGCTTATCGGTGGCAATACCCGTAACCTGCTTCAGATCTATTACCGCAGGTGGTTTCAATAATTCTATTTTATGATCGTCGACCCGGTAAATGCCTTTCTGTGTAACACCAAAATAAATCACACCGTTTTCGTCTTCGGCAATATCCACCACTTTGTCTTTGTACATATCCATGAGGCCTACCTCATTGGTGGTAACAATGTGCTGGGATCCCAGATTATAGACAATGAGCCCATTGGATTCGGTTCCGAGCCAGAGTTCATTTTTCTTTTTGCAATAGTGGGCTGTTTTTATTTTTACAAAGTCGATAATGGAGTGCGTATTGTACTTTGTAATCACTGTATCGTCGAGGTGCCAGAGTCCGTTATCCGAAAGGATCACCAGTTCGGTATCAACCATAAGGGCTTTATTGATGAAATCGGGCTGGTCGGATTTATAGAACCTGATTTCCTGGAAGTAGTTCCCGAAACTCTTGTAAACAGAGCGATTGGAAACGATATATATAAACCGGGATGATTCTACAATACTGTTGATATTCCCGCTGATCTCTTTATTACCCAGGGAATAGATTTCCTTGAAATTGGCTCCATCGAACTTGCGTGCACCTTCGGCGGTACCTACCCATACGAATCCATAGCTATCCTGATAAATGGTATTGATCTGGGAACTGGGGAGGTTATTATTAACGTTATAATTCTCAAAATAGAGCTTTTGAGAAAAAACCTGTGCTCCCAGAAAAAAGCAAAAGAATATGTATAAACACCGGTTCAAGTCGGGCCCCGTCAGAAAAGTGGTTTGGTATACTTCAAATGTATCATTTGTATACTAATTTACGCTTCCATTCGATAATTATTATTCCCCGGGGCTTGTTTATTCCACAAATCGTCGAAATTATAAGACCAATTCAAATTATAAAGCAGTGGAAATCCGTAATTAACGACCCTTTGTTTAAAAACAGTTTTTTTTATCTAAACCCAATAATAAAAAAGGTTGAAATTTACTCAACTCTCGTAATCGTCAGTTAATATGATTAAACACTACAAAGCAGTATTAGTAATTCTTTTTGCGGTTTTCGCCTTTGGAGCACATGCCCAGAAACGCGAACTGAAGGAAGAAGCGGCTTACTATTTCGAAAATAAGGATTACCAGAAGGCTTATTTCGCCTATGATAAATTATGTGCTCAAAGCCCTAAAAATATTGACTATAAATTCTGCCTCGGTTATTGCTGTCTGTTCTATCCCGAAAAAAAACAACGTGCCATTGAAATATTTGAAGACCTGAAACGTACCCAGAAATCGGCAGATGCCAATTATTACCTGGCCAAAGCCTACCACATCAATTACCGTTTCGATGATGCGATTACTACCTACAATGCCTATCTGACTGCACTCGGCACCAAAATAAAAGAGGAAGACAAACCCCTGGTAGAAGATGCCAAACTGGGGATTATGAATTGTGAGAACGGGAAATACCTCGTCGAGAAAAAAGTTATTGCCGATATTAAAAACCTCGGAGCCCCCATAAATACTGATGAATCTGAATATGTACCGGTTATTTCGACCGACGAGTCTATTCTGATTTACACATATGTAGGAAAGAAAACCACAGGCGGACGCCTGAACGACGATCTGAAACCCGATGATTCGGAAGAAGGCTATTACCACGAAGATATATACATTGCCAAACGTGTCAACGACTCCACATTCAGTGCAGGCGAGGGTATCAGTAATGTGATTAATACCAAAGGAAATGATGCGGCCATCGCTCTTAGCCCCGATGGCAATACCCTTTTCACTTTTACAAGTACCAATGCCGACAATGGCGACATCTACATGAGCACCCTGAGTGGTGACTCCTGGGGAAAACCGGTGCGACTCAATAAAAACATTAATACCAATGCCTGGGAAGGAAGCTGTTCGGTTTCGGGTGATGGTAAATACCTGTATTTTGCTTCGGAACGCGAAGGCGGACTTGGCGGACGCGACCTGTATGTATCCGAAAAAGTAAACGGCGACTGGGGACCGGCTAAAAACCTGGGACCACAGATCAATACACAATACGACGATGATGCCCCTTTTATTCACCCGGACGGTATTACACTTTTCTTCAGTTCCAAAGGGCACCGCAGCATTGGCGGTTACGACATCATGTATTCCATCAAAAAGGAAAACGACTGGCTGGAGCCTATCAGCATGGGTATTCCGCTCAACACCACTGAAGACGACAGGTATTATGTAATCAACGCCCGTGGCGACAAAGGCTATTTCTCGTCCAACCGCGGTGGTGCCGGAGGAAAAGGAGAACAGGATATTTATACGGTAACACCCGGTATCCTCGGCGAAAAACCGATCCTGGCCCTCCTGAAAGGCACTGTATATGCCGACGATAAACCGACGGAAGCTAAAATTGAGGTTCGTAAAACAGCAACCAATGAATCTATTGGCCCCTATTACTCCAACTCCAAATCCGGTAAATACCTGATGGCACTAAGCCCGGGTAATGGTTATAAAATCACAATCCATATCACTGTACCTAATTATCAGCCTATAGAAGAGGAAATTGACGTGGAAAAACTCGACAAATTCGTTGAGATCCGTAAAGATTTCTTTGTATACTCTCCTGGTTTTGAGCACAAAAAAGAACAGAAAACAGTTAAATCCATCCTCGATAGTCTCCTTGGCAAAGCCACCGAGCCTGTAGCAACCAGTACTGTAAGCCCCGAGGTAAAAACAACTGTAAAAACCAACACAACAACACCCACCGACAGCAACCCGGTTACCAGTCTCACCCCATGCGATGGCGGTCCTGCACCCGACTTCAGCAGCATCAAAGGTAAATCTCTGAACGACCCTGAGGTTTATAAAAAACTGCTCGAAATCGGTGGTAATACCTGCGCCGAAGGTCTGATCTTCAAGGTTCAGATTGCAGCCTACCGGCATCCTGAAAACTACAAATACGATCACCTGAAAGAGTTCGGAACCCCCGAAATTGTTAATTATCCGGATGGGGTAACACGTTTTACCCAGCTTAAGTTCTCTACCATTAAAGATGCCGAGGCTGCCCGCCAGAAAATTATGGCCAAAGGGCAAAATGATGCCTGGATCACAGCCTTTGTCAACGGCAAACGCTATACCCTCGAAGAGCTCATTATGGTGAACTTCCTCGGAAAATCCATCAATTGATAAATTGTTTATTAAAAACAATTCAATACCGCGACAATATCTGTAAATTTGGGCTTCTAAAAAAAGCCCTTTTTTATTATGAGCGCTATCAAATACAGTGAGCAGTTAACAACCGTTGATACAGCCAAAGACCTTGGTTTGCTTCCGGAAGAATTTGAAAAAATCAAGACCATTTTGGGACGTGTGCCTAACTTCACGGAATTATCGATTTATTCGGTCATGTGGAGTGAACACTGCTCCTATAAAAACTCTATTGTCTGGCTCAAAACCCTCCCAAAGGATGGTCCGCATATGCTGGCAAAAGCCGGTGAAGAAAATGCCGGGCTTGTTGATATCGGCGACGGGCTTGCCTGTGCTTTTAAAATCGAATCGCATAATCACCCGAGTGCGCTTGAGCCTTACCAGGGTGCAGCCACCGGCGTTGGCGGTATTAACCGCGATATTTTCACCATGGGCGCACGCCCTATAGCCCAGCTCAACTCCCTGCGCTTTGGCGACCTCAATTCCGAAAAAACCAAATGGCTGCTCAAAGGTGTTGTGAAAGGTATCGGCGACTACGGCAATGCCTTCGGTATTCCTACCGTTGGCGGTGAAGTGTTTTTTGATGAATGCTACAATGTAAACCCACTCGTAAACGCCATGAGCGTAGGTATTGTACGCAAAGGCGAAACCGTGAGTGCCACTTCCTACGGCGAAGGTAACCCTGTGTTTATTGTGGGCTCTTCAACCGGTAAAGATGGGATCGCGGGTGCTGCATTTGCCAGTAAAGATATTACGGAAGAATCGTCGAAAGATCTGCCAGCCGTACAGGTTGGCGACCCTTTCCAGGAAAAACTCCTTCTCGAAGCAACACTCGAAGTTATTAAAACCGATGCCGTTATCGGCATGCAGGATATGGGCGCGGCCGGGATTACCTGCTCTACCAGCGAAATGAGCGCCAAAGGCGAACATGGCATGGAAATATGGCTCGATAAAGTGCCAACCCGCCAGGCCGGTATGCACCCTTTCGAAATCCTTTTATCAGAATCACAGGAGCGCATGCTGATCGTCGTAAAAAAAGGGCGTGAGGAAGAAGTAAAACGCGTGTTCGATAAATGGGACCTGAACTGCTCGCAAATCGGTGTGGTAACAAAAGGAGACCGTTTAAAATATTACATGCATGGTGAAATGGTAGCCGATGTCCCTGCTCCTACCCTCGTGTTGGGTGGCGATGCGCCGGTATACCACCGCGAATATAAAGAACCTGCCTACTTCGCTGAATCGAAAAAATTCAACATCGATGCCGTGAAAGAACCGGCCGATTACAAAGCCGTGATGACTCACCTGGCATCGCACCCGAACCTCGCCAGCAAACGCTGGATATATAATCAATACGATAGCATGGTGGGCACCATCAACATGAGTACCAATACACCAAGCGATGCTGCTATTGTGAACCTCAAGGGCTCTAAAAAAGCCCTGGCAATGACTGTTGACTGCAATAGCCGCTACGTGAATGCCGACCCTGAAACAGGCTGTGCCATTGCCGTGAGCGAAGCTGCGCGTAACATTGTGTGTAGTGGCGGCGAGCCAAGTGCTGTAACCAATTGCCTCAATTTTGGTAACCCATACAACCCCGAAGTATACTGGCAGTTTGTAGGCTCCATTAAAGGAATGAGTGCCGCCTGCAAAAAATTTGAAACCCCTGTAACAGGCGGTAACGTCAGTTTCTATAACCAGTCGAGCTACGAAGGCCCTGTATTCCCAACGCCAACCATCGGCATGATTGGCCTGGTGCAGGATAAAGCACACCAGACTTCTCTGAACTTTAAACAGGAAGGCGATCTTGTGTACCTCATCGGTCAGAGCAGAAACGATATCAGCTCCTCAGAATACGTATACTCGTTCCATAAAATAAAAAACACACCGGCTCCTTATTTCAACCTCGATGAGGAATACAATGTGCAGGCGGCTGTGAAATCCATTATTAAAAGCGGCCTGATCCAGAGTGCCCACGATGTGAGCGATGGCGGCCTCTTTATGACATTGCTCGAATCCGGTCTTACTAACGGTCTGGGAGTTGACGTAGCAAGTAACAAAGCCATACGCAAAGATGCATTCCTGTTTGGGGAAGCTCAGAGCCGCGTGGTGGTAAGCATCAAACCGGCCAACGAGGCAGCATTAACCGATGCCTTAAAAAAAGCCGGTGTATCGTTTGAAAAACTCGGCACGGTAAAAGGTAAAAACATCGTGATCGATGGCGAAAACTACGGTGCTGTTGCAGACTATGCCAATGCCTATAACACAAGCATTGAAAGCAAACTGAACTAGTAAGAAGCCCCGGTTCCCGGGGCTTTTTTTGTGCCCCTATCCGGTTAAAATCCATCCGCAAAACGGCAGCATCTATCGAAATTGCGGTTCCGGGCCTGTGTTTGGCAGATAAAAATTGTATTTTTGTTTATCAATTAAACACATGAAGCTCGAAGACGAATTAAAAATGGAGAAATTCAGGACTGAATTTCAGCGTGCCTTCCTGAATATCATTTTTACGGCCTATTGGCTGGAAGACCAGAACAATGAGCTTTTCAAGAGTTATGATATTTCCATGCAGCAATATAATGTGCTGCGGATCTTACGTGGGCAGAAAGGAAAACCGGCCAACCTGTTCCTGATCCAGGACCGCATGATCCATAAAATGAGTAATGCAACCCGCCTGGTAGAAAAACTTCGTCTCAAGGGTTATGTAAAACGTGTTACCTGTGAAGAAAACCGCCGGAAGGTTGAAATTACCATCACCGACAAAGGGCTTCAGCTCCTGGAAGAACTTGAACCGAAAATGAAAAAAAGTGAAGCTGACATTTCTGCCAATATCACCGATAAAGAAGCTGCACAACTTGGCAGACTCCTTGACAAATTGAGAGGATAATTTTTTTAGCATGATTATTGTATATACAACAGTTGTAAAATAAAACGATATGAACACTTACAAAAACGTCCGCAAAATAAGCCACGAAACGCGCCATAACATGGTGGGCGATGGCTTCAGGGTATACCAGTATATTCCGGGAAGTCTGAATCTCACGGATGATGCCAGTCCCTTTCTGATGCTCGATTATAACGCCCCTTTCCGGTTTCCGCCATCGGCCAACCGCAAAGGCGTGGGTGAACATCCGCATAAGGGATTTGAAACGGTGACAATTGCTTTCGATGGGTATATAGAGCACCGCGACTCATCCGGCGGCGGCGGGGTTATTGGCCCGGGCGATGTGCAATGGATGACGGCCGGCAATGGCATTCTTCACGACGAGTTTCAGACCGATGAGATGTCGCGCAATGGCGGACTACAGCACATGATCCAACTCTGGGTAAACCTGCCGGCTAAAGATAAATCGACTCCGGCTGCCTACCAGAACCTCACCGATGCTATGATCAGCCGCTATAAACTTGATGAGCTCGGAAGCGTGGTGAGGGTTATTGCAGGATCTTTTGCCGGTGTAAAAGGTCCGGCCAAAACATTTACGCCGGTCAATATGTACGACATGATACTGAACGCGGGCGCATCCACCGGATTTGATATTCCGCTTTCGCACAACAGTATGCTGCTGGTAACGAAAGGTAAAATCCGCATTAACGAGAAAACAGATGCATCGTTCCGCGACTTTGTACTTTTCGATCACAATGCCGAAAACATACATATTGAAGCGACCGAAGATGCCCGCGTATTTTTCATCAGCGGCGAGCCTATTCATGAGCCAGTGGCCCGTTACGGCCCTTTCGTAATGAATACACGGGAAGAACTGATCCAGGCCTTCGAAGATTTTCATTCCGGGAAATTCGGCAGCATTGCTGCTTCATAAGCCCTCATAAAAAATGTGAATTTATTTTTTCGATCAGGTATTTTCTGACCTTTGAGATAGAAAAAAACAACTCACCATGAAAACAGGAAGTCTCTCAAAAGCTACCGCCCTCCTGGCGGTAGCTTTTTTATTTCAACAATGTGCCGTCGTAAGACCCGGAGAAATAGGCATTAAACAAAAACTTGGCGTTATTAAAGGAAAGCCCATTCAACAGGGTGTCAGATGGTATAACCCTTTCGTCAGCAAAATTGTTAAAATCAATGTGCGAACTGTCGAGAGCTTCAATAATCTACCGCTTCCTACCAAAGAAGGTCTCAGTGTAAATGCTGAAATCAGTTTACTGTACCACGTTAAACCGGAAGCTGCGAACGATGTATACCTGAAATTCGGCAGAAGCTATGAAGAGGTGATGGTACTCAGCAATTTCAGGGCAACAGCCCGTGAGATCAGTGCCCGCTACTATGCCAAAGAACTCTATGCAACAGAACGCGATAAAGTGGAGAAAGCCATTGCCGAGGAATTAAGAAATCACATTGCGCAATATGGTTTTGTAGTGGATGCTGTGTTGCTTAAGGATATTATACTTCCGCCACAGATGGTACAGGCCATTCAGGATAAGGTAAATGCCGAGCAGGCTGTACTAAAAATGGATTTCGTGATCGAACAGCAGAAAAAAGAAGCGGAACGGAAAATCATTGAAGCCGAGGCCATCAAAAAAGCCCAGGACATCATTAATCAGTCGCTCACTGAAAAACTCCTGCAATACAATAACATTGAAATGCTGAAAAGCCTTGTGAATTCACCTAATGCGAAGATCATCATTACTGACGGCAAGTCACCACAGATTCTGACCAACACAGATGTCAAGTAATCAGAATTGTTAAACAACGTAAAATTTCATGCGGCAGGTTTAAACCCGGAATACGTTTTGGTATCATACCGTAAATCTTAAACCAAACAGACCATGAAAAAGCTCATTTTATCTCTTGCTGCATTAAGCATTATAAGTATCAGCCAGGCACAGACTACAACTACACCGGTTCAGGGCGGTCCTGAAAAAACCCAGAAAACACCGCCTTCGCCCGATAAAGTAGCGCAACACGATGCCATTCGTATTGCCAGGGAGCTCTCGCTGAACGATGATCAGAAAGCCAAAGTACAGGCCTTTGCCCTGGAGCGTGCGACAACCAATAATGCCCTGCGCGAGAAGGAGAAGAGCCTGACCCAGGATGCCGATAAAAAGGCCCTGCGCAAGGAAATGAAAGCCAACAAGGATAAATTCTTCAACAACGTGAATGGGATCCTGACCCCGGAACAGCAAACCAAATGGGCCCAGATGCGACAAGAGCAAATGGATAAACATAAAGCGATGAAAGCTCAAAAAATGAAAGATCCTGCGGTTTCTACCCCTGCAGGCAACTAATTCTACCGATTATCACACCATAAGGCCTTCCATCCGGATGGCCTTATTTTTTTAGATTATTTTAACGTTTCCAGAGGTGAATTCAGAAGCCAAAATCCAAAATCTATTACCTTTGTCGTCTATTCCTTCATTCTCATGAAACGTCTGTACACCGCACTCTTACTGTGCTTTTTTTCACTGATGCTGAATGCGCAATTCGGCGGAATGCCTAAAAACATGAAAGATCCGAAACTCGGGCGCGTGTATGGCCGTGTGATCGACGCCAAAACCAAACTCCCGGTAGAGTATGCCTCGGTGCAGGTACTCTGGTTCAGCAAAGACAGTTTACTGGGTGGTACCCTCGTAAAAAGCAATGGCGATTTTGCTGTAGACGGACTTCCTTCCTTTGGCCAGGTGCGTGTGCGGATTCAGTTTATCGGTTATAAAACCTACAACAACAAGGTTTATATTGTTCCACCGGATAAAATTGACCAGGACCTTGGCGATATTAAACTCGAAACTGATGAAAAAGTATTGAACGAAGTGGAAGTAACCGCTGAGAAAAGTGCAGTGGTTCTCTCGATCGATAAACGTACCTATAACGTGGATAAGGATTTATCTGTAAAAGGCGGCACCGCTGTGGATGTTATGAAAAACATTCCGGGCGTTACGGTAGATGCCGATGGAAATGCGCAATTGCGTAACCAGGCCCCAACCATTTACGTGGATGGCAGGCCCACAACCCTGACCCTGCAACAGATTCCGGCCGACCAGATCGACCGTGTGGAAATTATCACCAATCCCTCTGTGAAATACGATGCCAGCGCTACAGGTGGAATCCTGAATGTGGTGATGAAAAAAAACATGAAGCCGGGATACAACGGTATGCTCATGGCGTATATCGGAACAGGCGATCGTTATGGCGGAATGGGGAACCTGAATGTGAAAGAAGGCAAATGGAATTTCTCGATGATGTATTCCTACAACCAGGCCATCAATAACAACCAGGGCTATACACGACGTACACAGCTCGACTATAACACCGGAAACACTACCGGGTATTTCAACCAGGATAACCTGACCAGGATGCTGAACCAGTTTAATTTCGGCCGCTTTGGAATCGATTACAATATCAACAACCGGAATACAATTACGATCAGCGAAATGGTTGTTGGCGGAAAATTCAATACCCGCGACCTGCAAACCTATAACCTGCAGGATTCGTCGAAAGTAACTTTTGTTGACGGAACTCAGGTAAACGATCAGCATGCGCAATTTAAAAACTTCACCACACAGATACTTTACAAAAAAACCTGGCCAAAAGCCGGACAGGAACTTACTATCGATGCAAATCATAACTATACCGACTCTGACAACGGTTATTTATTTACTGCCACATCCAACAGCAACTCCCCAATCTATATTACACCATCCTATCAGAAAAATATCGGTTACAGCAATTCCAATCAATATGTATTCCAGCTCGATTATGTGAACCCGCTCAACGATGTACGTAAACTGGAATACGGTATAAAAGCCTATTACAAAAAATCAGACAGTCAGAACAATACCTCGCGTGCAACCGGCAACGAAGACTCTTATGTACACGACAGCATCATGAGTAACCATTACATGATCGATGATATGGTGAATGCTGCCTATATCAATTTTTCGGATCGTGCTTTCTGGGGATTCAATTACCAGGCTGGTCTCCGTTTCGAACAATCGTATTACAAAGGAACCATTGTCGATAAAAAACAATCGTTTTCCTACTCCTACCCGAGCAGTGGCAACGACATTATGAAATCGTTATTTCCCGGCATATACCTGTCTAAAAAAATGAAAAAGAATCAGGAGTTCCAGATCAATTTCAGCCGTAAAATCAACCGCCCGAATTTCTTCCAGCTGATGCCGTTTGTGATGTTTGCCGACAAACAAAACTACAGGATCGGTAACCCTCAGCTGAAACCTGAATTCAAAAACATTGCTGAAGTCAACTACAACAAAATTTTCTCCAAGGGTAGTTACCTCGCTTCGGGTTATTTCCGCTACGAGGAGCAGCCTATTACCGATGTAGCTTATCCGGATCCGGACCCCACCAAAACAGGCGTATTGGTAAATACAACCATTAACGGCAAAAACAGTATTCGTTACGGACTCGAGAACACGTTTAAATGGACCTTTTTCAAAAACCTGGATGTGACACTGAATGCGAACGTTTTCTATATCTACATCAAAGGTCTGGTGGTAGCATCACAGCCTGAGGTAAAAGCCGAAGGGTATGCCTACAATGCCAAAGCCGTATTATCCTACAAATTCCCGAAACAGTTTACCCTGCAGGTGAACGGCAACTACGAATCACCTAAGATCCTGTTATTGGGTTACAGCAAGCCGATTTATTCGATGGATGTATCGCTCAATAAAATGATCGGCACCAAATGGATTTTCAATGCCACCCTCAGCGATGCATTTAATACCCGCCGCATGGGAACGCATTACGATACACCGTATTACATCCAGGATTTGTCGCGTCGTCGGGAAACACGTTATGTACGCTTCACTGTAACTTACCTCTTCGGTAAAATGGACGCCTCTATTTTCAAACGTGGCAAGCAGATGAAAGGTATGGGCGACGGACAGGGCAGCCAGGATGGTTTGGATTTCGGTAAATAGATCGTATGCACAATATTATTAACATTGAAGGTATCAGGCTGTATGGTTACCATGGATGCCTGGAAGAAGAAGGAAAGATCGGTGGCGAATACATTATTGATGTGAGCATGACTGTCAATTTTATGGAAGCCGCTGTGAGCGATGATCTCTCACAGACGATTGATTACTGCGATATCTTTAATATTGCCCGCGAGGAAATGGCTGTTCGGAGCAAGTTGATTGAACATGTTGGCAAACGGATTTACGATCGCATACAAAAGGGTTTTCCGCAATTGGAGCACTGCACTGTAAAAGTGACTAAATTACTGCCACCCATGAACGGTCCGGTCGATAGGGTTTCTATTGTGATCGGCGATTGATTCAGCTAAATTTCTTTTAGCCTCACCCGGTTGATTCTATTTTCTTAAATTAGTTCATCCAACTTTATGTATCATGAACCGTATTGACCGACTATTCGGCATCCTCACGCTTTTGCAATCCAGGAAATATGTCCCGGCCGAAAAGATTTCTGAAGAGTTTGACATCAGTGTTCGTACTGTATACCGCGACGTGAAAGCGCTTGGCGAGCTGGGAATACCTGTAAGTTTTGAATCGCAGAAAGGTTATTTTGTTGTTCCCGGTTACTTCTTACCACCCGTATCATTCAACACGGAGGAAGCCAATGCCATGTTGCTCATGGAAACAATCGTGTATGCTTTTGCAGACCGTTCCATTCAGAATCATTATTCTAATGCACTTAATAAAATAAAGGCTGTACTCCGCACCACACAAAAAGAAAAACTCGAAGGGCTTAATAATTCGATGCGTTCGCAATTTCCGCCCTGTGTGAACCACGACTACGAGTACCTGTCGGAGATCCAACAGGCCATCAGTAATAAACACATTGTTGATCTTGAGTATAAAAACAACCAGGACGAAGTCAGTAAGCGAACTGTTGAACCAATCGGCCTTATTTTTTATGCCATGAACTGGCACATGATTGGCTGGTGCCACATGCGGGGCGATTACAGGGATTTCAGAGTATCCCGTATTATTAATCTGTCTGAAACAGAACAGCCATTTCAGCTTGAAAAGCATATTGAGCTGAGCGAATATATGAAACAGCTTCCGGTCGATTATTAATTTATATCTTTACCTGATGCGCCGTATTCTTTTGTTCTCTGTAGCATCCCTCTTTCTGCTGAGTGCATGTCATGATCAGCACAAAGAAACTGCTCATGAAACACAAAAACCACCGCAAAAAACAGACACGTCAGCCGTTACGCCGGTTGATGAAAACCAACAAACAGATTCCGTTAGTTTTCACGTTTCAGATGTCGTGCCTGCCTCATACCTGCTTAACACCGATTCATCTTACCGTGTTTTTTCAAACAAACTAAGCTACCAGATTCTCTACATGCCAGCTGAGCACAGGCATCAAAAACTGATCGGCACATACAACAATGCCTTTTTGCAAACACTTCAATTCTGCTATAACGATCACCGGCCCCTGACATTAAGCCCGGATGTATTGTGGCTAACCATTTGCCAGGGTGTTTCCATTCATATCAATCAGCACTTCGCCACGTTAAAATCAAGCTTACTGAAAAAAGGCAAACCCGACAGACTGGTCGTTCGCAATGACAGTTTACAGTTCGGTGAACATGCCTGGCAGGCCCTGATCGACAGCATATCGGCGCAGGCAGATGTCTACACTACGAACAATGCGAGACTCTTTTTTTCGGGTGGGTTCAGCACCAGTGGTCCGGTCGAAAAAACCGCTTACAACATATGTATGCTGGAGAGCTATAAAAAAGGCTTTCAATATGTGGGGGAATCAGGATGCGGGATTCCCGTCATTAAATTAAAGGGCAATAAAGCCGACTGGCAAAACCTCTATAACAGATTGCAACTTCTGGAGCAGTTCGGCATGAAAGACTGGGCAGATGATCTGAGGCCTGTCATCCTTGAGTTCATAAAGGTATATGAAGGAAGTCCTGATCCCGTTTTCTGGCAATCAATATACAAGAGCATCTCTGAATACAATAACTTTTTTATCTCGGGCTGGTGTCTGAAATTATTTCCTTACATCAAAAAAATGGAGCCTGACGGGGATTATGATGAAACAACCGGCACATCAAAGTATAAGGAGACCTTTGTGCCAAACCCATTTGTACACCGGGACAGTTATTGTTTATCGAATCTCTCAACAGATAATATTCCGGGAGGCATTTCTAAAATTGATATCACCTGGAACGATTATTTTAAAAACCGGAGTATGAATATTGAAGCCTGCAGTGGCTTCATGGGTATTCGTCAGTATGCCGACAAATCCCTTGAGCCGGTCATTTCATGGGCGATCTGCGATAAAAGCAAAGCAGCCGAAAGCTTTCCGTTCAAGGGACAAAAATACAGAAAGCAGACCCACAAAATGGAATACTGGTCGCCACGGTTCCCAAAAACACTGACCAATCAGGCTGTATATGATATTAAACAATTCAAAACCCATGAAGCCAGTATGGCTTACCTGAAGGCATTGATTGAAGATTCATTGAAGCAGCGAGCGGAATACAAGAACACAAACCTGCAAAAAATAAAACTGTCATTTATTGTATATAGCAATGGTCATATCGATAGTGTTTCGACCGGTCGGACCGATGTGCCGGGACTTAACCACAGCATAGAGAACATTCTGGACCATTTGCCCCAGCCCTGGTTCCCTGCACTGGCTCACCCGGCTGATGTTTTGTGGCTCATGGACGCGACAGAGGAAGAAGCCAAAATAAAAATGCGTGTGAATAGCCGGGTTAGAATCACTCTTTTTTAATTTTTTTTACCCTTCCAAAAACACACTGCCATAAGGTTGTCAGTGAGCCTATGTTTCTTTGCCTTATCTAAAAAACATACGATATGAAAAATCAGATTGATTTATTATTGAAAGAGCTGAAACATGAAGCTCAGAAAACGAGGCAAATCCTGGAGCGCGTTCCTGAAGGCCAGAAAGACTGGAAACCACATGAAAAAAGCATGAGCCTTGGTAACCTGGCGATACACGTATCTGAAATACCGAGCTGGCTGACATTGACGCTGAACACCAGTGAACTGGACTTCTCGAAAGAAGCCTACAATCCGACACCATTTCATTCAACGACAGAGCTTGTGGCCAATTTTGACAAGGCCCTGAAAGATGCAGTTGAGCGCCTCGAAAAAACAACAGAAAAAGATCTGGATGATACCTGGACCATGCGCGATGGTAAAAACATTTTCTTCACCCTGCCAAAATCCGATGTGCTGCGCGAGTGGGTTTACAACCACACCGTACATCACCGTGCACAACTGGGTGTTTACCTGCGTTTGCTGAATGTTCCGCTACCAGGAACCTATGGCCCGAGCGCTGATACTAATTAATTGGAAACCTGGGAGGCAGCTACCACCTTGATATTCTTACTGAGGAGGTAGTTGCCTTCCACCATCAGCTGATTGCGTTCTTTTTTATACGCAATAATGGCTTCATTCGTGCAACTCTTATTGACCTTCAGTTCGTAATAAGTCACCTCGTGGGTTTTATCTTCGAATGCGGCAATAATCTGCACATCTTCAGCCGGGAGTGTGCCGCTGAATTTCAGCTCAAAGCCCCAGTTCGCAACCTCTTTCAAAGTCAGGTAAGCAAATTTCTTATTCGGATAATCGTTGAAGCTTGAAACGTAATAGCGGATATTATATGTATCGCCGCTGCGGGTCACCACATATTTTTCGGTGATGGTCAGTTTCTTGGCTTTTGATGTGATCTTTTGTCCGCTGCTGGTAACAAGCTCCTGTGTGGCCTGGTCGACATGGCACTGGTAATAAATAATAGAGTCGCCGGAGACCATTTTGGCAATATTCGTTTTCGCCAGGTGCGGCGGAAAGCTCACGCTTTGTGCATGCAGTGCCAGGCATGCCATAAACATGGCTGCCAGCATCATATTCTGAATCAGGCTTCGCATTTTACTTCAATAAATCTTGCCAGGTCAATGGCTTTTTGTTTCACGGCCTGCACATCGGCTCCCGGCACATCGTAAGCGAGGGTTACAGCCATGCGGCGATAAGGTCTTGTGGTTGGTTTATTAAAAACACGCACATCTGTTTTCGGTTCGGCCAGTACTTTCTCGATCCCGGTATAGCTTGGCATTTTACCTTCGGTATGAGCCAGCACAACTGCCGATGCGCCGGTGCGTTCGAGGGTAATCGCCGGAACAGGCAAACCGAGAATAGCCCGTGCATGCAGTTCAAATTCGCTCAGGTTCTGAGTTCCGGCCAGTGTTACCATACCGGTATCATGTGGGCGCGGTGATAATTCGGAAAAGTAAACGCCCTGGTCTGTCAGGAAAAACTCCACCCCCCAGAGTCCTGCACCGCTAAGTGCCTTTGTAACCTTAGCCGCCATATCCTGTGCTGCTTTCAGGTCGTCTGTGCTGATGGCACATGGCTGCCAGCTTTCCTGGTAATCGCCACGCTCCTGGCGGTGCCCGATCGGTGGGCAAAACAAGGTGGGTCCGTTTTTCTGAGTCACCGTTAGAAGGGTGATCTCTGCATGAAATTTTATAAATTCCTCAACGATCACTTCTTTGTAATCGCCGCGGGAACCTTCCATGGCGTAGTTCCACGATTTCTCAATATCTGCTTCTGTCTTTAAAACACTCTGACCTTTTCCACTGCTGCTCATGAGGGGTTTCACAACACAGGGAATCCCGATTTCATGAACGGCTTTTTTGAATCCGTCGAGGTCTGATGCATAGCGGTACCTGGCTGTACGAACACCCAGATCCCGGGCTGCCAGGTCGCGGATGGCTTTGCGGTTCATGGTAAAATTAGCAGCCTTGGCGCTTGGCACCACGGTTATACCCTGTTTTTCATATTCGTAAAAGCGTTCGGTACGGATGGCTTCAATTTCAGGAACGATCAGATCCGGCTTGTGTTTTGCCACCACAGCATCCAGGGCATCACCATCGAGCATATTGATCACTTCGAAGGCATGTGCTACCTGCATGGCCGGTGCGCCGGCATAACTATCAACAGCTATTACATATTGTCCGAGGCGTTGGAGAGCGATCACCAGTTCTTTTCCCAGCTCTCCGCTACCCAATAATAAAATTTTACGTTGCATGATTTTTATCAGTTTATTTGAATTGAATGGATGAATTGGCGCTATCGAAATACTTCTTCAGTGCAGCAAAATAAATACCGTAACCAACGGCGAGTCCGGCTGTACCACCGATGAGCGAACGGATCCTGCGGCGGCCACGTGCTACGCGTTCATAGCCGAGTATATAGGGATCGTGGTCGATGTAGGCCGGGTTGGAAATGGTGGAATGCCGGATTCTGACTTTGGGAATTCCAACACAAGCCAGGTATCCGTATGGCAGTAAAGGCCCGAAAAAAGTACCGGAAGCACCACCGACAAGGCCGACAGTGAAGCTTCCCCAGAGAGCCCCGGGCGCTTTAAATCCTTTACGGGCATCCCGCTCACCTTTGATATAATAGAGCATTTCGTCGCGTGTAAACCAGTTCCCATTGGCTGTATCCTGCGAGTAGTAGTAATCATTGAGACCCGATGCGTATTTTACACAGTACAGTTCTTCATATTCATAGTGTAGCTTTTCTCCCGGTTTTTCAGGGTCCATGACAGATACTGCACCAAGCAGCGTATCGATAACACGTTCAACAACCATCTGCCCGTTCATGAGTATGATGGTATCTTTTTGCTGAGCATAACAACCCGTCGCAAGGCTCAGCAGGAGTAAGCAAAAAAGGACATGCTTCATGGTTTTAAAGATAGCCAGTTTTTAGTCTTTGAAAGGGGGACAGCCCATTTTTGAGAAAATAGTTTTAAACACGCTGTTTATAAAAAGCATGGTAAAGCGCTGTAAAATCAGTAAATTTGCTCTTCTTTTTTAATCTAATAAAACCGATTTATGACTACTGATAAATTCGTTTCCCGTCACAACGGTCCCCGTGAACATGAAGTAAAAGAAATGCTGAAAAAAATCGGTGTTTCCAGTATTGATGAACTGATCGAACAAACTGTTCCATCTGCTATCCGGCTTAAACAGCCTTTGAAGGTTGGTGCTGCCATGAGTGAATTTCAGTATCTGAAACACCTGAAAGCACTGGGTAAAAAAAACAAACAGTTCAGAAGTTATATAGGTCTCGGTTATTACAATACAATTCTGCCTTCAGTGATTCAGCGTAATGTGCTGGAGAATCCAGGTTGGTATACAGCCTACACGCCTTACCAGGCTGAGATTGCACAGGGTCGCCTCGAAGCCATCCTGAATTTCCAGACCATGGTAATGGACCTCACAGCCATGCCATTGGCAAATGCATCATTACTTGATGAAGCTACTGCTGCAGCGGAAGCGATGTTTATGTTTCACAGCAACCGTGGCAAACAACATCAGAACGCCCATAAGTTTTTTGTCAGCGAAAGCTGTTTCCCGCAAACCATTGATGTGGTAAAAACACGGTCCATGCCGGTTGGCATTGAAGTGGTTATCGGTAATGCCAACACCATCACATTCGACGATTCCTATTTCGGTGCCCTGATCCAGTATCCCGACATTAATGGCGAAGCCAATAACTACAAGGCTTTTGTTGACACCTGCAAATCCAAAGGCATGCAGGTAGCTGTGGCCTCCGATCTGCTGGCCCTTGCCCTGTTAACACCTCCGGGTGAATGGGGTGCCGACTGCGTGATTGGTAACTCACAGCGTTTTGGTGTTCCACTGGGTTATGGTGGTCCTCATGCTGCGTTCTTTACCTGCCGTGAAGATTACAAACGCCTGATCCCGGGCCGTATCATCGGCGTATCGGTTGATGCCGAAGGTAACCAGGCTTTACGTATGGCACTTCAAACACGTGAGCAACATATTAAACGCGACAAAGCAACATCCAATATCTGTACAGCCCAGGCCCTGCTGGCGATCATGGCCAGTATGTATGCGGTGTACCATGGTCCTCAGGGAATCCGTGCCATCGCGCAGGGCGTGCATGATGCGACAGCTTTCGTTGCGGATGAACTCAAAAAATTAGGTTACACCGTTTCTTCCAAAGTATTTTTCGATACTATTGTGGTTGATGCCAAAGCTGCAACCGTGAAACCGCTGGCCGAAGCAAAAGGCATTAACTTCCGTTATGTATCTGCTGACCGCATTGCCATCAGCCTCGATCAGACTGTGGAAGAAGAAGATTTGAATGATATCATTTCCGTGTTTGCATCGGCTGCCAATAAAACAGCAGGCGCTGCTCCATGCAATGTATCGAAAGTAATTGCTTCATCGGCTCTTGCCAGAACATCGGCTTACCTGCAACACCCTATTTTCAATAGCTTTCACAGTGAAAGCGAAATGATGCGCTATATCAAACGCCTTGAGAATAAAGATCTATCACTGGTACACTCCATGATTTCTTTAGGATCATGTACCATGAAACTGAATGCGGCCTCTGAACTGCTGCCATTGACCTGGCCTGAATTCGCCAACATTCACCCCTTCGTACCTGTTGATCAGGCGCAGGGCTACCAGGAACTGATCGCCACACTTGACAAGGATTTATCGGATATCACCGGTTTTGCCAAAATGAGCTTTCAGCCAAACAGTGGCGCTCAGGGTGAGTATGCCGGCCTGATGGTGATCCGTGCTTACCACATTGCACAGGGTAATTCACATCGCCATGTGGCTCTTATTCCACAATCGGCGCACGGTACCAACCCGGCCAGTGCTGCTATGGCAGGTATGACAATTGTGGTTGTGAAATGCGACGATAAAGGAAACATTGATATTACCGACCTGAAAGCAAAAGCAGAACAACATAAAGATGATCTGTCTTGTCTCATGGTAACATATCCATCGACGCATGGTGTGTATGAAGAAGGCATTACCGATATCACAAAAATTATTCATGATAACGGTGGCCTCGTTTATATGGACGGCGCCAATATGAATGCACAGGTTGGTTTAACAAGCCCGGGTAACATCGGTGCCGATGTATGTCACCTAAACCTGCATAAAACATTTGCGATTCCGCATGGTGGTGGTGGTCCCGGCATGGGCCCTATCGGTGTAGTTGAAAAACTCGTGCCTTTCCTGCCGTCTCACCCGGTTGTAAATACCAGTGGCGACAAAGGCATACATGCCGTATCGGCTGCGCCTTATGGCAGCGCCCTGATCCTGCTTATTTCATACGGCTACATTAAAATGCTGGGCAGCGATGGTCTCACAGATGCTACCAAAACAGCGATCCTGAATGCCAATTACATGAAAGAAGTACTGAAAGATCATTATAAAATTTTATATACCGGTGTTAAAGGCCGTTGCGCTCACGAGATGATCCTGGATTGCAACGATTTCAAAATGGCCAGCGGCGTTGAAGTTGCCGATATGGCGAAACGTCTGATGGATTATGGATTCCATGCGCCTACAGTAGCTTTCCCGGTTGTGAACACCCTGATGGTGGAGCCGACTGAAAGTGAAAGTAAAGCTGAGCTCGATCGTTTTTGTGAAGCCATGATCTCAATCCGCAAAGAGATCCAGGAAATCATGGATGGCAAATTTGATAAAGCCGACAACGTGATTAAAAATGCACCGCATACTGCCAAGCTGGTAGTCAGCGACGATTGGAAAAAACCATACAGCCGCCAGAAAGCAGCTTACCCGCTGAAATGGGTTCGCGATAATAAATTCTGGCCAAGTGTGGCTCGGGTCGACAATGCTTATGGCGATCGCAACCTGGTATGCTCCTGTGCGCCAATTGAGGCCTATATGGAAGAAACCGTTGCCTGATGTAATTTTTTACTTGTTTTTTATTTTCAAAGCCCCGACTAAGCCGGGGCTTTTTATTTGATTATGCTTATATTTAATTATCCGGAATTATTTGAATGAAATACCCTGGGAGGCACATACTATTCCTGTTTTTTTTGATCATGGGCGCACGATGTATCTCTGCCCAGGCTGCCTGGCCCCCTGCAGAAGTAAAATACCTGATTAATCAGGTATTTCCGGACGAAGTATCAAGACAGTCGCTGCGCGAAGTATATGACAGTATGATGCATGGCAATTATCCAGCTGCCAAAGTCCATATTGCTCAATTGAAATCGCAGCACAAAAACAATACGCTTTTTTATGCGGCACTTTTAAATTACGAAGCGCACATCCTTTATAATGAAAGTAAATACGATCTATCCATTTCTCTTTGTGACTCGGCATTGGGAATTATCAAAGAAACAAACGGATTCAGTATTCGGGCACTGAATACAAAAGCCAAGGCACTGGCTGCTCTGAACCACTTTGATGAAGCAGATAAAACGCTTGGCCGGGCCATTGAAACCGCTGAGAAAACCAAAGATCTCTATGGGCTGTCAACGGCTTACTATATTTCCGGTTCGACATATAGCGACCGTGGCCTTTATGAAAAAGGAAACGAACTGGCGAATAAAAGCCTTCGTTTGAAAGAAGAACTTTACGATGAAGCGGGGATTGCAGCCTGCCACTCGTTCATCGGGCTCAATCAATCGCATCTCGGAAACTACTCGGAAGGCATCAGCCAGTTGCAGACCAGCATCGGGATTCGTGAACGGATCCAGGACAAACGCGGCCTCGCCAATTCGTACCTGAATCTCTACAAGCTCTATTATGAAATGGGTGAGTATGACAAAGCCCTGCAGTCAGAGCTCAAAAGCCTGGATATATGCGATGATCTGAAAGACATGCAGTGCGTTTCGGGGCGTCTGACCAATATTGGCCAGCTCTACCAGAACCGGGGCGAATATAAACTGGCACTCGAATATCATTTCAGGGCCCTTGCCATCAGCAAACAAATCAATATTAAAAACCGCGTAGCGCATGTGCACGAAAACATTGCCCGCGTATACCTGAATACCAATAACCTGAAAGATGCCCTGGCGCACATCGATACAAGTATTTCCATAAACCAGACCATTGGCGACAAAGAAGGTCAGACCAGTGCCATGCTTGTAAAAGCCACTATTCTCCTGAAAGATAAACGTCCGGGGGAATCGCTTGTGTATGCCACAGGGGGCCTGAGCAACAGCGAAGCACTTCATTTGCCGACACTGCTGAAAGATGCGCATGAAATTCTCAGTGAACTTTATACAGTCAATGGCAAGCCTGATAAGGCTTTGTATCACTATAAAAAATTCATCAGCCTTCGTGACAGCATTTATAATATCGAAAAAACGAAAGAGATCACTCGCAAGGAAATGGAATATGTGTTTGCACGCAAAGAAGCCATGGAAAAACTGAGGCAGGAAGAAACCAGGCTGGCTGCAGAACAGGAGAGCAGGCTCCAGAAACGCATCACCGGCATTTCATGGGCCGCCATTATTATATTACTCATCATTTTAATAATCGCTCTCCGCCAGTACAAACTCAAAACAGAATCGCAACAAAGCCTCGCCAAAGCATACAACAGCCTCTCCGAAAAAAATTCGGAGCTCAATGACAAGAACCATACGATCGAACAGAAGAACCAGATCATTCACCTGAAGAACCAGGAAATAACCGACAGCATTAAATACGCCTATAATATCCAAACAGCGATGATGCCTACGGAATCTGAGTTTGCAGGGTATTTCAAAGATGCTTTTGTATTATTCAAACCCAAGGATATTATCAGCGGTGATTTTTTCTGGATCACGGAAAAAGAAGGCAAGGTTATTTATGTGACGGCCGATTGCACAGGACATGGGGTTCCGGGAGGGTTCATGAGTATGCTCGGCGTATCTTTTTTAAGTGAGATCATTAATGAGCACAGCCTTACAGAGCCAGCTCTGATCCTGAGCCGCCTGCGTAAAAAAGTAATTTCGGCACTCAAACAAAAAGGTATTTCCGGCGAAAACCAGGATGGTATGGACATGATTATTTGCGTGCTTGATCGTGAGACTATGGAGTTAAACTATGCTGCAGCGAACCATCACGCCTGTGTGATCCGGAAAACGGCGGATGGCATTGTACTTACGGAGCACCGCGGTGAGAAACAACCAGTGGGCATTTTCGGCACGGAGCTCAAACCATTCAAACAATACTCCATCGCGCTTCAGCCGGGCGATCTCGTGGTAACCATGAGCGATGGTTATGCCGATCAGTTTGGCGGACCAAGAGGAAAAAAATTCAAATACAAGCCGCTGGAAGAATTGCTCATGAAGCACAGCCAGGAATCACTTGCCGAACAAAACCGGATTCTGAACGAAACTTTCGAAAACTGGCGCGGGAAACTGGAGCAGGTAGATGACGTTACCGTTATCGGCATCCGTGTTTAAGCAACATCGTCAGAATTTCCAGCGGATACTGCCGATCACAGCCTGGTTATTGTAATTATAATTGACGGTTCGTATGCTATTTGGTTTACTGATCTGCTCGTAAGAACCTTCGCGCATAATGAAATCATAACGCATGGAAATATCCAGGTGATGTGTCGCCAATATCGAAAGGGAGGCCCCGTATTTACCGGTTATTTTATCAGACACGTTGTACACCAGAAATGCATTGGCATCATTGAAGTTGGTGAGGTTTCCAAAATAGCCGTAACATTCGAGCCAAAGCTTAGGTGCTAATCTTCCTCCTATTTTTTGCATAAATACCCAACGGCTGCCACTGGTATCAAAGCCCATGGCATATCCTGTCATCCCGTACAAGTGTTTATTACCGGTGAGGTAATAGGTGATCCTGCCGCTCAGCTGCAGAATGTTCGTTTTATTGAGGCTGCTGTAAGACAGGTCTAGCGCGGGTTTCAGAAAGCCCCTGATCTCTTTGGAGAGCCCTGCATTCAGTACCACATTATTTTGTTTCACATCGGTGTTATAAAACTTAAATGTTTTGGCTGCAGTATCATTTTTCGAATACATCACCGTCGACTTATAATCGAGGTAGTGAAAAGCTGCCTGGAATTGCCAGTCATTTTTCATATTGTGATTCAGCCCCAGGTAATATTCAAACTGGTGGTAATGGTAATCGCTGGCTGTATCGCGCGGTCCCCAGTAGGCCACTTTTTCCTTGGAGAGGTTCAGGTAAGTAAAACCAAAATACAGCGAGGTTTTTTTCGTGTAGTTTGTGTTCAGACCAAGCTGGTAGTACTGGATATTTTTTGAATGATCGGCTTCGGAATAAATAACCGGTGGCTTACCATGAATTTCATTGACCGGAACTACAGAAGCAGCATTACTTGTAAAATAGCCGGCCTCTATATAGGCAGCATTATTCAGCGGACGGTATGCCTCGAGTTTCCGGCGCATCTCAGGCGAGAATTTAGTATAGAGCTCTTCGGCATCCTGATTTCGGCCCAGGTAGAGGTACGTGTAAAACAGATATTCCTGGGCCATGGTATCGGCCGGGTAATAAAACAAGGCCCGCTCGAGGTGTTTCCTCGCCAGGAAATATTTCTTCGCTCCATAGTCGAGCAGACCAGCCCGTATTCTCAGGTAATAAAAATCGATATGCTGCTCCAGTGCCTCATGGGTGAGTTGCTCATGAGAGGCGTGATCGCCCTGTAGGTAGAGGCTATAGGATATGCTATCCGTTTTCGACGGCGTCATGAGCGATTGTGAGCGCAACATGAAGCTACACAAAACAGACAGAAGGACTATCAGGTATTGACGCATAAGGCCGTTATTTTTCGTTGGTTTAAACGGATCTGAAATTCCGAAATTTTGTGATCGCGCAATGTGGTCTGAAACACCAGGGCTTTACGCGATAAACCCACAGCGCGGATCTCAGCCTCCGACTCCAGCTTTATTTCAGAGCTTATATTTTCATCGTCGATAGATACATAACGGATGCTGTACTCCGTATGAACGAGGCGGTAAAACGGCGTGATAAAATCCTGCACAAAACTCAGCAGTCCCCGGCGGATCGTGGCAGAAGGGTATGTCTCCCGGATCTGCAGACCGTGGTAATACCCGAGGAGCACTTTGTAATGTGCGAGGTAGAAATAATAAAGCAGAGCTTCGGTATCGCCGATGTAATTTGTAAAATAAAAGAGGTTCCCGTCGTTGTAGAAATAAGCAATGGCTTTGCTTTGATGGCAATAGAGATACGAATAATTGTAACTGTCGGTAAATACTTCCCAGTCTGTTTCACTCTCAGCCCTGCCCTCTTCTTTCACAACAAATTTCAACCGGGTTCCCGGTGTGAGGTTAAACGCCGATTTCAGCAATGTGTTTGTTTGCACACTGCTGATACTTTGTCCTTCGGTGGGTTTATCGTAGGTTTTTAATTCCCAACGACCGCTGTGTTTCACCATATAGTATGCCAGCGGGTAATCGAGTGTGGGGGAACCAATAGCAGGTTGTGCCTGCATCTGAAAATGAATATGCGGTTCCGGCGAACGTCCTGAATTTCCGCAGAGGGCGATCAGATCACCGCGACGTACATAATCGCCTACCTTCACTTTCAGTGAATCTTTTTTGAGGTGGCTCAGCTGACTGAAGAGGCCTTCGGTATGTTTGATTACAATGGTATTTCCCCAGTTCTGAATGGTGTTCACATCATTCACCAGGTTGTCATCAATTTTATCTTCGAGTGCCACCACATAGCCGTCTCCGCAGGCTACTACCGGTTTATCATAGCAATAGAAATCATTGAGTGCCAAGCCCGGGTTGCGGTACGATTTCATTTCATCATCGAGGATAATAAAATCGAAAGCTTTGCTCCACTGTCCGAGGTGTGTTATTTTTCCATCGTGAGCCTGCGACACCATCCACTCACCCCAGAAAGGCAGATGCACCGGGAAGAACTGGTACAGACGCATCCGCAAATTCGCATCCAGGTAATTGTACAGATTTTGTTCCGGACTGAATGTCTGATAGCTTACCAGATGTAAGTAACGGATATGCGTTCTGAATTTGAGAAGATACAAGAACAGAATAGTCACGATTGTGAATGGCAGTGAATATGAGAGAAGCCCGAAATTACCCATGAGTTTATTGCAGGCAAATACCACAATGATTAAAACCGGCGTGAGCACAATAGTTGCCAGGTAACTGTAAAGTGAGGGAACGAGGAAGAACCCACCGATGGCAATAGCCTGGAAAATAAAATTGAGCCCGATGAAATTTTCGTAAAAATCGGAAGTACTTCCACCTAACAGACCGTAAAAATAATATGCTGCCATGTAGCCAACAACAGACAATGAAAATGCAATGCGCGAATAAGCCAGGAGTCCCACTGTAATCAACACACCGCTGAGCACATTGGATTGAAAGAACAAGGCAGACAGTGATTTGAAATACACTTTCACCAGGGCAGGAATTTGCCAGGAATCGAGGCTGTTCACCAGTGCTTCCCAGGTCATGGGTGGCAGGCCGAAGGCGGCATGTGCAAGGGAACTGCGAAACGCAATAACTTCTACTCCCGAAACAGAGGCGATGGCCAGCAACACCAGCCAGATGGTAAGCAGAAACGGAAAACTCAGGGCAGGCAGCTGATACTTATGCATAATGCCACTGATGGCCTGCGACAGGAAAACGGCGAGCATGGCCACACATACAATGAGTACGAGCAAAATGGCGTTCACCTGGTAAAAGGTTCCGAGTGCACAGGCTACAAGCATGGCATCGTATCCGTAATAGCCTTTGTAAACATGTTCCTGATTCAGCCCGATGACTGTTGCAAAAGCATTGGCCAGCAGGGTACCGAGCAATCCGCAGAGCCCCGCCATGGGGTTTACAAAAGAGGCCAGGATGAGCAGGGCCCCGAACCATGGGTTGGTGGAGAAAAAAACCACAGCATAGCTGTTCACTGTGCTACGCAGCCAATACTGTGGTTTTGTGTATGACAGGCTATGATCCGTCATAAATTACAATCAGGCTAGCTTAAACGTTTTCAGGTGTTCCGGTTTTCTCTCCATCACCGTGAGTGTTTCCACGGTTTCATTTTCGCGGATTACATGAGCATTGCCTTCGGTATCAATCAGCACCACTTTAGGTCGCATGGCAATGAACTGCATCCACTGCGTCATGTTATAGGCTCCGACTTTATGTACCACCACATGATCGCCCTTATTGAGCATCGGCAGGTTCACACTCTGGCGCACCACATCTATGTTCATACAAAGCGGTCCGTAAAGTACCATATCTTCGGTGTGACTCGAAAACTCCTGAG
Source organism: Bacteroidota bacterium (assembly GCA_018267825.1). Lineage (GTDB taxonomy): Bacteria > Bacteroidota > Bacteroidia > B-17B0 > Aurantibacillaceae > JAFDXR01. The sequence continues at coordinate 69,513 of JAFDXR010000009.1, read as the reverse complement.
CCGGCGTAATTTTATGTTCGTACCAGAATGCGGTGAACAGAATATTAACCCCGAAATCCATGATGGTGGCGCGGCGTCCATCGCTCAGACGTTTGTTGGCAATCACGCTACCGAGTAAATAGCCGGCATCGTCGATGAGTGCACGTCCGGTTTCCAGGATCAGCAAAGGCAGTTCATCTTTTTTGTAACCGTAATTCAGAATGGTGGATGTAATCGCTTCTGCAAACTCATCGATGGATGGAATCACATCGGTACCCGGCAGATATGAACCGCGCAGTGTATTACCGGAAGGGAATCCACCGCCGAGATCGAGGTACTGAAGCACTTTGTTGTAACTGTATTTGATATTCACCGCCAGGTCAGAAAGCTTGGCAGCAGCCACAGCATAAGCACTTGTGGTAAGCATAAATGTACCGATGTGGCAATGAAGTCCCACAAGGTCGAGGTATTCTGTAGCCATAATCTTGGTGATGGCATTCCAGGCCTGCCCCGATTCGTAGTTAAAGCCGAAGCGATCCCACATCGGGTATACGCCGGTATCCATGTTGACACGAATGGCCACCTTTGCTTTTTTCTTCATTGTTTCGGTCAGTTCAATGAGGTCGTACAGTTCATCAAAGTGATCAATGTGCAGGAAGGAATTATTTTCGATGGCCAGCTTCATATCGTCTTTGCTCTTTTCGGGGCCGTTGAAAATAATTTTGTTGCCCGGTACGCCATTGTTCAGCGCCTTGGTGTATTCGAAAATAGACACCACCTCGGCCCAGGAGCCTTCCTGGTGAAACACGTTACACACAGCATCAATATAATTGGTTTTATAGCTCCAGGCAAATTGCACTTTCGGGTAACGTGTTTTAAAGGCACGTACGGCATTCTGGTAGGTTTTGCGGATGGTGCGCTCCGACAATACAAAACAAGGTGAGCCGTATTTACTGATCAGTTCGCGAACCGAAACACCATCGATGTGTGTCACCGGCGCGTATTCCGTGCGTGTACCAAATTTATTCATCAGGCCGGTATTCAGTTTGCGGATAGCCGGGCGTTCATATTTTAATTTTTCCGTTTTCATATACAATGTTTTTTAAGGGGTTATAGTTCACCAAAGGCCGATATTTTCTGGAACTCCGATACGTCGGTAATCTGGTCCCAGGCATAACGCACAAAAATTTTTCCGACTGCATAGGTGGTATAGGGCTTCACCGTTTCGCCCATGGCCATTTTCACGAGGGCTGCCGGTTGGTTTTGTCCGGCACCGGTAGTGAGATAGATCCATGCCGGGAAGCGTGGATTTACTTCCATGATGTAGGGTTTGCCATCTGTGGTGCGCATGATCTCGAGCTCGAAACCTCCGCGCCATTTCGTGGCGCTGATAAATTTCTCCGCCAGGTCGATCAGGGTTTTGTCCTCGAGTGTAATGCCTGCCCAGGCTTTTCCCTTGTCGGTAATAAACAGTTTGCGCATCGGAATGGCACTGATCGTATTTCCCTGTCCGTCGCCCAGTGCGGCAATGTTTACTTCGGTACCCTGAATAAACTCCTGCACAATCACCGGAAGACCCCATTTGGCATTGAGCTTATGAAAGGCTTTCTGCGCCTGCTCCAGCGTATAGGCTACTGTAGCTTCGTAGTATTTGCCTTTCACCACAATGGGGTATTCGAAATCTTTGGTAATCTGGTTGAGCTCACCCACATCGTAAATGGTTTTATCGCGGGGCACCAGCATGCCGTGTTTTTTACCAAACTCAAAGAGGTTCACTTTATCGCGCGACTCGAACTGTTCGATGCTTGGCAGGAAGGTGTGAATCCCCATGGCCTTGAGTCGTGAAGACAGCTTAATGAAGTTATGTAGCTCTGCATCAAAGTTCGGAATGATCACATCCAGTTTTTCGATGTCGTGAATGTATTCGATGCGGTTCAGAAGTGCTTCGGTGCCCGCGGCCGGATAAGGAATCTGGTATACCTTATCAGCAATACCCGGCATATAAATACCGGGTTCAAGTGATTCGTAGGAGAGGCCTATGATGCGGACATCGAAATCTTCACAATCTCTGATGCCCCGTATCACGGCAACTCCCGGTCCGGGGCTGTCTACTGCGTTTAAGCCGGTGACAGCCACCGTAATTTTGGGTTTACTTGAACTAGTCATGGCTTACTAAAAAATGATCGCGTAAATGAGACATAAAATCGTCGTAGTCTTTATCGAGTACTTTTGGATCTACCTCGTATTTTTCGCAAATGGCTTTTTTGATGTCGGCGGTTTTTTTGCCTTCTTTCATCAGGCGGATAATATCGGCACCAAGTGCATTGGTAGAAAACGAGTCGCCATTGGATGGATTAAAAATAAATCCTGTGTCGCTGATGGCTAAGTTTGAATTGATTTTCATAATGAAAGCTTTTAATGGGTTAGTCGGTTCGAAAAAAACGGATTACTGTTTGAGCTGCTTCACGGCTTCATTGGCCTCTTTATCGGTAGGTGACAGCAGGAGTACGCGGTTAAACAGGTTGAGAGCCTCTGCTTTCTCGCCCAGCTGCTGTTCGGTCTTGGCGTAAAGTATAAGGCCGTCGTAAGAAAAGGGATAGAGACTCACGAGTTTGCCGAGATATGTTTTGGCCGCCGGGAAATCTTTGCGCAGAAAATAAATATATCCCATGCGGTACAGAGCCAGGGTATTCTGCGGATCGATCTGGAGAATGGCTGTATACTGTGTTACCAGTTCATCGGTGAGGCCCAGGGCTGCTGCCGGATATACATAACCGAAGCGAGGCTCCACGGCTTTCGGATTGAGTTCGATGGCCACTTTATAATACGCCATGGATTCTTTGTGGAAACCCGCCATGTAGCTCAGGTAACCCAGGCGGAGGTTCAGCTCATAAGACGCGGTATTGTAAACAGTCTTGAGTGAATTGATGGCATTGGTGTAATCATAGCTCTTCTCATACTGGTAGCTTTTGGAGAAGGCCTGCACCAGAGGATCGTTTTGAGATAAGGCAAAAAATGGAAGACATACCACAGCTCCGGTGAGTATTGTCTGTTTGAGGTGTTTTACGATTTTCATATGACATGATTTAATTAATACTGACTCTTTCTGTAAAAAATTACCTATGTAAAATGGAGTAGTAGAATTATATCATGCAAAACTGATTTCTGATACAAATATGATGAGCTTCAGGAAACAATAAAAATGAATGAGACTTAGGGAGTGGATTCTGATACCAATACCCTTTTTTTGTAGACTTTATCCGATGGGATTATTCGGATTCCGGGATATCGAGTCCGAGGCTTTTGAAGAGTCCGCTGCGATAGCTGTCGCCCACGGTAAGCTCCACACCATCGATCACCACACGGCTTTTCTTGATGGAACTAATCTTACTCAGGTTCACAATATGCGATTTATGAATCCTGCGGAAACCCATGAGCAGCAGGCGTTCCTCGATGGCTTTCATGCTCATGCGTGTGACTACGGCTTTGTTGTTGCCACTCGTAAAAATTTTGATGTAATCTTTGAGGCCTTCCACATAGGCAATGTCGCTGATATTTATTTTCACGAGGCTGTAGTCGGCATTTACAAAGAGGTAGTCGGGCGGCAGTGCCTTGAGCGACGAGGGTGTAGACGATGTAAGGAGTTTATGAGCTTCGGTGGCTTTGTTCACACATTTCAGGAAACGCTCAAATGAAAAGGGTTTCACAAGGTAGTCGAGCACATCCAGTTCATAGCCATCCAGGGCGTATTTGGTGTAGGCGGTGGTAAATACAACAAAGGGTTTCTGTTTGAGCGACTGTACAAACTGCAGACCTGTGAGACCTGGCATCTGGATATCCAGAAAAATAAGATCGATGTGTTCCTGGTGCATCACTTCCATAGCCTCTACGGCATTGGAACAGGTCTTAACCAGATGAAGGCCCGGTACCTGCCTGATGTATGTGGTCATCAGATCAAGGGCGAGCGGTTCATCATCCACAGCGATGCAATTCATCATACTGCTAAATTAATCTTTAAAACGATTTTATACCAATTTTCACTGGCCCCTATCGTCAGTTCATGCCGGCCGGGGTACAGGAGCTCCAGTCGCCGGCGCACATTCACCAGACCAATCCCCGAATTCCTGTCTTTCACTTCTTTGGAGCCGGGATTAAATTTATTGTCGACAAGCAGAAGCAGTGTTTCATCGATCACACTTAGGCGGATCCTGATTTCGGGCTGCTCCACCATCACGGCACCGTGTTTAAAGGCGTTTTCAATAAAAGGAATAATGAGCATCGGCTCTATCTGTTTGCCCAGAGGGAGCTCTGTATCAAACTCGCGCACTATCTTAATGGTATTACCAAAGCGAAGGGTCTGCAGATCGATGTAATCGTTTACATACTCTATTTCATTGTTCAGCAAAACCTTGTCTGCATCTGATTCATACAGCATATAACGCATCAGGTTTGAGAGCTTGAGCAGGCTGTCGGCCGCTTTATCCGACTTCTTGAGAATGAGTGAGAGCGTGCCGTTGAGGGCATTGAAAATAAAATGCGGGTTGATCTGTGAGCGCAGAAAAGACAACTCGGCCTGCAGATTCTGTGTTTCTTTTTCCTTGCGCAGGCGCTCCTCTTCCTGCCTGTCGGCAATGAGCCTGTAAATAATACTGATGGCCCCGATTAAGCCAGCCATTAAAATAAAGGAAGCCGGCAGCAAAGGCGGGTCGCGTGGCGGACCGGGTGGCATAGGCATGTCGGCAGGCGGCGGTCCCTGGCCTGGCGGCACATGACCCAGGGCCGAAATACCGATCACCACAACAAGGCATACTGTGAATCCGATGATGTAGAGTGTAACACCATATTTGCGGTAAAAGCCGCGGAGCAGATACTGGCTGTTGAAATAAAACAGGAAAATAAGCAGGAGCTGATTGATGATAAGCCTGGGATCCAGAACCCCATGGGGATGCCCCGGACCACGCGGATTTACAATAAAAGGCACAAAGTAAATGGCGATCCAGAACAGCAGGTGTGCTGAAATGAGTAAGATGCTATATGACCGGCTTTTTTCGTTGCCCATAACAGCCCAAATATAGTTTCAAATTACAGAAATCTATGGAAATAGATACCAATGGGCAAAATATGTATACATACCCCGCCCGGATATGCCTCTTCAGTAAAGGGCGGTAATGCGCGAAGGCTTATTCCGGAATATCACCTCATCGCCTTTTTTCTTCAGGCGCAGCTGCTGGTACAACGGTGAGGAGGCCGACAGCACAATAACCGTGACACCATCTACTGACAAAGGCCCCAGGCCAATGGCCACAAAAAACCACGTGGCATCGAGCTCCACCAGGGCACCGGGACCAACCACCGAAAAAAGTTCGTCGACGCGGATGGCATCCAGTATTTTTTGCTCGTTCAGGGCTTCCTGCAACTGGCGGGCATTCATGTCGCGATCGGCCTGGCCCATGGCACGTGCAGTTTCGTATTTATCGCCGGCACTGCTTTTATCTTCGTTGTTGGCCGATTCCTGCGAGGCAAGCATTGCCTGATGGGCCCGTTCAATACGTAAGCCTATCGCCTTGCGGCATGCCTCTATAACGCGTTTCTTAAAGTCAATATTCACATTTTAAATTTATATCAAAAATGTATACGAACCATGATCCGCTATTGCATTAAAAATAGGCCTGCATCAGGTCTTTGCGTTCGCCGGTCTGCTGATCGATCACATCAAAACGCTGCGTGGATGTAAATGAGCCAAGGTCAGAGTCGCTGTTAATAAGCACCGCACCCATTAAAATAACATATTTACACTTGTACTTTGTCTGATTCACGAGTTCGTTAATCCTGGTATCAATAGCTTCGTAAATGACGCTGGTCGCTTCTTTAAGCGGAATATCTGAAGAAAGAATCCGGTCTTTGTGCCTCAAAAGAATCTGTTCAATGGTATTCATCTGGTAATCCAGATCCGTCATTCTCCCTTCCACAATCTCATTATTCATCAGTTTTTGTAAAGCTCCTTTGGCAGCTCCACAGCAGCCGGAGTTTTTGTGCTGGCCCAGCCTGTGTATTTCGCCAATAGCACCCGTTTTGGTAATACCAATATGCGGGCCGTAATAAATAAATACGGCTCCCGAATCAGGAACATGACTGGCAAAAGCACCCATACCGGTGAGTCCTGTAAATGGAAATCCATCCAATCCACCCATTTTAAACGGGCCTAAAAATTCATGGGCTCTTGCAGGATACTGAATGCTGTTGACATCATCACTGCAAACGCTGTCGGCCAGCATGACCTGTGCCGGTTCAAGATCAAGCTTCTCTTCCACAAAGTCGATAAGCCGGTTAACACTGTCTATCGTGGTGATTGCATTTGGGTAATAGGCCCTTATAATCGCCAGTTTTTCTCTTTTTTTCATGGGCTGTCTGTTATTTTAAAACAATTGGTATTCATTTATAAAATGATATTATTTACCGGCTGAATGGCGGGAGGAAGTTCCGTTTCACCAAGCATTTCGCGAAGATCAATTTCAATCGTGCGGCTCATGCTTGTAATGGGTACATCGTTCGCACTGCCTTCAAAAGGGTTTTCCGTACTTTCGCCCACACGCTCCATAGATGTAAACACCCAGCATACAACCAGGCTGAAAGGGATATTCAACCAGACATAAACGTCGCCTAGTTTCTGGAACTCATTGAGCAGGCCAAAAGGAACGATGATAACGAATAGACGGATAAAGAAGAGATTGATGGATGCAAACTGACGGGGATAAGGGAAATTCTTGATACGCTCACATTTCCCCTGCTGTTCGTACAGATTTACAAGCAGGTTTTCCATCTCCACATAATCTAAGGGATCAATGGCTCCGCGGTCTTTCAATGCGCGAAGACGGGCCGATTGCAGACCGATAACATGTGTGGCTCTGTTCTTACGGGCAAGCACATAGGCCAGATCCTCACCAGATAAATAGGTTTTCAATTCCTCGTCAAGCTTCGATTCCCATTCAGCTACTTTATAAAACCGACGGTATTCTTTATTGTAACTTTTGTTCATGTTTTCCCAGCTGCGGGGTTCACGCAACTGAAATCGCAATGCTGTAAGCCAGCCTACATGCCGGTATATGAGTTCACGATGTGCATCGGGGTCTCTTACAAAATCCTTAACCATGATTCCCCAGGACCGGCTTGTATTCACTATAGCACCGTATATCTGCCGGGCTTCCCACAGGCGGTTATAGGTTTGTGTATTTTTGAATCCCACAATAAATGCTGCCGCCGTTCCAATCATGGCAATGGGTACCCAGGGAATGGCCAGCCATTTGAGTCCGAGCAACTGAAACAACAGTGTCGGAATCACTGCCAGAACAAAAATCTTATATATATCACGCCGTGTCCAGAGAATAAATTCCTTCAATTTATAATGATTGCCTACATGCATAAACTCTGCTTTCTTTAATGGATTAATCTGTTACAATGAAAAAACATTAAAAATACAAATGGAAAAGCGGCAGAGCAATTTTTACTAAAGATTACTAAAAGTTACTGAAACCATTTATACTCAGTATCCCAGATACTCAGCATTTTCGGGGGTTACAAATCAATACTGATCGTTTCAGTTCAATGGAGATCATCAAAATCCTTCTCTATGAATTCAAAAAACACAATAACACCAGATACAGGCTAGACAAATATATAGGGTAAATCAATCTTATAAATACTTCGTAAACCTTCCGGTTTCGTTCTCAAATACAAGTTGGTTCACACGGTAATAATACCAGTGCTTTCTGCGGTCAAAATTCTCTTTTGCTGCAACATTGTCGCTCCAGACACATTCATGCACCTCGAATGTTTTTTCCTTTAGCATCTGATCTGCCGGAGCCAAATCTCTTTCAATCTTTTTCCTTTCCTGTTCGCTGAGTACAGAAAGTATCTCGTCAATAATAGCCCGGGTAGAAAGATCATTGATCCATTCATAAATCAGACTTTCACTCTCCGCGTATATTTCCACAAACTGCTGCCAGGAAGGAATTAAATGATTTAAGCCTTCACGCTGCACCAGATCAGATTTACAGGTCAGCATGTTTTTGATTTTGGCTGTATGTGGGTATTGGTTTAACATAAATAAAAAAGGAGGCGAATTAAGTGAATTATTCTCTCAAATTAATTTCGCATTTCAGAATTGCATTTTATGGTCAGCTGGCGAAACCTGAGAAACCCAGATTAAACTTCAGTCCAGTACAGGGCAGGGTCATGAAGCGCTCTTTTAACTCTCCGGAAACAAAAACCGATTCATCATACTTCCATATTTTCAGCCCCCGGCTATCCATTGAATGAATGGAAAAAGGTTCTATACTTCTTTTCAAATCCAGCTCAACGTAACGATCATTATTCGTTTGCAAAATACGATCTATGATCTGCACAGGCTTGCTATCAAGCTGCTCGGCCATACCATCAAAGAGTGTTATACAGGATTTATCTATAAGAATGTAGTGCGGATTTGTCAGGAGTATTTTATATGGGCCTTGTTGTACCACATCAAACTTCTGCAAGCCGGTTCTCCGCAGAGTCAAACTCGTGAATGAATCATTTTCTATATGCCAGATATCCATTTTCAAATTTAACACTCTATAACCGGACGCATATAAAACATTTCGCCTGCAAAATTCATTTCCGTTTATATTTCTCCGGGTGTTCGGATAAATTCTGAGTCACCGCATCGTAGCGCCTGATAAATTCGCCTGTGATGGCATTTATCTCTAAGCACGCCTCTGTTTCGGGTTCCTTTTTGGTTTCCTCTTTTAGCTTTGTTCTCACAGTCCAGATCAGTGTTTTTGTAGAATCGACATAGCTCAGGCAATAATGCCAGGGGCCTATCCCCTTGGGGAGGCGGTAAGACTCTGCTATGATTCTGACACGACGCGGATGCAAAACCTTGTATGTACCAGCAGTTTTAATGAAGGCCGGAATTGTGGAAAGTACCTCCGGGTTAGTGAGAACCATCGTACTATCGTATTTCAAGTGGAGTATTGAGTCTATGGATGAGCAGTTCCCGTTCACTGTCAGGTCTTCAGGCATAACAAATGCATAGGAAATGACTATTTGTTGCGGTTGCAGATCGTTCAGTGTATCATGATGTGTTCCGACAATAATACCGTCGGCAGACACAAAGCGCATTGCAGATCGATCGCCATGGTAATAATGCATCCAATTCTCATTACTATATAAAACAGTGAACACACTATCGGATTTCCTCAGATAATCGAAAGTTGTTCTCTGCCCGAAACATAATTGAGTGATGAAAAGGAGGAGAATGTGCCTGAATGGTTGGAGCATAGAATAAAGGTAAAGGAAATAATGAATACATTACTGCACTTATTCGCCAAGAAGATTTTGCCTGATCGAAGCCATATTTAAAGAGTCCAGTTTTTGGCCACCATACAAATCATAAACGTCACAGGCAAACTGATCTTTCAGTTTCAATAAAACCGATTCGAGTTTTATCCAAGTATCATAATTAGCGTTTCTCAAAGGGACACAAATTCCGATGGCATCGCCATTCCCGATACCCAGACCTTTCATCGGCACAAAGTCAAAAGGCAGATTAGCTTCATAAATTTCTTTATGAAGTAATTCGTAATCAAGTGCGTTTGAGGCTTCCGCCATAATATTAAATGCCATACTACTTTATAAAGTCAATAATAAAATGCATACTCTCTCCGAGTTTTGCTTTGATGCCTGCCGAAATAAGTTCCTCAACATTGTGAGGAAGCCGCTGTCCGCGTATGTCAAATTTTATGATATGTGAGGCGTTAGGTGGCAGATGCATTTTGTAATATTGAAGCCTGCCAACAACAAACCGGATGGTTCTCTCAATTTTATCTTCCGATGACAGGTCATGATTGTGCACATACAGGAATTCATTTCCTTTTGTCCCTTCAGGCGTAACCTGTCCCCAATCCAAAATCGTATGCATCACGAAACACTTACTTAACCGTTATTACCTCTTGTATATTTCCCTGGCTGCCAATATTGCACCCGCTCTAACAAAAATAACAATATTAACCTTGCCACTTGCCGGAATACTGCACCTATTTTATAAAACCCTGAATTGCGAAAACACCTCATAATTATTCAGACAATTAATTTTCTTTAATACCTTCGCGCTATAATCTGCTCCCTGAATATGAAACTCCGGCTCCTCGTCTTATTCTTTATTACCTGTCTCTTCAATACTCTTTACCCGCAATACGACTCGAACACCGTACTGGCCCTCCAGGAAAAACTGAGACCTTTCCAGGAAAACGATCAGATCGATTCCATTTGGTTCTATGAAAACAAAGCCCTCGCCATTTCTCAAAAAATCAGTTATAATCCCGGAATAGCCCATGCCTATGGCTCATTCGGGGTTATCTATAAAATAAAAGGAAACTACCCACTGGCACTCGACAACTTTTTCAAAGCCCTGGCCATTTACGAAAAAACGCATAACGAATACTGGATCCTGGTGCAGTATAGCGGCATAGCCTCTGTTTACTACCTCCAGAAAAATTACAACAAAGCCAAAAGCTATTACAACAAAGCCCTGGTGCTGAGCCGCAAAATACACGACAAGAGAATTGAATCGGACAATCTTTGCAACCTGGCTTTATTATACGGCGAAACCGGTCAATATGAACAGGCAAAAGAATGCCTGGAAAAAGCGCTGAAAATTGATACCGAAATGGGTAACGAAATCGGCATGGTACACGAGCTTGCCAACCTCGGCGAACTTTACAACACGTTGAAGCAATACAGCAATGCCAACGATTGTGCCATCAAAGCGATAGCCCTGGCTGAAAAGAATGAATACCCCTACATCTTACCAAGTTGCTATATGATCATTGGCCAGGTAAAAGAAAGTCTGAAACAAAATATTGAAGCCGAAAGCTATTTCCTGAAAGCAATGAAAATGGCCGCAGGTTTTGACGACATGCAGGACAAAATGAAAATTGCCTCGGGCCTAAGCCAATTCTACGCCAACACCGGAAAACCGGCCCTGGCCCTGAAGTATTACAAACAGGAAATACAATACCGCGACAGCATGTATAATGAAGAGAATGTGAAAAAAACGGTGGAGCTGGAAATGAACTACGAGTTTGAGAAAAAACAGGCAGCCCAACAATTCGAGAACGATAAAAAAGTATATCAACTGGAAGCGGAAAACAAGCTCCAGCGACAGTGGCGGGCATTTTTTGTGGCAATGATTGTACTGGCCATTGCCGCACTGATCTTTGCCAAACGCGCTTACGATAATAAGAAAAAAGTAGCGAAACTGATGTCGGACGAAAGCAGCAGAAAAGAAGTTCTGTTGCAGGAAATCCATCACCGCATCAATAATAATTTACAGATCATTTCCAGTTTACTCACCCTGCAGGCCAACAGCGCCGATAACGAAAAACTGTCGGAATATTTACTGCAAAGCCAGAACCGCATACAGTCGCTCTCCCTGTCGCATGAGTTGCTTTATGAAAGCAATACATCCATGGAAATCAACATGAAAGATTATATCAATAAAATACTGATCTACCACCGCGAAATTGTGGCTTCGCTGCCCAAAAAAATTGAGATCCGCGAGACCGTAGAAACCGTTCTCTTTCCTTCGCGGCTGGCGGTTCCTTTAGCACTAATCATCAACGAGCTGGTGACCAATGCTGTGAAATATGCATTCACGGACCAGGACGAAGGTCTGATACAGGTTACACTGAGTGCTCTCGACAACGATAACAACTGGCTGATCACGGTTTCCGACAATGGCAAAGGGCTCCCTGATGTTTCGCAGAACAGGAAAGACAGCCTGGGTCTTAAACTGACCGGCATCCTTACCCGGCAGATCAAAGGCGTTTTCAATTCAAAGAACGAGGGCGGCGCTTTTTTCAGTATTTCTTTCAGTAAAAACCAGGCATAAAATATCTATGATTTCACAGGCACGTTTTTTAATTGTAGAAGATGAGCTGTTGATTGCAGAAACCATTTCCGATTTCCTAAAACAGGGAGGGGCGCAATCCATTACGATTGTTGATTCGGTAGATGAAGCCATTGAACACCTTGACAAGCATAAAGCAGATCTGGTATTGACCGATATTGTGCTGGGGCGCGACAAAACAGGCATTGATCTCGGCAATGCTCTGAGCAGCAAATACAAAATTCCGTTTATCTACATCACCTCCCACGCCGACAAAAGCATAGTGGAAAAAGCCAAACACAGCAGACCCAATGCCTACATTGTGAAACCCTTCAAGAAAGACGACATCATGGTAGCCATTGAACTGGCGCTGTATAGCACCACGCAAACACCTTCGGATGCGGAGCCCGACGAAATAATCGTGAAGGAAGGCCGCTCTGTTGTAAAGATACAGTGCCCGTCTATTTTATGGATGGAGTCCGACAGAAATTATTCGACCATTTATTTGAACGACGGCAGCCGTAAAATTGTGCGGCAATCGCTCAGCGAATTGCAGGATCTGCTTCCTGCACAGCAGTTTATCCGGATTCACAAATCCTGTATTGTCAATAAACATCATATCACACAGGTGAATTCACATTCGGTAATGATCCATAAAGCCGAGCTGCCGGTCGGCAGGGCCTATCAGCATATTTTAAACGACATCTTTCAGCAGAAATCCTGACCTGTCTCTCCTCTGCATCTATTCTCTTTTGCTAAATCTCCCTGTGCCTGAATAAATTTCGACAGCCTGTACGTAAAAAGCAAATGCTGATCGTCCACATTATTTTGCTGTTTGTCCTCTTTTTGCACGCATGAAATCATGCACATTTCTTAATTATCTACTTTCGCACTGTTCAATAACTTAACATGAAACGACTCCTATTATCTGCCCTGCTGTTTACAGCAACATGCAATCTCACAAAAGCGCAATCGCTCAATTTCGACGGCATCGACGACTATGTCAGCGTCAACAGTATTTTACTTCCTTCGGCAAACAATGTAACCATGGAAGGCTGGTTTCGCCCCGAAGCCTCTGGCAATTACCAGGAACTGATGTATAATGGAAACTATAACAGCTGCGGTTATGGCTTATTCCTCATGTACGGTTACATACACCTGACATCTACCGGTTACAACGACTACTCCACCAATGTTTACCTGCCATATGATACATGGTCGCACATAGCCCTGACTATTGATGCCAACAACGTGTGGAAACTATACGTCAACGGACAACTGGCTGAAACCAGAACAATTACAACAATCATCCCCAACAACGGAGTAACAAGCATCGGAAACGACGGCACAATCGGTGGCGGCACGTATTACCATGGCTCGGCTGACGAGGTTCGTTTCTGGAGTACAGAACGCACACAAAGCCAGATCCAACAAGGCATGTATTGCAATTTCAATTATCCGCAGTCCAACCTGGTGGCATACTACAATTTCAACCAGGGCACACCCAATGCGAATAATGCAGGGATCACGACGTTGAATGATTTGTCGGGAAACAATTATAACGCCACCCTCAATAATTTCGCACTCAACCTCACCAGCTCCAATTGGGTAAACGATGTCAATAATCAGAACCCTATCGCCGGGGCTTTGGTAACTTCCGATTTCGGTAATATCTGCACAGGACAGTTGGTGACCTTCAGTGCCACACCAACCGCAGGTGGCAGTGCCCCATCTTACCAATGGTATAAAAACAATCAGCCTGTTGGTACAAACGCCTCGACCTATCTTGATTCGACACTTGTCAATGGCGATACCATTACCTGTATGCTCGCATCGAGCTATAGCTGTGCTACCAATGCCATAAGCAATAAAGTAAGTATTCCTGTAAACACTCCATCGCTGGTGGCTCAGTCGTCTATATATGGTTATAATCAATCAACAGGCGGCTCCTCATCAACTACACAGGTTTCTGCATATGCCGGGCAACAAATTCAGTTTGGCCAAAACTGGACGAACGGCGGAAACAACCCTGCCTTTCAATGGAAAATAAACGGGACTAATGCTGGAACCAACCCTTATTTCTCAACTTCCAGCCTGAATAACCTGGATACCGTAAGCTGTCTTATTCACTCCAGCGATGCCTGCGTAAGCAAAGACTCTATCAGCAACAAAATTATTGTACACATCACCGCTCTGCCTCCAAACAGTATTCCTTACGACTACAACAATAGCTGCTACACCTTCGGCAATGTGCAGTATTGCGCTCCATGGTATTACGATTATGGTAACAGGTATTACGATCCCATTCATGGCATTTCGGGTGATGCCATGGACGATGCCACAATTTTATCAACCGGCCAGGGAGATGCCTATGACGGTGCTTTTGAAGTGGCCGTTAATGACACTGCATACAGCAATGCCCCCGATAACCTGATCTCTTTCGATACACTGACAAATACCATGAGAGGCGAACCACAGCAGATAAACGGCCTGGATGTTACCAAAGAATTACACTTCTATCTGAACAAACCAATAGTGCGCTTAAATGTAAAACTCGAAAATCCAACAGGCAGTCCTATCCAGGTGCGTGTGGCCGTTTCAAGTAACCTGGGCTCCGACAACCAGACACAGCTTGATTCAAACAGCACAGCCACAGGCACACTGAGCAATGCTGACCGCTGGATGATAACAAGTGATGGGCAGGTACACAGCGACCCTATTAACACCTGGGTACGTCGTGGCGCCGGTCCACTGCAATCGCAGCCGGGTTTTTACCACGACAAACCGGAAATGGGTGACGATGATTATGAAGATTCCCTGAACGTAACAATCCCCGCACACTCCTACGTGAACGTGGTTCAGTTTAACCGCGTGGATTCAACGGTACAGGCAGCAAAGAACTTTGTAAGCTACTTCAACCACTTGCCAACTATGATAAACGACAATCTGTTTGAAGGTATCAGCGACCTTAGCAAAATTGTAAACTGGAATATCCCCGTGCCTGCAGCATCGTTTAGCACCACTGCCTTAAACGGTTGCGACTCACTGCCGGTGCACTTTACAAATACCAGCCTCAACAGCGACTCCCTGTCATGGAATTTCGGCGACGGAAGTCCGGTATCTATTGCCAGCAACCCTTCGCATACTTTTTACACAGGAACCTACACTATTACACTCACCACATACAACCACAATTCGGGTATACAAAGTACCAGCACCGTAACCGCCCAGGTACATGTATTACCTGCAGTGGTGGCGGTGAGCAGCAATACTGCTTTGTGCGCCGGACAATCGGCTACCTTAACAGCCAGCGGAGCCAGCACGTATACATGGAGCACCACACAAACAACGCCTTCAATTGTGATCTCTCCGACAACAACGGTAAACTATACTGTAACCGGTACAGATGCCAACGGATGCGTCAATACAGCTACATGTCAGCAGGCTGTTGTGCCTTGCACCGGTATTCAGGAACTGCCTGACAATACACCTGCTGTAAACCTGTATCCGAATCCGAACAATGGTAGCTTTATCCTCGAAATCACAACAGATGCCAGCATCTGTATTACAAACACACTCGGACAAGTGCTGTATTCGGCAAAAACCGAAGCAGGAAAACACACCATCAATATAGAGCATGAACATGCCGGCGTGTATTACGTTCATATTCTTGAAAACAATAAACAGCACACCGTAAAACTGATCAAGGAATAAAACTTATTAAACCAAATAACTTAAAAAGGAAGTGGTTGACAAAACATCAGCCACTTCTTTATTTTCCATAAGCAGGCAGAATACGGCCGGCGTATTGGCACACAAAGCTAAATGCCGGCAACTGTTGCACACCATGCGAAGATCGCCTGGTTTTATACCTTTGCGATATGAAAGATGTCAGAACAGCAATTATAGGTTTCGGTTTTATGTTTTGCCTATTGTTGGGACTGGGTCTTTACGGTATTTTTCACTACGGTCGCCCGAAGTACAAAGAAGAAAAAGAAGAAGCCATGAAGTATTATTTAAAATACGGCATTCGCTTAAAAGGTATTATCATAGACAGGAAACCGGTAGAAACAGGCATACTGACAAGCAATTACTTTACCTATACCGTAAAAATTTCAGCGTGTAATGTGGCAGAACACGACATAAGGGAATACAACGAAAACTATTATCTGGTTATTAAACACGACACCGCACGCCTGGTAAGCCAGGTTCATTTCAGCGGAAACATCGGCGATACCCTGATGGTCGATTACGTGAAGGGAAGGCAATATATCCGGAGCGGTTCATCTAAACCATGTGAAGACGACCTGCCAGTATTTGACCTGGGATACAACAGTATGCGAAAGAAAGCTTTGGGATGGTGATAATCAGACTTGCCATGTGTTTCAGCCGGCAGTTTATGAATTCCTGAAAAGTCTTGACAACCATCCGCCTCTTGCCTCTACCGCTTCGACAGGTTTTGTTTCTATCTGTTTTTTCTCTGGTTTTGCTTTAACATAAACAGATTGATTAGAAAAGATGAGTTATATCAACCGCCGTATCAGTTTAATTTTATTAGTTTTACCAAAAACTAAACCTATGAAAAAAATCTACTCCCTGATTCTGATGTTATTTGCCGCTTTTATAACAAAAGCACAGGCACCTACACCTGACATTCTTCACTACAAATTTGATGGTACCGGCACACTTGTTACCAATTATGCATCGAGCCCCCCTGCAGGTACTTCTACCGGCACTATCATGGCCACGCAAACACAAACCGGAGGCATCAATTGTATGGGTGCGCTGGTTGGCACCGGACTATCCAGTTCATCCGAATATGTAAACACAGGCTGGGCTCCCAACCTGGGTTCAGGTGCATGGACACTTTCGTTCTGGACATCCAACATCATTCAAACAACTTCGACTTATTACATACTGGGTGATTTGAACTCCGGTTCATTCCGTGTGTTTACAGGGGGTGTGGCAGGTTCCGGAAACTGGATTCTAAGGGGCTCCATGACGGATGTACCCCTTAGTGGTGCAGCATCAGCAACGCCCTGCATGACTTCATTTGTTTATTCACCAACCTATTCAACTGTTGTTGGTTATGTTAATGGTGTAGCTACGACTACAATTTCTCAAAGCGCCATGTCGGTAACCGGTACCGGACCGTTTAAAGTGGGAGGATACAGTTCCAGCTCCAGCCTGAACGCAGGAGGTTTAATGGCTGATTTCAGGTTCTATTCGACTGCGCTTACAAGCACAGACATATTGAATATTTATAATTATGGTGTTGCAACACTTTCCCTGAACGTCAGTGGCAATTCAACAATTTGCTCAGGGCAGAGCACACAACTCACGGCCTCCGGAGCCAATAGCTATACCTGGGATACAGGGGCCAATACCAGTAGCGTCAGTGTAACTCCGGGTGTCACAACAACCTATACAGTAACCGGCACTGCCGGAACCTGTACAACTTCAACGACTGCTTCGGTGAATGTATTGAGTACCCCTGGAGTGACTGTTAATAGCGGATCAGTTTGTATTGGTTCATCTTTCACACTTAGCCCTGCCGGCGCCTCAACATACTCTATAGAAGGCGGAAGCAGCGTGGTTACTCCGACAGTAAACACAACTTACACCGTAGCCGGCACCGGAGCCAATGGCTGCGTTTCAGGTGTGGTAACCTCTTCTGTTTCTGTTAATAGTTTGCCCACTGTTTCCGTCAGCTCAACCTCATCGGTGTTATGTGCCGGCCAATCAGCAACACTCACAGCGAGTGGTGCATCCACATACTATTGGAACACAACGCAAACAGCGCCTGCTATTGTAGTATCACCTACTGTTAATACAACTTACACAGTAACGGGAACAGACGTAAACAACTGTTCCAATTCCGCTACCATTTCGCAACCTGTTGCTGTATGTACCGGTATCGCTGAAAAACAATCAGGCACTTTATTTTCAGCTTATCCAAATCCTACAAACGGTAAAATCCTGATCGTAACAAACGACAACGAATTAAAAGAACTGGAATTAAGCGACCTTACCGGCCAGCTTATTACCAGGGCCGAAACAAAGGAATTGACATTTGAATTAAACCTGAACACAGTACCAAATGGTATATATATATTAAAATGTTCTACCAATAAAGAGACTTCCTTCGTCAAAATTGTCAAACAATAATCTGCATTTTTAATCTGCTCAGGAGCCCGCTAAAAACAGCGGGCTCTTTTGTTTAACTGAAACGATAGCGCTGACAGGCAGGAAGTTCCTGATTACAGAATACAACACACGCTCAGGGTCACGAAAATGAATAAAAGGATCTTAATGAAACGGCAACATAAAACCCGGAACACTCTGCCATCTTCCGCTACCCTTTTGCCCCTTATTGGTGTTATCACCAACAGTAAACCAGGTCTTGATAAAGAAAAAAGATAATAAAAAAGCCTCACGACTGTGAGGCTTTTTGTGGGCCCACTTGGGCTCGAACCAAGGACCACCTGATTATGAGTCAGGTGCTCTAACCGACTGAGCTATAGGCCCATGTTTTATTACTAAAACGGATTGCAAAAATAGATATTTACCCCATATTTGCAAAATAATACATGAGCACCATCAAAAATATCATTTTCGACCTGGGCGGCGTGATCATCAACCTCGACACGCCCCGCACACTGCACGAATTCAATAAACTCAGCGCATCTGTTGCTTTCGAAAGCATTTATACCCAACTGAACCAAACCCCGCTCTTCGACGATTTTGACAAGGGCCATATCAGCGAACACGATTTTTTTGAAACACTCCAAAAGGAATTGCAAAGCCACACACCCGTCCACAAACTGGTAGATGCCTGGAATGCCATGCTGCTCGATTTCCCCATTCACCGGCTTAATATGCTCCGGGAACTGAAAAACGATTACCGCCTGTTTCTGCTCAGCAACACCAACGAAACACATGTACGTGCCTTTGAAAACATTTTACTACAAAGCCACCAAATCCCAAACCTGGAACCCTTTTTCGAAAAGGTATATTACTCCTGCCGCATGGGTATGCGCAAACCGGATAGTGAAATTTTTGAATTTGTTTTGAATGAAAACGGCCTCCAGGCCTCCGAAACATTGTTCATCGACGACACACAAAAACACGTGAACGGTGCTACGGGCTGTGGCATCCGTGCTCGTTTACTCCCGCAGGGCACAGATATCACGGGGGCTCTTCCTCTCTGGATATAAGCCCCCTATCGCTGTAGAGTCACAAATCCCTTCAGTGCCTTTCGTTCACCACTATGCTTATCATTCATTTCGAGCACGTAGAAGTACGTACCTTCATGCAGTATCACCCCGGTTTTACTGCTTCGCCCATCCCAGGTCGGATGCTCCGGATCCAATAGAGCAATAACACTTCCCCAGCGATCAAACACCTGCATACGGTATTGATTACCCGAATATATTTTCAGATTAAACACATCGTTCACTCCATCGCCATTGGGCGTAAAGATGTTCGGAATAGTATCATTGCAGGTCACGAAACTAACTTGGATAGAATCAGCCGCATTACACCCCGCACTATCAGCCACCGTAACGCTGTACACCCCGTTCTGGTCGTTCTGCACGGTATACGATTCGTTTTGCGAACCGTCCTGCCACCATACTCCAGGATGATTGCCGGCATGAAGTGTGAGCACATCGCCCGAACATAAAACAGTATCCGGTCCCAGGCTTACCTGAATCTGGTGCACCAGCAACGAATGCCACACGGTATCGGAAGCACAGGCGCCGCCACTGAGATATATCCAATAAAAGCCCTGCTGTGAACTATTGACATGTCCCAACTTAACCGTATCGGCCGAAGAGCTGAAGCCGCCCGGGCCTCCCCAATGCAACACAGCGCCGACAGGATAGCCCGAAGCCACCAGCGAAACATTGCTACCGCTGCACGACACCGTATCGCCGGTTACAATCGGTGCAAAAGAATATGGACTGATTAATACATGCACCGGTATTCTCGTGCTTCTACACGATACTGAAGGGTCGTAAGAACACACGTAAAACACCGTATCATGCATCAGCGCCGGACCATTAAACACCGGGCCTCCCGCAATCATAGTACCACCCACGGAGTCGGTATACCATTCTAACTGAAATGCCGACACCGCTGATAAACTGAAGGGCTGTGCATAACATATCGTATCATCAGCCACCACCGGCTGTGTTACCGATGTATTCAGAAAGACATCGATAACCTGCGATATCGCTGTACACCCCACCGGATCAATCACCTTAAGCGAATACGAACCCGATGTATACACCACAAGATTCTGTGTGGTATCGTTAACGGGTTGCCACTGATAGTTGTATAAACCACCGCTACCCTGCAACACCACAGAGTCGCCCGGACAAATGGTGGTGCTGCCTGCTGCCGTTATTGACACCGAAGGATTGGAACTTGCAATAACAATAACACAGGTGGTGGTAATCCCGCACATGGTCACCGTACACGAATAGGTTCCTGCTGTCGTAGCTACGCGCGTGGTTCCTCCCCCCGAAAATGGCGCCAGCCATTGGATGAGCGTACTGTCGTTAGAAACCACTTTCAGTGTTACAGGCTGCCCATTGCATATAGCATCTCCCTGCAACGACAATAGGTAAGGTGTGTTGTATTGTTTGATCTCTACCGGATTGGTTGTAAACACACAACTATCAGCATCCTTCACAATACAAAAGTAGTTTCCGGCAACGGTCGAATAAATAAACGGACTGGTATTCGGCAACATGCCCAAAGGACCAAACCATGTGTATTGCACCAGGTTCAAACCATTATTCTGACATGTGATTTTCACAGAGTCGTTCGGGCAAATGATTCCATTGGCCGGAGAAATAACCAGATAAGGCTCTGGCTTGCTATCGATCAGCACATGGTCAAACATTAAATTAGTGCATCCTGTGCTTGTATCGGTTGCCGTCACACTGTAATAGTAATCTCCATAATTGCCATACCACGGATGCAGTGAATCGGTATACTGCAGCTGGCAATTGTTACAATTGGTTATCACCGGAATATAGGTAATCTGTATAGAATCGCCTTCACATAACTGAGTGCTTCCGGTATGCGACACATAAACCCCCGGTTTAGGATTTACCTTCACATAAATGGTTTTATGAAAGTAAAATGTATCGGAACCACAGCTGTTATTATAAATAGCAGCCAGCGATATTGTATAGTTCGCTGTACTGTCGGCGGTAATATCCCCGCCTGCATGACAATATGATGCGTATGTGGAGTCATAATAATTATCCGTTCCAATCAACAGCGGTGGATTAGAACTCCAGACAAGATTTGTTAGTTTCAAACAGGTAGATGGGCTGATCACACTGTCAAGCAGCGGATATGAAAAATGATCGCCCTCGCATATGACAAAACTATCGGGCATAGCGCTGTACAAATGCAGATTCATCGGCGGGTAATCTACTTTTACATATACCTGATTCTTGCGGATACAGCCATCCGGGCTGGTGAATATCACCGTATCACGTCCCGAATAAATTTTCACATAGGCAGAGTCGTGATATACCATCCCCATTGGGGGAGCCAGTTTCCATGTTACCGAATTGCTGCCGGCATTAGTGGTCCACAATCGTACTGAATCCGGGTGACAAACGATCACACTCTGAGTACTCAGGCCTGCAATATTAACCAGTTTATCATCAGAAATAAGCGGGATAGCCGGTAAGGGGTTTATTTTCACATAAACCGTATCCTCATCGCTGCTGCAACCATCGATCGTTTTAATTTTCACACGCTGATATCCCGGACTGCTGATCAAAGGGTGCGACACCGTATCGTATGGCATCCCATTCCATGAATACAGGTAATTGGGCCCCAGTCCGGTGCACTGTCGCGTGTTTGGCGCAATATATCCTTTCACACAAAGCGGAATAGTGTCTTGGCAGGAGCTACCGATACACATCGTCAACGTATCGCGGTTGCAGGCACTTCCGGAACGCACATAAGGATCGTAGGGCTGGCGGGTGGGGTTTAGAATTTTGAATAAAAAACCATCGAGATACCCGAGGTAGTTAAACGAAAGAAACTGACCATACTCCGCATCTCCACAATATGGCCCGTTACACCCAGTCATACTGCCCACTGTATTATGATAGGATACAGGACCTGATACCGGCACATTGAGATTATATTCGTAACTACCTGCCATGACCGGCTCATCATTTTCGAGCAGCACCAGTCCATGCGCCAGGTCATTGCGTTTCCCACCGGCATGCCTGAACCATTGGCGATTTCCGGCAGCATCATATTTACACACAAAGAGATCACGGTAACCTACACTGTTAAATGCCGCCTGCCCGAAAGCATTGGAATAATCGGTAAAACGACATTTGAACTCCCCGTACATATACGGATTCTGTGCCGGGTCCAGAGCAATGCTCCGCGATGAAACTTCGTTGATAGATCCGTCGCATTTGGCCCAGATAAAATTTCCACCGGAAGAATATTTGGCAATGTATGCCCTGTATAACAAAGGATGGTTCATAAAATGATTGGGCAATCCGTAAAAACACATATTACCCTGGCAATCGCCGGTGAAATAAATATTATTTGAATTATCAATCACCAGATCGTTTGCAATGCTATATGTAGCGCCTGCTCTCCTGAACCACTGTTCCTGTCCATTGGTATCGAATTTCACCAAAAAAACGGCATTCTGAACCTGGTTTACATGAGCGCTTTGAAAAGTGATGGTATCCGAGAATTGTCCGCATACATATACATTGCCACCGTTGTCGCAGCCAATGCCTAACCCGCGATCGTCGAGGCTTGCCGCACCCTGGCGTACCCAGGCGAGATTCCCATTCCCGTCGTATTTAGCCACAAATACATCAAAAGATGCTTGCCCGGAAACCGGATTATTCATACTTGTGAGTGCGGTGGTTCCAAACAAGGCATTAGACTGAAAAGCACCCGTTACATATACGTTGCCGATATTATCAACGGTAATCGCATTCCCTATATCGTTCTCACCTCCACCGGCAGATTTTGCCCAGAGAAAATTCCCGTTCGGATCGAGTTTGGCAACAAACATATCCTGTGTTGCACTAACTGATATAAGTGTTGTACTGCCAAAGTGTGCCGATCCATAAAAGGAGCCTGTGATATAAACATTACCCGTAGCATCGGCACATACCGAATAAGGTCTGTCGGAGCCACTTCCCCCGGCGCGTTTCAGCCAGATCACATTTCCTGTATTATCGGTCTTACAAATAAAAATATCCGGAATTCCCATGCTGGCAGAACTGATGGTATTGCCACTGACATGAATGGTATTGGTGAAATATCCGGTAGAAATAATATTGCCGGAACCGTCTTTACACACATCCATGGTTTCGTCGGTAGAAGGACCCCCAAACATATAAGCCCAGTGGTTGACCTGCGAATGAAGTTTTGCTGTGAAAAGAGAAAAGAGTAAGAGTAAAGTAAAAATTCTTGCTTTCATATCCGTCATTTTAAATTAGACTTTTGTGCTTTAGCGGGGGAAAGCGCTAAACAAGGTTAACTTAAAATAACAAGGGTTGCAACCATGCTATCATAACTGGTAGACTTTATTTAACAACTGGTCATTTTCACCGGTAAGTGGCAATTCCAGGAAACCTGAAATACTAACGGATAAAATTTATGACGGCTTCGTAAAACGCCTGCGGTTGCTCGGCATGAACCCAATGCCCTGAATTGGCAATGGTTTCGAGTGTATAGTTGGGGAAGCGTTGCCTGATCATCGGCAGATCGCTGTCCGTAATGTAATTGGATTTATCGCCCCGGACAAACAATGCTGCAACGTGACTCGAACCGTTAGGAACTTCTACGCCCACATGTTCATACTGCTCACTGATCGTTTTCAGATTAAAACGCCAGTCCATCACATTATTGTCCGAATCTTTCCAGTAAATATTTTTCAGCAAAAACTGTTTGGTGCCAAAGTCGCTGAGATACACGCTCAACGCAGCTTCCGCTTCCTTGCGGGTTTTTATGACCGCAAAATCCACGTTATGCAATCCTTTCAATACATCATCGTGATGATGCCCATAGGCCCGCGGCGCAATATCAGCCACAATAATTTTATCGGCAATGCCGGGGTACATCAGTTCAAAAAACATCACCGTTTTACCACCCATGCTATGCCCTAACAGTAACGGGTTATGAAGTGCGTGCGTATCAATAAACTCTTTCAGATCAGCTGCCATTGCTTCATAGGTCCACACATCGCTGTGCGGCGACAGGCCATGGTTGCGCTGATCAATGGTATACACATGAAACCCATCCGCGGCAAACCGCTTGGCGAGTGTATTCCAGTTATCACTTTGTCCGAAGAGGCCGTGTAATATGATTAATGGCTGGCCCTGGCCGAATTCACGAAACGCTAATTGCATGACTGCAAATATAACAAGGCTTTCAGTAAAAACAGGTATAAAAAAAATCCCGCCGGAGCGGGATTCTATAAATTAACCTGGTTTTTTCTCGTCTTTGGTTTCGGTCTTGGTGCCGGCCTTGTGATCACCTTTGTGTTCACCCTTGTGATCACCTTTATGCTCACCTTCTTTGTGATCTTTCTTTTCACCCTCTTTGTGCTCTTTTTTGGCAGGTTCCTGTTTTGCCGGTTCCTGGGCACTTACACTCATTGAAAACGCCAGCACGAATGCTGCAGCTGTCAGAATTACTTTTTTCATGGTTGATTGGTTTTAGAGTTTAACACATCAAATGTATACGTAATCTCAAAAAAACAAATCAGAAAAATGGTTAAAAATGAAAACTGGAGAAAGTCTGAAGTGCCCGTTTATCTAAGCTCCCGGAGGTAGAGTTGAATTGTGTTCTCTAAACCCAGGTACAAAGCATCGCTCACCAGTGCATGCCCGATAGAAACTTCCAGCAGATTCTGTGTATGCGTTTTGAAATATTTCAGGTTATCGAGATTCAGATCATGCCCGGCATTTAGTCCGATGCCCAGGCTCGCCGCCAGCACCGATGCATCGTGATAGGGTTTTACAACCTTTTCTTTTTCGGTGTGAAACAAACGGGCATAAACTTCTGTGTATAATTCAATACGATCGGTGCCTGTTGCTTTCGCTCCCCGGATCATCTCCGGATCAGGATCCACAAAAATAGATGTGCGGATACCGGCCTGTTTAAATGTCGTAATGATCTCTTTGAGGTAAGCGGCATGCGTATGCGTGTCCCAGCCATGATCGGAAGTCAGCTGCCCGGTAGTATCGGGCACCAGGGTTACCTGTGTGGGCTTAACATCCAGAACGAGGTCAACAAATTTTTTCTCCCGGGGGTTACCTTCTATATTAAATTCCGTTATCACCAGTGGTTTCAGGTCGTAAACATCCTGGTAGCGGATGTGGCGCTCGTCGGGACGGGGATGCACGGTAATACCCTGTGCTCCAAAACGCTGTGCATCAACTGCTACTTTTAAAAGATCGGGTGTATTGCCGCCACGCGAATTCCGGAGGGTTGCAATTTTATTAATGTTAACACTCAGTTTTGTCATGATACAAAGGTAATTTTCCGGAGCGGATCCCAACGTTAATCTGGCTCAAATATTGTTGTATTTCTGTATATAAATAAATATTACATTTGTCTGACATGCTAGTAGCTGACCTTATAACCGACGAAATACCTCCACTGAAACATACGGATACACTGGAAATGGCTTTAGACTGGATGGAGGAGTTTAAAGTATCTCACCTGGCCGTTGTGAAAGACAGGGAGTTGCTGGGCATTGTATCAGAAGCCGAAATCCTCGACTATAATAATCCCGAAGAAACCTTTGAGCATGTTAAGTTCCCACTGCTCAAACCGATCATTCATAACTACCAGCATACCTATGACGTACTGAAACTCATGACATCGCTGAACCTGACATTAGTTCCGGTTTTAGATGACAAAGAGTTATACAAAGGTTGCATTACCCTCAAAGGACTTGTGCAGAATATGGCCAGCATGGCTTCCGTACAAAATCCGGGCGGTGTTATTGTACTGGAAATGAACCAGGCCGACTACGCTCTCACCCAGATCGCCAATATCATTGAAGGGAATGATGCAAAAATATTAAGCTGCCACATCTCCTCTATCCCCGACAGCACAAAACTGGAGGTCACCCTCAAAGTAAACAAAGAGGACCTTTCGCGGATCCTGCAAACCTTCTATCGCTACAATTACACGGTAAAAGCCTCGTTTCATCACAGCGACTATGAAAATGATCTCAAAAACAAACTGGATGAATTCATGCATTTCCTCAACATTTGATTTCATTGAAATTTTTGCCTGATACATCCTGTCCTAAAAGCGCAGGCTGATTTTCTATGGCCTGAAACTGCAAAACCGGCACACCCCAACATCAAAAATTAATTTCATACCTTTGCGCATATGACCATCGCGGTATATGCCCGTAACACGAAAGACAATCACGCTGATTATCTGAATCAGTTGCTGATCCTTTCCCGTAATGAAAAATTCAACATCATTATTTACGCGCCATATATGGAGTACCTCCGGAGCGCTTTTGCTTTTTCGCAGGAACTCCCAACCTTCTCCAATTCCGAAGAACTGATTGCCAAAGCCGATTATGTGATCTCTCTCGGCGGAGATGGTACATTGCTCGAAACACTTGAACTCGTGCGGCGTTCAGGCATTCCGGTGCTTGGTGTCAACACCGGCAGGCTGGGTTTCCTCGCGGCTGTTTATAAAGAAGATCTGAGCAAAGCGATTCAATTGCTCGTGAAAGAAAAATTCACTCTCGACAAGCGTGAGCTCATCGAAGTGGAAAACATGACCAGGGAATTCGGCTGCGTAAACTACGCCTTAAATGAGTTTACCATCCACAAAAAAGAGTCGTCGGCCATGATCAACATCGACACCTATGTAGATGGTATTTTCCTGAACTCCTATTTTGCCGACGGGCTCATCATCTCAACTCCCACGGGCTCTACAGCCTATTCATTAAGTTGCGGAGGACCTATTATGGTGCCCGATTCCGACAACTTTATCATCACACCCATCGCCCCGCATAACCTCAACGTAAGGCCCATTGTTATTTCCAATAACAAAACCATCAGTTTCAAAGTCACAGGCCGCGGCGAGCGTTTCAATCTGTCACTGGATTCACGTTCGGTGGATGTCAAAAACAACATGCAGATCTCTATCAAAAAAGCAGACTTCAGACTAAACCTGATCAACCTCGAAGGCCAGCATTTTTTTGAAACCCTCCGCAATAAACTGCTTTGGGGAATCGACAAAAGACAGTAATCCGACAGCTTTGCCTCACCCTGCTTTTTTCTGCAACTTAGTAAAGTTGTATCTATATGATTATCAAATCATTTAATCTATTTTCAAAGCTTTTTTTTTCCATTAAATTCCGTATTTTCGTTACCCTTAAAATTTACACTGGCCGTGGTTTAAGTACCATTGACCTTAATTTGGACAGATATGACGAAATTCAGAAAGCAGGATGCGCTTGATTACCACTCACAGGGCCGTCCGGGAAAAATTGAAGTAATCCCCACTAAACCATACAGTACACAACGCGATTTAACCCTGGCTTACTCTCCGGGCGTGGCTGAACCCTGCCTCGAGATCGAGAAAAATGCTGAAGATGCCTACAAATACACTGCCAAGGGAAACCTGGTAGCTGTGATCTCCAATGGTACAGCTGTACTCGGACTGGGCGATATCGGGGCACTGGCTTCCAAGCCCGTGATGGAAGGAAAAGGACTTTTATTCAAAATTTTTGCAGACATCGATGTGTTTGACATCGAAATAGACACCAAAAACATTGATGAATTTGTAAATACCGTCAAAAACATTGCCCCAACCTTCGGTGGTATTAACCTCGAAGATATCAAGGCTCCGGAGTGTTTTGAAATTGAGCGCCGCCTCAAGGAAGAACTCAACATTCCGCTCATGCACGACGATCAGCATGGTACAGCCATCATTTCGGCAGCTGGCCTCATCAATGCAGTGGAACTTTCCGGTAAAAAAATGGCCGATATCAAACTGGTCATCAATGGCGCCGGCGCTTCTGCCAACTCCTGCGCGAAAATGTACATCGCCGTTGGTGTCAAAAAAGAAAACATCCTTATGCTCGACAGCAAGGGTGTGATTCACAAAAAAAGAACAGATCTCGACCAGTATAAATCATTCTTTGCTTCTGACAAAACCAATATCAATACGCTCAACGAAGCTATTGCCGGGGCCGATGTGTTTGTAGGCTTATCGAAAGGAAACATCCTGTCGAAAGACATGGTGAAAAAAATGGCGCCTAACTGCATTGTGTTTGCCCTTGCCAATCCAACTCCCGAAATATCTTATGAAGATGCCAGCGCTGCACGCCCCGATATTATTGTGGCTACAGGCCGGAGCGATAATCCGAACCAGGTCAACAACGTACTTGGATTCCCGTTCATATTCCGCGGCGCCCTCGATGTGCGCGCCACAGCCATTAACGAAGAAATGAAACTGGCGGCCACACTTGCCATTGCATCACTGGCCAAAGAAGCCGTTCCTGATTATGTGAACCTGGCCTATGGCTCACGCAACCTGACTTTCGGACCCGAATACATTATTCCGAAACCCATCGACAACCGTCTTATCTCGACCGTATCGGCCGCTGTAGCCAAAGCAGCAGTCGACAGTGGTGTGGCCAAACGTGTGATCACCGATTGGGATGCCTATAAAACAGAACTCGACAACCGACTGGGCAAAGACAATAAGCTCATGCGCAGTATTGCCAATAAAGCAAAATCGAACCCGAAGCGTGTTGTATTTACCGAAGCCGATACATACAAAATCCTGAAAGCCGCACAGGTTGTGCGCGACGAAGGTATTGCCAGACCGATTCTGCTGGGTAATAAAGAAAAAATTCTGGCCCTGATCGAAGAAAACTCTCTCGACCTGGGCGATACACCAATTATTGATACCTGGCTGGCCGAACAGGAAGAAAAACGCAATGAGTTTGGCGACCTGCTCTGGAAAAAGCGCCAGCGCCGCGGACTTACCCAATACGATGCCCGCAAACTGATGCGCGACCGTAACTATTTCGGAGCCATGATGGTTGAGCTTGGCCTGGCCGATGCCATGATTTCCGGGCTTACCCGCAAATATGCAGCACCTATTAAACCTGCCCTCGAAACCATTGGTGTACAGGAAGGTGTAAGCCGGGTAGCCGGTTTATACATCATGGTTACAAAAAAAGGCCCCTATTTCTTTGCCGATACAACCATGAATGTAAACCCAACGGCTCAGGAACTGGCTGATATTGCACTACTCACCGCCAATACCGTGAAACAGTTCAACATTACACCGCGTATTGCCATGCTGTCGTATTCCAATTTCGGATCATCGACCGGCGAAACCCCTGAAAAGGTAAGTGCAGCCGTGAAATACCTGCACCAGCATTATCCCGGACTCGTTGTTGACGGGGATCTTCAGGCCAATTTTGCAGTAAACAATAACCTGCTGAAAGAACAGTTTCCGTTCAGCACACTGGTGGATAAGGATGTGAACACGTTCATTTTCCCGAACCTGGCAGCAGGTAATATTGCTTATAAGCTCCTGCAGGAGCTGGGCGGTGCCGAGGCCATTGGCCCGGTGCTCATGGGACTCAAAAAACCGGTGCATGTACTGCAACTGGGCAGTAGTGTCCGCGAAATTGTAAACATGGTAACCATCGCGGTGGTGGATGCTCAAAATAAAAAATAAACCTGATTAAGACCACCAAGCCCCTCGTATGATAAACTATATCAGCGGAAAAATCACAGAACTGAACCCGGCATTCGCCACCATTGAAACCCATGGCGTGGGTTACGGACTGCTGATCTCACTGAATACGTATACACAGCTTCAAAACAAAGAAACTGCCAGGCTTTACGTGGAAAGCATGTATGTACGCGACGACAATCCGCGCCATTATGGATTTGCCGACGACGAAGAGCGTGACCTTTTTCGCAAAATAACTTCCGTATCGGGGGTTGGTGGTGCCAGCGCTATGCTGATGCTCTCTTCACTCAGCGCGGGCGAAATTGCAGGGGCGATCAATACAGCCAATGTGGCATTGCTGAAAAGCATTAAAGGCATTGGTGAAAAAACCGCTCAGCGCATTGTGGTTGACCTGAAAGGGAAGATGGGCAAACATGAGGGCGGAATTTCACAGATTTTAACACCTTCGTACAATAAAAATAAGGAGGAGGCGTTAATGGCATTAGTTACACTAGGTTTTCCGAAACAAGCAGCGGAGAAAGCCCTTGAAAAAGCAATCAAACAACAGGGCGTTTCCACTGAAAATGTTGAACTGCTGATAAAATCGGCCCTGAAAAACTTTTGATAGAACGTGATAAAAGGAGTTGTTAAATTTTTAGCGGTTAGTTCCGTATCGGTTGGATTAATGAGCGTGGTGGTGAATTCAAACGCCAAACCAGAGCCATTAAGCAAAACCCATCCCGACTATATGCTTACTCCCGGTACTGAAATTGAATCACCGGCTCCTCAGCACTCCAAAGCTGCTTTTGACCCTTATGTTCCGCAAACAACGCTCGCTGCAGATACCCCCGTTACCAAAAACGAGTTATACTACCCGTTTAACGACAACAACGGATCGCAACCCATGTACGATGACCAGCATGGACTATACGGCAGCAACCCCTCAAATATAAAAACCACCACCGAGTATAACCCTCAGACCGGAAATTACGATGTCACGCAGAAAATAGGCGACATGGATTACCGCCCGGAGACTTACGTGGAGTTTGAAGATTACCAGAAAGACATGTTCAAGCAGGCGGTGAAGAAATACTGGCGCTCCCGCATTAAAGCCGAAGAACTCAACCAGCCTAAAAAAGGGATTGTACCGAAGCTCCAGATCAACAACGAAATTTTTGACCGTATTTTCGGCGGAAACACAGTTGACATTAAACCAACCGGTACTGCCGAGCTGATTTTCGGCCTGAACAGGAATAAAACCATGAACCCTGCTATTCCGCAGCGGCAGCAGAAAGTCACCAACTTCGACTTCAACATGCGTGTGCAGTTGAACCTCATCGGGAAAATCGGGGATAAATTAAAAATCACCACCAGCTATAACACTGAGGCTTCCTTCGACTGGGAAAACCAGATGAAACTGGAATACACCGGTTATGAAGATGAGATCATTAAAAAGATTGAAGCCGGTAACGTGAGTTTACCACTCAACAGTACCCTCATTACCGGTAGCCAGACCCTCTTCGGGGTGAAAATGCAATTGCAGTTTGGCCGCCTCACAGCTACCACCATTTTCTCGCAGCAGCGTGGTAAAAAACAGGAGGTATCCGTTCAGGGTGGTGCACAAACACAGTATTTTACAGTAAACGGCGATAACTACGAAGCAAATAAACACTTTTACCTGGGGCATTATTTCCGCGACAATTACGATAACTGGATGACCACACTCCCGGTTATTGCCACACCTATCGTTATTACCAAGGTGGAGGTATACATCACCAACCAAACCGGGGTAAATGATCAAACCCGTAATATAGTTGCTTTTGCCGACCTGGGTGAGGATACGGCGCACGTAACCAACGAACTGCAGTATTGCCAACCCAACACCTCTTACGCCATTTCGCCATCAGGCCCCCTGGGTGCCGACACAACCTGGCCCAGCAATAGCACAAACAATCTGTACAAAATTATTTCAGATCCGAGCACCGGTTTATTAAAAGCCAGGGATGGTGATATCACAAATTTAACTTCGATTGCAACAAACACCTGTAACAGTGGCAACTACTACATGTTACCGGGCCGTGATTATGAAAAAATTCAGAATGCCCGTAAACTGAATCCGACAGAATACACCATCAATAACCGTTTGGGCTTTATTTCCATTAACCAGACGATTAACAACGACCAGGCCGTGGCCGTGGCTTATCAGTATACATACGGCGGCAAGGTTTACCAGGTGGGTGAGTTCAGCGACCAGTTTCCGGCAGGGAGTCAAACGCTTTTCCTCAAATTATTAAAGTCTGCATCGGTTACCAACCCGCATTTCCACACCTGGCAACTCATGATGAAAAACGTGTATTCGCTGGGCGCATACAACCTGAACTCACAGGATTTTAAACTCGATGTGTACTACAATAACATCCAGACGGGTGTTGACATTCCCTATATTCCATACGGCTCTGTAAATGGCAAACTACTCATACAAACACTCGGGCTTGATAAACTGAGTGTGAACGGTGATAAATATGCCGATGGTGTATTCGACTTTATACAGGGCTATACCATTAACCCCGCCAACGGCCGCGTGTATTTTTCTACTAAAGAACCCTTTGGTAACAACCTTCGAAATAAATTTGCACCGGATGATTTTCCCGGGGCCAATAAATATGTTTTCCAGGAATTGTATGACTCCACTCGGGTTATAGCCCAGCAGCTCCCCGAAAAAAACCGTTACAAAATCAAGGGTCAGTACAAGTCGGCCTCGGGATCCGAGATTTCGCTGAACGCCCTGAACATCCCGCAGGGATCGGTATCGGTAACAGCCAATGGTGTGAAACTGACCGAAAACGTCGACTATACCGTAGATTACACTCTCGGGCGCGTTAAGATCATTAACGAAAGTATTCTGAACTCGGGGGCCAACATTAAGGTATCAACAGAAAGTAACTCACTCTTTAATGTGCAGCAAAAAAGCTTATTCGGTACACGCCTCGATTTTAAAGTCAACAAGGACCTCACCATTGGTGGTACAGTGCTCCACCTGAGTGAGAAACCGGTAACACAAAAAGTAAACATCGGTGATGAGCCTGTATCAAACACCATCTGGGGAACTGACTACAACTACAAAACAGAAGCGCCATTCCTGACACGCCTCATTGACAAAATTCCCCTGATCAATACCAAGGAAATGAGTACCATTACCACACAGGGTGAGTTTGCCCAGTTAGTTCCCGGAAATGCCCGCGCTATTGGAAAAAGCGGTAACTCCTACATCGACGATTTTGAAGGAAGTATTTCCCTGATCGATCTGAAGAGTCCTACGAACTGGTTAATGGCCAGTATTCCGCAGGGTCAGCCAACCATGTTCCCGGAGGCTATTGCTTACGATGACTCTTCATACAACTTCAACCGCGCACAATTCAACTGGTATACCATCGATCCCCTCTTCTACCGCTACCAGGATGGATTAACCCCAAGCTATTACAAAGGCAAGGAAATTATTTACTCCAACAACTTCCAGCGTGCGGTATACGAAACGGAATTATTCCCCGGCAAAACCCCACCAAACGGGCAACCGGTGAATCTGCCTGTACTCGATCTGGCTTTTTATCCTTCTGAACGCGGACCGTACAACTTTGAAATCGGCCCTACGGCTCACTCGAAAGGTATTCTGACAAATTTGTCCGCCCCAACCTATACGGATATTGGTAAGCTTGCTAATCCGGAAACACGCTGGGGTGGTATCATGCGCCGACTCGAAACCAACGACTTCCAGGCTGCCAATATTGAGTATATCCAGTTCTGGATGATGGATCCGTATAATGAAGATTATAAGTCGACTACATACCCTGATATGGACCCGAACAATAAACCAAGCGGTGATCTGTATATTAACCTCGGTAACGTATCGGAAGACATTCTGAAAGACGGAAAGATGAGTTATGAAAACGGTATTCCTGCACAAAGTGCTGAAACGCAGAACCTGCCTGTAACACCATCAAAACTGGCCAAGGTACCATCACTGCCTCCTGTAACCAACTCCTTTGCCAACGATCAGAATGACCGCCCTTTTCAGGATGTCGGGTATGATGGCTATTCGGATTCGGAAGAACAAACCCGTTTCTCTGCTTTTGTCAACAGCCTGGCTTCCTATTCCGGCAACAGTAGCGCACCGAATATTCAATCGGTGATTAATGACCCTTGTACAGATGACTACAAATTTTTCAGAGGATCGCAATACGATAACGATCAGCTGGAAACTGTTCGCCGTTACAAAAAATACAATAACCCCGAAGGCAACTCACCTACAGAAGGGCATTGGGGCGAGAGCTATAACACAAGTGCATCTACCATTCCGAACATTGAGGATGTGAATAAAGACAACACACTCAACGAAACGGAAAACTATTACCAGTACCGCGTACACATTTCGCCTACCGACCTCACGCCAAGCAACGTAGGTAATAACTTTATAGTAAACGTGATCGATGGTTCGGCTAAAGTCGACAACACACAGAAGAATGTAAAATGGTACCAGTTTAAAATTCCAATTGCTGAATTCGAAAAATCGGTTGGTTCTATCGAGGGGTTCAACTCCATCCGTTTTATGCGTGTGTTTATGAGAGGGTTCGATCGCCCGATCATCTGCCGGATGGCGCGTTTCGAGCTGGTGCGCAGCGACTGGCGCCGTTATCAGTACGACCTGCAAAAACCGGGTGAGTACATTGCCAACGACGACAACACAACCACCTTCGATGTATCGGCGGTTAGCGTTCAGGAAAACGGACAGAAAACACCGGTGAACTATGTGATCCCTCCGGGAATTCAGCAGCAACAAAACGTTCAGACAACCAACCTCGTTCTGATGAATGAGCAGGCGCTGCAGTTACGCACCACAAACCTGAAAGATGGTGATAGCCGCGCCATTTACAAAAACACGGATCTCGATGTACGTTCATTCAAAAAAATGAAAATGTTTGTGCATGCCGAGAAACTGAACAATGAGCCATTGAACGATGGCGACTTAACCCTGTTTGTTCGCCTCGGTACCGATTACAATAACAACTACTATGAATATGAAGTGCCCCTGCACTTAACTGCACCGGGCTATTACGATCCAAACAGTGACTCCGACAAGGGAATTGTGTGGCCATCGAACAACGAGGTTGTTATTGATTTTGAAACCATCACCGGCGCCAAGGAAGCCCGTAATGCTACTACAGGCAAGGATCTCGTGGCGGCCCAAAAACCGTTTACTTTACCGGAAGGCTCCAATTTCATTACCATTGTAGGAAATCCGAACCTGGCCACCATCAAGAGTATTATGATCGGGATCAGGAATCCGAAAGACAACGGCAATATGCCACATGCTGCCGAAGTATGGGTAAATGAGCTTCGCTTAACCGACTTCAACAATAAAGGAGGCTGGGCTACAACCGGCCGTATCCAGGCCAAGCTGGCAGACTTCGGGCAGGTAGCACTGTCTACAACCTATAGCAAGCCTTTCTTCGGAAGTATCGAAAAGAAAATCAGCGAGCGAAGCCGTGAGACCAATTTCCAGTGGGATATGACATCCACATTCCAGCTTGGTAAATTCTTCCCGGCCAAGTGGAAAGTAAACATGCCGTTCTACTATGCCTACGGACAAACACGTATCACTCCGCTCTATAACCCTCTGGATCCCGATATTACCATGGCTGCCATCGAAAAAACGCAGTACCTTTCGGAATCTGACAAACGGCAGATCAAGCACAACACCCAGGATATTACGCAGCGTCGCGGCTATAACTTCTCCAATGTAAGGATTGACGGTTTGAAACGCGATGGCGCCAAACCAATGCCATGGGATTTATCGAACATCAGTTTTACATACGCTTACAATGAAATAACCCGACGCAGTGTGAATATTGACCACAGCATTGTGAAACAATACAGGGGGTCTGTTGCTTACAACTACCAGGTAACCAGCAAACCATGGCAGCCGTTTAAGAAAACCACATCCAAAATTCTGAACAACAAATGGCTTGCCCTCATCAAAGACATCAACGTCACGCCGCTGCCAAGCCGCTTCGGGTTCAATATGGATGTAAACCGCAGCTACAGCGAATTACTGAATCGTGACAATACAAGCTTCTATACCAATGATGCGAGTCTTACCACGCCTCAGTTCAACAAGACATTTACCATTACACGTGCTTACGACACGCAGTGGAACATTACCAAAAACCTGAAATTCGATTTCACTGCCAACAATGATGGCAGGATCCTGGAACCACGCAATGCCATTGACACACGCGAGAAAAGAGATTCGATCAAAGACAACCTGTTGAAACTCGGAACCAATGCCACAACGCAGTACAGGCACCAGATGAACCTGAACTACCAGATTCCGATCAACAAAATTCCGATTTTCGATTTCATCAATGCCAATGCACGCTACAGTGGTACATATACCTGGATGCGCAGACCATACGCGGCCGAACAGGTTGGTAACACCATTCAGAATACCAATACAAAAGCCCTGAACGGAACATTGAACATGACCACGCTTTACAACAAAATTCCATTCTTCCGGAAAGTAAATACAACCGGACTGGGTGGTAAAAAAGATGATGGAAAAGGCGGAGCACAGAAAGGCAATACAACCGGCAAAGGTCTGGAAACAAAACCTGCAGCCAACGACAGTACCAAAAAAGATGATAAAAACTCGGCAAAAGACCTCGTAGAACTGATCTGTAAAGGCATCATGATGCTTAAGCAGGTATCGGTAACATACCAGGAACAGAATGGTGTAGGGCTTCCGGGCTTTAATCCAAGCTCGCGTACACTCGGTATGGACAGGGGGGCCGATATGGCACCGGGCTGGCAGTTTGTAAGCGGTATGGAAGGCGATATCCGCACACGTGCCGAACAAAAAGACTGGCTCGTGAAGAACCCGAATCAGAACCTGCCTTATACGAAAACATTTACGCAGAACTTTACCTACAGGGCCAATATTGAACCTCACAGCAGTTTAAAAATTGAGGTGAACGGAACGTATACACGCGGGCGAAATGAATCGTCGTATCTCCGTTTCGACACTATAACAAACCGTTTTGTGGAAGACAGCCGTAACCTTACCGGTAACTACAGCATCAGTGTGTTTACATTGGGGCAGTCGTTTAAAGACAGTCCGAAGGGTACCAATTCCAAACTGTTTGATGAATTCCTCCTCATTCGTCCGGATATTGCCAAACAACTCAGTGCACAGAACCAGTTCTCAAGCGGTACAAAAACATACATTGATGAGAAGGGCCAGTTACGCGAATACCAGGATGGTTACAACAACACGCAACAGGATGTATTGCTCGGTGCATTTTACAAAACATACACCGGCCGGAATCTGAAGGGTGTAGGGACCGACAAAATGTTCAATGGTGTGCCAATGCCGAACTATAGCGTATCGTGGGATGGATTGGGCAAGCTGAAGGCCATGAAAAAGCTCTTCCAGTCGATTACCATCCGCCACGCATACCGCTCAACATACACCCTCGGCGGTTATGGCAACAACCTGCTTTATGTAGAAGGCCAGGGTACACGCAGCCCGGTTGAAAACCCGGTGATTGGCGGCACGCAACAATCGTCTAACTTCAACCCTAAGTACACCATTACAGGCGCCACGATCAGTGAGGCATTCAGCCCGCTCATTAAAGTGGATCTGAAATTCAATAAACCGGGCTGGCAGGGTAACTTTGAAGTGAAGCGCGACAAAACCGTGAACCTGAATATTACCGGACCACAGATTATCGAAACCAAAGGCCAGGAATACATTATCGGGGCAGGTTATAAATATCCGAAACTGAAGATCAATGCGATCAAGATCAAGGGACAGCCATTACAAAGCGATCTCAATATCAAGGTGGATATTTCGTATCGCCGTAATATGACTGTTATTCGCCGTATTGTCGATGAGATCAGTACGCCAACCAGCGGTCAGAACATTATCACACTGAAATCGTCTATTGATTATCAGCTGACCCAGAATATTAACCTGCGTTTCTTCTACGACTGGATCCGTACCAAACCGCAAACCTCGGCTACATTCCCGACAGCGAATACCAACGCCGGGTTCAGTCTGAGATTTAATTTGTAGTCCGTGAATAATAGTTATATTTGCCTAAAAATCACCTGAAAAATGAATTTCCCAGCAGAACTTAAATACACAAAAGACCATGAGTGGGTGCGTGTAGAAGGCAATGAAGCCTATATTGGTATAACAGATTTCGCTCAGAAAGAACTTGGCGATATCGTTTATGTTGACATCACCACGGTTGGTGACGAAGTAGAAAAAGAAGCTGTATTCGGAACTGTGGAAGCAGTGAAAACCGTATCAGATCTGTTTATGCCGGTTACAGGTAAAGTACTCGAAATGAATAAAGACATCGACAGTGCCCCGGAAAGCGTAAATACTGATCCTTATGGAAAAGGATGGATGATTAAAATTGCGATCAGCAACCCTGCTGAATTAAGTGAACTGTTAAGCGCTGATGCATACAAAGCATTGGTTGGCGCCTGATTTTTATATGAATTAAATGCATAAACCCTTCTTTTTCAAAGAAGGGTTTTTTTATGAGCAGAAACCATGTTTTCCTTTATTAAAAAAAATGCCGTTTATTTTGCATTATCCTGGACGGCTGTCATTTTTGGCCTGTGTTGTATACCGGGCCGTTACATCCCTACAACCACCTGGCTCGAGCTCATCAGTTTCGACAAGTTTGTGCATGCTTCTATTTTCTTTGTTTTACAAACGCTCTGGATGCTTGCCCTGAACCATAAAAGTGCATCCATGCGTTATATTATTCTGGCATCCTGCGTGGCCTATGGAGGCTCGCTTGAAATTATGCAGGCAACGGTTTTCAGTCAGCGCAGTGCCGACTGGTTCGACTTTATAGCCAATAGTTTTGGCTGCGTGATGGCGATTCTTTTTTTTAGAAAAATTAATGCCAAATTCTTTCACGATCCCGTGGCGAAGGTGTAACTTAGTGAGGTAAATTACACCATTATGGGAATAGAAGAAAAAATCAATGCGGATGTAAAAGCATCTATGCTGGCCAAAGACAGCAAACGTCTGGAAGCCGTTCGCGCCATTAAATCTGTTATTTTATTATTAAAAACATCGCCGGAAGGCCTTAGTGAAGATAGCGCTGTTAAAGCCATCCAGAAAGAAGTAAAAAAACGCAAGGAAAGTGCCGATATCTATACCCAGCAGAACCGTCCGGATCTGGCAGAAGTAGAAGCTTTCCAGGCTAAAATCATGGAGGAATACCTTCCGCAGCAACTCAGTGAAGCCGAAATCAAAGCCGAACTTAAAAATATTGTAGCACAGGTTGGTGCAACAAGCGCTGCCGATATGGGCAAGGTAATGGGTGCCGCATCCAAAGCATTTGCAGGCCGCGCCGACAATAAACTTGTTTCGCAGCTTGTGAAAGAAATCCTGGGTTAATTCCCTTTTTTCATCCCCCCCGCGTGGACCTTATTTTTGCATACGGCCTGTTTCTCCTGATAGGCATTGTACTTGGCCTTATTGGCGGGGGCGGTTCCATTCTGGGCGTTCCGGTACTGGTGTACCTTCTGCATCTCCCAGCAGATGTAGCCACCGGCTATTCCCTGTTCATTGTTGGTTTTACCTCACTCATCGGTGCTTTTTCTTTCCTGAAGAAAGGCGATATCAGTGTGGAAGCACTCATCCAGTTTGCCATACCATCCATGATTACGGTATTCAGTGTCCGTAAATTCGTGATTCCGGCCTTACCCCCCGTATTTTTCACAATAGGCGGTTTCGAAGCCACCAAGCAACTTGTGATTATGTGCGTGTTTTCCGCTCTGATCCTGTCTTCTTCCTACAGCATGATCAAAAAACGGTCGAATGCCGTAAAAAAAGACCTCATGT
Organism: Bacteroidota bacterium; assembly: GCA_018267825.1. Classification (GTDB taxonomy): domain Bacteria; phylum Bacteroidota; class Bacteroidia; order B-17B0; family Aurantibacillaceae; genus JAFDXR01. Next base: position 29,935 of record JAFDXR010000009.1, on the reverse strand, counting down.
GGGATGAGTTCTCGCGGTCCCCGTTGAGAATTCCTTTTGTGATCATATTAGGTGTATTTGTGGGGATATTGTCGGGCTTTGTCGGGGCCGGTGGCGGGTTTATTATTATACCTGTACTGGTGTTCTTTGTGAGGGTTCCCATGAAAAAAGCCATCGGTACCTCCCTGAGCATCATTGCCATCAATTCGCTCGTAGGATTCACCGGAAACGTAGGCCACATGGACATCGACTGGCGTTTCCTGACCTTTGTAACCCTGCTTTGTGTGTTCGGAATCCTGATAGGAACCCAGTTGTCCTACCGAATACAGGTTAATAAATTGAAGAAAGGTTTTGGGTGGTTTACCTTAATTGTTGGTATTTTTGTATTCATCAAAGAACTTTTTCTTAGTTAGCATTTATCATGGTTGTAGAGCAAAATTATACAAGCTGTTTAGCTCAGGGCGCTTATTATATCCAGTCGGAAGGTGAGGCTGCCATTATTGACCCCTTGCGGGAATATGCCCCTTATGTAGAAAGGGCTAAAAAGGACCATGCTGCTATCAAGTATATCTTCGAAACTCATTTCCACGCCGACTTTGTGTCGGGCCACGTTGACCTCGCCAATAAAACCAATGCACGCATCGTATTTGGTCCTAAAGCTGCCACTGCCTACAATAGCTATACGGCTACCGATGGTGAAGAGTTCAAGGTAGGAAAACTCACCATTAAAGTGCTCCATACCCCGGGCCATACACTCGAATCGACCACCTACCTGCTGCTCGACGAAAACCGTAAACCATATTGCATATTTACAGGCGACACCCTTTTTATTGGAGATGTAGGACGCCCGGACCTCGCTATTAAATCGGACCTCTCGCAGGAAGATCTTGCCGGAATGCTCTACGATTCGCTGCGCAACAAAATTATGCCTCTTCCGGATGATGTGATTGTTTACCCTGCCCACGGCGCAGGCTCTGCCTGTGGCAAAAACATGAGCAAGGAAACATTTGACACACTGGGCAATCAGAAAAAGCAGAACTATGCACTTTCTGATATCAGTAAACAGGATTTTATTAAAGAACTAACGTCCGACATATTGCCGCCTCCGCAATACTTTGCGAAAAATGCCGCTTTGAATAAATCGGGATACCTGCAGTTTGACGAGGTGATCAGCAAGGGTCACAAATCACTGAGCCCCGATGAGATTACACACCTGCTCAATACCGGTGATGTGATTGTACTCGATGTACGTAAACCGCAGGAGTTTGCCCGCGAACATATTCCGGGAGCGCTCTTCATTGGTATAGACGGGCAGTTTGCCCCATGGGTGGGCGCCCTGATCCGGAATATTAACCAGGCCATTATACTGGTAACTCCCGAAGGCCGCGAACACGAAACCGTAATGCGCCTGAGCCGCGTGGGGTATGATAACAGCATCGGCTACCTGCATGGTGGTATGGAGGCATGGAAACAGGCCGGAAAACATACAGCATCCATCAAATCCATTTCGGCAGTTGAATTTGCCAATGAACTCGCAAATTCCAAACTGAATATTCTGGACGTGAGAAAACCCGGCGAATACAAAGCTCAGCACCTGAATGATGTGCCGAACAAACCCCTTGATTTTATCAGCGACTGGTTCGATAGCCTCGATAAACACGCACCGTATTACATTCACTGCGCCGGCGGATACAGGAGCATGATTACGGCCTCTATCCTCCAGGGACAGGGATTCACCAACCTCATTGATATTGCCGGAGGATTCGGTGCCATTCAGAAAGCCGGAATCCCTACAACACAGTTTGCCTGCCAGTCGAAGGGTGTATGAAAAAAATACCGGTTTATACGCTGCAAACCATCAGTTGTAAGCCTTCCAAGATTGGTCATATTGAGCTCCTGCGCTTTGAAGATCATTTAAAGAACATTGCCGGTGTTCATTTTCCGCATCGCCACGACTTTTACTACCTGCTCTATATCAGCTCCGGCAAAGGCACGCATACCATCGACTTCAAGACCTATGCCTTCGAAGCGGGACAACTTTATGTGATGTCGCCGGGCCAGATTCATGAATGGAATATACGTTCAGCCATGAAAGGCTATGTACTTTTTTTCAGCAAGGAAACCTTTTACAGCGACTCCATGAAAGTAGAAGAACAATGGCCTTTCTTTCACAGCCATTTCAACGAACCGCTTTACCTGATCCAGAAAAAACAACGGCCGCAAATCACTCAATGGTTTGAATGGCTGCTGCACGAATATGAAAATCACAGTGCCCATCACAGTGGTATAATGAAACACCTCATGTGTTCTTTTCTTTACAAACTCTCAGACCTCATTCAAACCAGGCCCACAAAGCCCGGGCACGAGAATATCGTCAGGCAGTATGAGCTCCTCCTCGACACCTATTATCACGAAGAACATGAGCTTTCGTTTTATGCATCACAGCTCAACATTACCCCCAATTACCTCAACAGTCTTTGCAAAAAGGAAACCGGAAAATCATCCAAGACACTGCTCTCCGAGAGAATCATGCTCGAAACCAAACGGCTCCTGCTCCACTCGGCCCTGAGTGTAACCCAGATCAGTGATCACCTGAGTTTCCAGACCGCTTCTTACTTCACGCGTTTCTTTAAAAAGCATGAACACATGACGCCGTTTGAATTCAGAAAGTCCCGGTTAAAAATCGTTGAAAAGTGATATTTTTACCCTGATAAGTACAAGCCCTGTACCTGTTGATATTTTACCTTTGATCTATGTTTAAAGAAACCCGTTTATATTCAATCCTCAACAACAAATGTCCACGTTGTCACGAAGGCGATTTTTTCATCAACAATAATCCATACGATTTAAAGGATCTCACGAAAATGCATCTGCATTGCCCGAAATGTGGCGAACAATATGAACGTGAAACCGGATTTTATTATGGTGCCATGTACGTGAGCTACGGCCTCAATATTGCCCTGGGAGTAGGCTTATTTATTCTCACGGTGCTTTTGCTGGACTTAAGCACCACCACATTTCTGTTTATTTTCCTGGGAGCAGTACTCCTCCTCTTCCCCTGGATTTTCCGGAAATCGAGGCTGATCTGGATCAACCTGTTTGTGCATTACAAAAAACCACTTACCTGAATTTATCAAAAGCCCCAAGTCCGAAAAGCGCAAAGTCGTATTTCACAGGGTCATTTGGATCAAAGGTCCGAAGTACTGCTGTAATCTCCTCTACACTCTTCCAGTCGTTCTGCTTCCGCATCAGCAGGCCCAGCGCCCGGCTTACATTTCCGGTATGCACATCCAGCGGCAGACAAAGCTGCGATGCGCTGATGGATTTCCAGATTCCGAAATCCACTCCCTTTTTATCCTGGCGAACCATCCAGCGCAGAAACATGCATAAACGCTTGGCGCTTGAACCCGACATGGGGTCCGACACATGCTTGCGTGTACGTTCGGGATATTTTAATTCAAAAAAAGCTTCGCGGAAACTACCTATTCCACCGCGGATCGTGTCATCAGTGCCTGCTATTCCCTTGCTGAATGCAGCCTCCAGTCCACCATGCTTTGTGTAAATATGCTTCAGTGCTTTCAGAAAATAGATACAGTCGGTGGCATTAAAGGTACGATGTACAAAATGCTGAAACCGTTTTTCCTCTTTCTTTGAAAAATTCAGGATAAAGGCATGCGGTTCGTGATCCATGAGGTTCATCCATGCCTGCCCGTTGCGAATGATGGAAACACGCTGACCCCAGGCGATAGTTGAAATAAGAAAAGAAGCAATTTCTATATCTTCCTTTTTAGTGAAACGGTGCGGAATTGAAATCGGATCGGTTTCAATAAACGAAGCCCGGTTGAACTGTTCATACTTCTGATCCAGCAAGCCGTGGATTTCTTCCTGATTGTACATGAAGTTATAACCTGGTGATATCGAGTTTACGGAGCTTCGGATTCAGCCTATTGACACCAAGCACTACCAGGATAGTCATGCCCCCACCAAAAATAATGGAAGGCACAAGACCCAGGAAACGTGCTGCAACGCCCGATTCAAAAGCACCGATCTCGTTGCTGGAGCCTATAAATATACTGTTGATTGCCGACACGCGTCCCCGCATATTGTCGGGTGTCATGAGCTGAAGGATACTGTGTCTTACGATAACGCTCACATTATCAAAGGCGCCGGTCATCAGCAACATAAAAAAAGCGAGCCAGTAATTGGTGCATAACGCAAAAGCTATGGTAAAAGCTCCGAAAGCGGCCACAGACCAAAGCATATTTTTACCGGCATTTTTACCCGGTTGCCAGAAAACAAATAAAAATGATGTGATCACTGCACCCACTGCAGGCGCTGTACGTAAAAGCCCATTAGCTTCAGGCCCCAGGTGAAGTACTTTATCCGTGAAAGCCGGTATAATAGCCACAGCACCGCCAAACAACACAGCAAACAAATCCAGCGAAAGTGCACTCAGCACCATGTTGTTCTTAAATACGAATTTGATTCCCGCTTTCATGCTATCTACCACGCTTTCGTGCTTTTCACGGGCAGGAATCGCTTTGGGTTTAATTAAAAGATAAAACACAAGGCCCCACAAAAACAGAAGGCAATTGATAGCATAACACCAGTCGGCATGATTTTCATTACCAATGCCATAAACAACACCTGCCAGGGCCGGACCGAGAATAGCACCGGTGTGCCACACAATACTGTTCCAGGTAGCAGATTGTGTATACAGGTTACGCGGAACAAGCTGGCTCATGAATGCCGGACTGGCTGCGCTGTAAAAAGAACGTGTCACACCGAAAACGAATACTATAGTAAATAACGCCATAACTCCGAGAGAATGTAGGAACAGAAAATCCGGGCTACTGAAGAAAAACAAGAATGCGGAACCGAGTAGCAAGGCCAGTGTTGTGAAAATAAGAATCCGGCGGCGGCTGATAATATCGGCCAGGTGGCCCGAAAAGAAAGAGGTTGCGATAGATGGGATTGCTTCAACCAGGCCTACGAGACCAAGAAAAAGCTCATTGCGGCCGTACTCATAATACACCTGGAAACCGATGGTTGTGATCTGCATCTGGATAGCCAGTGTGAGAATTAAACGGGTATAAACAAAATACCTGAACTCTTTTATTTTTAAAACGTCGAGAGATTTAATCTTAAGCATGAGCACAGCAAATTTACGGTTTAGCATTCACAAAAAAAGATTATTTTTAAGGCTCTGAAGATGAGTCATACCGGCACAAAACACCTTACCATCAAATCACTGGCAAAAGACGACCGCCCGCGGGAAAAACTCGTTGGCAAAGGCCGTCAGACCCTGTCGGATGCCGAACTCATTGCTATATTACTGCGCTCCGGAAGCCGCGAGGAAACCGCGTTGCAGCTTGCCCAAAAGATGCTGAATGCATCGAAAAACTCCATTCATGAACTGGCCAAACTCCAGATCAATGACCTGAAAAAATTCAAAGGTGTGGGTCTTACTAAAGCTGTCACCATTGCTGCTGCCCTCGAACTCGGCCGCAGAAGAGCCGACAGTGCAACGTCCGAAAAGCCAAAGGTGCTGAATTCGCACCAGGCATTTCAATACATCAGTCCCCGCCTCAGCGATCTGCCACATGAAGAGTTTTGGGTGTTGTTTCTCAACCGGGCAAATCAGGTACTGCATTCCGAATGCGTGAGCAAAGGTGGCGTAAGCGGCACACTGGTTGATGTACGCCTGATCCTGAAACCTGCTATTGAAAGCCTCTCTACATCTATTATAGTGGCGCATAATCACCCCTCCGGAAGTATACGGCCGAGCCAGCAGGACATTTCACTGACCAAAAAAATAAAAGAAGCTGCCCGCCTGGTTGACATCGCTCTCCAGGATCACATCATAATAGGTGAAAATACGTATTACAGTTTTTCAGACCAGGGCACATTATAAACACTCTCCGACACATGAAAAAAATTATTACCATCATAGGCGCCAGGCCACAGATCATAAAAGCAGCGGCACTAAGCCGGGCCATTCAAAAAAAATATGCGGATAAACTCCGGGAAATCATAGTACATACCGGCCAGCATTATGACGACAATATGAGCAAGGTGTTTTTTGATGAACTCGGCATTCCTTCGGCCGATTATAATCTCCAGGCCGGAAGCGGAAGCCATGGCAAGCAGACAGCCCTGATGCTTGAAAAAATTGAAGAGATCCTGCTGCGTGAAAAACCGGATGCGATGGTTGTATACGGCGACACCAACTCCACACTGGCAGGAGCCATCGCGGCAAGCAAAATACATGTTCCGGTTGTGCATATTGAAGCCGGCCTTCGCTCGTTCAACAAATCCATGCCCGAGGAAATAAACCGCATCATGTGCGACCACGTGTCCACCCTGTTATTTTCTCCGACAAAATCGGGCTTCAATAACCTGGTGAAAGAAGGGTTTAATCCCGATGCCCGGGCTCCTTTTACAGCCGACAACCCTGCCATCTACCATTGCGGCGATGTGATGTACGACAATAGCCTGTTTTTCTCGGATGTGGCCGAACAAAAAACAAACATTCTTTCGATGTATCAGCTAAGCAGAGGTGGATTTATCCTGGCCACGATACATCGCAACAACAATACCGATATCCCCGAAAGGCTCAACAGTCTTTTTGGTGCCTTGCAGCAAATAAGCAGCGAACAGTCTATTGACATTATCCTGCCGCTTCACCCGCGAACCGCCAAACTGCTTGACACAAACCTCAACGCGGATTTACTGAACAGCATCCGCAACAACCCGCGTTTCAAAATCTGCGGCCCTGTTTCATTCCTGGAAATGATTGCGCTTGAGCGCCATTGCAAACTGGTAATGACAGATAGTGGTGGTGTTCAAAAAGAGGCTTTCTATTTTAAGAAACCCTGTATCATTCTGAGGCCGGAAACCGAATGGGTGGAACTTGTGGAATGTGGTGCCGCTATGGTCACTGATGCCGATGCGGGCAGAATACATGCAGCATTTGACCATTTCAACAAAGGAAATCAGATTCAATATCCGGCATTTTATGGCGATGGACATGCTGCCGAATTCATCTGCAACGAAATCATAAAACAGCTTTAAAAATCAGGGCTCGCTGATAAACGGGATCTGGTGGTCAGCCGCCCAGGACGTCAGCTTTTGCATAAATGCTTCTTTATCGGGCATAATATCCACACGGATCGTGATGGCTTTGAGATCATGTTTTAGTATATATACCAATCCATGTCGGGTATTAATCTGTTTGATCCCACTGATAAAAGCGACCTCAGGTTTTGTTGTTGACACAACCAGTTTCTCGTCAGACAGGGAAATATAATACCCTTTTGTAAAATGCTTATACAGCATAATGACCACCTCGGCGCCGGCTACCATGAAACAAAGCCAGGCCATGTATTTCATGTTGTTACCCGACACGAGAAACACTACCCCGATAACCACGTAAACTGCGATTTTGATAACGTACTTTGCCACAGCTGAGGCTGTGTGATACATAAACACCGTACTGCCGGATGTGATGAGTGCTTTATGGCTATGGGCTTCCAGGATGCATGCCAGTATATACAGTAATGAGCCTGCTGCAAAACAGATCAGAAACTCCTGTTTAACGATATATATACTGAAGATGAATACGAGTATAACACCCAGTATAAGTAATAATACAAGGTTTTTAAGGATGCTGAAGAGAGCTGTTTTCACTTGGTTTACAGATAAAAAAAATGCCGTAATAAAATTACGGCATTTTTACTGAGGATTCTTATAAATTAGTTGATAATGATCTTTTTAATCTGGTTGTTTGTTCCGTCGCTTACGCTTACGAAATACATACCTGAACGTAATTTTGATTCACTACCGGAGATTTTTTTCGAGTATGCACCGGTTTGGTTTTCATCCGTTGTTGTGTACACCTGACGGCCGAGCATGTCGGTAATGGTTATCACTACTTTTTTACCATGAGATAAATAATCTACATTGATATCGCCGCCGCTTTGGCTTGGATTCGGATATACATTCAGGTTGAAGTAGTCAGCAACACTCTCTTCAATACCAACGGTACCGTTTATATTGATATCGTCGATATAGATACAGTTTGATACATCGCTGGAGTGGTATTCGAATTTGAAACGTACGTTACCTTGTCCGCTTGTGAGGGTCAATGGAATGTTCACAGAAGCCCATTGTGAAGCTGAAGGTACAAACGAACCGGATGCATAACCAGCGTTAGCTAAAGCAGCACCTTTGATCACAGAGTTTGTTGCGTTACCGGCCACATTCCATGTTTTACCACAGTCTGTTGATTTGTAAACAGTTAATTTCTCAGTGATCTGCGCAGAAGAACCACCACGTGATACACAAGAGTATTTGAAAGATAATGTAGCAGATGTTACATAGTTCAGGTTATATTTCGGAGAAATGATAGCATCATTGTTTTCACCTAAACGCTGGTCATAGAATGGATCCAGATCAGAACTTGTTTTCAGGCAGTTCAGGAAGAAAGAGTGAGAACCCGATGAACCGGCGTTACCGGTAATAACGAATTGAGAGCTGTTATTTTCAGGGTTATCAATGATCCAGTTACCTGCTGTAGATGTCTCCACATTTTCATTGTAAGGACCGGTAATATCAGCATAGTTTGGTGATACATAAATGTATTGTGTTTCGGTTTTGGTGTTAGAACCTGCACTGTTACCAACAGTTAAACTTACCTGTTGCCATCCTTGTGCGTTAAATACTACTGAAGGCACGCTTGATGTAGAAGTTGCAGGTGTACCGTTTGCAAATGTCCAGCTATATGTTGTAGCTGTAGCATTACGTGGTAATGCTGTGAATAATACAGAAGTTCCCTGACATACTGAACGGGTGCTGGCTTTGAAATCAGCAATAGGGCTGCAAAGCACAGTTCCTGTACCGGTTGTACCGGTTGCAACATGGTTAGCATCAGAAACAAGGTTAGCACGGCTTGCAGTGTTCGAGTGCAGGCTGAAACGCATTACTGTTTTCTGATCTCTTGTAAACATATTAGAGCAGTATGAGTACTCCATATAGTTCTGAACGTTTTCAATTTTAGTGAGTGTTCCTGTGATTAATACAGTGTCAATTCGGAAAGAACCCGCCGCATCTTCTGCATTCCATGCGTAAAAACGGTAAGTAACCGGGGTAGCAGTTGCCGAGTTTGTAATAACTCCTGTTGTTACTGTTGCTACAGCACCTTGTAGATAAGCAGTAGTATCTTTTGTAATGAAAATTTCTTTTCCACCAATGCTTGACATGAATTTATGGTGTGCCGGAATAGATAGTGTACCAGTGTTTGGAACTGTATAAATACTACAAGCCGGAACAGGAACAGTTGTATTGCTGGTGCTGCTGATAGAGTATGTTAAAGTACTCTGATCATTTACCAACACCGTAGAGCCGGCCACCGCAATCATGGTCTGACTGGCAACTGTATTATAAGTTGTTATTATATTGAGGTTATTTGTATATCCATCTACGCTGGATCTTACCGCAAATGAGCGGGGACCGGTTGCACTGCGTTGAACATTGAAGTTGATAGAAGTAATGTTCATGTTAACACCTAATTTCGGACTGAGAGTTACCTCGTAGTATTTACTTGGATCAAGCGCTCCTGAAGGTTGCATACAGGAAGTATCTCCGTTTGTTGAGCCGGTTGCCCAGTTATTAAAAGACCATTGTCCGGCTGTTACCGGGTTTGAAGAAACACCGCTTGCTTTAAAAGAACCGTATTTAATCAAAGTATCGTATGTAATTGGCGTAGGATCTACAGTTCCGCTGGAAACGGTTGCACCGGTAAAGAGGTATTTCTTACCCATATTGGTAATATCGCAAACTGCATCGTATAATGTACATGAGCTGTGACCTTTGGTCATTGGTGTATCATAAATACCTTCATCACCACAAGCTACACCAGGGTTGTTTGTATCACCCCAGGTATGTGGTAAGCCTAAGTAGTGACCGATCTCATGTGTTAAGGCACGTGAGGTAAATGCAGTACCTGTTCCGATACTTCCGATATAATCACTTAAGATCAATACACCATCGACACCGATCATGAAAGGGCTGCCAATAGCAGACGGGTAGAACGCATAACCTGCAACACCTGCAGATCCGATGGTTTTAACCACCCAAACGTTCAGGTATTTATTCTGAGGCCAGCCGCTCAATTTGGAAAAGTCATCCGCATTGTTGGTCATGTGACTGTAAATGTGTTCGATACCATTGGTGCAATTGCCTTGCGGATCGAGATTTGCCAGGCGGAATTGAATACGGGTACGAGCCGCCACAGATACATAAGGTGCGATAATCGCTGTAGTATCTGCATTATGCTTCATATAATCACGGTTCAGGATCGATACTTCATCAATTACCTGGGCATCAGAAATATCTTCAGCACCGTACTGGTGAATAATGTGAAAAACAATCGGAATGTACAGTGTATCTTCAACCACAGTTGTTGCTGTTTTAGCAGCCAGCTGATTTGAATAAATTTGTTGGTACATATTGGCAACAGTTTGCTCATGCTGAGCCTTCAGTTCAGGATATTTTGCAAAAATCTGCTGCAACGCCTGATCTGTCCCGCAGTGTTTTTCTTGCTGAGCGACTGCTGTCGAGAAAATGCCGGTCATACCAACGGCTAACAGTACACTTTTAAGATTAAGTAACGATTTTTTCATGATGTGGTTATATTTAAGACTTTTTTAACTTTTTTTGAGCTACACAAATATAGTTTTTTTTTATTATCGGCCTTAAAAATACTGTTTTTCGGCAGCTTATACTTTATAAGTGGCAGGAATTTTCCAATAAGTGGTCAAAAGTGATCAAAACACATGTTTTTCAGCATGATACGATGAGCGTACCAGGGCTCCGCTTTCTACGTAACGGAAGCCTTTTGCCAGGGCAATGTCTTTCCATCTGGCAAATTCGTCGGGGTGCACAAAACGTGCTACCGGAAGGTGTTTTGGGGTTGGCTGAAGGTATTGGCCGATGGTCATGACATCACAGTTCACGCGCGCCAGATCGTCGATGGTTTCGAGTACTTCTTCCTCGGTTTCGCCAAGTCCTACCATCAAACCGCTTTTGGTGCGAACCCCGGCATCTTTCAGGCGTTTGAGAACTTCCAGGCTCCGGTCATATTTGGCCTGAATCCGCACCTGTGCTGTGAGCCGGCGAACGGTTTCAATATTATGAGAAACGATATCGGGCTTAACGTCGATAATCCGTTGCAGGTTCTCCCATTTTCCGGCGAAATCCGGGATAAGGCATTCGAACTTGGTTTCTGGACTTATTTCACGGATGGCTTTAATGGTCTCTGCCCATATAATAGAGCCTCCGTCTTTCAGGTCATCGCGGTCAACAGAGGTAATCACACAATGTTTTACGCCCATCAGTTTTACGGAATTGGCTACTCGCTTCGGTTCATCCCAATCGGCAGGCTTTGGCTTACCGGTTGCCACGGCACAAAATCCGCATGAACGGGTGCAGATATTTCCGAGAATCATAAAGGTAGCAGTACCTGCGCCCCAGCATTCGCCCATATTCGGGCAGTTGCCGCTTTCACAGATAGTATGTAGTTTGTGCTTCGACACAATGCCCCTCACCTTCAGGTATTCTTCACCAATAGGTAATTTCACACGGAGCCAGTCGGGCTTACGTGGTTTTTCGGAGGGTATGGTTGGGTTGAGTGTTTCCATGATTTTCTAGAACCATTTTTTGCCGAAAACAAATCCTACGTAGAGTGTAATGACAAAATTTTCGGCCGGGTTATGTGCCATAATGGGTAATGCTTTCGGATAATAATCAAAGATAGCACCTACTTCGATGGCCCGAACTAAATTGGAATATGGAGCGTATTCAAAACTCATGTTAACCTTGGCGTATACGCCAGGATACACCTTGGTTTGTGCCAGTCCGTCAATAAAAGGGCCTTTACCCGAAATACTATCGATCGTATAAACCGCAGGATCATATTTTACCGATTCCTGGTACTTATTGCCGGTTGCGTTTTCACGGTACACCAATACATAATTCGGTTTTGCAAACGACAGGTTTCCACCGATAAAATAAGCTGTACGAATTTCCACCGATTTCTTGTCGGCCCGCTTAAACAGGGTGGTCTGGTAACCAACACCGGCACGAAGCAAAAACACCGTATTGAGTTTTCCGTAAATAAATCGTTTGGAATTATCGGCACTGTTGGAAACTTTCATTTCCTTGGGATGTTTCAGATTCAGGGCTTCGATTTCAAGCAAACGTTTCCGGGTGCCGGTAACATGCCTGGCCCGCATGTAATTAAACCCAAAGCCCCGTGTATGTGCAAAGATCCCGAATGAAGCCTCATTTCGATAAAGCACATTTGGATCACGACCCGCTGCAATAGCCTGTGATGTGCTCTGGGAAACCCCATGAACACACATGAATACAATGCCGGTAAGTGCTATAATTCGCCTGAACACAATTACAAAAATAACTAATAATTTCCGATTTACCGCCCCTGCAGAAAGCCGCTTTCCGTGTGATTTTATGTACTTTTGAAGTCTAAATTACACCTCATTATGGCAACCAGCACCGTAAAATATACCGGCGGCCTTCGCACCGAAGCACTCCATCTGCAATCAGGAAATAGCCTGATAACAGATGCTCCCAAAGACAATCATGGTAAGGGCGAAGCTTTCTCACCCACAGACCTGGTAGCAACAGCACTGGGCAGTTGTATGCTTTCGGTAATGGGGATTGTAGCCCTGAAAGACGGGATAACGCCAACGGATGGCGCTACGGCGGATGTTACTAAAGTGATGTATGCGGAACCCCGCCGTATTGGTGAAATTCATATTGTGATTACGATGCCGAAAAATAATTTTACAGACAAGGAAAAGAAAATCTACGAGAATGCTGCTCATACATGCCCGGTGGCTAAAAGCCTGCACCCTGATCTGAAACAGGTTATCGAATTTATCTGGTAAGTGCTTCGCTGATATCGCGCACCGAGATCCCGCTATGGGATTCATGATAAAAACACTGCGCGTCTTTTATTAGTAAAACCTGGGGAGATTGATGCTCCACGTGAAAATCAGCAGCTAATTGATTGGATATATCGCGGTGCTCCAGTAGATTCAGAAAATAACAAGGCACATCGTCACGATCTACCCATTTATCTTCCAGCCTGTGCAGCGCCATGTTGCTGATAGAGCAACGTGTACTGTGCTTAAAAACAAGAACAGCACGTATGTGCTGTTCCTTTGAAAGTCCTTTTATGATTGCAAGCTCACTGAGATCGGAAACCGGAAGCCAGCGCATACAAAAAATTACACTGATTTTTTTACGCTAATGGTATTAGCTTTAGAATATGCAGGACATTTTTCGTGCGATTTGCATGAAGAAACAGTGATAGAAGTAACGAACACAAAAGCTGATAGTAAAGCTAATTTTTTCATTTGCATAGTTTTTTAAAGTAATGAATAACAAATATAGAACAATGTCTATAATTTCAAAAAAATTAATGTGTCTTTTTTTCGAACAAAAGCGCATTTTTGCATAAATATTTATCGAATGGTAAAGCCCCAAATAGAAGGCAGTTGGCTCCAGATTCTGAACTTAGAATTCGAAAAGCCATATTTCGCAGACCTAAAGCAGTTTTTGATCGAGGAAAGAAAAAACCACCAGGTATTTCCTCCGGGGAATCAGATTTTTTCGGCCTTCAACTATACACCTTTTACCGATGTAAAAGTGGTGATCCTGGGACAGGATCCTTATCATGGACCCGGGCAGGCAAACGGACTTTGCTTTTCGGTGCGCGATGGCGTTCGCATGCCACCTTCACTGGTCAACATTTTCAAAGAACTGCAGAGCGATCTGGGTTGTGCTGTTCCGCAAAGCGGAAACCTTGAGAAATGGGCAAAGCAGGGCGTATTCCTGCTCAATGCTACATTAACCGTGCGGGCCAATACCGCCGGAAGTCACCAAAGCAAAGGCTGGGAAACCTTTACGGATGCGGTTATCAAAACCTTATCGGATCACAAAGAAAACCTTGTGTTTCTGTTATGGGGTAATTATGCGAAAGCAAAAGCTGAGCTCATTGATCATCAAAAACATTGTGTACTCACGGCGGCTCACCCTTCTCCACTGGCACGTGGCGCCTTTTTCGGCAGCAGGCATTTTTCAAAAACAAATGAATTTCTGCGCTCCAAAAATATCGGACCCATTGAATGGTGTCTTTAAAATAAGGCCATGAGTGGTATTTATATTCATATTCCTTTTTGTAAACAAGCCTGCACGTATTGCGATTTTCATTTTTCCACGTCGCTTAAACGCAAGGATGAACTTATAGACAGCCTGGTGAAAGAAATCTCCCTGCGTTCTTCTTACCTCAGCGATCCGCATATTGGCACTGTATATTTCGGTGGTGGCACACCCAGTATTCTCACGCAGAAAGACCTGGGCAGAATGATGGATAGTTTACAACACACCTACCAGATCGATACGGATGCGGAAATTACCCTGGAGTGTAATCCGGATGATCTTACAAATACAAAACTCCGCGAACTGAAACACCTGGGCATAAACCGCCTGAGCATTGGTCTGCAGAGCTTTGATGAAACAGAACTGAAATGGATGAACCGCGCTCACACAGCCGCTGAAAGTGAATCGTCGGTGAAACGAGCCCAGGATGCAGGTTTCGAAAACATTACGATTGACCTGATCTATGGTTCGCGCTTTCAGAACATGGCGCAATGGAAGCAAACACTGTATAAAGCGATCGCACTTGATGTGAAACATATTTCAGCTTACAACCTGACTATAGAAGAACGCACCAAACTGGGACACGATTTCATGAAAGAAAAAGAGCCTGCCATCGACGATGAAAAAAGTTCTGAATTTTTCCTGGAAATGTCGGAGATTTTAGAGAAACATGATTTTATTCATTACGAAATTTCCAATTTCGGGAAGAAGGATTTTTTTAGCCGGCACAATACCAATTACTGGAAAGGTGTTCACTACCTGGGTCTTGGACCTTCGGCACATTCCTACAATGGTACAGGCAGGCAATGGAATATTGCCAACAATGCGCGTTATATAGAAAGCATCGGCCAGGGCAAAACAGATTATTACGAAACCGAAACCCTTGGCGAAAAGGAACGTTTTAATGAATATATGCTCACCGGTCTGCGCACCATGTGGGGTGTGAGTCTTGATTATATAAAAGCGCATTTTTCGCAGGAAACGTATTTTCATTTCCTGGCAGAAGTAAAAAAACACATGGAGCGTGAACATATCCTCGAAAAAGAATCTATTTTTACATTAAGCAAAAACGGAAGGCTCCTGGCTGATCGCATTGCCTCTGAATTATTTATCTGACAATATGATTGCAACACTTTTTCATAAGGGCAAAGAATATCGCGTTGATTTTTATGCTCCTATTGACATCTCTATTCCCCTGCATACGGGCAAAGACTGCACGAGTGCCTGGTATGTAAACCCCATGAGCCTGGAACCGGTGCGTATGGGCGACTGGGTAGGCGATGTGAACCAGGGTGGATCTGTGAATTTCAGAACTGTGACGTTTAACCCGCATGGCAACGGCACTCACACAGAATGTGTGGGGCATATCAGCAAGGAATTTGTGACTATAAATCATTGCCTCAAAAAATTCATGTTCATTGCCGAGGTAGTGACTATTTTACCCGATTCGCTGGATAACGGTGATTTCGTGATTGCTGAACACCAGTTAAAACAGGCTCTGGAGGGCACCAAACCCGAAGCCCTGATTATCCGTACGCTTTCCAACAACGACGATAAGCTGCACATGCAGTATTCCAATACCAATCCGCCATACATTACTCCTGAAGCCATGCAGTATATTCACGATATGGGCGTTGAACACCTGCTGTTCGATATGCCCTCGGTGGATAAAGAAGTGGATGGCGGCATTCTTGCTTCGCACCATATTTTCTGGCAATACCCGCACAACACACAGTTTCATAAAACCATTACAGAAATGATTTATGTGCCTAACGATGTGTTTGATGGAACCTACGCCCTGAATCTGCAGATTGCCAGCTTTGAAAATGATGCCAGTCCAAGTAAACCTGTCCTCTACAAAGTTGTTTCAGTACATTGATTGATCCTGGTAGGCATAACAGGTGGTTGTATCCCATGTTATTATGCCTGGCGCTTATTCCGGCATGCCTGATCCACACCAGGAGCACCGACTGGGGCGACGACTATGCGCAATACATCTACCAGGCGCAACACATCGGGCATTATCACACACCATATGCCGAAGTGCTTAACGCTGATGTATATGGCTCTCCACGGAAAAGCATTTTCTTTTCGTTGTGCCTCTCCATGATCAAGCCTGCACTATCTATAAGTCCTTACCTGGTACTGAATACGTGTTTCTACGTACTGAGTGCCCTTTCCGTTTTTTTCTTTTTTACCCGTCTTTGCAAACCATACATCGCTTTTATCCTGACGCTGCTGCTTTATTATCATTTCCGGATGTTGGATGCCAAAGAAGAAGTGCTCCCGGAATTTGTATTCATAGCGCTATTTTACCTGGTGTTATATCTCCGGTTCTCAGCCGGTAAATCCGAAAGGCGCTCAATACCAGAGGCATCCCGCAGCCGTATCATCACATGGTTGAAAAAACACAAGTCTCTCATCTCAGCCATATTGCTCGCCTGTCTGCTGGCAACCCGCAGCCTGGCCCTGGCACTCATTATACCCTGCATGCTGGCCGGTATTAAAAAGAATTTGCACAGACACCGATTCAACATGGTTATTGGTGTGTCGGCTTTTACCATCAGCTTCATCCTGATTCAAACATGCTTGCTACCCGGACATGCCAGCGCCGAACTTGGATTTTACTCTGGCCTCATGAGCCGTCATTTCTCTGTTTCACTCATCCTGCAGAATATATTAAGCTACGCAAAAACACTACCCCTGCTTTTTGAATTCGAGCTTCCCTCTATGCTGAATCGCGTCGCCAGTGGGTTGTTCATGATCCTCTTTTTGAGCGGCCTCTGGAACATGTTCATGAAACAACAAAAATTCCTGGCAGGAGTCCTGTTTCTTTATCTCGCGGGACTATGCCTGTATCCATACAATGGTGATGCCATAAGATACCTCATACCGATATTACCATTGATTTTTCTTCTGTTGTTTCATGGATTTGAATTTCTCAGTGAAAAACTCTCCGGCAAAAAAAATCATATCATCGCTGCCATTTTTATTGGTCTATTCTTCGTGGGTGCCAACCTGAAAACCATCCTGGTGAATAAAACCATCAGGCATCTGGGGCAAGGTCCCTTTGAAAGATCTGTCATCAAGGATTTTCAGACGATCGGGCAACTTGTGAAACCTTCGGAAAGCATTGCCTTTTGCAAACCCTACCTGGTGAACTGGCTCACAGAGCGAAACAGCTATTACCTGCATCCGGACTCGGTTGTAACAAGGGCAGATTATATTCTTTACACCAGAAATGAAAACCTGGCAGAGCCCTATCATTTCAACCCGCACACATTACCCAACATAGAAGACACCATTTGCTTATCCAATTTCTACCTGTTTAAAGTTCAGCGAAAGACTCCAACGGAAAATTGACCACACTGAAGGCACCCCTGAAATCCTTGCTATTCAAGCTTTTTTAAAGAAAACCAAAAAAATATTTCCATAATCCGAAAATCCGGATTAATTTTGGCCCCATGAAAAATCAATTACACTTACATCATCACCATACCTGCCATCCGGTAGGCTGTGATGATATTGTGTAATCTGTACCTATAGATTCCCTTTATTGACAAGGCTTACCAACTGGTAAGCCTTTTTTATTTCCATTCATTTCATTTTCAAAAAAACCCATGAAGCTCAAAATTGCTATACAAAAATCCGGAAGACTCTACGATGAATCTGTAGAACTCATTCGCTCCTGCGGCATACAAATCAGTAACCCCAATGGCCGATTAAAAACCGAAGCCTCCAACTTTCCGCTTGAACTGTTATTTCTCCGCGATGACGATATACCACAATATGTGGAAGACGGCGTGGCAGATGCGGGTATTGTTGGCGAAAACGTGCTACTTGAAAAACAAAAATCCGTTGTTATATGCAACAGGCTTGGATTTGGTCGCTGCAGACTGTCGATCGCTGTAAACAAAAGCGCCGCATACAAGAGCCTCGATGATTTGCAGGGGAAAAAAATCGCGACATCATACCCGATGGTTCTGACCAATTTTCTCAGGGAGAACGGCATTGATGCTGAAATTCACGAGATCAGCGGATCGGTTGAAATTGCCCCTGGCATTGGGCTGGCAGATGCTATATGCGACCTGGTGAGTACCGGGAGCACCCTGCTGTCTAATGGACTGCGTGAAGCCGATGTGATACTAAGATCGGAAGCTCTCCTGATAGCCAACAACCAGCTACAGGACTTCCAGAACAATCTGCTCCGGCAGCTGATCTTTCGGATAGAAGCGTTGCGAAAGGCCCGTAACAACAAATACATTTTACTGAATGCCCCGAATGAACAATTGCCGCGCATCGCTGCCATGATTCCCGGCATGAAAAGCCCTACTATTCTTCCTTTGGCACAACCCGGCTGGAGCTCCCTGCACTCTGTTGTTGATGAAAACGAATTCTGGTCGATCACTGAAAATCTGAAACAGTGCGGCGCACAAGGCATACTGGTAATTCCAATCGAAAAAATGATTTTATAACTCTATCCTGCAAATGAAAATTATACCTTACCCCAAACCCGAACAATGGTCCGCTCTTGCAAGCCGGCCCCTGCTCTGCTCTGAAAACCTGAACAGTCGTGTAAACAGCATCCTGAAAAAGGTGAAGCGCGATGGCGACAGTGCTGTGCTTCAATATACAAAAGACCTGGATGGCGTTGCACTGGAGAGTTTACTCGTGAGCGATACCGAATTTCAAACGGCTCAACAACTTGTTTCGGCGCCGCTGAAGGAAGCCATGAAACTGGCTGCCGGCAACATCCGTCGTTTTCACCTGTCGCAGAAAGAAAGTATCAAATACGTAGAAACCGTTAAAGGTGTTACCTGCTGGCGTCGCTCTGTAGGTATTGAGCGTGTGGGGCTTTACGTTCCGGGAGGATCGGCTCCTTTGTTTTCGACTGTGCTGATGCTGGGTATTCCGGCTGCTATTGCAGGTTGCAAGGAAGTACAGCTTTGCACACCACCGGGAAAAGACGGTAAAATAAATCCCGCTATACTGGTTGCCGCCAAACTGGCTGGTATCCGCCGTGTTTATAAAGTGGGGGGTGCACAAGCCATTGCCGCTATGGCTTATGGCACACAAAGTATTTCGAAATCAGACAAGATTTTTGGTCCGGGGAACCAGTATGTGACCTGCGCCAAACAACTGGTGAGTATCGATGGTACAGCCATTGATCTCCCGGCTGGTCCTTCAGAACTTGCTGTATTTGCAGACAAAGAGGCCAATGCTTCTTTCGTGGCTGCCGATTTATTGTCGCAAGCCGAACACGGTGCAGATTCCCAGGTAATACTGACCAGTACCTCCCTGCTGCTTATCGAAGACGTTATAAAAGAACTGAATGCCCAGATCCGGGTGTTGCCCCGGAAAGCCATTGCACGAAAAGCTCTTGAGAACAGCCGTTTCATTCTTTTCAGAACATCTGCTGAAGCGATTGAATTCCTCAATCTGTATGCTCCCGAGCACCTGATTCTGTCGTGCCGGAATGCCAGGACACTTTCAAAAAGAGTAAGTCATGCAGGTTCTGTCTTTATTGGTCCATACAGTGCCGAGAGTACAGGCGATTACGCTTCGGGAACCAACCATACACTCCCCACCAATGGATATGCGCGGGCATACAGTGGTGTGTCGCTCGAAAGCTTCCTGAAAAAAATCACCTTCCAGGAAGTGAGTGCAGCCGGCTTGTTACGGATCGGACCCTCTGTAGAAATTATGGCAGAAGCCGAACAACTGGAGGCGCACAAAAATGCCATCAGTATACGTTTAAACACATTGAAATCATGAAAAAAACAATTGATCTGAACAGCATTGTCCGAAACAACATCAGGCTTCTGAGTCCCTACTCCAGTGCCCGTGATGAATTTAAAGGCGAAGCGTCTCTTTACCTCGACGCCAATGAAAATAATTTTGGTTCACCACTGGCCGAGGCTTTCAACCGCTATCCCGATCCTTTGCAGCGTGAATTGAAAGAGGCTATCGCCAGCCTGAAGTCTGTTCGCAGTGAACAAATTTTTCTCGGCAATGGAAGCGATGAGGCGATTGATCTGCTGTTCCGCATTTTCTGCAGGCCCGGGGCTGACAAGGTTATCACCTGCCCTCCAACCTATGGCATGTACGATGTGTCTGCGCGGATCAATGATGTGGAAGTTATTCAGATTCCGTTGGTAAAAGAAACGTTTCAGCTCGACACAGCGCGAATTCTGAATGCAATTACCCCGGAAACAAAACTGATCTTCTTTTGCTGCCCCAATAATCCCACCGGAAACGGCGTATCGTGGAGCGCCATCAAATCTGTTCTCGAGTCTTCGCAGGGACTGGTCGTTGTGGATGAAGCATATATTGACTTTGCTTCCTATGGCAGTCTGCTGAGCGAGCTTGACAATTATCCCAACCTTGTTATTTTACAAACGTTCTCCAAAGCATGGGGATTGGCGGGGTTGCGCCTTGGCATGGCATTCGCTTCTGCCGGTGTCATTGAATGGATGAACAAAGTGAAGGCGCCGTACAACATCAACCAGGCTACACAAGCACTCATACTTCAGGCGCTAAGCCGCTCCACACAGGTAAAGCAATGGATCCGCAATACACGCGAAGAGCGCGAATGGCTCCGTGCGCAACTGACTGCATTTCCATGGGTGCGAACGGTGTACCCCTCAGAGGCCAATTTCATTCTGATGCGGGTGGAGAATGCACAGGCCCTGTATGTATTTCTGCTATCGAAAGGAATTGTTGTGCGTAACAGGCAGCATATTCCGGGATGCGAACAATGCCTTCGTATCAGCATTGGAACACCTGAAGAAAACCAAAAATTGATTCAAATATTAACCTCTTACAATGAAAAAAATACTCTTTATTGATCGCGACGGAACCCTGATCCGCGAGCCGGCAGACACTTTCCAAATCGACTCACTTGAAAAACTTGAATTTATACCGGGCTGCATCACAGCCCTGAATAAAATCGCCCTGGAAACAGATTACCTGTTCGTGATGGTCAGTAACCAGGATGGCCTGGGAACCGATTCATTTCCCGAAGAAACATTCCGGCCTGCCCAGCAAAAATTGATCACAACACTGGCCGGAGAAGGTGTCTGTTTCGATTCCATTATAATCGATAAAACATTTGAGTATGAGAACAAACCCACGCGTAAACCGGGTACCGCTTTACTTCAACAATACCTGGACGGCATGTATGATCTGGCCAACTCCTACGTAATAGGCGACCGGTTAAGCGATCTTCAACTGGCCGCAAATCTCGGGGCTAAGGCTATTATCCTTCGGAATGAATTACATACATTCGATATCCCCGATGCTTTGCAGCAAAACCTGGCGCTGCATGCCAAAACCTGGCAGGAAATATACAGCATGATACGGTTTCCGGCCAGACGCGCTGTTGTAGAACGTAAAACCAATGAAACCAACATTGTTATCAAAATCGATCTGGATGGTGAGGGGAAGGCTAACATCTGTACCGGTTTATCATTCTTTGACCACATGCTTGAGCAGTTGGCAAGGCATTCAGGCATGAATCTTTACATCCGTACACAGGGAGATCTGCAGGTTGATGAACACCACACCATTGAAGATACAGCCATTGCTCTGGGCGATTGTCTGTTGAAAGCACTGGGAGATAAAAAAAATATAGAGCGCTATGCTTTTGTACTTCCGATGGATGACTGTCTCGCCCAGGTGGCTATTGATCTGGGGGGCAGAAGCTGGCTGATCTGGGATGCGGTTTTCCGTCGCGAGAAGATCGGTAATATGCCCACAGAAATGTTCTATCATTTTTTTAAATCATTCAGTGATGCAGTGAAATGCAACCTCAACATCAGGGCTGAAGGAAATAATGAACACCACAAAATTGAATCTATTTTCAAGGCGCTCGCCAGATGCCTGAAGCAAGCCATTAAACGCGAGCTGAACAACAATGGTCTGCCCACCACGAAAGGAGTACTCTGAACGATGAAAACAGCAATCATTCAATACAATGGCGGCAACGTTTGTTCGGTGCAATTTGCCCTTGAGCGAATCGGTGCCAATGCAGTAATTACAGATGATGCCGAAACCATCCTATCTGCTGATCGTGTGATTTTTCCGGGTGTAGGCCAGGCTTCATCAGCTATGCAGTACCTCCGCAACAGAGGCCTCGACAGGGTAATCAAACACCTCAGGCAACCAGTACTCGGCATCTGCCTTGGCATGCAGCTCTTATGCGATCACAGTGAAGAGGGGGATACTTCCGGCCTTGGTATCTTTCCACTGCAGGTAAAACGTTTCCAGGTCACAACAGATCTTTCGCTGAAAGTTCCGCTGATAGGCTGGAATACCATTTCAAACCTGGCATCTCCCGTCTTCGGGAATATTCCCGAAAACAGCTACATGTATTTTGTGCATAGCTATTATGCCCCGTTATGCGAATACACTGTGGCACAAGCCTGTCATGCCGCGCCATACAGTGCAGCGCTTCAAAAAGATAATTTCTATGCTGTACAATTTCATCCCGAAAAATCGGGTGATGACGGACAGCAACTATTAAAACACTTTTTAAACCTTTATTGATGGAACTTATACCTGCAATCGATATTATAGATGGGCGATGCGTACGCCTGACACAAGGCCGCTATGATTCAAAAACAACATATCCTGTTTCCCCGGCAGACATGGCCGCTATGTTTGAGGATCATGGCATAAGACGGTTGCACGTGGTAGATCTCGACGGTGCAAGAACCGGCAAAGTCAGAAACTGGAAAGCCCTCGAACAGATCGCCGCGCGAACCAACCTTATCATTGATTTCGGAGGCGGTATTCAAACAGATGCCGACATGAAGCGCGTATTCGAATGTGGAGCGAAAATGGCTACTATCGGAAGTATTGCTATTAGTCAGCCGCAGCGTTTCGCCACCTGGATCGGAACATATGGTCCGGATGCCATTCTTCCGGGCGCCGATGTGAAAGAGGAAAAACTTGCTATCAGGGGCTGGACCCAGCAAACAGACATATCTCTGCCGGATTTTATCAAACAGATGCTGAAGCTTGGCATATCGCAAATGTTCTGTACCGATGTCAGTAAAGATGGTCAACTCATGGGCCCCTCTGTTGAATTATACAAAAAAACTATCCTGGAAAATCCGGGAATCCGCCTGATTGCCAGTGGTGGCATACGGTCTGTTGACGACCTTCGTCTTCTCCGGGAAACCGGCTGCACAGGCGCAATCATTGGGAAGGCTTTATATGAAGGTTATATTTCCTTAAACGAACTCAGAACATTTATTTAAATCATGCTTGCCAAACGAATTATTCCCTGCCTGGATGTTATGAACGGCCGCACTGTAAAAGGCATCCATTTTGAAAACCTCCGTGACAGCGGCGACCCTGTTGAACTGGCTATCCGCTATTCCGAACAAGGTGCCGATGAACTTGTTTTCCTGGACATCGCCGCTACAAACGAAAAACGAAAAACATGGCGCCAGCTGGTGTACAATATTGCCCGTCACATTCACATTCCGTTTACCGTAGGTGGAGGCATTTCTGAAATCCGGGATGTGGAAGCTCTTTTGAATGCTGGGGCCGATAAGGTTTCCGTAAACACCAGTATTTTCCGCAACCCGCAATTGATAGAAACACTTGCCCGGCAATTCGGCAGTCAATGCATTGTAGCAGCCATCGACACCAAACCTTTTGACAACTCCTGGTATGTGCACCTTAATGGCGGGCGTGTTCAAACCCAAACACGCGCACTCGATTGGGCCAGGGAGGTCAGTGAACGTGGCGCTGGTGAAATACTATTGACATCGATGGCTGGAGACGGAACGCGAAACGGCTTTTCAATCGACATTACACAGGCCATTGCAACATCTGTACCGATCCCGGTTATTGCCAGTGGTGGAGCCGGAACCATGGAACATTTTGCTGAAGTATTTGAACAGGGCAGGGCCGACGCCGCGCTTGCTGCCAGTGTCTTTCACGACGGAGACATTCATCTGCGCGATCTTAAAACCTATTTAAAATCCAGACAAATTCCAATACGATGAATACAAACATTAGCATTAAAGGGCTCATCCCGGCCATCATCCAGGATAGCCAGACACGCTCGGTACTCATGCTCGGTTACATGAACCAGGAAGCGCTTCAAAAAACCAAAGAAACCGGCCTGGTAACTTTCTTCAGCCGAAGCAAAAACCGGCTTTGGGTGAAAGGCGAATCTTCCGGCAATTTTCTCAGGGTAGAATCTATAGCTGCAGATTGCGACGAGGACACCTTGTTGATACAGGCAAAACCAACGGGCCCGGTGTGCCACACCGGGCAGAGCACCTGCTTCGGAGACAACAACCCGGTTGATTTCCTGGATGAGTTACAGGCCACGATTGCGTCAAGAAAAAAGCAGCCCGTTCAGGACTCTTACATCTCCGGCTTGTTTGCCGCAGGCATTAATAAAATCGCTCAGAAAGTAGGCGAAGAAGCTGTTGAAGTTGTTATTGAAGCCAAAGACCAGAACGATGCTCTTTTTCTCTCTGAAGCCGCCGACCTGCTGTTTCACTACCTGATCCTGTTAAGCGCAAAGGACAAAACACTGGATGACGTTGTTGCCGAATTGAAAAACCGTAGCCGCTGAATCAGCCGCGTTGCAGAATGATCCGGAATGTAGTGCCTTTTCCTTCTTCACTGCTGAGCACCATGATCTGCCCCTTGTGGTAATTTTCGATGATGCGTTTACACAGGGAAAGCCCCAAACCCCAACCTCTTTTTTTGGTTGTATAACCGGGTTTGAAAACCGATTTGAATTTAGATTTATGGATTCCTTTTCCGGTATCCTGCAGGTCGATGGCAACACCTTCCGGAATATCGTGAATGGTGACTGTAATTTGTCCTTTCCCATTCATGGCATCTACGGCGTTCTTACAGATGTTTTCAATAACCCATTCGAACAAGGGCACAGACAAGAGGGTATGTATAGTCTGATCGGGAGCATGCACCTCATAGATCACATTGCGCGAGGTACGTTGCTTGAGGTAATCGACTGCATGCCGGATAACCTCGCAAATATCTTCGTCCTGCAATGTAGGCTGTGAGCCTATTTTGGAGAAGCGCTCTGTAATTGTGTTCAGGCGGTTGATGTCGCGGTTTATTTCATTCACCACATTTTCATCAGTTCCCATGGACCGCAGGTGCTCTGTCCAGGCCATCAGCGACGACAAGGGAGTTCCGAGCTGGTGAGCTGTTTCCTTGCTCATACCAACCCATACCTGATCCTGCTCTGCCTTACGGGCTGTACTGAACAGGATGTAGGCGATCAGCAAAAATAAACCGATAACTCCAAACTGCACATAAGGATAATATTTCAACTGAGTGAGTAACTGAGACTGTTCATAGAAAATGTAATTACGGTAGCCATCGCCCAGGTCCACTTCAATGGGTTGGTTTTCCTGTTCCATCAATGCGAGTGTATTGCGCAGGGTTTCCGGGTCTCTGAGCTTCAGTGTGTCAACATTACCGAAAGCAAGCACGCGGGTTTTACTGGAATCGGTGTATATAACCGGAACGGCGGCACTATTGATGGCGACTTCCGAAATAAATGATTTGATGAGGCTATCAAAAACAGTTTTAATATCAGTAAACAGACGACTGTCTTTATAATAGAGAAAATTTTTTCGGCCCATATACACATCGATCACCACCGGCTCGTATTGCTTTTTCATTTCGGCGAGCTCGGAGTGAATATAGCCTGTATCCGTGGCCAGTTTGAGCGAGTCGAGGTTGCGTTGTGCCGTAATACGGCCGGCATCGTCGGTCAGGATCACTGGCACCGTTGTGTTATCCTGCAATACTTTTAATACAAATCCTATATCGTTGAGATCCCCGCTGAGTTGCTTGGTGGCAGCAGCATAGAGCTCTGCTTTCTTGCGCTCTTCCTGTTTCAGTTTTTCAAACAGGTCGTTGGTGAATTTAACCAGTTTGGCTTTGTTCTTAACGGCCTCCGCCCAGAGGCCCACTTTGGAACGTTCTTCTTTTTTAATGCGGTTTACCAGCCGGTTGGTATACCACAATGATGAAATAATAATCAGCAGGGCGATGAGTGCCAGCAACCATTTCCAGCGTTGTTTCTGCGAATAAATATTCATGTGTCGGGTAAAAGGCCTGGATTAAAGATAGAGTTTAAATGGCGCACTGCAAAACAGCGGATCTGGGTGTGCGGGCAGGGCATCAGAAATCCTCATCCTCTTCATCCTTCTTTTTAGGCTGTAACGTTGGTTTCGGCTTTTTATTATCCGAACCGGTTTCCAGCTTAAAGTTCTGATCGGAAAGATGGCTTTCCTTTTTCTGCAGGCTGTCTTTCTTAAAGAGACCGAATTCTTCTTTAAGTAATTGTTTCAGGTTTTGCTTCTCCTGTTTAATATCCTGTTTTATCTTTTCCCTGGCGCCCCTGCGATCATACTTAATCACCGGGTTATCGATAGGGCCCGTCATCATGATAAATACGCTGCGCCTGTTTTCAGGATCATTCTCTACCAGTTCCAGTTCCTCATCGAGGCCCTTGCCGGCTCTTGGCTTTTTGGCCAGAAGCTCACTGAGCAGGAGCTGAATATGATAATCAATCATATTCTCAAACGTGTGTTTGCCCCATAGTTCAATGTTGATAGCGCTCGACTTAATGGATGTTTTCGGAATGGTGATCGTTTTATCCTTGATCTCTACAGCGCTCTGCATGGTAGAGAAACGGATGTGCTGCAGCTCTTTTACTTCGATATATTTGGCAAGGCTTTCCAGCGGTTTAAACTCATTCAGTTCGCCCCTTTCAATCAACAGGCTGCTGGTAGCATTGATGGATGAAAGATCAGCTGTGAGTTGTCTGCTCCATTTCCCGGAGAAGTCGATAGAGGCTGTCGCAAAGCCTTTGAGGTGTTTGTCCTGGAGTGTGGTTTGCCCGAAGTTATTGAACTGATAAAACAATTTCTGAATATTAATCCCCGTCAGATCGCTCTCCGCCGATATGGCAATCTGTTCACCCGATGCGTCGGCAATGGCATTCAATGTCGCTTTCCCGTCGAGCGTATTCAATACCAGGTTTTTCACATATAATTTCTGGTCGCGGATATAAATATTTCCCTTGATGTCGCTGGCACTGAATTTTGCGAAGGAAAATTTACCGATGCTTGCATCGAGGTTGAAATGCAGATTGGCCGGAATACTGACTTCAGACGTACCTTCTTTACCTCCGGAAACGAGGAAATCTTCCATTTCGAGGCGCGAGCTTTCCAGATCCGCATCTATTTCAAGCGGGGCTTTGCTATCGAAAACATAGGTCAGAAAAGCAGGAATAGAGCCTGTAAGCGTCAGGTCCGAATTGCCATGCATGATCTTCACATCGGTGAGTTGCACATCGCGTCCTTCGAGTCTCAGATCGCCCCCTGGAATATTGAGTTCTTTGGTTGAATTTTTAAACCGAAGTTTCAGATCATGCCAGGTTGCAGAGCCGCTGGCCTTTATATCATCAGCGCCTGAAGGATGTTTCAGGTTACGGATCAACCCGGCAATATGTGTATTCAGGTCCAGGTTTCCGGAGAGAGCCTGGATGGTATCGATCGGGTAAAAGCGGATCATTTCAGCCAGATCGGTTTTTATGTCAGCGTCTAATGTCAGGTAAGGGTCATTGAAATTACTGAGCTCACAGTCGCCCCTGAAGGTATTGCTGCCCAGCCGGGCACTGATCCCTTTCAATAGCAGTTTTGATATACCATCGGCAACTTCCAGTTCGCCGGCCAGGTTCACATCCGTCAGTGTTGCCGATTGCGGTTTGTATGTAATGGTCGCCTGTTTGATTCCGAATTTCGAACTAACGGTTATCGGCTCACCGCTTTTGTAATTGAGCAGACCCTCCGCATAAAATAATCCGTCGCTGCTGTAATCGGCAATATTGTGCTGATACTGCTCCGGCAGCAGGGAAAGCACAGGTGCAATCTCCAGATTCTTCCCTTTATAATCGAGATGCAGTAATTCCAGGCTATCCGCAAAGATCATACTACCGGCGGCGTTGAAACTCATCTGGTTCAGTTTCAGGTCGGCCTGGCGGAATGTATAGGTGTTTCCCGAAACATCCACATCCACATCAAATTTCAGATTTTTGGAAGCGATGTATTTTACCTTTTTTACCTGCAACAGTTCAATAAACGCATTGCCTTTGGCCTCCATGCTATATTCATGATCGCCGAAAGTTCCCTTAAACTCCAGAGAAGGAATATGCCCGTTGCATTTGACGCGGGTAGAAACATTTTTGTATTGCAGCTCTACATCATCGAGCCGGATCATTTCGAGGGCAAAATTGACATTTTCTCCTTTTGAGGCGGTGTCGGTTTTCCAGATGATGTAATTGGGTTTCCCGAGCTTATCAACAGACGGATTGAACGTAGCCCGTTGTATGAGAATCTCATTGATATTGTAGCGTTTATAGAACAGATCGCGAAGGCTGAAAGACAACATGATATTGTCGGCATAGAACAGCGTATCCTTATCTTTGGTATCAATGGCTTCCAGGGCCGTCACACGCCTGAAACGGAGTGCACATTCCGGAAAAGACTGAACAATGGTTAGGTCAATGTCCTGTGGCTTGACAATGATCTCGGATTTCAGGTGTTTGTTCAGTTCGGCAATGATCATCTCTTTCACCTCGTCTTCGTATACATATACGAGGGTCATGGCCAGTACAAACAGGAGTGTAAAGCCAACCACAATGCTCAGAAAAATCCGCAGCAAAAACCGGCGTAAGCTGAAACGTCGTTTTAGAGGTTCTTGTATGTGCATTTGTTCGGGTTCCATGCAGGACAGCTAAATTTCAGAATTATTGCCTTCGTGTGAGGATCGCCTTGACCTATTCTTTAAACAACCGCTTTTTCATAATTATACGATATAACGTCGGGCGGGCATATTTGTATCAGGTAATTTTACTGTATGGCATTTGATTATTTCAGCTGGATTATATTACCGATCCTTATTTTCCTATCGAGGCTCGGCGATGTAACCATGGCTACACTCCGCCATATCTTCATTTCAAAAGGGCTCCGCAAGATCGTTCCCGTTCTTGGTTTCTTTGAGGTTTTGATCTGGCTGGTGGCCATGCGGCAGGTGTTCAGTCACCTGGATAATGTGGCTTGTTTTATTGCCTGGGCCCTGGGTTTCAGTGCCGGTACTTACCTGGGCATGCTCATTGAGGAGCGTATTGCCCTTGGTACGCAGGTAATCCGGATCATTACCAATGAAGACACCAGCGGACTTATTGCCGACCTGAGGAGCATACACCAGGGTGTTACGATGGTCGATGCCGAAGGTGCTATGGGGCCTGTAAAATTATTGTTTACAGTGGTGAAACGGGTCAATAAAGCCCAGGTTATTGCCATGATCCATCAGCATTCGCCTCATGCATTTTACTCGATCGAAGATGTGAAAAGTGCCCACCAGGGCGTATTCAGCAATGAAGCCGAACTCTCCGTTATCAGGCGCCTGTTTCCGATCCGGAAGGGAAAGTAGAGTTTACCGGATTCTGCTTATGAGAGAAGTCACATCATGGCGTGCTGAGCGAAGCAATCTTAGTCTTCTTTCTTTCTCGCAGATCCACGCAGATTTAGAACACGCAGATTTACACAGAAAGACTAACACAGCTCAGCGGAAATCAGCGGATTCATCGGCAGAAATCAGCGAGAAATTTCGTACGCAGACGCGCACAGATCGGCAC
>JAFDXR010000008.1 GCA_018267825.1 Bacteroidota bacterium | reverse complement strand
GTACTTGTAAAGTTACGCCCTGGCATTGGCGCCCCAAAAGCATAGTAATCCGTCACATTGTTCAGGACTGCTGTATAAAGCGGTGGCATAGCACCGCCAATGAGGTCTATTTTGATGTTGTCGAGTTCAAAGTCGAAATTGGTGGCCGAACTGTTGTCTATGTTAAAGAACAGATTGCCTACATTGGTTTTCGGGATAATGTAGTATATATACGTTCCCGTGCTAGCGCTCGTTACCGGCTGGCTCCAGTCGAGCCAGGGCGTACCGTCGCTGTTGTCGTAGCCAATGTAAAGCGTATTGCCATTCATGTTGGTGAGGGTGGCTACATCTACCGACACCCTGTACAACTGAACAAAACAATCAAATAATGTTTATTTTATTCTCACCTAACAGTGCGTTCGTACCTTCAGACCATTTACGCCGGGTCGTTTTACCCGGCGCTCTGAATATGTCGCTCCTATGGAGCGCAAATGGAAAAAGAGTTTTCTTGCTTTGAAAGCTCTGAATATGTCGCTCCTATGGAGCGCAAATCGAAAAAGAGTTTTCCTGTTTTGAAAGTTTTACCACCCGATAAATATTTCAAGAATTCGATCAATAAATTCTTCTATTGCTTTTTTTATTTGCTTCCAATTAATTCTCACATTTGATTAGCTTAATCAAAGAGTCCGCCTCTCTATTTCCCTTTTGTTTTGCTATATAAAAGCAATTACATGCCTTTTGTTTATCCTTCTTGGAACTTAACAAAATTCCTTCGTACAAAATTGTATAGCTATTTGATGGGTCGAGTTGTTGTGCTTCTTTTAGGTTATTTTCAGCGTTAGCAAAATCTGAAATTTTAGAATAACAAAGCACTAAATTTAGTAAAGAAAAATATTTATATGCTTTGTCTTTTTTGGCTAGAGCGAAAAAATGCAATGCTTCTTGGTATTTAAACTGTTCTCTATAGAGAAGTCCCAAATTATAAGAAACATTTGCATTTAGTGAATCTTTTTTGATAACCCCCTTTAAAAGTCTAATTGCTTTTTCAGGCTCTTGTTTGCGTTTATAACATTCGGCAATATATATATATGCTTCTGTTAAATCTTCTTTATTTTTAATTGCAGTATGAAAATATTTAATTGCAGTATCATAACTTGAAAGCATAAAGTAACATATTCCAATATTATATTGTATGTCGGCTGATGAATTTCCTTCTGCTATCGATGACTTATAATCTCTTATTGCTTTTTCATATTTACCAAGACCATAATAAGCGTCCCCTCTGGCTTGATATGATTCTTGCAAATTGAACTTATGTTCAATATCTGAATTGCATTGCTCGACAATTTTCCAGTAATTAACCTGGCCATAGCTTGCAATTGAAAGTAAAACTCCCAAACATAAACATGTTTTAATTACCCACTTTCGAGGCATCAGGCTCAGCAACATATACTTCGTATAAAGGTGTTGGTTTTTCCGTCTTTCCATATTCTTTTATTGTAGCTGAATTAATTTTCGAGTTTATTTCTTTATCTATTTTAGTTTGCTCCGCTTGGCGTTTTTGGCGCTCAAGTTCTAATGGTTGTATTTGATCACCCATTTCAGTAGGTTCAAATATATAACCTAAAGTTTTTCTCAATGCGCGTCCTGATGCCCCTAAAATTTTTGAGAGAACTGTACTTTCGATTTTTTTATCTATAGGTTTAAACACTTTTTTCTTAAAATCTCTATATTCCTTAGTGTTTTTAAACGCTTTTGCTGCGTCTTTTAGCTCTTTGTATGAATTATCTCCTTCTTCCGCATTTTGACCGGGCATATCAGGATTAAGCAAAACAGGATTTCCCTCTTCATCAAAAGCTAACTTCTTATAGATCATTTGTTTAATTCTGTATTCATTTTTCTTTAGAAACTCTGCATCAAAATTTGCTGCTTTAACTATATTATTTACATGCCCATCTATTTTATTCATTCTGTCTATTATGAGATTGACATCTAATTTTTTAATTGATGGTAAAGAAGAATTATTTGGGCCGGCGTTTTGTACATTTTCTTCGGCTCCGTCTAGATCAATGGAAAGTATTGGATTATTTCCTGCAAACTGATACGGAGTATACCATGGATAAGATGCTGTTAAAGGGTCCACACTTAAAAACTTTCCTAAACTCGGATTATAAATCCTCATACCATAATCCTGGGTTCCACCTTCATTTGCCGCCGTTTCTTTATCTAACTCTTTTCCATTGAACCCATACCTATAACCCGTACTTGTATAGTTACGCCCCGGCATTGGCGCCCCAAAAGCATAATAATCCGTCACATTATTCAGTACTGCCGTGTACAATGGTTGTGTGGCCCCACCAATCAAATCAATTTTAATGTTGTCGAGCTCAAAGTCGAAATTGGTGGCCGAACTGTTGTCTATGTTAAAGAACAGATTGCCTACATTGGTTTTCGGGATAATGTAGTATATATACGTTCCCGTGCTAGCGCTTGTTACCGGCTGGCTCCAGTCGAGCCAGGGCGTACCGTCGCTGTTGTCGTAACCAATGTATAGCGTATTGCCGTTCATGTTGGTGAGGGTGGCTACATCTACCGACACCCTGTACAACTGATTGGCCATTAAATTTACGGTTTTATTAATCGCAAACCAAGTACCCACCGGGCTCGTAGCCTTTGTTACTTTGAGTTTGGTGCCGCTCGGGTTGCTCAGCGTTACATTATTGCCCACCCAATTGCCGGTGGTGCCTGTGTTGAAATCGTCGGTGCCGGCGTTGGCGATGAGTGTACTACCTGCCACATCCAGTTTTTTGATGAGGATGTTGTCGATGTAAAATGAATGCCCTGCGGTGGCATCCTCGTAAGTAAATTGCAGGTTGATGCTGCCTGTACCCGATGGCACATTGATCACAAAATCGTTACGGCCATTGATCTGCAAACCGCCATAGGTATTGCCAAGGTTAGTCACATGCCAGCTGGCCATGCTGCAGGTACCCGGCAGGTAGTCGAAGCTCAGGGCATAGCTGCCCCCGGTGGTAGCTCCCAGGCTGATGTTACGAACCACCGCTGAGCCCGGGGCGGTACCATATACGCGAAGTGAATTATTTTGGTTGTCGACAATGGTTGATGGCGCTCCGGCCACCACGGTATAGCCGGTGGCGGTGCCACCGCCTGCTGTACCGGTGCCCAGGTCATTAAAGCGCTCATCGTACACCAGGTCGGGTGTGCCGGAACTGAAAGCGACCTTGAAGTCGGCCACCGTAGCGTGCACATTGCCCAGGTGATCTTTGAGCTCGTACTCTTTGGTTTTGTACTCGCGGTTGCTGGCCGTGAGCGAAATGGCCTGGGCCGTGTAGTCGAGCAGGTGCGGCTGTGCCGGCAACTGCAGGTTGCTTGCATAACTGAGGGCTGCCGTGACGTTGGTAAGGGCTGTTTCGGGTGCCGTGAACATATTGATGGTAGAGCTATTGGCACCCGTCGTGTTGGTAAGGTAATAGATGAAACTGTTGGCGCCTTTGCGAATGGCTCCTACCGACGTGGTACCACTTTGGGTATGCATGGTGGTGGCCGATGCCGAAGCAAAAGAAGCCGTGGTGGTGCGGTACATGCTGGTAGTGCCGCTGCTGTAACAGGAGTAGAAAATATAATTGTCAGTATTACTGAATTCTACCGAGCGCACCAGAGAACCCGTGAGTACACGCTTTCCTGCCAGGGTACCGAGGGTCTGGTGATCCGCGTTGAGGTTATACAGATAGATCTCACCATTGCTGGCGGTATTGCTGGCAAAGGCAAGCAACAGGCCGTTGGACGATACCTGAATCTCACAAGTTTGGGACGCCCCGGCAGCAGCGCCAATGTTGATGTCGCTGAGTGGCGTGATGCCGGAAGCATTGATGGCGAACATTTTGAGGTAGGTGTTACCACCGCTCAGGCGGCGCAGGTAGAGTACCGAATTGCCCTGCCCTGCCCGGTCTTCGTAGAGTTCCATGGTCTGGCCATAGTCGGTATTGGTGTTATCGAGGGCGGTGTTGTAGTCGAGCACCACGCCACCGGAGGCATCGATGGTGTGGTAATAAGGCTTGCCATCGGTACCAATGGTAAAGAAATAATACTGGTCATCGCTACCCGGTTTTTTCATGAACAGGGCCTGGGCATTGGGGGCATTGTTGAAGCCGGCTGGAATGGTGACCGCCAGGGTATCTTTGACATAGATGCTGGTGTTGGTGCTCACGACCGTGCTCCCCGACATCACATACCAGGCAAAGGCGCTGAGGAGGGCGCCGCCACTCATGTCGTGTGCCACGGCCTGACCCAGACCCATGCCAAAAGTGTTGGTCCCCGAAGAAATGTTCTGCACATGCTCACTACCTCCCAGGGCCACGGCCGAAGTACTGGCAGAGCCGGAGTTGATACGGCGTGTAAAAATCTGCTGCCCGGTATTGTTGAGTTGAGGCACCAGCATGTTGGCATAGCCGCTTGTATGCACAAGTGTTGGCGTGATTTGCGGTGCCGGCGGCGTGGAGCTGGTAAATGCCGTTGCGCGGGAAATACTTTTGTAGCGGGCTCCAAGCCTGTCGCTGCCATAAATGGCCTGCTCCTTGAGGGTGTAGGTGGCCGTATAGTTTGGCGAAGTGCCTCCATTGGTGCGATCGTAAATGGCCATAGAATGGCCTGCAGCATCGCGCACGTAGTAAGAAGTTACATCGCCCAGCACAGGGCTGGCCGAGGTGGTTACCTTTTTATACACCCGGTTGCCCGAGGCATCGTAGAGGTAGGTGATGTTGATGGTATTGCCTGCACTGGTTTTCTGGATGGTGGCTATTTTGCCATACACGTTCCAGGTAATGGACCCGATGTTTTCGGAGGCATCGCCTGTGAGGTTGCCAATAGCATCATATGTATAATTGCTGGTGCTGGTTTGATTGTCAATATCGGTGGTATAGGCGCTCGAAACAGCATCGCCCACATAAGCCAGGCGGTTGGTGGCATTGGCCGGAGCCTGGCCCGAGAGGTTGGAGGTATAAATGCCTCCCGACTGATTGTAATAATTGTAGGTGAAATTATCCATGGCCAGGCCGGTGGTGCTGTTTCCATTGCGTGTCAGGCTGGTGATGTTGCCATTAGGGTCGTAGGCAAAGTTTTCGAGGTAGTCGTTGCTGCTGCTCCAGATGCTGGTAGCGGAATTGTATAGCTGAAACTTCGCCTCGGTAATGCGGTTGAGTTCATCGTACTTAAAGGTGCGACCGGTTGCCTGGGCGTTGTACAGGAAGGCTCCGGACATGGCCGAAGACATGGCTTTTTTATCGTAGTTCTGAATCCAGGTGCTGATGTTTCCATTGTACAGGTCGGTGCCTGTAGAGAGGAAAGTGCCAAAGGATGTATTGGAGTTGAGTGTAGAGTTGCGGCTGGCGTAGTCGCCTTTGTAGTAACCGAGTGTCATGGCATAGGCATCGCGGGCTACATACATGTTGTTGTCGGTAAATCCGCCATCACCACCCGGGTCAACGGTTTGGCCACTGATGTTGTTGAGTGACTTGAGCCATCCGTGAATGGTGTAAATATAATCGCGGCCCTGGATCTTGTCGTGGCCAATGAGTTCGCGTTTGAGCGGGCCATGCAGGTAGTAACTATAATTGCCATCGGCTTCCCAGAACTGTCCATCCACGCTGGTTTCCACGGTTTTGATGCGTTTATCCACATCGTAGGTATAGCGGTGAAAGAAACGATCCGGGAAAGCTTCGTTGTAGCGGACTTTTACTACGCTGCCGCTGGCCAGGTCGTATTCGTAAGCAATATAATTGCGGCCCAGTTCCGGAATATCCTGGATAACCCACTCCACGTTGCCATGTGGGTCGTAGCTGTAATAGGTGAGTACCTGGTCGCTGGTGGTGGCGGTGCTGCCATCGCGATCGGTAAACGAATAGCTCACGCGGTTTTGCAGATAGCGTTGCGGCTTATTGCCAAAGTAGGTAACGCCGCTGGCAGGTGTGGTATAAATGGTTTGGGTAATATCGGTGCCGACGCCGGCAGCAGGGTAATTGAGGTTATTGATATTAGCCGCGGAAGTGGCTGTAGATACGGCCGTGGTGATCTCGCCCACTTCCACAATACGGGTAAGCGCATCGTATTTGGTATACGAGAGTTTGCCTGCCAGGGCCTGTTTGGCATTTTGGGAGAAACGCAGTTTGCCTTTGGCGTCGTACCAGAAGAAGGTTTCGCCGCCATCCGGTGTTTTCTGGCGCACCAGCTGGCCCAGTGAGTTGTAGGCATACTCTGTAATCATACTGTGTGCGGGGTGATGCAGGCGGTCGCTATTGCCGGTGCTGACACCAGCCGGAGGCACTGTTTTGACGAGGTTCCCGGCCCGGTCGTAGTAATACAGGGTATAATGATAATAACGCAGGTTGTAATTGGCAGTGTAGTAATCGACCAGGTTTTTGACGCAATTGCGGCTGTACCGTGTGCGAAGTGTATCGCTGCAGGCATTCATAAAATTGGCCAGCTGGTTATACACGGCCGTGCGGATATCCTGTTGTGTTTTGGCTTCGCAGCTCAATGGTCCCAGATCGAATACGGGCTGCCCCGATGGCGCCACTGTTGATGCCGGGGTGACGCTGAAACAAACCGCTGAGCAGGCAGAACCGGCACCGCAAACATCTACACCAGGACCGGTAATGAGGTCACAGGCCCAGTAGCCATAGGTTTCGGTACTGTGTGCATAAGCCGTAAGGGTTGATGTGCCCGTAATATTAAATACGGGGCTGGTGTTACTTTGTGCATCGACCAGTGCAGCCGCCACGCCCATGATGCGGGCAGGAGTGCCTCCATTGGCAATGTTTGGGGTAAAGCTGCCTTCGAACAGGAATGACGGACTGTTTGAAGAGAGCAATCCATTAACAGTAATTGTAGAAGATCCCGTATATACGAAGGTGGCTGCCGGCGACACGCCCTGCATGGTATGCACGGGTTTCGGGGCCGGCGTACCATAGCTCACTTTGTTTTTATTGAAGTAATACCAGATGTGGTAGCAATTGGTTTTGGTTTGCACCGCTTCAAAATAAGAGGGTACGTCGGGGTGTATAAACACCTGGTTGTTGTTGAAGAGCGAGGCTGCCGAAGGAAATGCGGTTGAGATGAAATTGTAGAAGTTCCACCAGGTGCCCGCCGCCGGTGCCGACTGACGCAGTTTGGTAAGCTGGCTGTTGAGGGCCAGGGCGATGGCTTTCGCCTGGTTGGCAGGTGCCGTAGCGGTAGTGGTGTAACCTGAAGGGCATGTACCATTGGTACCCGCAACAGCTATTTTAAAAGAACCGTTGAATACATTTTGCATGTTGGCCAGTTCGGCGGAGCTGCCAAGTTGCCCGTTAGTCTGCACGGTGAGTGAGCACATGTTTTTACAGCCATCTACCAGCAGCCCCACTTCGCAGTAGAGTGTAGCCTGCGATATATCGCCACTGCCCGTGTATGGTGTGGTGCCAAAGGTGTAGCCTCCGAATACCGGATCGGCGGCCAGGGTCCAGGCATCGCCCTGCACCTGTTTATTGTTGTTGTGATAGGCCCTGGTAAGTTGTGTTACAAATTCGTTGTAGCGGCCTTCGCAATATTCTTTGCAGGCCTGAACGGCTTGTTGTGATACACCGCCCTGCAGGTTGGTGGTATAGGTGCTGCTTGGCGGATCGCACATATTGCCACCGCTTGCCGAAGTGCTGGCCAGGTAGCATTTATAAAAGGCGGTTTTGTTAACGATGCTGCCTGCTCCTCCGGCACATGGTTGTGTAACCGTATTGGTAGTAATACCATTGAACCAGATGATGAAGTTTGACATCTGGCTCGTATTACAGCTTACAGAACCCGTAGGCACAGATACCCCGCAGGTTGAATAGGTTTGAACGAATCCGTTTTCACAGGCACAACACTGGGTACTGTAATTGAACCAGGCATAAGGGTGCGATTTGTACCCGAAGTTGCTGCACGACTGACCTGCCCAGGCTGTAGCGGTAATGCCCTGGATTTTATATCCGGCACAGTTCAGGAACATGTCGAGGTAGTTGGGTGGCAGGCTGATGGCACTGCCCGTGCCCGGTGCTGTGTAGGCCGGTGTGCTTTGCGGGTTGTTCGGGTTGTTTTGCCCGATAAAAAATTCTACAGCTCCCTGCCAGCAGTTCCAGAGTGCGCTACAGGAGTAGCCGCCGCAGGTATACATGTTGGCTACCACAATATTGAACTCTCCGAGGCTGTATGCCGGCAGCATGGCTGTAAGAATCTGCTGATTGGTAAGTGCCGTACCGGGGTTATGTGCTTTATACTGTGTCATGAGATACCCTTCAAAATCCATATCGCCGCTGCCGCAGGTGTGGGCATCGCAAATCCATACAGGCACCCGAATGGTATTACAGCCTATTTTAATATTCTTATGTGTGTCGCTATTGGTAACGCCCAGCTGGCTATACAGGTTTTGCAGGGTTCCGGAGGTGAGATTCTGAAAAAACGTCGTCATGTTTACCGATGGGGCCCCGGCTACCGGCACTCCGGCATCGTCGACAATAGTTCCTGTACCGGTGGTGAGGTTGTTGTACAGGGCCAGTTGTGCGGCCTGTACAAAGGAGTTGATGTAGGTATTGGCACCTGCTGTGGCCGGCGAGGTATTTGACTCGATAATACGCTCTATGGTATACGCACCGGCCGGAAGCGTGATGGTGGTGTTGGTGGTTATGGCTGCTGGCGTGCAGTTGGAGGTGAAGGGCTGTGCCGGGCCTGTAACGAAGGTCATTGTCACCGGAGCCATCACGCCATTGTTGTCGGTGATCTTCAGTGTGATCTTGTAATCGCAGGTGGCACAAAGGTTCTGACAGTTCACATCGCCATAGGTGTTTGGTGTGAGGCTGTAGTTGAGCACCACATTGGTTTGCTCGGCCAGGCCCAGTGTTTTATAGGAACGGAAAGCATAGGTGCCATCGGCGCTGTTGTTGGCATTGATGTTATAACTGACATTAAATGCCGGAGAAGCTGCAAACGATGGTAATGAACTAAGATTGGAATTAGCAGGTCCTGAAAGACATGTGGCCAGTGTTTTTCCTTCTTTTGAAATATAGGCTACAGAGGCGCTGTTGTTGGGATCGATGGTAATGGTTTTATATACCGAAGCTTCGTCGGGGGCCTCATCACCCAGAACACGGATAAGCTCCATATCG
Source organism: Bacteroidota bacterium (assembly GCA_018267825.1). Classification (GTDB taxonomy): domain Bacteria; phylum Bacteroidota; class Bacteroidia; order B-17B0; family Aurantibacillaceae; genus JAFDXR01. The sequence continues at coordinate 538,210 of JAFDXR010000008.1, read as the reverse complement.
GCTACTGCCGAATGCATCATACGGGTGGTGTGCTTGGTGGTGGTATTATTGATGGTGTGCGTTTTGCCGGGCATGGATGTTTCCTGTGGCCTGCTGGTACCATCGGTAGAGAAGAGTGTACGGCTGAAAGGATAACCACCGGCAGTGGGTACGTTTTCTTCCTGGCTATTGAGTGCTGAGTAATAATTAGACGGTGCATCGAGTCCGCTGGAAGCATAGGCGGAATCCATCGGGCTGGGATTATTATCATTGTTTGACCCTGACAAAGGGCCGAAAGAAAAAGAATAATCGAAGTCGTAAGCCGAATAAGGCGTGCCGCTTGCGTTTTTGATATAGGCCGGAATATAGCCCAGGCTTTTGCGGTTTACGGGAGCAGGCAGTGTGTTCATGGCGGCGCGGCCGCTATAGTCGTACATGGTTTGGCTCACAAGGCTTTTCTGTGCCGACACGAGCCTGGCCTGTTTTTGTGTAGCCATTTGCAGCCCGTTGGCATAGCTGATGGCTTCGCCGATGTTGGTCTGGCCCTGTGTGGTGGCATCGCCTTCCACAAAGCTGCGGGTAAAAATCCAGTTGCGCGTGCCATCGTTGGCCGCATTGTAGCCGCCGAGTGTGGCCAATGTATAAGGGTCGTATTGGCCGTATGAGAAATAAAACAGGTGTGGTGTGGAGGCACTGCTCACCGACAGGCCTGTAGCGCCCTGTGTGAAACTACCCGTGGGGGTCCAGTTGCCCCAGTTGCGGTCGTTGGCAATACCGCCATCATAAGCATTGCCAATGGGTCGTACACGCCACACGTAATAGCCAACCCCTTCGGCCATGGTAAGTGTGATCTCGCCGAGGCTATTGCCTGTTTCGATCGTGAGTGCCTGAGACCAATCCACATCAGTGGTAATAGCTGTTTCGCTTACAGTGGTGGTGAGGCTTGTATTGAATAATCGTAACAACTGTACCTGGTAATTGGGAGCCGGGATATAACAGGTTGGCGACCAGGAAAGCTTCACCAGGTTATTGTCGAGCATGGTTACCGGGTTGGCTGTGAGCATCGAGAGACCTGGATTGGTGACATCATATTCGAACTCCTCACTGTAATAAACATCAGCCCTGACAAATGGGGAAACCTGGGGTGATGTTACATTTGTAGCTGTCATACCCGGAGACGTAACCTTGGCAACAAAGCGGTTGATATTAATATATTGCGAAGTAAGGTCAATACTGATATACGACGTTGGTTTATCTCCGGTAATGACAAACGTTGGCGAATAGGTTGCCAGGGGGCTGCCATTTATATAAGTGGAATAGGCATCGATCGTAAAACCAACCGTGTACTGCTGAGTAGCTGCAGCAGCGATATAATCGGTATTCCAGTTCAGTTGTACGTTTAAAGTAAACTTACGCAGATTAGCAGCAGGCTGATAAGAACCCAAACATGCTAAATATGTTCCAGGATTATCCCGCACATACAGCGTTTTAGAAACCGGTGTAACAGAGAACAATTCCACAGATGTAAAACTAGCCTTAGGCGTTTTGGGATATGTTGGCGGGGGCATATACGTTGTGGCCTGCAAAACCGAGAGGCGACATAGCATGAAAAGACTGAACGCAAACAACCATAGGCGTTTTGCAAGCCAGGCGGGGTACATACCCCTCCAAACTGATTTCATTTTCGGATAGTCGGGCAGTCGGGAATGTCTGAATAAACCTGATAAAGCTGTCATATACTTCTTTATTTAATTTTTATCAATATGTTGTATCGTCTGTGTTGCTTGTACCGCTTTGGTGCGAGAGCAAGCCGTTTCTGGTTTTATGTTTGTATTTTCTTTTCTCCTGCTGAAAAAAGAAACAAAAAGGGCCGGTTATTTCGTCTTTTTCCTATCGGGTGTTTCGTCTTTGCGCACATCAATAAGGCGGTAATCTTTATACTCTGGTTTGAGTTTGCTGCCTGATGCAAACACCAGGCTTTTAACCGGTACATTCAGGTTCACAGCCGTATAATCCGGGTTCATTTCTTTATACACATGTTCAATCCGGCTGGTCTTGCTATTCTCGTTGTAATTAATCACCAGTTTTTTGATTTGCTTTTGTGCAGAAAGGATGTAATAGTATACCGATTTGATGTGGAGCAGGTCGCTGTATTTTTTTTCAGGCGTTACACAAATCACCTTATCGGCTCCAAACTCGGTAGTAACAGAACAGGTGGCCGTACTGCCACGGTATAGAATAGAATCCTGCGACGTTTTAAGGGCTTTCAGTCTATCCGTTTTATCGGCGCCTGCGGTTGACCTGGCCCAGTAAATAACTTTGCGGCCGGGCAAAACAGTAATCACATCACTCTTATCCTGATACACGCATATATCGCTACTTATAAACCAACTTACTCCGGGAGCAGCATATGTTCTGATGCTGGTATGGGTTACGAGTTCTCCCTGGCTTTTGGCACCATGGCGTACATGCGAAATCACTTCATAGTTCACATAAAGGTTTTTGCCTTTTTCCTGTGGCAGCGTATTATACATGTGCTGGAAAATAGCGCGAATCTCACCGAGGCAGTCGTCACCGGCCGACACGGGTCTGTATGTAAACACGAGGCACAGGATTACCAATACCGGCCAGGCGGCCCACCGCATATATGATTTAAGGGCTAACATTAGGGGCGTGTTTTTTTAGGTGTGTTGTACTGGGTTTCTGTCACGGTCTTGATTCCACGCTCGGTCTCAACCATTTTTCTCACGAGCTTCCCTTCCTTGTTGTATTGGTAGAATAATCCAAAGTGCTGATCGTCGAAACTGGCCAGCAGCTTAAGGCTTACAGGGTCATATACATAGGCATTGGCCTGGGCGTTGAGTGGCTGCATCCTGAAATCGTCGACGTATATGGTTGGCTGCGCCGAAATATTGTTGCGCAATACGACATTGATGGCGCCGTTGAGCGTCATGCCCTGCCAGTTGGTAACCACGGCCTCATACAGGCTCCATTCGCCGGTTTGTGCAATTTTAGTGAAACTCAACGGTACAGTCACAGAACCGATAATGCTGCCGCTGACAGGCATGGAGGCGTGTTGCGGGTCCTTGATCCAAACTTTAAGCGACGCGCCTGCTGTGTTGAGCAATGGCGTAAGGTTCGTTTGAGCAACCGTAAAGGAACTCACACCAAGCATATAGGATTTTGAGCCGGAGTGAGCATAGGTACTGCTGATATACGAGGTATTGACCGGCAGTTTTTCTTCCAGGTAGGTAGACGAACTTGCCGTGTATATATTTTCGAAACTTTCGAAATTCACAGAGGCATAGTCGGCGTTTTTGGCCACCATGTATGGAACCAATTGATTATAGCCATATTTGGCTGCACTGAAGATGTACATGGCGTCTTTTTCTTCGATGGCGTTTCCATTCGGTGAGTATTTGGTAACAGTGCTTGTACGTACCCATTTGGCGCTATCGTTGAGTGCATGATTTTTCCAGTTAAACATGGTCATGGTGTAGGTTCCGGCGTTTTTATAAACACGCTCGTGAATGGTTCCGTTTTCGATGGCACCACCTGTAACGGCCTCATTGTATGCATAGGTAGAAACCGTACGCCATTTGCCTTTGGCAGCTGTTTCATAATCGTTGAGGTTGCTGGTGGTGTTTGTATTATTGAGGTCAAACACATTGGCATTGTATGGCCATATATGATCCCAGGTGCTGGCCGATGAAGCGATAACGTTAGTTATGGCCAGGTTTGAACCGGCGGCATCACAAAATGAAATACAAGGCATATCATAATAAACACAGGAAAGTATGCCATCCGTATATTTAACTGTGCCTGAAACCGGATCCAAAATAAACTGAGCCGTTGCGCTATAGTTCAACAGGATACTGCTGCAATCGATTGTAGTACTGTTGTATAGTCGGACGTAAAACTGATTGGCAGATGTTTTATAAAATTTCATTTTTATACCGGATTGTAAACAATTACCTTTTGAATCCAATAATCCCAACCCTAAAGGGATTGTAACATCTGCCTCTGTATTGACAGGCTGTATGTTGAACCCACTTAAGGTAGCGTTCAGGTTGCTCACCAGGGTCTGTCGGAGCGTATAGCTGCCGCTGTTTCCAGCAGTTGATGACGAGGTTCCGTATGTAGTATAGGAGCCCACCATTGTATTGAGCATATTGGTACGGCCGGAACGCAGTACTTCAAATTGATAGATAGGTTGTGAAGACGTAACTACTGTTGTCGGGCTTGCATTATAATTTCCCGAAGCCAGTAATGTGATAGAAGTACCACTGATGCCATCCACATGGAAATACGATTTGACCCCGGTGCTCGGCACCTGGCCATTGTCGATCTGCAATTCCAGGAAGTCGCCAACAGTGAGTGCTGCCAAGGCATTGCAAAGCAGGGATGATGATCCGCCGGAAGGAACAGCCAGGTCCAGTTTATATTTATTACCGGATACCGGCGATAAAGCCATGGTGAGATTGGTTGCATCTTTAAGTTGTTTGTAACGCTCATTGATGGCTTTCTGCCCCAGTTCACGGTATTGGGTATAGCCCGGAATATTGTACTGTACGTATTTTCCGTTCTGTGCACTGGCCTGTTCCAGGTTTTTGCCATCAAATCCATCACTGGTACGAACCCTCACCGGCTTGCCGGTATAGCGGCTAAAGGCCAGGTTTTCGGTTTTGTGTACAATGCCTTCCTGCATGGAGGTCACACTTTTCTGAATGGTCGGAAAATTGATCACTTTGCTGGTTACAAAAGTGCGCATTTTGCTTTCGGCATAGCTCAGGCTTCCGGAGCCCGACATGTCCGGATACAATACATAAATAGGAATATAGGTTACAGAAACATCGAAGGAGGTACTTATGTCTTCGGTAATATCCTCTATCGATCGTGCTTCATTAACTATCTCTTCTTCCCGGCCAATGGGACGAGCAGTGGTTGTACCATCATCATTCAGCACATTAATGTATTCGCCCGGGCGGAAGTATTCGTACTCGGTTGAACTGCTTTTGTTGTTGAGGGTTATGGCCGATGGTGAATAGGTGCCACCATACGTGGAAACCGATTTTGGTTGCCCGTGCATGTTGTTCTTCACAAAACGATACCCCTGGGCCACCCAAATATTATTGACATTCATGTTGACATACACGGCGGGAATACTCATCCAGTCTTTCTGCATGGTCTGTTCATCAATCAGCGTATTGTCGATACTCTTCCCGGTGAAATTGGTTGAAGGGCTGCCATCGTAAATCATGTCAAAAGGAAAGTCTTTGGCCGTGAAAAATTCACTGATAACAAAGCCTGTGTTGGTGCGTCCGCTATGAATGTTCTTGGCAATGACACGCGAATACCCTACAGCAGGTGAAGGCAGGATAGATTCACCAAGTGGTCCCTCGAACTGTTCGCGGTCAATGCCCGCTATTGCCTTATTTATCAGGTTTTGGTTGCTACGTTTTGGCATAAAGCTGATCAACGGATTTTCCTCACGAATAGTGGCTGGTTCCGTAGTGGCAACACCACTGCTTTCACCATTGGCTGTTTTATAGATATATTCCGATCCGTAAAGTGCAGGCTGGCCATCATCGACCCCATTGGCATCGTACATGAGAATCCGTTTAACGCGGAGACCGCCTCCCTTTTTAGCTTTGAGCAGGGGAATACGGAAATAAGAATAGTCCGGATTTACAGCCATGCAGGTAGAGCCCGGTATAAAAATAGTTTTAAATTTGTTGATCAGTTGAACGACGGTAGCCACCGGTGAGTTGTCGTCATTAATACCATCGGCCGGATCGCAATTCCCCAAGGGATTCAGCTTCCCACTTTTTTCCTTATTGAGCAGGTCATTACAGATATTCCACGGGAGGCCATGCCCGGCTATATCGCTGGCGAGGTTATTGGTCCCTACCTTTATTTCTATTTTTGTAGTGCCGGTTTGTTGTGTGGCACTCACAAAATTGACATAACCCGAAATGAAATCGGAGTTACATTGATCCGGTCCGGCTGTAGTGCCGATCATGGAATACAGGAATTTGAAATAAATTTTGTCGTTCGTCAGTTCATTGTTAATGAGGGAAACAAGTGATGTGGTTTCACTGACGGAGTAGCCCAGGTTTCCTGTAGCTCCAGCCGTTCCGCCCACATCAATGGTGAATGTGTTGACCGTACCACCAAATGTGTTCTGTGATGCGGCATGATCGAGTGGCACCAATGCCATGGCGCGCCGGTTCTGTACATACTGGTAATCATCCTGTTCATACTGCACATGAATTTCACCACCGGAAGGAAGCGTGATCCGTTTGAGTTGCCAGGCAGCCGGATCGAAGGATGGATCGGGGTTCTGGTTTACATGCTTCATGAGCATATTGAAACGGGTGTCCCCATTTTTCTGATAATTGCCCCATGCATCGATGCCTTCTTTTGTATAGGCCGGGTTCTGTGCCGCAGCGCCACCGGCCAGGATAGCACTATACTCATTCATATAGCCCGGGTTAGACACATTGTTGTAATTATAAGGGAAAGGATAGGTGCTTGTTGGGTCGGCATAGGTGTAACTAAACTGGTAAGGGCTCACTTTAGCAGGAACCACACCTTCATACTCAAACCACACATTGGTGAGGGTGAGTTTTCCGGTACCAAGGCCACCGGCACTGCCATCATTATTCGGCACACCGGAGCACAGGCTGTAGTCATATTTAAACCGCACGGTTTTAATCAGTTTGCCTGTAATGCCATTGTTATTGGTGTAGAGGTTAATAGCATCCAGCTTTTTGAGTTTATTGGTACCACGGGCTGTGGTGAGGTAGCAGGCCTGGGCTTCAGAAGCAGCTTCGATACCATCGGCACGGAAACTGGTCACAAATTCAGCAATGTGTGTTTTGGTAACAATGCGTTTGAGGTAATACACTTCTTTGTCGCCTGATGAAAAAGAACCCATATCGTCGCCCGGGTTGGAAATATCGCCTCCATTGTAATAGAAGCCCTGGTATGGCATACGCCAGTGGTAGGTTGTGGGGTTACCGCCAGCGTCGGTAAGCTTTTCGTATTCAAATTTGGTATAGCCCCCAAAATCATCGGGCGATGGGCCATCCATTTTACGATCCACATAATCGGGTGTTGTGATCTGGGTGAGCAGGTAGGATGTGGCATAGGGGTCGAGACTTTCGGTACCTACCATCATTTTATTGGTGCCATTGGTACTTTTGTAGGCAATGAAGCGATTGGAGACCTGCGTGGCTCCCTGCATATCGTAACTCAGGTTACGCTCATTTTTACTGGTAACCGGTAGTCCATATACGTAGGTGTTTCCATCTTCGTTGACGGTTGCAAACTCACCGATTTGTGAACCATAATTATTTCTGAATGAACTTACAGAGGCCATGCTGTTTATAGCAGCTGCGTTCTCATAGGCTCTGACACGATTGCCGTTGGCGGTCCTGTTCATTTCGTCGTTGGTATGATACCCGATAAATGAAGAACGTCCGCTCCGGTTCACTGTATTCCCAGAGCCAAGGTCGATGGATGAAACAAGGCTGTTATTCTGCGAAGAGGTTTGCAGATCTGGGTACGCTGTTTTGGTACCCAAACCCCCACTGGCCGATACTTTGGCTGTGTTGAGGCTGTATTCGCCATTACCGGTAGTGGTGTACATGAGCTCTCCGCCCATATCGCCATCATAACGGAAAAAATAAGGCTCGTCGCTATTGGTGTCAAACTTATAGGTGTTGAATGTGTTCTGATTGCTGTTGCCCCAGTCGTCGCCCGACATGGTGAGTGTTTGCAGACCAACACCCACACTGGCCCCTGCCCCGAAATACAATATCGGTGGAGCTGCTGTAAAGTTGAAGTCGGCGCCTACCTGAAAGATTTGCGTTTTACTCACCGCCCGGTTTGGCCGGAAACGGCCTACTTTGCGCTGATGCATGCGGAAGCCCCCGGATAAGCCTTCACCAGTTACTGAATACTGATCTGCATTACTGAAAGGTATAGGGAGGTACTGATCGCGTTTGTTGAACCCGGCATCTTTTTCGGTGTAATAATCCATCATACCTTCCAGATCCTGGTATGCATCGGCCGAATACATATAGCCATAAGCTGTGCGCTGTTTGATGCCTACATTTTTTTGTTGGGTATAGTTTCCCGAAGCCCCAAAGCTGCCGCCGATCGGAATGGCCAGGTCGAGGGTTAAGTTGGTGTTGACATTGAAAGAACGGCCATCGTAAGGTGTTACATTAGTTGGCATCTGCATATCGCCCAGGGCGTGCATGCCGTAAGCGCTGGCGATTCCGCCCAGTGCACCGAGGAGGCCTTCGCCCCTTGTGTTACCATGGCTGGCCATAATTTTGGCCTGTGCAACAGCTTTTTCTTTTTTATCGGCAATTTTATCAGCCTCTTTCATTTTCTTCTCTTTATCCTCCTGGTTTTTTTTGGCGCGCATCGCATGAAGAATCTGGCCTGGATTTACACTGGCCGAAAAACTTCCAGATCCGTCCGATACTGTATAACCGAGTGATACAATCCCTTTAACTGAAAGGCCTATACCAGCGGTGTATCCAAAACCCTTGTAGTTATTATAGCGAAGACCTGCACTGGCAGAGAGTGGAATTACTCCACTGAAAATTTCAGGATTTCCGATGTTCGCTCCTGCACTGGCAGTCCAGTTTTTTGGCACATCATTATAAAAGGTATGGGTTGATTTTGTGTCGTCAGCAAAGCCGCGTTTACCGCGGTTAATGGCTCCTGGGTTCAGTGTCCAGCCATAACCTACCCACGAAGATTCTGATTCGAGGGTTTCGCCACTGTGATAGGACAATGAAAGTGCGTAGCCACCTCCGTCGGATCCCGGAATATTAATAACAGGTATGTTATAGGTAAAGTCGCCGGAGAACTCATTGACCATATTGGTGGTGGCTACCGGCTCGAAGCTTGAAAACTCAGGGGCAGCAGGGCCACTGGTAAGGGCCATGGAAAGCGTAGGGCAAACACTTTCGAATGTTATAATTGCAGCCAGTGCAATTGCACCGCGTTTCCTGTTTCCGTTTGATAAATTAATTAATTTCATACGCGTTACGAATGATGAAGTTTTATTTGCGGTTCATGTTTTTGCATGGCCGGGAGATCGAACATAAAATGAAGGATTCCAAGATTATAGATGTCATCGGTATAAACCAGGTCATAATACGAGGCCTTCTGCAGTTCATCTCTTTGTGTCTTTGCAGTAAATACCATATAGATGCTTCGTCCTTTACTTAAGCCATACGTATTCTCAAGTGATGACAAAACCGGTTTGTAATTATCCGTGCTTGTTTTAAGTTCAAGCCTTGATTCCAGATCAAAATTCAATGTCATGGAGCGTTCAACATACTCGCTGTAATCCGTAACATCTTTTAGCATGACATCCTCCCCTTTTTCTGCGTCTTTGGGCCTGAATGATAATAAGAACGTGGTCGAGTATTTATAAGCGCTTAGCAGGCTATCGAAACTCAGCATGCCTTTTTTTGTCTCAAATTCTTTAAGGGCCAGGTAGGTGGCCGGCAAATACTTAACCTGCAGGATCATCCCTCCTGCTTCTTTTTCCTGAATGTACCCGTTTTCTTTCTGGTTAAGCCAGGTCGAATATTCCTGTACAGTAGAAACATCAATGGGCTGATCGGTGGTACAACGCATCATTCCCAACGAAATAAAACAAATGAATATCGCATTAATAATTACTCTCATTTTTTCTCCTGATTCGGTATAGCACTGTACTGCGCATTTAATGCCTTGAGTATCTCTTCTGTAACATCAATTTCTTCTTTTCCATAGAGTACATTCCCGGATGTGGTTGTCCCAAAAATGATTGTATAATTGTTTTCTTTGGCATATTTCTCCACAAAGGCATTTATTTGATTCAGTACGCCTTCCGTTAAATCCGTATTACTTTTTTCGATTGCTTTTTGAGCATTTTGAGAATAATTCTGAAAATTTTCTTTTTGGATTATCAGCATTTTTTCTTTTTCGGCACGTTCTTCCTTAGAAAGTTTGCTGAATTCCATGTTATAATTATTGATGGCTTTTTGAAGATCCATCTGAAGAGTATCGATATTTGTCTGGTACTCTTTGGTCCGTTTTCCCTGGAGAGCATGGGCCTCTTCCATACCCTTATAACTATAAACCAATTCATTGGACCGGACAAAGCCGATCTTTTCCTTTTTCAAAAAGAAAAGAATATAAAGTCCTGCCACCGCCAAAATAAGAATCCCCAGCACTATTGTTGTTCCTTTTTTCATCATGAATAAATTTTCAAAACGCAAATTTAATTTTATGATTCCGCAATCAGATTACCGTTTAACGGGTTTTCAGCACGGCTCATGTTTTTAAAATTAAAACACAAACGCGTAACATTTTTTTCCTTTTAGCAAGTGGTCGTTATTTTTTGATAAGTGGAAAACCCTTGTAAATACAGCATAACGCAGAGACTCTAAAAAAATTACAAGTCTAACTGTTTTTTATGCTTACACACCATCGAAAGTTTTGCTGTTGAAAATTTTAATGCGCGCTAGTAAATCTTTACTTCGGTAATTACTCATAAAAATGCTTCGATGTTTTTTGTTTTCAATATTTTGATTTTGTTTTTGTACCTATTACTTTCTAAATATTACTCTAGAAAACAAAAGCGTTGTTGAAAAAAATTTTGGTATATGGTGTGGTTTAATTGAACGCTGCAAAAAGATTTAGCCGACTTATGCAGATCTTATTCCTTTTGCCGAAAAGCACCGAGACTATAGTCTTGCACGACTTTTGATGGATCGGATTGTTCTCCCTTTAATCCCGAAGTTCATGAAATATCTTCATTTCGCCCTTGCATGGTTGGCATTTATGCTCTCAGGTCCTGAAATACAGGCACAGGAAGCCGAAGATACCGTACAGGCAAATTATACATACACCGTTATATCAAAAGGAGCTCTTCCTTTCGCAGACGGCGATTATCTTTTCAGTAATGAACTCGATTATGTTGCTTTCTGGGCGGGCGTCTTGGGGCCCATTGCACCTGTGCCGGGTGTTATTTACGACGATGAAATGGCTCTGGTGTTGGTTCGCACGTTTCCTGACGGCAGTGAATCGCTCCGCCTGAGCAGGATCGTTGAAACTAAAGATAATTTATATGTGATCCTGAAAAAAACAAAGGCACGCTATTTTGATGAAGCAATTCATCATTGGGGACTGATCGTAAAGTTTAAAAAAACGAAAAAACCTGTTTCAATCCTCTACCAGGTGATTATTCAATAAAACACAGATTGATCCGTGCCGAAATTAACATAGGCTTTTGGTTTTCTTATTTTCTGCCCGGGCCTGTAGAGGTATTGATTTCCGGCTGTATCGAGCATCGGGATGTGGCAATTGGTTGGGGTAAACCATTTACGCGGAATGATGATCATGTCGTGTATAAGCCTGTTCTGTACAAAGTTTCTCACCTGTTCGGCATCAATGCCCGCATTGGCCTGATAATACTGGCCGTACGGGTCGGCATATTTCACCTGAGCACTTAACAAACCATGGGAGTATTGGGTATAGCGTCCTCCTGTAGTATCCATATAACCCGGCCCGCGGAAATTTTTATCATCGCGTACCGTATGGCCCATTTGCCCGGTCCACATGGTGCAGTTTAAGGCGTATTGTATGTGTTTGTCCTGGTATTGCAACAGCACAGCACCCGTGCGAAAACGATCGAGGATCGGTTTGGCCAGCAGGTCATTCTCGGTGATAATCGAGAACCGCCCAAATTGTAACGACACCAGGCCTGTTTGTTGCGAGGTTCTGATCTTGTTGGCCCATACGGTGTAGGCATAACCTACACTGTTGTTGTAACGCGTTTGATTGGAAACGGGCGATATGAACCGATTATAGCTGTGATGCTTTCTGCCATAGGCAAGCACGAGCCCCAGACTGGCCGACATTTCGGCATACTCGCCGGATGGGCCGAGGTTTTTGAAATTGTCATATAACCTGAATTCGGCGTTGAGCTGTGCAAACCGATACAGGGCATATCCCTGCAAAGAGATTCCAAAGCGCTGAAAGTGCGTTCCGAACGAAGAGATAAGACCTACATTCAGCCCGAAATGTCCCTGCCGGAAAGGCGGCTGTGCCGGGCTTTGCAATGCCTGTAAAAACAGAACCAGTATTATAATTACCCCTTTGTATTTCATATTACCTGGTTGGCTGACTGATCTGCCTGGCGAGGTCTTCGGTTTTCAGGCTCAGGCCATTTACAGTAATGTGGGCCTGCGTATAATATGGTTCGCGGGTCGCCAGCAACTGTTGCACATAAGCCAGAAGCTCTGTTTCTGTTTTACCCTGCACGAGTGGTCTCTTTTTTCTTGATCGCATGAGGCGCTGACAAATGGCTTTGTCGGTGAGCGAAATGTAGATGAGCAAGCCATGTGCCAGTATCCAGTTGATGTTGTCGTAATAACAGGGTGTTCCCCCACCCAATGAAACAACCGTGGGTGTGTCAACACTGATCTTTCGTAACTGTTGCGCTTCTGTTTCGCGGAAATAGGTTTCGCCCTGGTAACCAAAGATGTCGCTGATGCTGCTGTTTTCCGATTGTTCAATTTGTTTATCCAGATCAATAAAGCGGTAGCCCAGCAACCGTGCCAGTTTTCGGCCATGCGTGGTTTTACCGCTGCCCATAAATCCGCAGAGAAATATCAGGTTATTTTTTTCCAAGTTTAAACCAGGCTTTCATCGGCGTGAAATAAAAATCTTTCCAGCCTTGTTTATACTTGGCCCCATCACCTTTGGCGAGGCCCTCGTGTGTAATAGTAAGCGTTGTCTTTCCGTTCTTTTCCTCAAAGCTCAGGTCGATCACCGAATCGGGCCAGGCCTCGTCAAACTCCGTGGTTCGCCAGGTTTGAATGATCCGTGTGTATGGCATCATGTCGGTGGTAACACCTGTAATATAACCATCCCAGGCCGAATAGGCTCCGCCTTTTCGCTTATCGATCACGGCTTCGCTGCCGGTGAATGCGCTGTGCTGCTCGCTGTTCAGCCAGGCATTGTAAAGTGTCTTTGCATCAACGGGTAGCGTCAGGGATAATTTTAATTTTTCCACGGCTTATTATTTTATATTCATGAGGCGGATCACCTTTTCAATATCCTCCGGTGTATCGATGCAGTGGCTGTCGAAATGCGTCACCGCACATTTTACCTTAAATCCGTTTTCGAGCCAGCGCAGTTGCTCCAACGACTCGGCTTTCTCCAGGGAAGACGGAGGCAACGTGGTGATCTTTGCAAGCACATCGTGGCGATAGGCATACATGCCCACATGCCTGTAATACGAATGATGTTTGTGCCAGTCTTTCTGATCCACACCTTTTATATAGGGAATCACCATGCGGCTGAAATAAAGGGCCTCGTGGTTGGTGTTCAGGGTAATTTTAACCTCGCCCATATCGAACAGCACCTCATGCGAATCGACAGGGATCATGAGGGTTGCGAGCTCCGTAGATCCATCGCACACAGAGGCGAGCAGGTCAATCTGGCTGGGATCAATAAAAGGTTCGTCGCCCTGGATATTGATGACATAATCGAATGTCTTGCCGGTATTTTGCATGGCCTCAAAGCAACGATCGGTCCCACTCGGGTGATCTTCGCGCGTGTATACCGCTTTGCCGCCAAAGGTCAGGACGTGTTCGTAAATGCGGGCGTCGTCGGTTGCCACCACCACACCGGCCAGGGCTTTCGACTGGCGGGCCTGTTCATAAACGCGCTGTATCATCGATTTTCCCAAAATATCTGTCAGAGGTTTGCCGGGAAAGCGGCTGGAGGCATAGCGTGCCGGGATAATTCCTAATATTGAAGCCATTGTTTTGTTCTGTTTTAACCTCTTAAAAGTACCAAATTATCCGTTTACTGCATCCGCAAAACGTTTAAAGTCGTGACCCGTTTCCGGCTGTTTTATTTTCATTCAAATCAGATGGGTTTTCGCTGGGAAATGATATATTCGTATGTACGATGCGCTGCCTCACGTATATCCTTTGCCTGTTTTGTTTCGGTGCCTTTTCTCAAATGGCCCCGCAGTCGAAAGAATTCAAAATTGTACTGGATATGCTTGATTCCATTAAGCATGTGAAATATGTGCGCATGGAACTCAAAGCACTTGAACGCACGGAGCAGGGCTACCTCAGCGCCACATCCCTAGTTAAGCTCCAGGTAAATCCTCGTAGACTTTACTTTTACAACCCTGAAAAAAAACTCGAGATCCTCTATAACGCCGGGCAGCTCAATAATAAGTGCGTTGTGAAACCGCATGTATTTCCATACATTACCCTGCTGCTTGATCCGCTCGGAAACCTGATGCGAAAAAATCAGCACTACACGGTGCATGAAATCGGTTTTGAATTTATAGGCCGTACCATTGCTCTGGCGCTGGCCAAGGAAAAAGAAAATATTGCTAAAAGCCTTTCGTACGTGGGTCAGGTTGAAAAAAACGGGCGCAAATGTCATATGCTTATTTATGAAAGTAAAGCCTTTGCCTACACCGATTATGTGGTCCAGAAAAAAGAAACCATCGGGATGATTGCGGTCAGGCTTAATGTAAACGATTATATGCTACGCCTGAAGAATAACATGTATAACGATTATGGTTATGTGAAAACGGGCACGATACTGAAAGTTCCAGTTATGTATTGTAAGAAGGGTGTGTTTTATGTCGACGAAAAAAGCATGCTGCCCATCAGTGTCAGCATCTATGATGATGTGGGATTGTTTGAGAGTTATGATTTCTCCATATCCGAGTTAAACAAACCTATTCCGGACGCTGAATTCAGAAAGGATTATAAGGATTACCATTTTTGATTTTTAGCCTCATTATGAATGGCCCGCCCCGTTGGTGATAACACCAACAGTGTCAAAAGGATTATCATTTCTGATTTATAAAAGGGTCAAGGAATGTTGTATATTATATATTACAAAAAAAGCGGGCCCTTCAGCCCGCTTTTCTTTTTATGCTCTATTACCTTTATTTCATAATTGCAAGCCCACTTGCCAGGAAACTGATGCTGGTTTCGGGTTGTGTAATTTTGTCGATCTCTGCTTTTGATTTACCGGCATCTTCGGCATAGTGTTTCAGCATTTCTACCGACACCGTCTCCGTGTATGCATACCCATCTACAATGGCTGTTTTGCCTGAAGCATTCTTTGGTGCAAAAAACGCATAGTCTTTAAAGCGCACCGTCATCATCTTGCCATCACCGGCAGCCATTTTTAACCAGCAGCCTTTAGCCTGGCATACTGCATCGATTTTACCGATCAGTTTTATTTTAAGCGAGTCTTTTCCGGCCATCATCACCGATAAGCGCAATGAAGAAATAGCGCCTTCCGTGCTGAATTTTTCGCCATAATATTTTACCGAGTCGCCCGATACGTGGGTGCCCGTTGCAGCCATGGCCGCAGATTTAGGCGTGAATGCAGAGCACACAAGGATGCCTGCTACAGCCACTGCGAAAAAAAGTTTTATCTGTTTCATGATATGTTTTTTTTATTGTTTTTCAATGGTTTCAATGAGTTCGCCATTATGAAAGGCATAATAACGCGGGCGAATGCTTTTTTTCTCGCCCAGGTATTTCTGGTAGGTGTCTGAGTTGATGACGCGTTCATGTACAATGTGGTCGAAGTCGCTTTGCAGCGAAATAACCAGTTCAGCAGCTTCGCGGATGGCATATTGGCCGCTGGTAGCTGCGGTGATATAGTCGGCGAGGTGATGCGACTCTACATAGCGGTTGAACATAAGGTTGTGCCGGCGTGGAATAAAAAAGCGCAGACCGCAATGCTCTGCCAGCGAAAGATCGAGCACATCATCAAATATAAACGCGATCTGGTTGAGTTTTAAATGATAGGTTTTGCAAAGGTGTTCTGCCGCTTCTACTTTATTGGCCGCCCTGGCATACGATGCGTGAAAACACTCACGCTCTGCGAAATTAAACGCGGCCTGGTTTTTCTCGCCACTGATAATGGCACAAACCGGCAACTCATGATGCCTGGTGTGATAGGAAAACCGCAGCAGGTTAATCCCCATGCTGTCCACTTCATTGAAGCTGCTTTGCATGTTCTGATCCTTGCTGCCATCGGTAAACACACCATCCCAGTCGAATACAAAGGCGCGAATGTTCTGAAGTTTTTGTTTCATCACATCTTCGGTATGCATAAAACGTCCACCGGCTTCTGTAAATATGTTTGTAATAACATCCATGAGTAAAAAACGCTACATGTTCTGTAGCGTTTCTTTATTTGTTTTTATCCTTTCATATCCTGGATATCGAGCATCCCGGTTGGTTTTCCGTTTTCGGTTACCAGAATGGTATCGACATTGGTTTTTTTGAAGAGAGCGCCGGCTTCATTTAAAAGTACATTGGCGTCGATAGAAATAGGTGCGCCATAAGTCAGGTCGCCCAGTTTTTTATTCAGCACATCGCGGCCATCTTTGGTAATGTAGCGACGCAGGTCACCATCTGTAAACACACCTTTTACAGACCCGTCGGCATTCACCACGGTAATGGCACCAAAGCCGAACTCCGTCATTTTCACAATGGCTTCAGCGATATTGGTATCTGCTTTCACTAATGGATTCACGCCATTGATCGCTTCTTTTACGCGTACGGTCATTAAACGTGTGTCGACAATAAATTGTTCGGTACCCAGTGTGGTGAAATTGTTTTCGGTAAGTTGCTTCATGACTTTAAGCGGCACTGTGATGGTGTGAACACCAACATTAATGGCGTTGCGCACGTGCTCGGTATGACGCACCGATGAGAACATGATTTTAGTGTCGTAGCCATACAGGTCAACGGCATCAACACATTGCTGTACCAGTGCCAGGGCATCGTGACCCTGATCCTGCAGACGACCAACGAGCGGGCATACATAAGTAGCGCCGGCATGCATAGCCATATAAGCCTGTTGTAAAGTATATACCAGGTGAACATTTACCAGGTATCCTTTATCGCGCAGCAGCTTACAGGCACGTACACCTTCGAGAGATACCGGAATTTTGAATACTGTTTTTTTAGGATCGAGGCCCAGAGCCAGCTGACGCTCAGCTTCAGCCAATACTTCTTCTGCTGTATTTCCGAGAGCCTCAATCTGAAGCACAGGAACCATTTTGCTTAACTTAACGATGGTACCATCTATATCGGTAATACCTTCTTTTTGCATAAACGTAGGCGTTGTTGTTAACCCGTTTAAGAAGCCCAGTTTAAAGCCTTCTTCAATTTCTTTTAAGTTGGCAGAATCTAAATATAGTTCCATAGTGTGTTTTTAAATTAATATGAAAAATCAAAAGGTAAATGTACTAAATAACCCAAAAATAATTGCCTAAAAAGGAAAGAATTTATTGCCGGGGTTTGGGTGGAAAAGATGCCTGAAAAAGGCTTATTCGAGGCTTACGGTAGACGTAAGCAGGAACATGGAGTAGTCGTCGTTTATTTTTTTGAATTCGGTTTTGAGCTTATTGCCGCTCTTCATGCCAATGGTAATAAATCCAAGGCCTGCGCCGCCTTTGTCGCTGAGCTGGTTGTTTTCGAGGTGCTCCAGGTAATAGGCTTTCAGGGCTTTTTCGTCGTCGAAGGAGTTGATGACTTCAATTTGTTTCTGAAGTGCCGGGATGGCATTGTTGGAAACAAGATTGGCTGAGGTGATATTTATTTTGACTCCGTTTTTTGAAAGAATGAAAAAATTGGCCTGGTGCCCCTCGTTGTTCTTATGCCCGTGAATGAGCATGTTCTGAAGGGTTTCGACGGAGATAAAAAATATTTTTTTGAGTGGGCCTTTGGCAATGTTCAGGGATGAAACAATGTTCTCGACATTGCCTTCGAGCTTTGAAATTTCTTCTTTGGATAGCTCTCCTTCATGCGATAACAACACCGACTGATCCTTGTTGAAAAGGTCCAGCAATTGTCTGAACTGGTCAGTAACGTATTGCTTTTCGTTATGTGTGTTGTCGCTCAAATGCTCACTTAAATAATCCGTTCAGCTGTCCGTCAATCATACGGATTACTTTCCCGAGATCTTCTTTATTTTCTGAAAAATTTACTTCGTCGATATCAACCACCAGGAGCTTGCCCGACTCATAGGTCGAGATCCAGGCTTCGTAGCGTTCGTTGAGGCGTTTCAGGTAATCGAGGCGGATGGAATTTTCGTAATCGCGGCCACGTTTCTGAATTTGTTTCACCAGGGTAGGCACCGAGGCTCTGAGGTAAATCATAAGATCAGGGGCCTTTACGAGGCTTTCCATCAATTTGAATAATGAAAAATAGTTTTCGTAATCGCGCGTGGTCATGAGCCCCATCGCATGCAGATTGGGCGCAAAAATATAGGCATCTTCATAAATGGTGCGGTCCTGAACCACTTTTTGCTTGCCTTTACGAATATCTAAAATCTGGTTGAAACGAGAGTTTAAGAAGTACACCTGAAGATTGAAAGACCAGCGTTGCATGTCTTCGTAAAAATCATTCAGGTAAGGATTATCGTCGGCGTCCTCGTAATGAGGTTGCCATTTGTAATGCTTTGCGAGTAAAGATGTTAATGTTGTTTTTCCCGAACCAATGTTCCCTGCAATAGCTATGTGCATAGTCTTCTTTCTAAAAAGTCTTTCAACAATTAATATACTAAGATACAGCTTTTAATAATTAAACAAAATTTTCTTCAAAAATTTTAGACCGTCGGCAATCCTACTTCTTTAACGGTTTCTCATGAATGTAAGTGTTGTATTTTGTAAGCGTGCTTCGTGTATCTTCTAACGCTTCTTTCATTTTTTGTTTGTGTGTTGCTGCCAGAAAATCCGGGAGCAATGTTGTATCATTTACCCATGCTGCGGGAAATACGATATGCTGCTTTTTCCCGCCATCGCCGCGATACACCCATGTCGGTACAAACTCTGCCTGTTTAAAGCGTGTGGTATTTTTCGTCATGTTTTTCTCTACATGAAGCGTCAGTACCACACCGGCATCGGTATAACGCCAGTATTGATTGGATATAAAATTTCCCAGCGAATAGGCCACAAAGCAGGTATCGTGTGTTACAGGAGAAACTTCGTTTCTGGTGGGGCCTATCACGTGCGGATGCGCGCCAATAACGAGTTTGGCGCCGGCATCGAGTGCAAACCGTACCGCGTCTTTTTGCGCCGGTGTGGGCTCGCTGATGTTTTCGGTACCCATGTGGTAAAACACCAGCACCACGTCTGCACCCCGCTTCAGAGTCTGATGTACGGCGTTTGTTATGTCTGCCGAATCAATCACGTTGAGCATGTATTTATGATCTGCGGCAGGGTACGAACCGTTAGTTCCGTAAGTATAATTCAAAATGCCCAGTTTGATGCCTTTCAGGTTCAGGATGCGGCACGAATCCTTGTCGCGCTGGGAGCTGTAGGTGCCCGTATATCCCAGGCCGTTTTTCTTAATCACTTCCAGCGTACGCTGCAATCCGTCTTCACGCGTATCCATGCTGTGGTTGTTGGCCGTGACCAGAAAATCGAACCCGTTTTGCTTCAGGGCCGCACAGTATTCATCGGGCGAATTAAATGCCGGGTATCCGCTGTATGGCTGCGAAGGCCCGGCAAATGTGGTTTCCAGATTACCTATGGTAATGTCCGCATCCTCAAGGTAAGGCTTAATGTATTGAAACGACGGATTAAAATCGTAGCTGTTGTTGCCAATAGCGGCATTATTTGTCTGTGGTTTATGGCACATTAAATCGCCCACCAGGTTAATGGTGATTTCCGAAAGACTGTCTTTTTGATAACGGATTACCGTGATTTTTTGTGGTTTTGTTTGGTCCTGTGCCCACACATATTTAACCGATAACCACGACAACAGGATAAGCACGGGGATCAGTATCATTCCTGTTTTTCTCATGTTTGTTGTTTCGTTCTTATTTTATTTTAATCTTCTCTGGCGTTTTGTTCTTCTCAGCTTTCTGTGGCTGTATCCCTTAAAAAGCACGCGCAACTGAAAGCCAGGCTCTCCTGTGTCGGTATAAACCGGTAATTCAGAAGCTTCGTGATTTTGGAGTTGTCGTAGGTATTTACGTCCATGCAGGCATGTATGGTTTCGCGTGTTACAACACGGGCCGATCCGGTAATTCCCGATTTCAGTTTGTCGAGGATCCGGCCCACCCACAAAAGCCCGTAGCCAGCCTGGATGCTTGGCTCCCGTTTACCAAGCGCTTTACTGATGCTGCTGAAAATATCTTTAAATGTATAATTCCCTTCGATCAGGATAAAGCGTTGCCCGAACTGCTGCTGTTCGGCCAGCTTCAGCATGATCTCCGCCACATTGCGGGCATCGATATAGGCCGTGCTTCCACTGGTGTACACAGGCAGGCCCTTGCTCAGTTCGGTGATCAACTGGCCACTGCCCTGTTTCCAGAATCCCGGACCGATAATAACACCGGGGTTTACAATGGTGGCCTGGAGCCCTTCTTCTATACCCCTCCATACTTCGCGCTCGCCGTTGTATTTACTGATGGCATAATCTGCGGCATCGGGCGACGATTTCCAGTATACAGATTCGTTGATGTTGGTTTTGATATCGGGGTTCTGCAGTGTGGCGATAGAGCTCACATGAATGAGGTGCCGAATGTTTTTCTCGAGACAGGCATTTACCACATTCGCCGTGCCTTCTGCATTTATTTTATGAAGCTGCTCGCGGTCTTTGGATGTAAATGAAATGTAACCCGCACAATGGTATACGGTATCTATATTTTCAAGCGCTTCCAGAACCGTGTATATATCACACACATCACCCTCAACCCACTGAATCTGCTCAAACAGTCTGTCGGCCTCCGGTGTATAATAGGAAAAGAGTTTCCGGGTTTTCTGAATGTCGCTGCTGCGACGCTTCATGGCCACAACGGGTTTACCCTGCTGAAGCAGCATAAATGCTACGTGTGCGCCTAAAAGTCCGGTGGCTCCGGTAATCAGATTCATTCAGACAAATGTAACGATTTGTGCTGCAAAAAACAGCATAAATTGCACAACACAGCCCATGATAAAACCGGCATAAACCTGCGATGGTGTGTGTGCCTGTAATGCCAGGCGCGAAAAACCGATAATGCCTGAAAGGAGGATAATAGCCGAAAGAACCATAAACATAGGAACCTGAACGAAATAACTGATGGCCAGCATGGCGCCCAACAGTCCACCCACACCAATAGCATGGGCGCTGATCTGCCAGCGCGTGGAAATAACGGCTCCCAAAGCAATGCAAACCCCGGCTCCCAGCACAAATATTTTAATGGCCGGCCAGATATTGAAATCGTAAATCATGTAAAACAACCCGATATAACAAAGGGCCGTCATGAGCATGGGAAAGGTCCGTTCGCGACGGTCTTCGATCTTCAGCGATGAGATATAGCCGAGTTTATAGAGAATCAACAGGTTGAGCAGGGGCAACAGAAATGTAAACGCAAATACAGTTGCTGTGATAAGTAGTTTCACCCTCAGGGGTGTAAACACGGCGTAAATGGTATCGGTAAGACCAAAGAAGACAAGGAGGCAGCCATAGGTGGCCATCAGCAGCGGATGAAAAACATAGGAAATAATATTGGCAAATGTTTTCATGGCCTTAACTCAGTTTTTCGGCCAGTTGCTGCATTTCGGTGACCACATTTTTATTTTCATAAATAATATGATACACCGCTTCCGTGATCGGCATGTTGACATTGTATTTTTTATTGATTTCGTGCACGCATTTCACAGCATAATACCCTTCAGCAATCATGTTCATTTCGAGCTGTGCATGTTTCACACTATAGCCTTTGCCAAGCATGGTTCCGAACATACGGTTGCGGCTGAACTGTGAATAGGCCGTTACAAGCAAATCGCCGAGGTAGGCCGATGCTTTAATGTCGCGGTCGATGGGATGCACGGCTGCCACAAAGCGTTCAATCTCCTGAATGGCATTACTGACAAGCACACTTAAAAAGTTGTCGCCATAACCAATACCATGGCAGATCCCGCCGGCAAGAGCAATCACATTTTTGAGTACAGCCGAAAGTTCGGTGCCATATATGTCGTCGCTCGCCGAGCACTTGATGTAACGGCAGGCCATGAGGCGGCATAAGGCTTCGGCATTCGAAATATCGCCACAGGCCAGGGTGAGGTACGATAGTTTTTCAAGAGCCACTTCTTCGGCATGGCAGGGTCCGGTGATGACACCGATATTGTCGAACGCAACACCATATACCGAATTGAGATACTCACCTACAATGAGGTTATATTCGGGCACAATGCCTTTGATGGCCGAAAAAACAATTTTCCTGTCGAGTCCTTTTATGTCTTTGATGGTATTGTGAATGAACGCCGAAGGAACAGCCAGGATAACAACGTCCGACTGGTCGATCATCTGCTGAAGGTTGTCGGACAGGTTCAATTTAGTTGTATCAAAAAAAACAGAGCTCAGGTAACGCGGATTGTGTCCGTATTGCTTAATAAAAGCAATGTCTTCCGGCTTGCGGAAATACCAGTTTATCTGTTTACAGTTGTTGCTGAGAATTTTAACAATAGCGGTTGCCCAGCTACCACTTCCAATTACAGCTATTTTGGGTTGCGATTGCATCAGGCAAATATAACATCTTCATCGGTCAAAACCGATAGGCCTCTGAACCTTTGATAAACGCGGGCTACCGTGACCACATCTTTGAGACAATAGGTTTTAATGCGTTCCAATCCTTTTTCTTCATAATACACTTTGGCTACCATGCTTCCGTCAATGTCGTCTTTGGGTGAAGGAATGTGCAGGACGGCAGCGAGTAAATTCAGTGAGGTAAAGTTTTTGATGTCGCCGAATTTCCACATTTCCAGAGTATCGAGGTGTTTTACGTCCCAGGGTTTAAACCCTTGTATTTGCAGGGGTTTCGGAAGCGGCAGACCATTTATGATAAGGCGGCGGCATATAAAGGGGTAATCAAATTCTTTTCCGTTATGTGCACAGAGCAGGTTCTCCTTGCGGTTGAAATATTTTCCCACCAGGCCCGAAAACTCTTTGAGGATGAGCGTTTCATCGTCGCCGGCAAAGGCTTTCACCCTGAATTTTCCTTCGTTGAAATAGCCCACGCCAATGCACACAATTTTTGCGAACTCCGCATAGATGCCGGCTTTGCTGTATTGCTGCTCGGGGCTCAGGTCTTTGTTATACTGCCATTTTTTATCCCACAGGCTGCGCATGTCCTGATCGAGCCCGGCATAATTGTATACCACGGGAACAGTTTCAATATCAAGAAATAAGATGCTTTCGATGTTTGTGCTCATAATGCATGTTTTTAGGGTTATGTATGAAAAACATCGGGAGTCCTGTTTTAATTATTTCTTTAGTAAGCGGGCCACGTATTTTCCAACGATATCAAACTCAAGGTTCACCGTGTGGCCGGGTTGTATGTATTTGAAAACAGTATGCTCGTATGTATAGGGAATAATGCATACGGAAAAGGAATTGTCGGTAGAATCGACTACGGTGAGGCTTGTGCCGTTGACGGTGATACTTCCTTTTTCGACTGTCACATTTCCGGCGGCCGCATCATACTGAAATGTATAGGTCCAGCTGCCATCGTTGTTCACCACCGACACACAGGTACCGGTCTGATCGACGTGCCCCTGCACAATATGCCCGTCGAAACGGCCATTGGCTGCCATGCAGCGTTCCAGGTTCACAGAGTCGCCGGTTTTCAGATGCCCCAGGTTTGTTTTACGCAGGGTTTCGTCGATGGCCGTCACTTTATAGCGGTCGCCGGAAACCTCAACCACAGTAAGGCATACGCCATTATGAGCGAGACTCTGATCTATTTTGAGCTCGTGTGTAAAGGGGCACGAGAATATGAAATGGATATTGCTGTGATCCTTTTCCATGGACTCCAGCTTTCCGAGTGCTTCTATAATTCCTGTAAACATGTGTTCTATTTATATTCATTCACGCCACGGTATTTTCCGTCTTTGGCGTATACATCAAATTTTCCTGAAGGTTTATCGTCTTTATATTTTCCGACAAAATATTTGTTTCCGTTTTCAAAATACGACGTGTACGATCCGTCCCGTTGTCCGTGTTTGTATTCCTGCTCCAGGCGCTTATTGCCGTTTTCGTAATAAGACCGATACATGCCTTCTTTCTCTCCGCGAAGATACGTACATTCCGATTCCAGTTTGCCGTTTTCAAAATAGTTCTTTTCCCATTGTAAGGTGTCCATCTTCCAGCTTTCTTCCGCTCTGATGTTGCCATTCTCGTGGTAATAGGTAAATATGCCATATTTCTGTGCGTTTATAAATGTGGTTTTCGACATGATTTTACCGCTGGAATAATATGCATACCTAAGTCCCACAAGCTTTCCGTTTTCCAGCCTGGCCTCTTCTTCCTGCCGGCCTTTTTCATCATAAACGCTCCTTGCTGTCAGAAATCTGTTTTTCCAGGTTTCTTTTTCATGAATTCCTCCATTGGGCCAGTACCTGGTAACCTCCCCTTCGTAATAGCCATGTTTTGATGTACTCTTTTCGTGTAGCTCACCATTGTTATAATACGACTCAAAAGGCCCTTCGAGGGTGTCGTGAATATAAGTGCCGGTAGATTTAACGGGGCCAGATGAATAATAATCCTTATACAATCCGTTTTTGCACATGTTTTCGTAATGGCACTCAAACTCCAGGTTTCCGTTAGGCCAGTACATTTTCAAATAGCCGCTGCCGTTTTTAAAACTCCCCATGTCAAGCGGTTTCCCCGTAGGATCAACACATGAAACCGTGTTGTAAATATGGCCGTCTTTGAATTCCATCACACCAAACACGCGACCGTCTTCAAAGTAAACCGTGGAAAGTCCGTGTCTTGTGTTTCCTTTAAACCAGGAGTCGCGGGCTTTTTTACCGCTGGCTTCATAATACTCGCGTACATAATAAAGGCTGTCGCCGTCGCGGTCGGGTTTACGCTGCAGAATGTCGAATTCGTCTGAAATAATATTTTCATCTTCGGCTTCAAGCGCTTCCCTGGCCATGGCCTGTTTCAGAGAGTCTACACGCTCTGTGCCTTTTACATAGCCTTTAATAACGCCATCTACCATCCGCTGACAGGAAGTGATGTGTAACGACAAAATCAGAATTATCGTCCAAAATCCAGCATGGACCGGCTTCTTCCGGAAGGTGTTCAGATCCATTTCTTTTTCTTAAAGTAGAAGAGCAGTGCAATTACAACCGCTGCCATGACGCCCAACAAAACATAATAGCCATAGTCGGTTTCGAGCTCCGGCATGTGCTTGAAATTCATGCCATAGACTCCTGCCAGAAATGTGATCGGAATAAAAATAGAAGACATGATGGTGAGTACCTTCATGATTTCATTCATGCGGTTGGCATTGGTACTGAGATAGATGTCCATAATCCCCGAAAGGAGGTCCCTGTATGTTTCCACGGTATCGATGATGCGTGTAACGTGGTCGTTCAGGTCACGCAGGTATATATCGCTGCTTTCTTTAATGAGGGCCGTTTCGGAGCGCACCATGTTGTTGATCATGTCGCGCATTGGCCACACCTGTTTGCGCAGGTAAATCATTTCGCGCTTGAGCCGATACAGGTGAAGCAGGTTTGTGCTCTTGGGTTCGTTTATAATTTCCTCCTCTATCTGCTCAATGCGGTCGCCTATTTTTTCGATCACCGTAAAATAATAATCTACCAGGGCATCGATAAGGGCATAGGCCAGGTAATCGGCGCCCTGCTTACGAATGCGCCCCTTGCACTGGCGAAGCCTGAGCCTGATAAGATCGAAGGCATCACCGCCTTCGGGTTCCTGGAAAGAAATTACCAGGTTGTCGAGCAATACAATGGCCAGTTGTTCTGCATGAATTTCGGTGTCGTAGTAAATCATTTTCATGATGGCTACAACATAGTGATCATAGTCTTCGAACTTGGGCCGCTGATCCACATGCACAATGTCTTCGAGTGTAAGCGGGTGTATGTCGTAGATTTTTCCGATCTTTTCGATAACGGATACATCATGGATGCCATCCACATTGATCCACTTCACCATGTCGGGACGCGCATGGGTCAGGCACTCGTCCAGGTCGAAGAATTCCTGTTCGAAGAATTCCGTTTCATTGTATTCAATTAACGTAATTCTGACAGCCCCGGAGGTTTCTTCACCGGTATAATAGAGCGTTCCCGGCGGATCGCCGACGTTATGTGTTTTTGGGGTCAATGCGGTTTACTTGGCGTCTGATTTCCACTTGTTGTAATAGCTCGACTCAATTTGCTTGAACGCATCCTTTACAGCACCTGCCCAGAAATTACGAAGACCGATTCCTCTTGGTGTGGCCTCGATTTTTTCGCTGATGAGTACTTTCTTTGTGGCAATATCAAATACCACCGCATATATTACGGCTTTCATATTGGTTTTGTCGAAGCTCTCTACAACAAATGTTACGCCGATGCCTTCTTTTTTCTCGCCACCGGAAAGCGAAGAAATCACATGCTTGATGGTTTCTTTCGGGTCCGAGAAAGAATATGGATTGTAGGTCATCAGCTTGTCGGCATCAATCGCCAGGTTTTGTTTTTCGGTAGCGGCGATGTCGTTGTAAATATTGGTTTTACGAAATGCTTCTTCGCGCTTGAAGTTCTTGGGCTCCGAAATGATAACGCCGTTCCACGATGGAATCCATTTGTTTTTGATGTCCGATCCTGTAGCTGCGCCGGCACCGGCTGCCTGGTCGAACTGGCCGATCATGCGGGCCTGCGAAAAATTAAGGCCATACCAGACCATATCATCAGATGAGAAAAAATCTTTGGCTGTTTTCTGTGCAAACGAAATACTGCCCGCCAATACGAATAAACTAAGAATTACCTTTTTCATGAGTTTGAGATTAAATAATACCTGAAATTAAAAAATTTAAAGGGGCTTCTACCGGGTTTTCAAAAAAGCTTTCAACCTTCTTTTCCACCAACAATAACAACAATCTCTCCCTTTACTGGTTTAGTAGAAAAATGAGTAATCAGCTCGTCGAGGGTTCCGCGGGCGTTTTCTTCATAGAGTTTGGATAACTCCCGACTCACAGATGCCTGGCGGTCGCCGCCCAGGTGTTCTTTAAATTCTTCGAGTGCTTTTACCAGCCTGAAAGGGCTTTCGTAAAAGATCATGGTACGGGTTTCGTCGTGCAGGCTCAGGAGCTTTGTATGCCGCCCTTTTTTCTGGGGTAAAAATCCATAAAACACAAAACTGTCGCAGGGCAATCCGCTATTCACCAGGGCAGGTACAAAAGCTGTTGCGCCAGGCAGCGTCTCAACCTCAACACCGGCACGGATACATTCACGAACCAATAAAAATCCGGGATCCGAAATGGCCGGTGTGCCGGCATCCGACACCAGGGCAATGGATTTTCCGGACTGGATAGACGCCACAATTTCTTCTACCGTTTTGTGCTCATTGTGAGCGTGGTAAGAACGCAGGGGTTTTTCGATCTGGAAATGTTTCAGCAGGTGTACGGTGTTCCTGGTGTCTTCGGCCAGGATCAACTCTACCTGTTTCAACACGTTGAGGGCCCTGAAAGTCATGTCTTCGAGGTTCCCGATGGGTGTTGGCACTATGTAGAGTTTTGCTTTCACCCTATTACGCTTTGGCGATTTCGGTACGGATCGATAATTCTTTTAATTGTTCGTCGCTGATCTCGCTTGGACTGTCGATCATCATATCGCGGCCTGCATTGTTTTTAGGAAACGCTATGAAGTCGCGGATACTATCGCTGCCACCAAACAGGGAGCACAGGCGGTCAAATCCGAAGGCCAGCCCTCCATGCGGTGGTGCACCGTATTCGAATGCATTCATCAGGAAGCCAAATTGTTTTTGTGCTTCTTCTTTGGTAAAGCCCAATATATCGAACATCTGCGCCTGCAGATCTTTATTGTGAATACGGATACTTCCACCACCGATCTCAACACCGTTGATAACCATATCGTAAGCATTCGCGCGTACGGCGCCGGGATCTGTGCTTAGCAAGGCAATGTCTTCGGGCTTCGGTGAAGTAAACGGGTGATGCTTGGCATGCCAGCGGCCGGCCAGCGATGCCAGCAGGTTCGGGTCGCCATCATTCCATTCGAGAAGCGGAAAATCGATGACCCACAGGCATGAAAATGTATTCTTATCGCGCAGGCCCAGGCGGCTTCCCATTTCGAGTCGCAGTTCGCTGAGTGCTTTTTGTGTTTTTTCTTTTGCACCTGCCAGGATGAGCATGAGGTCGCCGGGTTGTGCATCGAATGCTGTAGCCCAGGTTTTCAGTTGCTCTTCGTTATAAAATTTATCGACACTCGATTTGATCGTGCCGTCGCTGTTGTAGCGAGCATACACCAATCCTGTAGCGCCGATCTGCGGGCGTTTTACAAACTCGGTGAGTTCATCGAGTTGTTTACGGGTATATTCGGCTGCACCTTTGGCACAGATTCCAACAACCAGTTCGGCATCGTCGAACACTTTAAAATTCTGCCCTTTCACCACACTGTTCAACTCCACAAACTTCATTTCGAAACGCGTGTCGGGTTTATCGTTGCCATAGTATTTCATGGCATCAGCATACGTCATGCGCTGCAGCTTTGGAATATCAACCCCTTTCACGGTTTTGAATAAATGTTTTACCAGGCCTTCAAAGGTGTTGAGAATGTCTTCCTGTTCCACAAAACTCATTTCGCAATCGATCTGTGTGAATTCCGGCTGACGATCGGCACGAAGGTCTTCGTCGCGGAAGCATTTCACGATCTGGTAATAACGGTCAAAGCCACTTACCATCAATAATTGCTTGAATGTTTGCGGGCTTTGCGGAAGCGCATAAAACTGCCCGCTGTGCATACGGCTTGGCACCACAAAGTCGCGCGCGCCTTCAGGCGTCGACTTGATAAGTACCGGTGTTTCTACTTCCAGGAAGTCCTGTTTATCGAGGTAGTTGCGTGTTTCAATGGCAATGCGGTGACGCAGCTCCAGGTTTTTTCGCACACTGCTGCGACGCAGATCCAGGTAACGGTATTTCATGCGCAACTCATCGCCGCCATCGGTATCCTCCTCAATGGTGAATGGTGGTGTTTTGGCATCATTCAGTACTTTGATGCTGCTTACTTTCAGTTCGATATCACCTGTAGGGTTGTTTTTGTTTTTGCTTTCACGTTCGATCACCGTGCCGGTTACCTGCACCACAAACTCGCGGCTCAATGCGCGCGCCTGATCACAGAGTCCTTTATCCCAATCGGTATTAAATGCCAGCTGTGTAATGCCATAGCGATCGCGCAGATCAATGAATGTCATTCCACCCAGATCGCGGCTTTTTTGTACCCAGCCACAAAGGGTTACTGTCTTGTTAATGTCCGATATTCTCAGCTCTCCGCAAGTATTGGTTCTCAACATACGTTCAAAAATTAAAGGCTTAAATTTATCGAAAATTGTTGAGCTTCCGAAACTAAAAATGCCTGCATATAGCAGGCATTCTAGCTGAAGCAAGCTAACTCTCTCTCATTGATCGCCTGGCTTCAAGACCCGGGGGTGCTTTCTTTAAAACAGGTTACTATCGGTGTTGAATAACGATCCGGCCGGTATGTACCTGGCCTTGTTCATCTCTCAGATACAATACATAGACGCCCGCAGGCAGGTCCAGGTTTAATGCATTGTGACCGGTCACCAGTTTTTGTGTATATACATTCTCCCCAACGGTGTTGTATATATTCAGAACCGTGTTCACGGCAGGATCATCCAGATCGAGAAATAACTGCCCCGTGCCCGGGTTTGGATACGCATTGAATCCTTGTGGATGGCCCAACTCCTGAACACCGGTTACGAGCGGCAAGTAACTGTCGCAGGTATTGATTGCCCTGAGACTTGTCATGTAGCCACCGGCAGGGTCATACCCGTTAAAGATGAGCTTGTTTTTAAAGTATTCTATGTTTCTGATGGTTGATCCTGTTCCCCCCAGGCTAAGTATCGAAAGGCTTCCGGCCGATGTATCGCAGGTAGAAAGTGTGGCGTTGCTGTAATAGGTGTTTCCAATTGTATAATTGTTGCCATAAAAGTAGGCGCGGTCGCCACACATGCGCATGACAGTGGCTGTTGAAAGGCCACTCTGCCCGGTGCTCTGAAGGTCCTGCACCTGGTGCGTGCCGGCAGAACTACCATCGGTGGCGTATAGGGCATAGTGTGCGGCCTGGTTTTTACCGATGAAGTAAGCCATGTTTGATCCAAACACCGAATTAAAATACAATGATGGAATAGATGCCACCACGGTATTTGGCGCGAGTAACGCCAGGCTGTTGAAAGTGCCGTTGGATGTATATAGGTTTTGTTGCGTGCCGGCAGTGGTGTTTGCACCAACGACATACAATTTGTTTTTGAACATGCCCAGGATCTGGTTTGTGCTGAAATTGAAACTGTTGTTAAGCACCGTGACCACATTGGTGGTGAGATTCTTTTTGTTGAGTACACTGCTTATGCCGTAATACAGGTCTCCGTTAATAACCCTCGCGTTTCCGTAAGCATAGCCCAATAGCAGGCGCGTCGTGTCTGTCGTGAATTTATAGAGTACATCGTACTGGGCCGAGGAACCCACGTAGCCATGAAGGTAAAGCGTATTATTGTCTGTATAAGGCCAGAAGAGATTGGTATTGTTTATGGTTTTTACCAGCACCGTGCCGGCTTTGGTAAAGTCTGTTTTATACAACAGTGTTTTTTTGGGCGACAAGAATGTTACGGTGAAATAAAAGTCGGTGCCGATCATGCCCCCCATATAAAACTTAGTGTTATAGTCGCCCGACGAAAACAGTGAGTCTGTGCCGCCTGTGGTGCCGTCGGTTACCCACAGTGTATTTTTATATGGCGACGGATCGTTCACCACAAACAGGGCTTTATTGCCGGAGGTGTACCATTGTTTATAGCCACCGATGTTGTCGGGAAACGTGGCGGCATAATTCGTAGCGCCCGACACACTCTTTATTTCCGTGAGAGTATTGTTCTGAAGCCAGTATATACTGCTGTTGTTGTTGGCTTTATTCATGCCAAAGAAGAGCCCGCTGTCGGCCGGCATGATGGCTGAATAATAGACCGTTTCGTTGTTTGGTGAATTAAAGTACGCGTAAACCTGTGCATGTCCCATAAAAGCGCAGAGAGATGCGGCTAAGAGAAATAGCATTTTTTTCATAGTCTTGTTTTAGCACAAAACTACGTTCGATGCAAACGGTATATATACCCGGTGGTGGGTATTTTAAGAAAAAGAAGTGGTTTACCCGTTGAGATGATTGGCGGCGGTATTCCAGTTTACCACATTCCACCAGTTATTGATGTAGTCTACCCGTTTATTCTGGTATTTCAGGTAATAGGCATGTTCCCACACGTCCAGTGCCAGTATGGGCTTACCCTGTTCCGGAGCATTATCCATCAAGGGATTGTCCTGGTTTGGTGTGGTTATGATTTTCAGTGTGTCTTTTTGCAAAATGAGCCAGCACCAGCCGCTTCCGAATATTTTCAGGGCTTTTTCGGAAAACTCTTTTTTGAAATCATCGAAGCTCTTGAAATCGCGGGCAATGAGTTGAGCCAGTTTTTCGGTCGGCTTGTTTTCATCGGCCTTGGGGTTTGGTTTCATCAGCTGCCAGAACATGCTGTGGTTATAATGCCCGCCGGCGTTGTTACGCAGGGCCGGTGTTACTTTAGAGGCAACTTTAAAGATCGCTTCGAATGTTTGCGGAGACCCGATTAGTTTGATGTTCTCGGGGTTGTTGAGTTCGGCATTCATCTTATCGACGTAAGCCTGGTGGTGTTTGGTGTGGTGAATTTCCATCGTCATTTTGTCGATGAAAGGTTCCAGCGCATCATAGGCATAAGGTAATGCCGGAAGCGTGTATTTGCCGCCATCAGAGGCCTTTTCAATAAGGTCTTCGATGGCATCGATCCGGGTCTTACCAACAAGCGTCAAGCCGAGAGACGTTAGACCCAGCAAGGCGCCTTTTTTTAAAAAATCTCTGCGGTTGTTTTCCATGGCTAAAATTGTATTAAGAGTTCGTTTTTCTCAACCGCATTGCCTTTTTTCGCGGCAATTTTGCGGATGATGCCGTCGCTCGGCGATTTCAGGATATTCTCCATTTTCATGGCCTCGAGTACAATCAATGCATCTCCTTTTTTTACTTCCTGTCCTTCGCTTACAAGTACATTCAACACCATACCCGGCATTGGTGCCTTGATGTCGTTTACCTTTTTGGTTGCCAGGCTGTCGAGTCCAAGGCTATGAAGCAGTTCATCGTATTTGTCTTTTACATCGATGGTGTACTTCGTGTTATTGATCTTTACAACGAGTTTCTTTTCTTCGGCAATGTGTTTCACCACTTCTATGTTATAAGACACGTGGTCTTTCAGCAAATGATAAACGCCTTCGCGTATTTTAGTAATGTTTGCTTCAAATGGTTTTGAGGCAAGTTCTCCGTTCAATGTTCCGTTTTGCTCCGATTTAATCTCGCAGGAGTAGCTATCGGTACCGTTTACTTTCAGTGTATACATCAATACAAAAATACGTCTAATTACTGTAAATAAAAACGCCCCTGGTGTCAGGGGCGTTTTATTATTGAAAGGTCGTTTTTACTTATTTTTTGATGAACTCACCCATTTTATTGTCGTAGTTCAGGAAGTACCCGCCCTTGGTCAGATTCGATACATCAATCTTGTCGCCATAACCACGTTTTACAACGTTTCCGTACTGGTCGTAGATTTCATACATGGTTTCAATAGGTTTGTCTGCTGCAACGAAAGAAATGTCTTTAGAGGCTTTCTGAGGCGCAAATGTGATATCCGGAACATCCGATACAACCTCAACGGCTTTTGATAAACGGGG
Source organism: Bacteroidota bacterium (assembly GCA_018267825.1). Taxonomy (GTDB): domain Bacteria; phylum Bacteroidota; class Bacteroidia; order B-17B0; family Aurantibacillaceae; genus JAFDXR01. The sequence goes on along the minus strand of JAFDXR010000008.1, from coordinate 505,381 downwards.
CTGACCGGTATAGTCTGTCTGGCGAACACGAATCTGGTTTTTACCCGAGTGCAGTGTTACCTTAAATGTGTAGTTATTTGTGCTTGGTGTACCGATACCGTCTACATCACCCACCTTTACCCATTTGTTCCAGCGGAATTGCTCAACCGCATAGGTCAGTTTACCGGTTTCAGATTTCGTACTCCATTTTACTGTACCATCTTTATCTACCGTCATGCTGATCACCTCAAATGTACTTTTTGGTTTCAGAACTTCCGGATTCAATACTTTTGGTTTGCAGTCTTCTTTGTGTTTGATTTTAATTTCTACTTTTTCACCAATGCTCAGTTTGTGTGGTTTGAAATCAATTTCAAATGCGCTGGAGTTGATCTCATCCGTTGTGATATTACCATTCACCAGTACCTCCGTCACACAAAAACCTACGCCACCACTACCAAACGGGTTCTGAACGTATAAGTTTTTCCCCTGGTAATTTCCTTCTAAAATAATCACACCTCCCTGCGCAAATCCTTTGGAGAGAAATGCCACAAAAATTAGGATTGTCAAAATGTGTTTCATAGTATATGCTGGTTTATACTGGTCGTCAAAAAAGTCATGCAATATTAAAACGATATTTCACAAAAACAAAATAAAAAATACAATTTCGAGCATTTTTTTACTAATTGTCGGTGGCTATAATAAAATCATCGATTATTTATTACCTTTAGGCCTAGATTCACTAACAAAATCGCCGATTATGTCCATTATAAAAAATACCATTTATGTGGCTGTTTTAGGGCTGTGTTTTTTTGCATGCAAAAGCCCCGATGCCGTGGATACCCGCAAAAAATCTGCAAACAGCGGCGGCATCTTCAGAATTGCAGAAAATACTCAGATTTCGACCATATACCCGCACATGATGACCGGCCAGGTCGAAGGGCTTGTTGCCTCTCAGATTCATGAATGCCTGACCCGACTGGATGTACACAGCATGAAGGTGATCCCGGGTTTAGCCGAAAGCTGGGAAACCTCTGCCGATGGAAAAACCGTGACCTTTCATCTTCGTAAAGGTGCCCGTTTTCAACGTGACAAATGTTTTGGCGATGGCCCCGGGCCTGAAGTTACGGCCAAAGACGTAAAATATACCCTGGAACTTTTGTGTACGCAAAGCGATAAAAACTACCATTTTGCAACCGTTCTGAAAGACCGCGTGGTAGGCGCCAATGAGTATTTCGAACAGTCGAAAAATGCGAAACCCGCTGGCTTAAAAGGATTTAAGCTTATCGACGATCATACCTTCTCCCTGGAACTGACTCATCCGAGCCAGACTTTCCTGCATATTCTGGCAAACCCCGTGGCTTCCATCCTCAATGAAAAAGCGGTGAGTACCTATGGCACCAATTGTAAAGTAGGCGCAGGGCCATTCATGTATAGCGCTGCTTCAACCGCCGATCATATTGTTCTGGTAAAAAACCCCGATTACTTCGGCGTTGACTCTGCCGGCTTTGCGCTGCCATACCTCGACACCGTATCACTCACCATTTATCCGGGTATTGAAGACGGCCTGATGGAGTTCGAAAAAGGGCGCGTGGATCTTGTAAACGCCCTGCCTTCCGGGCGAATCAAAGAAGTGGTTGAGAAAAATATCCAGGGCTTTGAAAGCCATCCCGCCAAATTTATCCTCGACCGCAAACCGGAAATGATCAGTCAGTATTATTCCTTTAACCTGAAACGGGCTCCGTTCGATAATGCAAAAGTCCGCCAGGCCATCAACTATGCCATTAACCGCGATAAAATTGTGGATGCTGTATTGCAGGGCCAGGCTTATGGTCCGGGCATTTACGGCATTACGCCTAATACCTTCCCTGGCTATGATATTACCAAAATTGAGGGTTACTCGTTTAATCCTGAAAAAGCCAAAAAGCTTTTGGCTGAAGCCGGTTTCCCAGGCGGTATTGGCTTCCCGTCGGTAAATGTACTGGTTAATTCAGGCAGCTCGCGAAACTCCTCTGTGATTGCCGAAATTCAAAAGCAACTGAAAGATGTACTGAACCTCAACGTGAGCTTTGAGTCGCTTCCGAACGGACAGAAATACGACCTCGAAATGCACGGAAAAGGCGATATTTACCGGGATGCATGGGTAGCCGATTACCCGAGCCCTGAATCGTTTCTCATGCTTTTTGTTGGCGAAAGCGTTCCGGCCGATAACAACGCCGCCAGTTTCCCGAACACCTGCCGTTACCAGAATCCGGAGTACGACATGTATTACAAAAAAGGCCGCGATTCAAACAACAAAGACAGCTGTTATGCCTACTTTATGAAGGCTGAACAAATTCTGGTGAAAGATGCCCCGATTATTCCACTTTGGTATGAAGGTGCCTATCGCCTCATTTCAAACAATATCTCCGGTTTCTATTCGAACCCGATGCGTTATTACGACCTGACCAGGGTTTACGTGAAAAAACAATGATCCCGGGCATTGCCCCTACATGGCTGACCACTACTCGATACTTGGCGTAAGCAAGCAGGCCACCGCTGTTGAAATAAAAGCTGCTTTCCGTCGCCTGGCCAAGCTGTATCATCCCGATAAGAATCCGGGAAATCCGCAAGCCAAAGAGCTTTTTGCGGCTATTCTGCGCGCCTACGAGATCCTGAGCGATCCGGTGCAGAAGAAGCGCTACGACTTATACTACGCATCGGGGAAAGACGATGTACAAACCACACCGCAGCAACGCCGCGCCAAAAAACAAAAAGAATGGTCGTTTACCGAAGAAGATCTTAAAAAACGCCAGTACTACCAGCAATACTACAAACAACAGAAAGAGAAAAGCGTCAATACCCAAACCGTTAGTAAGCCCTACAGCGATTATAAATATATTTTATTTGCCACACCTATTGCCGTATGCCTGCTGATGCTCATTATATCGCTGTTTGCACCAAGGCCCGAGGCGGAAACAAACGTCAGAAAAACACCGCCCGTCGAACCGGTCAGCACCGCACCGGCACCCCAGACAGGCCCGCAAACCGGTGAACAGGTATACAGCGGTTTTTTTGGTGCCATACGTACCGCGCAAACACCATATGCCCTGCGTGTCACCAACACCACCGGCAGCGACGCTGTAGTGGCCGTGTTCGACTCCAAAACCAACAAATACCTGCAGCATGCCTATATACACAATGGCTATTTCGCTGAATTTTCCATGCTTCCCAAAACCGGCGTGTATGTACGCAGCATTATTGGCCGCCATTGGAACCCTGCCCTGGAAGCCTATCATCATAAGGTTTCAGGCTGTTTCGACACCATACAGCAGATACAGGATCTGAGAAATGATCCCGTGACATTCCATCAAAAAACCGGGCTTGAACTCATCAACCTCAGCCTCCTCTCCGATGAGCGCGAGGCACACATTGCTGCCGATTCGGTTTTTTTCAGGCGATAGCTTCTGTTACTTTTTATACGCCGCTTTCATTATACGGTAAAACTCCACTACTATGAAAGCACTTGTATTTACACTATTCGCAGGTATGCTCCTGCAGGCCGCAAGCGCCCAGGAAACAGATTCGCCGGGAGCTGTAGTCCATTATAATCTCACCCTGAAATGCATTGAAGGCGGTGTGTTTTCCGGACAGGAAGTTGTCTTCACCAATGTCGGTGATCACAGCCAGGTCAAAGGCATTTCGGACGCTTCCGGGAAAGTGAAAGTCGATCTTCCGGTTGGCGCTTCCTTCGAAATGAAAGTGAAAAACTTCTCGGAAACCCGCATCATTTCTATTCCGAACTACCCCGGCGCAACCATGAACAATACGCTTCAATACAGCAAAAACGATATACAGTTTGAAGAGAAATTCAAAATGAACGCCGCACAAATAGCTGCACAGGACAAAACCGTAGCACAATTGCCGGATACCACCGTGTATAAGCCATACAGCGCCCTCCAGGCAAACAACGTGTTTGCTTCGCTCGAAATTCTGCTGAACGATCTCGATAAAAAACCCCTGGCCTCTGAGACTATTTTTATAACCGGTCGCAAAAACAAAAAGAATTTCAAAGGAACAACCGGTTCCAATGGCAGCATCACATTCCTGCTTCCCAAGGGCGATATTTACGACATGAGTTTCCGTTACGACCGCAATTACGAATCGCATGAAATCAAGTACCTGCTGGGCACCATGGATTCGCACCTGCAGATCGATTACATCGGCACCCGCGAAACAGAGCGCCGCATGAGAGAAAGGGCGCTGCGCCTGAAAGAAGATTCGCTGCGCCGTGAAAAAGAAAAAAAGGAATTTGAAGCCTACATGAAACGTGAAGGGCTGAGCGCCCTCAAGGCCCGTAAAAAAGAGATGGAAGAATATGCAAGCGGCAAACGCAGCTTTGTGGATAATGTGGTGCTTAAAGTATTTGAGCGCAACAAACACTGGCAGGATAAACTCATTGTTTGCGATCTTACGGGCAGTATGTCGCCATATGCCGCACAGCTTGAGCTCTGGTATAAACTCAACTTTGCCAAAGAGCAGAATCTGCAGTTTGTTTTTTTCAATGATGGCGACAATAAACCGGATGGCGATAAGGTTATTGGCGAAACAGGTGGGGTTTACTACACGCCATCCAAAGGCCTCGACAGCCTGATGTACAAAATGGCTTATGTACAAACAGCCGGCGATGGAGGCGATGGCCCGGAGAACAATATGGAGGCCCTGCTGAAGGGCACCAAAGCGGCCAAACCCTATAAAGAATTAATCATGATTGCCGACAATTATGCGCCGGTCAAAGATATTGCGCTGCTGGAATCCTTTCACGGGCCTGTGCGGATTATACTGTGTGGCGTAAGCGACCAGATAGAACCCGACTACCTCCGCATTGCCTATAAAACCAAGGGTTCTGTGCATACCATGGAAGAAGACATTCTAAGTATAGGAAAAATGCTCGATGGCCAGGAAATCAAGATAGGTAAAAACACGTATCGCCTGATGAAAGGAAAATTTGTGCAGGTCTTTAAAACCTGAAGGCCGGAAGTACGGTTTATTGTTTCGCCTTTTCTATAATCATTCCGAAGTCCAGGATCAGTGGCAATGGATCTACACGCATGCCCTGCTCAAAGGTAAATTTGTATTTACCCGGTAATGGAAAACGGACGTTTTGTTTCAACGGAATTTTGTTGTCCCACAGGTCTCCGGCTCCATCGCCTTTCCACTGGCCTTTCTGATTGGCCAGCACACACTCAAGTGTGTCGGTTGTTTTTTTTCCATCGGGGTATTCTGTTGTGAGGAATACAAACAGGTTGCTGTATGGATAAGAGTCGGCATGACGCACCGTTAAGAATACGTTGTTGAGGCTTTGGGTGTCGGTAATGTCCATCTCAAAGCTCAGTTTGTTCTTCGTGCTCCAGCCTTCTTCAGGCAATGTCTCGTATTTGCTGTAAACCACATCGGCACCACAGGCGCTGAGGATGAAAAGCATCGATACGGCAACCGTTAGATTAAGTATGTGGCGGCTTATTGCTGTCATTTCCCTGTTGTGGTTTATTGGGGTTTGGTTTGCGGTTTTGCTGATTGTGCTGCGGTTTGCGCGGGCCTCCCTGCTGGTTAGTGTTATTCCCCTTAGCCTGGTTTTGCTGGCCCTGTGGCTTTTTAGGATGTTGCTGGCCCTGACCTTGTGGTTTGGGCTTATTCTGTTGCTGAGGCTTGTTCTGTTGCTGGTTTTTAGGCTGCTGAGGTTTGTTGGTGCCCCCGGCCTGATGCTGTTTTCCGGGGTTGTTTTGCTTGCCTTGCTTATCGCGGTTCTGATGCTGGCGCGATTTGTTACCCTGCTGCTTACGTTTATTATCAAAGCGTGTGAGGCTATCCTGCCCTACCACGTTTTCGAAGCTCGGTTCTTTTTTCAGGTATTCTGCGCCTTTCAACTTCGCTTCCATCAGATCTTCCGGTTTTTCGCCGGCTTCATTCATGCGCATCACCTCTTTGGTGCGCTCAATACTCAGCGGAATAAATACATCCGGTTCGCTGGTATACGACCACCAGATAATGCGTTTAAAAATATCGGTCTTCTGATGAAAGGCATAGCCCTTCTGGGTTTGCAGTTTTTTATTGTCGATCTCCGGAAACTCTTTCAGGGCATCCAGGTAGCTGTCGAGTTCGTAGTTCAGGCAGCATTTCAGCTTACCGCACTGCCCCGCCAGTTTGAGCGGATTCAGCGATAATTGCTGGTAACGTGCCGCAGAGGTCGATACGGTGCGGAAATCGGTCAGCCATGTCGAACAGCAAAGTTCCCGGCCACAGGAGCCGATTCCTCCGAGTCTCGAGGCTTCCTGCCGGGCACCGATCTGACGCATTTCAATACGTACATTGAACTGGCCGGCCATCACCTTGATGAGTTCCCTGAAATCCACACGGCCATCGGCCGTATAGTAAAAAATAGCCTTGCTCTTGTCGCCCTGGTACTCTACGTCACTGATTTTCATCTGGAGTCCGAGGTTCAGGGCCAGTGTACGTGCCTTATACATGGTTTCCACTTCCAGGCTCTGGGCTTCTCGCCATTTGTCAATATCCTGTGTTTTGGCTTTCCGGTATATCTTCCTGATTTCCTCGCTGTCGAAATTCACGTTTTTCTTTTTCATCTGCAACCTTACCAGCTCTCCGGTCATTGATACCACGCCGATATCGTGCCCCGGCGAGGCTTCTACAGCCACAACATCGCCCACGTTAATGGAAAGATTATTGACGTTTTTGAAAAATTCCTTGCGTGAGTTTTTAAAGCGTATTTCCACGAGGTCGCATGGGGCCTGGCCACCAGGCAGACTCATATTTCCCAGCCAATCGAATACATTCAGTTTATTACAGCCTCCGGTTCCGCAAGACCCATTGTCTTTGCACCCCATTGGTACCGCATTGTGGCTCCCTCTTCCCGTTGTACATCCGTTACATGCCATAGTTTCTTCTCTGTTTTATATCGTCCTGGCGGTCATTCATCCTGATTTCCGCCTCAATCGCATAAAAATACTAAACTTTTCACAAACGGCTCCTTCCTCTGTCCGGAAGGATTAACATTCCGGAACTCATATCTTCTTATTTGATAACTTTTTTTCGCAGGAACGGAAAACAGTTTTGTCACCAAAAACGAAACCCCGACTAAAAAACTAAATCAAATTAGTTCTTTTGATTGGTCTCTATTCTGCCCTCTTGTTTTTCAAAAAAACAGATTATTTTCTGTCACTAAATCTTTTTAGTGTTTGTTGGGAATACATTTTTTGATAACTAAATCGTTTTAATTAATACATGAATAATTTACATTTGAATATTTAAATCCTCCACCCATGACCGCAATCAAATCAGTTTTCTTTTTGTTTTGTTTGCTCTTTAGCATAACAAGTTATTCGCAGTGCAGTTCTTCCGGCGGAACCAATGGCGGAACCCTCACACCGACTTCCGGTTTTCAGACGGTAACCAGTGTTGCCGCCGGTAAATATTATGTGGTGAATGCCGACCCCTGCAAAATATACACCTTTTCATTTTGTCAGGGCGGAGGATCCGCTTCTTTCGACACTCAGATCACAATAACAGACCTCACAGGCACCGCCATTTCAGGCGCATACAACGACGACTATTGCAGCACACAATCTGAACTCACATGGCAACCGACAAGCTCCGGCTATGTGCGTGTGATGATCACACAATACAGTTGTCAGAACACCGGAGGTACAGGAGCTACGCTGGCCTACAAGGCGGTTTCGAGCGCCACAAACACTGCCGAATATACGATTCTTGGCTCTTCAGTAGTTTCGGGCAGTTGTACCACCATTACACCCAACACCACCAACCAGGTGGGCTGTGTATGGGATGTAAACTCAACCCTTAATTTCAACGCATCATTCTCTTACGATTTCATGGTAAACCTGGGCAGCAGCGATGCCGGTGCAGACGGCATGGCTTTCGTGATACAAAACGACAGCCGCGGACGCTGTGCCTGCGGAACAGCCGGCGGTGCTATGGGTGCAGGGGGGATCAATAACTCACTGGTAATTGAAATTGATACCTACCTGAATACAGAAGACCGCGATGACTTTAATACAAATTTCATTGGTTGCAGCGGCACAGAAGATCCCGATCATCTGGATATGTGGCTGAATGGAAATATAAACCCTGACCTCGACGGCAATTGTAACACCACCAGTGCCGGCGAGAGGCCGGTAACAGCCACCGCCGTGCGCTTACAAAACCCCCCGGGGACCGATTACAACATTGAAAACGGAGCCAACCACATTTTCCGAGTGAGCTGGGCTACAGGTTCTCCGGGCACACTTACCGCCCGTGTATTGAATGCCGCTGCCACCACCACGTACGGCGTGATCTCCACCACACTGACCCCGCTTACAACTTTCGGAACCAACACGCCATTCTTTGGTTTTACGGGATCTACTGGCGGTTTGGCGAACCAACAATCGTTTTGCAATCCGGCCATTCTGCTGCCTGTAGAACTCACTTATTTTAAATCAGAATGCAATAGCAATGGCATTGATGTGTCGTGGTCAACAGCTACGGAACATAACAATCAGCATTTCGACCTGCAGCGAAGCGAAGATGGTATAACATTCATCACGATAGCTCAGGTGCCCGGACACGGAACCTGCTCGGGGCCGCACAGTTACAGCTACAGCGACCGGCAGGCAGCCTCCGGCACAACATATTACTACCGCCTGAAACAGGTTGATTTCAGCGGACAATCGGTTCTGTTTAATATGATCGTAACGCAAAACAAGCTTTGCATTTTCCATGAAGAAGAATTGACTCTGTACCCGAACCCTGCGCAGGATGAGCTTTTTGTAAAATACAGTTCAGGCGATGCCCCGGTGTTTGAAATTATGAACGATTGCGGACAACTGGTATACACCTCAACGGGCCATAGCAGCGGGCCTGGCAAACTGGTGATTCCAACCACAACGTTTGCAACCGGTATTTATGTGCTGCGTGTGGTAAACGGGTTTAAGGTGCTTTCGCGGAAGTTTGTGGTGCAGCATCCCTAGGCTCAGGCAGGAATGTTAATGAGCTCATTGGTTTTGAGCATCAGGTCCATGAACAGGATCTTTGGATTGGCATTGCGCTCCACGTAGTAATACGCGCTGTTGAATTCCTCCACCAGTTTTTCGTAATTGCGGCGATGAACAAAGCGTGCGAATTTATTCAGAAACTCTTTCTCTTCGCCCGAATGCCTTACCAGTTCCGGGCCAGCATAGTTCAGCATGAGGCAGTCGCGGAAAATCTCAAGGCTGTATTGCAGAAATTGTTTTTGTCTTTCACGACCCGATTTAGCATTATCGTCTACCCAGGCGGTTGCTTTAAATGCATCAAATTTAAGCGCAATCAACATAAATGCCCGGAAATGGGCCAGGAATCCGGAACCCGCATCGTTGTGCTGCAGGAGCTGTTGTGCTTCGCGGTAGTCGCCGTCACTGAGTAAAGAGGCCTGCCTGGCAGCCTGTTCCTGGCAGCCATATTGGCTCACAAGGGCTTTGGTAATATCGTCGGTCGTCAGTTTATAAAACGGAATCTGCTGAACCCTTGAAATAATGGTTGCCAGAAGCTGTTCGGGGTGATTACACACCATCACAAACAGGGTTTGGTCTGGTGGCTCTTCCAGTATTTTCAGAAGTTTGTTGGCCGATTCGGCATTCATTTTCTCGGGTTGCCAGATCACCATGATCTTGTACCCCCCCTCATAGCTGGTGTAGCTGAGTTTCTTAATGATATCGTTCGATTCTTCGGTAGGAATGATCGGCTGTTTGTTCTCTGCATCCAGTGTGTTGAACCAGTCGTTGAGCGACATGTAGGGTTGTTCGAGAAACAGCTCCCTGAATTCTTTCACCACATCGTCACTCTTTCTCACATCCTTGCTTTTTGCAATCGGAAACACGAGGTGCAGGTCGGGATGCGCCAGCTTGCCTGCCTTGAGGCACGACGGACATTGCCCACAGGCATCGTCGGCTGTTTTGCTTTTACAGAAAAGGTATTGGGCAAAAGCAAATGCGGCCGGTAAGTTGCCACATCCCTCAGGCCCTGTAAACAGCAATGCATGCGGAATACGCCCTTCGGATACCATGCCCAGCAGGCGATCTTTTACATCGGTTTGCCCTATGATCTGTTTAAACAGCATGGAGCAAAGATAGAAAGATGTTTCAATCTTCTTACGGTTTACAGCAAGTCGTTGGCCAGGTTTGCCAGTTCGCTGCGCTCACCTTTCTGCAGGGTAATGTGGGCATACAATGGGCGACCTTTTACTTTGTCGATCAGGTAGCTCAGTCCATTACTTTGTGCATCGAGGTATGGTGTATCGATCTGGTAGATGTCGCCGGTGAATATAATTTTGGTGTTCTCGCCGGCGCGTGTAATGATGGTCTTCACCTCGTGTGGCGTCAGGTTCTGCGCTTCGTCTACAATAAAGAACACGTTGCTCAGGCTGCGGCCGCGGATATAGGCCAGCGGACAAACAATTAATTTCTGGTTCTCCACCATTTCATTAATCTGCTTGAACTCCTTGTCTTTTTCGGTAAACTGGCTTTTGATGTATTTCAGGTTATCCCAGAGCGGTTCCATGTATGGGTTTAACTTGGAGTTTACATCGCCCGGCAGATAACCGATGTCTTTATTGCTCAGCGGCACAATCGGGCGGGCCAGGTAAATCTGGTGATAGTTGCGGCGCTGCTCCAGTGCTCCGGCCAGCGACAACAGGGTTTTACCGGTACCTGCAACACCCTGTATAGACACCAGTTTAATGTCGGGGTTCATAATGGCATCAAGTGCAAATGCCTGCTCGGCATTTTTCGGAATCACGCCAAAGGCTGCTGATTTCACCACACGGTGCAGGCTTTGATCTTCGCTGTTGTAACGTGATAAAACAGAGGCGCTGCCGTTTTTCAGAACGTAATAGTGATTGGATAAAGCGTCGGTGCGTTTCAGAATGCTCCTGGCGTCGCAGGCTCCTTTTTCGTAAATGGTGCTGATGCTTTCGTGCGCAATTTTATGGACTTCTGAAACGCCGGTATACAATTCGTCGACGGTGAGAATTTTTCCGGTCTCGTAATCTTCGGCCTGGAGGTTGAGTGATTTGGCCTTGATCCGCAGGTTAATATCTTTGGTAACCAGTACCACCTTACGACCAGGATTGGTTTCGGCCGTATAGAGTGCGGTGTTTAAAATCCGGTGATCTGCCTTTCGTTCTTCAAAGATTCTCTGGGCATCAACTTTTTTGGAGCCGTTCATTTCGATTTTAAACTTCCCGTGTGTTCTTCCGTTTATCGGGGTCCAGTCCTGCAGGGTATTTTTACCGGACAAGCTGTCGATGTAACGGGTAAATTCGCGTGCCGCGAAATTTTTGGTGTCGTTTCCTTTTTTAAAATTATCGAGTTCTTCCAGTACGGTGATGGGGATCACAACATCATGTTCTTTGAAATTTTTAATGGCTGTGTGATCGTAGATAATAACCGAGGTATCGAGAACAAAGATCTTTTTAGGTCCGGTAGATTTTTCTGCTTTTGTTTTCCTCATACAAAACGAATTTGATTATTGTAAAACTATCGGTTTTATGATGGAATATTTATGACCCGCTTTTTTTTAATGAACAGGTATTTGTTTAAACCCGAACAACAGGAAACAGCCCTATAAACAGCGATGGTTTTCACAACTGTATTCTTTTAACCGCGTGAAAGATAAAACTCACCGCGATTTATTGAAAAAGTTTGTTTCATCTTGTTTTTTTTATAGTTTAGTTAAAATTTTAAATCCTGCCCCGCATGAAAAAAATTATACTTCTCAGTACATTATTTGCAGTAACCTGTTTTCAGGCTGTCGCACAATGTCTCATGTACCCTGTAAACCTGAGCCAGCGCGTTGCTCAGTCTTCCCTCATTGTCGAGGGAAAAGTACTGAACCAGCATAGTTTCTGGAATACAAGCCATGATAAAATTTTTACCTCCAACCTTGTTGAGGTTTATAAATCGTTTAAAGGTACATCTCCTGTGTATCTGGAGATTATCACAGAAGGCGGTACCGTTGGGAACGATCGCCATGTGGTAGAACCAACACTGGAGCTCAATACCGGCGACCAAGGCGTGTTTACCCTGGTAGGCAATACGCAGCCGAGTCAGTTTGGCCGCCCGGTTTATGAAGCCTTTGCTTCGGCACAGGGTTTTATTAAGTACGATGTGGCCGGCGACTATGCCACGGAACCCTTTCAGAAATACAACAACCTCAGCACCACACTCTATACAACCCTGCAACAGGCTACAAATACCAGCTATGCGGTTGTAAAAAATGTAAATCCATTTCAGGTTGCTGCGCTTTCCGGAAACAGTGTTCAGAATACCGCCGCTATTACCAGTTTTTCGCCAAGCACGATTACGGCCGGTACATTTTCTGTGTTAACCATCAATGGTAGCGGATTCGGAACGAGCACCGGTACCGTGAGTTTTGCCAATGCCGATGATGGCGGTGCAACTTACATTAATGCAGCTCCTGCACAAATCGTTTCGTGGAGCAATACACAGATCCAGGTGCAGGTACCTACCAAAACGTCTATTTCAGGAACTGCCGGAACCGGCCTTATCAAGGTAAACGGGGTTGCAAGTACACAAACACTTACGGTGAGCTATGGCCACCTGAACGTAGATTATTCGAGTGCTATTTACAACACACAACACATCGGGCAGACATCCGGTGGTTATACCTGGATCTATAATAGTTCTTTTATTACCAATGCTCCTGCAAAAGCCGCTTTTGAACGTTCGTTTGGAACCTGGCGTTGTGCCACCTATATCAACTGGCAGATTTCTGCATCTACCACCACGGTGGCTGCCGCAGCCAATGATGCAGTGAATGTGATTACATTCCAGACTGGCCTCGCAGCGGGCATCCTGGGCCAGTGCACAAGCTACTGGAGCGGTTGTGGCAGCGGCGCTACCATGAAATGGTTTGTGAATGAGCTCGACATTGTATTTGCCCCTACTCCGGGCGGATTAACCTGGCAATACGGCCCGGCAGCACCAAGCTCTTCGCAGTATGACTTTGAATCGGTAACCGTTCACGAACTCGGGCACGGACACCAGCTTTCGCACGTGATCAATTCTTCGGACCTCATGCACTACGCCCTGGCCAATGGTCAGCAAAAACGCTCTCTCAATACCGACGACCTCAACGGCGGACTTGCTGTTATGACACGCAACCTGGCAGGTACCGTTTGCAGTAAACCTATTATGGTGGCACTGAACTCCGGTAACTGTGCATTGGGTGCACCAACTGCCAGTTTCACCGCCAACAAAACAACGATTTGTGCCGGCCAGAGCATTACCTTTACAAACGCCTCTACAGGCGGTGCCACATCCTATACCTGGACTTTCCAGGGTGGTACACCGGCTACATCAACTGCCACAACGCCTCCTGCAGTTACATACAACACGCCGGGCTCATACAGTGTAGCGCTTTCTGCAAGCAATACCAATGGTACCAGTACTTATTCTGTATTAGCATACATCAATGTTGTAAGCGCCGCTACGCTGCCGCTTGTGCAGGCTTTCCAAACCTCAACATTTACACCGGCCAACTGGTATCTGAATGATGGCGGTAATGATGGCGTAAAATGGAGTCTTTCGACCTCTGCTGGTCAGGCCAGTACACAAAGTGCCATGTTCGACAACTGGACAACCGATGTGAGCGGCACCCGCGACGAACTCAAAACCTATGTAAACCTCAGCGGATACAACACCGCCAAGATGACCTTCTACAGGGCTTATGGTCTCACGTATGCTTCACCGAATATAGACTCACTCGAAATTCTGATTTCTACCAATTGCGGAACCAGTACAACACAAGCGTATCTGAAAGGTGGCTCGCAGATTGGAACGGGTGTTGGTACAGGTTCCTTTACCTATGTGCCGGCAACAACCGAGTGGGCCAAAGACTCCATCGACCTGACCCCTTATGTAGGAAACGCCAGCGTGATGGTTTCTTTTGTAAACCGCTCGCACTATGGTGATGGTATGTACCTCGACAACATCAATATTACCGGTGCCACCGCTTCGGCTCCAACAGCCACAATCAGCACAAGTGCTTCGACGGTATGTGCCGGCCAGTCTGTTACACTTACCAATACCTCTACAGGAAGTCCTACAAGCTATACCTGGACCATGACTGGTGGAACACCGGCTACAGCCAACACCTCGAGTACCACCGTAAGTTATGCAACGGCCGGGGTTAAAACCATATCGCTCACGGTTGCCACGGGAACACTGAGTTCTACAAGCACCAAAACGATCACGGTTGTTGCCAATCCAACGGTTGCTGCAACAACCACGTTGTCGACGATCTGTTCCGGACAAAGCACCAGTTTATTTGTAACCGGTGCCACGTCGTATGTGTGGAATCCGGGTGGTCAGACAACGACCTCTGTTACTGTAAATCCAACATCCAATACGGTTTATACGGTTACCGGAACAACATCCGGTTGCGCTTCGACCGGCACTGTGGCCGTTACTGTTAACCCAAGCCCGACCGTTAGTATTGGCGGCGCAACCAGCATCTGTAGCGGCGGTTCCACAACGTTTACGGCAAGTGGCGCCACAACCTATACCTGGGCGCCCGGCGGGCAAACCACCACAAATGTGACTGTAAGCCCTACTGTAACCACAACGTATACTTTAACCGGTGCAAGCTCCGGCTGTACATCTACGTCCATGAAAACACTTACCGTGAGCGCAACGCCTACTATTGCCGTGGCGACAACGAACACAACCATTTGCAGCGGCACCACCACCACACTTAATGTAACCGGTGCCACAACCTATACCTGGAACCCGGGTGGATTAACCGGAACCAGCGTGATTGTGAGCCCGGGATCTACAACCGTATATACCGTAACCGGTGCTAATGGCAGCTGCACAGGAACCTCTAAAACAAGCACAGTTACTGTAACTCCGGGGCCAACAGTAACGGCATCGGCTTCTGCATCGTTGATCTGTGCCGGGCAGAGCGCCACACTTACCGCATCGGGCGCCACAACCTATACCTGGAACCCGGGTGGATTAACCGGAACCAGCGTGGTTGTAAACCCTGGCACAACGACAACCTATACCGTTTCCGGAAGCAACGGAACCTGCACAGGATTGGCCACCAAAGTGCTCAATGTGTCAACATGTACAGGTATTTCCGAGGTGCTTGCCGACGGAGGGCTTCGTGTGTATCCGAATCCAAATACCGGCGAATTTACTGTAACCATGGGCAATACAGAGATGACCATGTATGTTTACAATGCGGTTGGTCAGCTCGTTGTTTCTGAAAAACTCACGAAAAAAGAAACGCATGTAAACCTGTCGTCATTCAGCAAAGGCGTGTACTACGTGCAATTATTTAATAACGATTCCCGTAAAACTGTAAAACTGATTGTTGAATAAACCCTGTTTTTTTTGCAAGACCCCGGAAAATTTTCCGGGGTTTTTTTTGTGCCATTTTATTCTTATGTAGAATAGTTCTTAATAAGATGCTGTTTCAAAATTTTAGACCGAATGCTTGATGATGTCTGAAAATATCCCTAATCTTACCGTGTTTTTTTAAAGTCTGTACACGACATGAATGCGACCAACACCCCCATGGATTATCTCCCGATTGTGATGATGTTTTTAGTGGCTTTTGGCTTTGTGGCTACAACCATGTTCCTCACTCACAAACTCGGGCCGAAACGTAAGACTAAAATCAAGCTCGAATCGTTTGAGTGCGGGATTCACAGCGAGGGCAATGCCCGCTTACCTTTTTCGGTTAAATACTTCCTGGTTGCTATTTTATTCGTTTTATTTGATGTTGAAGTGATCTTTATGTACCCCTGGGCTGTTAACTTTAAAGATCTTGGTCTCCCGGGGATTATTGAGGTTTTCTCATTTATCATCCTTTTATTGGTTGGATTTTACTACCTGTTGGCGAAAAAAGCTCTGCGCTGGGAAGATTAACCCCCCGGCAGCTTTAGTATTTACATTTTAACCGGATTTTACTCCTCTATTGGATTATTACACATGGCAAAAGAGATTATAAAAAGAACGAAACTGGAAATGGCCAAAAGGCCAGACGGCATGGAAGGCCCGGGTTTCTTTGCTACCAAACTGGAAGACGTGGTAGGTCTTGCCCGTAAAAACTCCTTATGGCCATTACCATTTGCAACTTCCTGCTGCGGTATTGAATTTATGGCCACAATGGCTTCGCATTACGACCTGGGTCGTTTTGGATCAGAGCGTTTAAGCTTTTCTCCACGCCAGGCCGATATGCTGATGGTGATGGGAACCATTGCCAAAAAAATGGGACCAACACTACGCCAGGTATATGAACAGATGGCCGAGCCTAAATGGGTTCTGTCGGTTGGTGCCTGTGCCAGCAGCGGCGGTATTTTTGACACATACAGCGTATTGCAGGGTATTGATCGTATCATTCCGGTGGATGTATACGTTCCCGGTTGCCCGCCGCGTCCGGAACAAATTCTGGAAGGCGTTTTAAAAATTCAGGAACTTGCGCAGAACGAGTCTTTCCGACGCCGCGAATCACCTGAATACAAGCGTTTACTGAACAGCTACGGAATGGAATAAATATAAGGAACCCAGCGATTTCATGGAGACACAAGCATTATTTGAAAAAATCAACCAGCGTTTAAACGAAACCCTGCCGGGTTGTATTGAAAAAGCAGAAGTTCTATATGACTTCCCTGTTTTTCATATCAAAAGAGAACAGATTCATGATGTTCTGAAATTTCTGAAAGAAGACGATGAACTTCATTTTCATTTCCTGACAGACCTTACCGGTTTTCAAACTCCCGATGAACAACACCTGGCTGTTATTTATCACCTGCACAACATGCCTTCCAACCTGAGGGTTCGTATCAAAACTTTTTTCCCGATTACTCATCCCGAAGTGCCTACCGCCACCGACCTGTGGCCGGGTGCTAACTGGATGGAGCGCGAAACCTACGATTTCTTCGGTGTCAAGTTCAAGGGCCATCCCAACCTGAAACGCATTCTGAATGTGGATGAAATGGATATCTTCCCGCTGCGGAAAGAGTTCCCGCTCGAAGACCAGACCCGCGACGATAAAGACGATAAAATGTTCGGAAGATAATTTCTTACCGGTTAAAAAGAACACATTCTCATGAGCAAGAAAGATGATAAACATATAAAGGCAGAGCACATCGAAGAAAAAGAATATTCTATTCTCAACCTCGGCCCTACTCACCCTGCCACGCACGGTATTTTTCAGAACGTGCTGAAGATGGATGGTGAGATCATTCATGAAGCAACACCAACCATCGGGTACATTCACCGCGCTTTCGAAAAGCTGGCTGAGCGTCGCCCGTATGCACAGATCACTCCTATTACCGATCGTTTAAACTACTGTTCGTCGCCAATCAACAACATGGGCTGGTACATGACCGTAGAAAAACTGATCAAAGCGGAACTTCCGAAACGCGCGCAATATCACCGCGTTATTATCATGGAACTGTCGCGTATTGCCGATCACATTATCTGTAACTCCGTTATCGGTGTAGATACGGGTGCTATGACCGGGTTTCTTTACATTTTCCAGTGGCGCGAAAAAATCTATGAGATTTTCGAAGAGATCTGCGGCGCGCGTTTAACCACCAACATCGGTCGCATCGGTGGTTTTGACCGCGAATGGAGCAAAACAACCTGGGACAAAATCAACGCCTTTCTGGCTGAGTTTCCGAAAGCTTTCCGCGAGTTCTCAAACCTGCTGGAACGCAACAAAATATTTATGGACCGCACCATTAACTGCGGGCCTATCAGTGCCGAAATGGCGCTTCAATACAGCTTTACCGGGCCAAACCTGCGCGCTGCGGGTGTTGATTATGATGTGCGCGTTATGAATCCTTACTCTTCTTACCAGGATTTCAAATTTGATATTCCGGTTGGAAAAAGCGGTGACACCTACGATCGTTTCATGGTGCGCCAGGAAGAAATGTGGCAATCACTGAGCATCATCGAACAGGCTATCAAAAACATGCCGAAAGATGAACCGATGCATGCCAACATTCCTGATTTTTACCTGCCACCGAAAGAAGAAGTATACAACAACATGGAGGCGCTCATCTACCATTTCAAAATTGTGATGGGAGAAACCGATATTCCGGCCGGTGAAGTATACCACTGTGTGGAAGGCGGTAACGGCGAATTAGGCTTCTACCTGGTGAGCGATGGCGGCAGAACACCATACCGTCTGCATTTCCGCCGGCCTTGTTTTATTTATTACCAGGCTTATCCTGAAATGATTAAAGGCGCCATGCTCAGTGATGCGATCCTGACCATGAGTAGCATGAACGTGATTGCAGGGGAGCTGGATGCATAATGAGTTTTGAGTTTTAAGGGTTTAGTTTTGAATACAAATCACAAAAGAGAAAACCAAAATATTTTAGACGTGTCGGGTATTTAAAACTAAAAACTCAACACTAAAAATTAAAAAAAATGGGAAGTCAAGTACACGGAACACAGGAGTTTAACAAAGCGAAACGCGCTGAAATAAAATTCAGTGACGCCGCCATGGAAACTGTTAAAACCATTATCAGCCGCTATCCGCAGGGCAAACAGAAGTCGGCCCTTTTACCGGTATTGCACGTGGCACAGGCCGAATTCGGCGGCTGGCTCAGTGCTGAGGTGATGGATTATGTAGCAGAAGTTTTGAATATCAAACCGATTGAGGTGTTTGAAGTGGCTTCGTTTTACACCATGTTCAACCTGAAACCGGTTGGGAAATGCACCCTCGAGGTTTGCCAGACCAGCTCCTGTTGGCTCAATGGCGCTGAAGACATTGTTCGGTACATCGAAAAGAAATTAAATATCAAAGTCGGAGAAACCACCAAAGACGGTATGTTTACCCTCAAGGTGGCTGAGTGCCTGGGTTCATGCGGCACAGCGCCGATGATGCAGTGCGGGGCTTCGTTTCACGAAAACCTCACCCTTGAAAAAGTTGACGCGCTGCTCGAAAAATACAGAAGCGAAGGCCGCTTAAGGAGTTACACAGATCTCGATTACCAAAACACATTATAATTCGCTTATCGGATGGGCAAAAAATTATTAATACACAATGATCGCGTTCCCGGCATCCACACACTGGATGTATACCGTGCACATGGCGGATATGCCTCTGTTGAAAAGGCGCTGAAATCCATGACACCGGATCAGGTGACAGAAGAAGTAAAAAAATCAGGGCTTCGTGGCCGTGGTGGTGCGGGGTTCCCTACCGGTATGAAATGGAGCTTCCTGGCTAAACCCGAAGGCGTTCCGCGCTACCTGGTATGCAATGCCGATGAGTCGGAGCCTGGCACCTTCAAGGACCGTTACCTGATGGAGAAAATTCCGCATGCCCTCATTGAGGGGATGATTACCTCTTCTTATGCCCTCGGTGCCAATCAATCATACATTTACATCCGCGGCGAATATTTTTATGTAGCCCGTATTCTCGAAACCGCCATTGCCGAAGCTTACGCGGCCGGCTGGCTCGGAAAAAATATTCTGGGTACCAATTACTCCCTCGAACTTTCGGTTCAGGTAGGTGGCGGTGCCTATATCTGTGGCGAAGAAACAGCCCTGCTCGAATCGCTCGAAGGAAAACGCGGTAACCCGCGCATCAAGCCCCCGTTCCCCGCTGTAGCCGGGTTGTGGGGTTGCCCGACTGTGGTAAACAACGTGGAAACCATTGCGGCCGTTTGCCCGATTGTAATGATGGGTGGCGAAGAGTATGCGAAGATCGGTGTCGGAAAATCGACCGGTACAAAACTCATTTCGGCTTCAGGTCATATCAATAAACCGGGTGTTTATGAAATTGAACTCGGCCTTCCGGTCGAAGAATTTATTTATAGTGAAGAATATTGTGGTGGCATCCGCAATGGCAAAAAAATGAAAGCGGTTGTGGCCGGTGGTTCTTCCGTGCCGATTCTGCCAACGGAGCTCATTTTGAAAACAGCCAAAGGCGAGCCCCGCTTAATGACATACGAAAGCCTTGCTGATGGCGGCTTCCAAACAGGTACCATGCTGGGTTCCGGCGGGTTTATAGTGATGGATGAAGACACCAGCATTGTAAAAAATTTATTCACGTTTACCCGTTTCTACCATCACGAGTCGTGCGGACAATGTTCGCCTTGCCGCGAAGGAACCGGGTGGATGGAGAAAATCCTGAAAAAGATCCTGGATGGAAAAGGTACCCTGGCCGATGTAGATCTGCTCTGGGATATTCAATCGAAGATCGAAGGTAAAACCATTTGCCCGCTGGGCGAAGCCGCTGCATGGCCTGTGGCCGCTGCCCTGCGTCACTTTAAACATGAGTTTGAAGCGTATGTAAAAAATCCATCCTCGATTAAGGATGTGAAACATTATTATAGATTAAACAATTTAGTTGAAGCATAGTTTTTTTATATTCTTATTTCTCACTGTAAAGTTGTTCTCACAAAATGACTTTATGGATACGACGTGGTTTAACGCGGAGTGGAAGGAATCGACCCGCTCTGACGCGAAGTTTTACCGAATTTATAAGAAAACACCAAAAGGATTTATTATCTACGACAAATACTTGAGTGGTCAAAACCAAATGGTTGCTGAGGCTTCTGCCGTAAAGCCTAAAGATATTAAAGAAGGTTATTGTGTTTACTACCTGGAAAATGGGGCTTTAGATCATCGGGGTATTTATAAAAATGATGAGTACAGTGGCAACTGGATATATTACCACAACAACGGAAAAGACTCTGTCATCTCCGTATTTCATAATGGGCTATTTATTCATGATGAAGACTTTAGTGGGACCGTTTTGGAAAAAATTTATACTGTTACTGAAGAAATGCCTGAATTTCCAGGTGGCATAAATGCCCTGTTTAAGTTTATTCAAGGTAACATTTCATATCCTCGTTCTTGCAGAGACAATTCTATTGGGGGCAAGGTGTTTTTAAAATTTGTCGTTTCCGGCTCCGGTGACATTTCGGATGTGACAATCATGAAAAGCTCAGGCATGGTCCTTCTAGACAATGAGGCTGTTAGGGTTGTTAAGTCAATGCCGCGTTGGAAACCTGGCTATCAGGATGGGAAAGCGGTTAATGTTTATTTTAATTTGCCATTGAACTTTACCGTTGGTGAACCAACATTTGTTTTCAACTCAGATAAAGATGATGCGATCTCTATTAAATATAAAAGCCTGATTGAGGGTGGGAATTTCAAAGATGTTAATCGGTTTTTCGAAGAAAATAAAACTCTTACCGATTTAGATTTTATTTATAACTACGGCGTTCTTCTTTTTATTCAAAAGGAGAAAAAAAAGTCTTGTTCTTGCTTTGAAAAAGTGTGTTTAAGCGATATCCCGATTACCAGCACAATTAAAAGCAACAGCTACGAATACATGCAAAAATATTGTAAATAACTAAGATGCCTAAAGTAACCATAGACGGAATAGAAATTGAGGTGCCTAAGGGTACCACCATTCTGCAAGCAGCGCGCATGATTGGTCCGGAGGTAGCTCCGCCAACCATGTGCTATTACAGCAAGCTCAAAACCAGTGGCGGCTACTGCCGTACCTGTATTGTGAAAGTCACAAAAGGCTCGGCGCAAAACCCGAACCCAATGCCTAAGCCTGTGGCATCGTGCCGCACAGAGGTCATGGATGGTATGGAAGTACAGAACGTGACTTCACCCGAAATTCTCGAGGCCCGCAAAGGCGTGGTGGAGTTCCTGCTCATCAATCACCCGCTCGACTGCCCGGTGTGCGACCAGGCTGGCGAATGCAGCCTGCAGGATCTCGGTTATGAGCATGGTGCTGCCAAAACACGCTACGAATTTAAACGCCGCGAGTTCGAACGCATCGATATCGGAAAATACGTACAGCTCCATATGACCCGCTGTATCCTTTGCTACCGCTGTGTAAAAACAGCCGAACAAATTACCGACAACCGCGTACACGGTGTGATTCACCGTGGCGATGCCGGCGAGATCTCTACCTATATTGAAAAAGCCATTGATAACGAGTTCTCCGGAAACGTGATCGATGTGTGCCCTGTGGGTGCATTAACCGACAAAACATTCCGCTTCAAACAGCGCGTGTGGTTTACCAAACCCGTAGAAGCGCACCGCAAGTGTACTACCAAATCGGCTACAGGCCAGACCTGCAGCGGAAAAGTCCGCCTCTGGTACAAAGGCGAAGACATTTTACGTGTTACCGCCCGTAAAGATCAGTGGGGAGAAGTAGAAGAATTTATCTGCAACGATTGCCGATTTGAACATAAGAAAACAAGCGACTGGACCATTGAAGGCCCATCACCCGTTAACCGTCATTCGGTAATTTCCCAGAACCATTACAACCACCTCAACGAACTGAAAGTGGAAGTGATGAAACATCAGAAGGCATTAGGATTCATAAACATTAATAAAAGACCGTAAGTATGACCGTTTTTTTAATTTATAAAGCCATTTTATGTGTGCTCATTTTCGCGGTTTCGCTTGGTGTAGCCGCTTATGCCACCTGGTGGGAGCGTAAGTTTGCCGCCCTGCTGCAGGACCGTAAAGGCCCTAACCGCGCTGGCCCCCTGGGTTTATTCCAGCCCCTGGCCGATGGCGGTAAAATGTTTATGAAAGAGGAGATCATTCCCAATGTATCCAACAAATTCCTTTTCATTTTAGGTCCCAGCCTGTTCCTGTTTCTTTCTTTTCTTACCGGTGTGCTTATTCCGTGGGGAAAAGACTTTACATACGACGGCCATGCGCTCGCCCTTCAGTTAACCGACATCAATGTGGGTTTACTGTATATCCTTGGCGTTACATCCATCGCTGTATATGGTATTATTATCGGTGGCTGGGCTTCCAATAATAAATACTCGCTTCTGGGTGCCGTGCGCGCTTCATCGCAAATGATCAGTTATGAAATTGCCATGGGTATTTCTATCATTGCCCTGGTTATTACTGCCGGAGGAACCCTGAGCTTCCGCGAGATTCTGGACACACAGGATGCCGGACTTGCCAACATCTGCTACCAGCCCCTGGGTTTCCTCATTTTCTTTATCTGCGCCCTGGCGGAAACCAACCGCGCACCTTTCGACTTAGCCGAGTGCGAAACCGAACTCGTTGGAGGTTACCACACTGAGTACTCCGCCTTTAAGCTGGGTGCATTCATGTTTGGCGAATACATCAACATGTTTGTGTCTTCGGCCATTATGGCGGGCCTGTATTTTGGCGGATACAACTTCCCGTTTGCCAAAGAGTTTTACCACATGATCGGGCTCGAAGACGGCTCTGCCTGGATTTCGTTGATCGGTGCAGGAGTATACCTCATCAAAACGTTTATATTTATCAGCGTGTTTATGTGGATCCGCTGGACCCTGCCACGCTTCCGTTACGATCAACTCATGAATCTGGGTTGGAGAGTATTAATTCCCCTGTCTTTACTTAACCTGGCCATTACGGTTTTGGTAGAGATTTTTATTAGAGGCACTATTCAGTTGTAAAAAGACTAACTATGCAATTAACGAACAGAAGAAAAGAGGTTTCGCATAAAGAACAGAGCATTGCCGAGAAGATCTATTTACCGGCAATCCTGAAAGGTATGGCCATTACAGCCAGCCACCTGTTCAAGAAATCACCGACCATAAACTATCCGGAAGAAACCCGCCCGATTGCACCCGTGTATCGTGGGCAACATGTGCTGAAGCGCGACGACAACGGCGCCGAACGCTGTACCGCCTGCGGAATGTGTGCTGTGGCCTGCCCGGCCGAAGCCATTACCATGGAAAGCGCCGAGCGTAAAAAAGGTGAAGAAGCGCTGTACCGTGAAGAAAAATACGCTGCTGTGTATGAGATCAATATGCTGCGTTGCATTTTCTGCGGGCTCTGCGAAGAAGCCTGCCCTAAAGAGGCTATTTTCCTTACCGACAGGCTGGTGGATACAGAGTTTGAGCGTGGCGACTTTATTTACGGTAAAGACAAGCTGGTAGAGAAAATGACCGAGCGCATTGATGTGAGCAAGCGTCAGACCCCGGAGGTACTCGAGTTTAAAAAGAAACCGGGCCTGAAACACAACGAACTGTTTGATAGCAGTAAACAATTGGGAAAAGGAAAAAAACACTAATCGCAAGAAACTTTTTATTAAAAGAGACTGAGGATCTGTCTTAAATCTCAAGGTCTTAAATCTTAAAATCTTATGTTAGGATATACAATTACACAATGGCTTTTCGGAATACTCTCCTTCCTGGCGATCATGTTCGCCCTGATGGTTGTATTTACCCGTAACCCGATCAACTCGGTTCTCTACCTGGTACTTACCTTCTTTTGCATTGCCGGGCATTACCTGCTCCTCAATGCACAGTTCCTGGCCGTTGTTCACATCGTCGTTTATGCCGGAGCTATTATGGTACTCTTCCTCTTTGTGATCATGCTCATGAACCTCAACCAGGATACAGAACCACAAAAAACAGTGATCTCCAAGGTTGTGGCCGCTATTGCCGGCGGACTGCTGCTCTTTGTCATGGTTGGTGCACTGCGCGGCAGCGAGCAACTGCAAATCAAGCAATATGGACACTCCGACATTGGCCTCGTGAAAAACCTCGGCAACGTGTTGTTCCACGATTTCCTGTTCCCATTCGAAATTGCCTCTGTACTCTTACTGGCTGCCATGGTCGGCGCCATTATGATCGGTAAAAAAGAAATTAAATAAAAGCACTAAAAAGAGAACATTAAAAACTAAACACTAAGAATTAAAAATTAACATACATGCTCAACGGAATATCCATTAATATGTACATTATGCTCAGCGCTGTGCTCTTTATCATTGGCGCTGTAGGCGTCATGGCCCGCCGTAACTCCATTATTCTTTTCATGTGCATTGAGCTTATGCTGAATGCCGTTAACCTGCTCCTCGTGGCTTTTTCTACCCTTCATGTCGACGCCAAAGGACAGGTGTTTGTGTTTTTCGTAATGGCCGTTGCCGCCGCGGAAGTAGCCGTGGGCCTGGCCATCCTGTCCATGATCTACCGCAACATGAAAACCATTGATATTGACGAGTTAAGCAAACTAAAACATTAATCTGTCTGATGAGCGATTTAATTCCATACCTGGTATTTCCGGGCACAGCTGAAGAAGCACTTCATTTTTATATAAAAGCTCTCGGCGGCGAAATGATCTCCCTGGCGCGCATGGGCGATCAGGATCCTTCGATGCCTGAGAACGAAAAAAACCGGGTGATGCATGCTATTATCAGCATCTGTGGTGCGCAGGTAATGGCTTCCGATGGCAGAAGCAGCGACACGATCACATCAGGCAACAACATTTCCATTTCCCTGAATTTTCACACCATGGATGCCATTGAAAAAGCCTTTAACAATATGTCGGCCGGATCCAACATTACCATGCCCCTTCAGGATACCTTCTGGGGCGCCCGTTTTGGTATGCTCACCGACAAATACGGTATTAACTGGATGTTTAACCACGATATAAAACAATAAGCAAGAAAGAGATTTTATGGTAAAACTAATTGGACTCGTACCCCTGTTTCCGCTGATCGGTTTCCTGATCAATGGATTCTTTGGAAAAAAAATGAGCAAAGGCCTCTCCGGAGCCATTGCCAGCATCGCCATCCTGGCGTCTTTTATTGTATCGCTGCTTGTTTTCTTTGATCTGCTCGAGCACCCCGATACAACATCGCATGTGGTTTCTATTTTCTCATGGATCAATTCAGACACGCTTCATATTCCGTTTGAGTTTCTGGTAGATCACCTGTCGTCGCTGTTCCTGCTTATAATTACAGGCATCGGCTTCCTCATTCACATCTACTCTATCGGTTATATGCACGAGGATGAAGGCTTCTCCCGTTTCTTTACCTACCTGAACCTGTTCGTGTTCTTCATGCTCCTGCTCGTATTGGGCAATAACTACCTCATTATGTTTGTGGGTTGGGAAGGTGTCGGACTTTGTTCTTACCTGCTCATTGGCTTCTGGTTCAAAAACACAGCTTATAACAATGCGGCCAAGAAAGCCTTCATTATGAACCGTATCGGTGACCTTGGTTTCCTGCTCGGTATTATCCTCATTTTTGTAACCTATGGCAGCATCAGTTACGGCGATGTATTTGGTGTGGCCCGTGGTGCCAACGAAAGCACAGCCACAGCCATTGCACTCCTGCTCTTTATCGGTGCTATGGGTAAATCGGCACAGCTGCCTTTATACACCTGGTTACCCGATGCCATGGCGGGTCCTACGCCCGTGTCTGCCCTCATTCACGCAGCCACTATGGTTACTGCCGGTATCTATATGGTGGTTCGTTCCAATGTGTTTTACATCATGAGCCCTGCCGCTTCCGAAGTGGTAGCAGTGGTTGGTGTGGCTACAGCACTGTTTGCCGCAACCATTGGTTTATTCCAGAACGATATTAAAAAGATTCTCGCCTACTCTACTGTGTCTCAGTTGGGCCTCATGTTTATGGGCCTTGGTGCCGGTGCCTACAGCTCATCGGTATTCCACGTGATGACACACGCCTTCTTTAAAGCCCTGTTGTTCCTTGGTGCCGGTTCTGTAATTCACGCCATGGGTGGCGAACAGGATATCCGCCGCATGGGTGGTCTTAAAAAAGCCCTGCCGGTAACCTTTATGACCATGTTTCTTGGAACGCTTGCCATCAGTGGTGTTTTTGGCTTCTCCGGTTTCTTCTCCAAAGACGAAATTCTTGCACACACATACGAATACAGTCCTGTGATCTGGTTCTTTGGTTCTGTAACTTCTTTACTCACCGCCTTTTATATGTTCCGTCTCATGTTCCTTACCTTCTGGGGAGGCTTCCGCGGCACACACGAACAGGAACATCACTTACACGAATCGCCAAAAAGCATGACCTTTCCGCTGGTGGTATTGGCTATTCTCTCTGTGGTCGGAGGTCTTATTGGCCTTCCGGAATTCTGGGGAGCTAAAAACTGGATCGGCGAATTCCTTGAGCCGGTAGCAACACAACCATTGAACATGCTTGGCCACGATCAGGAAATAATCCTGATGAGCATTGCCTCTGTAGGTGCCATTGTCGTTATTTATTTTGCCTATATGGTGTATCGCAAAAACAATGTGCTTCCGCTTGAAAAGGAAAGCGACATGAAACCTTTCCAGAAACTGGTATACAACAAATATTATGTGGATGAGGTATATGACTTCCTGATCCGCAAACCACTTGATTTCATTTCCGATATTCTCAGCAGATACGTTGATAAGAAAATGGTAGATGGTGTTGTAAACGGTGTGGGTACCGCTGTAGACGGCCTCAGCAGCGTGGTTCGCCTGTTACAGACCGGGAACATCAGCTTCTACATTTTAAGTATGGTGGTTGGTATCATTGCCATTTTGTTTTACACATTTATTAAATAGCCTTAATTAAAAGAATATATGTTAACAGGATTATTAATTATTGTTCCCCTCATTGCAAGCTTGCTGTTGTTCCTGGTAAAGGGAAATGGCAGCCGCAACCTGGCGCTGGGACTCTCGGTAGTTGAGTTTGCTCTTTCGATCGTTGCATTCATGCAGCTAAAACATAACCCGGCCAGCAAAGAACTGGTTTTAAACTGCACCTGGGTAGAATCTATGGGCATTCATTTTGCGGTAGGTCTCGACAGCTTGTCGATGCTGCTTGTGCTGCTTACCACATTCCTTGTACCCCTGATTATTTTATCATCGTTTGGCACCACTTACGAGCGTCCGAACGCGTTCTACGGCCTCATTATGCTCATGCAGATGGCTCTTGTTGGTGTGTTTACTGCCAACGACGGTTTCCTGTTTTATGTATTCTGGGAGCTCGCTCTTATTCCTATTTACTTTATCTGCCTGCTTTGGGGTGGCGAAGGCCGTGCACGCATTACCTTCAAGTTTTTTGTATACACCCTCTTCGGATCGCTCTTTATGCTGGTGGCCCTCATATACTTATACAGCCACACGGGCTTCGATAGCGGTATCAAGTCCTGGGCCATCAACGATTTATATGAAGCAGGCCGTAATATGACCCTGGCCCAGCAATCGGTTGTATTCTGGTGCATTTTCCTGGCCTTTGCCATCAAAATGCCTTTGTTCCCGCTTCACACCTGGCAGCCCGATACATACGTGAATGCTCCTACACAAGGCACCATGCTGCTTTCGGGTATCATGCTCAAAATGGGAACCTTTGGTTTAATGAAATGGTTATTGCCTGTTACGCCCCTGGCAATTCAGGAATGGGGCGGTGTAGCTATGGGTATGGCGGTGTTCGGTATCCTTTATGCATCGTGCATTGCCATTGTACAAAAAGATTACAAGCGCCTTATCGCCTACTCCTCTATTGCTCACGTGGGTCTTATTGCTGCCGGTATTTTATCGGCCAATCAACAGGGATTACAGGGCGCCATGATGCAGATGCTGGCTCACGGTGTAAACGTTGTAGGCCTATTCCTTATTGCTGATATCCTCGTACGTCATACCGGCACCCGCGAGATCGATCGCCTCGGTGGGATCCGCAGCATGAATGGAAATTTTGCCGTACTCTTTTTAATCATTCTCCTGGGCTCTGTGGCGCTGCCATTGACAAACGGTTTCGTGGGTGAGTTTTTATTAATCAACGGTGTGTATCAATATGGCGCATGGGTAGCTGCCATTGCCGGACTTACTGTTATTCTGGGTGCTGTATACATGCTTCGCAGCTACCAGGGTATCATGCTTGGTGAGCGCAAAGATTCTGCTGTGGCCTTTGGCCCGCTGGCAACAAGCGATAAAGCGGTATTGATTATTGTATGTATGGCTGTGATTGCATTTGGTGTGTATCCAAAACCATTGAATGACCTGGCAGAAAGCGGAGTGAAAGAATTTTTATTAAACATTAAGTGATTTAGATATATATGAAGGGACTTTTTATTATCAGCGGATTAGGGATTTTAGCCATGCTGGCCGAAATCTTCAAATTCAAAAAGATATTATATCCATTGGTGCTCGTCGGGATACTGGCAGCCTATGCCATGACCTTTGTCGACTGGAATCCACCAACCGACCACCTGAGCCGGCTTGATGAGCTCACGGCCAGTTTCAGCAATATGATCCGTTTCGATCAGGTAGCTCTGGCTTTCAGTGGCGTGATCCTCGTGACGGCCTTTTTCTGGTTTATCCTGGCCAGTCATTATTTTGAAAACGAAACCAATATCACCGACCATTTCGCCCTGGTGTTGTTTGCATTGGTTGGCGCACTTATGCTCACCTCGTTCTCCAACATGACAACCCTCTTCCTTGGCGTTGAGATTCTTTCTATTCCAATGTATGTGCTGGCAGCCAGTCGCAAAAAAGATATTGCTTCCAACGAGGCCGGTTTCAAATATCTGATCATGGGATCTTTTGCATCAGGTTTCCTGCTCTTTGGTATTGCCCTGGTATACGGAGCTACAGGCACATTCGACCTGGGCGGAATCAGCCATTACATTTCAAACAGCCACGGTGATGTTCCTGCATTCTTCTATGCCGGTGTTATCATGATGCTCATTGCACTTTGTTTCAAGGTATCTGCAGCGCCTTTCCATTTCTGGGCACCGGATGTATACGAAGGTTCTCCAACCGTTATTACTGCCCTCATGAGCACCGTGGTTAAAACGGCTGCCTTTGCAGCCCTGATGCGCCTGTTCAATGTAGGGTTCCACCACATTGGCGATGTATGGGGTCAGATTATGGCCGTTGTTATCGGTCTTTCACTGGTTATTTCAAACATTACGGCTGCGTCTCAACAGAGCGTTAAACGTATGCTCGCCTATTCCAGCATCAGTCATGCCGCATTCATGCTCATGGGCGTTCTGGCAAACAAAAACGGTTTCGACAGCATCAGCAGCATTCTGTATTATTCACTGGCCTACTCTGTAGGATCTATCGCCTCTTTCACGGTGCTCTACAATGTTTCAAAAGACAACAACGGTCATATCGAAGCATTCAACGGCCTTTCAAAACGGAATCCATTCCTGGCGGTTTGTATGGTAGTAGCGCTCCTTTCGCTGGCTGGGATCCCGGTTACTGCCGGATTCTTTGCCAAATACTTTATTTTCACCACCCTCATCGGAACACCTTACAAATGGTTGCTTGGTGTGGCTGTTGTAACATCGGCCATTGGTGCATACTATTACTTTAAAGTGCTTATTGCCATGTACTTCAAGCCGGCCATCAGCACCGAACCGGTTAAAGTAGAAATGTCGCACACCGTATTGCTCATTATTACAACCCTGTTTACTCTGGCCATTGGCATAGTTCCGGGCTATATTATCGGTATTTTTAAATAATTTATGCCATGGCCATTAAACCCATAACCCGGTTTATGGTCTATGCTCCGATGTTTAAACATACGTGTTTTCTCCTTTTCTTCGGACTTCTTTCCTTTACGGTGCGTGCTCAGTCGGGCGCCGTTCATGGCATACTGGTCGATGAAACAAACTCGCCGGCCATTGGCGCATCCGTTATTCTCTTAAACCCCGCCGACTCTGCTATTATAAAGGGCATTACCACAGGTATCGACGGTAATTTCAAACTGGAGGGGCTCGAACCCAGGGCCTATATACTCAAACTGGTTATGCTGGGCTATAAAACGATTTTAAAGCCCATAGACGTTCCTAATTCCACACTCGAGCTTGGTACGATTGCCCTCAAACAAAACGCCACAAAACTTAAGGAAGTAACCGTAGAGGCAAAAATACCGCTGGCCACGCAAAACGGAGATACAACCAGCTATAGTTCCAATGCCTATAAAGTAAACAAAGATGCTACAGCAGAAGATCTCGTAACTAAAATGCCCGGAGTGACCATTACCGACGGAAAAGTACAGGCCCAGGGCGAAGACGTGAAACAGGTTTTGGTTGATGGGAAACCCTTCTTTGGCGATGATCCCAATGCCGTGCTTAAGAACCTGCCTGCAGAAATTATCGACAAGGTGCAGGTATTCGACAAAAAAAGCGATCAGGCGCAGTTCACCGGTTTCGACGACGGCAATGCCAGTAAAACGATTAACATCGTTACCAAACAGCAATTCAGAAACGGGGTTTTTGGTAAAATTTATGGAGGCTATGGCTATGAAGATAAATACAAGGGTGGCGCCACGGTCAATATTTTCAAGGGAAACCGGCGTATCAGTGTCCTGGCACAATCCAATAACATAAACGAACAAAACTTCTCGGCCGAAGACCTCGTTGGGGTAAGCAGCAGCTCCGGAAGCAGTGGTGGTGGCTCAAGAGGCGGTGGCCGTGGTGGCGGACAAGGCGGCCCACCCTCAAACAGCGATAATTTCCTGGTAAATAATCAAAACGGGATCAATACAACTAGCGCTTTTGGTATAAACTATTCCGACAAATGGAATAAAAAAACAGATATTACGGCGGCATACTTTTTCAACTGGACCAACAACAACTCTACCTCTACCCTCTTTCGCCAATACATTATAGGCTCAAGCCACGGCCAGGTATACAACGAAAACAATGTGGCCAAAAGCGACAATTACAACAACCGCCTGAACCTCCGATTTGAAACAAAGCTCGACTCACAGAACTCCATTATTCTCCAGCCAAAACTTTCGTTTCAGACCAACAACAGCACCAAAAACCTTAACGGCGCAAATACACGGATATCAAGCCTTCTGAGCAATACACAAAACGGATCTTCATCGAACCTCAATGGCTATAATATCTCCTTTCCTATACTCTACAGGCATTCCTTTGCGAAACGCGGACGCACCCTTTCTGTTAATCTCTCCCCCAGTATCAACAGCAATGCCGGAAACAGTACCTTATATACCCTAAATAATTTTTATACCGATACGTCCCTGGTAAGCGACACCATCGATCAGCATTCAAACATCAATAAACAAGGCTTTTCCGGCACCGGGAATATTTCATATACAGAACCGCTCAGCAAAAACCATTTCCTGCTCCTGAATTATAACACAAGCTACATCAACAACTATTCTTCCAAAAAGACATACAACCGCGACTATCCCCTGACCGATTATACCAGCCTCGACAGTTCACTTACCAATGTATTCGGAAATACCTACCAGTCGCAGGCCGGAAGCCTTGGCTACCGCTACCAGAAAGACAAGCTCAACTTCTCAACCAGCGTAGCTTATCAGTGGGCCGATCTTACCAAATCACAGCAAATTCCGAGCAGCTATACCCTTGGCAAAACATTTGAGTCGGTGCTGCCCACAGCCCAGTTCCAGTACCGTTTCAGCCAGAAAAAAAACCTGCGCATAAACTACCGGACCAACAATGATGCGCCCTCTGTAGATCAGCTCCAGAACGTGATCAACAACAGCAATTCGCTGCAGCTCAGCACCGGTAACCCTGATCTGAAACAGGACTTTCAGCAAACCCTCAACATCCGCTATTCATCTGTAAATACAGAAAAAGCCACATCCTTATTCGTTTTGTTCAGTGGCAACGCTTCGTCCAATTATATCGGAAATAGTACGCTTATCGCAAGTCGCGATACCGTTGTATACAACAATGTGTACCTCGCCAAAGGCTCTCAGATTCAGCGTCCGGTGAATATAGACGGATATTACACGCTCCGGTCTTTTGTAAACTATAGCTTTCCGCTTAAAAAGATCCGGACAAACCTCAATATCAACGCATCTGCCAATTATAATCACGTACCCGGTGTTATCAATGGCAACACAAACTATGCGAATACAGCTACCGGTATCCTGGGCCTTGTTTTCAGCAGTAACATCAGCGAGAAAATCGATTTTACGCTGTCGTCCAACTCATCGTACAGCAATATCAACAATACCCTGCAAACCTCCTCAAACTCAACATACCTGATCCAGGCTTCCAAAGTCAAAATTAATGTGATGCCCTGGAAATGGCTCGTTTTGCAGACAGAATACAATAACCAATATTACTCCGGCCTGTCGAGCACCTACAACCAGAGTATTTCCTTATGGAACGCTGCGGTGGGATATAAATTCCTCAAAAACAAACAAGCCGAACTCCGCCTCATAGTATATGATATGCTTAACCAGAATAACAATGTGCAGCGGACCAATACCGACAGCTATATCCAGGATTCACAGACCAATGTACTGAAACGCTACTATATGCTCATGTTTACCTACAACTTCAAGAAATATGCAGAGAAGAAAGACGGTAAATAGTGCGGCATGCAGCGACCGTTAGTTTTTCAACAGCCTGAAAATCAGCGATTTACTATAACGATTTAGTTTTCGTGGCCTTATTCTTGCAATTATTTTTATTACTTTTCAAAAAATAATTTCCCATGAAAACAATCGTATGGTGCTTTGCTTTCGCGCTGATGTTTCTATGTACCTGTAAAAAACCAGAACCTCCCAAGGTTGGTTCTTCTTATATTTTGTTTCGTGAACATGGCCTGGATGTAAGCTGGGATCAGTCGGGGAGCGACCTGATTGCATATTCGATGAAGGAAAGTGATCAGTACTACGATATTCATTTTGCACAACCCGATGGATCCAATGACGTTTGCCTGACCTGTAACCACCCGGCATTGCCAAACAAGCACATCGCCAGCCCCTACTGGCATCCTTCCGGCAAGTGGCTGTTACTGACGGTTGAAAAAGCCAGTCACCCCGGAAGTTCTGCTGATGCCCTGCCGGGATTTGGCGCTTATTGCGATATCTGGATTATGAGCAAAGATGGCAGCAAAGCATATAAACTTGTGGACATTCCGAATGATTATGATCACGGAGTTATTGCCCCCAGATTCTCGCACGATGGAAAACACATTGTTTGGACCGATAGAAAAACACAGCCTAATGTGTTGAACCCAACACAAACCTTTGGTTTCTGGACCATAAAAATGGCTGACTTTGCCTTTGGGGTCAGCGACAGCATGCCTGCAATAAGCAATATCCGAAACTTTGAGCCTGTCGTCAATTCCTTTTTTGAATGCTATGGCTTCTCACCCGACGATAGTAAAATTATTTTCTGCAGCAGCATGAATAAACCATCCGTTTGGGATCAGCATATTTATACAATGGATACAAGCGGGAAAAACATCATAAAGCTGACGGACACGGATTATAATGAGCATGCATTTTACAAGCCCGATGGAAGCAGGATTGTATGGATGACAAATACAGGACTTAGCAGCGGAACCGATTGGTGGATAATGAACCCGGACGGAAGCGACAAAAAGAAACTCTCGTATTTCAATACCAAAGGAACATCTCAAACCCAACCCACAGCCGTATGGTGTGGATTAGGATCTTTTAATCCGGCCGGTAGCCGTTTTGTTGGCGGTATGCAAACCAGCCTGATAACCCAGGAAGGAAAGATTGTGATTGTTACACTCCCCTGACGCACTTTCAGCAATGAATTAAAGGCGCCTACCACGGCGCCTTTTTTTTTGGATTACCGTTTCGGTTTCTTCTGCAATAGGATTGAGCCTGGACAATAACCCTTAACAAAACACAGCGGTCCTTTCTGGCGGCTTCATTAGATGAAAGTCGTTCCGGTAGCGGAAAGGTTATTCCCGGCATTACCCGGTCATCTTTTACAAATGCAAATCGATTTAATTCTTTGATGTGCCCTCAATCCATTTTCTACATGGAATTCCGAACAGGAAATCTGCATTTCGGATTATGGTCTAAAAGTTCGGTGTGTGCTCATAGCAAGCATAAAAAATTCCCGGGGGGAGATGCTCTCTTTTCTTTGCTTTTTAAAATAAACCCAATTGGGGATATCCGAGGCACAAGGGTAACCTTATATTATTTTGGTAATATCTGCCCCAAATGAAAACAGTGTTTTACAGGATGCGGCAGTGCGCTTTCCTGCGGAAAAGAAAGATGCTTGACAAAGGAAAGAAGTGCAGAAAGAATTTCCGGGGCGTGGTGTGATTTTTCTAGCTTCTTGTATTGAGCAACTTAAAATACGCTTCGCGGATATTCTCAGACATGGAAACCTTTTGGTGTGTATTGTAATCCAGGATAACAACAACATCTTCGGCTCTTGCCGACAGCGTGTCTTGTTCAGTATACAACTCGTGTGAAATAATGAAGCTGGTGGTTCGTATTTCTTTAATACCTGAAAGAAGGTAAATAGTCCCGGGGTAGAAGAGGGGGGATTTGAATTGAATAGATGTGGCTGCCAGGGTGGGGCCGACATTGGTTTCAGAATAGTGTTTGGTCAGGCCGATCTTTTCCCACAAATTAACCCGTGCCGCCTGAATGTACTTAGCGTACATAACATTGTTTATGTGTCCGAAAAGATCCTGTTCGCTCCAGTCAATACGCAAATCTAATCTCAAAGGTAATATATGTTCCACGTGAAACCTTTTTAAGCGTGTTTGAAGACATATATAACACTCGAATATTCTGCGGCAGACTTGGCCCTCACATTTGATTTAAGGCCCGTTGAAAATGCTTTAAACAAACTAGAGCTACCTGTTTTATACTTCTCACTTAACATACTTACATAAAAACTATCAAATTTCATCGGAAGGGTTTCGACAAGCTTAAAGCCCGATTTATCCAATAATTTTTGCATGGTGTCCTGGCTGAAGTGGTAGAGGTGTCTGGGCACATCGTAAGCAGCCCAATACTCTTTATAATATGCGGCATCAAAACTCTTGTAATTTGGCACAGCAATGATCAGTATCCCTTTTTCAGACAGGGTTTTCTTAAAAAAAGAAAGGGTTTCATCCATGTCAGTAACGTGTTCCAACACATGCCAAAGGGTTATTGCATCTGCTTGTTTGTTTCCCATAGAGGCTACAAGCTCTGCTTTATTGGAATAAATCTCGGGCAGGTCTTGCTCTTTTGCCAAAGCTCTGGCATCAGTGTCTGGTTCCATACCAAAACAAGTCCATCCGGCCTTGTGGCAGACAGAAAGAAACATGCCTGTTCCACAACCATAATCCAGGATTGTTCCACGTGAAACATGCCTGGACACCAGGGCTAATTTCTTTCCCAAAGTATAATTCCGTACCCAATGATATACGCGGTTGATTAACCCCTTGCGTGTGTTGGAGTGGGAGACGTAATCCTCCGACTTGTAGTACACGCCGATCACACTATCTGCAGGACGGGGATTGGTAAATTTGAATCCGCAGGATTTACAGCTAACAATTTGAAAATCTTCCTTGCTCACGGTGTAGTCCTTACAAACTAAAAATGGCTCAAACTGATTTGAGCCACAAACTAAACAGGTATTGTTTTGATGCATCATAATATTTGTTCCACGTGAAACATTAACGTCCCATATGAACCAGAAGAACAGAAATGTCAGCCGGGTTTATTCCGGATATGCGGCTGGCCTGTCCAATGGTTGAAGGGCGTAGTTTCGATAATTTATCTCTGGCTTCAAGCGATAGGCTTGCCACGTTTTTATAATCAAAGTCTGCCCGAATCTTTACGTCTTCGAGTCGTTTCAGTTTATCGGCATTTTCGCGTTCGCGTTCAATATATCCCTCATATTTCATCAGGATTTCTGACTGCTCAATGGTCTCGTTATTCAATCCTTCTACGAGCTTCTCAACAGCCTCACTGTATAAAGCAAGTCCTTTTATAGAAACATCCGGTCTCGACAGAATGTTGAACAATCTCCATTTTTGAGTAAGGGGGGAGGAGGAAATTGTTTCCAGGTATGGGTTTACTTCCGCCGGATCAGCACTGTTGTTCTTAAAGAACTCTATTACCTGATTACAGGTAGCAAGCTTGGTATTTACCTTTTCCAATCGCTCATCAGAGGCAAGTCCGATACCATGCGATAAAGGGGTGAGGCGTGCGTCGGCATTATCCTGGCGAAGTAATAAACGATACTCTGATCGCGAGGTAAACATCCTGTAGGGTTCTTCCGTGCCTTTGGTAACCAGGTCATCAATTAATACCCCAATATAGGCATCATAGCGTTTCAGGATCAATGGTTCTTTTTCGTTGATTTTGAGGTGGGCATTGATTCCGGCCATAAGACCCTGGCATGCCGCTTCTTCATAACCTGTAGTGCCGTTGATTTGACCGGCAAAATAAAGTCCCTCTACCAACTTGGTTTCAAGAGTCAGATTCAATTGGGTAGGGGGGAAATAATCGTACTCGATAGCATAGCCGGGACGGAACATTTTGGCGTTTTCGAATCCGGGGATTAAACGCAATGCTTTGTACTGAACATCCTCAGGTAATGAGGTCGAAAACCCATTGACGTATATCTCGACAGTATTCCAGCCTTCCGGTTCAACAAAAAGCTGATGTCTTTCGCGTTCTGAGAAACGGGTAATTTTATCTTCGATGCTTGGGCAGTAACGCGGGCCAAGTCCCTGTATGCGCCCGGCAAACATCGGTGATTTTTCGAAACCCGTACGAAGTATATCATGAACCTTGTCGTTGGTATAAGTTATGTGACAAGGTATTTGTTTTTTTAATTCGCGTGTTTGAGACGTTCCACTAAAGGAATTATAAAACGGAGATGTATTATCGAGGTAAGAGAATTTATCCAGAAACTCATCGCCTTCCTGAACTTCCATTTTAGAATAATCCAGGGATCGGCCATCTATTCTTGGAGGTGTGCCGGTTTTCATGCGGCCACTTTCGAAACCTATTTTAACCAACTGTTCAGTAATGCCATAGGCTGCCGATTCGCCTGTTCGGCCTCCACCGATTTGTTTCTCACCAATATGAATGATACCGTTCAGGAAGGTTCCATTGGTAAGCACAACAGCCTTTGCTTTAAACTCCATGCCCATACCTGTAATAACACCTTCCACACGTTTACCATCAGATGACAGGATGAGGGAACGTACCATATCCTGCCAGAAATCGACATTGGGGGTTTGTTCGAGCATTTCGCGCCAGAGCGAAGCAAAGAGCATGCGATCGTTTTGTGTACGGGGGCTCCACATGGCCGGGCCTTTACTCCGGTTGAGCATGCGGAACTGTATGGCCGATTTATCAGACACAATACCGCTGTATCCGCCCATGGCGTCAATTTCACGAACGATCTGTCCTTTGGCAATACCGCCCATAGCCGGGTTACAACTCATCTGGGCAATGGTTTGCATGTTCATGGTGATAAGCAGCACCCGTGAGCCCATATTGGCTGCAGCTGCAGCTGCTTCACATCCGGCGTGGCCGGCACCAACTACAATAATATCGTATTGATTTTGCAAGTTCTGAAGTTAATTGTGCTGCAAAGTTACATGAGTTATTCGGATCTCCGAAATCAGCTTTACCATCTTTTTACCGGTATGGTGAGATGGCATTGTTGCAGAACATGGTATTTGGCCCGTTTATAGGGTTTTGTGTCAATAAGCCAGTATATATAAAACGGAAGATAAATTCCGGCTACAAACCAGGTCATGATTATCAGATCATATTGAGTTTATTCAGCAGTTCATCGCGGTATGAGCCACCGATCGGAATGACTTTTTTATTTTCCTCGAGTACAACTGTCTGATTTTCAATTGTTTGTATTTTATCTATGCGTGCAATAAATGATCTGTGAACACGCAGAAAATCGCCATTATCCAGTTTTTTCTCAATGTCTTTCATGGTTGAGTGGATGGTATAGCGTGTGTATTGCGTGTTGATTACGACATAATCCTTAAGTGCTTCCACATAGAAAATATCTTTGAGGTTTACCTTCACCAGGCGGCTATTGGCTTTTACAAAGAGGATGTCGCGGCTTGCTTCGTCTTTATTTTCTACGAGTGAGTACAAAAAATCGCGCTCCTTCTGAACCTCTGTATCTTTCTTATGCTTATAGATCGCCATTTCGATGGTAGAATGCAGATCCACTTCTTTGAATGGTTTCAGAATATAGCCATAGGGTTCTGTAATTTTTGCCTTGCTCAGTGTGCTTTCATCGGCATAAGCAGTCAGGAAAATAACAGGGATGTTGTATTCGCTTTTTACTTTTTCGGCGACGTCGATACCGGTCATATTGCCTTTGATCATGATATCCATGAGTACAATATCCGGTTCTGTTTCTGCAATGTTTTTGAGGGCATCTTCACCGTTGTTGCTGATACCCAAAACATTGTAGCCTAATTTTTTGAGGCTGTTCTGGATGTCTTTCGCTACGATGCTTTCATCTTCTACGATATACACATTTACATTTTCCATACGTTTTAATTCGCGTTAAATTCTATTATAAATTTGGTGCCCTTATTTCGTTGTAAAGTCAGTGTTCCGTTTATCTGTTCGATCAGTGTGTCTACCAGTTGGAGCCCTAGTGACTGGGTATTTTTGATGTCAACGTTTTCCGGAATTCCTATACCGTTATCGCCGACTTCAATATATACTTTTTTATTATTTCTTTTCAAAGTTACAAAGATAATTCCTTCCCTATTATCCGGAAACGCATATTTTAATGAATTTGATAAAATTTCGTTAATAATAAGGCCACACGGAATAGATGTATCGAGGTTCAGAAGCAGGTTATCGAGTGATAAAATGAGTTTTATCTTCTCACTGTTGACGGAATAGGAGTGAAGCAGGTTCTTGGAAATGGTAGAAATATACTCTGTGAAATTGACGGACTCAAAGTTTTTGTTCTGGTACAAAGCCTCATGAATAAAGGCCATCGACTTGATCCTGTTCTGACATTCTTTAAGCAGATTGAGGGCATAGGTGTCTTTTACGTAAGAGGATTGCAGGTTGAGGATGCTTGATATTACCTGCATATTGTTCTTAACGCGGTGATGTACTTCTTTGAGGAGTACTTCTTTTTCCTGGAGTGACTGCTTTATTTTTTCCTCGTTCAGTTTATTCTCGGTGATATCAAAGCCAAGGCCCGATACTTCGAGTACTTCGCCTTTCTCGTTTTTAATGGGGTAAAGTACGTATTGCCTGTATACTTTAGACCCGTCGCGGTTTATACGGTCGGTTGTAAATTCTACAGCATGACCGTTGAAGGCTTTTTCATATTTTTCGTCCCAGAAAGCGTGGTAAGGGTTTGTGCTGCCATCGCTCAGGTCGCGGATACTTTTATTGATCTGTGGATAAAACCCATACAGATTGAATACTGCAGAGGCATAATTTTTATTGAATGAGGTAATCTGGTTTTTATTGTTAATGGTCCACATGAGCTGATTGCCACTCTCAAAAATAGCTTTGAGTTTAGAGGTCTGATCGACAATCTGCTGTTCAAATCGTTTGCTGTCTGATATATCGTGTGCCAGGCATGCAATTTCGATGATCTCGCCGGATTCGTTGCGGATCGGATTAATGAATATCTCGCGGAAATGCTCATTTCCCTGGCTATCCCAGTCTTTTCTCTCAAATTTCAGTGTATTTCCAAGCAATACCTTGGCATAGAACGGATACCAGTAGTCGGCATAATCCTGCCTGAGTTTTTCGGGGAGCAGTTCATCGAGTCGCCTGCCAAGTAAAGGTGCTATTTTAAATTTATCTTCGAACACATCGCCCATATTCTTGTTGAAGGTGGTGAGTTCAAAGTTCCTGTTTACAGTCCATATGAGGTGGGTGGTGCTTTCAAAAATAGAGTTTAGTTTTGCTTCTATTTTGGACCGCTGAGCGATTTCGTCGAGCAGTTTTTTATTGGTTTGCTCGGCCAGCTCGGCTCTGATTTGTTCCTGTTCCAGTTGTTTTTCGCGCGTTATATCCTGAAAAGTAAGCTGCACGGCCCGTTTGCCATTAAACAAAATAGGCGTAGAATTCAGAACAATATGCAGGTGTTGTTTTTTATGATTGATAAGATCATAATAGCGTTGTTCAACCTTTATACCGCGCATTGACTGTGCCAGACGTTTGCGGGCTGCATCGCGCTGATGCGGAGCAATAAGATTAACAAGGGATATGGTGCTGTTATCATCTTCAGGACTTAGACCTGCAATTTCATAGGCTATTTTATTTCCAAAAATAATCTTACCGTTTTCATGAATAAAAATACCAACCGGCAACCCTTCTACCAGGTTCTGATAATTCATCCATTTTTGTTCTATTTCCTGGTTGTGAATTTTCTCACTGGTTATATCGCGACTGATTCCCAGTATAAATTTTATTTTACCCTCACTATCATAAATGGGTGCATAGTTATCTTCGAGCCAGATGTGTTTACCGGATTTAGTGATGTATTCGAACACACAGCTGGTAGACTGCAACACGTTTTTCTTCTGCTCGTTTTTGAGTTTACGTTCCAGCGCATTAAAGGCTTTTGGATCAGTCACGTGTTTACTGATAAAATAAGGATCTGTGTAAAATTTACGAAGCGGATAACCCAGTATTTTCTCGGCAGAAGGACTTATATACAGATATTCTGCATTAGGATGATAGGTAAAGAAATAAATAATGTCATTGGCATTTTCGGCAATGAGTTTAAATTTTTCTTCTGATTCATTGAGTTTCTGCTGATACCTGACCCTATCGGAAATATCAGTAAATACGGTTTGTATTACCTTTTTGCCATTAAACATAATGACGTTTGAAGTGACTTCCAGATCGATCACTTCCTTTTTGCCATTGAGAGCGCGGATATGCAGCGGCGGAAATCTTTCGCCTTTAAGTATTTTTTTATTGTTGCCCTTGATCCGTTTATAATATTCGGGAAGAATAAAATCGTAAATAGATTTACTGGTTATCTGTTTAGACTGTGTGGGCGATAATTTAAAGATGGTTTTAGCACACTGATTAATAAACAGGACATGATTTTCATTAAAAATAACAATACCTACAGGTAGTGTGTCAAATGCACTAATCAGGGCTTCGGTTGAGGAAGATGGATTGATATGTTTAGTTACCAGGGGCTTCTTCATCCTCTTTTTTCTTTTTATCTAAATTAATGGTTTGATCCGGTTTCTTTTTATAAGCTGATGAATAATCGCGCTGACTTTCTTCAAATGTTGGGATAATCTTTGTTCCCTGGAATTTACGTTCAATATCATTTTCATAGGTAATGGTCAGGTAATTGACACCATACTCATCATAATACTTCCAATCGCCCTGTTTGAGACCACCAGTATATAAACCGCTGGCCATTTTCCGGCCATTTTCGTAATACCAGGTGTGAATGCCTTCGGGGTCGCCATTCATGAATTTACCTTCAAACCGTAGTTTTTCCTTTGGCATATAATAGCTTTTCCAGAGGCTGTCGGGCTTATCGTCGGTATACTTACCTATTTCCTTGTATTGTACGTTTTCGTATACCCAAAGCCCTTCACGTTCATCGTCGACATACTCGCCTTTGGTCAATATCTTTCCATCTTCAGTATAATCGGTCATGATGCCATTCCGGAGATTATTCACATAATTTTCTTCACGCATGATGGCGCCATTTTCATAGTACCATTTCCATACATCCTGTGCTCTTCCTTTTTTATCGTAACGACCACGCTGTTCTACCTGGCCGTTGGGATAGTAATAAATCCACTCACCTATTTTATTGTTATTGGCATAAAGCCCTTTGGCCCTGAATTCGCCGGTTAAGTGATATTCTGTCCAGGTGCCGGTTTTATTTCTGAGGCTATCTACTGGTCCGTATTCCACACGCATGCCTTCGTTGTATACAGTAGCCGAATCAGGAACAGGATAATTACGGCAAACCATTTTTTTAATCATCACATCCGAGGTATCATCGCGCGATACGGGTAATGAATCGCACATGTATTTACGTTTGTAGTGATAATGTGTTCCTACGGGTATATTATTGGCATATCCGCCCTCGTATTTCAGTGTACCATCATCGTAATACTCTTTGTAAACTTCCAGTTTAGCCAGTTCCGGTGCATTTTTTACCTGTTTGCCATTATTGAATTTTTCGGTGTTTGTAAGGTTTCCTTTCTGATCATAGCTTTTCTCATAACCATCTTTAACTCCATCCTTGAATTTGA
Source organism: Bacteroidota bacterium (assembly GCA_018267825.1). Taxonomy (GTDB): domain Bacteria; phylum Bacteroidota; class Bacteroidia; order B-17B0; family Aurantibacillaceae; genus JAFDXR01. The sequence goes on along the minus strand of JAFDXR010000008.1, from coordinate 462,569 downwards.
CCTCGCTTTTGAGTTTACCGTTTTCATAGAAATCCTTCCATACTCCTTGTTTATTCCCTTTTTCGTCTTTGCGGTTTATTTTTTCAATTCCGGCCAGAATGCCTCCCTGGTAGCGGATTATGGAAATAATGACCGAATCTTCGGAATATTCATAGGCCAGTCCATCGGGTTTACCATTGGTATATGGCGTGAGCTGGTGCGTTTTACCGGAAGGGTAATAGGTGAATGAGTTTCCCTGCTTAATATCGTTTATAAAGGCTTCTTTGGACGTAACACGCTGGTTGGTATCGTAGTTGTATGTATAGCCATTTTTCTTACCTTCTGCATAATTGATAATGCGGGTTATCCGGCCTTTTTCGGAGTAGAATTTCCAGATACTGTCGAGCAGAAAGTTTTTCCGGTTTCCTTCTATTTTTACAAGTCCCGATTTATAGTAGTTTTTCCAATAGCCATCGGGTTTACCATCGCGCATGTAGCCCTCGGATGATTTCTTTCCATTATCGTAGTAAAACACATTGTATCCGCTAGGGTTAGCTACCTGTGCCAGTGAAATGTTGTAGAGAAAAACGAAAAGGAGTACAGAAAAAATATATTTGAATGTAAACGACACGATTTGAGTACCAGAGATAGTTTATTTAACCTAATAAATATACTAAATTTTTACAAACCAAAGCGTGCAGAAAGCTCAAGCATTTTTAAAATAGGCTTTTTAGCCCTTTCAATAAGCAATGGATCCATGTGGAGTTCGGGTTGCTCATATTTCAGGGTATTGTATATTTTCTCGAGCGTATTCAGTTTCATGTAAGGGCAATCGTTGCAGGCACAGTTGTTATTGGGTGGAGCGGGAATAAACGTTTTATCGGGACTTGCTTTCTGCATCTGGTAAATAATACCTGTTTCGGTAAGCACAATAAACTCTTTATGCTCTGTTTTTTTTGTATAAGCCAGTAATGCCGATGTACTGCCAATGAAATCGGCATGTTCGAGAATAGCTGCTTCACATTCAGGATGCGCAATAATTTTGGCAGAAGGATTTTGTGCTTTGAGTTTAATGAGTTTTTCGAGCGAAAAAATTTCATGTACCATGCATGAACCGTCCCATAATACCATATTACGGCCGGTTTTCTTATTGAGATAAGCACCCAGGTTTTTATCGGGAGCAAAAATAATTTTCTGATCTTTCGGAAATGATTCCACGATTTGCTCGGCATTGGTAGAAGTTACAATAACATCCGACAAAGCCTTGATTTCGGCAGTACAGTTGACATAGGTAAGTACCACATGATCGGGATGACTGGCTTTGAATGCCGCAAAATCATTGGGTGGACAGGAATCGGCCAGGGAACAGCCGGCTTTGAGATCCGGGATCAATACTTTTTTGGAAGGGTTCAGAATTTTAGCTGTTTCGGCCATGAAATGTACGCCTGCAAATAAAATGATGTCGGCCTGTGTTTTTTCGGCTTGTTGAGCGAGGCCTAAACTATCCCCAATATAGTCTGCAATATCCTGTATATCAGCATTTTGATAGTAGTGAGCCAGGATAATGGCGTTCTTGGTCTTCTTAAGATGCGAAATCTCTTCAAACAAATCAAGCGTCGGATCAATTTTTTTTTCGACGTAACCTTTCTCTATACTAATACTATTCATTTATATTTTTTATTTAAAAAGAAAATATGGTGTATTATTAATAGCTGTTAATTCTGTGTAAAAGTACTTCTTTATTTGCTTGTATTAATGGGTTTTGAGCTGCTATTAACAATTATTAAACGGCTTTTAAACTATTAATGTTTTGATAAAGAAGAGATTGTATACTAATTAACAAGAAGATGTTTTAGTTTATTACCGTATAACTTTTCGTGCTTTTGTATGTTTGCAACGGTGCATGTTTTGTGTGAATTATGCGAAAGATTCTGGAAACTAAATTTTGAATTAACACGAAAAGGCATAAGGACAATGTTTAATTAACAATGCTATAAAATATTATTGCATTTTATTAACTATAAAATAAATTCTTCACATACATTTTGTTAATTAGCATGCGTATTAAGTTGTTAATTTACAGGCCCGAAAGTTATGGGTGTTAATTAACCTTAATTACTTATTATCAACAAAAAGAAGCATATTCATTTTTATTCATTATAAGCCAGATACCATGAAAATAAGCATTGGCAGTGATCATGCCGGTTTTGAACTTAAACAGGAGCTGATTGGTTATTTAAAGCAAAAAGGTGTAACCATCGACGATAAAGGCACTTATAGTGCAGAGCGGGCCGACTATGCCGATTATGGACATGCCGTGGCTATTTCGGTGGTGAATAAGGAATGCGATTTCGGGATACTGATGTGTGGAAGTGGCAATGGCATTAATATGAGTGCTAACAAGCATAAGGGGATTCGTGCAGCATTATGCTGGAATGCTGAAATTTCGGCGCTGGCGCGCCAACACAATGACGCTAATATATTAACACTTCCGGCAAGGTATATCAGCAAAGAAGAGGCATTTAAATGTGTGGATGTTTTTTTAACAGAAAAATTTGAAGGCGGCCGCCATCAGCAACGTATTGAAAAAATTGATTGTTAATATGCAATGTCGTTGCATTGTAATTTCATTGTTTGTTTTACTGATTTCATGCAGGCAAAACGAAAATAAATCCAATGATCGGGTTCTTACCAAAGATTCGCTTCGATTGGAAAAAGAGGAATACAGCAAGCTGCCGAACATCGGGCGGAAAAAGTTCGATGTCAAATCACTCGGTTTTTTGGGATTGGATCAGGAACAGAGAGATACAACCCTGGCCATTGTCAGAAAAGTATATTTAAATGTATATCAAGACACGGCAGGTTATTCTTTTCACCAGAAAACACAGACAGAAGGAACCCCTTATTTATATGGTTTTATGCCGACACATGGGCACACAGCACTGCTTATCAAAGGAATGACGGACGGATGGGTCGACTTTCTGGAATACAGAAGCTATGATTTATCAGGAAAATTTATAGATAGCTTTTATTTGTATTGTGTTGGTGGCGATGGCGGTTGGTATACCACGGGAGAAGGAAAATTTATGAACGATACAACTTATATATACAGAGAATTGGCATGCGAATCGCAGGAAGAAGAGGGCAGCGAAAAATGCGATACTATTTATATGAAATATATTATTCACGAAAATGGCACTATACAAAAAATAAAACAATGGGAAAATTATTATGCATTATAGGTTTGTTTATAGCACTGCTCACACAAGCCCAGAAAGGACAACAGTTTCCGGATATTAAAGGCACCTCTCTGGCCGATAAAGCCGTGTCTATACCCACCCACAATGGCAAATACACCGTCATCGGAATCGCCTATAACCGTGCTGCAGAAGAGGAACTCAAAAAATGGCTGAACCCGACCTATTACAATTTCATTAAGAAAGGCGATGCAAACGGCCAGTTTGATGTAGCGGAGTTATATGATGTGAATTTCTATTTTATACCCCTGATATCGGGCTTTAAGAAAGCCCGCGAAGAGTTTAAAAAGGGCACAGATAAAGAGTTTCACCAATACATTATTGATGCGGAAACCAATATCGATGATGTAAAAAAACAGCTTAAAATAACCGACGATAAAATCCCGTATTTCTATATACTGGATGCCAACGGTAAAATTGTGGAGGCCGTAAGTGGCAATTACAGTGAAGTAAAAATGGAGAAACTCGAAGATGCTATCGAGTAATTAAGCTTTCAGAAATTCACCGACTACTTTTTCGGCTTTTGCCAGCGCGTCTTCCAGGTCTTCGTTCAGTATAAACGTATCGAAAAGATCGGCTGTTTTCAATTCTTTTTCGGCTTTTGCAACCCGGCGGGCAATGCTTTCGGGTGTGTCTGTACTGCGCGAATTAAGACGTTCTTCCAGAATTTTAATGCTGGGTGGCATCACAAAAACAGCGAGGGCCTGTTTACCAAACTGACGTTTCAGGTTTAAACCCCCTTCTACATCAATATCAAAAATAACATGTTTGCCCTTGGCCCAGATGCGTTCTACCTCACTGCGCAGCGTGCCGTAATGCACACCAGCATATACTTCTTCCCATTCCAGAAATTCCTTATTTTCAATTTTTTGTTTGAACTCATCTACACTCAGGTAATAATAATCCTTCCCGTTCTCCTCAACACCGCGTCTTGTACGGCTTGTAGCAGAGATCGAAAATTCAATCTGGTCGGCAAATACTTTCAGGAGATGACGAACAATGGTTGTTTTTCCGGATCCGGAAGGTGCAGAAAATATGATGAGTTTTCCGTTTGGCATGCGCAAAGATAAATTTATTTCGACAGATTGTTTGTCCCGTTTAAGAAATATGGCAGCTGCCGTTGCGCACTGCGGGCTATTTGCCGGCTACCCGCGGATAAAAGTCTACATAGGCAAACTCATCGGAACCCTTGAGTCGCATCAGCTTCAGGAGGTTTTGCTTTCGGCCGGTGCTCCAGCGTGCCAGGTCAGGGAAAGAAACCACAACCCATAAGCATAGGTTATGATAGGATTGTTTTTCGGCTTCGGTCCAGCTTTTCTGAGAGCCGACGCCCAATTGTCCGGAAACAAACCGATGTGCATGCTTTTCGGCAGCAGCGCGGTTTCCGAGATGTTCCCTGTGAATATAGGCCGTGATGGTTTTACTTATTTCAGAAGGATTTATCGTATTTACGCCCGCATCAATATGCCAGCCGATATTGGAGCCGGTAAGTTGTTTAAGGGTGGCATACGAACTGCGGTATGTTTTATCGGCCGCAATCTTAGCCTGTTCCTGTTCTGCAAGTGCGGCCAGGTCTGCACGGAGCGGACGGAATCCAAAACGGTAATAGAACCAGAAAGCGCCGGAACGGATGCCTTCGGGGTTTCCTTTACCAAACTGGTATGGTTCTACCTCAAAATAAGAAATACCAAAGCGTTGCCTGTATACACGCAATATGTTACAGAACACCAGGGCCGACTCACCACCCCTGAATGGTTCAAAAATATTGACACCCGCCAGGGCCCGTTTGCCCAGGATCCAGCAACCACCATAAGCCATTGGCTGCCCGTTTTTAAACATCATATAACCAATGTATGATTCCAGCGGCATGCGTTGATCGGGATTCATGCTGAACAGCGCAATTGACAAACCGCGGTCGAGCTCATAGTATTCGACCTGGCCGGGCCGGCAATAGGTAATGGGTTCGGTTTCCCGGTTCAGCATGGCTAAGGCTACGCGCGAGGTTTTGAGCAGGTGCTCTTCTGCCGCAGCCTGGAGCTTTTTGCGCGTGTTTAATTTTGTATTTAAAACGGCCTTTGCATCAAACTTTTTGAGAAGTTCTTTGTCATGTATGTAAACAGGATGTAACAATGAACGGCCGAAACTACGCGACAATTCAGGAATTGCAGGCTTTATGTTTACGTAAAGCTGCAACGACTCGAACAGGAGTTCGCGTGCGGGTCCGGATGCGGGCAGGCGATCAACCTGGTCGACGATCCAACGCAACACGCGCCCCTTATTTTTACTTCCGCAGGCTTTTTCGAGCCATGCCAGGGGCTTAAGCGAATCTTCGGCGGCCAGCTCAAACTCAAGTGCCGGAAGGCTGTATCTTAAGAGGCTTTGTGGGTGTTTGCCCTGCTCGTCGAGCGAGTGTAACTCTACCTGTCCCGGAAAGGTTTGCAGCATCCAGCGGATGAGCTCCAGACTGTAAGCGCTTTGTGTGCTGGTGTAAGCCAGTCCACTGCGGGAGAGTGCTTCATAAAGTGCCGAGGATGGTTTCAGTTTTTTCAGAAATGTGCCAAGCCGCATCAGCTCTGCTTCGGCCAGCGCATACAATGGAGCCGACTCCGGATAGGCCAGTAAAAACAGGAGGCAATCGTGGTAAGCAACCAGGTCTTTAGCCGCCCTGAACTGTAGGCCAGAGCATACATGGAGCCATTTTTGTTTTTGAACAGGGGCATCGCCTCCGAACAGGGTAGCCGCCGCTTTCAGTTGCGACAAGGCTTCCCGGCTTGTATGACCTGTTTTTTTCAAGCAAAAAAGGGTTGGTTATAAATGCAGGCCTTTATCAAGCGCATCACTCAGAATGCTGTACCCTTCCACACCGATAGAAAGACGCACCAGGGCATTGGTAATACCACGTTTAACACGGTCTTCCTCCGGCACTACAGAGTGAGTCATGCTGGCCGGGTGTTCAATATAGCTGATCACGGAACCGAGGCTTACAGCAAGTTCCATAGGGGTATCGGGGCGCGCAAAATAATTCATGAGTTTAACACCGGCATCAAAACCACCTTTTACTTCAAAAGCGATCATACCGCCGCCATTGCGCATTTGCGACTGGCAAAGCTCATAATGCGGATGGCTTTTAAGACCCGGATACCATACGCGTTCAATGCGTGGATGTTTTTCGAGAAACTCGGCAATACGCAATGCTGTTTTACACTGGTGTTCCATACGAACGCCCATTTCCTGGATCGTGAGGCTGTTGAGCCAGCTGTCGAATGGCGAAGGTGTGGGGCCGAAATCTTTATATACAGGGTAAACATCCTTGCTGAAATACTCGTAAGGGCCAAGTGCTGCGCCAGCAATAGAGGCGGAGTGTCCGTTGACATATTTGGTCAGCGAGTGCACAACCACATCGGCTCCCAGGCGGAAAGGTTGTTGCAGGTATGGTGAGCAGAATGTGTTGTCGACAATCAGCATGGCTTCATGTGCCTCTGTGTGTTTGGCAATAGCCTCTATATCGCAGAGCTGAAGCGTCGGATTATCGGGGGTTTCGAGCAATACAGCACAAACGTGAGGATGTGCCTCTAATGTTTTTCGTATATTTTCAGGATCAGTAGCGTCTACAAAATAAATATCGATACCAAAGCGATGTTGCAGAAAGCGCATGAATGAATCGGTGCAGCCATATACATTTCCTACAATAATACCATCGCCCGGCCTCACAAAGCCCATAATAACCGTTGTAATAGCCGCCATGCCCGAGGCAAACACGAGCGAAGCAATGGTAGGCGTTTTTTCGTCATGAGCCAGGGCGTTATCTATAATATGCTGGCACTCGAGCTGAAACAGCACTTTTTCGAGATACTCCGTATTCGGATTTCCGAGGCGTGTATAAATTCGTGCAAAAGGCTTTTCACCGCTTGGCGAGTGGCCCACGAAACGCGCAGCACCATCAGCTACATCTCTAAATTTGAAGGTGGATTTCTGATGAATATTCGGCAGGCCTGTTCCTGCGCAGATGGCATTAAACTTATCGGCATCCAGTTGTTTTTCGGCGGAGCGGGCGTAGCTCTTCTTTCGCTTCATCCATTCATCCCACCAGGTAAATCGTCCTTTCATGATACGTGTGTTTTTGTGTGTTGTTCAGAGCAAATCTACTGTTTTTCGGAGCTTTTATGCTGTATTTGATAAAAATCAGAATAAAAAGATAAAAGTGTATGGAAACAGACCACTTATTGCCTCTTATTGTTAGCCGGCAAAGCCAAACATACCATTTGCTAAAACAAACCGGGGACAAAGCAAAAACACCACTAAATTCACTGTATGACAAAATCTTCTCTTTCCACCACCATCCTGGTTGCATCAACACTGATCATGACCAGCCTTCCTTTTATGATGCGCCATCAGAACGAGGAGCTACCGGAACTGAAACCGGACAGCCCACAATTAAAACAACGCGATACAAGCATTGTTTTTCCAAAGCACGCTGTTTTATCGCCGGCATTGCTGGTCAAGAAAGAAAAAGCCGACACAACGTCGGTGCCCCTTGCTGTGAGCGAGGTGTCTGTGCAGGTACAGGTATTGGGCCATATAGCCACAACCCGTATATCGCTTCTATTTTATAACCAAACGGATCGGGTTCTGGAGGGCGAGTTTGTTTGCCCCCTGGGCGAGGATCAGAACATGTCGTATTTTGCGTTTGAAACAGAAGGAAAACTCCGGGAGGGTGTTGTGGTTGAAAAAGCAAAGGCCCGTGAAGTTTTTGAGAGTGTGTTAAGACGTAATGTAGATCCGGGACTCCTGGAATGGACCAAGGGCAATAATTTCAGATCGAGGATTTACCCGATCCCGGCACATGGTTATAAAAAGATTATTGTTGGTTTTGATCAGGAACTCATATCAGCCGGCAGGAGCAGCATTTACCAGCAACCCCTTTTATTCAAAGATAAACTCAAGGCATTCGATCTGGATGTTGAAGTGCTTAAACAGGAGGTAAAACCCGAGTTGTATGGTGACGAAAGAATTAACCTGAATTTCGGAAAATGGCAGGATGTATGGAAAGCCCATGCCCACGAAGAACAGACGGCTATGGCGAAAAATATCGCCTTTGAATTACCGGTTAATCCGGCTGGAACAGTGTATACACAGACTTTAGGAGGAGACTCTTCTTATTTCTACATCAACCTTCAGCCTGAAAAATACCTGGTTCCTAAACCCAAAGCCACCAAAATTTGCATGCTATGGGATGCCTCTGCGTCAGGTGCCGGTCGCGATACCAGCAAAGAGTTTAAACTCCTTGAAGCCTATTTCCAATCGTTGGGAAATGTCAGTGTCGACCTCGTGGCATTCAGCAATACTCCCCAGGCCCTCAGGCATTTTGACATAAGCCAGGGTCGATGGAGTGCGCTGCATTCGACACTCAGCAGGATGGTTTACGACGGAGGCTCCTGTTTTGGAGCGCTTGATCTGAGCAGCAAGCAGTACGATGAGTACCTGCTGTTTTCAGATGGGATGCAGAACTTTGGCCGCGACGATTTTAAAACCGGCACAAAACCTGCGTATACAATTTGTTCGTCTCTGCAGGCCGACTATTCATTGTTGAAACGAATGGCCCTCCGCACGGGTGGTGTATTCATTAACCTGGCTGCTACAACCTTACCCGACGCACAAAAACTCCTGTCGCAGGCACCATACCAGTTTATATCAGCCACATGGGCCGGCAACAATGTCTCGCATGTGTATCCGTCGATGCCCAAAACCATTGCCAATGGCTTATCAGTGTGCGGTATCATAAAAGCGCCGGAAGCAGAGATCATTCTCAATTTTGGGGTTGCGGGAGAAGTGATGCATCAGCAAAAAGTAAAAATACAGCGCACGGTACCGCTCGCCGGAAAGCAGATAGGCCGGCATTGGGCACAGTTGCAGATCAGCGAACTGGATCTGAATCCTAAAGCCAATGAAGCACAGATTACAGCACTCGGAAAAGAATTTGGCATTGTGACCCGTTATACGTCATTGCTTATTCTGGATGCCGTTGAGGATTATATCAGGTACCGGGTTGAGCCACCAACGCCTGAAATGAAAGAACGGTATTTTGCAGCGCTGAAAGAAGAGGAGGCAGTCAAACGCGATCATCAGACTGAACATCTGAACCAGGTATGGGAAGAATACCAGGGCCTCAGAGAGTGGTATTCCAGGCAGTTCTCAGGACTGTGTGCCGCCAAAAATAAAGAACCAAGAACAACAGATGATACAATGATAATGATGACGGACTCTCTCTCGGTTTCCATGGATGCCATGCCGGCGGCGGCAGAAGTCCGTTTTTCTCCACCGGTTGTTTTGCAGGAGGGCGTGGTGATGGGCACCAACGCAAACTATTATTTTTCTGCTTCTAACGCCAATAGCGCCACGACAGCGTTGGCCGACATATCTGTAGAGGGCCGGCGAAGGCTGATGGAAGAAGCAAAAGAACATGAAGGGGAGAACCTGAAATCGGACATTGCATTGAACAACTGGAGTTCCAACGCACCATATATGACCGACCTGAAAAAGGCTCCGGCAGCGGCTATTTACGAAACGTACCTGAAGCTCAGAATAAACAACCTGCACACGCCGGCGTTTTATGTAGATGCAGCCGATTACCTGTATCAGCAGGGTCAGAAAGCACTGGCCGTTCGGGTGCTGTCGAATCTGGCAGAACTGGAAACAGAAAACGCAGAATTGCTGCGCATGCTGGCACATCGCCTGCAACAATGGCAACAAAACGATCTTGCTATTGAAACCTTCCGCCAGATCAGGGAGATCAGAAGTGAGGAACCGCAGGCCTATCGCGATCTTGGCCTGGCGCTCGAACAGGCCAAAAAATACCAGGATGCGGTTAATGAGTTATGCCATGTGGTTAATAAAAACTGGGACGGACGTTTTCCAGGCATAGAAGTCATCGCGATCAATGAAATAAACCACATTCATGCAAAAGCGCCGGAGGTGCAGCTCGATTCGCTCGACCGTAGATTCAGAAACCCGATGCAAACCGATGTGCGCGTAGTTATTAACTGGGACAGTGATAACTGCGATATGGATTTGTGGGTGACCGACCCTTGTGGTGAAAAATGTTTTTATCAGAATAAACTTACCCAGCTTGGCGGAAGGTTATCCAATGATTTTACGGGAGGTTATGGTCCTGAGGAATTTCTGCTGAAGCGCGGCGCTGCAGGCAAGTATCTCATACAGGTTAATTACTACGGTACGCGCCAGCAAACCCTTTTCGGCCCAACAACCGTCCATGCGGAATTGTATACCAATTACGGAAAACCGAACGAGGTTAAGAAAGACATTACGCTCCGCTTATCGGATAATAAAGAGGTGGTTGATCTGGGGACACTTACCTTTGCAAAATAAGCAGCAAAAAAAGAGGCCTCATACGAGACCTCTTTTTTTTGTTTTCAGAAAAGAAAAGCTTAGATTTTTTTCAGATCAAGCTCCTGAATCAGGTTGCTTGCTCCGCCCAGTTTGTCGACAACCCAAAGCAGGTAGCGCACATCCAGGCAAATGGTACGGTTGAGGTTTTTGTCGAATGCAATTTTATGGCTGAGTGCCTCGTAGTTTCCATCGAATGCCAGGCCAATGAGCTCGCCTTTTGCATTGAGCACCGGAGAACCGGAGTTACCGCCGGTAATATCGTTGGTAGTAATATAGGTAACTACAATGTCTTTTGCGGTAGCATCCATATACTGACCAAAATCTTTTGCTTTGGCTTTTTCGAGCAGGTTGGCAGGAAGGTCAAACTCATAATCGCCCGGTTTGTATTTTTCGAGTACACCGCTTAATGTACACACGTAATTGTATTTTACGGCATCGCGGGGAGTATACGATTTCACATTACCATAACTCACACGCATGGTGAAGTTGGCATCCGGATACATTTTCTTACCCTTGTTCATTTCCAGGATTCCTTTCAGGTATGTTTTACCCAGGTAGAAATTCTGCGCTGAAAAATCGGTAAAGAATTTCGCATAGTTGTTATTGAAATTGCTGTTGAACGCGCTGGCAGTCATATACGCTGCGTCTTTGTGTAATGTAGCGGTATCCGGAGCTTCCAGGAACCTGTTCCATTTGGCATCATCCAGAATCATGGTGTTGCTGAACACGTAGTCGGCATAGGCTTCGTACGATTTTTTGCTTTTCAGGTCACCGAATGTCGTGCCAAGCCAGTGGTAGAAGTTGGATGGATGCTGGCTGGCATCCACATCATTAAAGAACATCTGGGTAACAGCACCCAGGATATTTTTATCGGATGTAATATTTTCTGATTTAATAAAGTTGGCACGTGCTGTTTTAACAGCATCTGTGGCTTTTGTAATCTCTTCTTTGGTTGCATCTTTTTTGCTCAGGGTTGCGTCCAGTTTTTGGAGAGATGAAGCAAATGCTACAAGCGGAGAGCCCAGGATACCTTCGTTGAGGTACACACGTTGTTTGGCATAAGGCCTCCAGGCATCATAAATTTTTTGGTAATCGGCAAACAGGTTGTCGTATTCTGTTTTTCCTTTGGCCCAGGCAGCGAAAGCTGCTTCGTTGGCCTGTTTTTCTTCATACACATGGTATTTCAATAACTGCTGTGTTTCACCGTCGAAAAACTTCCAGTAGTTGGCAATACCGGCGTAAGAACCGGCGAGCTGTAGTTTTGTGGCCGGATCTTTTTTCATTTCTTCGAACATGTATTTCAGGCGCACATCGCGGAGGCCAACAAGCGAAGGGTTTTCGACATCTGTTTTCAGTTTTACACCAAAAGAGGTTTCATAGCGGTTGGTTCCACCCGGGTAACCGTAGATCATGGAGTAATCGCCGTCTTTCACACCTTTGATAGATACAGGCAATGAGTATTTTGGTTTGTAAGGCACGTTGTCGGCTGCGAAGTCGGCTGGTTTTCCGTCTTTACTCATGTATACACGAAAAATAGAGAAATCACCAGTGTGGCGTGGCCATTCCCAGTTGTCGGTATCGCCGCCGAATTTACCGATACTTTCAGGCGGTGTACCTACCAGGCGCACGTCTTTAAAGCGTTCGTAGGTAAACAGTAAAAACTGGTTAGCCTTGAACATAGAGGCGATGCGACCTTCGTAGCCCGAGCCTTCTGTTTCCTTATTGGCGATCTCCGTAAGGATTCCCGGAAGTTTCTGGGTAAGTTCTGTAGCACTGAGCCCTTTAATGCGCTCATTTACTTTGTCGGTTACGTCTGTAATTTTCACGAGGAACTGAACGCTCAGGCCGGGGGAAGAAATTTCCTGGTCTTTGCTTTTTGCCCAGAAACCATCTTTGAGATAGTTATGTTCTACGGAGCTTGCAGAGGCAATGGCATTGTAACCACAGTGGTGATTGGTGAAAATAAGACCTTCTTTACTTACGATCTCACCGGTGCAGCCGCCACCAAAAATCACAATAGCATCTTTAATAGACGCCTGGTTCATGCTATACAGCTGTTCCTTGCTGACCTTAAGACCACGTTTTACCATGTCGGCGTAAACCTGCTCGCCAAGGAGCATCGGGAGCCACATGCCTTCGTCGGCCTTTGCGATTGGCCGCAGGAAAAAAGAAAAAATAATCAGGGATAGTACGGTTTTTTTCATGAGGGTTAAATTGTTTTAAAAAATATAAGCAGGAGCGAATCTAAGAGAAAAATCGAAGGGAAATGCAAAAAATAGATAAGCAGGATTTATAGGGGATGACCGGCGATTTTAAGGCTATTAATTGCATAAAAAGACAAGCAAAGGCAAAAAGCAGGCATTTCAGCGAAAAAAATACCAACAACCATCGAAATAAACCAGTAATCCTAAATCGCAACCGTTCGGCCACATCTCTCTGACAATAAATCACTTAAGTGAAAGCGCGTCTATCAAAAATCAGATTCTGAAGGAGAAAAAGGCAAATTCGTCGATTTTTCGCTTTTTTAACACACAAAAAATAGCATATATTCGCGGCCTAACCAAAAAACAAGTATGAAAGTAAAAACACAAAAATCCATAATGGTATTTGTATTCCTGTTTCTGGGTTTGCTTACGCAGGCGCAGACACGGGTTGTGACGGGTACTGTTAAAGATGCTTCTACCAAAGAGCCATTGTTTGGGGTTGCTATTGGGGTAAAGAACACTTCACTCTCGGCATTCACTAATGTTGACGGGCAGTTTACCATTGCTTTACCGGATTCTGTAAAGAAGATCTCTTTACGCTTATTTGGCTACAAACCGAAAGAATATGCGGTAGCCGACAACATTGATGCTGTGATGACGCAGGAAGCTTTGCAACTCGATGAAACAGTTGTAACAGCCAACGCGATCAAACGTGAAAAACGAAGCCTCGGGTATTCAACCCAGCAGGTAAGCAATGATGAGCTCACCAAAGGTCAGAGCACCAATATCATCAGTGGTTTACAGGGTAAAGTATCAGGGGTAAACGTTACCAGCAGTACCGGCGGTCCGGGTACCTCGAACCGTATCGTGATTCGTGGGGGTACCTCACTCACGGGAAACAACCAGGCACTGATGGTAGTAGATGGTATTCCTATCGATAACTCGGCATTCAGAACCGGTGATGACCTGAACAATCAGGTTGACTACGGTAACCGTGCCAACGATATTAACCCGGACGACATCGAAAGCATTTCGGTACTGAAAGGTCCGGCTGCAGCGGCCCTTTATGGATCGCGTGCATCGAACGGTGCGATCATCATTACGACCAAACACGGTCGTAATATGACAAACGAAAACCGTAAGATGGATATCACCTTCAGCTCAAGCACCACATTCTCACGTATCCTGAGGGTGCCGAGAACACAGGGTGAGTATGGTGAGGGTGACTTGCATAACATTGCTGATGACCGTCGTGAGAACTTCTCGTGGGGTAAAGCCTTTGACGGCGAATACCGTCCGTGGGGTCAGATCATCGATGGCCAGCAGCGTGTAAAGAAATACGAGAACCTTCCAAACAACATCAAGGATTTCTTCACAACCGGTTATACATACAACAACAACCTGGCGATCTCGGGTGGTAACGAAAAATCGACATACTACCTTTCGATGAATGCCCTGAACAATAAAGGGATCATCAAAACAACAGACTACAACAAATACAGCATTCGTTTCAACGGAACGACACAGCTCACCAACAAATTCACATCATCGATCTCTGCCAGCTACAACAGCATCAACAGTGACCTGCCAACAGGTGGTCAGAGCGACGGATCGATTTATGCAAACCTGATCCAGACGCCGCGCGATATTCCTATTACGGAAGGAAAAGACCTGAACAACCCGTTCAACCAGTACAACGACCAAACCGGTAAATACGGTTTCTACGGTGCTTATACAACCGATCCTTACTTTGTATTGCAGAACTATCGTAACAGTAACAAGGTAGACCACTTACAGGGTAATACAACATTGTCTTACGCCGCTACCAAATGGCTGACTATCACCGAGCGTATCGGGGGTGATATTTACTCGGACCGCCGCTACCAGAAATGGAAAAAATACAGCTACGAGCCGATTGATCCGTTCTGGGCCGGTAACAACAAAATTTACCAGGGTAAATACTCTGAGGATATCTATAACGTGAATGAGATCACGAACGACCTCATGCTGAACTTCGATAAGCAGATCAACAGCAACTGGCGTGTATACGGAACACTGGGCCACAACGTACGCCAGAAAACAACGACAGAGCTGTTTGCTCAAACCAATGCACAAGGTGGTCTGGCTATTGCTGATTACTACAACATCTCTAACTCCAATGGTGCTGCGCTTACAACAAACAATACCTTTAAACGCCGTCTGATCGGTGCTTATATGGATGCGAACGTGGCGTATAAAAACATGCTCTTCTTAGGCGTGACGGCCCGTAACGACTGGTCTTCGACTTTACCGAAAAGCAACCGTTCGTATTTCTACCCGAGTGTGAATGCATCATGGGTGTTTTCCGAACTGTTTAACGACAGCCTTAAAAACAGCTGGTTCAACTACGGTAAACTCCGTGCGAGCTACGCAAAAGTTGGTAAAGATGCAGATGAGTACCTGACAACATCTATTTTCAACAAAACAACTATCGACGGTGGCTTTGGTACTACTACCACACCATTCGGTACAGTGAACGCCTTTACACAGGGCGATCGCTTAGGAAACCCGAATCTGAAACCGGAGATCACAACAGCGTTTGAAATCGGAACAGAGTTAAGTTTCTTCCACGATCGTTTAGGTTTTGACTTCTCTTATTATGTGAACAACTCTACCAACCAGATCATTAACGTACCTATTTCGAATGCATCAGGCTTTACATCGAAAACGATCAATGCCGGTAAAATCGAAAACAAAGGGGTGGAGTTACTCGTACGCGGTACACCAATCAGCCGTCCGAACGGTCTGAAAGTGGATGTTACCGCAACCTATACACGCAACCGCAACAAGGTTGTATCTATCCAGGACGGTGTTGACCAGATTGTGTTAGGTGGTTTCTCGCGTATGGCAGTTGTGGCACAGCAGGGGCAACCTTATGGTGCGTTTTACGGCGTAAGTCTGCAAACAGACGGAAACGGTCACACGGTTGTTGACTCTGCAACCGGTTTACCAATGACAACAACGAACTCGGTTATTTTAGGGAACTACCAACCTAAATTCCAGGCTTCATTAGGCGCTCAGATCAGCTACAAAAACTTTTCATTCAGCTTTATGTTTGATACAAAACAAGGTGGCGTGTTCTACTCTTACACCAAGAGCTTGATGGATTTCGTAGGAACTGCTCCTGAAACGGCTGAAGGCGGACGTGAAGATAAACTGTGGGATAACTCGGTGTATAAGAACTACAAAGGCGAATACGTAACAAACACGAATCGCAAATATGATGTGTATAACTACTACACCAATAAGATTCCGGACGGACAGCATATTCTGAACGCCAGTTATATCAAACTGCGCGAGGTGTCTATGTCGTACCGCATCCCAAGCAAATACCTCACAAAAACACCTTTCGGTGCAATCAGTGTAGGTTTATTTGCGAACAACCTGTTCCTCTGGACACACAAAACAAACGTGTATTCAGATCCGGAAATGGGTTCATCGGGCTCGGGTAACGTTCAGGGCTTTGAGTTTGCCGCGAACCCATCTCAGCGAAACTTTGGTTTTAAGTTCAACTTTAACTTCTAAACCCCGTAAAAAAGAAAAGATATGAAAACAATCAATCGATATATTCTTACAGCCGCCATGGGGTCCATGTTATTTGTGAGCTGTAAAAAAGATTTCCTCGACATCAACGACAACCCTAACTCACCGTCAAAGGTTGAGGTAAAGGATGTGCTTCCTTCTGCGGAGTTAGCGATCGGACATGCCATGGGGAACAACTTCCAGGTATATGGCTGTATCTGGGGAGAATACTGGACACAAAATCCGTATTCATCTCAGTATAAAACACTGGAGCAATATTCTCCGGCTGCCGACGATTTTGATGCGCCATGGAGACTTTGCTATTCAGATGCCTTACAGGATCTGAACTATGTAGTGAAGAAAGGTACAGAAGAAGGTAAATTCCAGTATGTGGCTTGCGCCAAAATTCTGCAGGCGTATACGTATCAGGTGTTGACCGACAACTTTGGTGATATTCCGTTTTCTGATGCCCTGAAGGGTGAAGATGGCGTGATTTCCCCAAAATATGACACACAGAAAGACGTGTATGACGGGATCATTAAGCTGATTGATGACGGTCTGGCACTGATCGATCCTTCTGCTACAGATGGCCCGACTACAGACGACATCCTGCTGGGTGGCGACATGACCATGTGGACCAAGTTTGCGAACACCCTCAAGCTGCGCGTATATCTGCGTATGGCTTATGTAGATGCTGCTAAAGCCCAGGCGGGTATTGCCTCTATGGCCAGTGCAACCTTCCTTGGTGCCGGCGAAAATGTACAAATTAAGTACACTTCTACTCCGGGTAATACAAATCCATACTATTCTGTATTCTCTGAGATTAATGGAACACAGAACTTTGTGGCCAGCTCCACCTGTCTCGATACCATGTATAACTGGTTTGATGATCGTATTGCTGTGGTGTATACACCGTTGAGTAATGGTTCGTTCCAGGGTAATGCACAGGGTGATTATACATCTAATATTCCTGTAACATCGTTATCGTTGCCAGGCGCTATTACTGGTGCCAATGTAAACGATGCTACATCGGCCAATGCGCCGGTAAAACTGATGAGCGATTATGAAAGCTTGTTTTTACAGGCCGAAGCCGCAGCCCGTACCTGGCTGCCGGGAACAGCTCAAACATTTTACGAGTCTGGTATTACTGCCAGTTACGTAGACTGTGGTTTATCTGATACCCTGGCTCCATATTATTTTGCTCAGCCGCAGGTGGCCTATCCTGCTTCAGGAACCGTTGCCCAACAGGTTGAAGCGATCATTACACAAAAATGGTTTGCGATGTGCGGAACACAGGGAAATGAGGCCTGGACAGAATACAGAAGAACAGGCTATCCTTCATTCTTGGTTCCTTCGGTGCACTCGATCATTGGTCCTGGCAAAATGCCGAATCGCATGTTCTATCCAAGCTCAGAGCTTACCCGTAACCCGAATGTTCCGGCGCAGCACTTGATTTACGATAAAGTATGGTGGGATGTAAACTAATTTAAAAAGACAGACACGATGAAAAATATTGTAATAACAGCATTGGCCGGACTCGTATTGATTACGGCCTGTAAGAAAAAAGAGAGCACAACCAAAGTGGTGAATGTTCCTAAGATGGAACTGATTGGCACGGCGGTTTACAGCACGCCTGTGGGAACGGGCACATACTCGGATCCTGGCGCTAAGCTGATTGATGAGAACGGCAATACAACTGTATTGACCACACCAACCAGCAGCAATGTGGATTTGACCACACCTGGTTTTTATTCGGCAACGTATTCCAAAAGAACAGAGTATGGCTATAACGTTTCTATTTCGCGCCTGGTGCTTGTAACACCGGTTTCTTCGGCGATCGATTACAGCGGCGTTTATACGCGTACTTCGAACGGACAAACCATGAACGTTACCAAATTGGGCACAGGGTTATACACAACCGATAACGTGGGTGGTGTAGCCGGCAATACAGCCTATATCTTCCCGGTTTACTTTGGTATGGTAAACGACACGGACATTGTTGTGCCGGATCAGCCAAACCCGCTGGGCGATGATATCTATTGTACAAACTCAAAACTGACCGTATCGGGTCCTGATACAACCATTCAATGGGTGGTAATGGGTGCCGGATTTGGTACATCTCTGAGGAAGTTCATCAAATAGAAAAACGTTTTGTTTATATGTAGAAAAGGGAGCATTTGCTCCCTTTTTTTATGGAGAAAACCAACCGAAAATACTATAGTAAATGTCTACAACCCTTATCAACATTGGTTTTCGGGGCACGATAGTTGTGCCAGGAACAAAAACAGGTTATGAAACAGGTGGGCTTATTTCTTTTGGTGGCGGTTGTCACCTCGTGTACGAGGCATGTAAAGTCAGAGGGGATCGTGTATTCAAAACATCACTACCCGATGAGTCATGTTAAGGTTTTTATCCCAAGATTTACATCAGGCTCCGATGAGCCGTTTACCGAAGAACAGGCAACGACCGACGATGCCGGGCATTTTACGTTCAATTTTTGGGCAGGCAGGGGTCAATACTTTGGAATCAGTGTTGACTGTGATAGCGGGGATTATTACAAGAAATTCTTATCGGCTAGTGATCTGAAGCATTATGATGTGACGTTATGGAAAAAGTAAAGCGATGAAGCCTCGTTTCAAAACGATTATATAAGCTGAGAAGATTATCGATATATCTAAAAGTACTGTGTTTGATAATGACCCTGGCCGCTTGCCAAAAGTGTAAGAAAGATCCGGAGGCTAAACCAAATTATCATTTTGAGATTCCACAGGAGTTATGGGATTATGGTTGTTTTAAACCAGGCACCTATTGGGTGTATGAAGATAGTATCACCCATATAATAGATAGCGTATGGGTATTCAAAGCCAACGGCGGCAATAAAACGATAAGCGAAAGTAACGATTATCCTTATACCGGCACATTTGGCTGGTATAGTTGCTGGTCGGAGAGTAGCTATGATCATTACCAGTACGAGAATTGGGTGGATCAGACATGGAATGTGAATGGTGCAGCGGCAGGATATACAAACACCAATGTTAATAGAGACCGATACTCAACACCATCCAGTCAATCTAATACAGGAGAAACAATTTTGACGTCGGATATACAAAAAGGAAAAACGCTTTATACACGTCAGGGAGCGACTAATTATGAAACGTTTTACAGCAACTTTTTATTAGCCGGATATTCATACATTGATGTGGAAAAATGGAAAAATGATAAGTGTGTCATTGACGATGGACAAAATACAATATATTATATTGCAAGAAATATAGGCATTATAAAACGTGAACAAGCGGACAGTAACCATGTATGGAAGCTAGTTCGTTACCACATCGTGCAGTGATTGATTTAGTAATTATTTACTTCACAGGAGTGCCGGAAGCCTTATCTGACGGGCGATTTAAACGACTGTAAATGTTAAAAATCAAGTCGGGCATGAGATTTTTTATATCTTTGGGAAACATGAAACATGCGGGTACATATTTGAAAATGTTGTTTTTAATGTTGGTTTTAACCGCTTGCCAAAAGTGTAAGAAAGATCCGGAGGCTAAGCCAAATTATCATTTTGAGATTCCGCAGGAGTTATGGGACTATGGTTGTTTCAAACCAGGCACCTATTGGGTGTATGAAGATAGTATCAGCCATATAATAGATAGCGTATGGGTTTTCAAAGCCAATGGCGGCAATAAAACGATAAGCGAAAGTAACGACTATCCTTATACCGGTACGTTTGGCTGGTATAGTTGCTGGTCGGAGAGTAGCTACGATCATTACCAATATGAGAATTGGGTGGATCAGACATGGAATGTGAATTATTCGGATAAGAGCATTACAGCTCTCAATAGAGAAAAATATTCTACTGCCAATAGCTCTTATAATACAGGGCAGACTATTCTGATGGCGAACGCCAACCTTAATAAAAAACTGGGGACATATCCAGATTATACAGAATACGTTTATTTATATAATATCTACTCTGAAAATGGTTTGAATTTTAGTAGCGTTGAAAAATGGTATAATAGTAAAAGCATCATTGACGATAAGCAAAACACTAACTATTACATTGCTCGGAATATTGGAATAATACGCCGTGAACAAGCGGATAGTAATCATGTATGGAAACTAGTTCGTTACCACATCGTGCAGTAACTGTCTTGAACTAAAATCTCCCTTTAAATTTTTATTTAGAAAAACATATTATGTTTTTCTACGCATTTTTTTCAGAAATGACCATGGTCATTTCTTTGATTGATTGTGGCTTACCATAACAACTCCCATGTGGTAAATAGCCTTGTACATTGAAACCAAAACTAAACGATATGAAAAAAAAGGGAGTATTATTTGCATTTATTACGGTTTCTTTAATTGGCAACCTTATTTATGGCCAAACCACCGATGAAAAGCTCAATCAAACCTATTGGACCATGAGAAACCGATTTAGAAAATATTTTATCAGCATTGGCAGTAATCAGGGGCAAAGTATCCCCATGGCTCAGCGCCAGGCGCCAGGCGACAGATGCACCAGCGACAAGCCAAACTCGGCAGGCTGTGTCTATTGGGGGGACGCTACCGGTTACCTGGGCGATTACATGTGTACTTTGGCTACGGAATATGCCCTTTTAGTTGCTGAGGGCAAGAGCACAACAGCCACACTCAATGAATTATATTATGCCATTAATGCTATTGATCGATTGGATGGAGGTGCAGAGAGAGTATTTGATATCGTACAACCACCAGATCAATTCAACGGTTTTTTTCTTCGGGACGATGTTGTCCAGTCTACTGTTCAAAAATGGAACGATGAGTATCCGGGCTCTTATGATACCTGGCTCAATTATCAATGCCTGGATGCCAGCCGGAGCGGCAACTTTGATAAGGCGGGAGGGCCGCATGGAAACTCAGCCGTGAATGAAGCAGGCTTTGACCAAATAGTAACCATTTTCCAAGGCTTTAAGTTTATCAAAAAATATGTGCCAAATGTGTATGTAAAGCCAACGGCTACTGATGCCGGTTTTTATTTATTGGATAAGGTTAAGGAAATTACAGAGCGCATAATGGACTATATGAGTGCGAACGATGTTTCTCTTTTGAGAGCGGATCAGGATACCGAATACTTATACAGCCAGCAAAGCCCATCCAGTTATTTATTTGCTTCTCCGGGTCTTGGAGGAACAGTATATGCAATAAGTCAATGTGCCGACAATGATGTCCGGGGTAATTGGATTTTAATGAATCCGGTTACAAACAGGAAAGTTGGAGCGAGTTCAAGTGATACAAAAAACCAGGACATCCGACCTTTTGCATACCCCCTCGCTAAAATAGGAGAGCAATTGACCGGAAACTCCTATATGGGTCGAGAGATTCACCATAAAATAGTTGATCAGGCAGGGGATGGTTATTGGTGCCTCGATGCGCATGATTATCACATTCCTTTGTCATGGACCAAAGAGCACGTGTGGGATGTCTTAGAGGGATTCCCAGCCATTAACGATGAACTTATTGTTTCCTTTTTCGAAGTCAATGTTCAAAAGAACCCGGTTTGTTTTAAGATAAATCCTAAAGACTATATCGTTGATCTTTCATCACTAGGACGTAACATGTATTTGATGGAAGCGCTTGGCGCCTTGAGTGGAACCTGGAGTCATACAAACGTTTCGAAATTCGCCAATCAATACAATCACGAGAACATGGACCTGGTTTATTCCTGTTTAAATGACAAAACACCGAACAATTCAAAATCACACTATACAACGCTCCTAAGTAAACTGAACTGTAACGGCCCACACAATTACGGCTCCAGCGACTTTACGTCTTTTTGGAACAATGGAAACAGCTTTGAGCATCCAACAAATGATAACATAAATCCTGACTCATATTATTTTGGAGATTACAACGCTAACGATTGGATGTGGTTATATAATATGTATAGATTGAAATTTGGGGATAGTTCATTTCCTGAGTACGATGACAATAGCTGCAACTGCAAAAAATCACCAGCAATAGAGACAAACACCAATCCAAACACCCTGGAGTTATCACAATCGGTGACCGTGAAACGAATTTTTAGCGATTATCTAAAGTATGGTATCAGCTTAAAAGAGTACATCACGCAAGTATTATATATTAATAATAAAACCCTGACGAATAAGACAGAGCTTGTAATATGTGAAGGTGACGTTACTGTGGGCACTAACGGCATATTTAAAAACAGTAATAGCTTGATCAATGACTCCGTAAAAACAATTGTTAACACCAATTCCTCATTAACCGTATTAGCCAACGGTTTAATAGATATTGGCAACAACACCAAATTGATTTGTAAAAAGGCGTCCATCTTAGAGGCTCTCGGTAATAATGCAACCATTATTGTCCGGACTGGATCCAAACTGATCATTGAACCTGGGGCCAATTTTTATTTGAGAAACGGCTCCAAACTCATCGTCGAAGACGGTGGCCAGGTGATCATTCAAGGCAAGATTGACCCAAGTGGTACCAGCGGCACCTACGGTAAATTAACTTACAACCAGGGAGCACAAATTCAGCTCAATGGCGACAATGCGGTGCTGGAGTTTAATGGGCAATTATATATCGGAAACAACGCCCAGTTTACATTCAACTATACGGGCAACAATAGCGGTTACATTAAGTTCAACCGTGGAAACACCTGGTGGGACAATTATGCTCCGGGTAATGCCATGATCAGCTGCGGGAGCGGCGCGTCTTTTAAACTGAATGGGCAGAATAAAAACGACAAGGTGATGGAGATCAACCAGCAGGATGTACACATGCCTGATCAGCTCTCTGTGATGACAATTACAAAAGGCAAAGTAGAGTTCAATGCTGCCAATGCCATGCTATCGGTGCCGGTTAAGTGTGTGTTCGACAAAACCTGGTTCAAAGGTAATCCCACATTTGTTCAGGGGGGTCAGAAAACCCGCGGCGTGGTTGTGTATGGAACCATTCTTCAAAATTTTACCAATTGCGATTTCGAAGACCTTGGGTATGGCATTCAGGCTGCCTTGTTCTATGGTGGCTATGACCTGAACCAGGTGAAGAACTGCACATTCACGCGCTGTAACCAGGGATTAACCGTTATGGATCATGGCATGAATATCAGGAACAATGATTTCATCAATAATCAATATGCTGTTGCCGGCTACATCGGTGGTAACAGTACGATACAAAACAATACGATTAACTCAACAGGAACCTATCAGTACAACACTTACGGTGTGATCTTATCAGGAGATCCGGTGACCTTATATATGCAGGCAAATAGCATACAACATCAATATAGAGGGATGCTAATCTCCGGAGACATGGAGGCCAAGCTTCGTTGCACCGGGATCACCAATAACAATTTGGCATATTACGGAGAAGCGGGGAGTAAACTCAATACCAGTACTTTGTTGGGTGGAGGCTTCGTGAATGGGGGATCCAACGATCAGTTTGCGCATTTTGAAGAAGCCTGGTATTGGGAAACAGAGCAGGGCGCCAACAACTTTAGCATCAATAACAGCTCTCCTTGCCAGCAAGTGATTAGTGGAGGCCCAGGGCATCCGGTCTATACGGTTTGCCCAACCATTAGTGATGGTACGATCATCAACCCGGTGACACCATTTAATCCAACCACAGGCAATTGCGAGCTTGTGGGTACGGCAAACTATTGGCGTCTGCCCAACGGCCACCCATTGGAGTATGATTACAACAAGCTGTCGAAGCTCACTGTCAGCAATGGCAATAATATGATAACGCCAGCCGTGATGATAGATGCCACACCACTCAATATGGCGCCCTTACCTTGCCAGGGAAATGGCGGCGGACAAAATAATGGCGGAGGGGGACAACAGGCATTTATTCATCCGCTCGCAGACAATAGCCCAAGCTCAAGCATCACAACGACTTCTTTTTATAACAAAAAACTAAGCAAGGCACTCACGTTTTCGGTAGATAAAATGGACAATCTGGATGACACCACCAAGGTGAACAAGGCTGCCAATTTATTAACAGAGATCCTGAAATACAATTACCAGGCCCCGCTTACGAATTATGCCGATAAATATCTCTTAGAGCTGGCTTATCAGAAATTGTTTTCATGCGTGGCACAGCTAACACAAGTGTATAAGCCGTGGATCGATAGTTTAGGTCAGGCTCCTGCCGGCTTGCAGGCCCGCTACACAGATCTGTTGCAGATCATCAATTTACGTCAGGTCAGAAAGTCGTCAGCCGACGTAGATTATAAAGAAGTAAATGACCTGATGCTGCTGGACAAAGCTATGGTTTATCTTCTGAAAGAAGACCGCACATCGGCTCTGAGCGCAATCAACGCCATTATCCAATCCAACCCGAAAACCGCACATCGCTACCTGTATGAATACTGGAACTGTGTTATTGCAAACGAGCAACAGGCACTCCAGCACACAATTTCTGTTACCGATGCTCTTCGCAATATCAACGACTGCCGCGAAAAGTACAATAGTGGCTCCTTAGCTGGAAATAACACAAGAAAGGCTACGGCCGGCAGTTCTGAGAATCAGGTTGCTTTTGCCGGCGATTATGCTATTGCGGTGTTTCCGAATCCGGCCGGGCAAGAGCTCCACGTGAGTTACGACCTGAAAGGGTTTAACCAAATCACCTTTACTATTTATGATATTCACGGACGGGAGATGCGTCAATACGAATTGTCTTCGGACGCTAAAGAGATGAGTTTGCGAAATCTTAATCTGGAAAATGGTGTTTATCTTTACCGCATCACCGGAGACGGAAAAATACTGATGAATAAAAAAATTGTGATTGCAAACTAAACGCTGCTACATAAAAGAGGAATTCATCAATCCCTCTTTTATGTATAAATAGAACCAATTTTCGCACATGTTGCAAAAGCCGGGTGCCTCCAGAGCGATATTTCTCTTCCTTTTGTTGATGAGCAACACTGGCTTTGCACAGATAGGTGAGACAGATGTCAGATCAGCGAAAGGATTAGAAAATGTAAGGCTTTTGACAAAGGTCTATACAAGTCATCCGATAAAAATCATACGTGATACCACAGATGAATTAGTATTTTATAAATGCTATAAATTTAATAATCTCACCGGACCCCACCGGTTGAAGCGGCATCGTTTTTTGGGCATCATCCGTGGAGCAGATACTATTTATAATCCATGGTTCAAATACCTTGAATTTCATAAACCGACAGAAAGTCTGCCATACAGGAAGCCAATGTATATGCGGCACGGGCTCGTATATATCGAATCCAGTGCCAATAAGCTATCGGAAATTGTTTTTAAGAGAAGCGTTCTTGGTTTGCAACAGCAGGAGATAGATCTGCTCTATCGAAAGTATCGTAAGGCGGGAATTGTAAAACAAATTACAGCTCCTATTTCAGGCTTAGCCGCATTGGGTACATTTAATATAGGTGTTGTGGTGCTTTCTGAAAACGCTTTTGGTGGTGCTAGCATGCGCGATAACAGTCTATTATATGCGGGCACGGCAATTGTTGCAGCATCAGCAACCACGTTTATTATGGCGTCTATAAAGCGGAAGGTGTACAAAAAGAGGCTGATTAAGCGCTACAACGAACTGATACAGCAAAAACCGTAATCAACCTACAAAATACAAAAGGAGCATTTGCTCCCTTTTGTATTTTCACTATCTATTGCCCCGGCGGGTGTTATCACCCGCCGGGTTTTTTATTATTGTTTCCCTCTCACAATCTCATCCACAACCGATGGATCCAAGAGCGTTGAGGTGTCGCCCAGGTTGCTGGTATCGCCTTCGGCTACCTTGCGCAGAATGCGGCGCATGATCTTGCCGCTGCGTGTTTTCGGCAGGCCGCTCACGATCTGAATCTTATCCGGTTTGGCAATCGGGCCAATGATCTTATTGACTTCGGCAATGATCTCTTTTTTCAGCGCCTCATGATCTTTGGCAGTAGAGGGAGCAATCACATAAGCATAAATACCCTGTCCTTTGATGTCGTGCGGGTAGCCCACTACGGCGCTCTCCACCACATCAGCATGCATGTTAATGGCGCTCTCCACTTCGGCAGTGCCTATGCGGTGTCCACTCACGTTGATCACATCGTCGACACGGCCGGTGATGCGGTAATATCCGTTCTCGTCGCGCTTGCAGCCGTCGCCGGTAAAGTAAAGCCCTTTGTATGTAGCAAAGTAGGTCTGGCGGCAGCGTTCGTGATCGCCATAAGTGGTACGGATAATCGACGGCCATGGAAATTTAATGCAGAGGTTTCCTTCTACATTATTGCCCACAATCTCATTTCCCTTTTCATCCACCAGGATAGGCTGCACGCCTGGTAAAGGAAGAGTTGCATAACTTGGCTTCAACGGTGTGATGCCGGCAATAGGCGATATGAGCATGCCGCCCGTTTCGGTTTGCCACCAGGTATCTACAATGGGGCATTTTTCTTTTCCGATGTTTTTATGATACCACTGCCAGGCCTCTTCATTAATAGGCTCTCCGACACTTCCGAGCACCCGAAGGCTGTCGAGTTTGTATGGCGTAACAAAGTCGAGACCGGCTGCTTCCAACGCACGGATGGCGGTTGGTGCGGTATAAAAATGGGTGACTTTGTATTTGTCTATAACCTGCCAGAAACGCCCCGCATCGGGATACGTAGGAACACCTTCGAATAATACGGTAGAGGCACCAGCCAGTAAAGGACCGTATGTAATGTAGGAGTGGCCGGTGATCCAGCCCACATCAGCGGTACACCAGAACAGGTCGCCGGCATTGTACTGAAACACATTCTGAAACGTATAACAGGTATATACCATATAACCACCGCAGGTATGTACCACACCTTTTGGCTTGCCGGTAGATCCGGAAGTATATAAAATAAACAGGAGGTCTTCGCTGTCCATTGTTTCGGCCGGGCAACTTGCAGCAGCCTGTGGCACTTCATCCTGCCACCACAGGTCGCGGCCGGCACTCATGTTGACGGCAGTGCCTGTATGTTTGTAAACCAACACATTGGTTACAGACGAACACACTTCCAGAGCCTCGTCAACCACCGATTTAATGGAAATGTCTTTGGCGCCGCGGAAGGCACCATCGGTTGTGAGGACCACTTTACAATCGCAATCCTGGATACGCCCGGCGAGTGAAGAGGCCGAAAAACCGGCAAATACCACCGAATGCACCGCGCCGATACGGGCACAGGCCAGCATGGCAAATACGGCTTCGGGAATCATGGGCATGTATATGCATACCCGGTCGCCTTTTGTAACACCAAGCTTTTTAAGGGTATTGGCGAGTCTGCAAACGTCGTCGTGCAGTTGCTGGTAGCTTATGCTGCGGGCTTGTCCTTTAGGGTCGTTGGGTTCAAAGTAAAACGCGATATCATTTTTTTTGGCCGGTAAATGGCGATCGATGCAATTTTCGGTGATATTGAGTTTGCCGTCGATAAACCATTTTACATCCGGTGTTTCGAAATTCCATTCCAGGGTTTGGCTCCAGGGTTTTTTCCATGAGAAGCCGGAGGCGACTGTATTCCAGAAATCAGAAGGGTTGTTAACACTATGCTCATAGGCACGCGTGTAATCGTCAAAAGAGCGGATCAGCATGTTGTTCGGTTTTTGTTTAATAAAGATAATGAATGGCTGAAGTAAAAAAGAATTTTACCGGTTTGTTGGGGAGCATAAATCTATAGAAAAAAAACGCATGTAAGCACTGATATATATCAGCCACAGGGTATTTATAACCATTCTAAATATTTGCAAATGACAATACGATGACAAAGAAAAGCGCGGCTCTTCCGACATTTGCAGAAGAAACTCCTTGAATACATTTAAGATCATAGCCATTACTCACCGCACAGCCCCCCTGGAGCTGATCGGTAAACTGCACCTCGATGAGGCACAACAGCGACAGGCCTTACCAGCCGTAAAGGCCCTGTTTGGCTTTGATGAGCTGATGTTTCTGAGCACCTGCAACCGCGTGGAGATTATATATCGTTCGGGAGTTGCAGAGGATTCTACCTTTTTAAAAAACCTGTTCCTGGCTATTAACCCCCTGAATACCATCGCAGAAAACAAACTTCTGGAAGATGCGGCCACTGTTTATGAAGGTGAGGATGCCCTGAACCATATATTTGAAGTGGCATCATCACTCGATTCACTGGTGGTGGGCGAACGTGAAATTATTACACAGGTACGTAAAGCCTATGAATTCTGCAATGGGCTGGGTATTACCGGCGACACCATTCGCCTGGTGATCAAACAAACCATTGAAACGGCCAAGCAGGTATTTACGGACACAGAGATTGCCAAGAATCCCGTATCGGTTGTATCGCTGGCATATCGCCGTCTGCGCGATCTGGGCATTAAAAACAGTGATCGCATTGTATTTATCGGCGCCGGTGAAACCAACACCAGTATGGCCAAGTACCTGAAAAAGCATCAGTATGCCAATTTCACCGTATTTAACCGCAGTCTGGATAAAGCGCAGAAACTGGCGCAGGAGCTCAACGGACAGGCATTTGAACTGAAAGATATTCTGAATTATAAAGGTGGATTTGATGTGCTGATCAGCTGCACGGCATCTTCTGAAGCGATTGTTACAATGGCTGTATACGAAAACCTGCTGCACGGCGAAACCGGCCGTAAAGTGGTGATCGACCTGGCTATTCCGGCCGATGTTGAAAAGGCTGTACAAGGGGCATACGATTTCAACTATATCGACATCGAAAGCCTGAAACACCAGGCCTCTGAAAATCTCGCCAAACGCGAAACAGAAATCGGAGCCTGCCGCAAGATCATTTTTAATAAAACGGAAGAATTCAAATACCTCCTCAAGGAACGCAAGATCGAACTGGCTTTTGGTGATATTCCAAAACAGATCCGGAACGTGAAGGAAACCGCACTCAATGAGGTGTTTGCCAAGGAAATAAATGGCTTGGACCCGGCCAGCAAAGAAGTGCTTGATAAAGTGCTTCAGTACATGGAAAAGAAATACAATGCCATTGCTATGAAAACGGCAAAGGAAGCGCTTCTGAGCAACAAGGAGGCCTGATCACCAAATAGTTTCTTACCTTTAGCGGTCGAAACCGAACACCGATGTCATCACAAAAAATTATTATTGGAACACGGGGCAGCGACCTGGCGCTCTGGCAGGCCAATTACACCAAATCCCTGCTCGAAGAGAAAGGCTACGAAGCAGAGCTCAAAATTATCTCGACCCACGGCGACCGCACCCAGCAATGGAATACCAGCTTTGATAAGCTGGAGGGCAAGGGGTTTTTCACCAAAGAACTGGAAGATGAATTATTGGCCGGCACCATTGATGTAGCCGTGCACTCGCATAAAGACCTCCCGACAACTAACCCCGACGGACTGATGATTGCCGCCGTATCGCAACGTGAGAACCCCGCAGAATGGCTCCTGATGCGTAAGGAAGCGTTTGATGAAAAGAAACGGTTTCAGCTGAAGGAAGGAGCCAATGTAGGCACTTCTTCGGCCCGCCGCAAATCGCAGTTACTGGCCTTTCGCCCCGATGTACAGATCACCGACCTGAGAGGCAATGTACCCACACGGGTTAAGAAATTACGCGAAGGGCAGTACGACGCTATCCTGCTGGCAGCTGCCGGCCTGGAGCGGCTGGAACTTGATTTATCCGACCTGCATGTGGAGGAACTCGATCCCCGCGAGTTTATACCGGCCCCGGCACAGGGTGTTCTGGCCTGGCAGATTCGCGAAACGGATAACCGCATGCTCGATATTTTTGATACAATCAACGATTTTGATGTACTGATAAAAATCAATATTGAGCGCCGGATTTTGAATTTATTTGACGGAGGCTGCCAGTTACCCCTCGGAGCCTATTGCGAAACAGAGTTCAACGACGACGACCGTAAAGTGTTTAAAGTGTACACATCGGTAGCAGATGCCTGGGATAAACAACCCCGGCAAATGTATTTTGAAACGATAAATACCGAAGATTTTGCCGACAATATTGTATCCCGCATCCAGAGCGTGACACCCAAAAAAGTATTTGTAAGCCGCGATCTCCGCGAAAAGGATTACCTGTACAGGGCGCTTGCAAGGCTTGATTTTACAGTGCAAAGCAAGAGCCTGATCGACATCAAACAAATTACCATTAAAGAAGCCCTGCCAAAAACCGACTGGATTTTTTTCAGCAGCAAGCATGGTGTTAAATATTTCTTTAACCAGAAGCCCGATATCGGGCAGACGAAAATTGGATGTGTAGGCAAGTCTACCGCACAGGAGCTGCGCCAGTATGGTTACCGCGCCGATTTCATCGGGCAAAGTACAGACACAAAACTGGTGGGCAAACAGTTTGCCGCGAAAATCGGTGGAGGTGCCAAAGTCCTTTTCCCGGTGGCCCGCGAGAGCATGCAAAGCATACAATACCAGATCGCAAAAAAAGAAAATGTATTTAATGTGGTGGTATATGCTACGTTGAAGCAAAGCATCGCCGTTGATGAAGATGTGCAGATTCTTGTGTTTACGAGCCCCAGCAATGTAGATGCGTTTTATGAAAAAAACACCATCACAAACAGCCAGCAGGTTGTTGCCATTGGCGACGCCACGGAAAACGCACTGCTGAAGAAAGGCGTGAAGGAAGACCGGATTCTGAAACCGGAGGCATTTGACGATCTGGCCATGTTTCGCGCTATATTACACTTAAGCGGCCATGGAGGTATTTAAAAACCCAACCATATACCTTGGCGGTATCCGTATTGATGAGCCTGTCACAACCGTAACCGATTTCCTGGTGGCGGGTATCGGCCTTGTTGCTTTTTTTAAACTGGCCGGGATTCAACAAACAACCCATGTACGTTGGTTCCGCTGGTTTTTCCTGGTCACTGCGGTTTCTACGCTTGTATCGTCCCTGATCGGTCATGCTTTCAATTATAACTTCGGCCTCGAAGCCAGGATCTATGGCTGGGTGCTTGGCGTGGCAAGCGCTACGGCCGCACAATTTTCAGCAACCTATCATGCCCGCGCCTACATAAAACCAGAAACATTTAAGGGTCTGATGATCTTTAATTGTGTGGAGAGTGTAGGGGCATTGATAGCAACCTTGTGGGCCTGGAAGTTTGTGGTTGTTGAGATTCATTCGGCCATTGCCCTGCTTTTTATTTTATTACCGCTTGAAATCGTTATTTACAGAAAAACAAAATCGATCCTGGGACGCAACATGATTATAGGCGTATCATTATGCGTATGTGCAGTAGTGTGCCACGTGGCCAAGCTTGCCATTTCGGAGTGGTTTAATCATATGGATCTGGCGCATGTTTTCATGGCAGCATCCATGTATGTGATGTATAAAGGCGTAAAATCGGAACCGGCATGAACCTGCGAAAGCACATAGCAGCCATGGTGCTTATGATCATTTCCTCCTGCGGATGGTCGCAGATTTCATGCGACTCCATTCTTTCAAAGAAGGTAGCGTTTGATTATAAAGCGCATGCCATTCACGGAAAAGCGCCGGATGCGCTGAAGCCCGGCATGATCCTGATGCCGACCAGCGTGGTATATAATCTGGGGAAGCCCTCATTCATGGAGCAGTACAAAGACTCTCTGAAAATATGGGCAGGCATAATTACGAAACACGAAAACCTTGTATTTGAAATTGCTGTCCACACCGGGACGCGCGGAAGCGATGAGCTCAATAAAAAACTGAGTGAAGGCCGCGCAGCACTTATTTACGATTACCTGATCAAAGACTGTCATGTCAGCTCCTGTAACTTACGCTTTGCCGGGTATGGTGAAACGCAGCTCCTGGAGGCAGAAGACAACGGCAACACAAAAATACATGATGGCTCCGGCCATGTTAATAATAACCGCACAGAACTAAGAATCATTGCCTACAAAAAATAATATCATGATCACACACCGACCACGCAGAAACCGCAAATCACAGGTGATTCGCGACCTCGTTCAGGAAAACACCCTGAGTGTAAACGACTTTATCTTCCCTTTGTTTTTGATCGACGGGAAAAATAAAACGTCTGAAGTAAAATCCATGCCGGGGATTTTCAGGCTGAGCACTGATCTCATGCTGAAAGAGATTGAACAGTGTATGAAGCTTGGGATTAAGACCTTTGATATTTTCCCAAGTCTCGATGATAAGTACAAAGACAAGAAAGCAACAGAAAGCACCAATAAAAAGGGATTGTATCTCCGCACGCTGAGTGAAATCAAGGAGAAGTTTCCGGAGGCGACAATAATGACCGATGTGGCAATGGATCCATACAGCAGCGACGGGCACGATGGTTATGTGGAAAAAGGAGAAATTGTAAACGACAAAACCCTGGAGATCCTGGCGCGTATGGCTGTGGCCCAGGCCGAGTGCGGAGCCGATATCATCGGCCCCAGCGACATGATGGATGGTCGCGTAGGCTATATTCGCGAGGCGCTCGACGACCATGGCTTTACCAACGTATCGATCATGAGTTATACCGCGAAGTACGCCAGTGGCTTCTATGGCCCGTTTCGGGATGCGCTCGACAGTGCACCGCGTTTCGGCGATAAGAAAACATACCAGATGAATCCGGCCAACAGCAAGGAAGCCTTACGTGAAGGTGAACTCGATATGATCGAAGGTGCCGATTTCCTGATGGTGAAGCCGGCGATGTCTTACCTGGACATCATTAAACTGCTTAACGATAACTTTAACTTACCGATTGCTGCCTACAATGTGAGCGGAGAGTATGCCATGGTAAAAGCCGCAGCTGCCAAAGGCTGGATTGATGGCGATCGTGTACGTGATGAGATTCTGATGAGTATTAAGCGTGCAGGCGCCAGTGTTATATTGACCTACTTTGCCAAAGAGTGGGCTATTCAGCAAAGCAAGAGAAAGTAATTTTAATACCGATATGATGATTACGAAAGCCGGCAACTGTCGGCTTTCTGTTTTTACAGAGAAGGGCGCAAGACCTTGGAATGAGTGAAATAGCTGATATTAAAGGAACAACAACCATTCGATGGAGAGACGTACAGATAACGCATTTATTTCGGATTTGACAGTATTGCTCACGAAGAAGGGGGGAGAATGTTCGGCATCTACGGAGTCGTTGTAATCTGCCCGACATGTATTAATCATGTTAAGCCCCTCCGGGGCTGCTGTGTGTATGGTTAGAACAGCTATTCCATTTTTGAGCGTGCAAATTCATGTGAAATGTATATGATCTCCGGCCCCGGCGGACCAAAAGTTATTAAGTACCATCTGCCATGTCTGGCTCATTGCTCCGTAGGAGCAAAACATAAATGTATACAGCCTTGATCTCTTTGCTTCTTTCTGTATCAAGACAGAAAGAAGGTGTAAACATGAGTGTTATGCCCTTATGCCCTTGTTGGTGTTATCACCAACAAGTAAAACATGTATCCAGCCCTGATTTCCTTGTTCCGTTCTCTATCAACACAGGACGAAGGGGCCTTTGTGAACTTGCGAATAAATGTTCGACTCCTCCGGAGCCGATTATAACATTGTACCTGTTGTTAATAATGTTAAGCCCCTCCGGGGCTTTCTGCAAGTTCTGCAAAGCTTGGTCCATATAACTGGTTCCCCGGCCCCGGCGGGGTCAGATATTATTAAGTCCCATCTGTCATGCATAGTTCATTGCTCTGTAGGAGCAAAACATTAAACCTTTTTCTTTTATGCCCTTGTTGGTGTTATCACCAACAAGTAAAAACATGTATCCGGTCTTGATCTTTTTGCCTCGTTCTGTATCAACACAGAAAGAACGTACTTGGGTGAACTTGCGAATAAATGTTCGACTCCTCCGGAGCCGATTATAGCATTGTACTGGTTATTAATCATGTTAAGCCCCTTTGAGGCTGGTGTTCAGATTGAGAGATCATTGGTTCAAGGCCCTGTAGGGGCCAAGCATTATTCAGAAAAACGGAATCAATGAGCCTGCTCCACAGGAGCAAAACCTGATGAGCATTAAACGTGCAGGTGCCCGTGTTATCCTGATCTGTTTTGCCAGGGAACGGACACTTCAGTAAAACAGAAAAAAGTAGTTTCACGTATGATCGTGACCCCTCAGAGTCTGAAGATTCTGAACGGCCCCGAAGTATTTATAGGGCTCTGAATACCCTTTGTTTATGGGGTTTTCAGAGCCCCGGTTTTTTTAAAATGATAGGAAAACAGTTTTCGTTACTTTTTGCAAAGGCCTAATCGACCAAACAGGATATTGCACACTTCAAACGGTTGTTCACGAGCGTTCATATCCATACCTTGCGGGCCGGATAAAAGAACATAAAACTTTTTCATGAATCTCCCCGGAAAAAGAATCATACTATTGTGGCTCCTGCTTTCTTTTCAAAGCACTTTCTCACAAAGCGATTTTAAGGATGTGGCCTCTGTGTTTTACAACCGTTGTTCATCATGCCATAATGATTATTCACACGGAACTCCCTTGTTGAATTACAGCCAGGTTTATGCCAACCGTGCAGCGATTGCATCTTACCTGTCTACCGGCTATATGCCGCGCTGGCTGCCTGATACAACCTATAGCCGTTTTGCACATGAACAGACAATAAGTGTTCAGGAAAAAAACGAGATACTTTCCTGGATTAATACCGGTGCTCAAAAAGGCGACACAACGCTTGCTCCACCAGCGCCACAATATAGTCAGAATGTTCTGCATGGTACACCGGACCTCGAATTGAAGATTCCAAATTTTGTGATCAATGCATATACTACAGATGCACATGATTGTTTCTCGATACCAAGCGGCCTGCTACAGGACCGGATTATCCGTGCGTTTGAAATTGTTCCGGGAAATGTTTCGGCGGTTCATCATGTGATTGTTGCTCTTGATTCTGCGGGAACTACGGGGAGTAATCTATCTGGAAATTGTAGTTCATTAAGCGGATCCTATAGTATTGGCGGAGCCACGACCGCTGGTTTTCCAACTGTTTTCCCGGGCAATGGGCCATTAAAAGCCGGTATGCCGGTCAAGGCAGGATCAAATGTTGTGCTCGACATTCATTATGAAGCAGGAACGGGCGGACAGACTGACAGTACAAAGATCCGCTTCTTTTTTTACCCCATGGGTACAACCGGTATCCGTCGTGTACAGAGTCTCTGTGTGAATTACCACGGCTTTAATCTTCCGCCAAACCAGGTGAGCCAGGAAAATGCGTATTATCCACCCACCGGAGGAGGATTACCGCAACAAATAACAGTATTCTCCATTTTTCCGCACTCGCACAAGCTTTGCACAAGCGTGAAGGATTATGCTTTTTCAGGAGCAGATACTGTTCCGCTTATCAGGATCAATAACTGGGATTTTGACTGGCAGGGTTGGTATACTTATCCCCGCCCGCTGATTGTCCCGGCCGGATTTAATATCGTGGCACAGCATATATATGATAATACCACGGCGAATCCCAATAATCCAAACAATCCACCTATTCAGGTTAATTCAGGTAAGAATGACAACGATGAGATGCTGCTGGATATCCTGCAATGGCTGCCATATCAATCGGGCGACGAACATATTAATGTAGATTCCATCCTGGAGGCCGACCCCCTCGTTACAGGAATTAATGATGCGCAGGTTAACTCTGTGGTAAAGGAGTTTGAACTGATGGAGCCGTTTCCAAATCCGTCGACAGCAGATGTCACATTCCGGTTTTACAACAAGAGTGCAGGCGCACTGCGATTGCAGATTTATAACATCCATGGCGAACTCATCCGGTCATTTTCAACAAGCGATCTCGCCTCGGGAGGGAACGAAATGGTGTGGGATGGTAAAGACGAGAGCGGCATAAGCGTTGCTGCAGGAACCTACTCGTATACAATGTTCACGTCTCACAGCATTGTGAACGGCAAGCTCGTATTATTACCCTCGAAAACAAATTAAAAAAACAGACGGCTTATGGATGTTTGGCGGCGTTGCCGCTGAGATCCATCAATTCATCACCTTTCTGGTAAGGCAGGTAGCTGAAAATAAACTGGAACATCTCTTCAGTGGTTTGCATGCTGCGAACCCCTTCGCCCTGTGTAACCACGCGTGGCGGATGGAAAGGATTAAACGGATTTTTATCGGTGTTGTCGAACGTTGCAAAAGCGTAAACGGTTGACCCTGCCGGAATTTTCACGGGGTGCTCAAACGTGTAATAATATTGCCAGCGGAAGTCCCATTTCGGAATGCGAACCAGGCGAATTGTATCCTGCTGTGGCGTGATGGCATAAGCCAGAAAGGATTTACCGAGCAGATGCATGTGTGGATTTACCGATAACACCGAAATATCAGTATTTAATGTGGCCTGTGTATGAAAGGTCTGAATCTGGTTTGGTTGCAGAATAAGTTCCGGTTCTATTTTAGATACACCAAAGGTTCCAAGCTGTGTTTCCTGGATGAGGCGTTTCGGTTTCGGACCAAAGAAAACGTTTACCACGGAGCTGTCGGTAACATCGACGGGACTCGGACCGTAATGAATACTTTTCATGAGAATGGCCGATTTTTTATTCATACGGTAACCGCCAATACCATCCGGATATAAAGGTGGGGCATAACCGGGGAGGTAATAAACCGTGTTGGGTGTAAGTGTCGGAAATGAACCGTCGTCGTGCAGCACGCCCATTTTCTGAAACACCTCTTTATAATCCTTGTATTCATCGAGTGTATAGGGAATGCCATCGTGAACATTTTTCTTTTTGCTGTCGACATAATTAACAAGATGGCCGTTGATGTGGTGAGCCAGTTTGCGTTTATCGGGCACAAACTCAAAGTAGCGCACAAAGGTATCGTGTGCCAGCTCCATCGGCATTTTAATGAGGTAGAAGTGATCGGTGCCATTACCGCGGATAGGCACAGCTCTGGCCATGCGAATCACGGTATCGGGCTTTCCGAAAAAGGATCCGGTGTAATAGGTTGGGGCTTGTGGCGTTTTGGAAACATCGCCCTGTTCACAGCCACCATCGACCCATGATTTAATCATGGCTATGTCTTCGTCAGAAAGGCGGCGCTCACCAATAAAGTGCGTATAGTTTACATCGGCCGGCCATGGTGGCATGTAGCGGCTCTGTGTAACAAACTTTATCTTCTTTGCGTTCTTTTTGGCATCACTGTATGTCAGCAGGCTGAAGGGACCGCTTTCTCCGGGGCGGTGACACGGTGTACAGTTTTTATAAAGGATGGGCGCAATATTTACAAAGCTGGGATGCTCAACAGTAGCAGGAGTCTCCTGATTGTGGGAGCACCGCACACAAAGAGCAAGCAGGGTGATCGATATAAACAAAAGACTAAAGCGCATGACGTTTCAATACAAAAATAGTATCTGTTGTGTAAGGAATGAAACGTTGATAGGGAAATGTTTTAAGAACCTGATAACCGTCATTTCTTTTGGCTGACACAAGATATATTGCGGCAGGCTCATTTTTCCATTTATCAAACCATTTTGAGGTTTCTCCAAAAAACAAGCCTTCATGCTCGTAACCAGCACTGATCTGGGCATCCGAAGCTCCTATCCTGGTTTTGAGAAAATCAATAGCTTCCCAACGCTGTCGGTTTTTCTGAAGATAATCTTTTGTACCATTGGCTGAAAAAAATGCCATGAGTATAATCAGAGGCAAAGCAAACTTATAGTTCACATCAGATTCTGCCGAAATCATCATGCATGGAATGATGAATACACCAAAGAACAGAAAATAGCGATCGAACAATGCGTTTGATAAACAAATAGCCAAATAATAGAAAAGGAAACAAACCAGCATAATGAAAAGAAGAGCCCCGGTTTTTTTAGTATGAGACAAGAAACGAAGGACCTGATGTGTCAGAAACAACAAGCCGCCCCAGGCGCCTAAAAATGCCAGAATAAGCATGGCGGGAAAAAAGGCAGAGGCGTCTTCCGGACCCGGTAATGTGCCTGGCGGCGCCAGTGTATCGGCGCCAATGCCTGTATTGTATAAATAATTGCCAAGCGGAAAATGAACCATTGATACACCAACAAGCAACAGAAAAGGCAGGCTGATGAGTATTGTCTTTATTTTATCATCATGGCGCTTCCGCAAAAAGGAGAACAGATAAGGAATAAGCAGGGGAAAGCATACAAATCCTGTTATGGAGGTAACGTGCGTCCAGCGTTTGCAGAGCTGTACTGTAAATGATTTCAGAAACAGCAGCGAATCAGAATGTTCGACACTGTAGAAGATATAGGAATATCCTGCTGAAATATGTGAACCTTCCTGATGTCTGTGCCAATACTCAAAAATACCCAGGCTAACAATGGGAACAATAACCGGCAAAAACAATACCGGTTTCCTGAGACGGTGCTGAATAAAGCCGTATAGACCAACTGCTGCAACAAGTGCGAGACTGAGCTGACGGCTAAGTATCGCTGCCGTGAAGCAAAACACAGCCAGGACCCAACTATAGCGGGAAGAACCGTTTTCGTAACGCAGGTATGCGTATAAACCAATAATCAGCATACTGACAAACGGAACGTCTGTCATGTAAGTATTGGCTAATGATAGAAAGAGGGGATTAAATAAAAGGATGAAAGTGCCGAACATGGCATTACGGTTACTGCAACCTGCAAACTCGCGGAGCAGACGATAGAGAAAAATTAGACCGATGAATGCCGAAACAAGTGTTGCTATTCGGAGAATTGTTATTGAAAAACCAAACAGCGTTACAAACAGCTCGCCATAAAGGATATGTGAGAGCATGGCTGCACCGCCCCAAAACCGGGTGTCGATATAATGGTGCTCGTGCAGCGAACGAAGCACGCGTACATAAACCCAATCGTCGTTGAGAGGAAAGTTACCAATAGGATTAATCCAGCATTCGGTCAGAAAGAAAATCAGGAAAAGGAAACCCGGGGCCAGGTATGAATGGAATCGTTCGGACAGGTATTTTACACCATCATTCCTGCACATATACCCGTTTCACTCTGGTCGACACACTTGTGAGAACTTCATAAGGAATGGTTTCCACGGCCATGGATAGCCTGGACAGATCATCGTTACTTTTGAAAATAATCACTTCATCGCCTTCGTGGCAATCAACACCTGTTACATCGATCATACACATATCCATGCAGATATTGCCAACAGTTTTACAAAGTGTGCCGGCGATGTATACCGAAAAATGTCCGTTGCCTGTACGGCGGCTTAAGCCATCGGCGTATCCAATAGGAATGGTAGCGATGGTGGTGTCGGCGTTTATCTTGCCATTGCGGCTGTAGCCTACTGTATCGCCGGCATGCAGGTGTTTGATCTGGGAGATGCGTGTTTTAAGAGCGCTTACATTCAGCAGGCTCTTTTTTTCAAGATCGTTGAATCCGATGCCGTACATGCCAATACCGAGGCGAACCATGTTGTATTGTGCATCACGGAAACGTGTAATGGCGCCTGAATTGCAGATGTGCTTAATAAAGGAATAACCCAGCGAGGTTTGCAGTTTTTGCGTCATGCTTTCAAACAAGCGGATCTGCTCGCGGGTGAAGCCGTCATAACTGGCATCGTCGCTGGCGGCCAGGTGCGAGAATACACTTTTTACATGTACACTGCGTTCACGCCCAAGTGCCTCGATCAGCAGATCGATCTGTTGTTCTTCGAAACCAAGACGATGCATCCCTGTATCCAGTTTGATATGAACCGGGTAACCCTCCGGAATAGCTTGGTTTTGCAGTGCTTTCACAAAGCCCTGTAGTACAGCAAGCGAAAATATTTCGGGCTCCAGGTTATAATTGATGATGTCTTCAAATGCATTTTCTTCGGGATTCATCACCATAATAGGCAGATGAATGCCGGACTTGCGCAGCTCTACACCTTCGTCGGCATAGGCTACAGCAAGGTAATCTACACCATGGTGCTGAAGGGTGAAAGCAATTTCGGAACTGCCGCTTCCATAACCCGTTGCTTTTACCATGCACATCATCTTTACACCTTTTTGGAGTTGTGCGCGATAGAAGTTGATATTATGGATGAGGTTGTTCAGGTTAATTTCCAGCACCGTATCGTGGCTTTTTTGCTGGAGTACATTGCTGATGGCTTCAAAACCAAAACGGCGTGAGCCTTTCAGCAGCACCGTCGAATTCATAAGTAGTGGCAGCAGGTGGCGCGCCTGTGCGAGCAGATGAGCGGTATCGCGATAGAATACAGCGCCTTTTTCAAAAACGGTTTCGTGCGCAGCGATATGTTCACCAACGCCGATCAGCAGATCAACATGGTGTTGTTTGAGCAATTGCGCCACTTCACGGTAAAGTACCTCGTCGCTTTTGCCCGATTGTTCAATATCGGAAAGGATGATCACTTTTTTGCCGCCGCGATGTTGTTGTGCCAGGTAATGCAGGGCAATGGTCAGAGAGTGAATATCGGAATTGTAAAAATCGTTGATGAGCGTACTGTTGTTTACCCCCTGTTTAATTTCGAGACGAAGCGCTACCGGATTGAGTTCGGCCATCCGTGAGGCAATTGCTTCCTGTTTATAGCCAAGCGCCAGCATCACGGCCCAGCACGTGCTGGCATTCTGAACGGAAGCTCCGTCGGTGAAAGGAATTCGCAGCGACAGGCTTTGTTCGCCGTATTTTGCTTCTATCGTTGTGTGTGGCGCTTGAACCGTTATACGCTCTATATAAAGCTCTGTTCCGGGAATATCCGATACCCGGATGATGCGTTTGGCAGGAGGCAGAAGCGTAGCCAGGTCGTTGTTTCCCGAGAGGTTTGCAATGAGTGTATCGCAACCGCTGAAGAGTTTAAATTTTTCTGTGGCCTTTTGTTCGCGCGATGAAAATCCTTCGTCGTGTGCAGAGCCCATATTGGTGAGTACGCCCAGTGTAGGCTGTATAATGGCTTTAAGTCTTTCCATTTCACCCGGCATAGAAATACCAGCCTCGAAAATACCGAGGGTATGAGTTTTGTCGAGTTGCCATACTGAAAGCGGAACGCCGATCTGGGAGTTGTAACTTTTGGGGCTGCGGCAAATAATATGGTCGTGTTTCAGCAACTGGTACAACCACTCTTTCACGATTGTTTTTCCATTGCTGCCTGTAATTCCAATAACAGGGATGTTGAATTGGCGGCGGTGATGAGCTACCAGTTGCTGGAAAGCAGCCAGGGTGTCGTTTACCACCAGGAAGTTTGCATCGGCGGGCAATTGTTTAAACTCCGGAATATACTGCACCAGGAAATGGCGGCAGCCGCGTTCGTAGAGATCAAAAATATAATTGTGTCCGTCGTTGTTGCCGGTGATAAGTGCAATGAATAATGTGCCTTCGGGATCGCCGAGCTGACGGCTGTCGGTAAGTAAATTCGCAACGTGTTGTTCGGCGTTTCCGTTCACACGGGCGTTTACAATGCTGGCGATATGTTTAAGGGTATACACGATCAGGGACGACTCATGGCTTTATTATAACAATCGCGGCAAAGGGGTTCGTAGCTGTCGGTTTCGCCAAGCAGCACGAGGTTATTGTTCAGTATTTTACGATGCGACACGTGGGCGAGGTTCCCGCACTCCATGCAGATGGCATGTACTTTTGTAACATACTCTGCACAGGCCAGCAGCTGCGGCATAGGGCCGAAGGGTTTTCCGAGGTAGTCCATATCAAGTCCGGCTACGATCACACGCACGCCGCTATCGGCCAGCTGATTACATACATTGGGAAGTTCCATATCAAAAAACTGGGCCTCGTCAATACCGATCACATCCACATCGTTGGCCAGTAATAAAATGTTGGCACTGGCAGGTACAGGCGTGCTGTGTATTTCATTTCCCTGGTGAGAGACCACTTTCACATCGTCGTAACGCGTGTCGATCTGCGGCTTGAAAATCTCTACTTTTTGTTTGGCAAACTGTGCGCGTTTCAGGCGACGAATGAGCTCTTCTGTTTTACCCGAGAACATAGATCCGCACACAACTTCAATCCAGCCTTTACGGGGTGATCCGTGCTTTATGTTCTCCAGAAACATGTGTAAAATTGTTTGATAATAAATCCTAAAAATAGCGTATGATGGGCTAAATTCAACTATTTTTAAGTCTTAATTATTCACAATTTCATCATGCAGACGGACATTTTGCTTAAACAGATTAATGAGCGGATTCAGGAGTTAAAGGGGCAGTTAAACGATTTTGAAGGAGTGATCCATCCTGATTCGGATATGGCTGACCGGCTGAATGATGAATTGCAGAAACTGGTGCGTCTGCTCGGCGCCTATACATTTATCAGGCAGCAACAGGAGTTGTCGCCGCAACTCAACCTGCACATGAAGGTGGCTGAAAAAACGCAGCCTGTAGTCAAAGAAACGATTATAACCGAAACCGTTTCTGAACCCATAAAGCAAGAACCCATAAAGCAGGAACCCGTGATTGAACCTGTGAAAACAGTCGCTGCTGAACCTCAGAAAGAAATTGCAGAAACGGTTGTGCCGGGCCGGCAAACGGTATCACAGATCCAGATCAGCATCAACGATAAATTCAGACTGATCAACGAGTTGTTTAAATCGAATGCTGTAGAGTATGGTATTGCCGTTGAACAGATCAATGCCATTGGCAACTGGACCGACACACAGATTTATCTCACCGGCCTGAAGAACATTTACGGATGGGATGAAGAACATGAAATGGTGAAGAAGATATTTGACCTGAGTAAAAAGAGATTTCAATGATGGTGCGTAAAAGCTTAATTGCGGTTTTTTGTTTTCTGTTATTGAAGTTTCAGGCGCAGGATACAACCTACTCGCGGCAGGTGATTCAGAAGATGTGCTCCAAAGATTTTTTCGGACGGGGCTACGTGAACGATGGTGTAGGCAAAGCCTCGAAATACCTGCAGGGAGAATTCAAAAGCATAGGACTCACGGCATTTACCAAAAAAGATTTTGCACAGCCCTTTACATTTCCTGTCAATACATTCCCGAAACGCATGTATGTAAAGCTGGATGGAAAGGAGCTTAAGCCGGGGGTACATTATATCGTGAGCCCGGAGAGTAAAGGTGTTTCCACGGCATATCAGTTGTTCCGGAAAGACAGCATTACATTTGGTGCATCCGACGGCCGCCGTGAAGTTCCGTTTAAAGTGTCTCTTAAAAAGAAACTGACCTTTAGTGTGGCGCAGCAGGCAGCAGATCATACGGAGATAGAATTGTTGCGCGATAGTTTCCCCGGGGAGCTTAAGGACATGGAGGTGATGATCGATAACGTGGAGATTCCTGCCTATAAAAACCAGAACATTGCGGGTTATGTAAAAGGCACGCAACACCCCGACAGTTTTATTGTATTTACTGCGCATTACGATCACCTCGGCGGAATGGGCGCCAACACATACTTTCCGGGCGCCAACGATAATGCCAGCGGGGTGAGCCTTGTGCTGAACCTTGCCAGATATTACAAAAAACACCCGGCACGCTATTCGGTGGCCTTTATTTTATTTGCGGGCGAAGAAGCCGGACTCCTTGGCTCCAGGTATTATACGGAGCATCCCTTGTTTCCGCTGAACAAAATAAAATTTCTGACCAACCTCGATTTACTCGGAACCGGCAACGACGGCATTATGGTGGTGAATGCTACCGTGTTTAAACCACAGTTTGAAAAACTGAAAGCAATTAACGACGAACAAAAACTTGTAACACAGATCAAGCAACGCGGGAAGGCGGCTAACAGCGACCATTACTGGTTTGCAGAGAAAGGCGTGCCTTGTTTTTTTATTTACACCATGGGCGGGATCCAGGCTTACCACGATGTGTATGATGTGGCCGGCACACTGCCGCTGACAGATTATGTGGATGTGTTTAAACTGCTGGTAGCATTCGGAAACACCTTGTAAACTTGCTTCAACAGGCTTCTTCCGGACGGAATTAAAGAATTTTAAAAGAATCGGCATCCAGCATCACGGGAAACACCTTTCTGAATTCATCGAGGTACGACTTGTGAATTTCAATCGTTTTTACGGCGTCTTCGTGTGGCTTTAAATCGCTCATGTGTTCACCACGCGGGTTAATCACAGCACTATCGCCGGCATGAGCTATGTTATTTCCGTCGGCCCCGATTCGGTTAACACCGATTACAAAGGCTTGGTTTTCGATAGCGCGGGCAATGAGCAATTGTTTCCAGGGATAGGATCTTACTTCGGGCCAGTTGGCAACGTAGATAAGCAGGTCGTAGGGATTGGCAGCGCTGTTGCGGCTCCAAACCGGGAAACGCAGATCATAGCATACCAGCGGGCAAATTTTCCAGCCCTTCCACTCGAACACCTGTTTGCCTGTTCCGGCAGTGTAATGTTCCTGTTCATGAGCCATACGAAACAGGTGGCGCTTGTCGTAGTATTCGTAGCTGCCGTCGGGTTTTGCCCAGTAGAGGCGGTTGTAGAACTGCGCACCGTCTTTCACGGCAATACTCCCTGTA
This sequence comes from Bacteroidota bacterium, assembly GCA_018267825.1. Taxonomy (GTDB): domain Bacteria; phylum Bacteroidota; class Bacteroidia; order B-17B0; family Aurantibacillaceae; genus JAFDXR01. The sequence continues at coordinate 417,822 of JAFDXR010000008.1, read as the reverse complement.
ACCACACATTGTTTTTCTTTTGCTTTTCCGAGCATCCATTGCAGGCCCGGACCACCATGGATTTCAGCGCTGCTTTCCGGTGTCATCGTAAAACCGGTGGTAAACATTTCCGGAAGCACAATAAGGTCTGTGGGCTCCTGAATTGCTGCCAGCCTCTGGCTGAAATGCTCCAGGTTAGCCCTAACATCCTGCCAGGCTAGTGTGGTTTGTACGATGGTAACGCGCAGTGTGTTCATAAAAAACAGTAAAAGAGGAGAACCCCGTGAAAGAATACACTAATTTGCAAAAAAAAAACGGAATGCTTAAACTGTTTTCATGGCTTTTGGCCGTATGCCTTGTGTTTGGCGGCCGGGCGCAGAACTCCTGGGTAATAGCCGATGTGAATGTGATCCCGATGGACCGTGATACGGTTTTGAAACACCGCGATGTCTACATTCAGAAAGGCATTATCATCAGCATGGTGAAGCATGGCGCCGGGCTGCCGAAAACAATACCAGTGATTAATGCCAGCGGAAAATACCTGATGCCGGGACTGGTGGATATGCATGTACATTTGCCCGATGGCAGTGAACCTATAGGCATGCGGCAGGTGTTCGATATGTACCTGCAATGTGGTGTTACCGGTCTGCGAAGCATGCGGGGCGAAGCGTTTCACCCGGCCCTGCGCGACAGTATCGAGGCAGGATACATCAAAGCGCCTAATCTCTACATTTCGAGCAGCCTGCCATTTAAAGACAGCCTGCTGAGTAACGAAGCCATTGCGGCTTTTATAGACACGATTAAAACCAGGCGCTACGATTTTATTAAATACCTGGGTGGCATTGGTGAAGAACGCATGGCGAAAATTGTGGGGCTCTGCCGGCAGGAACATATCGCTATTGCCGGGCATGCCTATAAAGATCTTCAGGGCAGTATTCGTTACGGGTTTCGCTCTGTGGAGCACATCGGGCCACTGGCCAATGCCTATAAAAAGGATTCGTTGAATATAGCTTCGCTGCTCGACTCCATGGTAGAGCGCAACATCACCTTTTGTCCGACAGCATCGTGGAGCATGATCGTGGGCTTTCAGTACAGCGAGGAACAGCTGCACAGCCGCTATGGCATGAACCGGATTGATACAGCGCTGATGCATGCCTGGGACCGCAGCTTCAGTGATTACAAAACGCGTTGGCAGAAAAGCGGGGAAGAGCGCCGGAAGGAATATGCAGCCAAAACAGCGTTGGACATGACAAGACTGGCGGCCATCATAAAGCTGATGCAGCAGAAGGGTGTGAATGTGGTGCTGAGTCCCGACAATGCCATGTATAATGTGCCGGGTTATGCCATGTACGAAGAAATGAAAATATACCAATCGCTGGGGATGAGCCCTTACCAGGTGCTCCGCGCAGCTACCCATAATGCGGCCGTGTTTTTCGATCAGAGTAAATGGTGGGGCAGTGTAAGTGCCGGGAAGAACGCCGACCTGGTATTGCTTGATAAAAATCCGCTGGGGAACCTGGAGAATATAAAGACGGTGAATACTACCCTGGTACACGGACAGATTCTCTACAGGAAAAAGAAATAGAGGATTAGCGGCAGTTGTTATAAAGCTGCGCAACACGCACGGCATGACGACTGCGCTGGCTTTTGAAAATCCCAGACACAACTTCTGCAGCCACCAGCACATTGACGCCAACCAGCAAAAGTGCGGTGTTGCTGGTTCCTGAATTGTAGCTGCTGTTGCTTCCGGAGCTCAGTAGAGAGAAACTATACAGGCCGACAATACCCAGTCCCATACCGCCGAAACCGGCGATGTACTGAATGTTGCGGCTATTGCGTGTTTTTTCGATTTCGCTTCTCAGTTCTGCATTTTTACAGGAAAGGTTTTTTGTTTCAGCCATCAGGAGCAGATTTCTGTCGGAGAGGAGCCGACCGTTATACACAAATATGCCGGGTTTGGATGACATTTCCACACGATCGTAGCCAGCGTTGGGATAAGCCGGTGAGATAATAAGGGGTTTTGTTTCCGCGACCGCCGTTTCTGTAAATGTATCAACGTGCCCGTTGGCATAACGGATTTTGGCGATTTCATTTTTGGTGGCTATAAACAAGGGACCATCGGGGTTGTCGAGGCGCCTGTATGAAACATCGCGAACACCGACTTCGATAATTTTGGCAGGCACGATGTTACCGTTTCGTTTGTATATGGTATCCTGTGCCTGTGTTTTAAAACAAAGCAGCATAGCCAGTACCAGCAGGCATTTAAGGTTCAATATTGTAGAGTTCAGCGGCATGCCGGATGTGTTTGTTCTTAACGCTTTTACAAATCATAGAGATGGCTTCGCAACCTACAAACAGGCCCACGCCGGTGAGCAGTGTTCGTTTGGCTTTGGGGGCATCGTTGGGTCCGTAGTAATTGTAGCGGGCCAGGTAAGCACCTCCGATGAGGCATGCCGGGCCCAGGAGCATAAACGTGATCTGCCTGTTTTTATTGCGTTCGGCATTGATAAGGCTTTCGTTCATCTCATCACTGTTTTTGGCCGGATCGCGTTTCAGCATAATTTTGAAAGCGGCTTTATAGGTAATATCGTCGTTGTTATAGAGCAGGTTTCTGCCTTCAAGTTTAAATACATCGGGGCCTGTACGCACCACAGGTACAGGTTTTCCGGTGTCGGGCCTGTTGAAGCGTGCTTCGGTTTTCCCGTTTTCATATACAATGCGTGTAATGTCGCTGCTTTTTACAGCGCGGATCACACCATCGGGGTTATAGAAATTTTTGTAGCGTACTTCGTTCTCGGCAATCTCAAGCACACGCACCAGCAAAGGAGGCTGGCTTCTGGTAAAGATGGTGTCCTGTGCCAGTGCACGACCAACAGGCAGCAGCAGGGCCAGCCACAGGCCACAACGTATATAGATGTTCATCAGATGCGACATAGAATTTCAGCGGCTTTTTCGAGTGTTTCTTCTTTCTTGGCGAAGCAAAAACGCAGGTAATGGTGATCGGTTTGAGCGGTGTAGAATACCGAGAGTGGGATCGAAGCCACCTTGTGTTCTTTGGTCAGGCGAATGGCCAGATCAGTATCTTTTTCCTGGCTGATATTTTTGTAGCTCATGAGCTGGAAATAAGTACCGGCACAGGGTTCGGCCTGGAAGCGCGAGCCCGCGACGAGTTTCAGGAAATAATCGCGCTTGCTGCGGTAAAAGTCTTTCAGTTCGGTATAGTGTGCGGGCTCTGCCAGGTAATCGGCCAGGGCCAGCTGAAAAGGATGGTTCACGGAAAACACCAGAAACTGATGCACCTTGCGGAACTCAGCCATGAGGGACTGTGGGGCCGCTACGTAGCCGATTTTCCAGCCGGTGGTATGCACGGTTTTGCCAAACGAGGAGACTACGATGCTTTGTTCGCGTAATGTGGGGAAGCGTGCCACGCTCTGGTGGGGCTCTTCGCCAAAGGTCATGTGTTCGTATACCTCGTCGCTGATCACTACAATGTTCCGGTTTTTCACAATGCTTTCGAGCTCCAGCAGATCGGCCTTTTGCAGGGTGGTGCCGCTGGGATTGTGCGGGGAGTTGATGATGATAACGCGCGTTTTATCGTTAACCTTTTGACGCACCAGTTCCCAGTTGATGCGGAAGCCGGGCATGGTCATTTCGATGGGGATGGCTTTGGCGCCCTGTACTTCGATGCCGGGAATGTAGCAGTCGTAGCAGGGTTCAAACACAATGGCTTCGTCGCCGGGGCGGAGGAAAGCGGCCAGGCTGGTGAAAATGCCCTGTGTGGCGCCGGCGGTGACAGTAATTTCGTGTTCGGGATGATAGATGGCGTTGTAGCAGTTCTGCATCATGCGGGCTATTTGTTCGCGCAGGGGCAGCACGCCCTGCATGGGGGCATATTGGTTAAATCCCTCGCGGGTATAGTGGGCCGTGAGTTCCACCAGTTTGGGGTCGCAGTTAAAATCGGGGAAACCCTGGGAAAGGTTGATGGCGTTGTGCTCGCGGGCCAGGGCGCTCATGACCGTGAAAATACTGGTGCCTACATGGGGAAGCTTGCTGGAGATCTGCATATAGAGTCTGCTTGGGTTATGGAAGGTTAAAGATAGAATAATCGCGTAAAAAATACATTTTTTACTGCTTTTTAGGCACGAACCTGGAGTCGGTAACAAAAAAAACTGTATTTTTGCCACTCTCAATCATCAAAAGCATAGGGAAGAGGTAGATTCAGCTTCGCTAAAGCTTCGATGAATAAACAAGGTCCTGTGGCCGAGTGGCTAGGCTCAGCTCTGCAAAAGCTGCTACAGCGGTTCGAATCCGCTCGGGACCTCAAAAGCAAAATAATTTCCCCTTGTGTATCAATTACATAAGGGGATTTTGCTTTTTAGGTGAGGCATAACGTGTGGCAAAATCGTCATTTTTTCTCTTTAGAAGATGTTTCTTTGGCATCACCATTTGCAACAGCTGCTGAAGCAGCTTCAGCAGTAGGACTGAAGTATCGCTCTATATTTTCCTTCACCAAATTGAATTCTGTTGGTATTTCAGCCACGAGAACATTATGAGACCAATTATAAGCATCCTCTACTTTTTTCTTTTCTCGGAATTGAGTGCCAGGAAACTTTGCTAACAAAAAGGATTCCAAATTCACGGGAACTTCAAAACCAATCCCACTTGCTACAGCAGTGGCAAGTAAATTATATGTGTCTGCAGCATCGTCATCAGCGTCCCATATGGCGGTATAATTATCCCTGCCTAAAATATTAAGCACTCCAACGAAATAGTTTACACCTGTTTTGCCACCACATTCTATTATAGAAATTCCCTTTTTATTTAAGTCAATTCCCCATTTCTCTTCAAGCAATGTAGACCAAAGTATTTTGTCAGAAGTCCCTTCTACTAAGAGAATGTAATTGGCGAAAAATAATTCGTTCCGCTCTGCATTAAAATGGGTGTACGTTTTAGAATTAAAGGCTGCGAAGTTATCCTTATTCAAATATTCTGTGTTTTTTTGATAGATGAAAGTCCCATCTTCCTCATTTTTATTTACAATTTCAATTTCGAAGCCTCGGTGAGCATCAATGAAATTGGGGTTATGTGTCGTGTAGAATATCTGAGTATTCTGGGATAGCTGTTGAAAGTTTTTATACAACTCTCTTTGAGCGTGTGGATATAAAAAAAGCTCAGGTTCTTCCATCGCTAAAATGGCTTTTCCGCCAGAAAGCTTTGCGTATGTCTGAAAAATTGAAAGCAATATCAAGTTTTGCATACCAGAACCAACATCCTCAGCATCGAAATGCTTCTCAGAGAAATCCTCTTTTACAGAAATTTGTAGAGTCTTATAAAACCAATTGAGATTATATATATTTAAATGTGGTTCAAAAGTATTTGCAATGCCGACACTGTTGCCTTTGCAAAACTCAATGAAAGAATCGTAGAATGTTTTGAAGGAAACTTTACTCGTTCCAGCGGTAAAATCTGCTTCTAAAAAATCTTTAGCGGGTTTGATTTTCGCTTCAAACTCTGTTTTCAGATTATCTTCTCCATCATGAATCTCTACATAATTTTCATAAATGGTCTTCATTAGTTTACCCAGCATTGTCCAGCTACTTACCCTCATTTCATCTTTCAAATCACGAACTGATGGTATATAGATAAAATGGCACGATTTTTTGAAATCTTCAGTTATATAATACCCTCTTCCATTGTTATCAGAATGGTTTGAGTTTTCCCATAATCGGACTTTACAATCGAGCGGCTGCAAGGTCATTTCCAAGGTCACATACTTAATTTGTTTACCACTCCCAAAATAGGAAAACGCAATGGGAGATGAAAGTGTTATACTTATGTAAATGGGTTTACTTGTGTCATAAAATAATTCTCTTGCTACTTTAGCTTTCGTAGTCCATCCCTCACCTATAATCAAATCAATAGCTTTTAATATGTTCGATTTGCCTGCACTGTTTGGGCCAACAAGTGTGCATAGTTTTTCAGGAGCAAAAGTCAACTCCTTAATTGAACGAAAATTACTTATGTGTATTTCTGATATCATTTCTTGTCAGTTTCAAATAATTGACTCCACGTTTTGGAATTCTCTAATTTCTTTTTGCTTATATAAACACGGCCAATGCTCTTTCGTTTCGAGCCATCATACGGTATAGGATTTTCCAATTGCTTTAAGTCTTTGACATAAATTACATATTTATCGGATGTTTTACTTGGGGATATTGATTCGATACTGGCAACGGAAACTATTTTTTTTTCAGGAGAACTTACATAGAATGCAATGTGTTTTAAATTATTGATTCTCCACTTGGCAATTGCAATTTCAGACCAATTCTTTTGTGATTTCTCAAATATTTCATACGATTCAGGTGATGCGTGAACCAAAATTGTGTCGATGACATAGTTGTTAATCGTGAATGACATTCGAAATCTTGGTGAGAACTCGTCAGGATTTGAACGCCAACTTTTAACTTCTCTGATTATATTTTCCTTTTGTGATAGTTCAGCGCTAAACTTTCTCCACCCTTCCTTTGGAAGCGCACTTTTCTTTATTACACCTGGTAATACTTTATTTGAAATAAATTTTTCGGTGATAACCTCAGATTTCCCCTTCTTTTTCCTTTTCTTAGAAAGCTTTTCTGATAGCAACTGTGGATTTTGTTCTTCCGAACAGCAAACCAAAATATTCCAAGGGAAAGATTCATTAGGATGAATGTCGAAAAAAGTTAAGTTGGAGCCAGAATTAGTAACACACTTTGTAACACCAGAGGTTGTTGTACATGTTACGTAAGTTGTTTTTAAATACTCAGCTGAAGCGATGGTGCAACCGTATTGTGTTTCATCAATTTTATCGTGGCAATCTGTGAAACTTAATAAGCTTGTCTTTTGAGTTGGGTTTAGGTCAGAATAGTTGTAGAATAAGTACAATGGAAAACCATTCCACTTTTGGGCATATGCAATCAATTTTAATATTTGGTCCTTGTAAGGGAAGGATTTGTATTCCCCGTTACTCTTTACTCTTTTTGCCTGAATGGGAGCATAAAACACATATTCACTGTCATCGTAGTACAATACCAATTCAAGGTCATTCCCATTTGTTGCTTCATTAGTTGACTCTTCAAAGATTATATTGAAGCCATACTTTTGAGCGAATGCGTTAATATTAAAAACAAGGTTTTGTGTTATGGTGGGTTCGTGAACATCCTTTTTCAAGTGTTTAAATGAGAATTCCAATCTTTTCCAGGTCTCAGTAGCAAGCAATTGAAACAGATTGCAAAGACTGGGATTTTTCTCCATCTCAGCATGAAAACTTGTATAAGGCGTAAAATCCATTTCAATATTCAAAAGTTATTCCGATTGGAACGAAAGATACTAATTTTCTGTTATATTTGACTCGAACTGACAAGTCAAAAATAAGACAAATGAGCCAACTCGGAAAAAAACTACGTGAAATCCGTGAGCGAAAGAAATTGCTCCTCCGCCAGGTAGCGGCATACTTGGAATGTGATACAGCCATGATAAGCAAAGTTGAACATGGTGAAAGGTTCTTGGGAAAGGAACAAATAGAAAAACTTGCCAAATACTATGAAGTGGAAGCGGATACCCTTCTAACACTGTGGTATGCAGACAAAGTATTAAGCATTGTTGGCGATGACCCGTTAGGTAAAAAGGGAGTGAAAAAGGCACTCAACGAATTAACTGATTAAGAAATTGTAGCAATGAACCTAACAATAGGCCAACGAATATCTACAAGAGGAGAAGACTTCATCATCACTGGGACTAACCAGAATCATGATGGTTCCATTCTCATTGATGCAGAAGGAATAAGTGAACTGGTAAAAGGGAAACGGTTTGCCTTTGATTCAAGTTTGGATACTGACATTAAACCTGTGGACCCAAATCACACCAACCTGGTTCCAGATACCGACAGTGGATACAGAAAAACAAAATTGTTCCTGGAAACACAAATCAGGAACTCATCCATCTTCTCTGAAAAAATTACGATAGCAACGAAAGCTGCGATTAACGCTGCAGATTATCAGCTTACACCTACTCTTAAAGCCCTACAGCTTCCTCGCCCCCGATTATTAATTGCAGATGGTGTTGGATTAGGAAAAACAATTGAAGTTGGAATTTTTCTGACTGAAATGATTAAACGTGGTAAAGGGAAACGCATCATGGTTCTCGCTCCAAAATCCATTCTCGCACAGTTTCAGCAAGAGATATGGAATCGCTTCGCCATTCCCTTGGTTCGTTTAGATTCAGAAGGAATAGCCAGAATAAAATCTCAACTACCTGCGAATAAAAATCCTTTTGATTACTACGATAAAACAATTATTTCAATTGATACTCTTAAGAAGAACGCTAAATTCAGACATTACCTTGAAAAATCTAGATGGGATGTTGTTGTAATTGATGAGTGTCACACTGTGGCAAATGACAAAAGTCAAAAAGGAGATTTGGCACAATTCATTGCGAAGAAGTGTGAGTCATTGATTCTTACTTCAGCAACACCACACAATGGTAAAAAGGAAAATTTTGCAAATCTGATTAACATGATTGAACCAACCGCCATTCCTCGAAGTGGCGAGTACGATAAAAGTCATGTTGAACCTTACTATGTTCGAAGATTTAAAAATGACATTTCAGATGAGACAGTTCGTGCAAATTTTCAAGAGCGAAAAATTGTGCGTGAGCAATGTGAGCTTAGTGCCAACGAAATTGATTTTCTGCAATTCCAACAGGAATTAAAATTCAAGGCAATAGAATCTTACAAGAATGGAAAATCTAAAGATGATTTCCTTTTTTCAATTGGAATATTCAAAGCATTCATGTCTTCTCCTAAAGCTGCATTAGAAAGTATTAAACGAAGAATTGAAAAAGTTGAAGAGAAAGCAAAAGGTGACGAAGCATTCGAAGAGAACTTGGGTATTCTGAATGAATTAAGGACTAAGTTGGAGCGAATCATTAGCTCTTCTTCTGATAGCAAGTATTCGAAATTCAAAAAAGCTTTACTTGATTTAGGTTGGTCTGGTAAGACACATGATGACAGGTTTGTTGTATTTGCCGAAAGGATTGACACACTGACTTATTTAAAAGATAATCTCACAACTGATTTCAAACTGAAAGAAGAAAGTATTCAATTCTTCCACGGAGGTTTGACTGATACTGAGCAGCAGGAAATTATAGATGATTTTGGAAGACAGGATAGCCAAGTAAAGATTCTACTCTGTTCCGATGCAGGTTCCCAAGGTGTGAACTTGCACTTCTTTTGTAATAGAATGTTCAATTACGATATTCCATGGTCACTTATCACTCTTGAGCAACGTAATGGACGTATTGACCGATATGGTCAGAAGAAAACTCCATTTGTACACTATATCACAGCTGAATCAGATATAAAAGGATTGAAAACAGACCTTCATATCATGGAGCGAATCATAAAAAAGGAAGAAGTGGTTTATAAAACACTCGGAGATGCTGGCTCAGTAATGAAGCTTTATGATTCGGATAAGGAAGAATCGCTTGTTGAAGAAGCTATTCTAAATCAGAATGAAAACTTTATGGAAGATGATTCCAATTCAACAGCAGGATTTGACTTCTCAACTCTATTTGAAGAACAGTCTGATAAAACAGATGTGCTAATAACAAAAGAACCATTTGAAAAATCTCTTTCACTGTACACAAGTGATAAGAATTTTTATAAGGAACTATTCGAGCAGCTGAGCTCAGTTAATCAACTCGAAAAAAATGAAGTAACAGTGAGTGATGATTATTTGGAGATAATGAATACCAAAGACCTTAATCAAATACTATTTGATTTACCTCCAGAATCAAAACCGAAAGTAAATGGCCTTTACAAGCTTTCTCTTGACAAAGACCTGGTTCAAAAATCAATTGATGATGCTCGGAAAAAGAAAGGTGAATGGGCCGAGTTTCAGGTGTTATATGAATTGCATCCTGTAATTCGATACTACATGACAAAATTAGAAGCAAGTGTTAATAAAGATGTTGCACTTGTTTCCAAATCAAAAATATTCCCAGCAAAAACTGCCTGGTTTGTTTTCCAGGGTCAAGTGTCCAACAACTTAAGCCAACCCGTACTGGTTGATTTTCTGGTTGTGGGACTGAAATGGGATGGTTCCATTCTTAGAAAAACTTTTTCATTCAGTGAATTTATGGAAGAGTTTAAACTAAGAGAAAGCATGCACACTGAAAGCATCTCAGAAGAAGAGATTAATACCCTCAAAGAAATATTACCAGATGCAGTCGATTGGGCAGGACAAAGAATGCAAGAGGAACAGCAGAAACTTGAAGAAAAAATGGAATCGAAATTGGAGCAATATCAGGAAAAGATTACAATCTGGCATCGTGCTGCAATTGAACAATTAGAACTTGACTTTAGCGAAAGAATTGGTGGAGATTATTGGTCAAGAATAAAAGACAGCAGACAGAGAGAGATTGAAACAATATTAAGTTCATCAAGTCAGTATTTCAAGGACCTCACATCATTGCATGGTGAGCCCTACTTGAAAGTCCTGGCAGTGTTTTATAATTCGTAATTAGGAATGCTAAAGTTTATACAAAATACGGGCGATTATTTTTCATCAAACTACTTTGATGAGGACTTTATTTCCAAGGTTCTTTCGAAGACAGGATATAATGCTGAGGATGTAAAAGAGTTTAACAAAAAAATAACCCCACTCAAAGAAAAGTACTTTCAGTATAAAGAGCTGTACATTGAAGGAAAGTTAAGGACCAAAGACAAAATTCGTGAGACTCATAATTTCCACACACTTGTTTTAAATGCTTTAGGATATGATGGTGGTCATACACAATACAACCACTTATTTCATTTAACGGAAGATGAAGTTATACCCATAAGACACATTCTTTACAGAGGCGACCAGCCGCATTTGATGATAATGGAAATGCAGTCTCTAATTAAAGAAGATGATACCGAACCAGATGGTTTGTTTGAGCAGCGATATAATATCGAGAATGAAGAACAGTTCAATCCAGCACAGAAATATCATCGCCTGCAATGGGCTGACGTTTTCACTACTCCACAAGATGTAAAAATATCTCCTGTAATCATTAATAAGGCTGTTTCTGAGCTTTTCTTGCTTGAGCCACACCTTCGCCCTAAGTACATCATGTTAATGGCAGGAAATGGCTTGTATTTACTTGAGCAGGAGAAATGGTTCCGTGGTAGTTATTTGCAGTTTGACTTGGAAGAACTTTTTTCCGAAGCTACAGCTAACAGAAATGCTAACTACTATGCCCTTTTTTACTTCCTGGTTGGTAAAGAAACTCTTGCTCCTGATAGCAATATGGTTCTGTTGGACCAATTAGATGAGGATAGCCATAAAAGTGCGTATGAAGTAACAAAAGACCTTAAGGAAGGAATTATCCATGCTGTTGAAGCCTTGGCGAATGAAGCCTTGGAATATTTAGAGAAGACATTAAATGAAGATATTGATGAGTCGGATGATAAATTTGAGCAGGAGATAAAAGATGATTGCTTAAGGATAATTTATCGCCTTCTTTTTATATTTTATGCAGAAAGTCGAGAGGACCTGGATATTTTACCAAGCAATGACCAGATTTATAACAAAGGATATTCTTTGGAAATGCTTCGTGACCTGGAACAGGTTCCGCTTTATTCCGACAACAGTTTGAATGGATTTTTCTTCCATGAATCAATAAGTAAACTCTTTAACGTTTTAAGTTCTGGTTACCGTGAAAAGGAAAATGGTCATAACAAGAGCTTCAAGGTTCGTCATATAGACTCTCCAATTTTTGACGACAGAAAGCTCCATCACTTACATCGTGTAAAATTTAGAAACAAAGTTTGGCAGGATATTATTTGCCGTCTTTCACTATCAAAACAACAACGTAATAAAGCTCGTGGCAGGATTTCGTATGCAAACCTTGGCATTAACCAGTTAGGTAGTGTTTACGAAAGCTTGCTTGCATACAGAGGTTTTTATGCAGAGCAGGATTATATTGAAGTGCATAAGGCTGGCAAACCTGATGAAGGAACCTATTTGGTCCCACGTAGTAGACGAGATGATTTCAAGGAAGATGAAATCCTCAAGAACGATAATCACGAAGACGTAATTCTTAAAAAAGGAACCTTTGTTTATCGTCTGAGTGGCCGTGACCGTCAAAAATCTGCATCGTATTATACGCCTGAAGTACTTACTCAATGTACAGTAAAGTATACGCTAAAACCAATTCTTGAAAAGCTTGATAAGGGTGAAATGAAAGCCCTTGAATTACTTGACTTGAAATTGCTTGAGCCAGCAATGGGTGCAGCTGCATTTCATAACGAAATGATTAACCAATTGGCTGAAGCTTACGTGTCATATCGACAAAAAGAATTAAGAGATTCAGGAAGGAAAGAATGGAAAATTGAACCAGACAAATACCGAGAAGAACTCCAAAAAGTAAAAGCATACATAGCAACACATAATGTTTATGGTGTCGATTTAAACCCAACTGCAATTGAATTAGGAAAACTTTCTCTTTGGTTGAATGTGATTCACAGAGATATGGAAACTCCTTTCTTTAGCAATAGAATATGCGTTGGAAATGCTGTTGTTGGTGCTTGGCTAAAGGTATATTCAGAAAAGGACGTTATTGAAGAGTATGAAGTTGTTAAGAATGACAAAGGGACGGACAAAAAGGCGCTTGTAAAAAAAGAATGGTGGGAGAAAGCTCCAAGGCAGTTGGAATTCAAACCTAATACTGATTTCGAAAAAATAAAAACCAATCGTAAGCAAAACGAAATTTACCATTTCCTACTACCAGATAAGAACATGGTGTCTTCGGCAGGGATAAAAATACTTAAAGAAGAAAACCAAACCTTTGCAAAAGGTGTTGGTACGTGGAAAAAAGAGTGGACCAAACCATTATCGAAAACCGAATTTGAAAGGGTAAAAGCAATTTCCAATTCAATTGATGAACTCTTAGCCGAGTACTATCGTTTTCAAAGAAATATTAATCTTCAGACAGGTTCTCGTCAAAATATATTTGGAGCCGCCAGAAAGAACGAGCAAGGAATTCTTGAAATGCGAAGCTATGATGAAAAAGAAAAATTGGCCGACCAGCGCAACAGACATAGTGCGCCATACTTTAAGTTAAAGATGGTAATGGATTATTGGTGTAGCTTATGGTTTTGGGATGTGCGCCAGGCTAACGAACTGCCGAACCGTTCGCAATACTGGAGTGACATTGCAAATATTCTTCAGTTAGACATTGAAAAGATAGTTATTCAAGAAGCGGAAAAGGAATTCCAGGAAGGCAACCAGCAAAAATTATTCTATGGTGGAGGAGAACAACTAAGTATCGGTGAAGAAAGTGAAGATGCACCAAAAATATTTGAAGAGGTTGTAATTGAATATGCGGAAAGAAAAGACCTTTTTGATGAAAACCAAAGACTCAAAATAGTTGGCGAATTGTCAAATCGGTATTATTTCTTCCATCCACAATTGGAATTTTTAGAAGTGTTTTGGGAAAGAGGAGGTTTTGATTTAATAGCTGGAAATCCACCTTGGGTAAATATTGAAATGGATGAAGGGGGAATATTATCTGAAGGCTATCCAGAATATAATATACGAGATTTTTCTGCTCCTGAAATTAGAGCCATCATAGAACAAAAAATGAAATCGGACAATGTTCTTTTGAGTGACTACGTAAATGAAGAAGTTGGGGTAGAACCTTTAAAACAAGTATTAGCATCTTCGCAGTTATATCACTTATTAAGTGGGCAGAAGAATAATTTATATAAAGCAATATTAGTTAACAGTTTTGATTTAATAAACGAACGAGGACTTATAGGACTAATACATCCTGACGGACTTTATGAAGACCCTGAAGGCGAAGCAATCCGCTCAGTAATTTATAGACGCCTACGCTATCACTTTCAGTTTAGAAATGAGTTGACTCTTTTTAGTGAAGTTATGCATACACGGAATTACTCCATCAATGTATACGGAGGCCTACAGAATAAAGTAGACTTTTTTAACATAAATAATCTCTACCACCCTATAACAATTGATGAGTCATTTATTCATAATGGTTTGGGATTACCTGGTGGGCTGAAATATTACGACAAAGCAAGAGAAAAAAATCTTTGGAATACAAAGGGGCATAAGAATCGGGTTGTTAGAATAACCGAAGACGAACTTAAAATGATAAATGATTTCAACGGTAGAGAGAACAGTTCGTATTATTCTACTCCTCTTATCGGCATACATTCTGTTGAAATTAGCAATGTTTTAAAAGTACTTGCCAGTTTTAAGTATATAGTTCGTAAAGTTCCAAATAAAGTAACGGATGGGTTTAACGAAACTACAGCGCCTAAAAGAGGTTTAATTCTGGAAAAAACTGGGTTTCCAGTAGAAGATTACGACCTTATTTATAGCGGAACACATTTCTTTGTATCGAATCCATTTTATCGAACCCCTAAGATGGTTTGTACAAAAACAAGTGATTTTGAAATCATCGATTTAAACTTGATATCGGAATCATTTAGACCCAGAACTAATTTTGTACCAGGACCAGATTTGAACCAGTTTCTTGATTCAACTCCATCGCTTGATGAAAAAAAGTGGATTAACTCGTATAAATGTGCATTTAACAAAATGCTGGATTCCGTTCTTGAACGAACCATCAAACCTGTAATTTTACCTCCAAAAGTTAGCCATTCTAATGGAGCGATTTCAGTTTTTTTTAAAGATGATAAATATTTATTAGGTTTTTGCGGTCTCTCATCTTCCATTATAATGGATTTTTTCATGAAGACTACTGGCAAAGGGAATTTATATGATAGTACAATTCAAAGTTTTCCATTAGCAGTTGATGAAATTTATTCTAATGAACTTAATCTGCGGGTGTTGTTGCTTAATTGCTTGAGTAATAATTATTCCGAGTTATGGGCCCAATCTTATACTGAATTGTTTAATGCCTGTAAATGGTCTAAGTTCGATAAGCGTCTAAAGGATTTTAGCGCAATTTCAAAGACATGGAATTGGCATACCCCGCTAAGAAATGCATTCGAAAGAAGAATGGCCTTAGTTGAAATTGACGTCATCTGTGCAATGGGGTTAGGGCTAACTTTAGAAGATTTAATAATGATTTATAACGTACAATTTCCAACTTTGCAACAAAATGAAGACGATACTTGGTACGATAAAAAGGGTGATATTGTTTTCACGTGTAGCAAAGGATTAATTGGAGTTGGAGTAGACAAATTAATTTGGAACAAAATC
Organism: Bacteroidota bacterium; assembly: GCA_018267825.1. Lineage (GTDB taxonomy): Bacteria > Bacteroidota > Bacteroidia > B-17B0 > Aurantibacillaceae > JAFDXR01. The sequence goes on along the minus strand of JAFDXR010000008.1, from coordinate 402,571 downwards.
AAAGAACAGGGCGAAGGAGAATGTTATGAGTATATAAATGAAAAAAGTGAATTATATAGAGGAAAACAGTTTGTTTTCTGCGCTCCATATACAAAATGTAATCGAATTGAGGATTATAAAATAGCCTGGAAGCACTTTGAAAAAGTTTTTAAGAATAAATAATTATGGCAAAAATTGAATATGTAATAGTCGGGAATTCAAACTTTTTAAGAGATGCGGAATATCGAACGTATCTCTTCGGAATTATTCAGGAATATGAATCAAAGTTTTTATTAGCAGATACCATAACCATTAATTTCGAAGAAAATATTAACCCAAACCCAAATGTTCCAAACCTAAATCAACTTACCATTTCAGATGATGGGAAAGACATAAAATTAGTTTTTAAAACTTCACGATTTTTTCAATCCAAAGGAGTGATAAGTAAACCAAGTGCTGCCGAATTTTTTAACGGATTTAAATACTATATGGAAAATATAGTATTGTTTGGTGACAAGGAAAGGTTTGAACAACTTAACAACAATCAAGAAGACTAATGTTACCACTACAACAGGCATATGAAGTAAAACATTCAATACTTGAATATCTAAAGGCTACATTCAGCTTTAAGGATAAGCGAGTGCATGATGCCTTTTACAATTTAATAAATAATACAGAGGAAGGAATTTTTAAGGGGCCATACGTTTCATTGAAACTCCCGTTTGTTAAAGCAAATGAATCACAAATTATTCCGCTTGATATAAAGCCTGGCTTTCCACCATATGACCATCAATACAAAGCTTTTCAGAGGTTAAGCACTGCCTCAGCTCATAAACCACAAGCTACGCTTATTACTACTGGTACTTCTTCAGGTAAAACGGAATGCTTCCTGTATCCCATACTTGACTATTGTTATAAGAATCTTCATCGTAGTGGAATCAAAGTAATTATTCTTTATCCAATGAATGCCTTGGCAACAGACCAGGCAAAACGTTTGGCTGAAGCAATTTGGGCCGACAGTAGAATTAGAGGGAAAGTAACAGCTGGTCTTTTTATTGGAGAAGGAAAGGACAAAAAGAAATACCCAAAGGAAATGGGAGAAAAGCATGTTATCGAAAACCGAGATAGCATTGTTGATAGCCCACCAGATATTTTGCTTACCAACTTTAAAATGTTGGATTACGCATTAATGCGACACAACTTCCATAATCTTTGGAATTTTAATCTGGAAGATACTGACCTTTTACAATTCTTGGTTCTTGATGAATTGCATACATATGATGGAGCCCAAGGAACTGATGTAGCTAACCTTATACGAAGATTAAAATTGAAATTAAATATTCCAAAAGGACAAATCTGCCCAATTGGAACTTCAGCAACAATAGGCGCTGGCGAAGAATCAAAAATACTCCTGACCAATTATGCTGAGAAAGTATTCGGAGAATCGTTCGATGAAAATTCAATCATAGTAGAAAACCGATTACCAGTTAATGAATTCTTTACTCTTTCGGAAGATGCCCTTGATAAGTTCATTCCACGTCAAATGGGTCTTCTTGAAAGCAGGTTGGGAGAAAATGAAACATATGCCGACTATATAAGAAGACAAAAGCGACTTTGGCAGTTATCAGAATCACTTGACGAAACTAAATTAGGAACTGAATTACTCAAACTGAAATTGGTTAAGGACCTTGTGTCTTTGACTTCAAAAAACATTAAATCCCTTGATGACCTTTTAAGAGAGCTTGCCGATATTAATCCTGAATTTAAGCGTTTGCCAGAATGGGACGAAGAGAATGAGCTGAGCCCACGTGAAGAAGTCATCAATTCATTGCTCGCTTTAATAAGTGAAGCTAAATCTGGAAACGAAAAGAAATTTCCATTTTTGTATTTACAAATTCAGGTTTGGATTAGGGAACTAAGTGGCGTTTTGCGTGAAGTAAACGAACATCCACTTTTTACCTGGAAAGATAAAGTTGGAGACAAATACGAACCTAAAGCCTTACCTGCATACTTCTGTCGTGAATGTGGAGCAAGTGGTTGGTTGGGTGTTAAGGATGATAATAAGAATCATTTTACATCTGAACCGAATCTGATTTATGAATATTACTTCGCACACCACAAGAATGTTTATCTAATAAATACCCCTGACCATAGGCATATCGAAGAGTACGAACCAACAAACACTATTGATGATTTTTTGCATCCTGTGGATTTAACTCTTCTTGAGAAAGGTGGTAAGGAAGCCTTCAAAATTCATGCTGTAAGAAAACTAACAGATTCAAGAAGTAGACATGTTTGCCCAGAGTGTAATACTGAGAACACACTAAATATTATTGGTACTCGCATTGCAACGCTATCAAGTATTACTGTGAGTCAGGTGTTAGCTTCTGACCTGGACCCAAGAACGGATAAGTATCGTAAGATTCTCGCTTTTACCAATAGTGTGCAAGATGCGGCTCATCAGGCAGGATTTGTTGAAGCACGTAACTACCGCTTCACATTCCGTGCTTCTTTGCAAAAAGTGATTAATGAAAAAGGCCCAATTTTAAACTTGGCGCAACTCCAAGAAGAGTTTATAAATTATTGGAAAACAAATTCAGATGAGTCTGGTCAAAATCCAGAACAAGCATACTACTATCGTTTCTTCCCAGCAGACTATAAAGCCAAAGCTGATATTAATACCGATTACCGTGTAGGAAACAACTTTACAACTGCATTTAAGAACGAATTCGATGAGCGAATGCGATGGGAGACTTCGATAGAGTTTGGTCACAACGCATTGTTAGGTAGAACGCTTGAAAAATCGGGTGCCTCAGCTGTAAAATTTGATGAACAAAAAGTTGTTGCCGTATTTCCAGCAATAAAGGAGTGGCTGATGCAGAATAATCTTGGAACAATAACTGAAGAGATTTTCTTGCCATTTATAAATGGAATTCTCCATAGGGTAAGAACAAGAGGGGGTGTTGACCATGAATACCTAAGTAAGTTCAGAAATAATGGACTTCAACTTTGGGATTTGAATTGGAATAGTGACAACCGACATTTCTTGAATAAATATTTTGGTAAGAAATCAAGGTTTCCGAGATTAGTCACAACTGAGGCTCATGGAAGAGGACTTTTGGATTCTACGTTTACGAATTCCAACAATTGGTATCGCTATTACTTCATTAAGTCATTTCAGATGGCATCGCACCATCACGCTATCGTGAACGAGTTCTATCAAAAGCTATTTGAAGTGTTTGTCGAGGTAGGCATCATGAATAAGGGTGGTAAAGATGATTATTTCAATTATGCTATCGTTCCTTCTGTAATACAAGTTGAAAATAAAGTTAGAAAATATGAATGTGACGTTTGTGCATCAACTATAAGTGTGGCGGAATCTGATAGGTTAACAGCGCTAACTAATTGCCTTGACTACACATGTAGAACAGGTTCATATAAAGCAACACCAAAAGCAAAGCCAAATTATTATCAGTTAGTCTACAATCGTAATCGCTCACCGAGAATATACGCTGCTGAACATACTGGAATACTTGAACGAAAAGACCGTGAACAAAAGGAGTTTGATTTTAAAGAGAGACCCAATTTTAATTCATTAAACACCATTGTTGCTACTTCAACGCTTGAAATGGGTATCGACATTGGGACCTTGAATACAGCAATTAATAATTCCGTACCACCGCTGACCTCAAATTTCCTTCAGCGAGTTGGACGTGCGGGTCGTTCATCTGGTTCAGCTTTAATAACAAATTTTGCTCAAAGCAAGGCGCACGATTTGTTTTATTACGAGGAGCCGTTGGACATGATGGAAGGCGAGATTTCGACTCCTGGTTGTTATCTCGAAGCGAAAGATATTTTATTCAGACATTTTTTTGCGTATTGTCTTGACAACTGGTCGTCAGAAAATCCTCGGAACAATGCAATACCTGGAAGAATTATTTCGCTGCGATTATTAAATACTGACTTAAATTCATCAGAGTTTTTATGTAATCGTATTATCTCCTTCATTAAAGCTCACGAATCGAAACTTCTTAATCGCTTCATTGATTTTTATAAACCAGACTTAGGAGAAGATGGAAAGGTTCTTGATAATTTGAGAGCTGTTATGGCAGATAACACTTTCTACACAAGAATAAAGTCGGTTTTTGATAAGCTTAAGAAAGAATACGAATACATTCATGCAAAGAGAAAGGAGATTGATGACATTATTAAAAGCAACAACCTTCCTGAAACTGATGAGGAACGAAAAGCACTTGAAGGGGAGAAAAAGGCTCTTTGGGGACTGAAAAGATTGATTGATAAAAGGTCCATTCTTGAACATTTGACCAATGTTGGTTTGTTGCCTAATTATGCTTTTCCAGAAACGGGCGTAACATTGAATGCATGGGTGAAGTCAAATAAAGCTAAAGCAAGTGATAGTATACCTACGGATAAACAATTTGAAATTGTTCGTTCATCAAGCGTTGCAATAAGAGAGTTTGCCCCAGACAATCACTTCTACTCGCAGGGTCATAAGTTTGCTGTATCTGGATTAAATACTTTTGATTGGAAGGACCCAGGAACATTATTAGTAAAGCGCTTTTGTTCAAACTGCGACCATATTGAAGACAGCGCTGTTTCGAATGAAGCTTCTTGCCCTAAGTGTGGTGATAGTTCTTGGTCATCTGCTAAAAACAAACATACATTCGTAAAAATAAGTGGGGTAAAATCTGTTAATACGAGAGAGAATTCCACTCTTGACGATAGCAGTGATGAGCGAACTGCAAATCTTTATACGGTCTCTAAACACCTTAAATTTGACTATAAAACCTTCCAGGGAGCATGGGGGATGAAAGATATTCCATTCGGAATTGAATACGTGAAAAATGTTGATATAACAGAAGTGAATCTTGGTCTTTCAAGTTCAGCTGATGCCAACAAAATCACCATTAATCAGCACGAAGAAATTCCTTATCATGGGTTTGTAACCTGTAAACATTGCGGTAAGAGTACTTCTAATCCACATCAAATACGCTATGTACGGAATTTTAAATTCCATTATGGCTATTGCAAACATAAAGACAAAGAGTATTTAGGAAAATCGGATGAAGTTTTTGAAGAAGTTTATTTGTTCAAGGAAATAAAGACGGAAGCATTAAAGGTTCTTCTTCCAGTTCAAGATTTGGAAAGTGAATCGCAAGTAAATATGTTTAAAGCTGGGCTTGAACTTGGATTGAAAAAATATTACAAAGGAAATCCTCAGCACCTCAGCTTCATTAATTATTCGGAATTCAATGCAAAGAATGGAAGGTTCGATAGATATCTTGTTGTTTACGATAATATTCCTGGAGGAACGGGTTATCTCGAAAAACTGTTTAATCCAGTTGAATTTACAGATGTAATTACCAAGGCGTATCATGCCATTCGTGATTGTGGTTGTCAATACAAAGGGAAAGACGGTTGCTACCGTTGTATTTTCACGTACTCAAATCAGCACATTCAGGATGAACTTAGTAGAGCTTGGGCTGAGAGGTTGTTTAAGAAGATTGTTGATAAATCAAGTGCATGGGAGAATTACACTTCTAGTTTGGGTTCGCTTTCTGGTAATGGACAGATAGAAGAAAGTGAATTGGAAGAGCGTTTTATTCGTAGCCTGAAAAACTATCTTCTCGCTAAAGGAGATGAAGGATATAAGTTTGAAGAGTTTATTCAGGACTCTGTTTTGAATTACAAATTCAAATTGACTAATGGCGAGTACTCTTTTTCGTATGTAATTCGCCCTCAATTTGAATTGGGTCCAGCTGAAGGAGTAAAATATAAAACCAGGACTGACTTTTATATCACTCTTGTCTCCATTGAGAAAAATGGCATACTAATAAACGATGAGGCGGTGTTTTCGTTTGTGAAAAATATAGCGATTTATCTTGATGGGTATACTTTTCATGCAACGAAAGACAATAATCGTTTTGCAAATGACCTGCAAAAAAGGATGGCAATTGTTGAGTCTGGTGATAAACTTACCTGGACATTAAGCTGGACCGACATTGAAAAGTTTGATGCTATTGAAAAAGAAAGTGATGCCGAGTCGAAGCAATTTAAAAGGGACAATCTTTTCCTGGAGAGGTCCAAGTTTAGAAACACTATTTCAAAATACGAAGCTATTCCCTACTGGAAACAATATAAAAGCAGTCTCTTTGACACGAAGAACTCAATGGATAGATTGCTTTGGCTACTTTCCAATCCAATTGAAATAATGAAGAGGCAGCAGAAGGTTGGTCTATTTCTTTCATTATTTCAATCCAATTTTGCAACCCCTTCAGTAGATGAAGTGGATATTGATAAAGTTCTCGGAAGTCCGAATCAAATTGACAGCTCGATACAAGCTAAGATTAAATCTCAAGGGAAATTCTACACCTTTCCTGAAGTGTTCGATAACACTAATTTTGGTAACATAAAGACTGGTGTTAAGGTTCTTGACCTTGAAATCAAAGCAGCTCTTTGGATAAAAACTGTAAGTGATAATCTGGAAAAGGATAAGTGGGAAAATTTCTGGCAGGTGTATAATGTGATTCAGGAACATGCTGTTCTATATAACGAAGTATCTCAATCACCTGTTGATAATAGCGAAATGGAATCGGATAAATATGAGTGCTTGAAGTATCACGATGTATCTATTCATTCTATAGTAAAGCAACTGATTGATTCAAAAATTCCTTTCAATCTTGATGGTGGATTCTTTTTGGAACACAATGGAATATTTGCCGAGGCCATGCTTGGTTTTGAATCAGCCAAAATATTTATTGGTCCTCAATCAGAAGCAGATGCAAAAATGTTTATTGAAGCTGGTTACAAAGAAGTAAAGGCGAGTGATTTTAATATTAAAATGATACAATGATGAAGTTATATGTTCACGATAAATGTTTTGAAAAAATATTTGAGTTGCCAAAAGCAATTCAGAAGAAAGTATTAGAATTTCAAAAGAAGTTCAGGACGAATTCTAAATCGGAAGCAATCCACTTAGAGCCTATTAGCACCTTCAGAGACCCCAATATGAGGACAGCCAGGATTGACCAAAAATATAGAGCAATAATTGTAGCCCCTAAAAAGGGAGATACATATTTTATGCTTTGGGTGGATAACCATGACGAAGCGATGGATTGGGCAACAAATAAAATATTTGATTGGAACGAGAATACACAGACAGCTCAAATATTTACTGCGCTGGAAACAGAAATGGAAAAACCAGTAAGTGCAGCGGTTAAAAAACAATCTCTATTTGCTGATTTGAGTGATGAACAATTATTGGCTATTGGAGTTCCATCACAGTCCGTAAATCTTGTGCGCTCTTTGCGTGATTTGGATGAACTTAGTGCTGCTGAAAAATATTTACCTGCTGATGCGTTTGAAAATTTGTTCTATGTTTCAGAAGGAGCAAATGTCGAGTTGTTGATTGCAGAAGTAAATGAAGGGAAAACAAAGTCTTCGGATATTGAAGAACAGGTTGAAAGTATTAACAATCAACGCAACTTTGTTCGAATGGATGACAAGTTGATGGAAGAAATCATTAATGGTGAACTGAGTAAATGGCAAATATTTTTGCATCCATCGCAAAGAAAATTAGTTGAGTCGAATTTTAAAGGTTCAGTGAAAGTTACTGGTGGTGCAGGAACTGGTAAAACAGTGGTTGCTCTGCATCGGTTAAAACATCTTTTATCTTTGGGTGACTTATTGGATAAGCGAAAAATTGTATTTACGACATACACAAACGCCCTTACGAATAACTTGACTGTACTGGCAAAGAAACTGAACCTTGATGAGTCAAAGATTCAAATCATCAACATAGATAATCTTGCAAGAGAAATTGCCAACGGAGCCAAACTGGTCTCAAAGGAAACAAGAGTATTGGACACGCCTAATTCTAAGCCAAGTTTTGAGCTTTGGGATGAACTGCTTGAACAAAATCTCTCAGAATTCGATACTCCATTTCTTTCTGGCGAGTATCAAAATGTAATACTGTTGAATGATATTCAATCAGAAGAGGATTATTTGAAAGTGAGCAGAATCGGAAGAGGTAAACCAATTTCTAGGAAGCAGAAAATGGACATCTGGAAGCTTGTTGAATTGTACAATAAGAAAAAAGCTACCAATGGATATATCGACAGGTCTGAATTGTACAATAAGGTCGCCACATTCAATAAAACGATAAAAGAAAGGCCATTTAGATTTGTAATAGCAGATGAGATTCAAGACTTATCGAACGTAGAGCTTCGTTTTTTAAGGTCACTTGTTGAAGAAAAGGAAAATGACATGTTCCTTGTAGGCGACCCTTATCAGAAAATTTATGCTAAAAAGTTGAATTTCTCCGCTGCTGGAATTTCGGTTCGTGGAACAAGAAGTAAGCAGTTGAAAATTAACTATAGAACCTCCGAAGAGATTAAGCGTCTTGCCTTGTCTGCAATCAAAGGAGTTAACTATGATGACTTCGATGGTGAGGCTGAGAAACTAAATGGGTATTTGTCCCTTTTTCATGGCGAACAACCAACATACCAGGTCTTAAAGACGAAGAATGAGGAGCTTGATGCTCTTGTGGCGCAAATAAACTCACTTAAACAGGCGAATTATAGTTTAGAGGACATTGCCATTGCCTGTAGGACCAAAGATGCCGTAAAAGAGGTTAAAAATCATTTGCACAAGGTTAAAATAGCCTACAGAGACATCTCCAACTCGGCTGACGATGGGAAAGGGGTAGTTTTATCGACTTTCCATAGCTTAAAGGGGCTGGAATTTAAAGCCGTGCTTCTGGCGGATGTAAACAACAGAACTTCTCCATTATACTTCTCAAAATTCGAGGAAATGGAGCCTCAAGAAAAAGCAGACTACTTAAACAGCGAACGCTCGTTGATATATGTAGCAATTACTAGAGCAATTAGTGTTTTGAAAATATTTGGAACTGGAGTGAAGTCTGACCTAATAAGCTTATCAAAATAGCAATTCCAAATAATTGAATTTTGAGTATTCCTGGCTATTTATTCTAAACAGGAATATGGAAAGAATATTTGCGTCTGACGGAGTTAACTCTCTATTAAAAAACAATCATGTACCAGTAATTGGTTACGTAGATGATAGGTTCAAAACCTATGACATGTATGGAATACCTCAACAGTGCACCAAGGTTGAATTCAGCTTTGTTGGAGGGGAGCCAGACGTTTTTCTTTTTATAGAAGGGAGATTGTCTCAAAACTGCATTTCTATGGGAGCCAAAGAACCTTACATCCTCGATGCTTACCAAGAATGTATTAGGGGGAGAGCGGATGTTGATGCATTCGTAAATATTGTGGTCACAGAGTACCTAAGATTCCAACTCGGATTTGATGAGTACAGGGCTTCTAAATAAGGGCCTTTAATAGCGCACTTATTTTACGCTCTAAAAGAGCTTAATTAAGCACCTCAACTGAGGGTAGCAAACAAATTTTGTCACCCTTTTTTAGTTCGACTCAAGTAACAGAACGTTAACGTTCAATTTGAATTTCCTACGCAGTTCTTAATGTGAAGATTTGATAAAATAAAATACAACATTCAAGAAAATCAAATTACTCAAATGAACATAACGTTACTTTTCATTTTTCTCTCTATTTATTGTAAAAGAAAATGGAGACAAAAGAAACTGGTCAACGAAGTTTTGTTCAATACCTTCTGCAAAATGGAAGACTGTATGTGGATTACCAAACTCTTATAAAAATTACTGGCACAAACAATAAAACAGAGCTCTTCAGATTGCTTCAAAAAATTGGAGATAATTTTCCCTATGAAATGTATCAAAATCGTAAGCTATTTTTAACAGAAAATGCCATTAATTTCTGGCGCATTTACCAGGAGAATACCTAACTCTTTTCTTTGCCAATTTCCTTTCGAATCACCTCAACAATATCAAGCCCATCCGAATAATAATTTGCTCTCATTTCTTGAGTGTAAATATATTTTGCAATTAATTCAATTGATAGAATATAAAGTGCAACAAAACGTAGCGCATAGAAGGATGTGCCGTAACAATAGAACGCTATACCTAAACTAAATAATAAATTCGCCCATCGGAAACCTGTCTCATGAAAGAGTAGATAGTTTGTTGAAGCGAACACTCTTAGTAATATCCTAAGCCCTGTTTTTCTCATTTCCATTGTAACGTAAATCCGTTTATTAAGTAACGGTTTATTGGAAGTATTATTTCCGATTTTCTTTTTTTTCTTTTTCTTGACCTATAACTGTATGAAACGAAATCCAATACTGAAGCTTGCTAAAGGAATATTGCTTTTTGGTTGCTCATATTACTTCATGACTGTTATAGGAGGAGCCGATGGATTGAATGCATTGCACAACCATGTGCAAAATCATTTTAGTTTTCTAAACGCTGACCTAGCGAGCATTCTCGGAAGCTTAGCCAATTGTATTGGAGGGCTCGTATTGCTTTATGCTTTCGTATCTGGTCTTTTTCGAATTTGCACGTTTAACGTTTACATGCCTGTTTTTGAAGATAAAACAGAGGGAGGAATTCCAGTTACAGGTAATTCATCTTATCCGAATATTAATAGGGTTCTGCAATACCGTGAAAGTTTATTGAGCTCAATGGACAATGACTCTGCCTTGTCACTTATGAAAGACACTGCAATTCTTGACAGTTTAAGTGCAGGTTGCTATTCAGGACCAGAAGCATTGCGAACCTTGTCATATGCTGAAAGCAAATTATCTGGAATGAGCTCTGACCGTGCATTAAATTATCTCAGCAATAAATTGTGATTCTTTTTTTTAAAAAAAGGGACCTATATGTTCATGAGTCCACAATATATTCATCCAGGTCAAAAAAGAATCTCCTCATGGCTTGGCACTTATTACAGAGGAGTTGAGACAAAAAACTTCATTTATTTCGTTAATTACAAAGAAGGAGACGAGAATTCTTCTGTAAAAATGTATGATAAAATATCACTTGAACTAATTTGCGACAATTACCATTGTTATAACGACATGCTTAATGTTCTACTAGAGAAACAGTACACTTACCTGAGCCCTACAATGAAATTAAATTTAAAAGAATGGTTAAAACAAATAGACGATTCTTTTTTTTGAATTCCTTGACCTATAAGAACAACGGTAACGCTAAATCTTCAATATGATAACAACAGATTTCAGAATTATAGATGAGCAGGAAATTAATTTTGGTCATTGCAACCAGCTGTGGTCAATGATAATAAAAGATGGTGAGCGATTTGCGATTGAAGTAAATACACGACATGAATTACTTGGAAGAAAATACACTGTAGATAGAAAGCAAGCTGAATTATTATTGAGAGAAATCACAAATAAAATTGCTAAATGTGGAAGCCATGAGGTCGCATCTGAATTAATGAAACTTGGTTTTAGTTACAAGAGTATATGTGAAATGATGTTTGTGATTAATACTCGATACCTTTTTTTTGACTTCAATAATTTGTGCAAGCTCCGTGCAAAATATAAATACACATCGTTTCCTGCAATTGAAGATTTGATTTGGGAAAATAAAGAATTCGGGAAAAGAATCAGCATAACTTTTCCAGGGCGTACTTCACCTATTGGTTGGTTCACACCTGTTACTGATGAGGATGGAAGTGACTTTTTTGTTGAACTCAATCCAGATTTTCATAAAAAACACTAAATTGTGGGTGTTATATATAACCACAAACGAACGTTTAAGATTCTATATAAACAGGTGAAAATGAAGAAATATGTATCCTATACAAGATGTTCGACTCTCCGACAGGGACAAAGTGGTCTCGGTTTGGAAGCGCAGCGCCAGGCAGTAAATAATTTTGCAAAGGATGGAGAAATCATTGCAGAGTTTGTTGAGGTGGAAACAGGAACTTCAAAGAAGAAGCGAGTTGAGATTTACAAGGCGATTGAAATGTGTAAACAAACTGGCGCAACACTTTTAATTGCTAAACTCGACAGGCTTGCTCGTAACGTAGCATTCACCGCATCGCTCCTGGAAAGTAAAGTTCCTTTTGTTGCTTGTGATGCTCCATTCGCAACTCCACTTACAATTCACATACTAAGTGCGGTTGCAGAAAATGAAGCAAAATTAATTGCGGACCGCACTTCAAAAAGTTTGCAGGTAGCAAAGCAACGTGGAGTAAAATTAGGTACGCCAGAGAATCTGACACAGGAGGCAAGATTGAAAGGAGCTGCTCGGAAAAAAGAATTAGCACTTGCAAATGAAAATAATGTAAGAGCAGGAAGTTTGATTGAGTTGCTTCGTAAAGAAGGAATTTCATTTCAGCGAATCGCTTGGCAACTTAACAAGAACGGGTTTTTAACGAGCCGTGGGAAACAGCATTCAGCTTATTCTGTTTGGTTAATTAATAGAAGAAACTTAAGTAATTAAATATGGCATATGATGTTCATAAGATGAGGGAGTTGAATCTTTCCCTCTTTTTTTCTTCTAAAGAGGAAGGTGGAGAAAAAATCGAATTCGATTATGCGCTTATACAAAAGCATCTTCCTCTGAGTATTCAAAATAAGGATTACGAATTAATTTCTGAGCCAATAAGTTCAAGTCTTCATGCTTTATTTTCTATTTGGAAAATGTACGATGAGAAATCTAAACAAAAAGATAAACAGCTGGCAAATGAAGAAATAGATAAGGAAGAAGCAGTTGATAATGATGGAGGGGAACATTTTATTCCATTCACTATTGGTGACCCAAATTACACAAGTGAAAAATTGCATAGGTATTTATTTAATGTTCTTCCCGATGATGCGATGCAGACTAATCCAAAATTAATTGGAACACTTTGCAAGGCTGCAAAAGAAATTGGACTCCATTACCATTCAGTTAAAGTTGGTGAATACCTTGGTGAAGAGCATGATGACTTAAGGGAATCAGCAAAAGCCTCTGTCACCTTTATTGACATTTTACTGGAACATTATTCGAAACGTAATAGAACAGAATCAGCAACCAAGGTAAAAAACGAATCGAACTCATATGAAATAAAAAATATTGTTATTCATTATGGCCCTTATAAACAGGGTAAAACCATAGAACTTCCACATGAGTGGTTTGATGCCTTGGTCGATTCATTTGAAAAGGTTCTTAAGATTACAGCTGATTTTGATGTCATTGATTATTTACAAAAGAGAAGAGAATTATATTCGAACTATTTAAAATTTAACTCTAAGAGCACAACTTGGACAAGTAACTTGATAACAAATTATATGTTAGGACTTGATGAAATGCTCAAAGAGTATGGAATAAAGAATTTCAATCTCAGATGCAAAGTAATCGGACAATTGTTCACAGCAATACAATTAATTCCAAGTAAAATGAAACTGGATGCAGCAACAACATCTGTCAGCCGAACGCATCGTCAAGCAATTGCCGATGTTATTAAACAAAGAATAAAACGTTCGAAAAAGTAACCTCTGTTTTTTTATTGTATGAAACCACCCACAATGGGTGGTTTTTTTTTGGACATACCTCTTCGAAATTTCTATGAAGTGTCCAATGACCTCCTTCGTACAAATACGCATAAGAGTGAAAAAGAGTAGCTCCATTAATTAAATCCTAAACAACATGAAAGTTATCATGAATGGAAAACGTTACAGCACGGAAAAAGCTGAACTCGTAATGCGATTACAGTATTCAAGAGACCACATTGAACAACTGTGGTTAACAAAAAAAGGTTCCTGGTTAGAAGAGATACAGGCAAGCGGTATTTCTGAAAAGCAGAAAACAGCAGTCTTCGTTTTGACTGGAGATGAAGCGTATGATTATTTGGTGGAGGCACAGTTTGCTCCACCAGAAGCCTTCACTGAGGACATGGACCCTCAAAGTGTAGCGAACATCATCGAGCATTATTTCCCCGACAAATTAGAGGACGAATAATGAAAGGGCTGGTTGGACATATCTCCTTTAAACCTTGGAGATGTGTCCAATTGAAGCCTTCGTAAAAGTAATTATAACCAATTAAAAATATACTATGAGTAAATCAACTATTGAGTGGACTGAGCTCACATGGAACCCAACAACAGGTTGCTCCAAAATCAGTCAAGGTTGCAAGTTCTGTTATGCGGAGATTATGTCTAACCGCCTATTTGCAATGGGTCAGAAGAAGTACAGGAATAAATTCAAATTCACAATTCACCCTATTGAATTGAAACGTCCCTACGGTTGGAAAAAACCAAGCCTGGTGTTTGTGAACTCTATGAGCGATTTATTTCATGCAGATATGCCACTGGAATTTCTACAGAAGATTTTCAGAGTGATGAATGAAAACCCTCATTTAATTTTCCAGGTGCTAACCAAGCGTGCAGATAGATTGGCTGAATTAAGTGAACATCTCACCTGGACCGATAATATTTGGATGGGAGTGAGTATTGAAGACAATAGAGTCATTCAACGTCTTCCGCTTCTAAAAAAATGTGGAGCGAAAACCAAATTTCTGTCGTTGGAACCGTTAATTGGTCCGCTGCCTGAGATGAATCTAAAGGGCATTCATTGGGTAATTGTCGGGGGCGAATCAGGTAGAAGTAATCCAAGAGAAATGAAGGAGGAATGGGTGGTGGATATTAAAGACCAGTGTAGGTCACAAGGAGTTCCTTTCTTTTTTAAACAATGGGGAGGAACAAATAAGAAGGAATCTGGAAGGCTTCTGGATGGTCGTGAATACAATGAGATGCCAAAAATATTTAAGTCGAAATAATGGAAACAAACGTGAATAATGGGTATTCTTTTTTTTCTTTTCTACCCGTTCTCTTTAAAGAGAATGGGCTGGAAAAGGAAATCAGACACCTGGCTAAATATGAGTACTTCCTAAAATTGGTTTCCGACAAACAAACTTCAGAGGAAATATTTGTCCCAATTTCAAATAAAATCCTGCGTAAGGTAATTCGTCAAGAATTAATTACCAGGATAAAAAATAACTTATTTCATCTGGGCATTATTGAATGTAACTTTAGAAAACGCTTTGAGAAAAGAAACGGAAAAATCATTGGGAAAGAATCATATAGTTACAGGTTAACAAAACAATATTTCGTACCTATTAATAGTAAAATGCAATCTTCAATTAATGGGGACGGTTTGGAAGTAAATCAAACAACAGGCACCCTCTCCTCCTCTCTCTCGGCTCTCTATAATAGGTACGGTTTAGATAAAAAGGTTGAACGGGCCAGGAAAAAGTTCCAAGAAAAAGTCTCTATTGCATTGCGTACTCGCTGGCACGACTTAATGGGTCTTCAACAGAAACCAGAATACAATTTCATATATCGGAACACATTTAAAGTTGGTATTAATCCAGAAGCGTTTTCTTGGATTGATGATGAAGTAAAAAGAAATAGGCCGTTAAAGGATTCTACTGGCGAGTTTATTAATAGCAAAGGCGAAATAAGAATTTACATGAAGAGAAACAGAACTCTTACTCCGAAAATTGCCCAAGAGTGGAAGGACCATTTACAGAGAATTCAAAACAAAGACTTTCAATTTAATTGCCCTTCGAGTGTAAACAGAGTATTCTACAACATTACTTCAATGCCTGGTGAATTAAGAAAATTCCTGTGTTATAAAAACCAAGAACTTGTTTACTTGGATTATTCAAACTTTCAGCCACTCCTTTTTGTAAAGTACATCCTCGACAGTTTATCGCTGGATTCTGAGGAGGTGTCAAAATATATAGCCTGGGCATCTGAGGGAAGATTTTATAAGGAAGTAAAAAAAATGATAATTGAAAGCAATGTGAAAATTACAGATGAGGTGAATTTTAAAACTGACTTCTTTGCAAGAGTGTTCTTTTCTTCTGAAAAAAGAAAATATAAATACCGCACTGCTTTTGCACATACTTTTCCGAACGTCTCCAGAGTAATAACTGAAACGAAAGGGCAAAACCACAAGAGTTTGGCTGTTTCGCTACAAAGAATGGAAGCAGAAATAGTTATAAATACTGTTTTTCATCAATTGGCTCAGAAATACTCTAATTGCTTTGCGCTCCCAGTGCATGACGCAATAATTTGCGAAGCGTCCATGAAAGAAATAATACTCAATCTTATGATTGAAGCTGTCCGAAATAAAATTGGATGCATGCCAGATGTTAAAGTTGAACCCTTAAATTTTGAGAGATGAAATCCTGGGAACGAGTATTCGATATTTTGAAAGAAGAAATGAAAGCCCAGCTTCGAGAAGAGTTGCTTGAGGAATTCAAATTAATCGCACGTGAAGTGTTTAATGACCAAAACGATATTTCTTCTGGCATAGAAGTGAAGGAATACATGCATATGAAAGACTTCTTGCAAGAATATAAGATTGGTAGAAGTTTGTTTTTCAAAATTCGCAAGCAGAATTACTTTGATGACCATCAACAGGGCAAGTTTAAGGTCTATAATGTTGGCCAGTTCCGTGAAGCATTACGAAAATATAATCCTTTGAAACCAAAATTCAAATAGCCCTGTATTTCAGCGTATTACATCTTTTTCGAATATAAAATCGAATATTAACGAATCAAATCGGATAATATTTCTGTTGAAATCAAATAAATAATCGTATATTTGCGTATAAAATCGGATAAAATGGCACAAAAAATTCACACATTTTCCCTTGACCTAACAATGAAGCTAATGAATGAAATTAGCAAAGTTGACCGCTTTGATGCCTCCTGGGACATCATAGAAAAGAGGGAAGGAATTACATTAAAACAACTGAAAGCAATTGCAACTGTCAGAAGCGTTGGTGCCTCAACACGAATTGAAGGGAGTAAAATGACCGATGCTGAGGTGGAGAATCTAATTGAAAATTTAAAAATAGCGAAGCTCGAAGAAAGAGATGAACAAGAGGTGGCTGGCTACTTTGCTGCTCTTGATGAAATTGGAGAGTCCTATAATGATATAGAAATTACAGAAGGAAATATAAAAAACCTCCACAACATCCTGATGCAATATTGTGAAAAGGATGAATGGCACAAAGGAAGATATAAGCAAGTGAGTAATGCAGTAGAAGCAACGCACCCTGATGGAACAAAGCAAATCATTTTCAAAACCGCTGAGCCAGGATTTGAAACAGAAGAAGGAATGCGAAAATTATTTGAGTGGTACAACTCAGATACTGAAACCTTACAAATCATTAAAGATGCATTGTTCGTTTATGATTTTTTAAGTATCCACCCTTTTCAAGATGGTAATGGCCGATTAAGCAGGTTATTGGGGACATTGCTATTGATGAAGCATGGATATACCTGGATACAATATGTAAGTTTTGAACATGAGATTGAGAACAGAAAAGCTGAATATTACAAAGTGTTAATGCAAACTCAAAGGCAGAGACCTGGCGAAAAGGTTGATGAATGGGTGGTATTCTTCTTGGATTGCATGATGAATATACAAGGGCAACTCATGGAAAAATTGAAGACAAAAAACAGCGCTGCGTATCTTGGTTCAAAAGAGAAAAATATTTTATCATATATTGAAAGTCATCCAGGCTGTAAGTCTGGAGAAATCTCAAAAAAACTTAGCATTCCCTTACCTACAGTAAAAAAAATTCTTACGGCCATGGTAGATACTCGTGTCATTATTAAGAGTGGTGCAGGTGCTGGCACAAATTACCACATAGAAACATCGAGCCCAGTGAAAACAGATTTAGTGTTTAAATTATCAAACGAAGAAATCCGAAAAGGA
Organism: Bacteroidota bacterium; assembly: GCA_018267825.1. Classification (GTDB taxonomy): domain Bacteria; phylum Bacteroidota; class Bacteroidia; order B-17B0; family Aurantibacillaceae; genus JAFDXR01. The sequence goes on along the minus strand of JAFDXR010000008.1, from coordinate 384,931 downwards.
TTCACACTCAGAAATCAGGAACATCAAATTCAAATAAAAAAAATCGTACTTGTTCCATTATTCGAATGGACCAAACCAGATGATTGGGCTGGGAAATTGCTTATGCAAGGAATTAATTTTCGAGTTCGTGGAATAACAACAAAAGGAACATTTGAATCAATGTATTCACTTATGTCTTTCAATAATCCGTTTCTGTTTCAGCCAGTCTTCAACCTGGCGAATCCAATTAATTTGCCAATGAGTATTGTTGACAGAAAGCCTAATCATGGAGAGTATCCTATTAGAATGGTTGTCGAACTTGAATTCTCAGTCCCTAAAATTGATTTTGATGTTCTCTTTGTATACGATGAAGAAGGGAGTTAAAAATCTCTCAACTTAAAATCAATTAATAAATCTTCAGCTTTCTCCTGCTGGTCCTTACGGATATATTTCCAGAAATCCTTCTCGGTTTTATGTCCTGTAATTGCCATAATAATTGCTGTTTTCGTTCCTCTTGCATACTCATTGGTGGCAAAACTTCTTCGAGCTGTATGACTCTGAACAAGTAAATATTTCTTTTTTACTATCTCTGTTTTTTTATTGCCCTTGCTTACTTTAAAGGTTACATTAACGTCAAGGCTTGGAATCAAAGACGCAATTTCTTTTATCAGCTTGTTGTATTTTGCGTTATAGAATTTAGGAATGTTACCATCATATTTTTCCAGAATAGCCTTAGCCGTTTTCCTCAAAGGAATTTTTAATGGGTCTTCCGTTTTAATTGTTTCGATACAAATGAAATCGCCATACCAGTTATGCTTTTGAAGTGCCATTACGTCTGAAAATCTTAATCCTGTGAGGCAGGAAAACACAAATACATCTCTGACTCCTTCCAATTCAGAAGGCATGGAAGTATTATAAATCGCAGTTATTTCTTCTTCCGTTAGATAAATAGAAAAAGCATCCTCTGAAATTTTTTTGAAGTCTTTAAATTTCATGTTCATGTGGAGTCCTCTACGATTTGCGAGACTCATCAATGCTTTGATGTTCTTGATGTGCCGTCCGACCGTATTTCTTCCGTGACTTTTATCAAATAAAAATGACGTGAAAGTTGTCTCCCAGTCTAAGTCTACAGAATCAAATTCCAAAAACAATTTCCCTTCATTCAATGCAAGCTCCTTAAACAGTGGAACAAATTGCATGTACGTCTTCATTGTACCCTTTTTAATCTTGTTAGGATTTGTAGCAATATACCATTCAACAAATGACAAGAGATTATCCTTTTGTGCAGGCTTAATGTACTTCTCTGGGAAAAGGGCTTTATGAATCTCTTCCGTTAAGGTCTTTGGCTCCAGAGGAATCCCAGCGGCTTGCAAGGAATTGAAAATTTCCTCCGCCTTCCGCTCTATTTGTTTTAGCCTGGCATTTTTATTCGCTACCTCGTTTCCAATCCCTCGAAATTCTTCCCTTTTCTCATTCCAATCTGAGGGGTTTACTCTCATTTTAGTAGAAAGCCGAACCCTTTTACCATGGTAAGTAAAATATGCGCAAATGGTACGCTGTTTTGATTTTGGTGAGAGCTCTCCTTCTTCGGCTACATCTCTCAAATAAAATTTTGTCTTCATCGTATGAGTTGTTTTAATTATTCATACGTTTGTACTAATTGGACATTCCTAAGAATTTATTTAGTGTTTTGTCCAAAAAAAAGTGTGGCAAAACGTGTGGCAAAACCTCGAAACTTTTGGAGGACTTTTGGAAAACGACAGAATAGGAAATTGGAACTAACAGTCTCATTTTAAATACAATTAAGGGTTATTTGAATTCCCCTAATGTATTAGTTAATCAGACGCTCGGGACCTCAATCAAAACCCACCTTATGGCGGGTTTTTTGTTTTGGAATAAACCGAACTGCTTTTGAAAGTAAATGGGTTTAAAAAGATGTAAATCAAATGGCGGATATCTTCTTTTCTTCGATCTGACAAAGGTCATTTCAAAACCCGTAATTCTTCATCTATATCTGGCGCCGGAGCTTGTATGCGAAAGCCATAAAAGCAATACCTTTGACGAAACAATTGATGGCTCAACATATTCAGGGAGATTTGCCAGACAATCGTTGACGTTTTATTCGGTGTGAAAAGAAGTATTAAAAAATTATTCCATTTCCAGGAGAGCAAGGCCGGTTGGGAGCTTCCGCTGGCTTCGGGCCTCTGTATCGGTTTTCCGCTCATGGCAGGTTGGTACTTCAATCATGTTGGCGAATCCAAACTGGTGTCGCTGGCAGGTTTGTCTATTCTTTACCTGCCACTGTCAGCGCCTTATCTTAAACGCATGCTGGTGTTGGTACTTGTGGGTTTGGGGCTTATTGGTTCTTATGCCGTAGGAATGCTGCTGAGTGATGCCGGTCTTTTCAAAGCTGTGTTTCTGGGTGTTTATGCCATGGTGGTGTACGCTTTTTTACATTTCATAAAAATGAAACGTGCACCGGGTGCATTCTTCTTTGTGATGCTTTCGGTAACCGGCGCATTTACCACCAACACGGTTGACGGCGCTTTTCAAAAAACAGGCTGGATGGCTGTGGGTTGTTTATTCACCCTGTGTGTTGCCAGCGTATTCACGGCGTTTATGCCGGCGAAGAATAAATCCGGAGCCAGCGTTCCGCCGCCGCCTGGCGCTCATGTATACACAACAGAAGCACTTATCTTCGGTACAATGATGGGCTTGTCGGTAGCCGCGGCCATGTGGTTTCGTTTAGAGTCGCCGGCCTGGGTGGCTATTTCCTGCCTGGCTGTGTTGCAGGGCAGTAGCCGCGGTCATGTATGGCAAAGAAGTCTGCAGCGTTTTTCAGGCACCGTTGTCGGCACAGCCCTGACGCTTGGCCTTGTGATGATGCAACCTCCGTTCTGGCTGATCCTGGCCTGTATTACGCTGTCGCAAATTATTCTTGAATACCTGATGTCGCGCAATTATGCCCTGGCCGTTGTTTTCATTACCATACTGACTGTTTTTCTGAGCATCGACTCAAACGATGTGCTGCAAAGCGGCTATCGTCTTATTCTCTATCGCTTTGTGGATATCAGCCTGGGTTGCGTGGTTGGCGCCATCGGTGGATGGCTGATCTACCATCAGCACCTGAAGCATTATCTTTCGGAGAAGGTTGGGAAGGCCATGACTTCCGTGAAAGCAAAAGGAGAGAGCCATCCCTGAGTACAGGCACGTGAGCGTTGGAAACCACGTAAGAGCATGCTCCCGCCACCGGCTTCCCAAAAAAGTATGACAACAGTCATATCCCTATGTAATACAGGTCATCGTTGTGAAAAGAGAGGCAGCGTACCTTCACCTGCAAAGGACCTTGATTAATAACATGTGTCGTGCGGGGTCAGCACGCTAAACACCGACGCTATTAAAATGAAGAAACTTATATTACTTGCTGCCGGGTTCATTGCTTTTCATGCAGAGGCACAAATCCCGAACGGCGGATTTGAAAGCTGGACAACCACGGGAAGCTACATGGATCCACAGGGATATCTGACGCCAAACGCCTATGCTACTTCTTTTTACCCGGTAACAAGGTCTATAGACCATTACCCAACCTATATGGGCAGTTATTCGGTTCGTTTGGAAAACAACATAGCTCTTTCCCCAAATGTAAATGGGCTGGGCCTTATCCTGCAAAACAGGAGCAATAATATAATGAATGGCCCCGGAGCGTCTTTCCCTGTCAGTGGCCACCCGACAAGCATAACGGGTTATTACAAATTCGCACCACAGAACGGGGATACCATGCGTGTATTGGCCATGCTGTATAAAAACGGATCGCAGGTTGCAACGGCTATGTTTTCATCTACTGTAGCTGTGGCAAACTGGACATCTTTCAGCGCGCCGTTCCCGAGTTATACAGCCGCCGACAGCTGTGCGATCTTAATTGCTGCTTATAATTGCGATGGCCCGCCACCGGCCTATGTTCCTCACGGCAATTCAGTACTTTATGTCGACAACCTTAATTTTGATGTTTTGCTGACATCGGTGTTTGAGCAAAGTGCAGAAGCAGCATCATTCAAACTGCATCCAAACCCGGCTTCTGATCTTGTTACGCTGGATGTTGCCAAAACATACAAGACCAACGTTGCATTTAATATTTACAATGCGTTCGGAAGATTGGTGGGTTCGGGATTAATTCAGGGAAATCAGCAGCAGATCAATACCGCCGATTTAACAAATGGTGTTTATACGCTTGAAATCAGATCGGAAGAGGGGATTGAACAACAGAAGTTTATTGTTCAGAAATAAGTCTGTATGTTAATTCCGCGAATGGAGTAAATCTAAAAGCCCGGTTTTGCCGGGCTTTTTAATTGGTATCTGGTGTTGTTTACTTTTTTTCTTGACGAAAAAAGTAACAGGCACCTATGCTAAAGCTTTGGTGCCGAGGCAAAGTCAAGACTGTTTCATCGGGCGCGAAAATCTGCGGTTTGTCAATCGCGATGATTGGAACTCCCTCCGGTCAGGCAGCCAATCATCGTTCGCACAAGCCAGCACCATTTAACCACCCCTGATTTTGACGCTTCCGCTGAAGAGGCCGATTTGTAAACGTTTTGAGATTTGTAATAAAACTTCATTCAGTTAATCTTTAACACATTGGTAATGGTGCGGCTGGTGTGAACGAACGGCGTTGGCCGCACCTCACAAGATGTATAAAGCGCTTGAGCCGGCCTGACAGCAAGGAGAATCAGACAGCCTTTTTCCCTCCTGCCATTCGCCTTTTCAAACGCAGAGAATATTTATATTTGTTGGAAATCTCTCACCCTGAAAAAGTTTCTGAAATATACCGGTATTGCGCTACTCGTGCTGATCGTTATCCTGATAACACTGCCTTATGCGTTTCATAATAAAATAAAGCGTGTGGTGATCGATAAGATCGACCAGAACCTCAATGCCAAAGTTTATTTCAAGGATTTCAGCATTTCGGCTATCAAGCATTTTCCGCACATGACACTCACGCTGAACGAGGTGTTGGTAACGGGCCTCGGCGAGTTTAAAAACGATACGCTGGTAATGGCCGCGGAAGTAGACGCGACCTTTAAACTGCCGCAGCTGATCAGCGGACACCACGAGATAAACGGCGTGCATTTATTGAACCCTCTGATCTCTGCCCGCATCCTCGAAAACGGCAAAGCCAATTATGATATCGTTAAACCCGACACATCCGCCAGCAGCAAAGCCGGAGAAGAGAGTTTTGAGGTAGCCATTGATCAGTGGTCTATCGACAACGGTAAGATCATTTACAACGACCAGTTACAGAAAACCTATGTTGAGGTTGGCGGCGTATACCACAATGGCTCAGGCGATTTCAGGCAGGACATTTCCGATCTCGATATTACCACGAAAGTTACAGAGCTCACGTTTCAATACAACGGAATCCGTTATTTCAATAAGAAGTCGTTTGCCGCCGACCTGCAGATGGAGATGAATCTGAAAGAGAAAAAATTCACCTTCAAGGATCACGCCTTTCAGCTGGGCGATTTTAAGTTTGGCTTCGAAGGGTATTTCAAATTGCTGGAGAAAGGCTATGAAACGGATTTGAAATTTGCCGTGAAGGAAACCAGTTTCAAAAATCTGCTTTCGTTATTGCCCGGTGTTTATCAGAAAGACATGGAAGGCATGGACGCCGAAGGGGAGTTTAACTGCGAGGGGTCAATCAGGGGTGTTTATGATGCCATCGACAATGTGGTTCCTAAGTTCCGGATCGATGTGGGGGTGAAGGATGCCCGGTTCAAATACAATCATTTGCCCAAAGCCCTGGAGAAGATCAATTTCAGATTTATTGCGGAAAACCCCGATGGTAATCCCGAACACACGGCATACGACATCAAAGACCTGCATTTTGAAATCGACAAACAACCAACACATGGCAATCTCTCGGTAAAAGGAAGTAAGATCAGGCAGGTGACCGGCGATTTTATTTCAAAGATGGATATTGCGGAGATCGGGAAGTTTTACCCAATGGATGGCATTGTGATGAAGGGAAAGCTGAGCTCGGAAATCAAAATAGACGGCATCTACCACGATTCACTGAATCTGCTCCCGACCTTCCATGCCGACATGAAAGTAGAGAATGCGAAGTTCAGGTATAAAAACCTGCCGAAGTCGGTCGACAATATCAGCTTTCATCTGACGGCCGATAATACCGACGGGATGATGGACCACACGAGCTTTAAAATGCCGGTATTTCATTTCGAGGTCGACAGCAACCCGGTTCACGGACACATCGCTGTGCAAGGCATCCGGGACATGACGGTGAATGCCGATATTTTAGTAAAGGCCGATCTCTCGCACCTGGAGCAGATCTATCCTATAAACGGTGTGACACTGAAAGGTGTGCTCAACTCCGAAATCAAAATCGACGGCCGCTATAACGATTCGCTGAAACTATTTCCGAAAGCCGATGTGATGGTGAACCTCGAAAAGGGTTATGTGAAGTCGAAGAACCTGCCGGTAGAAATGGACAGCATACACCTCAATGCAGAAATAACAAATACAACAGGGCATCTGAACGACACGCAGCTGAGCCTGAATAATCTGACCTTTTTGCTCGACGATGAACCCTTTGTGATGAACGGCACCATTTCCGACCTGAAGGATTATAATTACGACCTGAAAATCGACGGTCTGCTCGACTTGCAGAAACTCACACAGCTGTACCCGATGACGAATACTACGGTGAAGGGCACCATGGATTTTGATATGGAGACCAAAGGCAGCCTCACCCTGATCGAAACCAAAAGCTACGATAAGCTGAAAGCCAGGGGCACACTGGAAGTGAAAAATGTATCGTATAAGAATACGGGTATTGCTTTTCCGATTCATATAGACGATGCGTTGTTTACACTCAATGCGCACAAAATTGAGCTCACACGTTTCAAAGCGGAGTTTGGCAAGAGCAATGTGAGCCTCACCGGGCACGTGTATGACTATGTGCCGTTTCTTCTGAAAAAAGATGCCAGCATTAAAGGCGACCTGCGTATGCTCTGCGATACCATCGACCTCAATGAGTGGTTTCCGCCATCGGTGGCAACGGGTACGGTAGCGACTTCGCAGCAAAAAACCGACACCAGTGCGCCACGTGTGATCATCATTCCGGATAATATCGGCTTTGTGTTTGACTCGGATATTAAAATGGTGAAATTCGGAAACCTCGATATTGCCAACCTCGACGGTGAAATAAAAATACAGAACGGGGTGCTTACACTCAACGAAACAGGTTTCAATGCACTGGACTCGGAGGTAGATATCAGCGGCGATTATAACACCAAAGATCCGGCACACCCGACCTTCGACCTCGATGTGCATATTGATCAGATGGATTTCACGAAGGTGTATAAAACCTTTGTAGACCCGAAAGAGGAATGTCCGGCCAAAGGAAATTTCTCCACCACCTATTCGATCCGCGGTGAACTGAATCCTGATTTTTCACCGATCTATGGCAGCCTGAGCGGCAAGGGCAAGATCATGATCGACAGTGTGTCGATCAAAGGGATGAAGCTCATGAACCACATCCGCAATAAATCGAAGAAAGACGAGTTTAAAGATCCGACGCTCACCGATGTGAGTTTCGACAGTGAAATCCGTAAGGGCAAGTTTATGATTTTCCCGTTCTCGTTCCGTGTGAGTAAATTCCTGATAGAGATCGAAGGAGAGTTTGGCCTGGAAAACGATTCAATGAATTACCTGATTAAACTTTCGGTACCACCGCTCAATAAACTCAGGATTCCGATGTCGGTAACGGGCACCGCCGATAAGCCGGTGATTACAACAGGCAAGGGTTTCGACGATTCGGATTTTGAAAAGCTGTGAGTGCGCCAACCCCTGCTTTAAAACACTTCTCCCAGGTTGAAGAAAAGACCCCGCGACCCGTTGAGTCCGAAACCATAATCGATGCAAAGATTGGTATTGGAGAATTTATTGATTTTGACGCGCAGTCCTACTCCGCCGCCGGGGATCACAGCATCGAAATTGAAGCGGTTGGGCAGGGTGGAATAACTTTCCACGTGACCAAAAACAACAGCGCCTATCAGATCGTTTTTCATGAAATGAATGCGGTATTCGCTTTCCAGGTCTATCATGCTGAGCCCGCGGTAACGGCCTTCCATATAGCCGCGGCAGGTGTTCGAGTATTCATCCCAGCCGTTAGCCGGCAGATCAAGATATGGCGGCCGGCCGGATAAACTCAGGATGTTGTAGCTCCAGAAGGCAAGTACATTATCGGTGCTCTGGGGGAATTTAATATAGTGGCGGGCATCAATCATGAGCGAAGACCAGTTGCTGTTGCTGCCCAGGATTTGTGTGTTCTGCAGGAAGGAGGTATTCAGGTAAGAAGAGCTGTTTGCATTCAGGGAGTTCTCGCGGCTGTCGTATTGCAGGCAGAGCTGAAGCCCCGACGAAACGGCTCCCGGTGCGTATCCGTACAGATCATAATAGGTATTGCTACCTTTTTCGCCCTGTTTAATGTTCCAGTATTTGCTGAGGTTGTAGCCGATCCCGGCGTAGAGGTATTTACCCGCTTTTTTTAAAAAGAATTCGTTCACACGCAGCGTGTTAAAATCCAGGTCGAGCTGATTGTCGTCGCGTGTGTGGTTTCCGAGCCCGAAGGTAGACACGGGGTACTTCAGGTAATACCAGTTTCCCTGAAAATTCCAGCGATTGTCTTTTGTGAAAATATTGGAGAGCAGCGGGATGATGATCTGGTTCTTTTGCGTGAATGAGATATACGTCAGCACGCTTGAAATATTGGCGCTTTTGGACAGGTAAATGGCGGTTACATTCGAAAAGTTAATATCGAGCCCGCTTTGCACCGCGTAGCCCGGGGTGATGAAAAAAGCAGGGTAGAGCTTTCCGGGTATTTTCCGGACGGTGTCGCTGCGCACGGCATTTTTCTTGCGGATCACTTTGTAGTACAGGTCGAGCGCATCTTTGCGGATGGCGTAGCTTTCGCTGCTGTCTTTTTCCTGGGCAAAAGCCACCGTATGTATAAAAAACAAAATAATGACGGCCGCACACCACCTGATTTTATGCGGGCCTGAGGTATAGCGCTGTATGCAGTTCATCGTTGGGAATGTCGCATTCGGGCGCCTGAGCGTATGGCGGAACGGCAATGGGTATGGTTGGCCCGGACGAAACATGCATGCATAAATGTTTGGAGCTGTGTTTTACAGAGGCCTGCTGATTTTTCCAAAACGGTTTCTTTGGACATAAAACAGCCCATTGAATCTGACGGCTCATTTTGAAACCAAATTATGAAGACGGTGTTTTGCTGGTGGTGACCGGGGTCATGAGCCATATTGACTTTTGTCACCCGGGGCAGGCATATCTGCAGCCAGCGGACTAATGGCCCAGGCGTTTTTTCTCGTCGTCGCTGCCGTCGGTTTCGCGTTGTTCGGCTTTTATTTTCCCGAAGTTATAGCTCAGGCTGATGTTTAAGCGTCGGGAGTCGTTCGATTCGTAGAGGCTCCATTTCTGGTTCTGGAAATCGGCCTTTTGCCTGAATTGCTCCGTGAAAAAGGCGTCGTTGAGGGCAATGGCCACGTTGAAACTATTGTTGAAGAAAGATTGTTTCAGGGCCATGCTTAAACCCCCGCGCTGCTGAAACACAGAGGTGCCCCCCAGCCACGGACTCCAGTAGAAACCGGAAACTTCGACTTTGGTGTTTTTCTTCACCATAAAAATATTGGTGAGGCGTGTGTACCACGGAATCGCTTTGGCGGCATAGTTCAGCCCGTTTACCATACCGCTGTAGTCGATGTAATAGGCACCTGCGAGGAAGGAAACCGTCCACCACGATTTTATTTCCTGACGGATAAAAAAGTTATAGCGGATGATGTTTAACTGTTTCATATTGGTGATGTGGTTCACCATTTCTTTGGTAGAATCGTTTTGCGTGGTGAAGTTTTGCAGAGGGTGCTGCAGGTAAGCATAGGAGAGGTTGTTGTAGATTGAGCCCTTATATACGAAGGTGAAGTTGAAATTATTATCGTAGGTAGGCATCAGGTAAGGGTTGCCCACACTGGAGTTTAAGATGTTGGTAAAAGAGCGGAAAGGATTGAAGGCGTTATAATCGGGGCGGTCGATGCGGCGGTTGTAGGCAAAACTCAGTGAGTGATTTTGCGTGGGGTTATAATCGACACTGAGTGTCGGGAAGAGGTTGGCATACTGTCGCGAATATTTAATGCTGCTCGTAATGCTCTCGGTGTGTATATTGGTATTCTCGCCCCGCAGGCCGGCCCGGAAATTAAATTTCTTATAGGTTTTATCGAGGCTCACATACGCGGCGCTGATCTGCTCGTTGTATTTGAACCTGTTGGTAAACACGGTGTCGGTTACATATTGTCCGGTGGCAATGTTGAGATTCTCAAACGTGTAATCGCTCTGCGCGCTGGTGTTGCTTTGTTTAATACCGGCTTCGATACTGAGGTCGTGTTTGAATTTCTTTTCGAAATCGAGACGCGCTGCCAGAATATTAATGCCAAGGTTGTTGGTGGTGCGGAAGGTTTGATCGGGCATGGTTTCGGCGCCACTGAAGCCTGTGAAGCGGTTTTGATAATAGGCCGTGTAATCGTCGTTATAAGGACCGTAATAGTCGGCTGAGAATTTGAGCTTGGAATTGCCCAGTGTGTCGAACAAGTGCTCGGCATTGAGGTTGTAATTGCAGAGCAGCCAGTTGTTGGTGGTAGGCCGGTTATACGACAGTTGCTGGTAGCCCAGGCTGTTGTCGCTCATGGTGGTATTGCCGTTGTAGGTGCGTACGGCGTGTCCGGGCACAATTTCAGTTTTCACGCCCACTGTGTTTTTCTTATTGATGTACCAATCTGCCCCCAGGTCTATGGTCATGAATTTACCCGCATCGTTTTCGTGTGCTTTCTGATCCATGGTGGTGGTAGCGCCATCGTAAGTCACATGGTTGAGCAGGTTGCTTTGGTTGTGCAGCAGGCCTTCGTATAGGCTCGTGTTGCTGAAAAAAGTCACGTTCTTACCCTTGTAGTTGAACGAGAAGCCTGCGTTGTTGGTATTGTAAAAACCCTGGGAGAAGGTATAATTGAGTCCGCCGCTGGGCCCGGTTATTTTGATGCGTTTGGTTTTAATGTTGATGATACCTGCGCTGCCGGCTGCGTCGTAGCGGGCGGGCGGGTTATTAATGACCTCGATCTTTTCGACTACCGAGGCGCTCATGCTGCGCAGAAAATTGGTGAGCTGCGCGCCCGACAACTGCTGCACCCGGTCGTTGATGTACACCTTTACGCCCGATTTACCCTGGATGCTGATGTTGTCGCCCTCCACCATCACCCCGGGCAGGCGCGCCAGGAGATCATATACGCTGTTGCCCACGGCCAGGGGGCTGTCTTCTACATTTACGGTAATGTTGCCTCCCTTGAACTCAATGGGGTTTTTAATGGCGTTCACGGAAACCTCGTCGAGGTTCACCCCGCTTTTTTTAAGCACAATGTCGTTGAGTGTTATGGTGGGCGCAGTGCTGTCGTAGTTAATCAGTTCGCTGTAGTAATCGGCATAGCCCAGTCCGGCAATTTTGATGCGGTACTGGCCGGCTGCAATCTTAGAGAAGCAGAACTCGCCATTGGCTCCGGTAATTTCGCCTTTGTAAATGCTGCTGTCGACCTTGAGGAGGGCTACGGTAATAAAAGGCACCGGGGCCTTTAAACTATCGGTAACGATGGCCGTGATGGCGCACTGCGAAAAGCTGCTGTTGGCGCACAACAGAAAGAGGAGCACCAGGCAGGTGCCGATGGCTTTTGTTTTTTGCATAAAAAAGATAATGCCCAAAGCTAGTTTTAAATGGCCGAACACACCCTATGGCGAAATGTTATAATACCTAATTTATGTTAAGTAACAGGATGTTTTAGGAATTCTTGTTTAGTGGTAGGGAGGAGAGGGTGGGCGGTTTATTTTGGGTTGAAACAATTGCCCCAAGGTATCGGCGTATAGGTCTAGGCTGGTTTAATGAGTTGTTAGCGCACGATGCTTTTGATTTTGTGTTACTGTTTTACATAAACACTTTTAATAAAGATGAGACCTGTTCTAAAATTATACACCCTGCCATTTATAGTTTGGTAGTTATCCCGATAAAATGCTATGAAAATCTCCCCCCAAGATGTGCCAAGCATGGGGGATAGCAAATCATCTCCACTGAAATAAACACCAGAGTGCGCCGGTGTGATGGCCTTGGTTTGGGTTTCCATCATCCCGCCGTTGCCACCGCCTCCATGTAAAAACACTTCAATTCTATCTACTCCTTTGTAGGATTTCAGTGGAATATAAACACCTTTATAAAGATCAACCGTGTCGGGTAACAATGTGTAGCCTGTGTACTGCGGAAAATCATTTGTATTGGTAAACGAAAACCCCTGGAAATAAGAATTTCCACCTACAACCCAGATAAATGGAGGCTGATAATTAATGGGTTTATAATTGATATACGTTGTATCCTGATAGGTTATGGACGTGTCGGTTCCATTGACCCAGATGTTTTCATTAAACGATATAGTGTTCAAGGACAAACCACCAACAGCGAGATTGGATGGTGGGTAATACAAAGAATTTGGAGGCACCCCTGCTTTGGTGAGCCAAACAGTTGTATTGGTTTGAAACTGCGTGTCTGGTGGCTGTCCCATGATTTGAGAAACTGATCTGAAAACATCAAAACATCCGTTTATGGCCACCGGATCATCAGACGGTAGACTTGAAAAAGACGGTGAGTGGTCTTTCTTTTTGCAGGAAATGACGATAAGAATAAACAGAATGAAGCTAAACCGCATCATGAAAATTATCTAAACAGGTATATAACGCGAATAGGGACTTCTTATTGCAAACCGCATGAATGGTTAGCATGAGTTTGTAAAGGTCATTGTCTGGTTACTGGTCGTCTGCAGATAGTGTCTTAACGTTTAAATTTTTACAGAAGGAGGCTTTAATTCTTTCATCTTCTTCGGGCGGACAGACACACTCTTTGGCAAGCTTTGGTTTGCGTGTCGCTTGACAATGTGTGTGGCTGTTGAAGAGAATTATACAGTTACTATTCCTGGCCGGTTTATATGGTTCGATAACTGAGCCTGGATGTCCAGCAAAAGATTATTCCTCAAACGGTACTCAGGTCTTTCAGTAAATAAAGCATCAAATTCTGCCTTCGGAAATGTTTTAAAGTGTCTATAGTCAAAAAGAATATAAGATTTTGAGTCGAACTCCATCACAGGCGCTAGCTTATAACGACTATCTTTATTCTGCAAGTCATCATTAAAAGTTCCGGCAACTTTTACACCATAAAGAATGCGTGTATAGTTTTTCCTTTGAGAATAATCGCAGGAAGGAGTAATGTCAAGGCAAATTAATTTAGGATTTGCAGCATTTATGTCAGCCAGTTTACTCTCCTTGAAATTATGTTTTATAATATCTGTGGAGATCTCAGATGTGTCTTTTATGTATAAATTTCCTGAAAAATAGTGAGTTAATGAACTTGATTTAAGCAAATGAATGCTTGTATTAATTTTTATTTTCTCATCAGGTTGAACACCATGTCCACCCTCTTTAATATTATTAATCGTAATCTCACCTAATTTTGATAAAAAACCATTTTCAATGTTTTCGGTTAACGTGGAATTGATAATCTCAAATGCGCTTGTTAGTCTTTCTTTATCATTAAGCGCCTTCACAATTTCGGTCCCCGCTTGAGCTTTGGCAAGTGTGAAGAGAAGGTTGCAAAAATTTTTGTCCCAATCCGAATTTTTTTGAAAAATATTTGTCAAATTATTTGTTATTGTACCTGCAGCATTGTTTACACAAGATTCCCAAAGTAGAAATGCATTTAATGAGTTGTAATGCGCCATTTCTTCTCTTAAACTGTCTCTTATATAATCTGCAATTGATTCTTTAGAATTGGCCATCGCTTTATCCAAACTCAACATTAGTACTGGTTTGTAATTTTTTAAGCCATTTTCAAAAGCATTTTCTAAATCTTTTCTATAAACATCTTGTTTTAAACTCCAATAAATTAAAATATAAGTAGTTTTTGGAGTTAGAACAGTTTTTAATCTCTGGCCAATTGCAGCAATAATATTATGAGGTGTTGGATTATTGTTAACCAGTTCAAGATCTAGAATTACTAGACGTATATTCTCAACAGGAGTATCAGGAAGATCAAGCCCTAATTCATCTTGATAATATAGGTAGGGGATTTTCTCCCTTGATAATGCCTTTAAGAGAGTTTCTACATCTTTATGTTGGTCATCAAAAACAACAACCTTTCCATTATTAGGTAAAATCATTTTACTCAGCTTTTAGTTTTAATATTGCTACAGCCCCTTTCTTAAATTCCTCCGGTATATCATATTCGCTATATTCAGGAAAATACAACTGGCCTCCTTGTGTTTTCATAATTTCATTTACAATGTGTAATCCCAATCCCATTCCGTCTTGCTTAGAAGTAATGAATGGTTTAGTAATTTGGTGAGTTGGTAAATTGAACCCGAAACCATTGTCAGCAATTAGAATACTTATTTCACCCGTTTTTTCCTTGTAAAGGTTAATAAATATTTTTTTTGTAAAATCTTCCTGTGCATCGGCAAGCTTCTTTTTTTTCTTTTCAAGCCAATAAATAGAGTTGTCAATTATGTTTATAATGGAACTTAATAAAAGCCTTCTGCTGCAATTAATTTTTTTGTCTCCTTTGTAATTTAAATATTCCTTTTGCAATACAATCTGATGAGCTTCCAATCTGTATTCCACATTGAAAATTGCGCCCTTTAAAAGATCTAAAATGTTTTCTGTTTTCGCATCACTTTGCCTTAACAGGTCAGAATAATTTTCAATTAATTTATCTAGGTGCTGAAGAAGATTTGAAATTTTCTCTGGAACAACCTCCTTATCTAAGGCAATGTTAATTTCTGAAAGAACTTTCTGAACTTCATGAACCCCGAAGCCAAGAGTAAGACCCGCACCCGCTGACGCCAGTAAAATATCATTTATGTAGTTATAATCTTCTTCTATTTTAACCAGATGCTTTGTGATTTCATTTTTTAGTGGCTCATCTGTTATTTTTTTGTCAATTAATTTTTTTAGCTTACCTAGACGATGTAAGACGGGCTCTTCCTTTTCAGTTGGATTATATTTTAAGCGAATCAGTTCCTTATCTTGATATCGAAGATTTTCAATTTTTTCAATAGTGCAAATTATGGCGTCTCTAAAATCATAGTAAGCCTCATTTTCAACAAATCCTTCCCTGTTTGTCTTTTCAATAAGGGCAGTGCTTTCTTCCGCTTTTAACTCTATAACGCCCAAGACAATATTGTTACTTATTCTTAATGTCGGTCTGTTTACGCGTCTCATGTCCAAACCAAGGAAGTCATTTCCTTTTTCTCCGTACTCATTAATTCGCACTTCTTCTCGGTAAACCCGCACTCCACCTTGCTCATCAAGATATTCTTTCAACAGACTCAGCCCATGTAAATTGCTTAATTCTAATATGCTTTTTTCCCTGTCAAAAATGTATCCTTCAAACTCAATCTCTCCAATTGTCTTAGTGTCTCCTTCAATTTGGCTGTAATTCCTAGACAAATTAATTATTTCTTCTTCCTTTGGATTTTCTTTACTTTTTCTTGTTAATGTGGAGTTATTCCTGATAATCTCATCTTCCTCTGTTATTTCTCTTCCTTCTACTTCATGTAAGCTTTCCCAAGGAATAAATTCATACTTAAACTCCTTGATTTCACTACCAACCAGTTTGCATTTAAAATACCATAAGGCGAACTTTTTGATACTATCAAACTTCGGTAAGTCTTCTATTAAATGAGGATTATCAACAGTAATATCTACACTAAATTTTCCCATTTTTTGAAATGGTGAATTAAGGGTGAATACAGATTTATAAAAATCCCTCACCATTCGCCTGTCCCAGTCAGTTCTTAGATCAGAAATAATAATTCTTGTGCCTTTTCTGTTGCGAACAAAATATTCAGGGGTTCTTTCAAACACTTCAAATTTCGCATCCTTTAAGTATTTATTTTGAGCGAATTGATTCCAATCTATTCTCACAACCACCTCATTTTTCCCTTCTTGTCTTGAAATTAATTCTATTTTATTTCCAAGTTTATGCACACCAAATCGTCCAATTCCTTTTTCCCCAATAGGTAATCTGTGGTATTTTTTAGTTCTGATTTTTCTCGCAAACAAATCAGCCTTATAATCGCTTCCAGGTTCAAGCCAAACATTTTCTATTATGTTCATATCCATGCCATCCCCATCGTCAACAATATCAATACGTCCATGCTTCTTATCAGTAATATTCTCTAATTTAACAGTAACTTTTCTTGCATCAGCATCATAAGAATTCTTAATCAATTCCAACAAAGCAATATTTTCATTCTTTATTAACTTGTCTCCTAGCTGAAGAAGTAACCTTGCCCGGGGTTGAAAGAAGTTTTTAGTTGATAAGAATTTCATCCCAATATTTTTTTAATTGTTTTTGCAATTTCATGCGCCATTAATGGTGGAACTGCATTGCCGATCTGCTTAAATGCCGCTGTTCTGCTTCCAAACTCCTTTACTCCTTCAAAATAATAATCATCGGGGAAAGATTGTAGTCGTGCGGCTTCACGAACGGTTATAGAACGGTTTTGCTCAATATCCGGATGAATGTAATAATGCCCGTCTTTTGCAATATGCGCCACTACAGTTTGTGAGTGTGGCTCATCGGCTGCCACTATTTTAAAGCGATCAAAGAATGAGCTTCTGTTTTGGTGTGTTTTCAGGCGTTCGGGCAGATCGTTATAATTAAGCCGTTCCTTTTTATCGTTCCATTTTCCTACCGCAATCCTATATATTTCTTTATCCTGTTTGGAGTGTGGCCGTGCTACATGCTGGGTTAAAATATCAATGCCGTTTCTGATAAAACTTTCAGTCAGATAGCTGTTTGTTTTAGTCCTGTAGCTTAAAAACTTTCCCGTATTTTCTCCGGCCTGCATTTTAGGCAGGTCGGAGAAAATGGCTTTTACTTTATTACCTGTATTGGTATTTATTTCTTCAAGATTCGGAATGTCAAAGTCTAAGGCTTCTTTCCAGCCAATAATGATAATTCGTTTGCGGTTTTGAAGTACGTTGAAGTTATTGGCTTCAACATTAAAAATTTTCATGTTATAGCCCTTTTTCAGAAAAAGCTTTTTCATGTTCTCCAGGTAGATACCATTGCCCGCGGACTTCAACCCTAATACATTTTCAAACACAAAGAGTTTAGGATTATATTTTTCAAGAAACTTGGCGTAATGCACGTATAGGTAATTGCGGTGATCTCCCTTCATGCCGTTTTTTGAGCGGGCCCTTCCTACAAGAGAGTAGGCCTGACAGGGTGGTCCACCGATAATCAGGTCCACAGATCTCCCCTGGAGTTGTTTTTCAATGGCTTTATGAATCGTTGGATTGTAGTCTGCGCCAATGGGCAGGTTGATTATCGAATCCAGTATTTCAGAAGGAACACAGGCGTATAATTCGGTTCGTGTTATTTCTCCTTTCAGATAAGAAACGTATGTATCATATTTGTTTTCTGACTTAAGATAATGATAGGCCGAACGGGTTTTTAACGTGTAACAGGCAGCCTCATCCATTTCGACATGAACAATAGGTTCAAAGCCGGCACGGATAAATCCCTCCGATAAACCACCTGCACCAGCAAATAAATCAATATAATTCACCTAGTAAAAATCGGAAAAAGATACCAATTACACTAAAAACAATCACGGTTTTACCAAATTTGGTGTCATTTTTTGAAGCAAGAGTTCTAAGTCAGGCCCTTTTAAGGAGCATTCCCAAATATTGATCACTTTCCATCCCGCTTCAGCGAGCATCTTCTCTTTCTTTTTATCACGCTCTATGTTACCGGTTATTTTATTTAACCACCACTCTGTTCTTGTTTTGGGTAACGTAAAATACCTACACCCTTCGTGCCCATGCCAGAAGCAACCATGGACAAAAATAACAGTCCTGTATTTGGGTAAAACGATGTCGGGTTTACCGGGAAGTTTTTTATCATGAAGACGGTACCTGAATCCTTTCGAAAAAAGGAATTTGCGAACGATGATTTCAGGGTTCGTGTTTTTTCCTTTTATCCGGCTCATGTTGTAGCTACGGGTCTCTTTCGAATGAACATCTGCCATACTATAAATTTAGTAGTTTAATACCAGAGCTTGTAATTTTATCGTATACGAGAGAAAAACATCAAAATTTCTATACCTTTAAGCCTCATGAACACCACCTTACCGGCGAGCCTGCCGGGGCATAAGCAAGCGGAGATCGGGGCTATAAAAGGCGCGTTGATTCCGAGGTTCGGGGAGATCGAGATGATCATCCTCTTTGGGAGCTATGCCCGGGGGCGCTATGTGGAGGATGTGTATACAGAGAACGGCAATACCTACGAATATAAAAGCGATTACGACCTGCTGATTGTACTCAGCAAAAATGCCCAGGCCGGGAGCGATACCCTTACCCAGGCTATAACGAAGCGCTTGCGCGAGCTGGAACTTTCGGCGCCCGTGCACCCGATATACCACGGGGTGGACTTTGTGAACCAGGAGCTGCGCGAGGGCAATTACTTTTTTGGAGACATTAAAAAAGAGGGCATCCTGCTCTTTACCACCAACCGCTACCAACTGGCCGATAAGCGCGAACTAAGCCCCCAGGAACTACAGGCCAAGGCCCAGCGTGATTTTGATCATTGGTTTAACAGCGCGAATGAGTTTTTTGATTCCTTTCAGGAGGACTTAAAGAAAGAGAAATGGAAAGTAGCCGCATTTCTACTACACCAAGCCACCGAACGTTATTATGGTGCCATCCAACTGGTGTTTACCGGCTACAAACCCAAAACGCACGATATTGAAGACCTGGGTGCCCTGGCCAAGGCCTGCGACCTGGAGTTTGATAAGGTGTTCCCCAAAGCCAGCAAGCCCGAGCACGATCGCTTTGAGCTGCTGAGAAAAGCGTATGTAGATGCGCGGTATAATATGGATTATGCCATTACGCGCGAGGATTTGTTGTACCTGGCGGAGCGGGTGCTGTTGCTGAGGAAACTCACGCAGGAGATCTGCACTCAAAAGATCAAAGGGTTCTCTGACTAAGGCAGGTTTCGTAGTTTTTCTATCGCATCCATCGTTCCCTCAAAGAAAGAGAGATTTATTTCTGTTTGCCTGCTCTTTTGGCTGGCGTTAAAACTGTTCCATGCCTCCATGTGTTTTTCCAGGAGATGGGTTCCGTTTGTTTTATCGAGATACATTAACGCAGCCATGGCTGCTCCCTGATCAAAAAACAGGTCGTGCCGGGTTAAGTAATAATCCAGATACGACTCAAGGTAGGCGATGCTTGCCGGGGTATTAAAAGAAGCCAGCACCCGGCAATAGATCATGCCTGAGTAGACTACTTCGCTTTTGAGCAGGTGAGTTCCAATAATATCGGTGTATTCGGTTTTGCCCAGCATGGCTGCAAAAAAGGCGCCGGTGGAACGGGTCCGCCAGTTGAAATCGCCCAGGCATTGTTTAATCACATCGTCGGTAAGTTCTTTTTTAATGGCCGCCAGTTCATTAAATATATTATTGGCGCGTGGCAGCTTCATGTAAAAAGGAGCCACCCATTTTTTTAGAAACTCATCTGTAACAGGTTCTGCATTGTGATATGATACCAGTGCATCGAAAGGAGAACGGTGCCTAATGGTTTGCCCGGCTACGTGTCTGTTGAGGGAATCAAGTTCTTCGGGGGTCATAGTATTAAACAACTAGTTAGAAAGAATAAATTCTATTTCTTCATCACTTATTCCAATTTCTTTGGCTTTTTCCTCGAAATAATCATCAATTGGCTCAAGGAAGTTTTCATTGAAATCGCCTTCATCCGAGAAAATTTTTTTAAGTGAAATAGTCTCAATCTTTTCTTCATTAAGCGCAAAATAATTTATAACCTGAAAATTAAGAATAGGAGTTCTTTGTGGATTAAAAATTTCAGATACCTCCTTGCTCACGGCACCAAAAATCTGATCATAACCCTCACTCACCGAAAGGCTCTGGAGCAAATCTGACAAGGTTGATTGTGCTGCTTGTAAATCTTCATAAAGGATGGATGTCTCAATGTTTATTTTCAAATCGCGCATCCCATCAAGGATATTATTGATTAGGGATCTATAAATTAAATAAGAAACCGCATTTTCATCTTTTTCTGTTTTTTCAATAAGACTTTGGATTTTTTTGTAATGCTCCAAAATGTAATTGAACACAACAATATTCGATTTTAACACTTGTTTCTCGTCTTCGTTCCAATATTTTGCTTTTCCTTCCAGATAGTTTAAAACCGGAGAATCGTAACGGGTTGTATCAAACACTTCGTCGATAGCCTTGTGTAAATCAGCCTTGAATTTCTCGTAGCACCTGTTGTAATCTACAGATTTAACAGGGTACTCATATTGAATGCATAAGTAATCCCTTAAGTCGGAAGGTAGTGTGGAGATATCTTGAGTAATAATGATGGTGCCTCTTTTAAGCGTATGTCTTACCCCAAGCTCATACATTACGTTGGAGTTTAATCCGGTTAAGTCTGCAATGACAAGATCTGCTGCATTTAGTTTTTCTACAATCCCAGAAACAATTGACCCAACTTTTGAACTGAAACGCGAAACATCATCAAAAACAGTAGTGTCATCTTTTTTATATTCTGACACGGCTTTTTTGATAAAATCGTTATATAGATAGGTCAAAGTAGCTTCATTTAATTTGTCGTTTTTAACGACAGCCTTAGAAAAAGGCATAATTATAAAACAAGTTTTCTTTTCCATATTGTTTAATTAGCATACTTAAAATTAGTAAATCTTCACTAACTAAGATTAAACTCCGCCCACAGTGGTAAATGATCGGAGATACGCCACTGGAGTTGCTCGGTGGTATAGTTGCGCGACTGCAGCACCTTGCCTTTAAAATTGTAGTCGCCCCCGGTGTTGAAGCGGAGCGAAATCTTATCCTGTCGGGTGGTTTTGAACCAGGAAATCTGGTCGTAGAACTTTGGCTTGCCATCTACGAGGCTGCGCGGCGGTTTCTGGAGTTCGGGCGGAGTATAGAGCCCCGTGGAGGTAAAGGCCTGCCAGGCGGCATCGTTTTGCCGCTCAATGTTAAAATCGCCCAACACCAGCAGGCTGTGGTTCCACGACTTAAGGTCGCCCGCCCAGTCTTTGGCCCACCGGGCAATGCTCAGTAATTCATTAACACGACCCGATGCCTTAGCCTGATAATACACATGCAGCGTAAGTAATACAAAGGTGCTTCCGCCAGCCTTAAAGCTCACGGCATAGGGCGTGCGGGCAAACTGCTTGTTGAGCGTGTAGCGCTTGCTGCTGAGCGCCTCGGCAGGGATCACTATTTCGCAGGCCAGGCCCGAGATGTCGACACGGCGCTTGTCAAAGACAAAGGCCAGCCGCTCGCCATTGCCAAGGCGGCCCTTGTTGGTGTCGGTCATCACAAAGGCCCAGTGAGGCCCGAGGAGTTTCATGAGGTGGCGCAAACATTTCAGGTTGTCTTTTACCTCCTGAATCGCCACCACATCAAAGCGCGAAACTATTTCGGCAATGCACTCAAGAGCGGCCATATCGCGCTTGGGCTGGTGGGCTGTACTATTGGCATACGCCTCGTTGAGATCGCCAAAGGCCTTGAGGTTCCAGGTGGCAATGAGCAGGTTTTTGCCGCTGCGCTTGGCAGGTATGGTTTTGGTGAGGTCGGCACGGAGGCCGCTGAGCTCTTTTGCAAAAGCAGCTGGTTTTTTGGATGGAGCCATAAACAAGATATAAAAAGACTACATTAAATATAAAACATAAATACCAGCGACAAGAAGCCAGGAAAAGGTATCGTAGTAAGTAAAGTAACGGAATATATTTACTGTAGCGGATATCGAATAAAGCAATACATTTGGTGCAGAGCTACGCTTTTGTAATGCGATTAATCCTTCGGATTGCTAATATCCTCAGATTAAGAATTATGAGAGCAAACAAGAAACCTGCCGCCAAGCAGCGGGTTTTAAACCAACAGATTTACACTCCCCTAAACAGCAACGACATACTCCGGGCCCGGCGCTTTTTGAGCCCGCGGGAATGGCAGGCGTTTATACTTTACTACAATATGCTCGATTACGATGCCACAGCTGCCCTCATGGGTATTGGCCGCAAAGCATGTCAATATCTGGTGAAGAGTAGTTTGGAGAAGCTGAGGTATTATTTTGAGATGAAGCGAGGTTCGTAGAAATGTGCTTTTACTTTACTTTTTCCCTGACGAAAAAGTAACAAAAAGTCAAGAACGAACGCCAACCCCCATCTTTTTCTCACGCGCCAATCTGCGCAAATGCCTCAGAAAAAATGGCGGTTCTCACCGTTCGTTCATGTCAGCCGCACCTCACAAAGCGCAAAAAGAAGCGCTGACTTTTCGAGTTTGTACTATCGCTACAGCTTTAGCGACACGCTGGCCGAGAAGCCTGTTCTAATCGTTTTTGGGATCTCTCTAACAGCAGGGTCTGCAATTCTTACAAGGGCAGCAGCAAACGGGTTTTTGTGCTTCGGCTTTAATTTTGAAAAGCTCCAGCATTTCGTTCTGAATCTTTTTCGAAAGGCGGAAGTCGACAGGAGGAGGTGCAGTAATTGCCAGCGCTTCTTCGACGGTGAGCTCTTTATCTTTGAGCAGCGAGAGGGCATCTGCTCGGGCATTGTAATATTTAGCTGTTTGAAGAAAATAACGGGCAAGTGCTAAGAATACAAGCGCAAGAAGAATCATTAATAGTTTAGAAGCATAACTTGGACCTGAAATCTTATCATCTTTCTTCTTTACTTGCACTAATAAATCATCATGAAGTTTTTGATCTATTTCGATTAATTTCTTTAATTGAAAATATACTACATTATCTAACGGAGGGGTTCGTTCCGTTTGTTCTGGTAAAGTAGCAGCAGTATTTACAGCATTAAGTAGGCCTAGTAATTTATTTGCTCGAAATGGAATTGAATTTGGGGTGGACGCATACGAAAATGTTAATTCCTTGAATCCGCCGGTAAGTCCTGTATCTCCCGTATCAAATACTCGTAGAAACATTTTGTTATTTGGGGCACTAATTAAATAGCGTCGCAACACGTTTATTACTTCGTTATCTTGTGGAGTAGAGCTTTTAGAAGGAACAATAGACTGCGCCTTCATGGTTTTAGTAACAAACAATAGTAGAATAGCAATGGCAATGATGGCAACAAATCCACCGCTTAAGTTAAATGCTAATGCCTTTTTCCTCAGCCGTATTTCGAGTATTATATAAGGGTCTTTGGGTTTTGATACGAACTTCTCATCGTTTTGTGCATTCTCCAGGTTTGTGGGTTGTGATGTAAAATCTTCCATAATAGCTAAAATAGAAGCTATTGGTCCTAATGTCAACCCGTATAAATACCTGTTTTTGCTCCGTAATTTTCCCGTATATAAAAAACCCCGCCACATGTTCGGGCAGGGGTTTTGAGGTTGAAGCGCATGGCGTTTAGATTACCATAATCTGCTTAGGGCTGCTAAACTCACTGATGCCTTGTTTGCTAATGGCCGCATAGCGCACCAGCAGCTGTACACCGGGGTTTTGGTTTTTCAGATCCATTCTGCTCAGGGTGCTGTAGCCGATGTTTTGCCAGTTGGTGGGATCGCTGGCCAGGGCATACTGGTACAAAAACGATTTGTTTTCGGGACTGCGTGGCACACGAATGCGCACGGTGCCGTTGCCTATGGCGTCGAGCGTAAGATCGGTAATGGCTCCCTGTCCGTTGCCTGCCGCCACAGACATACCCGCCGAGAGAATTACCGTATCGGGATTGGTAAAGGTGTTACTCACCATTTCGACATGTGCCTTTACCAGGTTAAAGGCCATCACCAGTACACGTTCCTGCTCGTGCATGTCGCTGGTGTCGGCGCTATTGCCGTTGTCGGCCTGCACAATGGCATTGTGCAGATTGGTAATGAGGGCCTGCAGGGCCGGATAGGAAATGGGCATGTTGGCAGCCGGAAAATTGCCACTGGCCTGCATGGCATCGATAATGGCCTGTGCTTTGATTGCTTTGCCGCCTGGGGTCAAATTCGAGATCCCCATGTTGGCCTTTGATTTTGGTTTCATAGATCTTTTTTTAAAAAGTTAATACAGCCGGAAAAACCACAATTACGATGCCGTATGCCAAAGTACCGGGCCTGGGTATAATTGTCGGAATATTATCAAAATTACTAATGTGTCCTCCGGAAATCACGCTATTTCAGCGACTGCCGCGTTGTCGGAAACGGTAGCCGGCGAAGACCTTTTAATAGGTAAAGCCTTATTTTACATATACAGAGGATTAATTCACTAAGAATATATGAGCTTTGCGGCAAAAAATAAGGCTTATTATTTTACTTAAACGCATAGTAATACGACAGCACAATGAGCACCCGGCAGAAGCACCGGCCATCATACAAACAGAGCAATATAAATACAGGGTCTGGTGTTCCTGAACAGGCACGGAGGCCCCTGAAACAAAGCCACTCAGGCCCTGAAACGATAAGGTTCAGACAAAAGCACACAAGGGTCGAACGGCAGTGCCGGAGAATCGCAACAAAATGCGTGCAGATCGGACGGGTATAACACATGACCGCTGCTTTTAAAGCCGGCTCAGACGCCTGTGATTTTTGTTTAAACGGCTGATGTTTTTGTCCGGACCTTAAGAACAAAAGATCAGACGGTATACATAAGTGATCGTACGAAAGCGATGACGAATGAAACGAAAAAGTACTCTGATCGACATAAAATATCAATGGTCCGAACGGCAATTATCTTTGTACGGACAAGATCCATACAAGACCGGAGGCTGGTACACGAAGATCAGACGGCAATGATGGTATACAGGTATTGATATGCAAAGGCCCGAACGGGAGGTCGTGAAAATCTGACAAAGGAGTGTGAAAATCCAACGGCCCTTACAGGGCATCTGACACAATGAACAAACGACCGATGGGGAGAGCACAGAGATCGAATAAAAAGGAGTGCTGTCTGAACCTTTATAATACAAAACCGGAGCTCTGTTATTTTTGTCCGGTCGCGTATCGAAGAGCATCGTACCGGCGTCATTTTACAGGAACCCCGGTTATAATTTACTATACGGAGTATTTAAAAGATAAAGCGCCCTGAAACAAGCTTCGGTATCGGGGCTTATGAGCAGCGGGCAATATTGAGCAGGATCAAACCGCGGTGTGACATAGGTCATGCATATTACCCAGGGAAAGATGGATTTTTGAAGCGGATTTATCAAAAGCGTATAAAGTAAAAACCCAATGCCCATGACCCGGATCGATAAAACCATTTTAGCGCTCTCGCTGCCATTGGCACTGCTGGTGAGCCTGGCCGGTTTGGCCGGTTTGCTGAGCCCGGGCTTCTATGCAGCAGAAACACCCAACTGGCAGGCCCAATCGCTGGGGCAGGATCTGATCGACGTCTGCCTGGTTGTACCTTGCCTGCTTGTTACAGCCATCGCTGCGGCCCGCCATCACCGGGCTGCACGCCTCATGTGGGGCGGCGTTGTTTTTTACCTCTGTTACACCCTGGTGCTCTATTGTTTTCAGGTGCATTTCAACAGTTTGTTCTGGGTATATTGCACGGGCCTTGGCCTGTCGTTTTATGCGGCACTTTATTTTCTTTTTACAGTCCGTCGCTACACGGTGTCGCCCGGGCACACAAATAAGGGCGTGTTTCGTGTAACGGCTGTTTATTTCATGGTTGTTTCCGTGTTTTTTTACATACTCTGGCTTATGGAAGTTGTTCCGGCTCTGCTGCATCACAACATACCGAAGAGTGTGGCCGGGGCGGGATTGTTTACCAATGGTGTGCAGGTGCTTGATCTGGGCATTTTTCTGCCGGGAGTTTTCCTGACCGCCATGTTACTTCTCCGGAAATCGGAATGGGGCCAGGTGCTGGCACCGGCACTGCTGATGTTTTTTGTGCTCATGGATCTGACCATTGGCGCGCTGGCAGTGGTCATGAAATACCGGGGAATTGAAAGCAGCCTGGTGCTTACAGGCCTTATGGGTGTGCTGGCCGCATGGAGCCTGGTGCTGCTGATTCGGTTTTTGAAACAGAGTACCGGGGAATAGTTTTACTTTTTTCCTTGGCGAAAGTGGTAAGCGGCGCTGTTTTGCTGTGCCGGTCGTAGCTCACAAGATGTATTGTGCAAACACAGGGGGTATTCTGGACTCCGGCTTTATTATTTGCTTTTTCCTTGACGAAAAAGTAACAGGCACCTATGCTAAAGCTTTGGTGCCGAGGCAAAGTCAAGGCGAAACGCCGGTTCCCATCTTTTTCTCGCACGAGCCAAACGCGCAGCTCGCCGAAAAAATGGCAACCCGCACCGTTTCGCCGGATCAGCCGCACCTCACAAGATGTATTGTAGAACCACCGGAGGTATTTCACTTTGATGTTTCAGCAATGCTTTGTGGCTTGTAACACAATAAAGAGTGAAAATATCTTTTAGTATTCTTCACCCCGGCCTTATACATTTTTTCGTAAAGAAATTCGGTCTTTCTCAAAAGGCGCTGGTTTGTGAGGAGATGATTTGCGCAGCTCGCGAAGCGCTTCAAATCATCAGGTTGAGAAAGGCAGAATTTTAGAAAAAAGGTATAGAGCCTTGAATTTTTGTTTCTTTTGTTTCAAGACAAAAGAAAAAGGTTATCCTTTACTTTTTCCTTGACGAAAAAGTAACAGGCACCTATGCTAAAGCTTTGATGCCGACACAAAGTCAAGGCGAAACGCCGGTTTCCATCTTTTTCTCGCACGAGCCAAACGCGCAGCTCGCCGAAAAAATGGCAACCCGCACCGTTTCGCCGGATCAGCCGCACCTCACAAGATGTATTGCAGAACCACCCGAGCTATTCCTTACCCTGGTCTTATAAAGGAGTTATCCTATACTTTTTCCTTGACGAAAAAAGTAACAGGCACCTATGCTAAGCCCTCTTCCACTGTTTTTTTCAGTTGCGCCAGTATGGGTATCAGGCTCACAGGTACAAAAGTGTTTATACCTTCATCTTCCTGGGTCAGTTCTACACGGGTGCCCTTGCCTTCTGCATGGAGTGTATAAGTGGTGGTATGGTAGTTTTCAGGAACATCCTGCAGCCCGGGCTTCGGGGTAAACAAGGTATATTTTATACACTCGCCCGGGCGGTATTCCAGCACAGTGCCCCACTGTTCGAGCAGGGTATTGTTGAACCAGGCCCGGAACCTGATACCGGAGCCGGGTGTCCAGTCGGTCATAAGCTGTTTGTTGTATTGCCAGCGCTGCACCAGGTCGGGCTGTGTGAGTGCGGTAAACACCTGTTGCGGCGATGCCTGAATAATAAGATCTGCTTTATGCTGTGCCATGTGTCTGGATTTAATTTCGGGCAGCAATTTTTTTGCGATGTGCCTTGCCCCAGAGGCGCATGCTATTTATAATACGTTCGAGCGACTTGCCATGCGGGCTTAGTTCATATTCTACGGTCATGGGCCTTGTATTCAGCACGGTTCTTTTCACGAGCAGGTTTGTTTCAAGGTCCTGCAACTCGCGCGACAACATTTTGGAACCGATGCCTTTAATAAGGCGTTGCAGATCCATAAAGCGCAGAGGCCCGCTGTAATTTAAAGTGGCAATGATCTGAATTTTCCATTTACCATTGAGGATAGTCAGGGTGTCGGTGGCTGCCATCAGCTCTTTGCTGCAGGTGCTGTCCAGGGCAACTGTTTCTTTCTTTTTCATGATCGGGCACAGGTACTTATACAAAGGTATGCGAAAAGCCGGCACCTGTACCATGCACTTTCATGCAGGAAACCGGTTTGGGTCATGAAAGCCTCTGGTCTGAATTAATTTTGCTAACTTTACTATAAACCCCAACGCGCATGAAACGCATGAAACTTGTTCTGATGTCTGCACTCCTGTTTGTGAGTCTGGCCTGTGCCGCACAAAGCGATACCCTTAAAAAAGAAAGCCAGCTGGTATGGTATACCGATATTATGAAAGCCAATGAAGTGTCGGTAGCCACGCATAAACCCCTGTTTGCACTCTTTACCGGCAGCGACTGGTGTGGCTGGTGCAAGCGCCTGCAAAGCACCGTGCTGTCGAAGCCCGCGTTTATAGAGTGGGCCAATAAGAATGTGGTATTGGTGGAGCTCGATTTTCCGCGCAGTAAAGCGCAAAGCCCGGAGCTCATGCAGCAAAACCAGGGTCTTCAACAGGCTTTCAAGGTACAGGGCTACCCAACCATCTGGGTGTTTAACCTGAGCAAAAATTCCGACGGACAGCGTTACGACATCAATGCCCTGGGATCACTGGGTTATCCGCAGGGAGCCGAGCAGGGCAAAGAAGAAGTGAAGTTTCTGCAGGATGCCAATGCCCTGTTCGAAAAGAAAGAGACCAAATAAGCAGCACTCCCGTCTTTATGGTTTACAAATCCGGCTTTTCTGTTTTGTTTCTTTTTTTTGCATCAGTAGCCTGGTGCCAGAACCGCTGGATGTTGCCTGTTGTGAAATCCGGACAACAGGTTAAAGCCTGTTCCATATACAAAACCACAGCACATAGCAACAGCAAAGAGGATAGCATCCGTGAACTGTTTGCTACAGTGCAGTACAACAACGCAGGGCAAATAACGGCTTTGTATGTATTTCGCAGCGATTCTGCTGTAGACTTCGAAGAATACCACAGCTATAATGCGCAGGGTTTTGAAACCATGCGTGCAGAGCGTGAGAGACCCGATACCACCTATTATAATTTTGTGCCAACGGAACCATTGGCCAAACACATGTATGATGAGTTTTATGCACACCATTGGCGAAAAAAAATTGTGAGTCGCTACGATGCCGCTAACCACCTGATCAGGCAAATATCTTATGTGGCAAGCTTCAACCAACCACTGACCGAAAAAAACATCTCTCTCAGCGAGCGCTATGCATACGATGCTGCCGGCCGTTTGATACGGAAAGAAATCCTCGACGACGACGATAGCACAGTGGTATATATGACGGATTTTTATGCGTATGACACGCATGGAAACATGATAAGGAAGAAACAGGAGAGTAAAGAAGATACCTCGGTAAACGAATACACATACAATGCTGCAAACAAACTGACCGAAATCCGTTTTGGGGTAAAGCCTGGTAAACCCTGTTATACCGAGCGATACACCTACGATGTACAAAACAACTGCCTCAGCAAAATAAAAAGAGATGACAAGGACTCGGCTTATTCGTTTGATTATTATACGTATAAAGACACCGTACTTGTTGGCCAGAGCTTTCACAACGATCGTGGCGATTACAATTCCGAAGATTTGTATACCTACGATCAGGAGCACCATCTGCTGCGCGAACAGAACAATCAGATGGACGGCTCACCTTATTATAACGACGTTACACATTATGATGTCAAAATCAGGAAGTACGATGCCGACAGCAATATTGTTTCGGAAGAGCGGTATTACCATAAGAAAAGAAAAGGCGATTATGCCGGTCGTTCAGAGTATACCTATAATAAGGCTAAACAGGTAATCAGGGAGAAAATGTACTACAGCAATGGTCAATTCCGAAGCCTGGACGTTTATGAGTACAATACCCTCAACCAGCGGGCGAAGGTAATGCGTTTTGACAAAGACAGCGTCCTGAAGGAAACAGAAATCAATTTTTATGATCAGCAGGGATGGCGGAAGGCCCGGGAATTGTATGAGCCGTCGGGGAAGTTGATGCTTTATCAAACATACAGACACAACAGCAGGGGCGAAGAAGTAGGAGGTATATTTTTTCATGGGGGTATGCAAACAACCGTCAAGGAATATTCTTACGATGCTAAAGGCCTGCTGAAAGAAATAAAAGTGAAAACACCTGAAGGACAGTATTACCGATACACGTATCGTTATACGTATAATTGAATCTTTGTCCTGTTTCAGCATGGCTGCCGGCGCTTGTTTTTCAGCCCATTTGTTAAGCCGTCATGACACACAGCCTGTTACATTAAAAAGTTAGGTATTTCTACCTATTGCCTTTGCGGGCCCGCTTCTTAACTTTAATTATAGCGGGTCGTGCAGGTTTGTATCAGCCTTTGCTCTTCTTTTTTTGGTTGTGATATACGTTGTGTACTATCTGTTATCAATTCACGGAAACACTAAACCTAAAACCAAATCACCATGAAAAAAATGATTCAGATCGTACTGGTAATCGCTGCCATGTTTGCAGCGGGCATTACCAAAGCGCAATGCATTGCCAATGCAGGCACTAACAAAAGCATTTGTTGCCCCGGTGGCACCGTTACATTGGGCGCCTCTCCTACAGGAACCTCCAGTTGTTCGGGCATGTCTTACATCTGGTCGCCCGCTACGGGGCTCAGCAATGTAAATGCAGCGAACCCGGTGGCCAGTCCATCGGTTACAACCGTGTACACCGTTTGTATTGTAGGGTATGCTGCACCAAGTTGCACCAGCATTTGCTGCACAGCCTGTAAAACGGTTACAGTAACAGTGAACAGCTCCTGCTGCCGCATCAATCCCAATGCATCGGGTGGCGGAAAACAAAACACAGGCTTTCACATTTACCCGAATCCCGCCAGCCACGACATTACCCTCGAGGTGGAGCAGGCCCTGCCGAAAGGTGAATTCCGCATGACGGATGTAACGGGCAAAGATGTACTCATACGCGACATCAGCAATGAAAACCCGCAAACGCTTAAAGTAGATGTATCGCAGCTTCCGCGGGGCGTGTACCTCATAAAGGTGCGCGGTGCCGACAATGAGCTCTATTCCGGCAAGGTTGTGCTTGAGTAATAGAAAGGCCCCGCATACAGCGGGGCTTTTTTTGAATAATACTTTAAACGGTTTTTCACCCTGCATCAGAATTCTTAACCGTGGGAGGCGCATCGAGTAACAAAGTTTTATTAAATTTAAGTCATGCCGGAATATGAGTATTAAACGGGGCATGAAGAGCATAATGGCAAACAACAAAGGCACCATATTGAAAAGCATCCTAATGACTGTAACAGGGTCAATGTTCTTTTTTATTTATGGTGGCTATGTTTATGCATTTGGGGTAAATGAGCCAGTCAGAATTAAAGCCGGCCCGGCAGAAATTGCCGATACATTATGGATCCCGCACGCATACCTTGGAAAATGCAGTAACTACAGGTTAACTAAATCCGGAGGATACTTCTACCGCAATGGAAGATTGATAAGCGAGAAAACCTACGACAAGTGGGATGCATTTTATACCTATGCCTGTGATTCTGTTTTACACAAAGCGGATGGTCATTATTGCAAATTCTTCCTGAAAGACTCGGTTGTTTTTGAAGAAGGACTCTGGCACATGGAGTTTTTTGAAGGCCCCTATAAGGCCTATTTTAAAGACGGTAAAAAAAGAGTCGTTGGTCAGTTTTCGAAAGACGGACACCGTGAAGGCGTTTGGATCTTTTATAACAGGAAGGGAAAAATAAAAAGACAGACAGAATACCGGGATGGGAAAGAGATAACGCAATAGCTTATGTACAGATCAGGAAACGGGATCAGTGGGCCGTTCAGGTGGCGAGAAAAAACATGAAAAAGGAGAGGACAATAGATTGGCGCAGGATTACAGGTGTTTACCAGATTATAGGTGCCCTGATCGGCTTCCTGTTTTTGGAGCTTGTTATAGCGGGAGGGGAGGAACAAATTTCACCATGGATATTAGTGACGGATTTTTTATTTTACCTGTTTTCGTTTGTTGCCGGGGTTCTTTTGCTTCGAAAACCCGCTGTAGGATTTAAAGTCAGTTATGTAAATCAGGCCCTGCAGATCTTTGTTATTGGAGCCGGCCCTTTCAGATTCTTTTACCTGGCGGGAATCGGCCTGGTATTGAAACTGGATTTCACAGGAAAGACGCTCATCATACTGGAAGCATTACTGTCCAGGTTTCAGTTTGGGTTATTTGAAAGTGAAACATATTATTTCGGCCTGAACTTTGGCGCAGTTGTGGCCATGTATTTATTGGCGAAGTCAGGTAGGCATAAAGGCACAAGTGGTTCCTGAGATAATTGCAGGACAATGAAAGATTAAAAGGAAGCCATGAATAAAAAAAAAGCAAAAGAGCGAAAGTACGGAGTTCTGGCTACTTTCTTTTTTATTTTAACCATGTGCTTTATCTATACGGATCTGCTAAAGAGCTATTTGGTTTTGTGTTCGGGTAACCGGAAATGGATACCCGTTGTTGCAATTGGGTTGGCAATATGCACGGTATATTTTTTTGTAAGATGGCTGATTCATATAGCCCGCCCCCGGCAACAAAAGGAAGATTGAATGCGACACATGCGCAGCCGGGTTCAGTAACAAAGTTTTATTAAATTTAAGTCATGCTGGGATTATTTACACGGACACGTGTCGAAGAATGGGAGAAAACATTTTTGATGAATGTTTTTGAACTATTGCCGCATTTTCAAAAATTTTCTCAGCAAATTCAAGATGGCCTTTTGAAAAGAGTCATCATCGATAAAAGAGATGCTTATGTCGGGTTTGTTTATGATCCTCTCATTTCAGGCACATACGAAGACAAAAAGGGAAGATGCTTTAAGCTCAAACATGTGCAGGTGTACAGCACGATCTCAAAAGACTATATTGCTGCTGAAATTTATATTGGTTTCGGACTCGTGGCAGGTTATTCCCTTGGAAACCAGAAAGAGAAAATAGATTGCAACAGGATAAATATCAGTAAGCTTGAGATAGAATCCCTGGATGAATATGAGTTTGATGTCTTGAATACATTGTTGTCGGGCGAGGAAATTGGCCTGATTAATCCTTCCGAATTTTATGAGGTTAAACTGGAGGGAAAGTTATTTTATCATATTATGGATATTGCTGACGGAGACTTTATAGCGATAGATTCGGAAAAGCACGTCTATAAAGTCACACAGGATCCTTACGAAATCAAACAACTCAATCAATCATTGAAAGAAGTAATTCTTTACGGGTTCAACTGAGCCCACGGCAAAGAATTCTTCCGAAGACACCCGGCAGGGATCTGCTCCGGGTTTTACATTTCCGGTTCACTCCATCTTTTTCCTGATTCACTCCGTATCGGTTTACCGGGCAGGAGGCTCATGCTATGTTTGCGCCATCAAACCAAACAAAACCATGAAAACCTTCAAATGCATTACAACACTTGCTTTGCTGATGCCGGCAATGCTCACAGTGGCTCAGACCGCTTTTCAAACTGTAAAAGGACATGTTACGGATAAGGTATCCAAAACCGAATTGCCCGGAGTAACCATCACCATTATGAACACCAGTCCGCTGCTGGGAACAAGCAGTGATGTGGACGGTAAATTTAAAATTGCACAGGTGCCCGTAGGGCGCTACGACATAAAGGCTGCATACATGGGTTACAAAGAGATTGTGTTACCCAATGTGCTGGTTACCGTAGGAAAAGAAGTAGACCTGGAACTGGAAATGGAAGAGGCGGTTTCGGAGTTGCAGGAAGTGACTGTAAGTGCTACCAAGAAAAACGAGACGGTTAACGATATGAGCACTGTTTCGGCACGCTCATTTAATATGGAGGAGGTAAACCGCTATTCGGGCGGGCATGGCGACCCTTCGCGCCTCGTGGCAAACTTTGCAGGCGTATCGGCGCCAAACGATTCGCGCAACGATATTGTTGTAAGAGGAAATTCACCTACCGGTATACTGTGGCGTATAGAGGGACTGAATATTCCCAACCCAAACCATTTTTCGACCATGGGTACCACAGGAGGCCCCGTAAGTGCACTCAACACCAATGTGCTTAAAAACTCCGACTTTATGACTTCTGCATTTGCTCCCGAATACGGCAATGCCACAGCCGGTGTGTTTGATCTCGGATTCAGAAACGGAAACAGCGATAAACGCGAGTATGCCATCCAGATGGGAATGTTCACGGGCCTTGAAGCCATGGCCGAAGGACCCATCAACCGCGAAAAAGGATCTTCCTACCTCTTTGCTTACCGCTACTCGTTTACAGGACTTGCACAGGATATGGGAATGAAAATGGGTACCAATGCAACGCCCAAATACCAGGACCTGTCATTCAAAATAAACGGTGGCGCATCCCGATTCGGCAAACTCAGTCTTTTCGGCCTGGGAGGCATCAGCAACATCGATTTTCTGCACAATAAAATAGACTCCTCTGATATTTACGCCGATCCTACCCGCGACATGTATTTTAAAAGCCGTATCGGGCTGGTGGGCCTCAGCCATTTCATCAAAGTAAATGATAAATCATATTTCAAAACCGTGATCGGTGCTACCATCAGCGAAAACAGCAACAAACAGGATACCATTAATAAGTACCAGGGCGATGTGGCCGGGGCAGCAGAGAACCTGCGTACATCACAGGTGAATTATTCTTTCAATACCTCCTTCAACTCAAAGGTAAATGCCCGCTTCAACTACAAGGCCGGAGTGATCGGCGAGCTGATGAGCCTGAATCTTTACGATGCCGAAGTGCAAGGCAACGATGGCTGGAGAACCCTTTGGGATAGCCATGACAATACCATGCTGCTGCAGGCCTATGCCCAGGGGAAATACGTATTTTCCGAAAAACTGTCGCTTACCGGCGGATTGCATACTCAATACCTGACCTTAAACGGTAAAACAGCCGTGGAGCCCCGACTGGCTGCAAAATACCAGCTCACCGGCAGACACGCACTCTCGTTTGGCTATGGCTGGCACGAACAGACTCAGCCACTCAGTATTTATTTTAATAAACAATACAATGCCGACGGCACATATACCGAAACAAATAAAAATCTGGACTTTCTCAGAAGCCAGCATTTCGTAGTGGGCTACGACTTTTTACCGGCCGCCGACTGGCGCATAAAAACCGAAGTGTATTATCAGTACCTGAGTCAGATTCCGGTTACGGCCTATGCAAGCAGTTATGCATCTATAAACGAAGGAGCTTCTTTTGCACCAACCAAAAAAACAGATCTTTCGGGCAGTGGCTCCGGGCACAATTACGGTGTTGAACTCACACTCGAGAAATTCTTTTCGAAAGGCTATTACGGATTATTTACGGCTTCGCTTTACGACTCTAAATATAAGGCAAGCGACAACCTGGAGCGTAATACCGCATTCAACGGAAAGTATACATTGAATCTCCTGGCAGGCAAAGAAATTAAAGTAGGTAAAGCACAACGCAATGTGATAACCATCGACACCAAGCTGACCAGTGCAGGCGGCAAGTATTATACCCCGGTTGACCTGGCCGCCTCACAGCTGGCTCAAAAGCAGGTGCTTATGGGAGATGCCTATTCATACTCGCAACGTTATCCGAATTACTACCGCTGGGATGTGAAAGTCGGCTATCGCCTCAATAATGTGAAACACCATTTTTCACAATCGTTTTTCATCGACTTCCAGAATATCACCAATTATAAAAACGTTTATGCGATGGGGTATAACAAGAAAACCAATCAGGTAAACACCGCGTATCAGACCGGCTTTTTACCAAACTTTATTTACCGCATCAATTTTTAACAGTAACTCCAACCAACCATGAAACATAATGTATTGGATGCGGAAACTTCGCATCAGCTGGCACAGCGGGCTTCAAAGTTAACCGCTGATCACAGGGCCCTGTGGGGCAAGATGACGGTTACTGAAATGCTCCTGCACTGCAACCTCTGCAACACGCAGATCCTGACAGAGGGGCGCAAACCGGGCGACCGTACCACAGTGAAACAATTTGCCCTGCGCATAGTGGCTTTATATGTTGCCGGAAAATTTACCAAAAACCGCCCAACCGATCACCGCCACAATGCTCAGGGCCATGCCCCACAATCGCAGTTTCAGGTACAGCAAGCAGCATTCATAAATCTTGTCGGGGAATTTCCGAAACAAACCGCCGCACTTACACTGACACACCCGGCATTCGGAAACATATCGACCCGCGAATGGGGTATAGCGGCCTATAAACACATGGATCATCACCTGCGCCAGTTCGGCGTGTAATAAAACAACCTGTCCTTATGAAAAAAATAGCTATTATTGGTTCCGGCAGAATGGGAAAAGCCCTGGCCGGAACCTTCTTCAGACACAAGATCCCCTTTGTATGGTCGGCTCGCGATTTAAAAAAGATCGAAGATATAAACCGCACGTGGGGTTCTGATATTTCTATCGTACCTTTGGATCAGATTTTCGAAGCCGATATTCTGATTCCAACCTTCAAATACC
This sequence comes from Bacteroidota bacterium, assembly GCA_018267825.1. Classification (GTDB taxonomy): domain Bacteria; phylum Bacteroidota; class Bacteroidia; order B-17B0; family Aurantibacillaceae; genus JAFDXR01. The sequence continues at coordinate 348,677 of JAFDXR010000008.1, read as the reverse complement.
TGGACTGTATTCAATGGATCAGTACCCACCGCGAGAAATTAAAGGGTAAAATTCTCTTTGATATAAACGTACCATTCAATGAGCGTTTCGATGCACTGATAACATCGGAGGGAGAGTCCGCCTCGGAAATCATTCAGCGGCTGTTGCCATCCACACACGTGGTGGGTATTTTCAAAAACACATTTTGGGTCGTGTTCGATACACCGCTGGCAGGAAATATACGTTCGGATGTATATGTTACCTGCGACGACGACCGGCTGACACGTGAAGTGATAGCCTTAATGGCTGTATTGCCCTTTCGGTTTTTCAATGGCGGCAGCCTGAAGAGAAACCGCATCATCGAGCAAATGACCTTGTTTTCAAGAGAATTATCGCTTCGGAGCGGAAACTACCCATTGGTATCATTTCATTTATGGGGGCTTTAATACAACATGTATCATGAAAAAGACTTACCTCTTACTCGTTATAGCCACCCTTTTCTGGGGCGGTAATTTTATTTTTGCCAAACTGGCACTGGAAACCTTAAACCCCGGTTTTATAGCGGCAGCGCGCTTTTTTATTGCCGGCCTCTTGCTTGTGATTGTATTATGGTTTCGCCGCCGCGATTTTCACTGGGAGAGTATTCGTCCGAAATTACCGATACTCATTGGCAGTGGTATTATAGGCGTATTTGTATACAACCTCATGATGTTTATCGGACTCCGGAGTACATCGGCCACCAACGGCGCACTCATCATGGGCCTTAACCCGATGTTCACGCTGATTTTGTCGGTATTGCTGCTTTCAGCTAAAATCAACCGGTTACAACTTCTCGGGATTTTGCTTAGCTTTTCGGGTGTGCTGTGTGTTATTTCAGGAGGCAGCCTGGACACCATTCTGCATCTTAACTTTGTGTCGGGCGACATCATGCTTATTGCGTCGAGTTTATCGTTTGGCCTCTACAATGTGATCAATAAGAAATATTTATCAGAGATCAATGTATATAGCCTGACGGCATTCACCACGCTGCCGGCTACCGTACTGTTTCTGTTTATCGCGGGGTTTGAGTCCGGAGGCCATCTGCCGGCTGTTTCGGCATGGGCCGCTGGCAGTATTGCATTTATGGCTATATGTGGTTCCGTGCTGGCGTATTATTTCTGGAACTATGGCGTAAAGCAGATCGGCGCCGACAACAGTGCTATTTTCATTAACCTTGTTCCGCTCTTTGCAACCTTTTTTTCTGCCATACTCGGTAAGCCCCTCTATGCCTCACAACTGGCAGGAGGTTTACTCATCGTATCGGGTGTGGTGATTACCAACCGCTTTAAAAATTAAACCTATGTTTATAATAGAATTGAACTATAAAGTTCCCCTTACTGAGATTGATGCACACCTGGAAGCCCACCGCCATTTTCTGGATGCATATTATGCCTCGGGCCATTTCATTGCCTCCGGACCTAAAAACCCGCGTACAGGAGGCATCATACTGGCTGCATTCGACGGGCAGGAAGCACTGAACCAAGCCCTTTGCCAGGATCCTTTTTATATACATCATCTGGCCGATTATAAAATCACGGAATTCAACCCCAATAAAGGTATATTTCAAAAATGAATCGCCTGTTTCATATCGTAACACTGGAAGATATTTCACTGGAGCAACTCACGGATACATTTAATGCGGCATTCAGCGATTACCTCGTGAAACTTCAGCTTACAACGGACCAGATGCTGCATAAAATTAAAAGTGAAAACATTTCCATGGCCTTGTCCTTTGGAGCATTTGCCGGCGATGAGCTTGTTGGGTTTATCCTCCACGGATCAGATCCTTATTACAATCCGGGTGTGCTGTATAACGCCGGCACCGGCGTTGTTCCTGCACACAGAGGCAAACAGATTGCCGGGCAATTATACACGCATGCCATTGAAGCATTGAGCCGCCAGTCGTTTTTCACACACCAGCTCGAAGTGGCTGTGCCGAATCTGAAAGCGATGTCGGTATATACCAAACTGGGATTCCATCTCCATCGTAAACTCGTGTGTTTTAGAGGAAGACCATCGGCACCGGGTGTTGCGGTCATTCCGGTAACACAGGTAAACGTGTTGCCCTGGGACGAACTTCCCGGTTTCTGGAATCATGCACCCACCTGGCAGAACGATATTCCGGCCATGCAACGCGTGAGTAACCAGCTGAGATTTTACGCAATCCTGCCCGGCGGGAAACCCCTTGCCTATGCCATTGTGAATCCGCTAACAGGGCGGGTGCATCAGCTGGCGGTTCATCCGCTTTACCGGCGACGGGGCTATGCAGGCGCTTTAATTATGAAAATAGCGGAAGACATCACGAACCGGGATTTATCCATGATAAACATCGACCACAGTGATGTAGCCACGATTGCTTTTTTGAAGGCCTGCAACCTGGAACCATTCATAGAACAATACGAATTAAAACTCTATACAGCCAATTAGCATGAATACTTTTCTGAAAAATCTGTTTGAATACAATGAAGCCGTTAACCAATCCATGATCGGCCGCCTGCTTGAGCATGAACCGACCCTTTCCGAAAAAACAAAGGTGCTTATGTCGCACATTCTGCGGGCGCATGAAATATGGAACAGCCGGGTGCAGGGAGCAGTCCCCCCGGCAGGCCCCTGGGAGCCCCTGCCATTAGCTGAATACGAACGTATAAACCGTGAACAAAACAAATTATCGGTTTCCATACTGGATAGCAGACCCGGTGACGAAGAAATTTTGTACAGCAACACCAAAGGAGAGTCGTTTCGCAACAGCCTGACCGACATCCTGTTTCATGTTATCAATCACTCCGGCTACCACAGGGGTCAGATAAACACCGAACTGAAACAAAGCGGTATACAGCCACTGATTACCGATTATATATTTTACAAACGATCCTGAAAAAAGGCGCTTCATAAAGCGCCTTTTTGTGCTATTAAAAAACCCTCAGAACCTGTAGCCTACATGGAATGTGGCAAAATAACCCAGGGAGCTTTCTTTATAGTTGCCAAGTGTAATAGCATCGTGGGCATAGTTATAACTGATGCCCGCCCAGGGAGTCAGGTATAATCCGTGGAGCGCATTGTGCTGGCGCGGAAACAAAAAGAACCTGTAACCAATGTGGGTCCCGACACTGATGTTGTGCCCGGTATCTTTCAAATTGCTTTCGGTTTCAGTGGCGATGGTTTTTCCATAACCGAGATCCACGCCACCATAGAAACCATTTACTTTTCGGAACATGTAATTTGCCTTCAGTCCGAAGCCACTGTTGCGAACAGTAAACCCTTTGTTTCCTGTAAGTTCTCCAGGAGTTTCGATACCATAAAACCCGAGGTCGAAGCGAAAGTGATTGTGATTGTATATGCCATGAACAGAATAGCCTTTCAGGGCATAAGCAATAGGGTCGACCTCCAGTTCAAACGTTTTTTTAAAGGTCAGAGAATCCTGCTGAGCGGCCAGACTTCCGGCTGCTACGGTGATGATGAGGAAAAATAGTTTTTTCATAGGCTTGTTTTTTGCCACAAAACTAAAGCTGCAAGCCCGGAGTTAGCCAGTCTTCCGGAGTGAATGCCCCAAATTGCAGATTGAAAGCCGAATAAAGGAGGCCGGACCGGCATCGGGGAATAACAGGGAGCAGCCATAAATTGATTAGACGTTTTTTGTTGAAAATCAGGCGGATATAATTCCTCGTACCCGATATCGGGCATTCACTCCCTTTTTTTTGGCATTCACTCCCGGGAATTTGGGTCTCATTTTTAGTTTGATAAGATTCAGATCGATTGCAATTACTTTTGTATTTTAATTGCGCAGAGAAAAACCACATTCAGCATCATGAGCAAAGAGAAGACCGAAGACCGGATCATGTTCGATATATCCTGGAAAACACAAATCCTGTCTTCCGCCATGGTAGGCGGATTCTTTGGCTTTTATCATTACATTCTGAGCCAGTCAGAAATCTGGACGTTTTTTTACTTTGGCATTTCTACGGGCCTTTTATCGATGGGTCTCTGGCAGGCTGCACGACTGGTGTTCAGGCTTACCGACAAACGATTTCCCTGGTTCGAGAAACCATACCGGCGGATCATCGTGTCGCTGGTATCGGGCGTTGCATTTACATATATGGTTGTCTTTATAGCCGATTTCGGATTGCCATACGCCATGGATCCTTTATTCGGAATTGACTCCCGTACACTTACCGATCAACCATCCATGACACTGGCCACCTTTTTTCTCGATGGTGCTATCAGTGTTTTCATCTTCCAGTTTTACCTCACACTCATCAACCTCTTCAGTTATTTCAGAGATCTGCGCATACGCCGCGACAAGGACATCGCTCAGACCGTAGAGAAATATTTTGAAACACTGATCGAAAACATTCATGATGTCATACAGGTAATAGGTGCATCCGGTGAACTCCTGTATTGCAGTTCGTCTATCAAAGGACTCACGGGGTATACAGCCGATGAAGTCAGAAAACTCGGCAGTGGATTTGCGCTCATCCATCCCGAAAACCGCAGCCGGGTTGTACAGGAGTTTGAAACAAAAGTAAAAGAAGGTTTCGATACCTATAGTACGCGTTATGAGATTCTGACCCGCGAGGGTACAATCCGGCATATTGAAACCAAAGTGATCAACGCCTCTTCCAATCCGAAACTGAAAGGGTATATTGCCATCAACAGCGATATTACAGATCGCCTGCTGGCCGAAGAGAGAACCCGCCACCAGAAAGAACTCTACAGGCTGCTCACCGATATGTCGACCCGTTTTCTGGGTACCGATCTGGAGCACGCTGTAAAACAGATGCTGGAAGAGATCGGGCGTTTTGCAGAGGTAGACCGTTCGTATGTTTATCTGCTGAACGAGGCCAAAAACCATTGGGACTGTTTGCACGAGTGGCGCAGCGAAGCTGCCAGCCTCATCGCTTCCAATTTCTACCAGGCAGGTATTCCGGTTGAAACGTCATCGTGGTTGTTCGGACAGGTGCAGGGTAATGCTGTTATTAATTTCGAAAATACGGAACAGATCCCGGCGGAAGGGGAAGATTTTAAAGCCATCTGTAAAGCGGATCAGACAAAATCAGTGCTCCTGATTCCGATGCTCCGGCATGGGAAAATTTATGGATTCATGGGATTTGATTCCGTGCAAAACCATAAAATCTGGAAAGAAGAAGATGTTTCTACGCTACAGATCTGCTCGGAAATACTTATATCATCCATGCTCAGGCGAGAGGCTGAGCAACGCACGGAGCGCTCTTTATCCGTTAACAAGGCCATTGTTGACTCCACATCCGAGGGCATTCTGCTGACCGACCTTGACGATAATATTCTGTATTACAATCAGAACTTTAAAGACATGTGGCTCTTTACCGATGAGATGCTCAAAGAACGGAAGAAGAGTATTGCCCTGCAACATGCGATCCGAAATGTAGAAAATGCCGATGAGGTATTTCAGATTATCAGTACCTCCGAAGAAAATGTGAACCATCGCATCCGGCTGGTAGCTTACCTTAAAAACAAACGGGTGCTCGAGGGCATTTCGCAACCACAGATTATCGACGGTAAAGTTGTAGGCCGCGTGTGGAGCAACCGCGACATCACCGAACGGGTGAATGCCGAAAAAGAAGAAATTGAAAAAGGCATTGCGCAGGCTCAGTTTGAGTCGCTCAAGAATCAGGTAAATCCACACTTCCTCTTCAATAGCCTGAATGTATTGTCTTCACTGGTACACATCGACCCCAACCTCTCCGAAAAATTCATCGATCAGCTGGCCCGCTCTTACCGGTATTTGCTCGAACAAAAAGACAATGAGCTTGTACTGCTGAAAACGGAGATGGATTTTGTGCAGGCCTTCACCTTTTTATTAAAAATACGTTTCGAGGAAAAGCTTCAGGTGCAGATTCATTTAAGCGACCAGGTTATGCAATATTATGTGGCGCCTCTTACCCTGCAGCTTCTTATCGAAAATGCGGTTAAGCATAACATTATATCGGCCGAAACACCTTTGAAAATAGAAATATTCAACGAAGGCGACGAATACCTCATTGTGCGTAACAACCTGCAGCGACGCGAACAGCAGCTGCCCTCAACAGGAGTGGGGCTGAGGAATATCCGCAGCCGTTACAAACTGCTGACTGCCCGTCCGACAGAATTTTATACAGAAAACAGCAGCTACATAGCGCGCATACCATTATTAAAGACCATGCAATCATGATAAAAGCAGTAATTGTTGAAGACGAATCCCTGGCCGCTAAGCGGTTGGAGACATTAATCAAAAAATGCAATAAAGACATCGAAATCCTGACTCACCTGCCCTCTGTGAAATCGGCCGTGAAATGGTTTTCTGAAAACCCTCAACCGGATCTCATCTTCATGGATATCCATCTGGAGGATGGCCTGAGCTTTTCCATTTTCGAACAGGCACCCATTCAGGCTCCGGTTATCTTTACCACGGCATTCGATGAGTATACCATCAAGGCCTTTAAGGTCAACAGTATTGACTATCTCCTCAAGCCAATCAACCAGGAAGACCTTTCACAAAGCCTGACAAAATTCCATAAACTCCGATCCGGCTTCTCAACCGGAACCGTAGATATACGGGCTATTATAGAGCAGCTAACGCCTAAGGAAGAACAATACAAAACCAGGTTTCTGGTTTCTGAAGGAAGTAGTTACCTCACCATCGACATACAGGATGTTGCCTATTTTTTTGCGGAAGATAAATTTGCATTTCTCGTATCGAAAGCCGGAAAACATTACATCATTGACCTCACCCTCGATAAACTCACCGGGGTGCTTAACCCAAAACTGTTTTACAGGATCAACCGGCAGTTCATTGTTTCCACAGCCAGTATCGAAAACATGACAAAGTACTCCGCTAATAAATTGAAACTGAACCTGAACCCCCCAACCGATAAAGACGTATTTGTAAGCCAGGATAAATACACAGACTTTAAAAAATGGCTTGATAATTAAGAGCAAAGCCCGGCATCAGGATGATGCCGGGCTTTTTTAAAGCCTGCTGTAGTGATAGATTTAACGAATCCGTTTTTTTTCATCATCACTGCCGGTTGCCCTGTTTATAAGGGTACTCTGACTTTTTCCGAACTTATACGAAAAGCTTATATTCACGAGACGCGTATCGCGTTTTGCACTCCAGGATTCCGACACGCTGCCAAATTCGGTAGCCCCGCGTGCATACGATCGCCAGAAAATATCGGAGACATTCAACGTAACAGTGCCATTGTTTTTCAAAACGGATTTCTGAATGCCAAACGACAGATTGTTCATGGGCTGTATGGTCGTTACGCCGTAAAATACTTTATAACTGTAGTTAAAACCAAGCTCAAGAGAGAGCCCTTCACACAGGGAAAAACTATTGCCGGTATTTATGTAAAACGAAGGCATGTGTTTGTTAAGTGAGGTACCATTTACCGCGCCCCTGTATATACCATAATAACCAAGTATGCTGGTATTGGTCGTCCACCAGTCTGTTATCTTTTTTGCATACGCCACGGAGGCACTGTAATAATGAAAGCGGTCGAGATTAATCACCGTTTGATGTGTGGTTTTGGTGACAGCATCCTGAACCAGAACTTCTGTAATATTATTTTTGGTAATACTCGCCCCCAATGTCAGGAACCATTGATTATTATAAGCGTATGACAGATCGGCATTGTAGCCAAGCTGTGGCAGTAACAGCGGATTTCCCTGCATATAGGTTGTAGGATTGATCAGCTTCCTGTAGGGGTTCATCTGGTCGTAGGCCGGACGATCTATGCGCCGCCCGCCGTTGAGGTTGACAACGTGTTTATCATTGAACTTATATTCGGCATAAAGCGTAGGAAAGACCTGTATGTAGTTTCTTTTGAATTGCTCTTGGCTCAGTTTCTGATATCCGCTGGCCTGGGTTTGCTCCAGGCGCAAACCGCCCTGCAGTGTGAGCTTCGACCATGTTTTATTCAGGTTAAGATAAGCAGCATTTATATTTTCGTTGTAATCAAACAGGCTGCTGCGGAGTGTATCTAAATAATCCGTACCATAGGCAGGATTAAAAAAGCGCATGTTGTTTGAGAGAGTTATATAGCTGCATTTAAAACCCGCATCGAGTGTGGCTTTTTGATTCAGTGGTTTGCTGTAATCACCTTTCACAGCATAGAGAAACAGCTTGTCGTGGTGATTTCCGTTAAGCCGGTCACCTGGCACAATCGTGGCATCGGGCAATATATATTGTGTGGCGAACTGCTGATCAATACCGGTATAATAATGTGCATAATCCAGATTTATTTTTAGTTCCTGCCCAAGTGAATCAAACTGATGACGAAGCTCCCCGTTGATGCTGTAATTATAATGGCTGAATTTATTGCTGTTTTCAAATATGGAATGATAAACCGGCATTAACTGCTTATCCAGGTTATCCGTTTTGTCGTATGCCGATGCATTATCCTGCATGAACTGCCCATTGGCAAGTACAGACAGGCTTGTTTTTGAAGACAGGTTAAAGTCCGCCCCAAGTCTTGGTGCATGTGTGTTGGCCAGATCGGTAATATAACTGTCTGTTTTATACACGCCATTTAAAATGCCTTGCTGATAAAACATCCGGTTGAGGACCAGGTTTGTAAATGTGTGACGATAATCGTAAGTGTAATTGGCATAGATATTATACCATCTGTCTTTATATGCCAAACCAAAGCCCTGTCCGAAATTTGTATACCTGCCCTGGCTGTAGTTACTGGTCAGTGTTCCGTTAAGCCCCTGTCTTCTGTTTTTTTTCATCACAATATTGATTACGCCTGCATTTCCCGCGGCATCGTATTTGGCGGATGGGTTTGTGATAATTTCCACCTTCTGAATGGCATTTGTGTTCAGACCTTTCAAATAATTATAGAGGTTTTGCCCGCTCAGCCCGGTCGGTTTTCCGTCGATGAGAATAACCACACCCCTGCGTCCGTTCAGCGTTACATTCCCGTCACGATCTATCATCACGCCTGGCAGCTTTCCCAGCATATCCGTAGCAGGAGCGCTGTTTTGAATAATACTGTTTTCAATATTGACCACCGTTTTATCAACCTGTTTTTCTATAAATGGCTTATCAGCAGTTACGGTAACCATACTGAGCATGTTGGCAGGCTGTGCAAGCACAATATCTCCAAGATCACACAGCGCGTTTTGTTCATTCAGGATAATGTCTTGTTTTATGGCTCGTCCCATACCCACCATACTTGCCACCAGGTAATACTTTCCCGGAACAACATCACTGATTTGAAAAATCCCGTTTTCATCACAGGCTTCCCCCTTATACAATGCCGAATCGTTTGCCGTATATAAAATAACCATACAAAAAGGAACAGGGGCCTTTGTTTCATCTGTCACAGAACCCTTTAGAATTGTTCCTTTTTTTGAAACAGGCTGGGCATAACAGCAAACATACATCAGTGTTAAGATCATGGTAAGGCAGCGGGTGAAAATCATTTTCATGTCGGGATTATTTGAGAACAAAAATGGAATATCGTGCTCGCCTGTAAAATGCAACAGGAATGAATGCCGAAAAAGAGGGAGTGAACCCCTGAAAAATAGTTTCAGCCCCTTGTCCAATTCCCCTTTTTCTGTTTGTTATAGGTATAGAATAAAGTACATTTAATAACCTTAAAAACCCATCAGCAATGGAAGAGTATGCATTAATTATGAGGCACGAAGACGGCAAAAAGGTCGCTTCGCCCGAACAGATCCAGCAGTGGATGAAACAAACCATGGATTGGATCGGCGGTATTGCCGCGCAGAACAAATTTGTAAGCGGCACCGGCCTGCCATTCGACGAGGCACGAACCGTAACGAACCGCGACGCCAAAAAAGTAGTGACCAATGGCCCTTTCGGCGAGATCAAGGAAACCATCGGGGGCCTTATTGTGGTAAGAGCGGAGTCGGTTGAAGAAGCCGTGGAATTTGCCAAGGGCTGCCCTGTGCTCCAGGGCGAAGGCAATAGTGTGGAAGTACGGAAAATTGCACGTAAAGACGGGATGCACTGATTGTATAAACCTTTAAAAGCAACAGCATGGAAAATTATCTTTTAATATACCGCAGCGAATATAAAGCCGCACCAACCGCTACACCCGAACAGGCACAGGCCATGACAAAAAAATGGATGGACTGGATCTCAGGCCTTGATGCCAAAAACCAGCTCACCGATCGTGGTAACCGCCTCGACCCGGCCAGCGGCAAAGTGCTGAAACCCGGCAACGTTGTTACCAACGGCCCCTATGCCGAGATCAAGGAAATGATCGGAGGCTACTCGATTGTGAAAGCCACCTCTTACGACGAAGCCGTTGAAATTGCCAAAGGCTGTCCGATCTTCCAGGTGGGGGGTCACGTAGAAATACGTTCCATCAACAACCTGCCTATGTAATACCAGGCCCCGGGCTTAGTCCCGGGGTTTTATACAAACCATGCAACAGGCAGAGATCATACCGCACTTGTTCAGAACTGAGTACCGCAAAATTGTATCGGTGCTCTGCAAACGCTTTGGTGCCGGACATATCGAAACGGCCGAAGACATCGCCAGCGATACCTTTCTTACGGCATCGCAGGTGTGGGCCCTGCACGGAGTTCCGTCTAATGCCGTAGCATGGCTGTATCGTGTGGCACAGAACAAAGCCCATAACTACCTGCGCCGGCACAGATTGTTTGAAACGAAGATCAGTCCGGAGCTGAAACACAGTCTGCCTTCCAATACCGATATGGACATAGACCTTTCCCCGAAGAACATCAACGACAGTCAGCTTCAGATGATGTTTGCCATCTGTCACCCTTCTATACCTCCCGAATCGCAGATCGGCTTGTCGCTCCGTATCCTTTGCGGTTTCGGTATCGAAGAAATAGCCAACGCATTTCTGACCAACAAGGAAACGATTAACAAACGCTTGTTCCGCGCGCGCGAAAAACTGCGTGAAGAAAAAATCAGCATTGAACTCCCTGCTGAAGCAGATATTCAGAAGCGCCTCGATGCCGTACTGACCACCATATACCTGCTTTTCAGCGAAGGCTATTATTCCGAAAGTCAGCATACCGTGATCCGCAGAGACCTGTGTTCTGAAGCCATTCGGCTTTGCCACATGCTCATCGAAAATCAAAACACCAATACGCCTGAAGCCAACGCTCTTCTCTCACTCATGTGTTTTCATGCATCGCGTTTCGATGCACGTGTCGATAAAAACGGAGAGCCGGTTTTATACGACGACCAGGATACCAGCCTCTGGGACTCCGACCTGATCAGTAAGGGGGCCTATTTCCTGAACTGCTCGGCACGGGGGAATCACCTGTCGCGCTACCACCTCGAAGCCGCCATTGCTTATTGGAACACACAGAAGGAAGACACCCGCGAAAAATGGGAGCAGATCCTGCAACTGTACAACCAACTGCTGCAATTGGAATACTCGCCCATAGCTGCACTCAACCGGACCTATGCTCTGGCCCGGGCCAATGGTAAGCAACAAGCCATAGCCGAGGCCGAAAAACTGAAACTGCACAACAACCATTACTATTACATGTTGCTGGGCGAGCTGTATACCGAAACAGATACAGCCACAGCACGCATGCATTTTGCCAAAGCCATGACGATGGCCAGAACGGCTTACGACAAAAAAACAATCCAATCGAAACTTGATAAACTCCGCTGAATGGTCGAAGTATTTAAAACCAATATTCAAACGGCCGACAACGCGCAGGTACTCAGGCAAGCCATCTTAAAAACGTTTCCGGAGACCGACATCAGTTTTGATCTCGAAGACTGCGACAGAATTCTGCGTATAGAAGGCAGGCAGATAGATCCGGAAGGGATTATACGCACACTGGCCGAACATGGATTTTGGAGCGAAGTACTTCTGTAAATCACAAAAACAGTTGTACCTTCAGGCATAAATCGTTTGCTATGAAATCATCCAAACCAACGAAACCGGGCGATGCGGAGTCAGTAGAGGCTTTTATGGCCTCACTCGAACATCCGTATAAGGCAGAACTGGAGGCCTTGCGAAAGATGATTAAAGCTGCCGATAAGCGCTTGCAGGAACGCATTAAATGGAATGCACCGAGTTATTATTACAAAGAAGACCTGGTTACTTTCGGCCCGATGCGTCAGCATAAAATCATGCTCGTGTTTCACCATCCGTATATCGTGCATATAAAATCACCTTTACTCGAAGGAAATTATAAAGACCGGAGGCTTGTATATTTTGCCGACATGAAAGCTGTGAAGGCGGCGAAGCCTGAGCTTACCAGGATCCTAAAGGAGCTTTTGGAAACGATAGATGTCTGAACAGTGGTCCCTGAAAAACAAAAACCGCCACATGGGCGGTTTTTGTTTTGTAAAGCGGGGGCTTTATGAAATTAAACCAGTTTGCGTTTTACTGCATACATGATCACATCAGCCACTTTTTCAGCTTTGATTTTTGCATAGAGTTTTTCGCGCAGACCTTCAACGGTACGCATCGAAAGACCGAAATCCAGTGCAATTTCACGACTCTTCTTGCCTTTGCAGATCAAACGGATCAGTTGCAGATCACGTTCGCTCAGTTGTTTGGAAGAGGTGGTTGCAACAGCTGATTTTTTAACGACTACCTTTTTACCGGATTTAAGCGACTTATTATACTCCTGAATAATACGACGCACGGTGTTCTTCTGATGCCCTGTAATAGAAGCCAGAAAAGGAATACTGGCTTCGTAAGCAGAACTCATGTAAATGATCTGCCATTTTTTGAACTCCGATACAGAGTTTGCAGTTAAAAGGTTTCGTTTAATAGCACCCGAGTTTTTGCTATTCTTTTCTGTTGGTTTAAGCATGACTTGCGTTTTTAATTGGTTAACAGTTTATAAATACTAACAGCCGGGGGAGTCCTTTTTTTAAAGCTTGGCATGTGTCGGCTGTAAACAAAACAAATGCCAAAAACGGGTATTTACTTAGTAAATAATATTTTATTCATTTTTTGCGATCGGCTTTTTTATTTCCGGTGCTTCTTTGTGTTTGGGCCTGTATAAAACGCGTTTCTATACCGGCACGCTGTAAAGTGGATTTACTAACACATTAAACCAACGAAAGTGAAACTACTTTTCTGAAAAAATTATTTTATGTGAAATTACCATGAATACAACAATTGCATATTGATAGAGGCGACTAAAAAACCTGATATATGTCAGTTATGACAAAGTTGGGAGATAAATAACGCCAAAAAACCACGGTATGCCGTGGTTTTAAGCTGGATTAAGAAACGATGTACGGATAATACGTGAGGTAAAACACGTATCAGACCTGTTTCGGTTCAATCTTAAAAATGGTTGTAGAATCAATATTGTGATCGTCGATCGTGGTTCCTTCGGCATAGCCGATAAGCTTAAAGGGCATATAATCTATATACTCCTGGGTGGTTGTGAAAAAATCGAGTCCGTACTTCTGCGTGCCTTTATAGGTTACAAAATTATTGATGAGGTATTTTCCGCGGAAGTGCTTTAGTAATTCCGTATTTACATAATCCAGGTCCTGTAAGATCATCCAGGTAATGTCGGCCAGTAAAATGCAGTCGATGTGCGCTTTGTTTTTCAGGGAACCCATATCGCGGATATTACCTACATGGAAATCAAGATGCGGAAACTTCGCTTTTGCTTTTTTAATGGCTGTTTTCGAAATATCGATCGACTGGCAAACAATACCTGTTTCGCGGTGAATCCAGTCGGCATAGTAGCCAAGGCCGCAACCGTATTCTACTACAGAGCGGATGCCATAGCGCTTCATATTCATAATGGCCACCTGCCTGCTATATCGGTTGGGCTGTTGCGACTGCATCCAGGGATCTTCAAAGTGGCGGTACATGTCTTCAAATTTTCCGATAAATTTTCCGTCTTTGATCACATAATCGTGATACGTTTTTTTTGGTGTTGTCATAGTTAATGGTTTTGCAAAAGGTTTGTATAAACAATTTATTTTAGAAACGATACCCGAAGCCAAGATTGAACGTGACATAGGGTAGGGCATTTTGCGGTTCAGAATTGTAGCTGCTGTATGTTTTGTTGTATTTATAACCGAAAGGATCGCTTTGACTATAGCTGTCGTATTTAATACCGTTTGTGAAGAGGAAGTGCATGTTCATACGCTCATTAAACCGTGCCATCAATCCGATCGAAAAGCCATAAAGACTCCGGTACATACGGAAATCATTCTTATAAATACCCGATGTATAAGGCGGGTTGTTTGTATAATAGCTGAATTCTGTATGAACATCATATGCTGAACAACTGTATGAAGGGCCGATCAGAAAATTGACCTCCCGGTTCATACTTGGCGCAAACAATAAGCCTAGTCCCGCCTGCCATGCCATACGTTTAAAGGTGGTATTGGCACCTCCCCCACCGGCATAAAAATCGCTGTAGAAGTTTTGGAAAACACCGGGACTGGAATATCCGAAACCAAGAGGCACCTCGAGGATCATATGTGCTTTTTTAATATCACGCATATAATGAATACCTATGCAGTTATTGAATAGTGCCAGAAGATTCATGCCTACATAGTTTTTGTGGGTATAGAGTTTTTCACATTGCCTGACTTTTTCCCGGCGCCGCTGCAGAATATATTCGCGGTTTAATACATCGAGGTTGTAGCGGTCGAGTACCAAAGGCTGAACAACCTGTTTCTCATAGCGCTCTGTTGTACCATTCGAAAACTGTATGTATGCAACATCATTTTTCGAAATAACGATGGTTGGCCCTTCCACATAGTCATTTCGTTTGTAGCGAACCTCTGACGGCGAAATTTCGAGAACCTTTGCAAATGTGCGACTGCTGTCGTTTTTGACAATAATGTCCTGGGCATGCACCTGTAATGCGGATAATAGCAGGAGTGAGTAAAAAACAAATGATTTCATGGGATTAAGGTTTAGAGGTTAATGATTTAACATAGAAATTATAGGCCTGGGGCAGATCGTGGAAAAGAATCAGTTTGCGACGCTGATGTGGAATGGTTGTAGCTATAAGAGATATTGGAACAGCCATAAGACTCACTGTACCAAGGCCCAGGCAACCACTGATAGCGCCCGCATTGGAGTTTCCGCCGGTATAGGCCTGGCTGCTGCTTTGTGCCGCTGCAAAACTAAACAGCCCGAAACTCAGAATCCCCCCACCGATAGCGGCAAACCCGAGGCGGAGTTTATTACGGGTACAGGCATCATAGAGTGCCACCTGCACTTTCACAGCACTGTCGGGAATACCGCGACAGAACTCCAGAAAATCCTGGCCGTTTATTCTTTTACCTTCGGAGGAATACAATACCCGCTTTGAAAAATTGTAATACACGGGGCCATATGAGGCTGATCCCGGAGATTGTGCTTGTACAAAGCTGTGGCAACACACAACCATAATTAAACTGATCAATATCTGTTTCATAAAAAAGTTTTTTGATTCTGAGGCAATGTTAGCCCATCAGCTTCGGAAAAGTCACATTTTTTGATATTCAAAAATGATAAGTATTGAAATTTGATAATTTTCGCTCGGATTTTGATACAAGGAATCATGGCATATCATATTTTGATATTTATAATTCAAAATGTATCTTTAATGAATATGCACTACGAAATAATATCGCACATCCATGAAGAATTTGAAGCTGTTACTCGAGACCCTGGAGGCTGTTTTGCCTGCTCATCAGACCATCAACCAGGCCCTGATGAAAGTGCTCAAAATCAACAAAGACGCTGCCAGCCGCCGTATCAATGGCAAAACACCATTTACCTACGATGAAGTCTGCGCGCTTTCCAAAGCCTATGGCGTGAATCTTCTGCCGGCCCAGTCGAGCCGGTTTTCGAATGTGGTATTCGGCTACACGCCCTTCAAAAGTAAAGCAGTGGATTCCAAACATTTTTTTCAGACCATCTCCGGCCTGCTGCACAAAATAAA
The DNA here is from genome assembly GCA_018267825.1 of Bacteroidota bacterium. Taxonomy (GTDB): domain Bacteria; phylum Bacteroidota; class Bacteroidia; order B-17B0; family Aurantibacillaceae; genus JAFDXR01. The sequence continues at coordinate 332,759 of JAFDXR010000008.1, read as the reverse complement.
CGGGCATAGCCACAAGCAGCTCTACCACGTAGCCCCGGAGGTTCCTGTATACCATTACTACAACTACCCGGTGCTTCTGAATTTCAAACTGTTCTATTGGGGGAAATACCTGCTCAACGATGAGTATTATATTCGCCGAATCTTTAAGGAAGTGAAGATCGATGCAGAGATTACAGCGCACGCCAAAAAAGCCTATCAGCAATATTGCATGATCCCTAGCGTGGAGATCTGGACACCGCAAACCATTCAGACGGTACTGACACAAATTCACTTCTGTGTGGAAACAGGCGACTTTTCAGGCAAACGGGAAGTGGAACAGGTACTGGATGAAGTGGTGGCCATGATGACGCGGCTGAAACGCATGGCCGAAGAAAACAACAAGACCTTTGACTTCGATAAGAAAATGCAGGTGCCTTTCCAGTTTTATAAAATGGGAGTGAATATCAATACAACGAGCATCCTGGCCGAAATGGATCAGCAGAAAATGGTATTGCAGCCGTTCAACTCCATTAATTTTATGAATACCACGCAACAGGATTTCTGCGAAGAAAATTTGCGCTGGATTCAGAACATACAATCCAAGTCATCATTGCTGAGTGGTGCCGGCATTGTAGAGCGCCAGCGTTATTTCAGTATGGTAAATAAACAGATCAACGAATTCAGAGACCAGTTGGAGAAAGTGGAATTTTAAAATGCCGGTCATTTTATGACTGAAACATTAGAATGAAGGACAACTTACCGGTCGGTAACGCTTTTCCTTTTTTTTGCAGGCTACACGTAGCGACATCGATATTTCGTGCGAACCCGCTGTATTGTTGGCCAGGCGGGAGATCGTTACATCATAGCTATAGCCAAACTTAAAATTACCGCTTTGCAAACCTATCAGCAATATGGCTGCGTCGTTGCTGCGATACCAGAGACCCCCCACAAAATGATCTTTCACAAAATAAACACCCAGATTCAGCTGACTGAAATTGGCCTGTTGCTGGTATAATATATTCGGAGAAATATAACTGCTGTTTCCTTTTTCAAGCCCGATCAGAGCACCGGCATGTACGGTCATTTTATAGGGCAGTCGGGAGGGGCCAAGCAAGCCTTCATCAGGCTGAGTGAGATGATCGGCCGATACCCCGAAAAAATAATGTTTGCTGTAACCCAGGATGCCTGCCGAGAAATCGACATTGCTTTTGTTCTGCATCGGGATCACCTCATTGGTATTCCATACAAAGCCACGACGCGGATCGATCATATCACCGAAATTAAGTTTGCTGCGATCAAGGCTTTTCTGGAAATACGTGGCTTCCAGCGCGGCCTTGACAGAGAATGTGCGGGTAATGGCCGTGCTATACGAATAGATGAGACTTGCTGTTGTTGTTTTGAGTGTGCCGCGCGCCTGGTTGTCGCTGGTAACAAGCACACCAAGACCTCCATGAATCGAAGAAACATATTGATCGTAAGAGGCGCTGTAGGTAACATAAGTGCCCGACAGATTGGGCCATTGGTTGCGGTAATTGATGCACATCCGCGGGCAATACTCCGACCCCGCAAAGGCCGGATTGAGGTAAAGCGGATTGGCGTAAAATTGTGTGAACTGGATATCCTGCGCACTGATGCGGATCACATTACATAAAAGCATCAGGTACAATAAAGCTGTTTTGTTCATGGCCGCTCATTTTTGTTACACATACAACATGCCCGGGCATGCTGTTTTATTGTAATAACAAAAACAGGTAACAGCTACAAAAGCGAATGGATAAATGTCAGTGTTTTATCGAGTGTGTCCTGTGACGATTCCTTATGCGGCGTGTGAGCAGCGCCATTTACCATGTATTTCAGCGAGGGGCCTTTCACGCTACCGACAATGGCGTTCACCTGTTTTTCACTGCCGTACTCATCGTTAACACCCTGTATGATCAGCGAAGGGCAAAGTACCTGCGGCAGAAAGTGTTCTATATTCCATGAGCGATACTCAGGTTTAAGCCAGGTGTTTGCCCAGGCGTGGAACACGGCTTCTGTTTTTTCGCCATGATACCGGCTGAGTTTTTCTTTCAGGTTTGTGGTGGCATACAGGCTCACCGCGGTGCGTATTCCCTGTAGTGTAATATCTTCCACAAACACATGGGCGCCTTCCGTAATAATACCTTTGATAACAGCCGGAAATTTTGCAGCAGCCATCAGGGCAATAGATCCGCCATCGCTGTGCCCGAACAGGATCACTTGTTCCAGCCCGAGGCTTTTAAGAATCTCTCCCAGGATTTCTGCTTCTGTTTCCATATAGCGTTGGGTGCGGGCTTCCGGACCAAAAGCATCGGAGCGGCCGTAGCCCTGCCGGTCGTAAATCAGCACCGGGCAATGGGTTTGCTCTGCAATCTTCTGCGGAAAATCGCGCCACAGGTCTGTACAACCTAAAGAGTCGTGAAGGAAAACAATGGTTGGATATAATGCCTGCGAAGCATCTTCAGGCTCCAGGAAAGCCGCATACAGCGAAACACCATGGATGTTGAGAAACCGTGTGGAATGACGCATAGAAAGAGATAGGGACATGTACTGCTTTATTTTGGGCCAAGGGCACTGATCACTTCGGCCAGCTTTTTAGTGGCATAAGGATCATCGGGTTTTGCTTTAAGGGCTTCTTCGTAGGCCTCTTTGGCTTCGGAGTAACGTTTCATTTTCAAAAATCCATCAGCTTTGGTAATGGCATCTTTATAAGGGTTTGCACCCAGTACCTGGGGTGTTTTGTATTTGGAGTCACCTTTGTTTCCGTTGCTGTTCTCAGTATTTACAGGCGTTTCAAAGCCTGAAGGTTTAATGCCATTATCTTTTGGCGGCGTGGCAGTTGTGTTGTTTTTTTCTACGGCAGCTGCGGCTTGTTTTTCTTTCGCCAGTTTATCGGCTTCTGCTTTTTCACTGGCGGCTTTGTCGGCAGCTGCTTTTTTATCGTCTTTTTCTTTTTGTTTCGCGGCCTTTTCCATTGCCAGTTTTTCTTTGGCAAGGGCCTCTGCAGTTTCCTTTTCCTTTGCGGCTTTGTCGGCGGCTTCCTTATCTGCTAAAGCTTTATCGGCAGCCGCTTTTTCTTTTTCCTTTTGTTTGGCTGCATTTTCAGCAGCCAGCTTTTCCCTGGCGGCCTTATCTGCCTCTGCTTTGTCTTTAGCAGCCTGTTCTGCAGCCAGCTTATCGGCCGCGGCTTTTTCTTCAGCAGCCTTCTGAGCCGCCACTTTTGCAGCAGCATCGTCGGCCGCTTTTTTGGCGGCATCTTCTTTTTCCTTCAGGCACAGACCTACTTTTTCCAGCTGGTCTTTCGGGTATATTTCGCCGGGAATAATTGTCATCGCTTTTTCATAACTGGCTTTCGCCAACGGGCAGTCACCGCGTCGCAGGGCATCATCACCTATTTTATTGGTGGAGGTGAACTGATCGATCAGTACATTTTCAGCATCCGATATGGCTCCGATCTGGTTTAACATCTGGCTGGTATAATCTTTATCGTCGTTGAAATTTTTGAGTTTAGGAACATACACAACTTTCACCAGGGGCTGTTTCAGTGTCGAGTAATCGATGCCTGGAAAAGCACGCGCCATAATAAATCCACCGATCCCGAAGCTGGGTTTGAATTTCTCGTCCTTGTTCATTTCTTCGGGAACCCCCAGCGTAGAAACCGCAAACTTTTTGGTATTGCATCCCGGGTATGATACCACAAGAGTAAATTCCCCGTTGGGAGGTACCTCTACCATAAAGTCGCCGTTGGCATCGCTGAGCACTTCACTCAGTTTGCTGGCGCCCTTATAGAGAGCAATACTGGCACCGGCAAGGCCCTTTTCTTCTACTTCAGATTTACTGGTGAGTTTCCAGGTGCGCAGTTGCACATTGCTTTTCAGTTTTAACCGCCAATCCTGTGCCTCAGCGGTGTATGAAAAGATGCAGAGCACTAATAAAAAGACAATTTTCTTCATGAAGGGGGCTTTCTATTTTTATTTAAAATTAATGAAAATATATGGTGCAAACGGAAGATATATGAACACGGACCCGGAATTCGTAAATTTAAGGAAGTAAAACCCTCAACATGAAAATAAAAACACCGGAAGAACTAAGAGACGGCGACTTGTGTAAAGTGATTGGCGGCACACATGTTGGAAAAACGGGTGTTGTCAGAGACATCAACACCAGTAAAACCGGGCACATCACGATTACAGTAGAACAAAAGAATGGTGTTCGCTTTAAAACACTGGGAAAGAATGTAGAGGTACAGGCGAGTTAATAATGCAGGGTTGGTAAGAACCGGAGCAGATCATGAACCGTAAACGGATTAATAGCATTTATATCGCCACGACCCTTTCGCTGGTGATACTGGCATCTGTGCTGGTGTATTATTTTAGCTCAGGGCAGGCGAAACAAAAAACGTATTCCGGCTATACGGTTACTTTCCCGGGCGGACATACATGTTGGGACGACCTCACTGAAATTAAAAAATCGGGAGACTACCGCGATTTCAAGCTAACAGCCGATTCTGTAGGAAATGATTCCGTTCTCAAAGTCATGGGCGATTATACCCGAGCGCTGAAAAATGCAGGAGACAGCCTTCATGGCGTTCATCTCGAGTTTACAGACGATATGCCGTATCGGTTTTATCTAAAGGCTATAGCCATATTCAAAGAGTATCCGTCCATGAGTTTTATTCCATTCGAAAACCAGGTTTATGCGATCAACAAGAGGAACCAGGGGCACATGGTGTTTCCTTTGGATCAGGAAAGCCCGGGATCTGAACCTCTTGAAATGGAATAGTATAACTAACACAATACAAATGTTCAGGAATTTTTATTTGTTTTATGGTTTAGCTATTGTGCTGCTTATCTTTAGCTTCATCACAGGTGACAATAGTGGAGGACAAGCGCCTTTATCAGGCTGTTGTTTTTTTTTTCGTGTCCATGGCTTTTATGTCGTTTGTTATGGGCCTGACATATCATTTTTATTTCAGAAAGAGTCGCCGCATATCTGCAGTGCTAAGTTGGCTCCATATCTCAATGGCTGTAGTCGGTTTGCCACTAACCTGGAGTTTATATAGAGCTATTATTGGAATTGCCGCTTCTGGTGCGCCCGACACGACAGCATTCTCTTTAGGCGGTATTTTTTCACTGTTCGGGCCATTATTACTGTTGGCTTCAGGCATTGTGTTCATTATTGCCATTTCTACCTGCAAACCGGCAGATAAAACAGGATAGAAATGGAAGTAAAGCAGGTTATATATCCGGCAGACTTTTCGTACATTCATCATACCTAACTCCCACCTCATGAACGATCAACGAAAAAACCCAGGCGTATATATTAATGAACTGAGCGGATTTCAAAACAGTATACCGGTTGTTGCCACAGCCGTTCCTGTCTTTATAGGTTATACACAGCAGACTGAGCTCAATGGCAAGGCACTCCAAAACCAGGCAATCGGCATCAGCAGCATGGAAGAATACATGGCCATGTTCGGCGGAGCTTACACACCATCTTATAGCCTGCAGGTGTCGCCCGCAGGACAGACCGGCGACGTTGTGGTCAATGGATCTGCTTATAACGTAAACCCGGCATCCACGGTTTTTTATTTGTATAACAGTCTTCTGTTGTTTTACCAGAATGGTGGCGGGTACTGTTATGTGATATCTATAGGGAACTATAGCGCTGTGCCACAGCTCGGCGATTTTATGAATGCATTGCCGGCGATCAAAGAACAACCAGCTATTACATTGGTATTGGCACCGGACGCGCTGGCATTAGGAAATGTGTATTACACCTTTATAAATGCAGCTCTTGAGCAGTGCGCCGAACTTCAAAACAGCATGACACTGGCTGATGTGGTCGGAGGAAACAGCTCTGACATGAAACTGTTTTTGAAACAGCAGGCTGGTGGTACAGACCCGGTTTCTACATTCAGAGCCAATGTGCAGGCATCGCTCATGTGCTATGGCGCATCTTACTTCCCCTGGCTCAACACAACAATTGTTCAACAATCATCACTTGGTTTTTTAAACCTGAGCGGTGGATTTGCCCCTTATGCAGAACAGCCAGGAAGCATGTCGGCGGCAGACTATGCCACTATGCAGGACCTTTTGGCGCAGATTAAACCCGGACTGACGGCACAGCAGGTACAGCAGATTCATCATGGATTGTGGAATGTGAGTCCCAATTACAAGAACATCATGAGCGTTATACTCGACAAAGTAAATTGCCTGCCGGTAACGCCGGCTGTGGCAGGTGCTATGAATACAGTAGACACCAACAGTGGTGTATGGGTTGCTCCGGCCAATGTCAGTCTTGCAGCTGTGACCTCGCCGACACTGATCGTGAGCGATACAATTCAGGACTGGATGAATGTCGATCCTGTAACAGGCAAATCTGTAAACGCCATTCGTTACTTTAACAACATGGGAACAGTGATCTGGGGTGCCCGTACATTGGATGGCAACTCAAACGATTGGAGGTATATTAATGTGAGGCGAACAATCATTATGATCGAACAGACAATCAAAATGATCATGCAGCAATACGTGTTTTCGCCTAACAACGGAAACACATGGATGGCAGTGAATGCCTCCGTAACAGAGTTTCTTGCCGGTTTCTGGCAACAGGGGGGCCTTGCAGGCAGCAAACCGGCTGATGCCTTTTCTGTCAGTATCGGCGATGGAACTACCATGACAGCCCAGGACATTTTAAATGGCTATATGGTGCTGATGGCTCTCGTTGCTGTCACGCATCCGGCAGAATTTATCGTTATTACCTGTACCCAACAAATGGCCGGCGATTAAATATTCCGGTTCTTATTTCATTTTTTTACGACATTTGTACATACAAATTGACCCCATGAGCTCCATTCGTCAGCACGAAATCCTTAACAAGTACATTCATGAACTTGACAAACACATGGAAGACCTGAAGTCGGGTCGTGCGGAAAATACTTACGAAATCCGTGACTTTGCCGAGATCCTGCACGTACACCCGACACACCTGAGCAATACCATTCACGAGGTATTGGGAAAGTCGCCCTGCTCGCTTTATGAAGAACGCCTCATGCATGTTGCCCGGAACCTGATCCTGGAAACGAACCTTTCGATTTCGGCCATTGCCCGGCAACTGAGCTACGACCCTTCCAACTTTGTGAAATTCTTCAAGCATTTTGAAGGCACCACACCAAAGAAATTCAGGGAACAACATTTTCAAAAAAACTGAAACACTCACCATTTTCCCGGAAGTACTCACCATGTTTTTATGTTCGGGGACATGTACATTTGTAACCTGAAATCTATAAACCCTATGACAACAAAAATAGCACTCGTAACAGGAGGGAGCCGTGGCCTCGGAAGAGACATGGCATTGGCCCTGGCAAAAAAAGGAACAGACGTGGTTATTACCTACAACAGCAATAAACAAATGGCCGATGATGTGGTGAATGAAATCAGGGCTATGGGTCGCAAGGCCGCTGCATTGGCATTCGATGCTTCTCAATTCGGGAAACTCGATGTGTTTGTAACAGAATTGCAAAAAACACTACAGGCCCACTGGTCTGTGAATACCCTCGACTACCTCGTCAATAATGCCGGCGTTGGTGCCACCATTCCCATTGCGCAGGTCACCGAAGAAGCATTTGACAACCTCATGAATATACATTTCAAGAGCGTCTATTTTCTTTCGCAGAAAATGATGCCGCACCTCAATGATCATGGGGCTATTGTAAACATTTCCTCCGGTACCACACGGTTTTGTGTACCGGGTTATTCGGTATATTCATCTCTGAAAAGTGCCGTCGAAACATTTACAAAATACCTCGCAAAAGAACTGGGAGCCCGTGGCATCCGCGCCAATGTGGTAGCACCAGGGCCTATTGAAACAGATTTTAATAATGCAGCAATCCGCAGTAACCCGCAAATGAAAACATTCCTGTCGGCACAAACGGCATTGGGACGTGTAGGTAATGCCGACGATATCGGATCGGTTGTTGCTTTTCTTTGCAGTGAAGACGCCAAATGGGTAAATGGCCAGAAGATCGAAGTAACCGGGGGTATTAACCTTTAACAAATTATTTTTTGCAACCATAAACGCCGTAGGAAAACCTATGGCGTTTTATTTTTTCCTGTCACCACGATTCGTAACTTCGGTAGAGCAAAAAAGAAACGCATGAAACTTAGAGTCATTCTCACTGGGGCCACCGGTATGGTGGGCGAAGGTGTTTTACACGAATGCCTGCAACATCCGGATGTGGAAGCCGTGTTGATCATTAACCGCAAGCCTTCCGGCATTCAGCATCCGAAACTGAAGGAGATCGTTCACGGCGACTTTTATAACCTGGCACCCATCCGCGATCAGCTCGGCGGATACAATGCCTGCTTTTTCTGCCTGGGTGTTTCATCCGTTGGCATGAAAGAAGAACAGTTTTACCAGCTCACGTATGTACTGACAATGCACGCGGCAAAGGTTCTCAGTGAACAGAATACGGATATGACCTTCTGCTACATCTCGGGAGCGGGAACCGACAGCACAGAGAAAGGCCGTTCGATGTGGGCCCGTGTGAAAGGCAAAACAGAAAACGACCTGATGAAGCTACCGTTCAAAAAAGTATATGCCTTCAGGCCGGGGATGCTTAAACCAACACCGGGATTGAAGAATACGCTGAGTTATTATAAATACCTGGGCTGGCTGTATCCTATACTCAAGGCCCTTGCACCGGGGTCAGGCTCTACACTGCGGGAGCTCGGCTTAGCCATGATCCATGCGTCCTCAAAAGGCTATACGAAAACGCACATAGAGGTGCGCGACATCATTGCGCTGGCAAAACAGGAATACAAGCCCTGATCAACGTTTCGTTTCGTAATTTTGTGGGAATGAAAGTAGACAAATATATCGGGCAATCGGGCTTTACCTCTCGCCGCAAGGCTTATGATATGATAGAGGCAAAGCGGGTGACCGTAAACGGGAAGACAGCGAACTTCAGCACAAAGGTGAACCCCGGCGACGTGGTGAAAATAGATGGGGAAGAATTGAAGGTGAAGGAATTTGTGCCGGTATATATTGCCTACCATAAGCCTAAAGGGATTATCTGTACCACAGAGAAAATAGAGGGCAATATCATTGATGCCATTGGTCATCCTGAAACCATATACCCGGTTGGTCGTCTCGACAAAGATTCCGAAGGACTGATCCTGCTCACCAATCGGGGTGAGCTCATCGATCAGATCGCCAACAGCGCCTTCAGCCACGAGAAAGAATACATTGTTACTCTCAACCTGCCTGTTCGGAAACAATTCCTGAAAGAAATTTCAGAGGGCGTAGACCTGCAGGGGGTAAAAACAAAACCCTGTGTGGTGAGCCTGGAACCAAATGCCAAACGCATATTCCGCATTACCCTCACGCAGGGACTCAACCGCCAGATCCGCCGCATGTGTAACGCAAGCGATTACCAGGTGATTAAACTGCAGCGTGTCCGTGTGATGAATATTCGTCTTGGCAAACTGAAGCCGGGCGAATGGCGTAACCTCACGGAAGAAGAGCTTACGGGTCTGCTGGCCCAGTTGCCGGCCTGATTTCTTAAAAAAAATGTTAATTGGTTTTGTCCGGACAAAAACTTATCGTAATATTGCGATATAACTCGAGCCATGGGACTTACGAAATCAGAAGAGTTTACTGTCAGAGACAACCGCCTGGCTGCGTATGCAAAAGCATTGGCGCACCCGGCCCGTGTTGCCATTCTGCAGATTCTTATTAAGCGGCAATCCTGCATCTGTGGTGATATTGTGGAAGAATTGCCACTGTCGCAGTCTACAGTATCACAGCATCTCAAGGAACTGAAAGAAGCCGGTTTGATCAAGGGAGATATAGAAGGAGCAAAAGTGTGTTATTGCATTGATGAAAAAGAATGGGCCATGGCAAAGCATTACCTGGCACAGCTATTCGACAGCTATACAAAACCTAAAAATTCCTGCTGCTGAAATTTTTTTTGCAAAAAACCATCGTAAAATAACGATTAAAATAAAACCATCATGAAACTATCCGCATTTAAAAAACAACTGGAGTCTGTTACGGATCTTCGCTTCACATTACCCGACGGGCGAATGGTTCCGCCGCATTTTCATGTGACCGAAGTAGGGCAGGTTAATAAACATTTTATCGATTGCGGCGGTACCGTGCGCGATGAGAAGAAAGTAAGCTTTCAGCTTTGGGAAGCCAATGATTTTGACCACCGCCTGGCACCACAGAAACTGCTGAACATTATCGCGCTTTCTGAAAAAGTACTGGGCGTGGAAGATGCAGAAATAGAAGTGGAATACCAGGGAGAAACCATCGGTAAATACGGCCTTGAATATACGGATGCCGGATTTATGCTCACGGCCAATCAAACAGCCTGCCTGGCAAGTGATGCGTGCGGCATTCCGGCGGAGAAACAAAAAATAAAACTGGCTGACCTTGGAAATGGCGGCGGAGCATGCTGTACACCGGGTGGCGGATGTTGTTAATCTTTAGAGAAACAGAATAATGCTTGCGGCAATAAAAACATACGTAGATTCCTTACCGGATCAATTCAATACCATTTCCTCCGACAGGAAAATGATTCTCGACAAACTGGCGGCACATATCAGCAGCCGCCTCACGGAAAAACAGCCCGTAAATCTGCTTTATGTTTGTGTACATAATTCGCGCCGGAGTCATTTCGGACAGGTGTGGGCGCAGGTAGCAGCAACCTATTACAATATCAGGGGAATCCGGACATTTTCAGCGGGCACCGAAGTCTCAGCCATTCATCCCAATACTGTTGGGGCATTGAAGCGGGCTGGCTTTGAGGCAAGTTCAGACGGTAAAGAAAACAACCCGGTATATAAACTTACCTACAGCAAAGACCAGCCTGAGATTACCTGTTTTTCCAAGCATCATGAGGACCCATCCATTCCACACACGGGTTTGGTAGCCATTATGACCTGCGGAGAAGCCGAAACAGAATGTCCCTTTGTGCCCGGTACAGATTACAAGGCCTCTACAACTTACGAAGACCCGAAATCTTCCGATGGCACCGCACGGATGGAGTCTGTTTACGATACGCGTTGCCGTCAAATTGCCACAGAGATCTTTTATATGTTCTCGCAAATAAAGACAAACTGATATGATGAATGTAAAAAGCTACCTGGCAGAGTTCATTGGCACATTTGCACTTGTGTTTTGCGGCACCGGCGCAATCGTTATTAATGATTACACAGGGGGCGCAGTCGGGCATATTGGTATTTCCATTACTTTCGGACTCATTGTATCGGCCATGATCTACAGTCTTGGCGACATTTCGGGAGCACACCTGAATCCTGCTGTAACCATCGCTTTCTGGGCCGGACGATTGTTTCCGGGTCGGGAAGTTTTTCCGTATATATTCAGTCAACTTATCGGGGCAGTTATGGCCAGTCTGGTGTTGCTGATATTGTTCCCTGCAAATGCCACCCTGGGAGCCACGGTTCCTGCAGGCTCTGGCATACAATCGTTTGTACTCGAGTTTATCCTTTCCTTTATCCTCATGTTTGTAATTGTTCATGTCGCAAAAGGCAGCAAGGAGCAGGGCATGTTTGCCGGATTGGCTATAGGTTCTGTGGTTCTGCTGGAGGCTATGTTTGCCGGTCCTGTTTGCGGGGCATCCATGAACCCGGCTCGGTCCATAGCTCCGGCGCTTGTATCAGGGCATCCGGATCATCTCTGGATTTATATACTGGCGCCTGTCCTGGGAGCTGTTCTGGCTATGGGTGCATGGAAAGTTCTGAAGAAATAAACGTAGAAACACGTTTTATTGATCCGGATCTACAAATTCATTTTCACTTTTTGAGATCACAATAGTCGCTACGCCGTTTCCTATAATATTGGTAATGGCACGGGCCTCGCTCATGAATTTATCTACGCCCAGTAAAAAAGCCAGGCCATCAACCGGAATTTTATGAATAGCCGTGAGCGTGGAAGCCAGAATGATGAATCCGCTGCCAGTCACACCGGCCGCCCCTTTGGAGGTGACCATCAGAATGCCGATGATGCTCATGATTTCCCCGGCACTTAAATGTACATTGTACAATTGCGCTAAAAAAATGATGGCCATCGACAGGTAAATAGAAGTGCCATCGAGATTGAATGAATAACCCGTCGGGATAACCAGGCCGACCACCGATTTACTGCAGCCCATTTTTTCAAGCTTCTGCATCAGTGAAGGCAATGCAGCCTCTGACGACGAAGTACCAAGCACAATGAGAAGTTCTTCTTTGATATGCCTGAGAAAATGCAGGATGCTGATTTTATAATAGCGAAGAATGCCACCGAGTATAAAAAAGATAAATACGAACATGGTGAGATACACGGTACCCATTAGTTTGGCTAAAGGGAATAGAGTATGCAGGCCATATTTCCCAACGATGAATGCCATGCCTCCGAAAGCACCAACAGGAGCCAGGTACATCACATATTTCAAGAGGGTGAATACAAGGTGTGAACCTTTGTTGATCCAGTAAAGAGCGCGTTCCCGTTTTTTGTAAAAATTCAACCCGATGCCAATGATGATTGCAATGACAAGAATCTGCAAGGTCAGGTTTGATTTGAAAAAACTGAGCCATTCAAAATGCTCCGGAGATTTTGTGTACTTGCTGGCATCCTGGATGGGGAGACTGCTTTTGTCGATACGTCCCGGTTCAACCATGTAACCAACAGCAATACCAATCACGAGAGCAAGGGTTGTTACAACTTCAAAATATAACAGCGATTTTACGCCGATACGTCCTACCTTTTTGAGGTTGCCCATGCCGCTGATGCCTGAGACGATCGTGAAAAAAATAATGGGAGCAATAAATATCTTGATGATATTCACAAAGCCGGTTCCTACCTTTTCCATTTTCACGGCCGTTTCCGGCCAGCAATGCCCGAGTAGAATTCCGGCCACAATAGCCAGCAATACCCAGAAGGCCAGGTGAGTGACCATGCGTGTGATGAATGACCTGGATTTTGCTTTGCTCATTTACATCGCAATTTACAAAAACAATTCTGTTTGTTTCAGGAAGCGTCAAAAACGAGAAAATGAATCTTCGCGCTACATGAAAAAAGGCCCCGAAGGGCCCTTTCTTTTATTTTTTGGCAATTGGCTTTTCCTGTAGGTCTTTGGCGATTTTCAGCAGATCGATTAAGCCGCTTACATAGCCTTCTTCATCACGCTCCCGGGCACCACCAGCCAGTTCAATGGCCTGGTCATAAGAGGCGCGGTCGCGGTATTTGCTGTCGCGGAGCAGCATCGCAAACTCCGCGGCACTGGCCGCCAGTTTGAAATTCGCTGAACGCTGTTCGTCGGGGATAATGATTGTGCTGATTGTTTTACTAAGCAGCTTTGAGGTTGTGTCTTGTCTGGCAACTCCTTTGTAACGAAACTTAATGCTTGCTAATTCGCCTTTATTGGTATTATCTCCGGATTTTGCATATTTCAGGTTGTCGACGTTGGCTTTACTTTCACTACTGCCTGCAGGAATAATTTCATACAGCGCCGTCACGCAATGTCCGGAACCCAATTCACCGGCATCTTTTTTATCATCGTTAAAGTCCTCGGCGTTCAGCAAGCGGTTTTCATAGCCAATAAGGCGGTATTCCTTTACATAAGCCGGATTGAACTCGATCTGTATTTTCACATCCTTGGCAATGGTCATGAGTGTGCCACCAAATTGCGAAACCAGTACTTTCCGTGCTTCCATAAAATTATCGATATAATAGTAATTCCCGTTTCCTTTATCTGCCAGGGTTTCCATCACATTGTCCTTGATGTTTCCGTCGCCAAAGCCAAATACAGAAAGGTAAATACCGTCGTTTCTTTTTTCTTCGATCAGTTTTTCAAGTTCCTGCTGGCTCGACATGCCCACATTGAAATCACCGTCGGTGGTAAGGATAATGCGGTTGTTTCCTTTTTTAATGAAGTGATTTTTTGCTACGGCATATGCAAGCTCAATGCCTTCACCTCCGGCAGTAGAGCCACCTGCCTGTAGTCTGTCGAGGGCCTCCAGGATATCGTCGGATTCATCACCATTGGCCCCATCGAGTACCAGGCCCGCATTTCCTGCATATACTACAATCGATACACGATCTTCAGGGCGGAGTTGTTTGATGAGCAACTTGAATGCGCGTTTCAACAAAGGCAGTTTGTTTTCGTTCTCCATCGAGCCACTCACATCCACCAGGAAAACCAGGTTGTTGGCAGGCGCACTTTTCATATCAACCTCTTTTCCTTTTAATGCAACCTGCAACAGCTTATGATTAGCTGCCCATGGACAGTTGGCATATTCACTATATAAGCTGAATAGTTCGTTTTGTTCGGGTTTAGGATAATTGTAAGTAAAGTAGTTGATGAACTCTTCTGCGCGAACGGCGTCGGCGGGCGGGAGCATACCATTGATAAGCATGCGGCGTACATTGCTATAGGAAGCACCGTCGACGTCGATGGCAAATGTGGAAAGAGGTTCGGCAGAAACAGATTTAAAGGTGTTTTCGCTGATGGTGTTGTAGGACTCGGTTCCTGTGGCGAGAGGAGGGGTTTCCAGAACAGGAGGGGCCATGTCGGCGGTGGTTGTATTGATAGCATCTTCTTTGGCTTTCATTTGTTCACCCGATGGACCACATGATACGATCAGGAGAGCTACGGCAAGCGTAGCCAGCAGGTTGGCAGTTTTCATACGTTTAATGATTTTTTTACAACAGCAGGTGGCATGCCGTGTGTGTTAAGTCCCAGGCCTGTTACAGGCCAGCCTCCGGGTAGAACTTCTGATGTAACGATCGTTTTGTATTTATACCATACGTAGCGATGGGTAACCCGGGTTTGTGAGATAAAAATGCCATAATTTGTTAAATGGTTTTTTGAGGCGGATGTGGTCAAAAAAAAGAGGAGTCTGCTCGGGCACCTCTTTTTAATACGGAAAATACGTAGTTAGTCTATCAGATAACTCACTTCAATTTCATAGCGTATGCTGATGCTTTGCAATCCGCTTTTGTTATCACTAAAGCTGACACTGTTGCTAAGCATATTGGAAGTCGAATAGCTGTATGAAAATCCATTGTCGTTGTTTACTTCACGAATAGATACAAGACTGCCGGCTTTATGACCCTGGCTTTCGAGCAGGTATGCAGCTTTTTCTTTAGCCATCTCAAGGGCCTGTATCTTGACCTGTTTGCGAAGCGCAGTCAGTTTTTTATTTTTCAGTTGCCGTATCGATACCGATTCAACGCCCCGCATGTCGAGGGCCTGAACGAGTTTCTCGATCTGTTCCAGTCCCGGTACGCAAATACTGAATTGCTTACTGAATTGGACCGGCAGGCCTGCGTTCCGCCAGAAATCCCCCGCTCCAAGGAGTGTCAGATCTTTTTTGGAATAGCCGATAGATTCCAGGTGTTTATAGAATTCAGATTCAATGTTCCGCAACGGCACTTTTGTTTTATAGTCTTCAATCCTTTTTCCCGGAATATACTCCTCCTCAAAATACTCGCGTATACTAATCGTAAGTTCAACCTCGTCAGGCACGACCGACATTTCAGAACTGCCGGTCACAGAAATAGTATGCTCGTTTTCGGATGACCCTGTTGCAGAATGGTTTCGAGAGGAAAACAAAAGAAACAGAGGGATTGCTATTAAAGCTGATATTCTCATGGTGTTTAGCTTTGAAAGGTGAAATTCTTACGTGCGGCTTGTTCCTTAATGGCCTTGATCATGGCTGCGTCCAGGGAGTTTGTATCGCCCGATGCTTTTTGTTTTTCTGCAATGTATTCCATGCGTTTTTTATTCAGGGCGAGGATTTGCGATCTCACATCTTCGCGCTCCTTGCTTTTTTGCTGAATAAACGCTTCTTTTTCAGCTTTGTTTTTTCCCTGTATTTCTTTCGGTAATTCGGACTCTTTCATTTTGGCAACATCAAAATCTTTTTCACGCGATGCATCTACCAGGTCCCATGAAGCATTGGAATAAAATGCAGAGGCTTTGGAAGCCACGCGCGATGTGGTATTCGAAATGCCATAAGAAGAAGCATTGGCATCCTGTGTCACCTGGTTTTGTTTTTTGCTGTATCCCTCGGCGCCATAGCTTACGTAGGTGTCATTAAGTTTATCGTTCAGTTTGGCAATTTCCTGGTCGTAGGGAGTTTCAATGTATTCGGTTTTTCGATCCTGCTCAATGCTCATGTAACTTCCGTCGGTAAGCAGGGCTCCGTTTTTCCAGCCACTACTGAGTCCTTCGTCAAAACTACCGCAATAAATGGTATTGACCACGATATCTTTTTGTTTGGCTGTTTTGCAGGACCCTGCATAATTCACCGAGCCCTGTGTGAACGGTTCATTTCCTGCAATGAAAATGAGGCGCAGGTCATTATCATCACCCGTCCAGTCGAGCTGCGTGGTGGCCGATTGGATGACCTGCCCGCAGAATTCATCGCCACCATTGGTTGTCAGCGAGAATAGTTTTTCGGAGATCAGGTCCAGGTCATCGGTAAACATGGCCACCTGGCGAATGTACCCTTCATTCATTGGCAGCCCGCTGTTTCCGTATTCATAAAGAGCTATTTCGAGCATAGGCCTTTCATCGCCGCATTTTGCCAGAGCGAGTTCATTTACCAGTTTCCAGAGTTGTGCTTTGGCCTGATCAATGAGCCCATCCATACTGTTACTGGTATCGAGCAATAAGGCGATTTTTATTTTACGCTTACCAATTTTCAAAGTGCCGGCTGTGGTTGTATGCGTTGCCTGAACCGTATGCTGTATTTCAGCAGGGGCATTGGCTTCGGTGTTGGCTCTTGCCTGTGGATTAAAGGTGCAGGCCATGCACACCATGGATGTGAGTGTAAGATAGGCGGTGGCGGATCGCCAGGTTGAATAAGGTTTCATGTTAAAGGATTTAAGTGTTATGGAATACGGATTTTACAGGATTCTGATGTAAAGCTAGTCGAGGGATCATACAACAAAAATCAGCACTTAGTGAAACGGACACCTGGCTTGGTGAAACGGATACAGGTTCCTGTAAAAGGGCTAAAACCCCAGTGTTTACGGCCATATCTGGCAAAAATTAATTTTATTATCTGAACAATCCTTACTAAGTTTACATAAACATGAAAGCCTGGCGGAATATAATTGTGTCATTGCAAACAGGACTGATAACCCTGTTTTTGTTGTGTGGCCATGCAGCCAGTGCGCAACGCAACTATGATTTTCGTAGCCTTAGCACCGTGGAGGTAAAACCCGTAACGGTTTTGTTAGACTCCGCACAATACCTTTCGGGAAAAGCACCATTCCGTGCCATCGACCAGGTGAATAAGGCTATCGGACTTTGTCTGAAAGAAAATGATAACAGCAACGAAGCCCTGGCTTATCTTATCCTGGGGAATATCCAGCAGCAACTCAAACAGGATGAACTCGCCATTGAGAATTTCAAAAAGTGTATAAATACCGTTGCATTTTCTTCAAGGGCAGTGCAAAAGAAAAGCAAGACAATACAAAGACCGGCTGGTGGTTCGGGAGGCATAACCCTTTTTAAAGCATACAGGCAGATGGCCGTGTCGCAACTTGCTACCGGTGCAGTTTCTGATGCCAACGCGTCTATACAGGTTTGTTTTGAGGATTCCCGTTTTGGAGATATCGCCCTTCGCGAAAGACTGGAAGCGAAACGGGTACTGGCAAGCATTGAATTTGCACAAGGGAAAACACAGGATGGATTTAACCTGCTGAATGAGGTTTTAATGTTGGAGAAAAGCTCTAAGAACGGCGAAGGTGAAACCGCAACACTCCTTGCGATCGGCGATTATTACGGAAAGCAAAACGACGATCAGAAAGCCGTTAACTATTACTACCAGGCGCAGGCACTTGCAAACGCCAACAATTATAAAGAGTTGCTTCTTACAACCAATGAAAAGCTTGCTGCCGTTTTCAGAAAGCAAAAAGAAGTAAATAAGGAAGTGGAACTCCGGAACAGCAACATTGCAATCAACACATCCGAGAACAACACACAGGGCATATTGCAGCAGAATACACAAATCGGGAATGCATACCTGGCCACGAACCAACTCGATAAGGCAGCGGAGTATTACGACAAAAATATCGGCACCACAAACATGTCGTTTTCATCATTGGCGGCCACAGACCAAAGTGCTGACCTGTTCGAAAAGAGCAAGCTGCTCGAAGACAATGCCAAAGCCTACCGTACCCTGGCCGAAGATTATTTCAGGAATGGTCAAACAGCCAAAGGTCTTGGCTACCTTCAGAAATATGCAACCCTGGAAGATTCCGTACAGGCGGTGCGAACCCGTGAACTGAACGACGCTATTAATTTATCCAATAATATCGGGAAGAATCAGCAACGTATAGAGCTCCTCGAAAAAGAAAGACAGCTGGACGAAAAGTCGATCGAGATTTTGAAACAGGACAAAGAACTCAGGCAGGATGAGCTCACCGTGCGGAACAGTATTATTATAACCATGGCCGTATTTATTATGCTGATGTTGTTTGGCGGTTATTACATGTTACGCAATGCCCGGGAGAAAAGACGGGTGAACCAGCTGCTGGCCATCAAATCACTTCGCGGCCAGATGAACCCGCATTTTATTTTCAATGCCCTGAATTCAGTGAACCATTACATTTCACAAAACGATGAACGCTCGGCAAACAAATACCTTTCCGATTTTTCGAGACTCATGCGCTCTGTGATGGATAGCTCCAAGCACGATATGATCTCACTCACCGAAGAGATCGATATTCTGAAACTGTACCTCCAGCTGGAACACGCCCGTTTCAGCGATAAGTTTAACTATACATTCCATGTGGATGAAGAAATTGACGGCTCTGAGTTTGAATTGCCACCTATGATGATCCAGCCTTACATCGAAAATGCGGTATGGCATGGATTACGCTATCTCAATCAACCCGGGCAACTCGACATTTCGTTTACACAAACCAATGAGTCGCTGCAGGTCATTATCCGCGACAATGGCATTGGCCGCCGGAAATCAAAGGAGATAAAAACACGGAATCAGAAGGCACAGGCCTCGGTGGGCATGCAGAATATTGAACAGCGGATCAGCATCATGAACGAGTTATACAATACCAATATACTGGTGGAAGTACAGGATGCTTTTCCCGACCGTGGAGAAACCGGGACGCTTGTGAAAATTACCATCCCCAAAAAAATAGAAGAGCATGCTTAAAGCCGTTATTGTTGAAGATGAACCTATGAGCCGCGAAATCCTGGCCGGCTACATCGCGAAATATTGCCCGGATGTAACTGTTGTTGGTACAGGCGATTCGGTTGCCACAGGTATTGAGGCCATCCGTAAACATAAACCCGATATCCTGTTTCTGGATGTGGAAATGCCGAAGGGCAATGGCTTTGACCTGCTGGAGCAGGTGGGTGAAATCGATTTTGAAACAGTGTTTGTTACAGCTTTTGGTAATTATGCTATTCAGGCACTTAATTACAGTGCCGCCTATTATATCCTCAAGCCGGTGAGCATCGACGAGCTGATTCTGGCCGTAGATAAGATAAAAACCCAGAAGCAGAAAAACCAGCTGTCATTGCACACAAAGGTTTTGCTGGAAAATATCCGTGGCGGAAACAGCCAGGACTGTAAGATTGTTTTACCCTTGCAGGATGGGTTTGAAGTCGTAAAGGTGCGTGATATTGTACATTGCAAGGCCAACGACAACTTCACGGACTTCCATTTTGTTTCCAAATCCAAAATGATGATTTGCCGCACACTTAAATTCTATGAAGAATTGCTGGGAGAGTCCGGTTTTCTGCGCGTTCATAAATCACATCTTGTGAACCTCGATCATGTGGTGAAATATACACGCGGAAAAGGGGGTCAGCTTACCATGGCTGATGGCTCTGTGATAGATGTATCACCTAATAAAAAAGACGAACTGATGGAGAAGTTCGAAAGAGGTAAATAGCGACTCCTGCACCGCACTTGCATTGCAAACGAAGCGCCTCCTCTATGCGCCTATGCTGAAGCTTCAGCGCAAGCATAGGCTTCAGTGGCACGCGGAGGGAAGCAATCTCGTCTCCTTTCATTCCACCAAACACCTTTCCAAAGTCCTTTTATCTCTTAACCGGCCATAATTCCAATTCCGGGACACGTTTGCACATAATAGCCAGAAGCCTGCACTTAATAAAACAGGATCCCCATCCTATAAAAACCATACCGGTTTACGGAATAAGCGGGGCACTTTTGTATCATAATTTAAATCCACATGAAAACAAAATTGCTCCTGGGCTTATCCCTGACAGTAATCATCAGCCTGGCTATCCTGAGTTCCTGCATGCAGTATGGCCCGAAAATCAACGCCGTTAATCCGGCCTTCGGACAGTACATTTCAGGCTTTACATCCGGTATGGTTTCCCGGAAAACATCTATCCGCATTGAACTGGCACATGGCATGTTTGAGCAGCAAGCCCCCAAAGCAGTACCCGCGCAGACAAATGCTCCTGTCGTGGCCAATACCACAGAAGTAACAGTCAGCGATATCACAACCGGTAACGCTGTTCAGGTTATGGATTCAATCATGCCACTGATGCAGCTTCCCGACTCAACACTTCTGGAAGAGATCTTTGAGTTTGAGCCTGCTATTAAGGGTAAAGCGATCTGGATCAGCGACCGCATTATCGAGTTTATCCCCGACGAGGCATTACCACCAAACCAATTCTATAATGCAGAGTTTCATCTCGACAAAATCAAAAAGGTACCTTCTGATCTTGAGGAGTTCCATTTTCAGTTCTCAAGCTATCCGCAAAGCCTCTATGTCAAAGATGTAGGCCTGAGGAGCTACGACGATTACAATATCGAATGGCAGAAATTAACAGGAACTGTTAATACAGCCGATTACGAAGACACCAGCATGATCCGCAAAACATTGTTTGTGTCGCAGAATGGTAAAAAACTGCCGGTAACATGGAGCTATAGTTACAACAACAACGAGTTTTATTTTTATGTCGATAGCATTGAGCGAAAAACCCAGCAGGGACTCGTTACAGTGAGCTGGAATGCAGAACCTATTCATGCCATACAAAAAGGCTCACAGGAAATCATTGTGCCGGCCCTGGGCGACTTTACAGTAACGGAAGCAAAGGTTGTTGATAAGGAGGATCAATATGTGGAATTCACGTTCAGCGACCCGATTTCAACCATGCAGAATCTTAAAGGGATCATTACCATTGCCGGTGTCGAAAACCTCACGTATGCTATTGAAGCCAATGTGGTGAAAGTGTTTTTACCGAATCGTATTGTTGGAAGCAAAGCGATTATCGTGACTACCGGAATTAAAAATTTCAAAGGCTATAAAATGAACCGGGCTTATACCGACAATCTCTTATTTGAAGAACCCAAACCATTTGTAAGAATCAAAGGCAACGGCTGTATCCTACCGAATTC
Organism: Bacteroidota bacterium; assembly: GCA_018267825.1. Classification (GTDB taxonomy): domain Bacteria; phylum Bacteroidota; class Bacteroidia; order B-17B0; family Aurantibacillaceae; genus JAFDXR01. The sequence goes on along the minus strand of JAFDXR010000008.1, from coordinate 311,340 downwards.
CAACGGGCTCATTTTCCCATTCGAAGCCATCAGTCTCAAAGCTGTGGATGTACGTATCATTAAGATTTTTGAAAACAATGTTCACCAGTTTCTGCAGGTAAACGACCTGGACGGAGAAGATGGATTGACCCGCGTGGGTAAAGTGCTCGTTGAAAAAAAGATCAGGCTGGACTATGATAAAAAAATGAATCTGAAACAATGGAATACACATGTGATTGACCTGGGAAAACTGATAACACCCGACCCCGGAGCTATTTACAGGGTGAGTATAAAGTTTAACAGAACCTATGCTGTATGCGATTGCCCGCCGGAAGAAAGCACTGAGGAAAACACAGGCGAAGATGCATCCGGCGACTATGATAAAAACTGGGACGAAAATGATTGGAACAGTTACGGTTTCGACGGCGGATATGAAACCTGGGATTATTATTACGGCGATGAAGCCTCCGTCTGCGAAAACTCCTATTACTATGGTAAGGCGGTGAGCCGCAATATACTGGCTTCCGACATTGGCCTGATCTATAAACTGGATGACAATAAAATGTCGCATGCTTTTGTAAGCAATATGATTACCGCCAAACCTATGCCGGGCACCACGATCGAGTATTACGACTATACCAAACAGCTGATTGGTTCGGGTACGGCAGATGCCAATGGTATGCTCGATCTGCAACTGAAACGTAAGCCATTCCTGATGATTGCCAAACACGGTAAACAACGCGGATACCTGAAACTTCGTGATGGGTATACAAATTCGCTGAGCAAATTTGATGTGGAAGGCGAAGTTGTGCAGAAGGGCGTTAAAGGGTATATATATGGGGAACGTGGCGTATGGCGTCCGGGCGATTCATTGTATCTCAGTTTTATTATAGAAGATAAAGAAAAACGCCTCCCTCCAAACCACCCGGTAAAGTTCGAATTGCAGGATCCTGACGGAGATATTGTATACCAGGTGAGCAAGACAAAGAATATCAATGGCATGTATGATTTTCGCACAGCCACGTCCACAGAAGCGATTACAGGTGTATACACCGCTTATGCAAAAGTTGGTAACCGCGTGTTTTCGCAGGAACTCAAAATCGAAACCGTAAAACCAAACCGCCTCAAGATTTATTTTGACCAGGATAAGCTCAACGACAGTGTGGCCAAACTCGAGGTAAAATGGCTGCACGGAGCTGTAGCCAGGAACCTGGCAGCAAAAGTAGATGTGAAGGTGAACCAGAGCACCACGCAGTTCGATAAGTTTAAATCCTATGTGTTTGATTCACCGATCCGGAGTTTTTATTCAGACGCGGAAACTATTTTTGATGGTGTCCTCAACGACAAGGGGGTTGCCATGGTCGACAAAAAACTGGATGTGGGACACGCAGCACCCGGTATGCTTCGCGCCACCTACGTGACGAAGGTGTTTGAAGAGGGCGGCGATTTCAGCGTAGACCGCTATACACAATCCTACTCACCATATAAAACCTATGTGGGGCTGTTGACACCTCAAACCAAAAGCTACGACAATACATTTGAAACAGGGAACAGTTACAATTTCGATGTGGTTACCGTGAATGCATCGGGAAACCTGGTAAACGCGAACAAGCTCAATGTAAAAATCTATAAAATTCAATGGCGCTGGTGGTATGAACGCGAAGAGGAAGACCTTGCCGATTATGTGGCACGCACGGGCACTATTGTGATGAAAGACACCATGATAAACGTAAAAGACGGCCGTGGTCATTTCCGCTTCCAGGTCAATTATCCGGAATACGGGCGCTACCTGGTTACTGTAACGGATGTGGAAGGCGGACATCAGACCGGTAAAGTGATTTACATCGATTGGCCGTATTGGAGCCGGGCCAACCGCAGCGACAACGAGAATGCAAACATGCTGAATTTTGCCTGCGACAAAGAGAAATATACCACCGGTGAAAACATCAAATTGTCATTCCCTTCACCGGCCGATGGAACAGCATTGGTAAGTGTGGAAAGCGGAACAAAAGTTCTGAAGAAATTCTGGATTCCGACCAGAAAAGGCGAAACACATTATGAATTTCCGGCTACCAAAGACATGGCCCCGAATGCCTACCTGCACGTAACACTGCTGCAGCCGCACGCCAGTACTAAAAACGATTTACCCATCCGGATGTATGGCGTTGTACCGGTTCTGGTAGACGACCCTGCTACCCACCTTTACCCTTTGATTACCATGGCCGATGTTATTAAACCGGAATCGCAGGTGAAAATACGTGTGAAGGAAAAAAGCGGGCGACGCATGAACTACACACTGGCGATGGTTGATGAGGGTTTACTGGATCTCACACGCTTTAAAACCCCTCAGCCCTGGAATACATTTTATGCCCGCGAAGCCCTGGGTGTAAAAACCTGGGACATGTACGACAATGTTATCGGGGCCTATGCAGGTAAACTCGATAAACTCCTGAGCCTTGGTGGCGATGGTGACGGCATGGGTGCCAAAGGGGTAAAGGCAAACCGCTTTAAACCCATGGTCAGATTCATGGGGCCGTTTACAGTAGAAGCCGGTCATGAAGCTTCGCATACAGTCGATATTCCGAACTATGTGGGTTCTGTGCGGGTGATGGTAGTTGCCGAAGAAAACGGTGCCTACGGAAATGCTGAGAAAACCATAGCCGTTCGTAAACCGCTGATGTTGCTGGCTACCCTGCCACGCGTGCTGGGTCCTGCGGAAAGTGTATCACTGCCGGTGGATGTGTTCGCTATGGAGAATCATGTAAAGGATGTAAAGGTAGAAGTGGAAGTAAACGAATTGTTGAATGTGGAAGGCAGCAAACAACAAAGCATGCATTTTACACAAACCGGCGATGATGTGATAAACTTCTCGCTGAAAGTAGTTGAAAGAACCGGGATTGCCCGCGTGAAAATTACAGCCACAAGCGGAAAAGAAAAAGCGGTTCAGGAAATTGAACTCGATGTACGCACCCCGAATCCGAAAGTAGTGAATACCACAGAGATCACGCTGGAACCCGGCAAATCGTGGGATGCACAGGTATTATTCAAAGGCATTGGCGGTACCAATAAAGCAACCATCGAACTGTCTGCCATTCCTTCACTGGGTCTCGAAAGCAGGCTGGCTTACCTGATTCAATACCCGCATGGTTGTATTGAGCAAACCACCTCTTCCGTATTCCCGCAGCTGTATGTCAGTAACCTGCTCGAACTGAAAGAAACACAAAAGAACGCCATCAGTAATAATATCAAAGCCGGATTGAAACGCCTGCAGTATTTTCAGACAGTGAACGGAGGCTTCTCATACTGGCCGGGCGAAGGTGTAGACAATGAGTGGGGAAGCAACTATGCCGGGCATTTTATGATCGAAGCAGAAAACCAGGGATACAGCTTACCGGTAAACCTGAAGAGCAAATGGCTCAAATACCAGCAACAGCAGGCGCGTAACTGGTCGGGGGGTAGTGGGATGTATACTCACCCGCACGGCGAAGAAACCAACGAAGCCATCCAGGCTTACCGCTTGTTTGTGCTGGCACTCAGCAACAATGCCGAACTGGGCGCCATGAACAGACTCCGGGAAGAAAAAAACCTTTCGTATACGGCAAAATGGCGACTGGCCGCAGCCTATAAGCTGGTCGGGCAGCATGAAGTAGCAACAAACCTTATACAGGGATTACCAACAACGGTGAAAGCATACCGCGAATTATCCTACAGCTATGGTTCCGATGTGCGCGATCGTGCCATGATCCTGGAGACACTCAGCCTCATGAAAGAAAAAGGAAAAGCCGCGCCATTGGCTAAAGACATTGCCAATGCCCTGAACTCCGGCCAATGGATGAGTACACAGGAAACGGCCTACAGCCTTCTGGCCATGTGCGAATATGCAGGAGTTAAAGGCAACACTGGCGAAATGAGCTTCAGCTATGCACTCCAGGGAAATGCAAAAACGGCACAAACATCCGGAAAGAGTATTTACCAGGTTCATTACACCGAAAAAGATATTGATAAACAGGCCGTGATCTCGGTAACGAATACAGGAAGCTCGGTGTTGTTTGCCAAAGTTATTGTAGAAGGTGTCCCACTGATCGGCGATAAAACCTCAAGCTTCAGTCACCTGAATATGAAAGTAACCTACAAGGATATGAAGGGTAAAGTGATCCAGCCGACGAAACTCATACAGGGAACAGACTTTGTGGCAGAGGTCGAAATTTCAAACCCCGGCGATAAAGGATTCCTCAAAGAAATGGCGCTGAACCAGATTTTCCCGAGCGGCTGGGAAATTCACAACACCCGCATGGATGGTACCAATACAGCAAATGCCGCACGTTACCAGGATATCCGCGACGACAGGGTTTACAGCTATTACGACCTGGGCAATAATACCAGCAAGGTTTTCACCATTCAGTTAAATGCTACATACCTGGGCCGCTTTTATCTGCCGACGTTATATAGCGAAGCCATGTACGACAATACCATCCATGCGCGAATACCCGGCATGTGGGTCGAAGTGGTAAAGGATGCAGGGCTTGCAAATAAATAAAAGAAGCTGGAAAGTGGGATTGATTGTTTTAGGGTTAAAGGGCGCGAAAGCGCCCTTTATTCATAGAGACAAGGAGAGAGACTGTTTCGCTTGTAATGACGGGCTTTCACAACTCTTCCAGCATCCTGATCACATCCGGGCGCTTACGCGTCGATACAGGAACATTGCTACCGTCAGTCATGAGAATATAGCCACCATCCGTTTTTACAAATTCGCGGATGTATTTGGTGTTGATGAGATGAGACTGGTGTACGCGATAAAAACCCTGGTCTTCCAGGAGATCTTCAAACTCCTTGAGTGTTTTGGTAACTAAAAGTTTTTTCCCGCCATTGAAATAAAACTCCGTATAATTCACACTGCTTTCACATCGTATAATATCGGCGATGTTGACAATGTGAATTTTATCCTGTGTATGCAGTGCCAGGCGTGAGTTTGGCTTCTGATGATTTTTTAAAGAATCATTCAGCAGGCGGTATTTATCATTTTCATTCAGTTTTTCCTGCCTGAATTTATGAAGGGCGGCAATCAGTTCATCCGGATCAACAGGTTTCAGAAGATAATCGATCGCTGCATAACGAAAAGCTTTAATCGCGTGGGCATCAGAAGCTGTGATAAAAATAATTTTGAAGGGAATGTCTTTCAGAATATCGAGAAGATCAAATCCGCTACCGTCCTGCATCTGTATATCCAGAAACAGTACATCGGGTTGAAGTGATTTCAGAAGTTTGGCACCTTCTACAACACCACTGGCTTCACCAATCACGCTTACATCTTTTGCATAAACGTCAAGGTCTTTCTTCAGGGTGGTGCGGGCCTGTTCTATATCGTCGATAATGATGGCTTTTATCATAACTCATTAAATTTACTGAAAATATGCATTCTATTTTTTACCTTCAGGTGAAAATCATGTTTTTGAAAACCCGCATTCTTTTTATTATCGGATGTATATCCGCCCTGGCCACTTCCTGTTCAGATTCCCGTGTTCGCACCAAGCCGCATATCCCTGAATCTGATACCGATCTTGTAACTGGCTGCTATTATATAACAGACGACACAAGCCATGTAAAACGTTTCCTGGATCAGGAGCAAAGGAGCTTTTACCTGGATCCGCATGCCATTGTAACAGTCGACCATTTTGAGTCGATCCGGAAAACGATGGAATATGGTTGCCAGATTGAAATTACCCTCGACGAAACCGGCGCAGAGGCCTTGAAAGTTGCAACAGGGAAGTCTATCGATAAGCGTATCGGTGTTGTGGTCGACAATTACCTCCTTATGGCTCCCGTGGTACAGGGAGAAATAGCCGGTGGCAGGTTTGTTATTTCCGGAGGCTTCGATAAAAAAGAACAGGAAAGAATTTACAGCTTCATTGACCACGAAATGTATGAAACACCTGCTAAAGCGGAATCCGCACCACAACAGTAGTTCCGCAGGCCTCACCTTGCTCGTCATATAAATCTTTGATTTCAAGACTGGCGGTGCTTGTTTCTGTTTTCAGGAGATCCAGTCTTTCCTGGGTAACCAGGAGTGCCGTTGATTTATGGTAGGTTTCCTTGCTTGTTTTATTCAACTCTTCGGAGCGCTTACGGCCAATGCCATTATCGGTAACCGAACATTCGAGAAAATTTCCGTCTTCTTTGAAATTCACCCGGATCATGCCGCGTTTTCCGTTCATGTGCTTTAAACCGTGCTTAATGGCGTTCTCAACGAAAGGCTGAAGCAGCATCGGTGGTATTTTTAAATAATCGGTCTCCAGGGCTTCATCCACTTTTATGTCATAGTCGAAACGATCTCCGTTACAGAATTTTTCGATCAGCAGGTAGTTTTCAAGCGTACTGATCTCTTCCTGAAGGGTAATGCTTGTGTTTCTCGAATTATCGAGAATCTGGCGCATCAGTCGTGAGAATTTAGCGAGGTAATAACGTGCGGCCTGTTCATTATCGGTGCCTATCTGCGACTGAATAGAATTGAGGGCATTGAAAATAAAATGGGGATTCATCTGTAGCCTCAGGGCTTTTTGCTCGAGCTCCATCACTTCTTTTTCGAGTTGCAGTTTTTGTTGTTCCTCGCGGGCCTTGGCCTGGATGCGGCTGACGCGCCACCTGAAAACGGAATAGACAGCCGTTACAAGGATGATGGCCATGCCAATTAAAAACCACCAGCGCAGCCAGAAAGGCGGATCAATGTGGAAGCTCAAACGTGCCGGCTGCTTGTTCCACACGCCATCTTCGTTACAGGCCATTACCAGAAATATATAATCGCCGGGCCCGAGGTTTGAGTAGGTCACTGTGCGTTGTACCGATAATGGGGACCAGGCTCTGTCGAAACCTTCCAGCTTCCATTTATATTTTACAGCATCAGGGTTGCTGAAATTAATGCCCAGGAAATCGAAAGTCAGGTGATTCTGATCATAAGGCAGCACAAGATCCGATAACGTATTCCAGTCACCGGCGGAGGCTTTATAAGTAGTTTCCGAAATCGGTTGATAGAACAGGCGGGCATCGGTAATACTGGTTACCGGCTCATGTTCGTTGCGTACCTGATTGGCAGGGTTATACCTGGAAAGCCCGTTGATCGTGCCAAACCAGATGGTACCATCAGTATCGTTGAAGACGGCATTCTGACAGGTTTCTATGCCGAGAAACCCCTCGCCCTTACTGTAGTGTCGGATGTCTACCGGCCGGCGATCCTTGTCGAGTACCAGGTAATCCAGCCCGGTTTCACTTCCGGCAAATACATTGTTTTTTGCATCGCATGTGAGCAGGTAGATGTTCGAAGAGCTCAGGCCATTTTTATAATCATAAGCCTGGATTCTGTAATCGCCCTGGTAAAGCGCCATGGAAGCAATGCCATTACCGGCCGTACCGATCCAGAGATAGCCGCTTTGATCTTCAGTAAAACAGCGGATGGAATTGGAAGGCAGCCCGTTCTTCACAGAGTAGCTGCGTTTCTGCACACGGTCATTGCTCACAACGCCCACACCGTTATTTTCAGTGCCATACCAAAGGTTGCCCAGTTTGTCGTAATGCAGGGCTGTAAGTCTGTTGTGCAGCAAGCCATCGGCCGTTGTAAGGTTCAATAACGATATTTTCCCTGCTTCCAAATGCAGTTTGTACAAACCGGTTCCGGCTGTAGCCACCCACAGATCGCCTTGTTTGTCAGGCTCTATGGCGCGGATGTATTTTTTCTCCAGACCACTCACCGGTTGAAATGCGGAACCGTTATAGGTAAACAGCCCCTGCCCGTCGGTTCCGAAATACAGCGTACCATAGCGGTCTTCCTGAATGGCTTTTACTTTCACGTCGGCAAAACCGTTGGATGCACCGTAACTGGTAAATCCGGCACTGTCGAATACACTGAGGCCTTTGTCAGACGTTCCTATCCACAGGCGCTGCCGGCTATCGCGGAACATACTGTAGATGAAGTTCCCTGCCAGACCGTTGCTTTTGTCATAGTGCGTGAACTGCTTCCCGAAATAGTTGCAGACACCGCCACCGGATGTGCCGAACCAGTAATTCCCGCTTTTATCCTGTATGATGCTTCTGACATGGTTATTGCTTAATCCCTCTCTTTCCCCAAGCCATGTAAAGGTTTTGCCCTGCATATTATACTGGCATACCCCGCTGTTAAGTGTTGCCAGCCAGGCATTCTGGTGATCATCAAAATAAATGGCGAGTACCGTTTGCCGGTAAAGCTCAAGCCCTTCATCAATGCGGCGGAACCGGGTATGATCGTATACATATAATCCATCCCCGTATGTTCCGATCCATAAATTGCCGGATTGATCTTCGCGGATGCAGGTCACCGAGTTTTTAATAAATCCCTGTGCTCTTTCATAACGCGTCAGTGCAAAGTGACCGCCGGATTCAGCCAGACTGAAGAGACCATAACCATCGGCATTTCCATACCAGACGGTGCCGCTTTTATCTACATGAATGGTATTGATGACCGTCTTTTTCTCATGGAGCAGATCGCTCACATTCGTCGTTCCTTTATCGTCCAGGAAAAGAACACCCACATTGGTAGCCAGCCAGAGGCGGCCTTTTTGATCCATGTCCATATCCTGAATCCAGACCTGTGCAGAATCGCCGGCAAGCTGATAGTTTTTGAAACCGACTCCGTTGTAGTATGACAGCCCGTTGTTTGTGCCTATCCAGAGATTGTGCCTGGCATCTTCTTTCATGCAGAATACATAATTGTTTACCAGGCCGTCTTTTACTGTAAAGGTTTTGAAACTGGTACCATCGAAACGCGTTATACCACCACCGCGGGTTCCCATCCACAGATAACCACGGCTGTCCTGCAACAGGCTGTATACCTGCGACTGGGCCACACCTTCTTTCACGGAATAGTTATGAAAGTTGTATTGCTGGGCGTTCAGTATGCCCGACAGGTACATCAGCAATAACAGGATATGAATTCTTAAATTCAAAACAACTGTGATAAATTCAGCGCATAAGTATACACCAGTTTAAGAGATACGGCAACGACCATTGAAACAAGGATCCATAGTATACGCGGCCTGGCCCAGGCCCTGGATTCGGCGGAGAACATGAGGTATATCAGGAACAGGGATATAACACCCCATAACAACAGGTTTGCAATGCGGGTTTCGGCCGGCATCGACGACAGCGTGGCAAAGGGAATAAAAAGGATAACGGCAAGAAGGCCTGTCAGGTGCATATACCAACCGGCCCTGTATTTCAGGGTATACAGAAACATGCCGATAGCAGCCAGCGTAAAAGCAAGGGCTTTGAGTATCATCTGAAACATAACCACGTGACCCTCATTGGAAGGTAAGAAGCTATATGTTTTTTTTATGGCGAGTAAGTGACCGAGCTGGTCGTAAACCGGAATAATGCAGGCACTGCACCATCCGGCGCAGATCAGCCATTCATACCATTTTATCTGAGAGAAATGATTCATGCAATTAATCAAAGGTAAAAAACACTTCCCATTAAAAGGACAGCGAATAATAAAATACTCAAAATACCACGGTTGGCCCTTTTACCTTTGACCCATGATCTGGAAAAAGTACAGGGAATGGCGGAAAACGAACAGGGCCGGAATTAAAACCTGGCGTCGTCGCATCCTGTTATCCGGGTTTATTCTTTTCGCAGCCTGGTATGCCGTCTGTCTGCCGGATCAGCTGTTTCACGACAGCACATCAACGGTGCTGCTGGATAAAGACGGAAACCTGCTGGGAGCCAAAATAGCCGAAGACGGCCAGTGGCGTTTCAGTGCCACACAAAAAGTTCCGGCTAAATTTGAAACCTGCCTCATCGAATTTGAAGACAGGAATTTTCACGCGCATTATGGCATCAGCCTGAAAGGTATTGGCCGTGCGGTGATGCAGAATTTCCAGAATAAACGTATTGTGAGCGGTGGTAGTACCATTACCATGCAGCTGGCCCGCATCATGCGTAGAAACCCCCCGCGCACCATCCCTGAAAAAGCACTGGAAATGATCCTGGCAACCCGACTGGAACTGCGGTACAGCAAATCCGAGATCCTTGGTTTTTACAGTGCCCATGCTCCCTTCGGGAATAATGTTGTGGGACTGGAAGCTGCATCCTGGCGTTATTTCGGGCGTAGTGCCGATAAACTCAGCTGGGCCGAAAGTGCTACACTGGCCGTTTTGCCCAATGCCCCGGGCCTCATTTACCCGGGTAAAAATCACAAACGACTGCTGGAGAAACGAAACCGTTTGTTGAAACGCCTGTACGAGATTCATCGCCTCGACGAAACAGATTACCAACTGGCCCTGTCGGAACCACTACCCGATAAACCACTGTCCTTGCCGCAACTGTCGCCACATCTGCTGGCCCGCCTGATGAAAGAAGGATACAAAGGAAAAACGATACACAGTACGATTGATATAAACCTTCAGAAGAAAACGCTGGCTGTTTTAAAAGCACACAGCGAACAATTGCAGGACAACAGAATATACAACGGCGCTATTCTGATCACCTCCGTGAAAACGGGAAAGATACTGGCTTATGTCGGAAATACAGCCGATGCGGGCCAGGAACACGACGGACATGTAGACTGTATTGTGGCGCCCCGCAGTACAGGCAGTATCCTGAAACCCTTTCTTTATGAGCGTTGCCTGCAGGATGGCATCATAACGCCTTCCATGCTCATCCCCGACATTCCGTCGCAGTATGGAAGCTTTAATCCGAAAAATTTCAGCCAGCAATACGATGGTGCGGTGCCGGCTAACCAGGCCCTTTCGCGAAGCCTCAACATTCCGATGGTGCGCCTGTTGAATGAATATGGCCCCGAGAAATTTCACAGAGACCTCAAAATCATTGGTCTCACAACGCTCAGTAAACCGGCAAGCCATTACGGGCTTTCGCTTATTCTGGGTGGCGCAGAAGCCAGGTTGTGGGACCTGAATCAGGCCTACACCCGCATGGCCCAGGCATTGGTATTGGATAAAGAGAAACCGGTGTGTCTGGTGGAACAGGAAAAAACAGGGAAGAGGAAAACATCGAAAGCAGCACTGCCCATGGATAAAGCCTGTATCTATAAAACATTTGATGCCATGGTAGAAGTTAATCGACCCGATGAAGACGGGAACTGGCGCGTGTTTTCCTCATCGCAGAAGATTGCCTGGAAAACCGGAACCAGCTTTGGTTTCAGGGATGCATGGGCAATTGGTGTAACGCCTGACTATGTGGTATCGGTATGGATCGGAAATGCCGACGGCGAAGGCCGGCCGGGACTTACGGGAATAAAAGCGGCTGCGCCGGTTTTATTTTCTGTGTTTTCGCAATTACCACATGCAGCACACTGGTTCAAAACCCCTGCTGCCTCTATGGTTACAATAGATATATGTCATGAAAGCGGGCAGCGTGCCACAGAATTCTGCGAAAAAACAGATAAGGTCCCGGTGCCGGCCACCTGCCTGGAAGCACCTGCCTGCCCGTATCACAGGCTTGTACATCTAAGCAAGGATGGACACTACAGGGTCGACAGCGATTGCGAAAATGTGTTTAACATGAAACACGAAAAGTGGTTTGTGCTTCCGCCCCTTGTTGAGAAATATTATAAGTTCAATCACCCGAATTACAAAGTACTTCCCGACTTCAAGCCGGAGTGTTTGTCGCGTGTATCCGACAGAGCCATGGTATTGCTTTATCCGAAGCCAAACAGTGAGGTATATGTGCCCGTGGAGATAGACGGAAACATAGGGCGTGTTGTTTTTGAGGCCACCCACCGGAATATCCAAACCAGGGTTTTCTGGCACATGGATGACGCATACCTGGGTGAAACGCGTGAAATACACCAGATGGCACTGAACCCGGGTATCGGTAAACACAGGCTCACACTGGTTGATGAGAATGGAATAACCGTCACAACCAAATTTGAGGTAACCGGCAAATAGGTGTTTATACTTTTATCCCGATGAGCAACACATCATCAATCTGTTCGAGGGTATCTCTCCAGGATTCAAAAACATGGTCCAGTACTTTATGTTGTTCATGCAGACTTTTAGTCCCGTTTGCAATAAGTGTTTCCTGGAGTTGTTTGTATTTGAATTTTTTTCCTTTGGGACCACCGAACTGATCGGCGAATCCGTCACTGAATGTATAGACCTGGTCGCCAGGCTGCAGAGTAACCTGGTGGTATGTAAAAGGGAGGTTTTCGTGGTAGAATCCGCAAGGTTGTTTGTCGGCCCTGTACTCGGTAAGAGCGCCCCCGCGTAAAACAAAAAGCGAATTATTGGCACAGGCAAATTCGAGCTGAAGGGTGCTGGTGTCGAGGCAACACAGCACAATGTCCATTCCGTCTTTATTTTCTCCGGCGGTTCCGGTTTGTTTTAAGGTATGGATAATTCGTTCACGCAGGGCATTCAATACCAGGTCGGGGCGAGTGATATTTTTTTCATTTATAATTTCATCCAGGAATGAAATGCCCAGCATGGTCATAAAGCCACCAGGAACACCATGCCCTGTGCAATCGCTGGTCGCGTAAAAAACCTTGTTGCCTTTCCGTGTGATCCAATAAAAGTCACCGCTCACAATGTCTTTTGGTTTGAAGAGAATAAAAGCTTCCCTGAAATGAGCGGCAAATTCCTGTTCCGAAGGGATGAGTGCATTTTGTATTTTTCGAGCATAATTGATGCTGTCGGTAATCTCGTGGTTCTTTTCCTCCAGTACTTTTTTCTGTTCTTCGATCTGGCCGGCATAACGCAGGTTCTCCTGTTTGAACAGGCGCACACCCATATATACAAGTATTGCAGCAAATACAATGTTTGGGTAGCTCAGGTAAGTCATCCATTCGGATAAGGTGTAATAGGGGGTATAATGTTCGATATAATAGACATTGAGCACCATGAAAATGGAGCTGGTCACAAGGTATAACACTGTGTGTCTGTGCTGATCGAAGAGGATATTGCACACCACCGGCATGAACAGAAAATAGTAATAGGAATTATTGACACGCCCGAATAAAATACTGAAGGCACTCAGAAAAATAAAACCATACCACATGGTACAATGAAAGGCTACATGATAGTGTCGTTTACGAACCATGAGCAGGGCACAGATATTATACAGGACCGAAAATGCAGTGACGGCAATACCGTAGTAAAAATGTTTTACAACTGCCACCCCGCCATAGAAAGCACTGATACAAATAATAATGACCACTGCCGTATTAAAAACACGAAGTTTGTTGCGTAAATGAAAAGGCGTATCATGGTTGATACCCAGGTTTGTTATACGTTCAATAAGTGTGGCCACGAGTGAAGGGGAGTTGGTTTAAATGTGGGGGCTCTAAACAAACTTAAAAAAAGAATAGGGGATGTGCAAACCATGCACTTATTAACAGGCATCCTCCCCGTGTTAATAAATACCGGGCTTTTCGGGCCCCCGTAACAATTTTTTAATCTTGTTCACAGGTGTCCGTAACACACGCCGAACAAAATTGCCGTAGTATTGTTTAACCTTTTGAACGGCTGTTGTATTTGACCATGGAACGCTTAAACGGGCCGAACCCAAAAGGATAATATTTCTACCACAAACCGACATCCACGCATGAGCAAGGATGGGATACGGTCACAAACGTAACATTGCAAGCCGCATTTATGCGGCTTGTTTTTTTATCTGTATACCGTCTTATTAAATGTGATAAAATCCCGGCGCGCCTTGAGGCATTCTTTGTAAATTCGGGAACTAAGAAAAAAACTATATGTACAAACAACACCTTTTAGAAAATATAGAACGTGAAATTGTTCTGCTGAAACAAATAGCTCCGCTTATCGAAGAGCGCGACCTGGCTTTCAGACCCTATGAGAAAGCCCGCAGCACGGAAGAACTGATGCAGTACCTCTCTGGCCTTGGGGCTGTGATGCTCCGCTGGATGATTAAAAACGATCTGACTCCTGAAGCGTGGGAGAAGATACGCGCTTACCGTAAAACCATGACCATTGCTACGTTTCCGGAGCGCCTGGATGAACAACTGGAGCAGGTAAGAGCATACATGAACGAGATCACGGAAGAAGATCTGCTCACAAAAGAAGTGGCACTTCCTTCCAAAGAAAAAATGATTCTGGGGAAAGCAATCATCAATGCACCGATCAAATGGATGGCAGCATATCGTCTTCAACTGTTTGTTAACCTGAAAATGAATGGCCGTGATGCCATCGGTACCCGCGAAGCCTGGACAGTATTGGAAGCTGAGCAGGTGTAAAAAGAGCTTTTATTTTTTACGTGAAGCAGTTGTCTTTTTGGCAACTGCTTTTTTTGTTGCTTTTTTAGCGGTTTCTGCCTTTGCGGCGACAGGTTTTTTAGCAGCTGCCGCTTTTTGAATGGCTTTGCCATGAAGCGATTTGAAATAGGCGCAATGGGCTTTCATAATACACTCATGATGCTTGGGCTCGCTTGGCCTGCAGGTTTCACGGCCCAGAAACGATATAGCCATTCCGGCTTCTGCCCACATGGCTTGTGGTAATACATCCATCATTTGAGCTTCAATCTTTTTAGGATCGGTACCCGAAGCGATTCCAAGCCGCGGTGCTACACGCAAAACATGCAGGTCAACCGCAATGCCCTCAGCAGGGGCTCCGGCTTCGCGCATAATCACATTAGCCGATTTCCGGCCTATGCCCGGTAAAGCCGTTAAAGCATCCATCGTTAGCGGAATACCCTTATCGGTTTTTAACTGACGCGCAATTTCAAGCAACCATTTGGTCTTATTACCAAAATTCCGAATCCTGGAAACATAGGGAAAGAGGCTTTCGGGGTTTGTAGCAGCCAAGGCTTTCATATTCGGAAAAGCGTTGAACAGATCAGGTGCCAGGCTGTTGATATGCCTGTCGGAGTCCTGTGCAGACAACACCACCATCACCAGCAGTTGATAAAGGTTTTTATATTCCAGTGGATGCTTACGGCCCTTATACTGCCTCAGCAGGGGCTTTATGGCGAGTGACCAGTTAATTTTTGTCATGTTTCAGCGGGTTTGTACAAAAGCAAAGAGCCCTTGTATTTTAAAAGTACAAAAGCATTCTGAAAAAGAAAAGAGGAAACGACATCAACGCGCCTTCAGAATTTGAACGGCGTAATCCTGTTTTTCAAGGATACGTGCCACAGGTGTTGCAAAAGCACTCAGCTGATGGTCGGCAAGGAAGCTTTCAAACTCGGATTTATGTTCGGGTGATACCGCCACCATCAGTCCTCCATTTGTTTGAGGATCACACAGGGTATACAATGACTCCATCCCAATACCCTGTATTTTTTTTTCGTAGCTGTTCCAGTTGCGGTAGGTATTATCCGGAATAATCATGGCGGCGATATATGACTGAATTCCTTCAATCAGTGGCACTGCAGGGTAATCAATTTCAGCCGACACACCGGCACCTTCACACATTTCAACCAGATGACCAAGCAGGCCAAATCCTGTAATATCAGTCATGGCATGTACATAATTCAGCTGTCCGAATTTTTCGCCAATAGCATTCAATTGCGTCAACTGTTGTATAAAAACACCGAGATGTTCTGGTTTAAGCACATCGCGTTTCTGTGCCGTCGACAAAATACCGATGCCTAGTGGCTTGGTGATATAAATATAATCGCCGGCTTTCGCGCCGGCATTTTTTTTGATGCCGGTGATTGGTACAAGGCCATTGACACAGAGTCCGAACATAGGCTCCAGGCTGTCGATGCTGTGCCCGCCTGCCAGAGGAATGCCGGCTTCTGCACAAATGGTGCGTGCACCATCCAGCACACGTTGTGCAAGTTCGGCAGGAAGCTTGTCTACAGGCCAGCCCAATATCGCTGTTGCCAGCAAAGGCTTGCCTCCCATGGCGTACACATCGCTGATGGCGTTGGCCGATGCAATGCGTCCAAAATCGAAAGCATCATCAACAATAGGCATAAAAAAATCAACCGTGTTGATCAGTGCCATATTATTTCCGAGATCATACACGGCGGCATCATCACGGGTATTGTTACCAACAAGAAGTTTGGGATCGCTCCATTGCGGCATGTCACTGCGTAAAATAGTTTCAAGGGCCTGTGGTGCAATCTTGCAGCCGCAGCCCGAGCCATGGCTGTATTTTGTAAGCTTAATCGTTTCCATCTTTCAATAGGTGTCTGGAAGCATGAACCAGTTCGCTGGCCATGTAGAGCGGGTCGATTTTTTCGAAATGAATATGCTGTACAGTTTCAGGCGGACGCTGCGCTACACCATAGCCGTAGGACTTATCGTAATAGACCAGGCATATTTCGCAGGTACGGCGCAGATTACCGTTTTGCAGACTGCTGATGGCTTCTTTCATGTGTTGAGGGCCAAGCCGTTTGCCAATACGTTCAATGGCCTGCTGTAATTCGTGTGGCTCAAAGGCACCATATTCTTTGGTGAGGTAGTCGATACGTTCCTGCAATGGAAGATCCACATGAATTAAATGTGCCTGTCGCATCAGGTTCCACAAGCCTTCCGGAATAACCTTGTTGCCAATCATGCGGCTTTCATCTTCGAGCCAGATGGGTTTACCGGCATCCGCTTTTTTCCACCACCAGATCAGTTCATTTTCAAATTGTTCCTGTGTAGGTTGTGCTTTTTCGCCCAGGGAGCCAAATGCAGAACCCTTGTGGCAGGCCAGCTTTTCGAGATTCAGAACCTGCTGACCGTTTGCCTGCAATTGTTCAAGTACCAGTGTTTTAGCCGATCCTGTTTTACCACCAAGAATTAATGCTTGCCAGGGCTTGTGTGCATACACCTGTGTGCTGAGATTTCGGAAGGCTTTGTATCCGGCTCTGACTGTATATACCGTTAATCCGTATACTTCCATCAGCCAGGCCACACTGCCGCTCCGCATGCCGCCACGCCAGCAGTGAATAACAACGGGGCCATTATTGGCAAGCGCTAAAATATCGCGCGCGATTTGTGTCATTTTTGGACCAACGATGTCGAGGCCTTTTGTAATCGCGGCTTGCTTTCCTTTTTGTTTGTAGAGTGTTCCCACAACAGCACGCTCTTCATCATTGAACAAGGGTACATTCACGGCGCCCGGAATCCGGCCTTTTGCATACTCGCCGGGGCTTCGGACATCAATGAGTGGTAATCGGCTCATCAGCTCGAAATCGGCATCGATAGATATGTTAAGCGCTTTAGGCATACAATGTACACCAACAAATATCGTGTTTTGTATGTATAAAGCACAGTGCTTTTATTAACTTTACAGATTGTGAAACTACATAAACCCCTGGTGCAAGCCATTGTGAACAGCCTACAGCAGGTGTTCTCCGATAATAAGTATACCGATAAGGTACTTGAAAAGACGTTTAAACAAAACGCACAGTTCGGAAGCCGCGACCGGCGGTTTATTGCAGAGAATGTCTACGATATTGTGCGGAATTACAGGCTGCTCTCAGAGATCACTCAATCGCCAAAAAACTTCTGGATCATCACGGGTTCGTGGCTCGCCCTGCAGGACATAGACATCAGTCATATTCCCGATTTTAAAACCATAAATCCGGAGAGTGTCAGAAAAACCAGGAATAGCTTTCAGGATAAACCAGCTGTTTTTGAATCATACCCCGACTGGCTTTGTAAACTTTGCATCGGGGAGCTTGGCGAAGAGCGCTGGTGGCAGGAAGCACATGCCATGAATGAACAGGCAGAAGTTATTCTGCGGGTCAATACCCTTAAGACAACACGAAGTAAACTGGCTGAGAAACTGGCGGAAGCCGGAATTGAGACCGCGCCGGTTGACGGATACGAGCAGGCACTGATGCTGAAGAAGCGTCAGAACATTTTTGGGTCTGCCCTTTTTCGCGACGGCTTATTTGAAATACAGGATGCCGGATCACAGGCCATCAGCGAGTTTCTGCAGGCAGAACCAGGCATGCAGGTGATAGATGCCTGTAGTGGCGGCGGCGGTAAAGCACTTCACCTCGCGGCCATCATGCAGAACAAAGGGCGGATCATAGCCATGGATGTGGAAGCCTGGAAACTGGATAACCTGAAAACCCGCGCCAAACGCGCCGGCGCCTTTAATATAGAACCCCGTCTTATCGAAGATCAGAAAACAATCAAGCGCTTGGATGGCAAAGCGGATCGCCTGCTCCTCGACGTACCCTGCAGCGGACTTGGGGTTATAAAACGGAATCCCGATGCCAAATGGAAACTAAGTGCCGAATTCATTGAGAAAACAAAGACCCTGCAGCAGACCATCCTGACAGAATATTCAGCCATGCTTAAACCGGGCGGACTGATGGTGTATTCGACCTGCAGCATTTTACCGGGCGAAAACAGGCAGCAGGTGGATACATTTTTAAAGGACCGTTCCCATTTCGAGTTGCTGAAAGACCATTCCATTTTACCGAGCGAAGGCTTTGATGGGTTTTACATGGCGCTTCTCAAACGGCACTAACAGCCTTGATACAGATCAGGTATTACCATTAAAAATTCGGTAACTTTGAAAAGAGAAATAACAAAATCATGAAAACACTAATCACCATTTTTTGCCTGGCCATAAGCACCTTTATATTCGGGCAAACCAAAATCGAAAATGTAGACGCACCTGCATTCAAGAAATTCATTGATGCCAAAAGCGGCGAACTCATTGATCTGCGCACAACCGATGAGATCAAAAATAAAGGCATGATCAAAGGCGCTGTTCAAATCGACTTTCTGGATAAAAATGCAGAGGCAACCATCTTAAAACTCGACAAAAACAAAACATACCTGATCTACTGTGCCGGCGGTGGTCGTAGCGGTGACTGTGCCGAATTTATGGAGAAACAAGGCTTTAAGCATGTGGTGAACCTGGCGAAGGGCTTCGATGACTGGAAGAAAAAAGGGTTTGAGGTGGAGTTGAAAAAGTAGGAAATGTTTAAAATCCTTCGATCGACAGAGCGTCTATTTTTTTCTGTTTAACATCTTCCAATGCCTGCCGGAGTTTTCCCGAAAAGAGATGAGGCGCATTAATATGCGGCACATGTTCCTTGATTTTGTGTTCCAGGGATTCATTTTCGAGATGAGGTTTTTTTAACAGGTGTAGCAGACCCAGGCAGGCACAGAGCGGCATTTCCGTATGGGCGTCGCCACCAATGGACCCTGTTTTATAGAGCACGGCGTTTTTCTTCAGATAATCCAGAATTTCGACACGCGTGCGCTCATGCTCGTCGAGCTTTGCGCGCAGCGCTTCCAGCAAGTGCTCGGGGTCAAAGGGTTTGATGATATACTCATCACCGGCAAGGTTTTCAGCGTTTCTTTTTGTAGATATTTCATTTTTGGCGGTAAGAAAAATAAAGGGGATCCCGGCTGTTTCAATCGATTGGTTCAGCTCCATGAACACACCCGGGCCGTCAAGCCCCGGCATCATAATGTCACACAAAACAAGATCTGGCAACTTTTCCCTGGCCAGTATAACGCCAGTCTCCCCGTCGGGAGCTGTGTGCACTTCGTATTGCTCCAATTCCAGAAGTTCCGCTATGTTTTCGCGGATGTCGGTATTGTCGTCTATAACCAGGATCGTTTTCATGATGCGGGTGCAAACGAAAAATAAAAAGGAGCAGTTTGCCCGAACAAGTTACAAATTTAATGGGAGTAAACAATCCGTAGAAATACCTATTTACTACATCTGTTTAGTATAAAGTGTCTGTAGCTATTGATTTGATTGGTATTAAAGGGATACGTGGTTATACGTATCTTGTTTTCAGCGAACGGAATGTAACCGGAACGGGATTATTTTTCGGAAACGGTAACGTCTTTTTTCCGGAGTTTGCGCCAGACCGTGGCAATCTGTTTACGGAAAATGAACATCAGAAGCAGGTATGGAACAGCCATCAGGTATAAGATGCCTTTATTGATTCCTTTGGCCACAGAGTTCGGGTCGCTCTTCACATTACTTTCTACAGCGGCCTTACACATTGCACACTGTGCTTCGCTGATCTGGGGTAGGAGCATAAAAAGAAGGCAAATGCCTGCCAGGATATAAATGCGCTGATGAATAGAAAACGATTTCATGGTCAATAGTTATAATAGGGAGAGATCATCATGTATACAATAACGCCGGTAACGGTTACATACAGCCAGATGGGGTAGCTGTAGCGCGTAATACGGCGATGCTTCACACGATCGTCTTTTAACCCGAAATAAAAAGACAATAACACGAGCGGCAATACAACAGCAGCCAGGATGATGTGCGATAATAAAATAGTCAGGTAAAACGGCTTAATGCCCGATACAAGGGCTTTCTCATCATCACTCATCACATGGTTATGATCGAGATCGCCATACATGGTGTCGGGGATAAAATAATGGGCAGTTACATAAGAGAGCAGGAAAATCACAGACAGGAAAAATGCCGTCAGGTTCAGTTTTTTATGAAGCGCAATATTCCCCCGTTTAATAGCCCAGAGCGATACCAGGAGAAGAACGCTGCAGGTGCCATTGATAAAGGCATTGAGCATAGGAAGTTTATAGATAAATGCAGGGAATGAATCCGGCACCGGAAAAATCTTCATATTCAATAAAACAACGAGCACGCATACCAGAACAGTGGCTGCCGTTACGATGCGGAATACGATTTTATCGTTGCTTTTTTCAAGGGAGTTGGTTGCTTCCATGTCAGATAGTTTTGAAGACGCCTTTAAACTTTGTAAAGATAGTGCTTTCAAGGTAAATTTTAGCCTCCGTCAATAGGTCGTTTTCGGCTGTTTTATAGCTTATATCCACAAATACACGGGGGTGCTGCGTTGGCACGATCATGCCCGTGAACTTAATATTGTCGCCTTCCGGCATCCACAGGGACTTACCGGTTTCTTCCTGTAAAAGCTCCATAATCATCTGGCACTGGCATACGCCCGGCACAACAGGCATCTGCTCAAAATGACCCTTGAAAACAGGGTGAGCCGCGTTTAAAGCCACTTCACAGCGAAAACTGTTTTCTGCCAGGGGTGTTTTGGTTTCAACGGTAAAGAAATCGTTCAATAAAAGCTTATTCATCATTCAGTTTGGTTAGATCTATGTATATTTTTACCAGGCCGTATTGTTTCAGCGCTATGTGCTCATAAGGCCCTTTATCGCTGCTGGTATATGTTGTTTGTGTATCTTTCCGCTTTTTCACAAAGCTGGTTCTTTTCTCGGCAACGGTTCCTTCACGCTCCACAATACTTACCAGGTCGCCTTCTTTTATTCTCAGAAAATCACGTCCATTCAGGCAGGTATTGTATTCGCCCGATTTGCCATATAAATCGAGCAGAAGCAGGGTTTCAAAATCGTGTGTCAGCGCTCCGATGAGTTTTGGATTATTGAGCGGTTCAAATACATAGACGGGAGTAAAACGATTGTTTTTCATTTCAAAGTCAAACATTTTCATGCCGAGCTCCGTGATGAACACAAAATGTTTCACACTATCCATTTGTTTAAGCAGGATGATGCCTGAGAAATGTTTATTCAACACATCAATGGAAGCCTTATACTTTACGCTCTTGCCATCCTGCGGGATCAGGGGAGAAATAACATCGTTTGTAATAACAAGGGGCTGGGAAGTATGCGGGTGTGCATAACGGTGATAAGCACAGCCGGCAAACAGAATGAGAATGCTACTTAGCAGTAAATATCGCGTCGGAAACCGGGGCATTCAGTTTTTTATTGGAGAACTCAAGGGTGGTTGCATCATCATTGTTCTCGACCATCTCCATTTTCATCACCGAAGTTACGCTTTTATCAAAAAAGAGGTTTATTTTTTTGAAAGTTTGTTTCATGTTCTTATCCAGCGGCCAGAGCTCCAGTTTGTAAAATTTCTCGCTTTCAAAATACGCCGTTTTGAATTTGTTCGACTTGAATACCGTGCCCTGTACGGCACTCAGCATAATATCGTTGATTTCCTTGAAAACCTTATTGCTGTTCATATCATACTTGCTGGTTTTTTTATCGTCCTTAATCCAGATTTTGTCTTTATTAATAACGATGAGGTATTTGTAGGGAGTATTATATTCCCAGCGAAGCAGGTTATCTTTTTTGAATGTAAAATGCCCTTTGCTGGTAATTTTTTCTGTAAGCGCGCTGAGGTTTTTCTCCTGGGTAAAATCACTTTCAATGGTAACAGTGCTCTTACTCATGGATTCGATTTTTTGTTTGAGTGCCGTCGTATCTTTCACCTGTTTAAAGGTTTGTGAAAAACCAACGATACTCATCAGCAGAAAAAGGGCAAGGTATTTTTTCATGGGATAAAATTACACAAATGAGTGGATTTAAAGGCGGTATTAAGCTTTTTTAACCGGGTATTTCAGTGCCGGCTACAGGGCTTTTTGAAAGAGGGGACTCTGCCGGCAGTGATGAAATCCGCGCCTTCTGCGCTCAAGGAATAGAAGCTGGGACTGAAATTGCTTCGCTCCGCTCGCCATGCGGGAGGTGCTGATCTGCGGGAATCTGCGTGTTCTCAATCCGCGCGCATCTGCGTGAAAAAAGGGAAAGAGGACTGAGATTGCTTCGCTCGCCATGACGGGAGATGCTGATCTGCGTGCCTCTGCACCCTCTGCGTTCAAACCCCGCGCTTACTCCAGTCTTTTGTAATACTTAAGCTGATGGCCCGGCAACAGTTCCGGGTGGAAAATAGACACTAGGTCCTTCAGTACTTCATCCGGACAGCACATGCCCGACTCCCAGTAAATGCTATAACCTTTGTCGTTGTGCTGTAAATTATTGTTGTACAGATTTCCCTTTTTAAAAGCATCAAACAAAGCGTATCGCTCGTCATAATTAAGCATTTCCTGTTTGCTGTTTACCATGAACAGGTTGAGCCAGAAATCGCAATGGTTGGCTTTAGTGTAAACCGTCTCGAACGTCAGAGGAACACTTCCTGCTTTTTTTTCTTCTTTCCAGAGGTAATCTGCTCCGGCATCCCTGAGCAGATGTGCCATATAGCTTTCACCACCGGGCACATACCAGGCATCACCGTATTTCAGCTCTGTTAATACAGTTGGCCGTTTGGAAATTGTATCTGTCATGCGGAGCAGTTGGTTATATGCCGTTTCACGTCCAGCGAATAATGAATCGGCCAGGTGGTCGCGGTCAAAAAATGCAGCAATAAATTTAATCCATTCCGCCCGTGCCAGTGGCGTTTCTTCAAGGTGGTCAAGGCTTATCGCCACGGGAATTCCGGCGGCAGATATTTTCGGGTTCACATCCGATTTTGGGTTTCCCATCCCAAAGGTAAAAATGAGATCTGGCTTCAGGGCAAGGGTTTGCTCCACATCCATAGCCGGGCCTTTGGATAGTTCATGGATTTTACCTTGCTTCACCTGTTCAGCAATAAAAGGATTGTTGTAGTAGTCGGCATTTTCAATGGCCACGATCCGGTTGCGGAGCCCCAGCATATCCAGCATGGTTGTATAAATAGTACTCATGCTCGCAACGCGTTCTACGGGTACCTGTATATAGTATGCGTCAGTCCCTGCATTCGGTTTTGAAGCGCTGCGCGGGTACAGGATAAATGTTGCGGTGGCCCGAGCGCTGTGGCGGTCGCCATAAATTTTCAGTGTTTTGTATGCGGAACCTTCTTCTATACTGAAACCTCGTGCATATTTCACGCGTCGCACAGGCGAGGAAATGGTGTCTGCTTTGGAGGGATGATCTGAGACTGGAGCGTCGGTATGGCAACTCATCCAGGAGATGCAGCAAAGTAGCAGCAGGGCAGAATTTATAAAACGCAGCATGGGCTACAAATATACTGTAAATATGCTTCCTGAGGGATGGTTTGAATCTACTGTAATCCTGCCATTGTGGGCTGTTACAACCTGTTTTACAATATACAGGCCCAGCCCGGTACCTTTTGTCCGTCGTGTATCCTCGTGACCACTGCGGAAAAATTTCTCAAAGATTTTGTCTTTATCCGGTGCGTTAATTCCGGAACCGTTATCTTTTACCTGGAGTACAATCGCTTGTGCCTCTTTGGTGAGCGACACATGCACGCGGATGTGATCGAAAGAGTATTTAATGGCATTTTCCACGAGGTTTATGAGCACGGAAGGCAGGAGTGTTTTATCGCCAAGCACTGTAATTCCGGGTTGTACAGCCATGGTTAATTCGCCCTTATCGAGGTATGGGCCGAAATAATTATGAAGTTGCTGTTGCGTGGTTTCACTGAAGTCGAACGTCTCCTTGTGAATGGAAAGATTGCTGTTTTCAATCTGGTTTGCCAGAAGAACGTCTTCAATGAGTTTGTTCAGACGATTTGTTTCCTGGAGGGCATTGTTGAGCAACTGTTTTTGCTTATCACGATCGAGCTCATGCCGGAGGAGTGTCTGCAGTTGCAGCTTGGTGGCGGCAATTGGGGTCTTTAACTCATGCGACACACTCAGAATGAAATTTTTTTGCTGACCGGTTAGTTCAGATTCTTTCCGCATTGCCTGCCGCACCTTATAGGCACCATATAATAAGATCAGGAGGAAGACTGTTCCTTCACCGGCAAACATATACACCTTCATCATGCGCCGGTGTTCCAGTTCATCGATCTCATGGTGCATGGCCCCGGGATTGCTGCTGTTCAGAGCTACCAGTTTCTGTTTTTCACGGATAATATCGTTGCTCTGCTTCACCAGCAGTGTTTCCCACCAGAGAAACTGAATAATGATATATCCTACCAGGAATAAAAATATGAACCCAAAACGTTTATGCATAAAGCCGGGTTATATTTAAATGAAGAGGCATCATTTTGTAAGGTGTACCGGATTTATTTATGGAAAACCTGGACAAAACCACGGAGATAACGCGGCGTGATGCCTTTGACACGAATCTCATTGACCTGGCATACGTAGAAATACGTTCCTTCGCTGCACAGCTGCCTGGTTTGAATAACCTTCCCATCCCAGTTAAACGCAGGGTCCGTCGTTTCATAAACCAGCTGTCCCCAGCGGTTGTAAACCTTCAGGTCTATGTCTTTCACAAAACGATTCTTAATGGCCTTGAAGAAATCATTAACACCATCGCCATTGACCGTGATCACATTGGGTAGTTCATATTCCGGACAGTTGTCGATACACATGATTTCGCTTTGAGCACTTTCATTACCAAACGAGTCCACAGCGGTAATGGCATAGCATCCGGCAATGGAGGTCAGGTTATCGAATACCAGGATGGTATCATGCATGATTTTAACGGAGTCGATCAATTGCAGCGGCGTATCCTGGATGTCGGTATAATAAATGTTGTATTTCACGGCATCGTCGCAGCACACATGGTTTGGATTATTCCAGCGTAAGGTGGCTGTAGGAACCTTGCAGTCCGATGTAATAGCAAGAGTCGGTGAGCATGGCGGAATAAGATCAACAGGTTTGGCACAAACCTCTTCTGAGAAATTAAGGAGTGGTCTGTAAATGGTAGGATCTGAATACTGCCCTTTTGATTGTACTTTGTAGCAATAGCTGGCGCCATTAACAAGCCCTGTGTCCAGGTAAGTCATTTGCGCGGTGCTGTCGTGCAACGTAAAGCTGCTCTGCGATGGGGCTTTGCGATAGATGTAGTATTTGTAATTGCCCCACGGAACCTGGTGTTGCCAGCTGAGTTGCATGTTGTTGTCGCCTGGCGTCAGACTCAGAAATACCGACGAAGCTTTTTGGCCGTTGCCAACAAATTGTCCGTTTGCATAAAACTCAATTTTATAGGTATGTGCAAATGAAAGGGTGTTAATGCCACTATGAATAAAGGTTGTATCACTTAACTGGTTGAAGCCGGCAAAATACGGTTTGGTAACAGAGTACACCTGTGTGTAGGTGCTACCCGCAAAACCGTCGTAATGCATCAGCCTGAATTCATAAGGCCCTGTGACGCTGGTTGTATCAAGGTTTCCGGCAGACAGTAATGGTTTTATCCAACGTACAAAAATACTTCCGGTAGCAGGATCAGTTGTTTGCACATCCACATTCACCAGGATTGGCACATCGCGTTTGAGCTGCACACAGGTCTGGTTGGAGGCATAACTGAGCGCGCCGTCATCGTATTCAGCTACCACAATATAACTGTAGTTAACACCCTGGGTTAACCCGTTTCCGCCATTGGTGTCAATAAACGTGGTGTCGTTCATGCTGGCGGTTTGCCCGATGTATACAAAGCCTGTATATGCCGGAACACCAACCTCGCACGGGGCATGCACCCAGGTGTTGCAATCGCTTTTGCGGTAAATGAGATAACGGGCAATTTTATTTCCTGTGGTCAGATGGCAGCCTGGTTTGTTCCATTTCAGACTAACGTATGTTCCGAGCGGTGTTCCCACGAGGTTAAGTGGTGGTGGCGCTACAACCGTAATGTTAAAGGTTTTGAAATCCACGAGGTGTACATCAGGATCATTATCCTCCGCTTTTACGGTAACCTGGTAAGGCGCTTTACGGATATGCACACACTGGGTTTGCCAGCTGAATGCACCCTGCACGGTGCCAAGCGAAGGTACGGAAGCAAAGGATGCTATCGGAGACGGACCCACAAAAGGCCCCCCATTGGCTGTAAGTGTTACCACATCGGGCTGATTGGCCTGCATGGTGTCGGCTGCGTAAATAGTCATACTCAGGAGTGTTCCGGCTACCACACAGGTATCGTGTGGCTGACGGATGGCGGGTGGTTCATTCTGGCAGGAGCCAATATCTACCTGGAGATCGCGGAGCACATAGCCGATGCTTACCCAATCGCCATCGGCATTTTTACGCCACTCGCGTATGATCATAGCCAGGTTATATTCTCCCTGCATCTGCGGGGTACACCAGGTCAGGTTTCCGTTATGTGCATCTACCGACACAAAACCGCCGCCCGTGCTCGGGTAACTGTAACCGGGTACTGTTTGTCCGCCAAAGGTACGGCAGGTGGTAAGCTCATACGAAAGGCTGTCGCCGTCGGGATCATAGGCACCGGGATTATGCACAAAACACTTGAATACGCAGCCATTGTCGATGGGAGGTATTGTGAGTATAGGCGATGAGTTCTGACCGAGAAATGTAGAAATGGTCAGCGAAGACTCAATATAGAAAGGCTGATTCACGGAGTTCGGGATATTAATGATGCCCGCATTCCGGTTGGGATCGAACATATAGATGCGATAGGTGCCGGGACCAGGATAAGTATGCGTGGTTATATGAATGTTTTTCTTGATCCCCGAAGCAATAATTTCACCATCCGGAATGCCTGATCCGCACAGGGAAAATGTAGTCCCGTTACTGCGGGGAACCACAGCACGACTACCATCCCCGAAATAAAGCGTATCCTCGCAGCGGTCGGCCGGTTGCTGACCCCCGATAATATTGGTGTTGGTATAGGTAATGATTTTTACTTCGTAAGTATAACCAAAAAGCCAGCGGTAGGTTATTTCTCCGGCGCGGTTATGTGTGGCATGGGCATACAGGCTCAGCAGAGAGAGCAGAAAGGCAATATAAAATTTATGTCTCAGCATGAATTCTAAAAAAGGTCGGCCGGCACAGTCCTGAGGGACGGATTATGGCAAAACTAAAGGTACGAAAAATACAGTCAAATCCATGCGGGGGAGGATTTTTGCAATAAAACAGTATTTACATGAGAAAATCAATCTTTTTAACGGGAATATTTTCATAAATATTACGTTCCGCATGGGTGGGGCATTTTTTAATGTCTAATTTTGTAGCTTAATTTTTCATTCGACTAAATGAGCAGTCATCACAATGGCCATTTGAACAAAGTTACGCTCGGCGGCCTTTTAGTTACCCTTGGTATTATTTACGGCGATATCGGTACGTCTCCCCTCTATGTAATGAAGGCTATTGTGGGCGATGCCCCAATTGACTCTACAAACGTGTTGGGCGGGATATCAGCCATATTCTGGACACTTACTTTACAAACCACCATTAAATATGTGATTCTGACCCTGCGGGCCGATAACAAGGGCGAGGGTGGAATTTTCTCGTTGTACACACTCGTGCGCCGCACGAAGTTTAAGTGGCTGCTTGTACCGGCTATTATAGGGGGTAGCGCTCTGCTTGCCGATGGTATTATTACGCCACCCATTTCAGTATCTGCGGCGGTTGAGGGATTAAAGGTATTTAACGCAGAACTTAATACAGTACCCATTGTAATTGCCATCATTTTTGCACTGTTTGTTATGCAACAGTTCGGCACCAAGTTTCTCGGTAAATTTTTCGGCCCCATTATGCTCATCTGGTTCCTGATGCTCGGTATTCTCGGTGTGGCAAATCTCTTTGGAAACCTGTGTGTGTTAAAGGCTCTCAACCCCTACTATGCCATTAACCTGGTATTGAATCATAAGGAGGGGATTTTTATTCTCGGTGCCGTATTCCTTTGCACAACGGGAGCCGAAGCGCTTTATTCGGACCTGGGGCATTGTGGTAAGCAAAACATCCGCGTATCCTGGATCTTCGTAAAAGCCATGCTTGTATTAAACTATTTCGGTCAGGGTGCCTGGCTCATAGCCCACGAAGGACAGAAACTGGATGGCGGAAACCCATTCTATTCGATAATGCCTACAAGCTTCGTGATTGTCGGTGTGATCATTGCAACCAGCGCAGCCATCATCGCATCGCAGGCCCTCATCAGCGGTTCATTCACCCTCATCAACGAGGCCATGCGCCTCAATCTCTGGCCAAAGGTTCGCGTTAAATACCCGACCGATCTCAAAGGACAACTTTATATCCCTTCACTGAACTGGTTTCTGCTCGCAGGTTGTATTGGTGTGGTACTTTATTTCAGGGAATCATCGAATATGGAAGCAGCTTACGGTCTGGCCATTGTGCTTTGTATGCTCATGACCACCACACTGCTGAATTTCTATATGCACATGAAGCGCTATAACAAACTCTTTATCTATATCACCATCACCGTATACCTGATTATTGAGTTGTCGTTTATGATCGCCAACCTGAGTAAATTCACGCACGGTGGCTGGATTACCTTATTGATTGCTTCGGGCCTAATGGCGATTATGACCATCTGGTTCCTGGCTAAACGTATCCGCAACCGCTATGTGGATGTAGTGAACCTGGCCGACCATCAGCAAAAACTGGTTGATCTGAGTCACGACGAGTCCATTCCGAAATATGCGACCCACCTCATTTACATGACTTCGGCCAATAACCCGAACGAGATCGAGCAAAAAGTACTTTATTCTATTTTACAGAAACGTCCGAAACGTGCGGATATATACTGGTTTGTGCACGTGGATGTAATGGATGAGCCTTATCGCATGGATTATAAGGTGAAACACATTGTTCCCGACGATATTATCCGTGTCGATTTCAGACTTGGGTTCAGGGTGGCTCCACGCGTGAACCTCATGTTCCGTAAGGTGGTGGAAGATCTTGTGAAAAACGGAGAAGTGGATATCACCAGCCGTTACGAATCACTCAACAAGAATAATATAATCGGTGATTTCAAATTTGTGGTAATCGAAAAATTCCTGTCGTTCGATAATGAACTGCCATTCTTCCAGAAGGTAATTCTGAACTCGTACGAAGTGTTGAAACACCTCAGTTTGAGTGAAGCAAGGGCTTTCGGACTCGACAGTAGCTCTGTGAAGGTTGAACAATTCCCAATGATCATCAGCCCGGCCAAAGACCTGAATCTGCACCGGATTTATTAATCCCTTTGTCATTCCGGCCGGAGCAGGGGAATCTCTGTTCTGAATACTGAATTCGTGGATCCGGCAGATTGCGAAAAGTAGTGACGGAAAGTAAATTACCCCAGAATTTTTTTGATTCGTTCTGTCATTTCCAGCACAGCCGGGCACACCAGTGTGTTACGATATGTCAGATCAAGGATTTGCTCCATTTTTTTACGATCGGTGTGCGGATATTCACGACAGGCCGTGGGGCGATCTTCGTACACACTGCAGTAGTTGTCGGCGCCAAGAAATGGACATGGCGCGGTTTTAAGCACATAGTCTTTATCTTCATCGATCCGTAAATACATGTCGATGAAATCTCCGGGTTTCATGCGTAGTCTTTTTGCCACACGTTCTATATCGCGCTGATAGAAAATGGGAGAAGTGGTTTTGCAGCAATTGGCACAGCTCAGGCAATCAACCTCCTCAAACACTTCGTCGTGCACCGCATGAAACACATCATCCAGTTTTTTTGGTTTGCTGCGCTTCAGCTTCTGGTAAAAGGCCTGATTTTCCTTTTTCCGGGTTTGAGCCAGCTGATTATGTTTTGCGAGATCCATTTAAAAAGGGTTTGCCGACAGGATTTCCTCGGGGCTCAGGGCATCTGTTATAGTATAATCTCCGATTCTGGTGCGGCACAGTGCTGTTAAGTGTGCGCCGCTTTGAAGCGCCAGTCCGAAATCGCGGGCAATGCTCCGGATATAGGTTCCTTTGGAACACCGTATTCTGAAACCAACATGCGGCAAGTCGCAGGACGTTATCTCAAATTCGTAAAGTTCAATGGGTTTCGATTTAAGCTCTACGTCTTTTCCGGCCCGCGCCAGGTCATAGGCTCTTTCGCCGTTTACCATCACCGCACTGAATATAGGCGGTGTCTGCAATTGCTTGCCAACAAAGCTTTTGGCGGTTTCAAGGATCATGTCAGTGGTAATGTGGCTGATGGGAAATGTTGCATCAATATCTTTTTCCAGGTCGTAACAGGGCGTTGTAGCGCCCAGGAAAAATGTGCCCGTATATTCCTTTGGCAGTGCCTGAAATGTATCAATGGATTTCGTTTTTTTTCCGGTGCATACGATCAGGAGCCCTGTTGCCAGTGGATCCAGCGTGCCTGCATGTCCTATTTTCAGGTGCACGAACTTATTATCAAGCCACAGCGAAGGGTGTTTTTTGAAACCATGCTTAAGCTTGTTTACGGCCTGGAAAGAAGTCCAGGTATACGGTTTATTCACCAGTAATATTTCGCCGGCATAAAGGTTCAGCACAATCAGGAATTAAACAATGTTTAAAGGAATATGAAGCAGGTAGAGGCCAATGATGATAAGCCCTACCACAATGCGGTACCAGCCAAAACCTTTGAAGCCATGCTTATTTAAAAAGCCTATGAACGACTTAATGGCCAGCAGGGCAACGATAAAGGCAATGATGTTTCCGAAAATCAGCAGGTTGATTTCCTGTTTATCGAGTACAAGTCCCTGTTTATGAAAATCATATAGTTTTTTTACGGTTGCGGCAAACATGGTAGGCACAGCGAGGAAAAACGAAAACTCGGCAGCAGTCTGGCGGGTCAGTTTTTGGGTCATACCACCCACAATGGTGGCCCCACTCCGGCTAATGCCCGGGAAGAGGGCGATACATTGAAACGCACCTATTTTCAGGGCTTTCAGGTAGGTAATATGTTCTTCGCCTTCGAGGCGGTTGTTTTTGAACCAACTGTCTACAAACAGGAGAATGATTCCGCCAAGTAACAGTGAAACAGCTACGCCGAATACATTTTCGAGAGCAGCATCAATGTAATCGCCAAGCAATACCCCGGCAATAGCTGCCGGAATAAAGGCTACAAAAAGCTTGATGTAAAAATCGAACGATTTGAAAAAGCGTTTGAAATAAAGCACCACCACGGAAAGAATCGCCCCCAGCTGTATGGCTACTGTAAATAATTTGAGAAAAGGCGTACTTTCCATGCCCAGAAGGGCCGTGCCAATCATCATGTGGCCGGTGCTGGATACAGGTAAAAACTCCGTAAGGCCTTCAATAATGGCAATGATCAGGGCTTCAATATAGCTCATGCAGGACTTATTTTGCGTCGGTTGAGGTGTTTTTCGGTCGCCACATAATGGCCGCAATCACCGTCACGAAGCCTATCAGGCAAACAATCGGGGCAATGGTAATGCGTTGTGTATCGAAAATAGCAGGGTTGAATTTGTTGGGGTCGTCACTGCCACCACCGATCATCAGCACATAGCCTAATATTACCAATGCAATCCCGGCAATCAGGATCATGTAGTTTTGTTTACCGAAAGTTGTTTTCATGCGCAAAATTTAGAATCACAAATCTATCAAAAAACTTTGTTTTACAACAACTTAAGGCCATTAAAAACAGGTGGTTTTCCGTTAATTTTTCGTAATATTGCTATTCTACTTTTGAAACGAAATATGGGAAAAGTCGCATTAATTACAGGGGTTACCGGGCAAGACGGTGCCTATTTATCGGAACTCTTACTCAGCAAGGGCTATGAAGTGCATGGAGTGAAACGCAGAAGCTCTTTATTCAATACCGACCGCATTGATCATTTATACCAGGATCAGCATGAAAAGAAAGTCAATTTCAAATTGCATTATGGCGATCTGACCGACAGCACCAACCTGATCCGCATTATACAGGAAGTACAGCCCGACGAGATTTATAACCTCGCCGCGCAAAGCCACGTGAAGGTAAGCTTTGAAACACCCGAATATACAGCAAACTCCGACGCTCTCGGAACACTACGTATCCTGGAAGCCATTCGTATTTTGCGTCTCGAAAAGAAAACACGTTTTTACCAGGCATCCACATCAGAACTTTATGGCCTGGTGCAGGAAGTGCCGCAAAAAGAAACCACGCCGTTTTACCCACGCAGCCCTTATGGTGTTGCCAAACTCTACGCATTCTGGATTACTAAAAACTACCGTGAAGCATACGGCATGTTTGCGTGCAACGGTATATTATTTAACCATGAAAGTCCGCTTCGCGGCGAAACATTCGTAACCCGTAAAATTACACGTGCCGCAGCCAAAATCAGCCTGGGGCTCCAGGAAAAACTGTTTATGGGGAACCTGGATGCAGAGCGTGACTGGGGTCATGCTCAGGATTATGTAGAAGGTATGTGGCTTATGCTGCAACAGGACGAACCGGATGATTTCGTACTCGCCACCGGAAAAAAAATAACAGTGCGCCGTTTCATCGAAATGTCTTTTGGCGAACTGGGCATCGCTATCGAATGGAAAGGAAGTGGAGTTGATGAAAAAGGGTACAACAAAGCCACCGGAAAAGTGATTGTGGAAATCGATCCGCGTTATTTCCGTCCGGCTGAAGTAGAGCTCCTGGTCGGTGATGCCAGTAAAGCGAAAGCAAAGCTCGGATGGGAAGCTAAGCGCAGCGTAGAAGAGCTATGTAAAGATATGATCGCCTCTGACCTCGAAATATTCAAGCGCGACAAATACCTCATAGAAGGAGGACATAGTATTTTGAACCAACACGAGTAGTATTTAAATTTTAAATTATCATTTTTCATTTATACTTATTAATTGATTGCTCCTGACCTGAAAGTAAAAATGACGAATGAAAAGTAAAATGATGGAGCCAAAAGAGGAAAAGGCAAAAAAGAAAAATGATCTGGAGGAAAGATTGATCAATTTTGCAGTTTCTGTTCTGGAGGTGTCAGAGATGTTGCCTGATTCAAGAGCGTGTAACCACTTGAATGGTCAATTGATAAGATCAGGGACATCTCCAGCGTTGAACTATGGTGAAGCCTTTTATGCGGAATCACGAAATGATTTCATTCATAAACTGAAAATTTGCCTGAAGGAGCTTAATGAAACAAAGATCTGCCTTGCAATTATAAAAAGAAGGGGCTATGCAAATAAAGATCTCATCAGGCTGGAAAAGGTAATAAATGAAAATGTTGAACTAGTTAATATTTTTACAAAATCAGCAAAAACAGCATCAGAGAATCGCAACAATAGATCTTAATTTTTCATTTATAATTTATCCTTGCTGAAAAAGTAATAGCGATAAATGAAAAAGTAAAATGTAAAAAGGGATAATGTAAAACATGGAACTTCACTCAAAAATATATATCGCCGGCCACCGCGGAATGGTGGGATCGGCCATTCACCGGAACCTGCAGAAGAAAGGCTATACCAACTTCGTGTTGAGAACATCCGCAGAACTTGATCTGCGTAACCAGCAACAGGTCGATGATTTTTTTGCTGCCGAAAAACCCGAGTATGTATTTCTGGCCGCAGCGAAAGTGGGTGGCATCCAGGCAAACAATATTTACAGGGCCGATTTTATTTATGAAAACCTCATGATTCAGAATAATGTGATTCATGCAGCGTATGTTCATCGGGCCAAAAAACTGATGTTTCTCGGTTCCTCCTGTATATACCCGAAGTTGGCACCGCAGCCATTGAAAGAAGATTACCTCCTCACAGGTCTGCTTGAAGATACTAACGAACCTTATGCCATTGCAAAAATTGCAGGCATCAAAACCTGCGAAAGCTACAAACGCCAGTACGGTTGTAATTTTATTTCGGTGATGCCAACCAACCTCTATGGACCAAACGATAATTACAACCTCAATAACTCACACGTGCTTCCCGCATTGATCCGTAAGTTCCATGATGCAAAAGAAAGCAACCTGCCTTTTGTGGAAATGTGGGGCACCGGAACACCCATGCGCGAATTTCTGCATGCCGACGACCTGGCCGATGCCTGTCATTACCTTATGCAAAACTATAACGGCGAGAAGCTCGTCAACATTGGAACCGGGGTTGACCTTACCATCAAAGACCTCGCCCTTTTGATTAAAGACATTGTCGGATACACCGGCGACATTAGACACGACCTGACCAAACCTGACGGAACCCCGAGAAAATTAATGGATGTATCGTACCTGCACAGCCTCGGCTGGAAACACAGCATTGAACTGAAAGATGGCATTCGCATGGTATATGAAGACTTTAAAAAGAAAGAAGGCGTAAAGGTTTGGTAAGTGCAACCCCCAACGAACAAAACCGGATTTGAAAAAGCAAATACTGCATATCTGTTTCTCATGTATACTGTTATGCGTTATGGCTGATTCTCTGAAAGCCCAGTTTTATAATCTCCCGAACGACTACATCTACAATACCCTGGCACAACGGCGGATGGCCCGTATCGACAGTATTCCGCTGCATAATTCTATTCAGCCTGCTATCCCGTTTTTCAATCCGGCATACCGTTTTGTAGCC
This sequence comes from Bacteroidota bacterium, assembly GCA_018267825.1. Lineage (GTDB taxonomy): Bacteria > Bacteroidota > Bacteroidia > B-17B0 > Aurantibacillaceae > JAFDXR01. The sequence goes on along the minus strand of JAFDXR010000008.1, from coordinate 276,463 downwards.
GACACGTTCCGCATTTTCAAATACATCACCGACGATCCTTTTCTCGAAAAAGTCATCGCTGATGATCTTATCCATATCCGCGACCGCCGTAATAAGCGCTTTGAGTTTCGGGTTGATCCGCTGCTTAACTTTGAAGGAGGCCGGGCCTTTTATGACACAACTTCGTCGCAGCACATCTCTGTGAACACGCGTGGGTTTATTGCTTCCGGCACCATCGGCAAGGATTTTTATTTTGAAACCATGTTTGCCGAAAACCAGGCAATCTTTCCGGCGTATATTATGCAGTTTAATAATCAAACCAAGATAGTGCCCGGGCAGGGGCGCTGGAAAAATTTCAAGTCCAATGGTTACGATTATGCGTTTTCATCCGGCTTTGTTTCTTACCAGCCCATAAAGCAGGTAAATATCCAGGTAGGGCATGGCAAACAAGAGATCGGTAATGGCTACCGTTCACTGCTGCTGAGCGACAACGCATTTAACTATCCTTATGCACGTATTACTTCCGGGTTCTGGAAAGGTCGCATCCAATACACCAATATATATGCGGTGATGATGAACCTCTCTACGGGCGGAGCAGCCCAGCCACCGAATACCGAGCCCCTGTTTCAGAAAAAAGCAGCATCATTTCAGTACGTCAGTATCCAGGCCACCAAACGTATCCAGGTTGGATTATTCCAGGGAATGATCTGGCAAGCGGCCGATAGCATGAACCGCCAGCACCTGCAGTGGCAATACTTCAATCCGGTGATCTATACTAACCTCGCGTCCTATGGCCTCAACAATAAAAATAATATTCTGATCGGAGCCAATCTCCAGGTAAAGCTCACACACAACATCAGCCTGTATGGTCAGTTCATGGCCGATGATCTGAGCAACACACAAAGCACCGGTAATGGCGTGGGTTACCAGGTCGGGGCGCATTATTACGAAGCCTTTAAAATTCACAACTTCTCTCTGCAGGCCGAGTACAACGACGTTACTGAAAGTTCTTACAACAGTCCGCTCACGGCCTACAGCAACCAGAGTTATTCGCATTACGGGCAAAACCTGGCATATACACCGGGTTATGGCAAGGAGTTTGTTTTTATTGCAGACTATAAATACCATCGTGTGTTTTTCAATGTGAAAGGAAATTACCAGCATCTCACCACATCCAATTATGCTCTCTACAATAACCTGCTTGGCCAGTTTAAGGTAGGTTATACGATCAACCCGGCATACAACCTTCATATTGCACTGACTTATAATTACAGGAAGCAGGATTTCTTATCATTTCCTCTATCCAACAATACAACCAGTTTTTTTTCCATATCCCTCAAAACAGCATTGTATAACACGTATTACGACTTTTAGATTATGATCATATTGGTATTAGTTTTCATTACAGCGTTTGCCGTGGTTCTATATGCCACACCAGCGCTCATTAAAGTAGCAGTTCTCAAGCGGCTTATTGATATGCCTAGCGAAGACCGCAAAATTCATAAGCGGGCTATTCCTACCATTGGTGGCATCATTATCTATGCCTCTACTTTATTTTCTTTTTCGCTCTGGTTCAACATCGACGATCTGCATGAGTACGATATTATTTATGAATCGGTAAAAGAGTTTAAAATCCTGGTGGCTACCAGTATCGTTTTGTTTTTTGTGGGGGTTAAAGATGATATCATCGGGACATCACCTGTCAAAAAATTGTTTGCCAATATCCTGGTGGGCCTCATTCTTGTGCTCATGGGCGATATCAGGATTACGGGACTTCACGGCGTGTTCATGGTGGATTTTATTCCGCAATGGGGAAGTATATTTTTATCGCTGTTTACCTACATTGTTGTGGTCAATGCCATGAACCTGATCGATGGTGTGGATGGTCTTGCCGCGGGTGTGGGGCTTATCGCTTCCTGTGTGTTTGGCACCTGGTTTATTTTTGCCAATGAATATACACTCGCCTCTTTATCCTTTGCACTGGGCGGATCGCTGATGGGCTTTCTGATTTTCAATTTTTCTCCGGCGAAAATATTTATGGGCGACAGTGGCTCCCTCATCATCGGCATGTTTCTGTGCGTGCTGAGTATTAAAATGATTGAGTACCCTGCTGCGCGGATCGATAATTTCTGGATCCACATTTCGAATCCGGTATTGGCTGTAGCAGCGCTGATCTATCCGCTTACCGATACCCTGCGTATTTTCATCATCCGTGCTGCCAAGGGACAATCGCCGTTTGCAGCCGATCGCAATCACCTGCACCACCGCCTGCTCGACTGCGGATTCAGCCATCGTAAAACCGTGATCATTATTTATGCCTTTAGTATCATTACGGTAGGTGTTTCATTGTTGAGTTATTTCATCGGTCCTACACTGTCATTATTTACAGTAGTGGCCTGTGCGGGTTTATTTATTTTAGGCATCAATTACAAATACAACCAGGCTATCAAACAATCCAGACTTGCTGAATAGAATCCGGATCATAGTTATTTTTTGTTTTGCTGTATGGGGTGCAAAAGCCCAATACGAGCCTCTGGCGCGTAACATTTTCATCAACGCCGAAACCCAGCAGGTGATTGATGATTGGAATATCCGCCATCCGGACATTGAATTTCATTCGTCGTTTCGTCCTTACCTGATCAGTACCCTCCGCAATTTCGATGACACCATGGTGCACTTTTCGCATTATGCCATCCGGAGTTTTTTTATGAGTAAAACATTCAACGAAGGCCCCGACAAGCACAATCAGTACAATGTGCAGGTTTTGCCTATTGTTGATCTGCAGGCGGGCTACGACATGCTCAATAAAAAAGTGGTGACTGAAACCAGTGGAGGTGCGCATGTAAAACTGAACATTAACAACGATTTTACATTTGCCCTGACTGCTATTGGCGGCCGTGTGGCATATCCTACATTTACCGACACCTTTGTGAAAGACGCCAAACTCATTCCGGGACTTGGGCTCGCTTATCGCAATAAAGACGGAAGTTATAATTTTTCAAACCTGACCGGTTACCTGTCATACAGCCCGAACAGGACATTTAATTTTCAGTTGGGTAAAGACAAACATTTCATTGGTGACGGGTATCGTTCGTTGCTCATGTCCGACAATTCCAACAACAACCCATATTTTGCGATCAATGCCAATATCTGGCGGATTCAGTATAATGTGTGGTATTCGTGGATGCAGGATATGTCGCGCTTCGATGGCACCCAGAAAAGCCTGCAGAATAAATTCGGCACCTTTCATTACCTGAGTTTCAATGCTGCCAAGGAGTTCAGCATTTCCTTTTTCGAAAATGTCATCTGGCAGGGAACAGACACCAACCGTGTACGCACCTTCGATGTGAACTACCTGAACCCGATTGTGTTTTACCGGCCGCAGGAGTATTCTGTGGGCTCGCCCGACAATGCCTTTATGGGGCTCAACCTTTCGGCCAGATTATTTAAGTGTGTGAAACTATATGCACAGGCTGCGGCCGATGAATTTTATTTTAAAGAAATAAAAGCGCATAGAGGCTGGTGGGCCAATAAACAGGGCTGGCAGTTTGGGGCGAAATACATCAATGCGTTTAAAGTAAAAGGACTTACCCTGCAGGCGGAATACAATGAAGTGCGCCCGTATACCTATTCGCACGGAAGCACGCAGCAAAACTATGCGAATTACGGGCAGGCCCTGGCTCACCCGCTTGGCGCCAATTTCCGCGAATACCTCGGTTTCCTGAGTTATCGGGCCAAGCGCTGGATGATCAGTGTGCAGGGCATGTATGCCATTATTGGTAAGGACACCAACAATGTGAACCTGGGCTCCAACATCTTTTTGTCGTATACCACACGCCCTTACGACTATGGACACAAAACCACGCAGGGAAATAAATTTACATTAATGCAAAGCGATATCCGTTTTACCTATTACATGATTCCGCAAATGAATCTGAGGCTGGAGGCAGGCTATATTCAGCGTAGCGAAAAAGACCAGCTGGGCTATGAACTCCAGTCACCGTATTTCTACCTGGGTATAAAAACCAGCATCTGGAATTTTTACAGGGATTTTTAAATGGCTATTGTACTCAACTGTTTTTGAATATCCTGAATGATAAGCTAAGTCTGCCATAAGGAATAGGTTTCGTCGTTTCATTAGCATCAAATCTATATATCCCATCATGTGTAACGTTTGTAGGGGCAAAATTAGATTTATAATAATTACCACCCACGCCTATAACAAAAAGAAAAGAAATCCTTTTAAAATATGTTCTGACGACGCCAATCCCTAAAGTACTGATAAGCGATCGGGTTTGAATTAAATTTAACTGGCTTCGTGGCCAGTCGGCAGGAAGATAATTATAAGGAACACTGAGCGTTAATCCTGAGCCATATTGAGAGTACTGTAAATTTAACTCCCCAAACACATTGAATTTTTTTCTTTCATCTGATAATAGATACCTGTAATTGAGACGTGCACCATAGATTTTACGTATGATTGTATAAGTATATATATCAAGCCCGCACTCGAATTGATGTCGCTTTACGCCGCATGATATAAAAGGCGATATTGTTGGAAAGCATGGAATACGACTATTATACGAAGTGGGTAACCCAACGCCTGCATCAAGGTATTTATAGGATTGTCCGTAAGAGGTTTGCAATGTAATAAGCACGACAAGGCCTAATGCCAGTTTCCTGTTATAGTAGCTCAGGTAACGCAACAGAAACAGATAGATATTGTAATTACCTTTCAAGTTTATATCAATCAAAACCGCATAACAGTTGCATACGGCATTGGTAAATATAACCAGAAAGTGATTTTACACCTATACCTATTCAAGTAAGTTTAGTAAATCAGAGGCTTAAACGGTTTTGCCCTGACTCATGGCTACCATGTTGGCAATGCGGTACAGCAAACGTGCCCCAACATTGGCATCCCAGTCATTGTCTCCGTTTTTGTCGGGAGCAATTTCATTGATATCGAAAGCCACGATTTTTTTACCGCTCTTTACAATCTTCTCGATCAGGAATAAAATCTGTTCCGCTTCAAAACCACCCGCAACCGGGGTACCGGTATTTGGGCAGAGTTTCGGATCAAGCCCATCAATATCAAAACTCAGGTAAATATGTTGAGGTAATTCGGCAATAATTCTATCACAACTCTCAGCCCAGGTTTCACCGCTATAAGCCGCATGTTTGAGATCACGGTCAAAGAATGTTTTTACACGGCCGTTCGATCCGGTGATCACATCGAGCTCTTCCTGGCAGTAGTCGCGGATTCCAACCTGCACCAGCTTTTCAACCTGTTCTATTTTCAAAGCGTTATACATAATGGATGCATGCGAAAAATGAAAACCTTCGTAGGCATCGCGCAGATCGGCATGCGCATCAATTTGCAGAATGCCGAATTTTCCGACATGCTCCGCCAGGGCCTGCATCATCCCCAGTGGTGTAGAGTGATCGCCCCCGAGCAGTCCCAGTGTTTTATTTTGTCTCAGGAAATGCAGGCAGCGGTTTTTTACCCAGTCGTTCAGCCAGAGACAGTTCTCGTATATTTCCATCATGAAAATATCGGCATCCGATTGTGTGAGATAGGTGTCTTCACCTGCCAGCAGGGCGATACAGGCCTCTGCTTTTTCGCGCAGCTGAACACTTTTTTCACGGATCTCGGTATTGGTCTCATCAAAATGAATTCCGTATTTCCACGCATCTTTCACCACCGGATCATACAGGTCGACCTGGTAAGAAGCTTCGAACACGGCACCCGGCCCTTCGGCAGTACCACCGCCATAGCTAACGGTTACTTCCCATGGCACAGGAACAATCACAATTTCACATTCCGCTTCATCAAACGGAAGCCCGTACATGCCTGAATCTACCTGTCCCAAACCATTGGGATCATACGAATTGATTTTTTGTTGTTTAGAGATCATAAATAGGTATATTGTTTATGGAGCAAGGCGCTCAATGAGCCATTGCCCGTTATGGTTTTTGTAACTGATTCTGTCGTGCAGGCGGCTTTTGCGCCCCTGCCAGAATTCATAATAACTTGCGGTGATCACATAACCGCCCCAGAATTCGGGCCGCGGAATATCGCCTGTGAATTTAGCGGTATTCTCTTTCACCAGTGATTCCAATGCTTCGCGATCTTTCAACACCTGGCTTTGAGGAGAACTCCAGGCGCCGATTTTCGATTCTGCAGGCCTTACGCTGAAGTATGTATCGCTTTTCAGAGCTTCCGCCTTTTGAACGGTTCCTTCGAGGCGTACCTGGCGCTCCAGCTCCGGCCAGAAAAAACACATGCTTACATGGCTGTTGGCTTCTATATCGTGGCCCTTCCGCGATTGGTAATTGGTGTAGAAATAAAACTGATCATCATCAAACTCACGCAGGTACACAATGCGTGATGAAGGCTTATGCTCGGCCGAAACCGTTCCCAGGTGAAAAGCCTGAGCCTCCGGGATACGGGCATCGACGGCTTCTTTCATCCATTTTTCAAACTGCAGCGAAGGAACAGGAAATACATCATGCTCTGATAAAACCCCTTTCATAAAATCTTCGCGCAGCTGATAGATATGTTGGCTAACTTCGCCCATTATGCTAAATTTGCCGTAAAGATAATGGATATTACGCAAGGAAGCATATTGATTGCACAGCCCTTTTTGCAGGACGGTTATTTTAAACGTTCGGTGATTTACCTGTGCGAACATACCGAGCATGGAAGCCTGGGTTTTATTATGAACCGCCCCCAGGGGCTTCTGCTCCGCGACGTGTTTCCACATATCAAAAACGGGAACTTCCCTGTGTTTGAAGGCGGCCCTGTGTCGTCGAACCAACTCTATTATATTCACACCCTGGGCGAAAAACTCAGCGACAGTCTCGAAATCACAAAAGGTGTATACTGGGGTGGCAATTTTTTTGAACTCGCCCACCTGATCGAACATGGGAAAATACGTTCGGGCCAGGTTCGTTTTTTTGTGGGCTATAGCGGTTGGGAAGCCAATCAACTGGACGAAGAACTCATTGGAAACACATGGTTTCTGCAGCCGTCGGTGTATGACGAACTGATCCAGGTAAAGCCTACGGAACTATGGGGTACAGAACTTACCAAGCTGAATCCCGGTTACAGGGCTTTCAGTGATTTTTCTCACGATCCGTCCCTCAACTGATCCCGGCCTTTCAAAACCTGATAAAGCATGACAATAGATATTATAACGGTTCACCCCCCCTTGCTCGAAAGCCCTTTTTCACACAGCATCCTGAAACGCGCTGTGGAAAAAAAGCTGGTGGAGGTGAATGTGATAGACCTTCGCGATTATGGTATCGACAGGCATAAGCAGGTCGACGATTATGCATTTGGAGGTGGAGCAGGTATGGTGATGATGATTGAGCCGATTATGAATTGTATCAATGATCTGAAGGCAAAACGCCGTTACGACGAGATTATTTACATGACGCCTGATGGTGAGACACTGAAGCAGAAACACTGCAATCATTTCTCCACACTCGAAAACATCATTGTGCTTTGCGGCCATTACAAAGGCATTGACGAACGCCTGCGTGAACACGTGATTACCAAGGAGATTTCAATCGGCGATTATGTTCTCAGTGGTGGCGAACTTCCGGCCGCGGTGATGTGCGACGCTATTATCCGTTTAATTCCTGGTGTGCTGGGCGATGAAACATCGGCACTTACCGATTCTTTCCAGGACAACCTTTTATCGCCACCGGTATACACACGCCCGGCAGATTACAATGGCTGGAAAGTGCCCGACATTTTACTGAGCGGACATGCAAAAAACATAGAGGAGTGGAGGCATCAGCAATCACTCGAACGCACAAAACTCCGCCGCCCGGATTTACTTTGATAATTGAATAAAAGAGGATGCGATCAGGCTACATGAAGCCTGCTCAGACGCGCACCTTTTAATTTCTCGAGTGCATAATCGTAGGTAATGCGCAGGGTTTTCGATGCTTTTTCATTCCCCGGAATCTCAAACATGGCATCGATCATAATGGCTTCGCAGATACCGCGTAAGCCCCGGGCACCAAGCCTGAATTCAATAGCCTTGTCGACAATAAGTTCCAGGGCTTCTTCATCAAACTCCAGTTTAACCCCATCGGCTTTGAAGAGGTGCTTGTATTGTTTGATCAGTGCATTTTTTGGTTCGGTCAGGATCTGGCGGAGTGTGGCTTTATCCAGCGGCTTCAGGTAAGTAAGTACCGGTAAGCGGCCGATCAGTTCCGGAATGAGACCAAAGCTTTTGAGATCCTGCGGCGATACATATTGCAGGAGATTGGCTTTGTCAATTTCTTCGGTGTTTACAGAAGCCGAATAACCTACAGCCTGCGTGTTGAGGCGCTGTGCAATTTTTTTCTCAATGCCATCGAAGGCACCGCCACAGATAAATAGAATATTTTTGGTGTTCACCTGGATCATTTTCGCGTCCGGGTGTTTACGCCCGCCCTGCGGTGGTACATTGGCAATAGAGTCTTCCAGGAGTTTGAGCAGGGCTTGTTGAGTACCTTCTTTAATGTCGCGGGTCAATGATGGGTTATCGCCTTTGCGCGAAATTTTATCGATCTCATCAATAAATACAATACCGCGTTCGGCAGCTGCTACATCATAATCGGCGGCCTGCAGCAGGCGTGTAATAATGCTCTCTACGTCTTCGCCCACATAACCGGCCTCTGTAAATACGGTGGCATCGGCAATACAGAACGGCACGTTCAGCAATTTGGCAATGGTTCTGGCCAGCAGTGTTTTACCGGTACCGGTTTCACCAACCAGGATTACATTCGATTTTTCAATCTCAATTTCATCTTTGGAGTTGGGCGCATTGGCAATACGCTTAAAGTGGTTGTATACAGCGACACTCAGCACTTTCTTTGCATCGTCCTGCCCGATAATATATTCATCCAGGTGTTCCTTAATGGCAGTGGGTTTCAGCAGAGTCAGTGCCTGTTGCACCTGTTTGTTGTTGGAAGCCCCGGCTTCCTCGTTCACAATTTTATAAGCCTGCGAAATGCAGTTATCGCAAATATGGCCCGAAAGGCCGGCAATTAGCATCTTCGCTTCTTTTTTATCACGTCCGCAAAATGAGCACGTAATAGGTCCTGTCTTTGGCATCGCAAAAAATTTATACAAAATTACGGATTATTTGCCGATTTGCAGCCCCATTCAGGGGCTCTGTAAGGCCATTGGTAGTATGATAACGGTCACTCAGAAAAGTCCAGGCATCATGCCGCCGGCTACTTTCTTCATTTCAGACTCGTTCAGGGCATCTGCCTTGGCAATGGCACGGTTTAGGGTCACAGTGAGCTGTTCTTCAAGCTCTTCCTTATCACCGTGCTGCAGTGCCGGATCAATGCTCAGGGATACCACACGGCGATTACCGGTCATGGTTATTTTTATGTCGCCGCCGGCACCGCTTTCGCTTACGGTCAGGTTATCCAATGCAGCTTTTACTTCTTCTGCTTTTTGCTGCATCAGTTGCAGCTGTCCCATCATATCTTTAAACTTATCGAACATAGCTTATAATTCTATCGACAAAAATAATACATCATCCGTTTGTTCGAGCGGACCTTTCCATAAATCGAATGTTTCTTCCAGCCGGGCCATCTGTTGCTCCAGGCTCAGGGCGCCGGTGTCTGTAATAAACTGCTTTAACTGCCGGGTTGAGAATTTTTTTGCATTCTCACCGCCAAACTGATCCACGATCCCGTCGCTATGCATATACAGGCGTGCACCTTTTGCCAGTTGCAGCATCACATTTTCAGGGATCTGAACCACATGCGGCTGCACGGAGCCTACCGAGCATTTGGCTGCTTTTATTTCCTGGAAATGCTGTCCGCTGAGATAATACAGTTTGATGCCTGCGCCGGCATATTCTACCCGGTGGGTTTGTTTATGAATAATACAAAGGCCAACCTCCATGCCGTCTTTCAGTTCCTGCCCCTGCGATTGTTTCAGTACGGCTTTCACATAATCATTCATGCTATGCAACACTTCTGCCGGTGTTTTTATCTCAAGTTCAATCACGGCTTTGTTAATGGCGTTGTGTGCCAGTAACGATAAAAAAGCACCCGGGACCCCATGTCCTGTGCAATCGATCACGGCAGCATATATGTGTTCTGTGTCTTCGTAAACCCAGTAAAAATCGCCGCTTACGATATCGCGGGGTTTGTATAATACCTGGCAGTTTACGCCCAGGTGTGTCATCACCGAAGGCTCTGGCAAAAGTGCTTGTTGTATACGACGTGCATAGGTAATGCTGTCGAGCAACTCCTGGTTTTTTTGCTGGATCACATCGTTTTTCGATTGCAACAGCTTGTTGTTTTTCGATTTGTAGTATATAATGAAACCAAGCAGGAATAAGGCTGTGGCAGAAGACAGGATAATGGAATAAAAGAAGTTTTTATGATCTTTCGGATAGCATACCTGGTAGTCCTGTTCATTGCCGAAAAAAGTATCGTAAAAAGTCAAATGCTGTTTCAGCTCTCCGGATTGGGCCACAACAAACCCGCTCAGAGCAATCGCTGACAAAATGAATAACCATCGGATGTTTTTAGGATTGATCATAGACGGTAGTGTTTGGAAGATATTTAAAGATACTACTTAAAACCGGAAAGCCTGAAATGTGCCAGTGTTTTTCTGATGCAATCAGTCTTTGAATAACCCGCTACTACAAAAAACTTGCGTATACAACCCCCATGGCAATACAATAGCAGGGTTTATTTTCCTTATGAACGAGGCCATGGTTAATTTAAAATCCTGAACTCATTGGGCAGGTAATTATTAATACGATTGCCCAGGTGTTTTATCCATCCAAGTCCGTATCCCTTATGGGTCATGAGATTCCAGCCTTTGGCACCATCGGCGGTAAATAGTTCCTTTTTCATAAACCGGATCAGCGTTTCTTCATCGGCCTCTATGCGGTTTACCCGTTGCGATACATGGATACTAAGTGCCAGGTCGTGGTTGGGCACCAACTCATCGCGTATAATACTGCCGATACGTGTCCCCGCTTTTTTCATGTAAAGCCTGGGATGGCTTGTCATAAACTCCATCGTGGCGGGATTCATCAGCAAAAAATCTTCCTTGAATTTAACTACAGGATGATCGTCCGTACAATTCACATAATGCTCAATAACGGCCAGCTCTTTTTTAGAAGCAAGCTCAGTCTTGTTTTTTTTGGATCGTTGCTGATGGTTGTTTTCAGAGCTGTTCCCGTCAAGGCGAAACACCGCGCAATAGAAGCCTTCCGACACCGTGCGGTTGGGATAAAACCTGTAACCATGAGCCTTTTGTCGATCCGATTGGCTTTCTACAATACCCCATTCGCTTTGCAATTCAATGCGCTCGGAGTGGAGTGGATATTCTGAAACGAGCCAGTCGGCCACAGCTTCGTTTTCTTCGGTCGAGTAGGAGCAGGTCGAGTAGATCAATAATCCACCGGGCTTCAGTGCCGGCAACACATCGCTCAGAATCCTTTTCTGGCGCTGGCTGCAGAGGTTCACCAAATCGCTGCTCCATTCCTCAATGGCATCTTCCTGTTTTCTGAACAGGCCCGATCCGCTACAGGGTGCATCTACCAGTATAATATCAAACGTAGCCTGAAGTTCTGAAAAATCGCGGGGATCAGCATTTGTCACAATGCTGTTACAGATACCCCATTTGCTGAGGTTCTGGCTCAGAATCTCTGCGCGTGGTTTAATCACTTCATTACTCACCAATACACCATCGGGGTGCATGGCCGAAAGTGCAAGTGTGCTCTTTCCGCCAGGCGCGGCGCACAAATCAAGCACCGTCAATGCTTTTTCCGAAGCGCCCTGGCTGCGTAATACATGATCCAGGAACATGGAACCAGCTTCCTGCACATAATAACAGCCTGCCTGGAAAGAAAGATCGCGCGTAAAATTCGGACGTTGTTCCAGGTAAAATGCCTGCTGACACCAGGATACCGGGGCTTTTACAAGGTGTGGTATGTCCGCAGGTTTGAACGGATTCAGGCGGATGCTCACCGGAATATCCTGCTGATGTGCATGAATAAACGCGGTTTCATCGTATCCGGCGCAGCATGCAATCGACTGTAAAAATTCCTTTGGAAGCTCAGGCATCGTTCCAAAGGTAATAAAAAGCAATTGCTAAATTTGTTACATGCAACCCGAAAAAGCAGCAAAAAAAATAACCGATCCCGTACTGGCTTACCAGAAAATAAGCAACTGGTGTGCCTACCAGGAACGCTGCCAGCAGGAGGTGCGCGACAAGCTGTATGAGTTTGGTTTGTGGCCCGATGCGGTTGAATCGCTTATAGCACAGCTCATCCAGGATAATTTCCTGAACGAAGAGCGTTTTGCCAGAAGTTTTGCCCGTGGTAAATTCAGGATTAAAAAATGGGGAAAGCAGAAAATCAAGATCGAACTCAAACGCAGGAAGGTAAGCGATTATTCGATTCGCCAGGCCATGAAAGAAATTGATGATGATGAGTACCTGAAAACCCTCCGCCAGGTGATAGCTACCCGCCGCAAACAGGTAAAAGAGCCGCATCCGGTAAAACTGCAGTATAAGCTGGTGCAGTATGCCATGAGTCGCGGATTTGAACGCGATCTGGCGATGGACCTCCTGAAACCGGAGGAAGATACAGAGGATTAAAAGCCGCTGCCAATGCGCACTTTTTGTATATTCGTACTCAAATTGTAAGCATATCCATGAATTTAGATCTTAAACATAAACAGGCGCTGGTGTGTGGCAGCACTCAGGGAATTGGCAAAGCCGTGGCGCTCGAACTTGCCAGCCTTGGAGCCAGTGTTACACTTGTAGCGCGTAATGAACAGGCCCTTAAGGAAGTAAAACAGGAACTCAGCACAGCGGCCGGACAGATACACTCTTACCTCTGCGTCGATTTCTCGAATCCTGAAAACCTGAAAACCCTTATGGATGCTTATATGCAGCGTCAGGGCATTGTTCATATCCTGGTGAATAACACCGGTGGACCTCCTGCCGGACCGGCGCACACAGCCAAAACGGAAGATTTCCTGGCGGCCTTCAACAGTCATCTTATCTGCAACCACATTCTGGCCCAGGCCTGTATCGAAGGCATGAAAAATGCCCGCTATGGCCGCATTGTCAATATTATTTCAACCTCTGTCAAACAGCCTCTGCCCAACCTGGGGGTTTCCAACACCATAAGGGCCGCTGTTGGCAACTGGGCCAAAACCATGGCCAATGAGCTTGGAAAATACAATATCACGGTCAACAATGTGCTCCCGGGGGCAACAGCCACCCAGCGACTCAAAAGCATTATCGAGAACAAGGCCAGCAAAACCGGACATGCCACCGAAAGTGTTCAGCAGGAGATGCTGCATGAGATTCCGATGGGTCGTTTCGGGGAAGCGTCCGAAATCGCCAATGCCGTAGCATTCCTGGCTTCTCCGGCAGCATCCTATATCAACGGGATCAATTTACCGGTCGACGGAGGCCGCACAGGCTGCCTGTAAATTAACATTTAACTGTTTAAAAGTAAAGGGATTATAAGCAGGGCTATATTATTTTTAGAATAGTTTTGCTTATTAAGAAAAAACAACTAATTTAATCGGAAATTTTTATACCTGTTTTTATGAACAAAATAATAACAAAGATTGGGTTCCTATTACTAAGCTTGTTTTTTACTACGACGGTTTTCTCCCAGTTAAGCGTAACAGGAAATGTGAACGGGCTCAGATTTACCGGTGATGTTGGTCGTAAGAATAATGCAAACTTTTTCAGTGATTCCCGCCTGGGCTATGGCCTTGGAGTGGAATACCGTATCGGGAATATACTCGGAATAGGCATCGACGGATTATACGGTAAGCTGGCCGGAACGGACAACGATAAGTCATCACACCGCAATTTCCAGAGCAATATTTATGGCGGAGCCCTCAATATCTTTGCATTTTTTGATAAAATCGGCGGAAAAGACCGCCCGGTAGCCCCCTATCTGCAGGCAGGTATTGGTTATCTGAAATTTGACCCCTATGGCGATTTACGCGATAAAAACGGCACAGTTTACAACTACTGGTCCGATGGATCTATCCGCAACCTCACCGAAAGTTCAGCCAATGAACCGGTTGCGCAGATCATTAAGCGCGATTATACCTACGAAACCCAGCTGAAAGATTCAGCTCATAATTATTCCCGTGGCACACTTTACATACCGCTGGGAGTTGGGGCTAAATTCCAGATGGGCTTCAGAACCAGCATCCGCGTGGGTGTTATCTACAACCTCTGCATGAGCGATTATCTCGATAATTACAAAAGCGGCGGAAACGACAGCTGGGTACAGGCACAGGTTGGCCTCAACGTTCATTTTGGTAAAAAACCGAAAAACGGATACGAAGACGTAAACTTTAAAGATGTGGATAAAACAGACAGTGATGGCGATGGTGTAAAAGACCTTGCCGACAGATGTCTCGGAACGCCTAAAGGGGTAAAAGTAGACAACAACGGCTGCCCGGAAGATAAGGATGAGGACGGTGTTTACGACTACATGGATAAGGAATTGAACACGAAAAAAGGAGCTAAAGTAGACGGTAACGGCGTTACCATCAACGAAGATGAATATGCCAAGCGCCAGCTCATGTGGGATTCACTGGCAGCCGAACGTAGTGAAGGATTTAACAATGCGCCAAGTTTAACATACCTGAAAGAAGTAGAAAACCAGTCGAAACAGGTTAATAAAACAGGTAAGGGCTCTAAAATTCCTGCAGAATTTGAAGCGGCCGACCTGAATAAAGACGGCTACATTTCGGCAGATGAAATTACCAAAACCATTGACGGATTCTTTGAAGGAGAAAGTTCATTTACAGTTGAGAAAATCAACAAGCTCATAGACTTCTTCTTCGAACAATAGCGCGAATACACATACATACCACATATGATAAAACCACTCGTTATCTGCTTTCATTCAGTCATCCTGTTTATATTTGGCTTTTTCTTTGGCGATGGCCCCGGCTCACTGACCGGTAATTTTCCGAAAAACGCAAAACCAGGAACCGAATTTGCAGCAGAAATCCTCATCAAAAAGGGAAGTGTGGGTGGTTTTGCCAAATTGCAGATCGAAGTCCCACAGGGTTTTACAATAAAAGAGTCTGATAGCAAAGGCGCTAATTTCACCTTCGAAAACAATATGGCCAAGTACATCTGGACTTCGGCACCATCGGATCCGGAGTTTACAGTGAAATTTACAGTGGCTCTTGATGCGTCGGCTTCCGGTACCAAAACGATTGCAGCAAAATATTCGTTTGTAAACAACAATGCGAAAGAAGTTATTGAAATGAGCCCGGTTGAAATTGTGGTTGGCGAAGGAGGAGAACCTGTAGCGGCTACAACCACACCAACCACCGCCACAGAACCTGTTACTACAACTACCCCGGTCGAAAATACGACGCCGGTTACAACAAGCCCTACCACAACCCCATCTTCTTTTGAAACACCGGCCGAGCCAGCCAGCAATGTGGCCTGTATCCGCACCATTACAGATGGAGCCAATGCCGGGGAATACAATATCGAGGTTAAAATCAAAAAACCGGGAATCAAGGGATTTGCCAAATACCAGGACCTTATTCCGGAAGGATATACCGCTAAAGCCGGTACCAAAAACTCGGGCAGCTCATTCTCTGTAGCCGATGGAAAAGCCAAATTTGTTTGGGTATCACTGCCGGCCGAAGATGAAATGGTGGTGAACTATATTCTCGAAAAAAGCCCAACTGCTTCTCCCGACGCCAAACTGGAAGGGGAGTTTTCTTACCTGGAAAATGATCAGACCAAAAAAATCAAAATCCCGGGAACATTCATTTCATCCAACAGTGCTGTAGCATCTAACAATACAAAAACAGTTCCTACGGAAACCACAACAACTGAAAAACAAGCGGACAATAACACCGCGACAAACACCAATACAACAGCAGCTGTTGCAGATAATAACACACCGGTTAAAACAGAAACCACTTCGCCGATCTCCAAAAAAGAAGGAAATGTGTCTTATTGCGTTCAGATTGGTGCTTTCCGTAATGCCATCGGTTCAGAGGTATTGGCCCGCAAATTTAACGTAAGCGCTAACATCCGCAGCGAAATGGCTGAAGGATTCAATAAGTTTATGGTTGGTAATTTCAACGAGTATAAAGGCGCACGTGATCATCGAGAAGAAATGAAACAGAAAGGTTGTGCGAGTGCATTTGTGGCTGCATACAACGGACCAAAGCGCATCACCGTACAGGAAGCCCTCATGATAACCAGTCAAAAATGGTATAAATAGAACCCTTTCCAACAGATTGCGTATAAGCAAAATGATTTTATGATTCGTATCGCTGTCACCATACTCCTTATCTTCAGCTTCTTTACACCATTTGCACAAACCGACAGTGTTTCCTCGAAATCAATGGCGCCGGCGCAGGATTCTGTAAGCAGTAAAAAACAAAAAACAGAAATTCAGCCACCCGTTATCGGCGAGGTTTTTAAACCTAAAATCTCCCTCGGTACCGGTATGATGTCGTTCTATGGCGACCTCTACAACAAACACTACCAGGCACCATGGACAGGCCGCTATGCCTTCGACCTCAATGTATCTCAAAGCCTGAGCCGTTCGTTTCAACTTAATTTCAATGTTCTTTTCGGAAAACTGGGGGCCAACGAGTGGCTCGACAATCGCCAGCAGAACTTTCAATCGGAAATCCGTTCCGGAGGCATCAGCCTTACCTACGATTTCGGCAACCTGATCCCGGATCGCTATAAAATCCGGCCATGGATCTCTGCCGGTGTTTCATCATTTGAGTTCCTGTCTAAAACAGACATGTACGACAATAAAGGAAACAAATACTACTACTGGAGCGACGGGTCTATCAAGAATATGCCCGAAGGATCGCCGGGCTCACAAAATGCAGTGAACCTTGTACGCGATTACCGTTACGAAACCGATATTCGCGAACTCAATGCCGATGGCTTCGGAAAATATCCGGAGCGTGCCTGGGCATTCCCCATCGGGTTCGGCGCCATCATGAAGGTAACCGACCGCGTTGATTTTAAAATGGGCGTTCAGTATTATTTCACCACAACCGATTATATTGATGGTATAACCAGTAAAAGCGTGGGCAATCGCGCCGGTAACCGTCAGAACGACCGATTCGTTTATACATCCTTCGCACTGCAGTATGACCTCGTTATAAAGCGCAAAGGACTTGATACATTACCGGATAATTACTACGATGATATCGACTGGCTGGCCATTGATAATGGCGACTACGACCAGGATGGTGTAAACGATTTCAGGGACAAGTGTCACGGCACACCAAAAGGTGTTCCGGTAGATTCGAGCGGCTGTCCGTACGACGATGACCTCGACCATGTTCCGAACTATGCCGATAAAGAACTACAGACACCTGCAGGCAGCGAAGTGAACATGGATGGTGTAGCACTCACAGACGAATACTGGCAGGACTGGTTCAACCATTATATGGATAGTACAGGAGAGTTCAGCAAAAAAGAAGTGGTTGAGAATTTCTATGCACAGGCCGAAAAACAAAAACAGGATTCTATAAGGAAAGCAACATCCAACGAAACCGTTTATACTGTTGAACTGGCCCGTTACCAGGGTGCTGTTCCAACCGACGAAATGACGAAGCTCCTGAGTATCGGCGATGTTAAATCGGCTATACTATCAGATAACACAACAGTCGTATATACCTCCGGATCCTATAATGAAATAGGAACCGCCCTCAAAAAACGCGAAGAATATCGGACCGATGGCTATAAAAATGCACAGGTAGGCTATTTCAAGAATGACGACATGGTAACCCTGAGCGACGACGAGATCAATAAGCTTATTGGTAATGCAGCAAACACAGGTACTACTGCCGCTGGCACAGGCACCGAATCGGCCGTAACCAATACAACCTCAACAAGTGCCGGCACCAGCAACGACGATATCTTTGAAAAAGGAACGATCGTTTACCGTGTACAGCTTGGGGCCTACAAACACCGTATTTCCAAAGAAGTATTCCGAAATGCCGGAAATATCATCGAGTTGCAGACAGAAGAAGGCATTTACCGCTATGTCACCAAAGGTTTCAAAACCATCAATGGAGCCGCAGCTCTCAAAGCCGACCTGGTGGTCGACGGATATACCGATGCCTTTATTACAGCCTACCAGGATGGCAAACGTATACCAATGAATAAAACGGCGGCGACCATGGAAACAACCGAGAAAGAAAACCTCGACGAAAAAGTGGTATTCAGTTCCGTGAATAAAGAACTCATCAGTTTTAAAGTTCAGCTTGGTGCATTACGCAAAGCCGGAGATAACGACTTCGAAGAAAAAACCAAAGAAATACAGGGAGTGGAAAAACAGGCAACAGCCAATGGTATGTTACGCTATACTACAGGCGAGTTCAAAGACTACTCCCAGGCCGATAAACTCCGCGAAGAGCTCAACAACAAGGGCTATAGCGAGGCGTTTGTCATCGCCATCTTCAAGGGAGAGGTTATTTCCATCCAGGAAGCCCTTGATCTCCTGAAATAAGGTCGTCTACCCGTTATCGAAGCCGGTATTAATTCTGGCATAATAATGGTAATTTTACAGAACCAAAACGTCCCGGTTAAAACTATATAACTATGAAAAAACTTATTCTATCTATCGCATGCCTGCTTGTAGTCGGCGCTTTGTCGGCCCAGGACAACCCAAAAGAAACGAAAAAAGCCGATAAAAAAGCCTCGGCACCGGCCCCTGAATCGGAAGGCCAGAATCGTTCTATTAACGAGAAAGCCCTCCCGAATAAAACGGCTACAACCGGAAAACAACAACAACTCGAAGGAGACACCAAAGGCGATACAAAGCCCGAAGAGAAAAAAACAGAAAAGAAACCCAATAAAAGAAGGCACTAGAAAATAAAAGACCCCGGTCAGTAACCGGGGTCTTTTATTATATAAACAAACAGGGCTTCTCCTTACAGTAACCAGCGGAACAATAAGAATAATGATCCCGAAAGCACGATGGTTACAGGCAATGTAAGTACCCAGGCCAGGATAATGCTCTTCACGGTTTTCTTCTGGAGATTTTTCAGACCTTTTTTGGCCACCATGGCACCCGCTATACCACTACTCAGGGAGTGTGTGGTACTGATGGGTTTACTCGACCAGGTAGCTACACCAATAAGGATACTGGCGGTGATCTCGGCACTGGCACCCTGTGCATAGCTCATGTGCTGTTTACCGATTTTTTCACCAATGGTTTTTACAATACGTTTCCAGCCCACCATGGTACCAAGACCCAGTGCAATGGAAATACCGATAATAACCCACTGTGGCGCATATTCAATAAATTTCTTAGCCACTTTTACTTCTTTCTGAACTTCACCGATTTCATTCTGGCTTAATGAAAGGTTACCACCTTCGATCAGCTTTTCAGCACCTTTGGTGATTTTGATAATACTTTTGCGGATACCGAAACGCTCTTTTACATCAATCTCTTCAGCTGTTTTCTTGCCGGCAAACATGGCGGTTAAAGAAGCGTTATTCGTTTCAATATCCTTCCACATGTGATATTCTTTTTCAGATAATAAGGTTGTATCCGTTTTATGCATCAGGAACTCGATCTTATTGATGTTGGCTGTCGTTACCGAAAGATCGTGGTCTGATTTGATGGCGAAATAACCCGGCAGAATGGCAATGAGGATGAGCATCACGAGACCAACCCCTTTTTGTCCGTCGTTCTGCCCGTGAACAAAACTTACTGTACCGCAGGTCAATGTAAGCAGGGCGCGGATCCACAGCGGTGGTTTTTTACCAGGAATAGGCTCTTTGTAGATATAATCGTTTTTCACGAGCCTTTTGAATACATACATAATTACAATGGAGAGGGCGAAACCAACCAGTGGCGATACAAATAAGAAAAGCAGGGTATCCTGTGCTTTTTTCCAGTTTACGGGATCCGGTCCGTTGTAGTCAGATATGCAATAGAATGCAAACCCGATCCCGAGCACAGCTCCGATAACCGTGTGTGAGCTCGATGCAGGAATTCCGAAATACCAGGTACCGAAGTTCCAGATAATTGCACTTAACAGAAGTGCCATGACCAGTGCCACACTGTGGTATACATTGGCATCAACCAGGGCTTCCATCGGGAGGAGGTTCACAATACCCATGGCTACTGTGATACCACCCAGCATAACACCTGTAAAGTTTAATAAACCACTGAATACAACCGCTACAGTAGGTTTTAATGTGTTTGTATAGATAACGGTGGCCACGGCATTGGCTGTATCGTGAAACCCGTTAATGAATTCAAAGAAGAATGCTAATAATAAGCATATAACCAGTAAGATCGCTAGTCCTGTTGTTAGTCCAAACATAATTTTTAAATTTTTACTTGGGCAAAAGTAGGCTGATTACCCGTCCAACATGTTAAGTTAATGTTAAATTAGATTTAAAGCTTAATGTATCCCAATGTTAAGCTATATGCATAATCCCCCCATTTAAGGCAGTTTCCGGCATAAAATCCCGAAACAGCTATCCGGTTAATTATCAGTTGAATGGTATCTAAAGCGTTTAGTAGCCAAATCAGTCCCGTTTAAAATTAACATTAGCTTAACATTATAGATAGTTTATGGAAACATAATGTAAGCTTTTGCTTAATTATTTTGTAACCTAAAAAATACATTGAAACTTATGTTATCAGCATCTACTACCAAAAAAGCCCTCCGTATATGGACAGCGGCTGTCATCATGAGCCTGGGAGCCACTGTTTCCCTGCATGCTCAAAGCGGATTCAAATTAAAAGACGGCCTTCGGTATTATATCGATAGCAAAGACAGTTCTTTATTCATTAAACTTAACATGTGCAGCCAGATCTGGTTACGCTACAACGAAAATAACCCGAACAGTGCCGTACAGGGTACTCCACAGGATTATACCACCGATGCCAGCATCCGACGCATCCGTTTTGTATTAAGCGGACAACTCAGCGATCGTATCTCGTTTTTTGTACAGTTCGGACAAAATAACCTGAACTACCTCGCCGCCCGCAAGGCCGGAAGCTTCTTTCACGATGTTACGGCGGATTATGCCGTCATTAAAAAGAAATTTTCCCTGGGCTTTGGTCTCAATGGCTGGAACGGACCTTCGCGTTTTTCCAACACATCGGTAGGCAGCATTATGGTGCTCGATCCTCCGGGTTATCAGGAAGTAACCAACGATACCTACGATATTTTTGTGCGTCGTTTGGGTGTTTATGCCAAAGGTAAACTCGGCAAACTCGATTACCGCCTGTCGGCCGCCAAGCCCTTTGTGATACAGACCACCACGGTAGATCCGATCAATACCAACTCTACATTCTCTACATTGCCGCCAAACCTGGTATACCAGGGATACCTCATGTACCAATTCCTCGACCAGGAAAGTAACGCCGGACCTGGCACAGCAGGAACCTACCTCGGAAACAAACGTGTATTCAATATCGGCGGCGGATTTTTCTATCAGAAAAACGCCATGTTCCACCAGGTTTCATTGACACAGAAAGATACCGTGCAACAGGACATTATGCTCGCAGCCCTCGATGTGTTTTATGATACGCCTGTAAATAAAGATCGCGGAACAGCATTCAATGTATATGCCTGCTACTCGAATTACAATTATGGTTCAAAATTCATTAAAGTATCTGGCCCTGACAATCCGGCCAGTTCAACCAGCCTTAAAACCCCAACCCTATTCAACAAAGCCAGCTACGGAAATGCATTTCCTTACCTGGGAACCGGTAATGTATACTATATCCAAACGGCTTATAAATTCAAGAACAATCTCCTTGGCAACCAGGGAACACTGCAGGTGTATGGCGATTGCCAGTATGCCGATTACACACGCCTCAAAGACCCAATGGTGGTATTCGATGCAGGAATCAACTGGCTTATTAAAGGACATAACTCCAAGTTTACGCTCAACTACCAGAACAGACCCTGCTTTTTTGAAGATGCGTTCGGCGATGTACATCAGCAAACACGCAAAGGCTCATACGTATTGCAGTATCAGCTCGCCTTTTAAGCGGGCTGAAAAAGAGTCGCCTGATCATAGGTGTTAATACGGAGCTTTGTAAACTTTCCCAAGCCTTAACCTAAAGTTTAGGTTATAGTGATGCTGTGTGGCGTAATTTGCGCCATGCCCGTTCAGATAGCAGTCATAGACGACGAAAACGACGTTCTCGACATCATTAAATATAATCTTGACAAAGAGGGCTTCCAGGTGTCGGTATACAGCGATTGCGAATCGGCCCTGGAAGGCTTTCAGAGCAGGACTTTGCCCGATCTCATTATTTGCGACTGGATGTTGCCCGGCATGAGTGGTTTCGATTTATTGAAACTGCTCAAAGCAAACATCCGTTACAAACTCATTCCTTTTATTATGGTCACTTGCCATAATACATCCCGTTTTATTACCGATGCCCTGAATAACGGAGCCGACGATTACCTCACCAAGCCCTTTAAACTCAAGGAACTTGTGGCACGCGTGCATAAGCGGCTTAATCAGGTTGATAAAGATCAGCACCTGTTGC
Organism: Bacteroidota bacterium; assembly: GCA_018267825.1. GTDB lineage: Bacteria > Bacteroidota > Bacteroidia > B-17B0 > Aurantibacillaceae > JAFDXR01. Next base: position 253,925 of record JAFDXR010000008.1, on the reverse strand, counting down.
TCAAGGAAGATTTCAAACAGGTTGATCAGAAACATCACGATCATCTCGACAGCCTCAAGAGTGCCAAGCGGATTCAAAGCGCCGTGCTGCCCAGCCAGAATTATTTTCTCAATAAGTACAATACATCATTCATCTTCAATAAACCAAAGGATGTCGTGAGTGGCGATTTCTTCTGGTATGCCGAATGCTACGATAGTTTATTTGTGGCAGTGGCCGACTGCACGGGCCACGGTGTTCCCGGCGCACTTACGTCGATTATGGGCAACATGTTTCTCAATCAGCTTGTATTCGATAAGCGCATTATGGATGCGGGTACCATACTCAAAGAGCTGAACATGATGATGGTGAATGCCCTCAACAACCAGACACATACCGAACGCATGTATGAGGGCATGGATATAGGCCTGATGATTATTGACCGCAAGCAAAAACAGGCCCAGTTTGCAGGTGCCCTGCATAACCTGTGGCTGGTAAGCAATAACACCTTACAGGAATATAAAGGCATGCGTTATCCTATTGGCGGGTTTCAGCTGGAGCGCGACAAAACATTTAAAACACACCGTTTGCAGTTGCAGCGAAAGGACCGCATTTACCTGAAAACAGATGGATTTGCTGATCAGTTTGGAAAAAGCGGAAAGAAATTTCTGACCAAACGACTTAAGAGCACACTTGTTTCCATGCAGCCTTTCCCCATACAGGTACAGCAGCTGGAACTCGAGTCTATTTTCAATATGTGGAAAGGAGAGGCCGAACAAACCGACGACGTGATGTTGTTTGGTTACGAAGTCGAATAAACAAAAAAGGCAACCGGAGGCTGCCTTTCTGAAAATTAATTCATCGTATTGTAAGCGGTGCTTTTAATGACTTCGCCGCGTTCGTCCCATTGAAGCCAGGTTCCGGTTTTTTCACCGTCCTTGTACGACATCTGGAAGCGTTTCTGACCGTTATCGTCGTATACCATCCAGGTACCGTTTTTCTTGCCATGATCATAACCGGCTTCACCTATTTTGATGCCGGCATTATTGAAACGAGTCCATAAACCGGCTTTCAAACCCGCAGTATATGTACCTTCCTCCATGATCCGGCCATTGTCATAAAAATAAATCACTTTGCCTTCGAGTAAGCCGTCTTTAGCATATGCTTCAGACTTTTTTGCACCGTTCTCATTATAGCTCGTTACAGGTCCGGTATATAATTTACCGTCCTCTTTGTAAAGGCCATCTACCATTGTAATGTTTTGAGCCTGGGTCAGGGTTCCGAGAGCGAAGCAGGCAATGAGGATTAACTTTTTCATAGTGTAAAAATTTAAAATGAAAATCTTTACACAATTATACGCTTAATGGAGAAACGGGTTATTGAAATTTTACCTCAAATTCGCATTCAGGTAAACTTTTTTGCCCATTGGGTTAACATTAACTTTACAAATGTAAAGCTTATAATTCGCTCAGTTGGATGTTAACTTCTGATAGTGAGCCTGTTACGGTTGTTTTTTCGTCAGAATAGCCCACTCCGCTGAATTTAAGTGTTGCAGGTTCCTGGCTATTGACCAAAAGGGTGAACTGGCCGTTGAGATCGGTGTAAACCGACTGGTTTGAATTTTCGAGAGTAACTTTTACACCGGCCAGCACTTCGTGGGTGTTTTTGTCGTAAACCTTACCGGATACGGCTTTTGTAGGGTTTTCACCGGCGATTGCACCCCATGAAATCCATGTAAAAAGGACTGATAATACAAGTGTTTTCATATTCTAAAGATCTTACCGGGGCATAAACTAAACTTAAAGCCAGTTTTACCGAATTGTTAAATCGATATTTGACACACAAATAAGGGCTTTTCGCTGGATTTCACGGTAAGTTAACTCAGGCTTAAAGCCATCCTCATGTTTTGGCACTATGTTTGAAAAAATTACTCAAGTAAACGATTAAAGCGAGAAGATTATGAATGCAACACAAGCCATTATCGTATTAAAAAACGGCGCAAGAAAATACGGGTTCATCCTGAACAACGACCATTCAGAGGATATACAGTTTATTCCGGGCACAGAAAATACATTCCGGACCCTGGAAAGTTACAGTAACCTGGTAGAGCGCATTCCGGTTGAGAACATTGTATCAATCGATACATTTTTAAAATAACCTGTTGCGGGTTATAACTAAGGGGGAACCCGCGCCTTGGCGCGGGTTTTTATTTTATAGAACCGAATGCGTAACTTAGCGATCTATGCTAAACAGAACGCTTCCGCCTGAATTTAAAACGATCGAGTCGATCGAAGTATTGCAGGCAAATTCTTCGAAACTCAACAACGGTATCCCTGTATATTCGGTAAACAGCGGATCGCAGGAGATCACAAAAATCGAATTGATTTTTAAAGCCGGTATGTTCTATCAGGACCAGGCGCTTGTGGCATCTGCTACGAATAACCTGCTGGAAGCCGGAACCAAAACATACACCGCCAATCAGTTATCGGATCAGATCGATTATTATGGTTCCTTTTTCGAATGTTCTGTAGGGCAGGATTATGCCTCTATAGCGCTTTTCAGCCTGAACCGTTATCTCAGCGAAAGCCTCCATTTTGTGGAAGACATTCTTAAAAACCCCATATTTCCGCAGGAAGAACTGGACATTTATTTATCCAACAAAAAACAGAAGTATCTGGTTAATTCACAAAAAGTAAATGTGCTGGCCCGCCGCCGGTTTTCCGAACTGTTGTTTGGCGAGAAACATCCTTATGGCATTGATGTGAAAACCGAAGACTTCGATAAGGTAAGCCGCGAAACGATCCTGGCTTTTTACAAGAAATACTATCACTCCGGAAACTGCACCATTGTTGTATCAGGCAGCCTGCCGCCAAACATACAGGACATTCTGAATACGCATTTTGGCCAGGAAGCCTGGGGACAGGCCGGTAAGGTAGAAAAAGCGATGCCTCCCCTCACGCCGACAACACAGCGTCAGACGATCGTAAAAAAAGACGACGCCATTCAGTCGGCTATTCGCATCGGCCGGATCCTGTTTAATAAAACCCATCCCGACTATTTTAAATTCCAGGTACTCAATACCATTCTTGGCGGGTATTTCGGATCGAGGCTTATGGCAAATATCCGCGAGGACAAGGGCTATACCTACGGCATTGGTTCCGGACTGGCATCGCTTGTGAACTCCGGTTATTTCTATATTTCTGCTGAGGTTGGTGCTTATGTGACAAAGGATGCACTGAAAGAAATTTACAAAGAGATCGCGCTCCTGCGCGAAGAACTGGTGAGTGAAGAGGAACTCGAAACCGTGCGCAATTATATACTTGGGCAGTTTCTGCGCAGCGTGGATGGCCCGTTTGCACTGGCCGATAAATTCAAGGCCATCTGGGAATTCGGGCTGGGCTACGATTATTTCGATGCCTATTTCCATGCCGTGAAAACCATTACACCGGAAGAAATAAAAGCCCTGGCAAATAAATACCTGCAGGAAAAAGACCTGATTGAGTGTGTAGCCGGAAATCCTTCATAAAATCAGAAACAGAGTTTGAGCAAAATTTTCATAATAGGTCCGGCTTATCCGCTGCGTGGTGGATTGGCTACATTCGATGAGCTGTTTTGCCGTGCCTTTAAGGCACAGGGTCACGACTGCGAAATTATTTCATATAGCCTGCAGTATCCTGATTTTCTGTTCCCGGGATCTACACAATTTGATACCAGCGGAAAACCGCCGCAGGGAATCACCATTCATACACTCATCAATTCGGTGAATCCACTGTCGTGGCTTAAAACGGCCCGTTTCATCAAACAACAGAAACCCGACCTGATCATTTTCCGCTACTGGATTCCGTTCATGGGGCCGGCTCTGGGAACCATTGCCCGCCGTGCACGCAAAGCGGGGATCAAAGTGATGGCAATTACTGACAATGTAATCCCACATGAAAAAAGACCCGGTGATGTTGCTTTCACAAAATACTTCATTAAATCCTGCGACGGTTTCATTACCATGAGTCAGGCCGTGTTGACAGAATTGGGGCAGTTTACAGACACTTCACACAAGCGATTTTTATTACACCCCTTATATACGTCTTTCGGTGAGAAACTGACGAAGGCTGCAGCGCGTGAAAAACTTGGCATTGCCGCAAACGAGAAAATTATTTTGTTTTTCGGACTTATTCGGAAATACAAAGGGCTCGATGTATTGCTGGAGGCCATGGCCGATGAGCGGATCCGCAAGCTGGGGATTAAACTGCTTATAGCCGGCGAGTTTTACGAAGACCGTTCGTATTACGATGATATTATAAAACGCCATAAACTCGAAGAACAGATTATTCTGCATGCAGGTTTTGTGGCCAACGAAGATGTAAAATATTATTTTTCGGCCACCGATCTCGTGACCCTGACTTACCGCAGTGCCACACAAAGCGGTGTTACCCAGGTGGCCTTTCACTTCGAAAAACCGGTGCTGGTAACCAATGTGGGCGGGCTTGGCGAAATTATACCGCATGGTCAATGCGGCTATGTGGTGGAGTTCGATAAGGCTGAGGTAGCCAATGCCATTGTTGATTTTTATGAAAATAATCGCGAAGAGTTGTATACACAAGGCATGATCCATGAAAAACAAAAATACGACTGGAGCATTTTTGTGGAAAATGTATTAGATTTATATAGCAAACTGAAAGTATGATCATTCGCAGTAAAGCCCCGTTACGTATAGGATTGGCCGGAGGAGGCACAGACGTGTCGCCGTATTCGGATATTTACGGTGGCGCCATTCTCAATGCCACCATTGATCTGTATGCGTATGCAAGCCTCGAACCGTTAGACAACGGGAAAATCGAATTTTGTATCGATGGCACCAGCAATTGCCTTTTCATGGATTCGGCTGCACAGCTGCCTGTTACAGAGGGTTTCGAATTGTTTATCGGGGTGTATAACCGCCTGGTAAAACAGTTTGATCTCGGCCCCTTATCATTCCGCCTCACATCATATATCGAGGCTCCACAGGGTTCCGGTCTTGGAACGTCCTCTACCATTGTGGTATCGCTGATCGGCGCATTTGTAGAGTGGCTCAAATTACCATTGGGTAAATACGATATTGCACACCTCGCTTTTGAAATCGAACGCCAGGATCTGGCTATGTCGGGAGGTAAGCAGGACCAGTATTCGGCTACATTCGGGGGGATCAACTTCATGGAGTTTCTGTCGAACGACCGTGTGATCGTTAATCCTTTGAACCTGAAAGAAGAAATTGTAAATGAGCTGGAGTTCAATCTCCTCCTGTATTTCACGGCTACGCAACGCTTATCGGCTACGATCATTAATGAGCAGGTAAAAAACGTGAAAGAGAATAATGAGAAATCCATTGAAGCCATGCACAACCTCAAGGAGCAGGCTTTGCAGATGAAAGACTGCCTGTTGCGTGGCGATCTGCAGGAGATTGGAAAGATTCTGCATTTTGGCTGGGAAAATAAGAAGCGCATGGCGCACTCGATTTCCAACGACCTGATCGATAAAACCTATGAAACTGCTATGCAGAACGGCGCCACAGGAGGCAAAATATCAGGCGCTGGCGGCGGCGGATTCATGTTCTTTTTCTGCCCGGGCGTTACCAAAATGAAAGTGGCACGCTCTATCGAAAACCTGGGTGGCCGGGTTCAGTCATTTAAACTGACTACAGGCGGTCTCACAACCTGGACGATTCATTGATCCATTTTTTGTATCTTCGTTTTCATGATCGATTTTATCAAATCAAAGATTCAAACTTCGGTTGATCTTAAAACCTCGTTGCTCTCCAACCAGGCTATTCTAAAGGCTGTTGAGCAGGTAGTAAACGATATTGTTTCCAGCTATCAGCAGGACGGAAAAGTACTGTGGTGTGGCAATGGCGGCAGTGCTGCCGATTCTCAGCACCTGGCAGCCGAATTAAGCGGTCGTTTTTATTACGATCGTCCACCGCTCAACTCCGAAGCACTGCATGTGAATACCTCTTATATTACAGCCGTGGCTAATGATTACTCCTATGATGTGATCTATAGCCGGCTGGTAAAAGCCATGGGACGAAAAGGTGATGTATTGATCGGTCTTTCAACCAGTGGTAATTCAACCAATGTGATCAAAGCCTTTGATGAAGCCAATGCACTGGGGATGATTACGGTGGGCATGACCGGCGAAACCGGTGGTAAAATGAAAGACCACTGCAAATACCTGATCAATATTCCGAGTAAGGATACGCCGCGGATCCAGGAATGCCACATGTTACTGGGGCATACCATCTGCGAACTGGTGGAAATGAAATTGTTTCCTAAAGCATAAGCGTGCTCACACAAGCCATCATATTAGCCGGAGGATTCGGAACACGTCTGCAAACGGTTGTAAGCGATGTCCCCAAACCGATGGCACCTGTCAATGGTAAACCTTTTCTGGATTACATGCTCGGTTACCTGCATCATTTTGGCATAAAATCCATCGTGTTGTCTACAGGTTACCTGTCTCATAAAATCACAGAACATTATGGTTCTTCTTACAAAGGAATAAGTATTGCCTACACCCGCGAAGAAACACCCCTTGGTACAGGCGGAGGTATTCGCCTGGCAATGGAACAATGCACGGCAAAGCATGTACTTGTGATGAATGGAGACTCGTTTTTTGATATTGACCTCAATACTTTTTACAACCAGCATGGAAGCTTTCATGCCGATTGTTCGCTGGCCCTGCGGCATGTAGACGATGCGGCACGTTACGGAACCATCAAGCTGGGCGATATGGGCGTGATTAAAAAATTCAGGGAAAAAGACGGGCTGCATCAACCCGGGATCATCAATGCCGGGGTATACCTGATCCGGCGGGATGTATTCCTGGCTAAAACACCGGCCGGGCAGGCGTTTTCGATCGAGAAGGATTTTTACGAGCAAAGGCTCAATGAATTGAATATATTTGGATTTGAACAACAGGGATACTTTATTGATATCGGTATTCCTGAAGATTATACACAGGCACAGGATGACTTTAAAAGATTTGCATATTGATACCAGCTGGACCCTGTTCCTGGATCGCGACGGAGTTATAAACCGCAAGCTCGACAACGATTATGTGAAGCACTGGATCGAGTTTGAGTTTCTGGATGGCGTGCACGGGGCCCTGAAAACTCTCCGGGATAAATTCAATACCATTGTGATTGTTACCAACCAGCAATGTATCGGCAAAGGCATCATCCGTGTGGAAGACCTGGAGATCATACATAAGAATATGCTGTATGAAATCAATTACATGGGTGGTCGTATCGATAAGGTTTATTTTTCGCCCTACCTGACTTCCGACAATCATCCTACCCGCAAACCCTCTATTGGCATGGCATTGCAGGCACAAAAGGAATTTGATGCGATCGATTTTTCAAAGTCCATTATTGTTGGCGACAGCATGAGCGATATGGAATTCGGGCGCACAGCCGGAATGAAAACCGTTTATATCTCGGATACTCCCCGCCAGGATCCGAAGATCGATTTTCACGTAAAATCGTTATTGGAGTTCACACAGCAACTGGACTGACCTCATGAAAGTATCGCTGATCACCATCACCTACAACAGTGCTTCAACGCTTGAAGATACCCTGCAGTCGGTTAAGAACCAGACCTACACGGATATCGAGTACATTGTTGTGGATGGTGGATCTACCGACGGAACCCTTGATCTTCTAGCGAAATACGGTGATACGGTTGATGTGTTGATCAACGGCCCCGACAAGGGGCTCTACGATGCCCTGAATAAAGGCATTCGGCAAGCCACGGGAGATATTATCGGCATTATTCATTCCGACGATTTTTATACGACGCCTGATGTGATTGCAAAGGTGGTGGACCTTTTCGAAACACGGCACTGCGAAGGTGTATATGCCGATCTGTATTATGTGCAAAAAGACGATACATCCAAAGTATTTCGTAAATGGCGTTCCGGAAAATACCATCACGGCATGTTTTATAACGGTTGGATGCCGCCGCACCCTACACTCTTTGTAAAGCGAAGCTGCTACGAACGGTTCGGCCTCTTTAACCTGGAACTCGGATCGGCAGCAGATTATGAAATGTGCCTGCGCCTGATCCATAAACACAACATCAGACTGGCATACCTGGAAGAATTCATTATTAAAATGCGGGTAGGAGGTAAGAGCAACGTAACGCTTTCAAACCGCATACAGGCCAACCGCAACGATCGCAAAGCCTGGCGTGTTAATGGACTGAAGCCAAGGATCTATACCTTGTACATGAAGCCACTCCGCAAATTGAGCCAGTTTTTTTAACGAATCCCCGGTTTATCCGTTTCTTTTTCGGCCAGATCTTTCAGTCGCTTCAGAATACTTTTTTGATTTGTTTCGTAATTGTCGTTCGGGGTTTTGTCGTCGTCCATGTATCTGGTGTTCAGGTCAAAATCGCTGAACTCCTTCCGGAATGTTTCGTTGCCGATAATAAATTCAAAATCGGTAGAACAGGTGTGGTCCACGCTCATGGTGGTGTATTGCGAGGTCTTGCCGTCTTTGGATGGTTCGGTGTGCCCTACGGGTAGTATCGCGCCTTTTCGGATAAAGTTCAGGCTATCCCGGATACGGTTTATAAAATCAGAACGTTCCACACTCAACACCGGGTAATTCCGGCATTCATCAAAACGCTGTTTGTAGGCTTTGCCGTAGAGTGTCCAGAATACATAATGCGTTTCGGAAGAAAGGCAGCTGTCGTTGGGGGTCAGTGGCTTAGGAGCAACGTACGCGCAGTAAAACGAGTAACAGATCATCGTATCCACACCCTGTGATTTCAGCAGATACAGGCGATGATTGATCTTTTTGGTAGACAGGTTGGTTTGTGCTTCGGTACCGGAGATAAAACCCACGCACAAACACAAAAGTATAATACGACAGGCGTTCATAGCGGGGGGCTATTCAACAAACCAGTTCATGATCCGGCGGCGAAGCTTGCTGTTATAAGCCTGCACCTGGTAGTCGACATAGTTATTGGTAGCATTAATACATTTTGCAAATTGCTTCACGCGGTATTTCACTTCTTCGCTCAGCAGGCTGAACAGCTCAAAAGCTTCATCAAAATCGGCGGCGTTGTCTTTGATACGGCCAAAGTGATCTTCGAGTGATTCTTCCAGTACGGTTTGTGGTTTCAATCCTTTGCGCAGGCTCATCAGGTAACGGTCGCGCACAATAAAGGCTTCGGCCGATGAGTTCAGGAAACGCTGCTTGATCTCGTCAGGCATCTGGTAGTCATTTTCCATCTCATAGTCCCACTCATCTTTATAGCGCTGCTCCAGGTACAGGTGTGGTGCTACAAACACGTGTTTCCAGTCGATCGGGAATTGCCAGAGATTGAACCGGCGCGCATTGTTACCGAGGTCTACAATGCGGAATTGTTTTTTATTCGGAAGCACACGTGAACCACGGCCGATCATCTGGTGATAAAGGGTCAGTGATTTGGTGGCACGGTTCAGCATAATGGTTTCCACTTCCGGCTCATCAAAGCCTGTGGTGAGAATACTAACCGAAGTCAGAATACCATCTTTGGTATTACGGAACCATTCCAGGGTTTCAGCCCGTTCGCGGTCGCCAAAGGTACTGTCGAGATGCCGGATCGGCAGTCCTTTTTTCTTGAACATATCATATACGGCGCGGCTTGTGAGAATACCGGCATTGAAAATAAGTGTCTTCGTACCTTTCCCGATCTCTTCATAAGCTTCCATCAGCTTACTCTGCATCACGGCTTGCGTATACAGCATTTCGTGAGAGCCTACTGTAAATTCGCCATTGTTTCCAATACGGAGCGAACTCAGGTTCACATCATATGAATAGGTGAGTCCTTCGCATAAATAACCCTGATCGATCAGCGAGGAAATACTTTCACCGACAATAATGTCGCTGTAGGTTTGGTAAAGCGGCAGTTTTTTATTGCTGCTGAGTGGTGTGGCTGTCACACCGAGAATATTCACATTGTCGAAGTAATGAAAAATCTTACGGAATGAATTGTAATGCGCCTCATCCACAATCACCAGGCCGATATCTTCCAGAAACTGATCATCGTCCTGCAAGCGGTTGTTCAATGTTTCCACAAGGGCAATGAAACATTCATACTGACTTTGCTGCGGTAAACTCTTCACTTCCGAATTAATCACCTTGGTGCTGATGCCAAGATTTTGTAAAACGTCAGAGGTTTGCTTGCTCAACTCGATCCGGTGTGTCAGGATAAGCACCTTTTTTTTGTACTGGCTGATATAACGACGGGAGATCTCCGAAAAAATAATCGTCTTTCCACCGCCTGTAGGCAACTGAAACAGCAGGTTTGCATTGGGTGGTAAATTAACAAGACGGGAGAAAATATTTTCAACGGCTTGTTCCTGGTAAGGATATAATTTGCGGGTTTCCGGGGTTATAAGCGCTTGTTCTGACATAAAAAAGGCAACCGTCAAACATACATCATTTTTTTGATTTGGTAATTAAGAAATAATCAACAAACCGCAGATTTATTTATCATGAGTACTAGCGCATAATGGTAACCGTTCCCTTATACTGCTGCCCTTTACCATCATCGAAAGTGTAGAAATACGTACCGGTCGGAACCGGGCTGCTCAGGTAAGAACCATCCCAGGTATTGGCATAATTGTTCGCCGAGAAAACCACTTTCCCGTAGCGGTTGTATATCTTGAGCACATTGTCCGGGAATTTCTCAACGTTTCCGATATAGAATATATCATTGTCGCCATCACCATTCGGGGTAAAGGCACTGTAGAAAAAGAGTTTGTCGCCGGGCCGCACAGTTACCACCACGGTGTCGGCGCCATAGCAATGGTGCGAATCTTCGGAGGAGATGTGATATACGGTTGTTGTGGTTGGCCATACATCCGGGGTTTCCGTATTGGCATATTTAATATTGTAGCCCGGTGTCCACCAGATAATGGTTGAGGCCGATCCACTCAACGTAATCGTCTGGCCTTCGTCGATTGTTGTGTCAGGGCCTGCATCTACGTATGGAGGAATCCAGGGTGTAACACGGATGGTCGAAAATTTACTCGGGCATCCGCCGCCGTTTTTCGAAATCTGTACGGTATAAATGGTGGTGGTAGATGGTGTGGCAACCGGGTGTGGCGACGTAGGGTCGTCGAGCCCCGTTACAGGCAGCCAGCTGAAGGTGTGCGAAGCATTGCTGTTATTGGGGTTTCCGATTGTAGGTCCGTTCTGCTGACCAAAACAATAACCGGTATCGGTACCGGCATCGTAATTAATCATATCGTCTACATTCATCCACATATCGTCGGTAGCTGTTGCTCCGGTTTTATCGGTAACCGTGAGCACGTAATGTACCCAGCCTGTAACATTGGCTGATGGATTGGCAATACTCGAAGAGTTTAACCCCGAAGATGGTTGCCAGGAATACGAATAGGGCGGAGAGCCACCGGAGGCGGCCGGTGAGCCACCAATAACAACAGGAATATTCGGACACTGGGTCTGATCGTTTCCGGCATTGGCTACCAGCTGCGCAAACTGCACAGAAGAAACGAAGAGGGAGATTATGACTAAAAAGGTTTTCAAGCGATTAACATACCTGCAATGGTTGCTGATAAATAAGAGGCGAGCGTTCCGCTGATCAGTGCCCGGAACCCAAGCTTGGCAAGATCTTTACGACGCTCAGGAGCAAGTTCACCGATCCCGCCGATCTGCATACCTACCGAACTGAAATTGGCAAAACCACAGATCGCGAAACTGGCGATCACAAGGCCTTTTTCACTCAGCGGAGCCGCCAGTTTATGGGTCAGTGTATCAAAAGCCACAAACTCATTGATGGTTAATTTTTGTCCCATAAGGGTGGCTACCTGCTGCACATCCTGGTCGGGGACGCCCATCACCCAGGCCAATGGATAAAAGAGTTTTCCGAAGAGGTAATCCAGAGACAGTGTTGGTGTGGCCTGCAGCACACCATGCGCATCGTGGTAGGTGAAATGCACTTTGCCGAGCAGGTAGTTAATGAAAGCAATGAGTGCAATAAACCCGATCAGCATGGCAATTACATTTACAGCGATTTTCATACCGTCGGAGGCCCCATGCGAAATGGCATCAATAATGTTGGTATAGGGGCTCTTTACTTCGAGCTTTACTTTTCCTTTGGTTTGAGGCTCTTCGGTTTCCGGGTAAATTATTTTTGAGATAACCAATGCTGCAGGGGCAGCCATTAAGCTGGCCGTAAGCAGGTATTCGGCTTTAGCACCCATATTTACATACACGATCAGGATCCCGCCGGCAATACAGGCCATACTTCCGGCCATCGACGAGAGGAGTTCACTGCGGGTCATGGTGCCCAGATAAGGGCGGATCATCACCTGGGCTTCTACCTGCCCCACAAAGGCACTGGCTACGTTGCTCAGTGCTTCAGCACCGCTTACACGCATCACAAAATTCATGATCCGGGCAATAACCGAAATAACCCGCTGCATGAGGCCGATATGATAAAGAATAGCTACCAGCACACACACCAGGATAATGGTGGAGGCCACACTGAAAGCAAATACAAAGGTGTGCGGAGCACCAAACGAATGAGAGGCACCATCGTGTGTGTCAACCATGATATTTCCGTAAACGAAAGAAGCGCCCTGGGCGGCGAAGTGTTCAATTTTGCTCATGCCGCGTCCGAGCTTTTCAAAAAATGCGGTAATAAAAGGCACCTTCAACACCAGCAAGGCAATAATGATCTGAAGAGCCAGGCCACTCAGTACAAGACGTACATTGATGGCACGCCTGTTATTGGATAATAGAATAGCGATTCCGAAAATGACAATGATCCCGATAATGCCCGTAAATCTTCCCATACGTTTGTGTGTGTTTTATGTATTGCAGTAGCCTGTTAAAGTTTTTGTGACGGTTCGTGGCATTCCGCGTCCTAAAACGAACAAGCAAGATACCAAAAGCTTTTTATTTAAAAAATAAATTGTAACGACAAACCGGCTTTTTTATTATACTTCAAAACCGTTCATCATGAAAGCGTCGTTGATATGGATACTGGCCCTGAATACCGGGTTGTGCGCTTACCGCGCCAATGCCAGAATGCTTGTTTCTCTTCAGAAAGCCATGGATAAAAAAATGATCACAGCCAAAGCCACCTGTGCTGGTGGACTGGCACTTAAATACAGTATCAATAACCTGGCAAAAGATTCTGTGTGCCTGATGTTGCCTGCCGGCTGGCGTTTCAATTCCAATGCCGGTAAAAACGATTACCAGGATATTCTCGTGACCCGCGATCAGCTCCTGGTGTTAGGTCCTAAAAGCAGTATCACGTTCGATATTAAGGGCTATTGCTGCGAAGCCGACAAATCAGGCCCGGTAAAGGGGGTTGCTTACACTACAGGGAAAATGGCCGATAGCAACCTGGTGAAACTGGCGCTTTACCTGAATGCTCATCCGACCGATGAAAATACGGAACAATATGCCGTGTGGGCCATCAGCAATAACAAGCCCACCTCCAACATTACCAACGCCAACGACTCCCTGGCCGCAGCGTTGCGGGAGTTTGTGGCAGGGGTTAAAGGAGAACCGCTTCCATGGTTTACACTGCTTAAAAGAGCCCGGGTTACATCTGCCGGCGAAATCCAGGAAATTCCCCTAAAACTGAAGGCAACCCTGCGCTATAACCTGGCCCAGGCTGAATACAGCTATTTTTATGTGCTCGATGCCGGTGGGCATAAAGTGGGTCAGATTACGGGTCAGTGGCTGATTCCGGGTTCAGAGGTGGCTTACCCGGTGAATCTGGCCCTTCGGGGCTTTCAGAAAGGGAATTATAAACTGGTACTCGAAACCAAAGACAACAGGTTGGTAGAGAAAGATTTTGAAATATGACAACCTAAATTAACATATTGATTTTCAATATTTTAATATTATTCTCAAAATTCACAAACTTTTAAATTGATTCTTTAGTATAATCCAATTATTTTTTTTTCTTTTGCACAAAATTTGTTGACTGATAAAGTAAAAATATCGGTTTACATCATTAAAAAGAATAGTTTATGTATTGGACATTAGAGTTAGCATCGTGGTTGGAAGATGCCCCCTGGCCTGCGACAAAAGATGAGTTAATCGACTTTGCAATTCGTTCCGGTGCACCAATGGAAGTGATTGAAAACCTCCAGGAAATGGAAGACGAAGGCGAGGCCTATGAAACCATCGAGGAGATCTGGCCGGATTACCCTACGAAAGACGACTTCTTCTTTAATGAAGATGAGTATTAACTAAGGGTTTTTTGGAAAAACGATAGGAAGATTGCAGGCTCAAAGCCTGCAATTTTTGTTTATATACCTGCCAAAGCCTTTGATACCGGTCTCCGGAGACCTTTTCACCCCCCTGATTCATTATTTTTTTCGGAACGCTGTAACTTTTAAAAAGCGTGCTGCGTCTTATGTATAAAATCAGCTGAAAACAACAATTTAAAAACATAAGCCCCGGCTTAAACGGGCATAAAAATAAAAAGACCGATGAAAACAATTATGATAACAACCGGCCTGCTCTTCGCCGCTTTTTCTTTTAAAGCGCAGACCAGTACCGAAACCAGGGACATCAAACCCTTTAAACATCTGGATATTTCAGGAGCCGCTTCTGTAGAGTATACTCAAAGCGATACCTTATCCCTGAAAGTTTTCGCCAACAGCGACGATCTTTCGAATGTAGTAACTGTATCCGATGGCGAAACCCTTGTTATTAAATCAAAAGGAAGCACTAAAAACGGGTATACCGTAAAAATTGCGTCAAACGGACTCAATCAGGTAGTTTGTAACGGCGCCTCCAAACTCTTATCAACCAATACGGTCATGGCCGACAGTCTGAATATAGATGTTACAGGAGCCAGCACGGTGCGCATGGAGGTAAAAACCAGGGCTGTTGATGTGGTTACCAATGGTGCTTCCACGGTCGATCTGGCCGGTACCACAGCTAAGCTCTATACCAATGCCAATGGCGCATCTACCATTAAGGCCTATAAACTCAATGCCACCACCGTAAATGCTGTTGCCGGTGGAGCCTCTACGGTGAAAGTATTTGCTTCCGACAAAATAAATGCAAACGCAACAGGAGCGAGTACCATTAAGTTTAAAGGGGATCCTAAAGAGGTTGGTGTCGAAGCCTCCATGTCTTCTACCATTGCCAAGGTGGCTGCCGACGATTCGCAAAAACGTATTGATGGGCGCGACTCGACAACATTCAATTTCAAGAAAAAGAAATTTATCATCATCGATGGCGACAAGGATTCGGAGAAGGAAGGTGATAAAGACGATGATTTTCATCACTGGGCGGGCTTTTCGATGGGACTTAATGGCTGGATGTCGAGTGGCGGAAGTCTGAACCTGCCTAAAAGCTCAGACTACATGAGCCTGAATTATGCCAAATCACTCAACTTTCAGTTAAATCCATTTGAGCGCGACTTTAAGATCTATAAAAATTATGTACACCTTGTTACCGGTCTCGGCTTCGAATGGAATCAATATGAATTCAGTAACCCTGTCACTTTAAACGCCGATAGTAGTTATACATCTGGTAAACTGGATACAACAGGAATCAATTACCGCAAAAACCGTTTAAAATCAACATTTGTAAATGTACCATTGATGGTCGAGTTCAACACCAATAAAAACCCGGATAAATCCTTCCATATAGCCGTTGGTGTTATCGGGGGCTATAAGCTCGGATCGCGCACCCGCCAGGTATTCCCGATGAACGGAGATGAAATCCGCAACATCCGTAAAGACAGTTATAATATAAATCCCATCCGTGTGAATGCACATGCCAGCATCGGTTATGCCAACTGGACATTCTTTGCGGATTATGCACTGACCCCATTGTTTGAAAGCGGCAAGGGCCCACAGCTATATCCTGTTACCGTAGGATTACGCGTCATACCATTCTGATATGCCCGCAACTTTTTATGAGCGATAAACAACACATCCGCTTCAAACAAAACAAACACCCCACTTGCACGGGGTGTTTTGTTTTTTTGGTATATCTATGACAGTGAGAACGGACCTGCTTTGCCCCGAAAGATAAAATCAGCAGCCATCCGTAAAATCTGTGGCTGAAACTTCGTACCTTTGCGCCTTCATGATTCATGCTGCTATATTCGCTTCGGGCGAGGGTACCAATGCCGAAAACCTGTTCCGGTATTTCCAGAATGATCCGCGTATCAAAATCAAACTGGTGATTACCAACCGCGATGATGCCGGCATTGTAGCACGTGCAGAGGCTTTCCGTAAAAATGTGCAGATCATCAGCAAGCAGGCCCTCGAAGGATATACAGACCAGATCATTGAATTTTTAAAAACAGAAAAAATAGACTTGATTATACTGGCCGGATTTCTGCTGAAAATTCCGGAAGCCATGGTGAAAGCATTTCCTGGAAAAATTGTGAATATACACCCGTCTCTGTTACCGAAATACGGTGGTAAAGGCATGTATGGACATAAGGTACACGAAGCCGTGATACAGAACCATGAAACCGAGAGTGGTATTACCATCCATTTTGTGAACGAAGAGTACGATAAAGGCGAGATCATCCTGCAGGCCCGCTGCACGGTCGAAAGCCACGATACACCGGAGAGCCTCTCTCAGAAAGTACGTTCTCTCGAACACGAATATTTCCCGAAAGCAATTGAAAAGCTGTTATAAATGAAACGCAGGACAGTTATCATAATTGTTGTTATTATGACTTGCCCGGTTGCCCTCTGGTTCCTGGCAAGAGCCTTAAACTGGATTGTTTTTTATACCCCCGCTACGGTTAGTATGGAGCCGACAATAAGAGCCGACAGAAAAATTATGGGCAGTTGTTTTGCAGAAGCGGGCAGAGGCGATGTTGTGTCTTACCGCACTCCGGACTCAGCTAGCATTGTCATGAAACTGGATGATGTTTTTTTGAGCAGAATAGTGGCCGTGGCCAATGATAAAGTGGAGATCAGAAAAGGCATCCTTTATGTGAATGATAAATGCGCGGACGACACGATGAACCTCGGTTATTTTTTTGCTGTAAATACCGGAGCTATACCTCCTGGTCTTCTGGCACTGAAAGAAAAGGTATTCCCATACTCCGATACCAGTTCTATTGTGAATGCATCTTACAATGAAATGAAAAAAACAGGGTTATTACTGAAGGGAAAAAGAATAATGGATCTGCAGACCATTCCGGCTAAACAATTTAAACCTGGTGCCGGCGATAGAACATTTACAGAAGATAATTTCGGCCCTGTAAGGGTTCCGGAGGGCTTTATGTTTCTGATGAGCGACAACCGGAGTAATTCAGTCGATTCAAGGGTTATAGGATTTATCCCGCGCAAAAACCTAATTGCTAAAATATTTTTGTGAGCCGTCCTGTTCTTGTTTGACACCTTTTAAAACCTTACATTTAACTAAATTCGTTATGGGCAGATTCTGCCTGTTAATTATTACCTATGTCTAAAAAGAAAAAACAACCGAAACGCTATTTATTTGAAGAAGTACTGGCGTTTTTAAAACATAATACCGGCAAAGCCTTTAATTACAAGCAACTGGGCGCTGCCATGGAAATACAAACCGAAAGCGAACGCTTCATGCTCATCGAAACCCTGGAGGCCTTAAAAAATCAAGGCTTTGTAAATGAAGTGGAACGCGGAAAATATTCGGTGAAAGAAACGCGTGAATATTTAACCGGCACCATCGACTTTACCACACAGGGCACGGCCTTTGTAAGTGTATCGGAACACGAAAACGACGTATTTATACCTTTCCGAAAAACAAAAGATGCCTTACAGGGCGACCTGGTGAAAATATATGTTATCTCGCGGCGCGGCGGTACACGTAAAGAGGGCGAAGTGGTAGAGGTGATCAAGCGCGCTAAAAAAAGTTACGTGGGAACCATCCAGATCAATCCGAAATTTGCTTTCGTTATTCCGGATTATGCAAAAATTCATGTCGACTTTTTCGTGCGACTGGAAGATATTCATGGTGCAGAAAACGGGCAGAAAGTGCTTGTAGAGATAGTCGACTGGCGCCAGGGCGACGACAACCCGAGGGCTATAGTCAAAGAAGTATTCGGAAACCCCGGCGAACATGAAACCGAAATTCACGCCATCATGGCGGAGTTTGGCCTGCCGATGGAGTTTGAACCGGAAGTAGAAACCGCAGCCAAGAAACTCGATACAGCCATCAACCCGGCCGAGATTCAGAAGCGCCGCGATTTCAGAAAAATAACCACATTCACCATCGACCCGGTGGATGCCAAGGATTTTGATGATGCATTGTCTATTCAGAAGCTGGATAACGGATTGTGGGAAGTGGGTGTGCACATCGCCGATGTAACGCATTATCTCAGACCGGGAAGCATCATTGATAGAGAAGCTGTTAACCGTGCTACATCTGTATACCTTGTGGATCGCACCATTCCGATGTTGCCTGAAGTGCTCAGTAATTTTGCCTGCTCACTTCGTCCGCATGAAGAAAAATATTGTTTCAGCGCTGTATTCGAACTCGACGACGATGCCAATGTAAAAAGTCAATGGTTTGGAAAGACAGTCATCTACAGCGATCGCCGCTTTACCTACGAAGAGGCCCAGCAGGTTATCGAAACCGGTGAAGGCGATTATAAAGATGAAATACTCGTACTCGATAAGCTGGCTAAAAAGCTGCGCGCTGAGCGTACGCGCCATGGCTCTATTTTCTTTGATAAGGCCGAAGTGAAGTTTCACCTGGATGAAACCGGAGCACCTACCGGTGTTTATTTCAAAACACAGAAAGACGCACATAAACTCATCGAAGACTTTATGTTGCTGGCCAACCGCAAAGTGGCGGAGTTTATTGGTCGCAAAAAAGAAGGCGCTGAAGCGGAACAACAGCATGCCAGGAAAAAGAATAAAAAAGAAGCCGATGAAAACGTTTGTGTATACCGTATACACGATGTGCCAAAAGACGATAAACTCATTGAACTCAATAATTTTGTATCGCGTTTCGGCTATTCGGTAGCCATTGGCAGTAAACAAAAAACAGCCCAGTCGATCAATAAATTGCTCGTCGATGTAAAAGACAAGAAAGAAGCCAGCATGATTGAACTGCTCACCGTACGTAGCATGCCAAAGGCCATATACACCACACACAACGTGGGGCACTACGGGCTTGGATTTCAGTATTACACGCATTTCACATCACCCATACGCCGTTATCCGGATGTAATGGTACATCGCTTGCTGGAGGCAAAACTACAGCATGGCCATTACCTCAATGCCGATGAGCTGGAGTTGCTTTGCAAGCACAGCAGTGAAATGGAGAAACTTGCTGCGGAGGCTGAGCGTGCATCCGTGAAATACAAACAGGTAGAATTCCTGAAAGATAAGATCGGATTCGAATTCAAAGGCACAATTACCGGCGTGACGGAGTGGGGAATCTATGTGGAGATCATAGAGAATAAATGCGAAGGCATGATCAAGGCCCGCGAAATGCGCGACGACACCTACACTTTCGATGAGGAAAATTATCGTTACGTGGGTCGTAGCACAGGCAAGATTTATTCGCTGGGTGATGCCGTCATGGTTATTGTGAAACGTGCTGACCTGATGAAGAAACAACTTGAATTCGAATTTGCCGGAACCTCTGAGTTTGAAGCAGGCCGTCAGAAAGCTGACCGTCGCGAGAAATTTAAGGAAAACAAAGGCCGTCGCAAGCGCTAAAAAATTGCCGGAGTCCGTTGATATATGCGTAGAAACCGAAAACTGCGCATACTGTCTGCTTTGATCGGAGGCCTGATCGGCCGGCAATAGGATTTGACTTGGGCGAGGTGCTTTCGATTTGCTCTGTAGTACATGCTCCCGGGCTTTTATACAATTCACCTTACAGGAAATACCTGTTTTTTCTTAAAACTTATCGCTATCTTGTATATTATATTTGAATCGGATTGTCGCCTAAAATTAAATATACAGAAGAAGTACTTATTGCCTTGATCAGGCAAAAAGACCAGAAGGCTTTTTCGTATCTCTACGACAATTATTCCAAGGCCCTGTACGGTGTTATTTTTACGATACTCCAGAACGAAGAAGATTCGCAGGATGTATTGCAGGCAGCCTTTTTGAAAATATGGAACAACTTCGACAGTTATAAGGAAGAAAAAGGACGCCTGTTTACATGGATGCTGAATATTGTGAGAAACGCAGCGATCGATTTTACAAGAACAACGGCATCAAAGGTAAGTTCCAGAATCCAGAACCTCGATACAAACGTATATGAGATAAATAAACAGCACCAGCACCAGGTCAATTACGATCACATTGGCTTAAAGGCAGCGGTTAATAAACTCGAGGACGATTATCAGGTTATTATTGAACTGGCATATTATCAGGGGTACACCCAGGAAGAAATCTCCAGGAAACTGAATATGCCGCTCGGTACCGTGAAAACAAAGGTAAGACAGGCACTCATTCATTTAAGAAATAAAATGGCATTGTAAAAGTTGTGGAACCCGGAGACATTATAAATAGTGGTATTCTTGAAAGCTATGTTCTGGGTACGGCATCCGTTCAGGAGGTTGCCCGGATACACAATATGCTTTTGCAACATCCCGAGCTTCAGCAGGAAATAGAGCGGATAGAACATACCCTGCTCCTGGTAGCCAGCAAAGATGTTCCGGAGATCCCTAGTCACATCAAGGAAAACATCAGAACAAAAGTGTTTTCCGAAAATGCAGGTACGGTAGTTGTCAACCTGGCGGAAACAAGGCCTGCTGCGAAAAGCAGTTATAAATACGGAATGGCTGCCTCTGTGGCATTACTCATCACAAGTGCTGTGGTGAATGTTGTGCTGTATAGCAAGTTGCACGTGGCTGAGCAGACGGTAGCGGACCTGAACCAGGAAAAAAGTGTACTGGCCCAGCAGATGGAAATAAGCAGAACTTCCTTACAGGAAGCACATGCCAGCATTGCCCTCATGGGCGATACCATGATGAAAACCATAAGGCTGAAAGGCCTGGGGAACAGCCCTGCGGCGATGGCTTACGTATACTGGGATACACGCTCCAGGGAAGTATATGTCAATGTGATGGAACTTCCGGCACCACCCAAAGGAAAACAATACCAGCTTTGGGCCCTGGCCAATGGAAAACCGGTAGATGCGGGTGTTTTCAGCGCCGTAGATACCATGCAATTGCAAAAGCTGAAAGTGGTAGTCGAAGCCGATGCCTTTGCCGTAACACTGGAAAAAGAAGGCGGTAATCCGACCCCTACACTTTCGGCCATGTACCTCATGGGCGCCCTGCATTAGATAAACTATAAATCAATACGCATAAAAAAGCCCCGGCATCACCGGGGCTTTTTCGTATATCTCGTGGAGATTATTTCTTCATTTTATCTTTCGGGATCAGGTATACATTGGTCAGATCCATATAGCCTAAGGCATTTTCAGGGAAATTACGGACGTTCAATTGTTCCAGCCTGTAGTTTTCGTCGTAGAAAATAGGCATCAATGGTCCGTCGTCAAGCACAACCTGTTCAGCCTGGCTCAGCAGGGCATAACGTTTTGCTTTATCCGGCTCTTTGAATGATGCGGCGAAGAGAGAATCAAATCGTGCATTTTTATAGCGGAAGAAGTTGGTAAATGATTTTTCGCTTGGGTTAGCTGGTACGTGTTTTCCGTAAAAGAGTGTCAGGAATGTTTCAGGATCCGGGTAATCGGCATACCATGCAAAACGGAACATGTCAGATTTGCCTGAAGTTACCTGTTCAATATGCTCGGCAAAAGGAACGGTATTGATTTCGATATCCACATTCAGGTTCTCCTTCAGCATTTTCTGAACCACTTCTGCAATCAGGATATTACGATCGCCACCACCGCTGTTGATCTGCAGGGTTACTTTCGGGAATCCTTTGCCATCCGGGTAACCGGCTTGTTTCATGTAGTCTTTTGCTTTTTGCGGATCGAATGTGTAGCCTTTTAAACCTTTGTAGTTGTAGCCGTCTTTTTCAAACGATTCTACATAAGGCACCATACCATAAGAAGCGGCAGTA
Organism: Bacteroidota bacterium; assembly: GCA_018267825.1. Taxonomy (GTDB): domain Bacteria; phylum Bacteroidota; class Bacteroidia; order B-17B0; family Aurantibacillaceae; genus JAFDXR01. The sequence goes on along the minus strand of JAFDXR010000008.1, from coordinate 231,926 downwards.
CCTTCACCCTGGATGGTAAAGTCTGCAATTTTGTTGCGGTCAATAGCGTAGTTAAATGCCAGGCGGACTTCTTTTTTATTGAAGATATTGCCGGCACAGTTAAATCCGATAAAGTTGGTGTTGAATGCCGGTGAGTTCAGGATGGCAAAGTCTGTTTTACGTTCTTTGGCATGTTCAAGGTCACCCATAATTTCGTGGAATACTTCCACCGGTAAGCGGTATACCATGTCCAGGTTTCCGCTTTTGAATTCAAGGATCTCCGCTTTTTTCTCACGGATAAAGGTGTATTTCAGACCGTCAAGGTATGGCAGCTTATTGCCGTCTTTATCCACACCATAATAGTTTGGATTTTTCTTCATGATCACCACTTCACCTTCTTTTACTGTTTCCAGTTGGAAAGGCCCTGTACCCACAGGATGGATGCGCATATCGGCACCATATTTTGTAACCGCTTCTTTCGGATAAATCCAGCAGCCCGGCATGGCTAAAATATTCAGGAAACCTGCATCGGGATTGGTCAGAATAATGCTAATGGTGCTGTCGTTAATGATTTTAATACCGGTTACATTTACGGATTTACCGCTTTTGGATGCTTCGAAAGCTTCGTTGGCCCCAACCACGCGGTCTTTCATGGTAACGTCGTACTGAGCATTGTTGGCATCGGAAGAGCAAAGTTTATCGAAACAGAATTTCACATCGGCAGCAGTAACATCGCGGCCTTTGCCATCTGCAAAACAAGGATCATCATGAAATTTAACGCCTTTACGGATATGGAAAGTCCATTCGGTCTGGTTGGCATTGCTTTCCCATTTGTAGGCCACAGCCGGTTTAACGGAAAGATCGGTTTGGTCGAATTTTACAAGGCCTTCAAATAACTGGGTGCCTAAGTGAAAGCTAACCTGCTCATTTACAGCAATCGGGTTCAGACTCTTAAAGGCTTCAACCTCGTTCATGCGCATAACGCCTCCTAAATAAACGCCTCCTTTTGCCTCTGAAGATTCGTGACCTGATTTATCATCGCCGCCGCAAGAAGTAAAACCAAACGCGATCGAGCCAGCGATAAGTGGAATAAATAGTTTTCTCATACGTGTGAGTAAGTGGATTTTCTAACTTACAAAATTAAACTTTTAAACTAAAAAACCTAAATATAATGGAGTTTTTTGCCCTTTTATGCGATTAGTGGTCGGTTTCGAGTAACACCGGGCAATGGTCGCTGTGCATGGCATCCGGCAGGATCACCGAGCGCTTCAGATGTTTCTCAAGGTTTGCCGTGATCAGGTTATAATCAATACGCCAGCCCAGGTTCTTGGCACGGGCATTGGCTCTGTAGCTCCACCAGCTGTATTGATGAGGCTCCTGGTTGAAATACCGGAACGAATCAATAAAGCCCGATTGTATGAACTGTTCCATCCATTCGCGTTCCTCAGGTAGAAACCCGGATGTATTGGCATTAGACACCGGGTTATGAATATCGATCGCTTTATGACAGATGTTGTAATCGCCCGATATAATGAGCTTCTGGCGCTCTTTCTTTAAGCGGTCAATGTATTTCTGAAAGTCAGAGAGCCATTGCATTTTAAAACCCTGGCGCTCATCACCGCTGCTTCCGCTGGGATGGTATACACTCATCACCGACAGGTCGCCATAATCGGCACGGATCACGCGCCCTTCCTGGTCATAGGCGGCTATACCGCAACCATACTCCACATGATCCGGTTTACGTTTGCTGAAAATAGCCACGCCGCTATATCCCTTTTTTTCGGCCGGGTACCAGAAATGCTGATATCCCAGGGCTTCGAATTCCGAAACATTCACCTGGTCAGGTGTGGCTTTTATTTCCTGCACACACAGCACATCGGGTTGTGTAGCCTGTAACCAGCCTATCAGGCCTTTGTTCATGGCAGCCCGGATACCATTCACGTTGTAAGTAATAATTTTCATGGGGGACGATGATAAGTACACGAAGATACAAATCTCCCTGTAAATATGCCCGGATTTACCCAAAACCCGGCCTACATTCGTATATTCGTGATGACGGAATTGTAGGCCGGCACAGTAATATAACCACATTAATTGCGTTTTATATCCCGGTGAATTTAACGAGGGTCGTTTTCATATGTATGCTGTTTCTGACTGTTATTTCGCAGGCCCAAACGGCCGGCGGGATAAAGAAAAAACGTTTTGTGGCCAAAAACGATACCATTTACCTGGATACCCTCAGCCTGATCCCCGGAACCGTGAATGTGAAGTTTTCGAATCCGGCCATGGACAGTAGCAGCTACACGATCGACTACAAAACCAAATCGATTGTATTAAAGAAAAAGTCGGCCGATACACTCACCGTTCAGTACAAAACATTCCCGTATAATTTCGAAAAACCGCATTATCATAAAGACGCTTCTATTCTCACCAAAGATCTGTCGCTCGCCAAAAACCCCATCACCATTGCATTTGAGGGCAGCTCCAATTCCAAAGATAATTTTATTACCGACGGGCTGAATAAAAACGGCAGCATCAGCCGGGGCATTTCATTCGGCAACAACCAGGATGTGGTGGTAAACTCCAACCTGAACCTGCAGGTAAGCGGGAAACTGACACAGGATGTAGACCTCTTATTGGCGGCGACCGACGATAACATTCCTTTCCAGGCCGACGGAACGACCGCCCAGCTACAGGAATTCGACAAGGTGTTTATTCAGCTTTCGAATCAGAACACCAAGCTTATAGTGGGTGACTTCCAGTTGAACCGGCCCAATAGCTATTTCATGAATTTTTACAAACGGGCCCAGGGGGCTTATGCATCCAATACTTACAAAGACACCATTGGGGGTAAGATCGTGAAGTTTAACACGCAGTTGAGCGGTGCTGTAAGTAAGGGTCGTTTCTCGCGATACATTATACAGGGTACCGAAAATAACCAGGGGCCTTATCGTTTGCGTGGTGCCGATAATGAGCAGTTTATTATCGTGCTCTCCGGTACAGAACGCATTTACATCGATGGGAAGCTATTGCAGCGCGGCCAGGAGAACGATTACATCATCGATTACAATACAGCTGAGGTTACATTTACAGCCCGCCAGATCATTACAAAAGACAAACGGATTATTGCCGAGTTCCAGTATGCCGAACGCAACTATGCCCGTTCGCTTTATTTTTTCGGTGAAGAAGTAGAATTGCAGAAGGCTAAGTTTCATTTCAATTTTTATGGTGAACAGGATAATAAAAATAAAACACTTCAGCAGACACTCACCGACCAGCAGCGACTCACTCTTTACCAGGTGGGCGATACGCTCAGCAAAGCGGTATACTCCGGCGTACAGGCAGCTGCATTTAACAACAGCGATGTGTTTTATTGGAAAAAAGATTCAACCGTTTTAGGCATTACATATCCGGGCGTATTACTCTATTGCACCAACCCCGATAGCGCCAAATACACGGCCAAATTCAGCTTCGTAGGCGAGAATGCCGGGAACTATCGCCAGGTATCGTCTACCGCCAATGGTAAAGTGTATCAATGGTATGCCCCGGTTGGCGGGGTTTTGCAGGGAAACTACGAACCCGTGATCGCACTTGTAACACCCAAGAAAAAACAAATGGCTACCGCCGGGGGCGACTTTACCATAACACCAAACAACACCCTGAGTTTTGAAGGCGCTTATACCAAAAACGACATCAACACCTTTAGTCCGTTTAACTCGGCCAACGACGATGGCTATGGTTTTAAACTGAGCAGCAACAACCAGACTGTATTGAAGAAAGACACTACCAAACGCCGGGAAGACCTGAAAGCATTGTATAATGTGGGCTACGAATATGTGCAGCAGAATTTCGCGCCTATTGAACGCTACAGGGCCATTGAGTTTGAACGCGACTGGAACCGGCCCACCACTGCACCCATCAATGCCGATCAGCATGTCGGATTTTTGCAGATGGGAATTCAGAAAGGCAATAAGTATAAACTCCTGTATGGCATTAACCTGTTTGAAGAAGGGAGTTTTTACAACGGCTTGAAACACCAGTTGAATACGCAATTTGCCAGGAAAGGCACTCTGCTACAATATAACGGTTCGTACCTCAATGCAGTGTACAATCCCCTGCGCACCAGTTTTTACAGGCATAAGACATTATTGTCGCAGGCTTTCTGGAAACTGAAAGCCAATCTGCTCGATGAGTTTGAACATAATGAATTCAGGAAAACCAGCTCCGACAGCCTTCTGCCGCGTACATACCAGTTCTGGGAGTGGGAGGGTAACATTACCAATGCCGACAGTTCCGGGAACATTTATAAATTATTTTACCGCGAACGCCGCGATAAGCAGGCCTATTCAGCCATACTCAAAGACTCAACCTATGCACAGAATGTGGGGATGTCAGCCAACATCAACAGCATTCGCAACCACCCGTTCACCTTGTTGTTTACCTACCGCGAGTTACACCTGAAAAACGCACACAGCGGTATCCTCAAGCCCGACAATACATTGCTCAGCCGGGTCGAGTATTCTCCGCGGCTCATTCACGGATTTATAACCTCTACCCTGTTTTATGAAACCGGTTACGGGCTCGAAAACAAAAAAGAATATTACTACCTGCAGGTAGCGGCCGGACAGGGCTCCTATGCCTGGAAAGACTATAACGACAATGGGATCAAGGAACTCAACGAGTTCGAGATTGCACAATTCCCCGACCAGGCATTGTACATACGTGTTTATACGCCTACCAACCAATATGTGAAAGTGTTGCACGATCAGTTTAGTTTTGCACTGAACCTGCGGCCCTCGGTATTCCTCAAAAACGACCCTTCGCGTGGCATGAAATTCCTGGCGCGTTTCGCTACACAAACAGTGTACAGGGTCGATAAAAAATCGAGCGACAATAACCAGCTCTTCACGTTTAACCCGTTCGATATCCGGCAGGGCGATTCGTCGCTCACCGCCATGACCTATTCATTGCGCCAGAGTTTATTTTTTAACCAGAGCTCAGCGGTGTTTGGCATGGATTATACGTATCAGGATAATATCAGCAAACAGCTGCTCACCAATGGATTTGAAACACGCGGCAATTACTCGCATGAGATACGCTGGCGCTGGAATTTTACCAAAGCCTGGAGCATCAACAGTACCAACTCAACGGGTATTAAAAACCTCGCCTCCCTGTATTTCGGCAACCGTAATTATCGCATCGAATTTTATGATCTCGATGAGAAGCTAAGCTATCAGCCGAATACATCGCTGCGCATCAGTGTGATTTATAAATACAACCAGAAGCAGAACATCATTGAAGGTGGTTTTCAACGGGCCACGTTGAACGATGCAGGCCTCGAATTCAAATTCAATAAAGTGGATAAAGGCAGTCTCACAGCGAAAGCCGATTTCATTAACATTACCTACAATGACCTGGAGAACACACCGGTGGCTTATGAAATGCTGAATGCCCTGAAAACAGGCTACAATTTTACCTGGAACCTGGGCTATCAGCGAAACCTGACCAGTAACATTCAGATCAGTATCAATTACGACGGACGTAAATCACCCAACAGTAAGATTGTGCACATCGGCGGTGCGCAGGTACGCGCGTTCTTCTGATGCAGCGTCATTGCGGGTTCCTCGTTTACGAAGCGTCTCTGGCGGTATTACCAGACATGTGGAGTTTGCTTCGCTTTGCGGGCAAAGACGGATGTGACAAGAATACTCCTTTGGAAGTTTTGTGATGCCGACCGTAGCGCCTCGGCTAAAACTTCAGCTGTACGGGGAGTGTTCTGCCTGGGTATATGCCCCGATAATCCAAAAAACTACAACAAAAAACCCGCCATCAGGCGGGTTTTTCTATTATTGAGCTTCCAGTGCTTTCGACATACGTTTACGCTCGTTTTCATCGAGGTAAATTTTACGCAGACGAATGAAGTTTGGTGTGATTTCCACATACTCGTCGCCCTGGATATATTCCATAGCTTCTTCGAGACTGAAATTGATTTTCGGTACAATGCGCATTTTCTCATCCGATCCGCTGGCGCGCATGTTGGTGAGTTTTTTCTCCTGGCAAACGTTCACCACGAGGTCATCCGGACGGATGTGCTCACCGATGATCATACCCGGATAAATTTCGTCACCGGCTTCGATGAAGAATTTACCGCGATCCTGCAGTTTATCGATACTGTATGCTACGGCAGTTCCTTTTTCCTTAGAAATCAGTACGCCGGCAATACGGTTAGGAATAGGACCTTTCCATGGTTCAAATGCTTTGAAACGGTGCGCCATAATAGCTTCACCGGCTGTAGCTGTCAGAATATTGTTACGCAAACCAATGATACCACGTGAAGGAATTTCGAATTCGATATGAATCAGGTCGCCTTTTGGCTCCATCACGAGCATATCGCCTTTACGCTGGCTCACGAGGTCAATAACTTTGCTGGATGATTCCTGCGGCACATCAATGGTCAGAACCTCTACCGGCTCGTGTTTCACACCATCAATTTCCTTGATGATTACCTGTGGCTGCCCAAGCTGAAGCTCGTAACCCTCGCGGCGCATAGTTTCGATAAGCACCGATAAGTGGAGGATACCACGGCCGAATACGAGGTATGAATCAGGCGATGCGGTTTCTTCGACACGCAGGGCCAGGTTTTTTTCAAGTTCTTTATATAAACGATCGCGTAAGTGACGTGAAGTTACAAATTTACCGTCTTTACCAAAGAACGGTGAGTTGTTGATGGTAAAGAGCATGCTCATGGTAGGCTCGTCGATCGCAATATTCGGAAGGCCCTCCGGATTTTCGAAATCAGCAACGGTATCACCGATCTCAAATCCTTCGATACCTGTAAAGGCACAAATATCGCCGGCTTCAACTTCTGATACTTTGATTTTTCCTAAACCATCGAATACAAACAGTTCTTTCACACGTGATTTCTGAATGCTGCCGTCGCGTTTCACAACACTTACAGGCATGTTTTCTTTAATGGTGCCGCGATACACACGTCCGATGGCGATACGGCCAATGAACGATGAGTAATCGAGTGATGTGATCTGCAGTTGCAGGGTACCTTCACGTTTCGGTGCTACCGGAATTTTTTCGAGAATGGTATCGAGCAGGTACGTAATATCTTCAGTTGGGGTTTTATAATCAGGACCCATCCAGCCTTGTTTCGACGAACCGTAAACAGTCGGGAAATCCAGCTGATCTTCGGTTGCGTTGAGGTTAAAGAACAGGTCAAATACCTGGTCGTGTACCTCTTCCGGACGACAATTCGGTTTATCCACTTTATTGATAACCAGGATTGCTTTTTTCCCGGCAGCAATTGCTTTCTGCGTTACGAAACGTGTTTGAGGCATAGGCCCTTCGAAGGCGTCTACCAGCAGAATTACACCGTCTGCCATGTTCAGTACACGCTCAACCTCCCCGCCGAAGTCGGCGTGGCCCGGTGTATCAATAATATTAATTTTCGTGCCTTTATAGGTTACCGACACGTTTTTTGCCAGGATGGTAATACCGCGTTCACGTTCCAGGTCGTTGTTATCGAGGATCAATTCCCCGGTTTCCTGGTTTTCACGGAATAATTTACAGGTGTGCAGAATCTTATCTACAAGTGTTGTTTTACCGTGGTCAACGTGCGCAATAATGGCAATGTTTCTGATGTTAGTCATGGCTTCAAGTTCAAAGGGCGCAAAGGTACGATTTTAAAATCAATAAATCTAATTCATTGTTTTTCTTGCTTTTATGGATTTTCAGAGGCTTTAGTCAGGGTGGTGTTTATGGTCTAAACCCTTAAAGCACGGGGCTTTGGGTTAAATGAGGGGAATACCCCTCTGTTGGCGATGCCTAAGTTTCAGATATTTAGGAACCTCCTTTAATAAGGAACCCATGATAAAAAATTAACCTGTTTTTAATACAAAAACCAAACACATGAAAAAAGTACTTACTCTTATTGCCACAATAGCTTTTGCTTCACTGGAGGCACAAACGTACCAGGTGGGGCATTGTTCGCTCAATTTCAAGGACCCGTCCCGCACCGGTGGTTATGCCATTTCAGGGGGTATACAGGTAGGAACTAGCGGGCGGGATGTTGGTACAGAGGTTTATTATCCGGCCGCTACCGCCGGAAATAACGTCGCTATAGCTACCGGCACTTTTCCCGTTGTGGTGGTTGGACACGGTTTTGTAATGACCTGGGATGCCTATACCGACCTGTGGACAGACCTGGTGCAGAACGGCTATATTGTTTGTTTACCTCGTACAGAGGGCGGTACGTCGCCCAGCCACACGGATTTCGGGAAAGACCTGGCATTTATCGGTTCGCAGATGATCACCACCATGATGTCGACCGCTCCCGGAAGCCCGGCTCCGAGTTTTATAGGCAAGATCAACCCCCGTGTGGCATTATCAGGCCATTCGATGGGCGGAGGCTCTTCGTTTTTAGGGGCGCAGAATAATGCCACGATTACAACCATGGTCAATTTTGCGGCCGCCAACACAAACCCATCATCGCAGCATGCTGCCAAATTTGTAACAGTGCCATCGCTGGTTATTTCAGGCCAGAATGATTGTGTGGCCCCACCGGCCCAGCACCAGAAGCCGGAATACGATTCCCTGATCCTGACACATACAAAGGCTTATATGTCGGTAGTCGGAGGCGACCACTGCTCATTCGGGTCGCGTAGCAGTGCGACCTGTATGTTTGGCCAGGGCACATGCTCGCCACAACCGACTATTACGGAAGCACAGCAAAAAAGCGCAGCCTATATGGCGGCCCGCTTATGGCTCGATTATTTTCTGAAACAGGATTGCTCGGCCTGGCCTAAATTCAAGGATTCGCTCAACCTGTCGACACGTTTTATCAATGACAACCTGGTTACAGATATTGTAAACCCTGTTATTTCAGCTGCCGGAACCGTGCTTACCTGCACGACACCGGCTGCATCGTATCAGTGGTATCTTAATGGATCGCCTGTTGGTGGAGCTACAGCCAGCACCTATACGGCTATAGCGAATGGCAACTACTCCTGTGAGGTAAAATATGTATACACCAATTGCCCGTATACATCTAATGTGGTAAACATCAGCACAACAGGCATATCGTCTGTTTATACAACACAGAGTTTTGTATTATTTCCGAATCCCGGACAGGATCAGTTTATGGTATCATACTATGCCGAGTCGGGGTTACCGGTTTCTTTCCGGGTATACGACCTCACCGGGAACCTGGTGTATAAAGCATCCAGCGATGGTTCGGCAGTGGGGCAACAAACCCAGGTGCTTAACCTAGAACAGCTGAGCCCTGGAGCATACCTGCTTTCCGTGGAACACAGCCATTTCCACGGTGTATATAAACTTATAAAAAATTAGGCGTTACCACTACACATAAACGCCCGGGCCCGATAGAGATATCGGGCTTTTTTTGTACATTTGAGTATATCAAATAACTCAAGAGTATGAAAGCGTTTTTTTTGATGATTTTTTGCGTGGTATGTTTCATGGGCGCAAAAGCACAGGACACCATCTATTTTAAAAGCGGTGAATTTGCCACCGGTAAAGTTCTGGAAGTAACACCGGGTGAAGTGAAGTATAAAAAGTCGCAGGTGCCCGATGGCCCTGTTTACACATCCTACAAATCGGATGTAGCACTTATTCAGTATAAAAACGGCTATAAGGAGGTTTTCAGTACTACGCCTTCCAATATGCCATCGGTACCGCAACCTGTAAACATTCCGTCAAAACCGGAAGAAGTGAAAGAGGCCAAGGCATCTATGGAGCCTGAGCTGAGGTATTATCCTTACGGGAATCATCACCGCCATCCGGTCGAAAAACCAAAACAGTAATTGTGCCGGAGGATCTTCAGAAATTACTGAATGTATCCCAAAAAGCAAAAGCAGCGTATGAGGCGTTGCCGTACAGTTGCCGCAAAGAATATGTACTATGGATTTTTGGAGTCAAACGCGATGAAACCCTCGGCTACCGTGTAAAAAAATCCAACTGAAAAACAGATTGAAGACAGCATCCTATATAGATATTCCTGAGCCATGCCAGGTACCCTGGGATTCGATGGAACCCGGAGACGAATCGCGGTTTTGTAAAACATGCCAGACCCCGGTTGTTGATTTCAGCAAAAAATCGCTGGACGAGATACAGGCCTTTTTTCGCGAACAAGCTTCAGGGGCTTCTGTTTGCGGACGCTACAACGTTCAGCATACCAATCAGGCCGGCAAGAGCGTTCAGATGCTCAACCGCTTCGAAATGCAAATAAAACACCCGTTCCTGAAAAAAATGATTCTGGCGGGAATCTCATGCCTGCTGGTATTAAGTGGTTGTGTGCGTCATGTGCAGGGTAAACTGAGAGCGTATGACGATGTGCCTTCCAAAAAGCAACGTAAACAACATGCCCGGAGTATCTCCGGAAGTCCGGATTCAAAACGGTAAATGGCCGTCCATTCCATGATGCTGAGATATTTTCAAATCCTTGGACTTTCAGAAAAAGCCACGCTGAACGATATTAAAAAGGCCTATCGTCGCCTGGTAGTGCTTTACCACCCCGATAAGAATAATGAACCGGGTGCCGCTGAAAAATTTATTGAGATCACAGAAGCGTATGAAATACTCATTGATTTTAAGGTAAACGGGCCAAAACGTAAAGCCAGCAGAACCATCAGCCGCGAGGAGATCATTCGTCAGCAAAAAGAAGAAGCCCGTCGCAAAGCCATGCGGGCGGCCAATCAGCGCTACAAGGAATACCTGAAGTCGGAGGCTTATCTTACAAACCAGGCATACAGTGTTGTGATAGATCATGTTCTGTTTGTGATCACTTTGTTTTTTGTATTCGTGCTGCCTGGATATCTTTTTATGCGTTATGGCGCCACGGGTTTAATCTGCGGAATTATTGTAGCGTTGGTCACCGGTCCTTTTTCCATTCCGGCATTCCGAAACATCAGGCGGTTCAGTCCGGAGCGGTTCTGGCAAGCCCTTTTGTTTTCTGCCAAAACAAAACTGTTTTGGCAGGTCGTTTTGCCTCCTCTGAATATCATCGTGTTTTTAAAAATCGGGTTGCAGACACTGATGCCATTTTCGTTCATGATGATGTGCTATATTATTTTAGTTGTTTTTTTCTTTTTGTTTGCCAGTGTATTCAAATCGGGTAAGTATATCAGATTGAGAGTACTGGCTGCTTTTCAGGGTGGCCCGTTTGTGATGACTGTATTTCTGCTGCTCAATTTCTTTATCAGTTTTCACCCGGTGACTGAAACATACAGAATTATACGATCGGAGGGCAACGATAATTTTGTTCTGTTGGAAAATAAGGCCTATAGAGAGTTTCCCGGAATCAGGGCTTTTATAGATACGGATGAGCCCTTACACAGTCGTAAGGTTACGTATGTATTTAAAACGGGGATGTTTGGTGTTCGGGTCATGCAGCGCTATTATTTTGACCTGGGATATAATTCGCACTGATGAAATACAGTCTCTGGGAATCAGCCTGTTTGAAGAAAACAACCGGATTTATCGAAAAATTTTCTTACTTTGACTTCATTCCCATTGGTTATGAACTCATTATTACGTCGGCTTTTAACCTACAACATCCCCCATAAACCCCATGAGGAGCCAAGCGCCTATGTAGCTGCCAAGGCTTTTTACAGGTTCAGATTACTGGCCCGGCGCGAAGCCATAAACATGATGCTCATAACGGTTGGTATTTTTTCGGCTGGTTTCGGCCTCAAGAGTTTTTTATTACCCAATAATTTTATTGATGGCGGCGTAACAGGTATTTCGCTGTTAACCTCTGCTGTGAGCGGGTTGCCACTGCCGCTGCTGATCGTATTGCTGAATATTCCCTTTATTTTACTGGGGTATTCGCAGATAGGTAAAAACTTCGCCATCAAAACAACCCTTGCTATTATAGGCCTGGCCTTGTGTGTGGCCGGGATTCATTACCCGGTGCTTACATCCGATAAGCTGCTGGTATCCGTATTCGGCGGATTTTTTCTGGGTGCAGGAATCGGTCTCGCTGTGCGGGGTGGCGGGGTGATGGATGGTACGGAAGTGATGGCACTTTATATCAGTAAAAAAACAGGATTGACCATTGGCGATGTCATCCTCATTCTTAACATTATTATCTTCTCCTTTGCGGCCTGGCTCCTGTCGCTCGAAACAGCTTTGTATTCAATTTTAGCGTATCTTTCGGCCTCCAAAACCATCGACTTTATCATCGAGGGGGTGGAAGAATACCTGGGCGTTACGATTGTATCAGCCAAGAGTGAAGAAATCCGCAAAATGCTGACTGAGACCATGGGTCGCGGTGTGACTGTTTATAAGGGAACCCGGGGCTTTGGTAAAACAGGGCACAAGCTGGGTGATATTGATATTTTATATTCGGTTGTTACGAGGCTCGAAATAGCCCGGCTGAATTCTGAAATTGAAAAGATAGATCCTGCAGCATTTGTGGTGATGAATAGTATTAAGGATACACGGGGTGGAATGATCAAAAAACGGCCCCTGCACTAAAGAAGAGTTAACATGTGGAAAGCATTTTCAAGGATACTGCTGCGGAATAAACTGGCATTTACCATCGGTCTCTTGCTGGTAACAGCATTTATGGGTTATGAAACAACACGCATTGAGCTGTCGTACGAGTTTGCACAGATCCTTCCTAAAGACGACAGTACGTTTATCGCTTACCAGCAGTTTAAAAACAAATTCGGCGAAGATGGGAGTGTGATGGTCATCGGGTTTGAAGATAAAAACCTGTATCAGCTGCAGAAATTCAACGATTGGGACGCTCTCGGAAAACGCATCAAGAGCATCGACGGGATTAAGGAGATTATGTCGGTATCGACTATTTACAACGTATCGCGAAACGACAGCCTCGGTAAATTCGATTTTGTACCGATTCTCAAAAACCCTTTAAAGACACAACACGAAGTCGATAGCATCCGTGATGTCATCATGTCCCTGCCGTTTTACGAGGGGATTATTTACAACAAAGAAACCGGGGCCAATCTCATGGCCATCACGTTCAATAAAAAAGACCTGGATTCCAAACACCGCCTCAGTATGGTGAAAGAGATCACAGAAGTTGCTGATGCCTTCGCTAAAAAGAACCAGGTACAAATGCACTACTCCGGGATGCCATACATCCGTTCGGCTTTCATGGGGCGCGTGTCGAGCGAAATGGGACTTTTCCTGGGGCTCGCCGTGCTGGTAACAGCAATTATTCTCTGGTTGTTTTTCCGCACATTCTCCACGGTGATCTTTTCTGTTATCGTTGTGGCGGTGGGTGTTCTCTGGTCTGTTGGTATTCTCCAGCTATTCGGCTATAAGATCACGGTTCTCACCGGACTCATTCCGCCGTTGATTATGGTCATTGGCCTGCCCAACTGTATTTTCCTGATCAATAAATACCAGTCGGAGTTTGCGTTGCATGGCAATAAAATGAAAGCCCTGTCGCGTACCATACAAACCATTGGTGTGAGCCTGTTTCTGGCCAACATCACGACGGCTATTGGCTTTGCGGTATTGTATTTCACCAACAGCTCATTGCTTGTGCAGTTTGGTGTAGTGGCTGCTATTGGCGTTATGACAACCTATTTTATCACACTTATTTTAATTCCGATCATTCTCAATATCCTGCCGGAGCCTAAAGCCAAACACATGAAGCACCTGGAAGGCAAGCGCATCAATAAATTGCTGGATGTGGTCGATAACCTGGTGCATCACCACCGTATGACAGTTTACATCACCATTGCGGTGATCACCCTGATTTCGGTATGGGGCATGACCAAAGTAGATGTTGTGGGCTACGTGGTAGATGACCTGCCTCAAAAAGATCCTGTGTATACCGATCTGCGTTTCTTTGAAAGCAATTTCAAAGGGGTGTTACCATTCGAGATTTCGATTGATACCAAAAAAGAAAATGGCTTATTTGCCAATAATGCCAAAGCATTATACAAGATCAAAGCACTGCAGAAAATTTTTGCGGAACACCCCGAATTCTCCAAGCCCCTATCGATTGTAGAAGCCGTGAAATTTTCCTACCAGGCATATAAAGGCGGTGATCCGAAATACTACAAACTGCCGGGTGTTTCCGACCTCAAAACATTATCAGAATATTCAGGCAGTGTAAAAGGGCAGGGCAGTAAACTGCAGAACTTTATCGACAGCACCAAACAGATTACCCGTGTGAGTTTCCAGGTAGCTGATATCGGTTCCAAAAAAATGAAAGTGCTTGTGGGCGAACTGAAACCAAAGATCGATTCCATTTTCAACCCTGCCGAATACGATGTGAAGCTTACCGGGCATAGCCTTGTGTTCCTGAAAAACAATGACTACCTGCTTTCGAATCTTTACGAAAGTCTTATTATTGAAATCATTCTCATTGCCATTGTAGGTATTGCTTTATTCCGTTCGGTGAGAATCATTGTCCTGTCGAAGCTGCCATGCCTGATTCCGCTGATCATTACAGCCGGCGTGATGGGCTTTCTGGATATTCGCTTCAAACCATCTACCATTCTTATTTTCAGTATTGCCTTTGGTATCTCGTCTGATGGAACCATATACTTCCTGACTAAATACAGGCAGGAACTCAAAAAAGGAAAAAGTGCGGGCGACGCTATTTCCATGGCTATTAAAGATACAGGGCTTAGCATGATCTATACAGCCGTGATCCTCTTCTTCGGCTTTATCATATTTGCTGCATCAAGTTTTGGAGGCACTGTAGCGCTTGGGGTGCTGGTATCGCTCACACTGATCGTATCCATGTGTACCAATCTCCTCATGCTTCCTTCCATATTGTTGTCGATCAACAACCGCGCTCTCAAAAAAGAAATGCTGCAGAAACCGTTTGTGGAACTGGAGGATGAAAGCGAGGAGGAGAATGAAGCCGACAGACCTTGAAGAATTGTGCCTGTTCAGAAGCGTATTTTTATGACACGGATTAAAAAACGCGCATTCTACAGCTTGTTTCTTCTGACAGGTATTGCTTCCATGTTCATGTTTAACCGGGGCGATGAGTTTCTTTTTCCTTATGGGATTTTTCCAGGCCTATTATTTGTTCTTACCTGCATGCTTTGTGGTTCAGCGATGACAAGCATTTCGGCAGGACGTATGCTGAAGTTTTTCTTTTCTGCAGGCATGGTTTACATCATCCTTTTCCTGATCACCTTATATTCTTCCTACATTGCTTTTGCAGTGGGAATTTTCACGGGGGCTCTTGGGGCCCTGGCTGTTTTTTCCTTGTACAACCGCTTCATTCACCCCATACAATACCGTCGGTTTGAAGTAGCGGCTTTGGGGGCAACCGCGTTTATAGTAAACGACATCATTGTGTTTACACAAATCAGGGAGCTGGCTCCGGCGTTTTTCCGAAAAGACATGACCGGAAATTTTTCAGCGGTTTACCTGGTCTGGCAATCGGTTATAGGGTTTAAGCTCACGCGGGTTATCGCTGCGTGTCGCCTGGACATTGAAAAAACTTAGGACTTTTCTTCCCAGATAGCTGCCAGGTGCACGATAGTCTCTACAGCCTTTTGCATATCCTGCACACTCACCCATTCCTGTTTGCTGTGAAAGGCATGTTCGCCGGCATAAATATTCGGGCACGGTAATCCCATAAACGATAAACGTGAACCGTCGGTGCCGCCACGTATGCTCGAAAGCACAGGAGTTACCCCGGTCCGCTTTACAGCCTCTACCGCATAATCAACCACCTGTGGGTGTTTATCAAGAACATCTTTCATGTTGCGGTATTGCTCGGTAACCTTGAACTCAAAACTACATTTGATATACGCGCTTAACACATCTGCTGCAATGCCTTTGAGCTCATTTTCGAGTGCATGCAACGTTGGCGTATCAAAAGCACGGATAATGAATTTTATTTCCACCTGTTCGAGTCCGCCCTGGATAGATGTAGGATGAATGAAAGGTTCTTTTTTCTCAGTGGTTTCAGGGGTTTTATTGGACGGGATACGTTCAATGATTTTTGCTGCCAGCTTGATGGCATGTTGCATTTTGTTTTTGGCAAATCCCGGGTGCGTCGGAAACCCTTTAATAACAAGGGCTACCGCATCGGCACTGAATGTTTCATTTTCAATATGACCGATGGTCTCGCCATCCATGGTATAACCAAAATCAGCGCCAAGCTTTTTCATATCCGCTTTATCCACACCGCGACCGATTTCTTCATCGGGTGTAAACAGGATTCGTATTTTACCGTGTTTCACTTCGGGGTGTGTCATAAAATAATGGGCAGCATCCATAATTTCGGCTACTCCGGCTTTATTATCGGCACCTAAAAGAGTGGTCCCATCGGTGGTAATAATATCATTGCCAAGTTGTGCCGCTAATGCGGGATGTTCGCTAAACTCTATAATCTGGCTTTTATCGTTTGGTAATACAATGTCGCCACCCTGGTAATTGCGATGAACAATGGGGTTTACGTTTTCGCCGGTGCAATCCGGTGAGGTATCCATGTGTGAACAAAAACATAATACAGGGACCTGTTTATCGGTGGTAGCCGGAATCGTGGCATATACATAGCCATGTGTATCGAGTTCCGCATCTGAAATCCCTATTGCTTTCAATTCCTCTACCAGCAGGCGCCCCAGGTTCTTTTGTTTTTCGGTGCTCGGACATGTAGGCGAGTTAGGATCGGATTGGGTATCAATTTTTACGTAACGCAAAAAGCGATCGGTGACGGTAAATGTATAGTTGTTGAAATTCATGATCGGTATATATTTTTGAATGCATCCAAATGTAGCGAATGGGCTTATAAAATAAAAACGAAGCTCCCGGGTCCCGGTTTACCTGTATATAAAAGGTCCGGCCATGACATATATCATTGCCCGGCAAGGGTTTTGGATGAGCAGAATTTGTTTGAATTCAATCAAATACTTTTAAATTTGGCCCATGAACTTTCAGAATACATTGGATTTTGCCAAACAGCTCGATCAGGCTGATAAATTACACGCATACCGCGACAGGTTTTTATTCCCTGCGCACAACAACCGTGAAGTGGTTTATTTTACGGGAAACTCACTGGGTCTGCAGCCCAAAGCAACGCAGAGCTATATCCAGGAGGAGTTGAACGACTGGGCAAAATTCGGTGTGGAAGGACACGTGTTGGCTAAACATCCCTGGATGCCTTATCACGAGTTTCTGACTGAAAAGATGGCGAAAATCGTCGGGGCAAAATCATCGGAAGTGGTGATGATGAACCAACTCACCGTGAACCTGCATTTGCTGATGGTGTCTTTTTACAGACCGACCAAACAGCGCTATAAAATTCTTTGCGAGGCCAAAGCATTTCCAAGCGATCAGTATGCCCTGCAATCGCAGGTTAAGTTTCATGGCTATTCCATCGATGATGCACTTATTGAAGTATTCCCGCGCGAAGGTGAATATTGTCTTCGCCACGAAGATATTTACGAAGCTATTGAAAAACATAAGGATTCCCTGGCCCTCATCATGATTGGTGGTGTCAACTATTTCAGCGGACAGGTATTCGATATGAAAGGCATTACAGAAGCCGGTCATAAGGCTGGTGCTGTTGTTGGCTTCGACCTGGCGCATGGCGCAGGAAACCTGAAACTGAACCTGCACGACTGGGGCGTTGATTTTGCAGCCTGGTGCAGTTATAAATACCTGAACAGTGGGCCCGGCAGTGTGGCTGGCGCCTTTGTACACGAAAAACATCATGCCAATACCGATCTGCCTTTGTTTGCAGGCTGGTGGGGACACGACAAGGAAACGCGTTTCCTGATGGATAAAACATTTGTACCCATCAAAACAGCGGAACGCTGGCAACTGAGTAACGCACCTATTTTTGCAATGGCTGCCTGTCGTGCCGCACTCGATATGTTCGATGAAGTTGGTATGGATGCACTTATTGCCAAAAGCAAAACACTGACAGCATACCTCGAATTTGTTGTTAAAGAAATCAGTGCGAAAGAAGTGGCGGCAGGACGTGGGGCACTCGAAATTATAACACCTTCCGAACACCGTGGCTGCCAGCTGTCTATTGTGGCGCACGGACAAGGCAAAGCCCTTTATAATAAACTCATTGAAAATGGTGTCATTCCCGACTGGCGCGAACCGAATGTGATTCGCTGCGCGCCGGTACCGATGTACAACTCCTACGAAGACATTTATCGTTTCGGTGAGATTTTATCGGAGATCCTCCATAAAGGATAGAGATACATGCGCCCGGCAGCTGTTGAAATTATTCTGTACGTTAGCAATCAGGAAGTGAGCCGCGCATTCTATGAAACTATTTTACAAATGCCACCAGTACTTCATGTACCCGGTATGACATAATTCGAACTCTTGGCAGGCTGTAAACTGGGACTGATGCCCAATCACGGCATTGCAAAAATACTGGGTGATAGACTACCACATCCCGAAACCGGTCATGGGATTCCACGTTGCGAACTATACCTGGGTGTGGAAGATGTTCATGCTGCATATCGGCATGCGCTGGCCTGTGGTGCCATACAGATAAGTGAACCTGCCGATCGCAACTGGGGCGATTGTGTGGCTTACGTAGCCGACCCTGATGGACATGTGATTGCCTTTGCCCAAAAAACAGAAAGCGCATAGTTTTGTACATTTGCCTTGACATGCGTGTTTTCAGGAAAATGTATTCAATCATCTGGCTGTGCCTCATCGCCCTGTTTTGCTGGCTTATGCTTGACCTCACAATTCCCTACCTGGGTTTCAGAACAGACGTGGATTTCCTGCTTACCAAACAAAAAATCATTCACCTGAGTCATTGGCGTTGGGCATTTTATGTACACATTCTCTTCAGCATATTTGCGCTTGTGGCGGGGTTGACCCAGTTCTCGGAGTACATTCAGAAAAAATACCGCGGCCTCCACCGCAGCATGGGGTATATCTATGTGACCGATATACTCTGTCTCGCCGGCCCATCGGGGTTTGTGCTGGCGCTTTATGCCAATGGAAATGACCTGGCCCGGGCGAGTTTCATCATGCTTTCTCTGCTCTGGATTTTTACCACCGGCCTGGCTATATACAAAGCGCTTAAAAAACAATGGGAAGAACACCGACACTGGATGATCAGGAGTTATGCGCTCACACTGTCAGCCATTAGCCTGCGTCTCATGGCTTTGGTGCTGCCACATTTTTTACACCTGGATGCCCGCACGGAATATGCCCTGATTGCCTGGCTTAGCTGGACTCTGAACCTGGTTATAGCAGAAACGATTATTTATTACACAAAAAACAAAGCTTAGCCGTTTCCTGCATTTCGTTTTGATCGGCATCCATTTGTGTTTTGCTCCTACGGAGCAATGAGCCAGGCATGGCAGATGGTACGTAATAATATTTGGCCCCGCTGGGGCCATGGATCATGTATCCCCTGCATAAGCTTTCACTTCGAAAATTCAACAATACTTTAATCCAAACACAGCAGCCCGCAGGGACTTATCGTGATGAATACAGGTATGTATGGCCGCACAGACGGCTCCGTAAGAGCCGAACATGTATGTTATTCAGAAGGAATATGTACGATGAGATTATCTGACCACGGCAACTCTAACCGCCACTTTTTGTTTTGGCATTTTCGGCGCTGCTCGCAACGCCTTCGCGGGCAATGGTTCCCGAAACATCTACACGTACCGAAGTACTTTTCCCGGCTTCGGTAGAGGTGATTGTATTTCCGGCATAGCCTTTTTCGAGTGGGTCATTGAGCCAGTTTACCTTGTATTCTGTGGTATGTATGGTATAATCTTTATCGATGGTAAAAACCATAGAGGAGGTCGGTGAACAAAAACAGCCGATCATTTCACTGTCCAGTAAATTGCCTAATGAGTCGTAGGTCTGAACATAGGTTTTCACGGGGTTCAGGGTGTCGGCAATAGCCAGGACGGTTTTGTAGATCACCGCCTGGTGATTGTTGTCGAGCCGGAGCTTCCCTACGTATAAATACTCATTGGTGACATCACGTGAAAAACGGCCGTCTTCCATACCCGGAATAAATGCGGCATAGTCGTAATTAATGTAATGGTCGTAGTTGTAGCGCGATACACTGTCGATAGGCTCTGTATAAGGCAGCTGCATGTCGGGGAATAATTTCAGAAAACCTTTGAACACCAGTTGTTTCAATTTAGCGTCGTCGTTAAACGTGTTTACCATCATGGCCTGGAAACGCTCGTTGTCGCGCATAAAGTCAAATGCTTTTTCATTGTTGAGGCGGTCTTTATTGAGGAAACCTTCCATAATAGCCTGACTCAGGTTTTCGAGACAGAGATTTGTATCCTTGCCCAGTGCGCTGATCAATGCATCCTGGTAATACACTTCATAAAACGGTTCGTAACCCAGGGCACCTGTTATTTCACTGGCTTTACGGGCATTCTCTGCGTCTCCCGTGGCAATGTATGCTTTGGTAAGATAGAAATAGCTCTTGTCGCTCGGGTAATAAAAAATAGATTCTTTGAAAAATTCGATACTGCCTTGTGGGTTCTTCTTATTCACCAGGATATCCATGGCCTGCAGAAAATATTTACGGCCTTCGGCTTTTTGCTGGGCGCTCACTTTCTCCGAAACTTTCGTTACGGAGTCAAACAGAAACATTGTTTTTTCATCGAGACATTGTGCTATAGACGGATTTTTTGTGTTGTCTTTCACGGTTTCTTTTTCGCCGGAACAAAAACAAAAAACACCAATCGATAAAGTAATGATGCAGGCATAAAAATATTTCATCACAGGTTTAATTTTATAGAGTAAATATAATAAAAAACACATCCCTGTATTCGCAGCGTTCGTATATAACACATGCAGAGAATAATTTACAGCATCTTTTTCATGACGATCTTTTCGCTGAGCAATGCGCAGCCGCGCCCCTTGCGGTATGTGGCCCTGGGAGATTCCTATACCATTTGCACCGGCACGGGTACCGCGCAGGAACACTGGCCCGATATACTTGTCAAACACCTCGCGGCTGCGGGCATTGCAATAAACCTGGAAGCCATCCCGGCACGCAACGGCTATAGCACGCAGAACCTGATCGATGAGGAGTTGCCTGTGTTTGATGAAACAAAACCCGACTTTGTAACCCTGCTCATTGGAGTCAACGACTGGGTGCGGGGAGTTGATAGCACCGATTTTCACAAAAACCTGGTTTTTATACTCGATCATGTGCAGTCCGGACTACCGGTTAAGAACCACCTGGTGTTGTTCACGATTCCCGATTTCGGAGTTACGCCACAGGGAGCTTTGTATAGCCGTGGCCGCAATATCAGTGAAGGCATTTCAGCATTCAATGCCATAATTCAGCAAGAGGCCGTTCGTCGCGGACTTCTGTGTATCGATGTTTTTCCGCTTTCAAAAGCCATGGGAACCGATGCTTCGCTGGTAGCCGCAGATGGGCTGCATCCTTCGGCCAGGGAGTATGCCTTCTGGGAAGAGAAAGCCTTTCCTGAAATCAAAAAACTCCTGCAAAAAAAGTAAAAGACACCCGGAGGCTTTTTTTCTCATATTACTCTCATAAATCGTACATTTGCAGCGCTATATGGCACTGTTTGGAAATAGTTCGGAATCAGGCGCAGGAGAAATGTCCTTTCTTCAGCACCTGGAGGCCCTTCGCTGGCACCTGGTAAGAAGCGCCCTTGTGATCGTTGTTATTGGCATTGCCTGTTTCTGCTTCAACGACTTCATGTTCGATACGGTTATTTTTGGCCCGCTGCGACAGGATTTTATTTCTTACAAAGCCCTGTGTTCACTGGGATATAAAATTGGCGCAGGCGACGTGATGTGTATGACCGTAAAAACACCTCACCTGCAAACCCTCTCGGCTTCAGAACAGTTTTTTACACACATGTGGATTTCCCTGATGGGCGGACTTATTCTGGGTTGCCCCTATGTGCTATGGGAATTATGGCGGTTTATACGCCCGGCCCTTAAAGCCACAGAAGCTTCGCCGGTTCGTTTTTTTGTGATCATTGCCTCTGTATTATTTTTCATAGGCATTGCATTCGGTTACTTCCTGCTTTTCCCGATGTCTTATAACTTTCTCATCAACTATAAACTATCGAGCAGTGATATTGTACAAACCAATAATACGCTCGACGATTACATCTCCCTGATCTCTACCATGACACTGGTGGCGGGACTTGTGTTCGAAATGCCGATTCTGGTATATTTCCTCACCCGCATGACCTTACTGACACCGTCATTCATGCGCAAGTACAGAAAATATGCGGTGGTGGTTATTCTGATTGTGGCAGCGGTCATTACACCAAGCCCCGATGTTACATCGCAGATGGTGGTTGCTATTCCGATGTATGCCCTTTACGAAATCAGTATTTTTGTATCGGCCTATGTTGTGAAAAAACATAAACTCGACAAACTATAAACCATGAGCAGTATACAGGAGTTTAACGATTACCGGACAAAAATGAACGAGGTGATTCTCGGTAAGGAGAATCTGGTTCTTAAACGTTTATTCAATCTTGATACAAACACCTATGCCGAAGGGGCACTTCCTGTGAAAACCAAGGAATTGCTTGGACTTGTAGCCAGTATGGTGTTGCGTTGCGATGATTGCATCAAATACCACCTAGGTAAATGCCATGAGCAGGGTTGCAGCACCGAAGAGATTTATGAAGTATTTGCGGTGGCCAATATTGTGGGTGGAACCATTGTGATTCCTCACACGCGCCGTGCAGCCGAGTACTGGGAAGAGCTTATAAAGCAGTCTTAAAACAGGCGCGAAGCCTTGCTTTTCTCAATTTTTTCTTCCAGTTTTTTGATCAGTGTTTTTTTATGCGAGCCACGCATTCCGAGCAGGGGAAGACGCTCAGGTTCATCATCATTATATACGATGGTAAAACGGGAGGCTTTCAGGTCTTTGACCCCTTTCAGATCCAGGAAATACACCACTTTCCCATAAAAGAAACTGTGTTTGATCTCAAAACGGTCTTCATACACAATGGCGTAAGGATTTGTAATCAGCCAGAGGGTTTGAAATGTAAATATAATACCGGGTACACCTACCAGGGTTCCCCAGGGATTTACATCGCGCAGCATGTCTACGCATAACCACATCAGGGCAGAGCTTATAGCAACGAAAATAAGGATCAGGAGCACATTTCTTTCAAAATACTCCCTGGGTTCATCCAGGTCATCTTTCTTTTTCACAGCGCAAAGTTAAAAATTTAACTTCTTTAACTTTTAATACCAGATATTATTTTTTATACTTGTTTGAATGAAAATGTAAAATATGTAACATTTTCATATACACAACGTTATAATAGAAACCAAAACACACGACATGCTCACACTAAAACAGATTTTCGGCAGGGGCTTAGCCGTTGTTTTCCTTTCCGGAGGTATGCTCATTGGTCAGACCACTATGACCGATAACCCTGTAGCCGCCATGCTCGACAGCCTGGCGACCCAGAAAGTGCTGGAAAAGGCCTTCAACAAGCCTTTATTTCCGAAAAACAACAAATATAAATTTGCCCCCGACAGCGTGCCGCGCTATGATGATTTCGTATACGAAAGCCGACTGGCCAAGCTCGATGTTAACTCACCATTTGACCTGGTGTACAACCCCCATGTAAAAGGATTTATCGATCTCTATACCATCCGGAAACGGGAACTTGTTAGCCGTATGATGGGCCTGGCCCAGCTATACTACCCGATGTTCGAGGAGATTTTCGATAAACACAATATGCCGCTGGAACTCAAACACCTGGCCGTGATTGAGTCGGCCCTTAACCCCAATGCACGCTCAAGAGCAGGTGCCGTGGGCCTCTGGCAGTTTATGTACCCGACCGGTAAAATGTACGGACTGAACGTGACATCCTATATCGATGAACGTTCGGATGTATACAAAGCTACAGAGTCGGCGGCCGAATACCTGCAGAGCCTTTACAACATGTTTGGCGACTGGCAGATGGTACTTGCCGCTTACAATGCGGGTCCTGGAACCATCAGTAAAGCGATTCGCCGCAGCGGCGGTAAAAAAACCTATTGGGAAATCCGCCCTTACCTGCCGGCTGAAACCCAGGCTTATGTACCTGCGTTTATTGCTGCCAACTACGTCATGAACTATACAGCCGAACATAATATTTATCCGGCAACACCACGCAAAAGTTATTTTGAAGTAGATACGGCCATTGTAAAAGAACCAATGAGCTTCGAGCAGATCTCTACAGCACTGGATGTGCCTATGGATGAGATTCAGTACTTCAATCCGCAGTACCGCAAAAACGTAATTCCGGCCGGTGGCAACATGCTCACGCTTCCGAAAGCCAAGATCGGTACATTCATTTCAAACGAGCAGGAGATTTATGCAGCGATAAAAGCACAGCAAAGTGAACTGGCATCCGCTTCTACCGTAGTGAAAGAAGTTCAGAAAACGCATGTGGTGAAGAACGGAGAAAAACTCAGCACCATTGCCCGCAAATATGGCGTTACTGTGGCCGATATCCGAAGCTGGAACTACATTGGTAAAAAAGGCATCCGTGCCGGTAAAAAACTGGTGATCTATGTGCGCCAGGATGTACCTCAGACCAATCCGGCAAAAGCAAACGATACACCGAAAGAGCCTCAAACCAACCTGGCAAGCAATGCCAAAAGCGATTCGGCGGCATCCTCGGAGCCTAAGAAACTCGCAGATAATGCCTCGGCAAAAACACAGTACCATAAGGTGAAAAAAGGGGAGACTTATTACATGATCGCCAAAAAATACGGGATCACCGTACAGGAGCTGCTCGATATGAATAAGCTTAATAAAAACTCCAAACTCCTGATGGGGCAGCAACTCAAAGTGAAACAGGTTTCCTGATCAACGAAAACCCATATGATAAAAAACCCCGGACTCGCTCCGGGGTTTTGTTTTTTTAAGTAGCTTCGTTTTAATCCGGATGAAACAGCATCTGGTTTACTATCCTTTTCTATGGAAGAATTCGGCTCGTTTGAAAGCATATACCGGCAGTATAAGAACAAGGTGTTCAATACGGCTATTGGCTATCTGCAGAATACCGAAGACGCCGAAGAAATAACGCAGGATGTATTTGTCGAGATTTACCATTCGCTCGACACATTCCGCAATGAATCGAACCTGGGAACCTGGGTTTACAGGATTACCGTAAACAAATCATTGGATCATATCCGCAAGCGCAATCGCAAAAAGAGAATGGGTTTTCTCAGCCGGTTGTTGGGCGCTGAGGCAGAACACGAATCCGTCCCCGACTTTATACACCCGGGTGTTCTGCTCGAAAACAAAGAACGTTCCATCCACCTGTTTGCAGCCATTCAGAAGCTTCCGGAAAATCAGCAAACGGCATTTATTCTTTCGAGGCTCGAAGACCTTGGGAATAAAGAGATTGCCGATGTTATGAAAATGAGTGTGGGAGCTGTGGAATCATTACTCTCACGTGCTAAAGAAAATTTAAGAAAACAACTGGCAGCCGAATATAAAGAAGATGGCCACCGAAGGAATCCGCCTAAAAAATCGTCTAATGAAACAGGAGACTAAATCAGAACAAGATATGAACGCCGCCAGAGAAACATGGATCGATGAGGTGATGGAAAGCCTCGATGGCATGCAGCCTGCAGAACCGGGCCCTTTTTTGTGGACGCGCATCGTTGGTAAAACACAAGCCGTTAAGAATATTCCGGCCGGCTATATGTGGCTCGCTGCTGCAAGCTTTGCTATTCTTGTGCTGGTAAATGTACTCGTGATCAAACCAAAGCAGGATCAGACTTCCGTTAACCATAGTCTTGCCGAACAGTTTCAGCTAGACACGCCATCGACCATTGATTATAATTAAAACAGGAACCATGAGTAAGACCCGTTTATTAAGTATAGCACTCATCAGCTTGTTGCTCCTCAACATCGCCATGGTCGCCGTGATGGTGATGCGCCGTGGTCATCAACCCGGACAGGAGGCCAACGCAGAGGGGAAACGCGAACCCAAATGGATCGTTATCGAACGTCTGCATCTTGATAAAGAACAACAGGCAGCATACCAGATGCTGATCGATGCACACAAAACAAAACACCATCAGCTGAATGATGCGTGCCGCGATCTGAAAAACAAATTGTATTCACTCCTTGAAAAAACCCCGGTTGATTCCCTGCTGGCTGATTCACTGATCGGCCAGGTGGCTCATAAACAAAGGGAGCTTGAGCAACTTAATTTCAAACACTTTCAGCAGGTAAAAGCCATTTGCCGGCCCGAACAGATGAATGACTTTAACCTCCTGGCAGCCGATCTTGTCGATATTTTTGCACACCGCGGTCCGCCACCGGCAAAACAAAAATGACAGCAAAGAAAATGCTTATACGGCTTATTTGTATGGCCATGCTGCTTGTATGGTTTGGCAGCTATGCGCAAACGTTCAGCCTGAAAATAAGACCGGTATTCGGAACAGAGAAACTCGTCTTGCATAAGCAATTGTATATAAGCTCTGCAGGCGATAGCCTTTACGTGGATGGATTTCGTTTCTACATATCCAATATACGCCTGATGAAAAAAGGAAATGCCGTGTATGCCGGAAAAGAAAAGTATCATCTCGTGGATGCAGAAGACAGCACCACCTGGTTGATGGAAATCCCTGCAGCGGCCGACACCTATGATGCCATTTGTTTCAGCATCGGCGTTGATAGTGTGGCGAAGGTTTCGGGAGCTATGGATGGTGACCTGGACCCGGTAAAAGGCATGTATTGGGCCTGGAATTCAGGCTATATCAATGCAAAACTCGAGGGGCACAGCCCATCCTGTAAAACCATACATCAGGCATTCGAATTTCATATCGGTGGATATCTCGCGCCTTATAAAACCATCCGCGAGGTACAACTGTCCGTTAAAAATCGTACAAATACCCTCTATCTTGATGCTGATGCCTCAACCTGGTTTCGGGGTGTGAATCTGAAAACACGGAACAGTATTGTAATGCCATCTAAAGATGCTGTGAAAATCGCCGATAATTACAGCGACATGTTTCGCCTTGTTGTTTTACCATGAGCCTGAAGTTTCGCTATAGCTTATTACTTGCAATTACCGTGTTTTTGCTCCTGGCATTTACAGAGGAGACACCCTACATACAGTTTGTAACGCCCAAAGGCTGGCCACAACCCGTTTATGATTTTTCGAAAAACAAACCTAGCGACGAAAAATATAAGCTTGGCCGGCACTTGTTCTACGACCCGGTTTTATCGCGCGATAGTTCTACATCCTGCAGCAGCTGCCACCTGCAGTTCAGTGGTTTTACGCATGTAGATCATGCATTGAGTCACGGCATAAACGGATTAAAGGGTACACGCAATTCACTGACATTATTCAATCTGGCCTGGAGCAAAAACTTTATGTGGGACGGCGGGGTCAATAACCTGGAAGTGCAACCCATTAATCCTATCACCAACCCTGTGGAAATGGACCAGGATTTGCCGGGGCTGATAAAAAAACTGAATGCATCGGCTTATTACAGGCAACGTTTTTATAAGGCATTCGGCGACAGTGTCATTACATCCCAGAAACTGCTCAAGGCCCTGGCGCAATATATGGTTATGCTCGAATCTTACAACAGCCGATACGATAAGGTTATGCGGCATGAAACGGGTGCTGTTTTTACGGATGCAGAACAACATGGATATGAGCTCTTCAAAATGCATTGTGCCTCCTGCCATGCGGAGCCTTTATTTACAAACCGCGGATTCGAAAACAACGGTCTTCCTGTCGACACGGAACTGCGCGATATAGGCCGGATGAAAATCACCGGATTGAAAAGCGATTCGTTGAAGTTTAAGGTGCCATCGCTGCGCAACTGCGAGTTGTCGTACCCCTATATGCACGATGGCCGGTTCAGGAACCTGGACATGGTTCTGACGCACTATACGCAGGGTATCACAATTTCACAAAACCTGTCGCCCGCGCTTCGTAAACCTGTGGTGATGAACGACAGCGAGAAAAAGGATCTTATTGCTTTTCTGAAAACCCTTACCGATAAGGAATTTATGTACGACCTGCGGTACAGAAATTATTTAAAGGAGTAGCGAAGGAATTTAATTACATCAACGTCTAATATATAAAGAAACAACTATGCGCAAATCAAATCTATTTATCGCGGCCGCAGTGCTGGCTATTTCAGGGCTTCAGGCACAAGGGCCTGCTGTAACGTCCTGGAGTGTGAATACAACCGGGGCCACGGGCTACGGCGGTATTCAGTCAAATGTACAACAGGTACAATATTCCACCAATAATGTCTACGTCAGCTGTACCTGTATTCCGGGCTATGCTATCGGACCATGGTCCGGGAATCCGAATACGCCATCGAATCAGAACTTCGTATATAAGATTACGCGCAACCCCACGGCCAATACCAGCGGCACACTAACCAGTGTGGGCCTGGGACACTCCGGTGTATGGATCAATGGCGTAAGTATTTTCAACGTGTCTGATGCGCAGTCATACAATAATGCCGGTGTCTGGAACCGCAATGCCTATTTCTGGGAAGGTTCGGGTTTTGACAACTGCCTGGGGCATCCCAATCAAACCGGGGAATACCACCACCACGTAAGCCCTTCCTGCTTATACGACATCAATGACAATACGCACCATTCGCCGATTATTGGTTATGCTTTTGACGGCTATCCTGTATACGGTGCTTATGCATATACCAATACCAACGGTACAGGCGCCATCAAGCGCATGACCAGCAGCTACCAGACCACAACAACAGCTACGCGTACCAATGGCCCGGCTGTAAGCAGCACGTATCCTGTAGGCTGTTTCATAGAAGATTATGTATACACAGCCGGCTCAGGCGATCTCGATGCGCACAACGGCCGTTATTGTGTAACACCGGAATACCCGGGCGGAACCTACGCTTACTTTGTAACACTGGATGCTTCTCTGAATCCGCAGTTTCCATATACCATGTATGGTACCTATTACGGTGTAGTGCAAAGTGGCAACACAGGTCCTGGTGGTGGACATACCACCATTACGGAAACAGTGACAACCTATACACCGGCCACAACTGGTATTGCCGAAGTTAATAAACCACTGGAAACAATGATTTATCCGAATCCGACACATGATTATCTCTTTGTATACATTCAACCGATTGCTTCCAATAATTTTGAACTCACCCTCGTAGACGCACAGGGTAAAGTGGTACTGACCGAGAAAAACATACAACCTACAATCAGCTATACCCTCGATGTGTCCAAACTGGCTAAAGGCATTTATATGCTGAGGCTGAAAAATGCGGAGAAAGAATTTAACCAGAAGGTCCTTGTGAACTAGCCGGGGAAAAGACTTTATTTTTTTGTAATTTTATGAAACCGCCTGATTATCAGGCGGTTTTGTTTTTGTAGCTTTGTAACTTTCAGGCCCTGTGGAGCGTCTTATGTGTATTAGAAAGGTATGACGGTAACCGAATATAACAGCTGCGTGGATCAGTACGCCGATGCTTTATATCGCTTTATTCTGAAGCATATAAGGGATAAGGATATTGCCAAGGATATTATACAGGATACCTATGAAAAATTGTGGCGCAAAGTGAATGATGTAGAGTCGACCAATGCCAAGTCATACATGTTTACAACAGCTTACCGCACATTGATTGATCATACACGAAAAGAGAAAAAACGCGGAGATCTGAATGAAGCACCTGAACTGTTTACCGACAAGCCTTTCAATAACCTGAAAGAAACACTGAATATTGCGCTCGACAGACTGCCGGAAATACAAAAAAGTGTGATCCTGCTGCGGGATTACGAAGGCTACGATTATGCAGAGATAGGTGAAATCACCGGACTGAGCGAGAGCCAGGTAAAAGTTTATATTTTCAGAGCACGTACATTTTTGAAAAACTACATCGGTAAACTGGAAACCATTATTTAAATGAACACCAACAGGATAGATACATCAAACTATGAAGCATTTCTGCTCGACTATGCGGAGGGAACTCTCTCTGCAGAAATTACGGCGGAACTGATCCTGTTTCTGGCCCAGCACCCGGAGCTGGCGGTAGATCTTGATGAGCTCAAAGAGCTTACCGTTGTGGCCGACGATGTTCGTTTCGACGGCAAGCAACAATTGAAGCGCACCGAAGCCGATCTGGTGAGCGAAGAACAGATGGTGGCTTATATTGAAGGGCAATTATCGGATATTGAAAAAAACAGTATTGAAAAGAGTATATCCGGTAATCCTGTGTTGCAACGCGAATTGGAATTATACAAACGCACGGTGATGGTTCCTGATCTGTCGCTTGTGTTTGATGCCAAAGATGATCTGAAACGTAAAAACCGTGTGGTATGGCTCTATGCATCGGCAACACGTTATGCTGCAGCGGCAGCCCTCCTGCTTTTACTGGGTTTATCGGCATTGTGGATCAGTCAGCGAAACACCTCCGATGTACCGGCACTGGCAGTCACTACCGTGAAGCATCAACCGGTATCGCCTGCTCATGCTATTGTAAACCCTGATCAGGAACAGAGGAACATCGACCCGACTAATGAAAAACAGCCTTTAAGTAGCGGGAACGAAAACCTGATTGCGAAATCAGAGCACCATACGCATGTGCCGGGCACAAATAATTTGCCTGAGCACATTGAAAAAGAAAACGTAAATGAAAATGCACCGGAAGCCCTGGCCACATCGACGAACACCAACAGTCAGCAAAACCAGGCGCCTGTGGTTAACCATCCTGAAACCAATCAGCCGGTGAATACCCTCGCACTCAATGCACCATCCAAAGCGCAACCGCTTACTGTGATTGAATCAGACGATGATGATGAAGCAAAGGCGCCGAAAAAGAACAACCTCTGGGCCATGGCCGGCAAAGCACTCAAAAACCTGAACAAGGCCGGTGTTAAAACCGTGGATGGTAATGAACGTGATCAGCCCGGATCTACGGCCTATTCCTTAACCCTTGGCGGCTTCCAGGTGACGCATTCGCAAAAGCCTTAATCTTCCTGTCATGTCGACCGGAAAGGAGACATTCCGTAAAATCCAATGCATGCGGAGTAACCATGGCATACTCCATCGAACCGGTTTCAAACGTTTAAAATCTGCTTGGTTTGTATCCTTTTCTGCATTTGTTTACTTTTGATTTGCTCCTGCTGATTTGTTAAGAGGACGTACACATGACGAATGCATCTATATCTGAAGCGGGGCCTGCTGTTCTGGCATCACGGTTTATCAATAACACCCAGAGGCATGTATTTCTGACCGGTAAAGCCGGTACCGGGAAAACCACCTTTCTGCGAAACATTGTGGCCAATACACACAAGCGTTGTGTGATTGTAGCGCCTACAGGCATCGCTGCTATCAATGCGGGTGGTGTTACCATACACTCCATGTTCCAGTTGCCTTTCGGAAGTTACTTACCTGTCAATCAACCTGCCGGAACATTTCACGACCAGGCAAAATTTAATGATCCGGCTTCACTGGCCCGGCACATGCAGATGAATGAGCAGAAGCGACGCCTGCTACGCGAAATGGAGTTGCTGATCATTGATGAGGTGAGTATGCTTCGTGCCGATCTGCTCGATGCGATCGATATGGTGCTGAGGTTTGTGCGTCGCAACAACCGCTCATTCGGGGGCGTGCAGGTATTATTTATAGGCGATCTCCTGCAGCTGCCTCCCGTGGTGAATGATGCCGAATGGAGTATTCTGCGGACCTATTATAACAGTATTTATTTTTTTGATGCACGTTGCCTCGCGAACGATAAACCAATTTATATTGAGCTCGATAAAATATACCGGCAGGCCGACGATCAGTTTATTCAGTTACTGAATCACCTGCGGCACAACCAGGTTACGGCCAGCGATGCAGAGTTGCTGAATCGCTATTATAAGCCGGGATTCAAGGCCTCGCCATCGGACAATTATATTACACTCACCACACACAATCATAAGGCCAACCAGATGAATAAAGATTTTCTGAGGGAACTTCCCGGAACATCTATGTTCTTTGAGGCCACTATTTCCGGCGAGTTCAGCGAGTCGGCCTACCCACTCGAAAAAACACTGGAACTTAAACCCGGCGCACAGGTTATGTTTGTGAAGAATGACCCAACCGGGAACCAGCGATTTTTCAACGGACGTATCGGGAAAATTTCGGAGTTGAAAGCAGACAGGATTGAGGTTTCGTTTTCTGATGGAGCAAAACCGGTAGTGCTCGAAAAATACGAGTGGGAAAATGTAAGGTATGGTCTTAACAGTGCCACCAACGAAGTAGAGGAAATTGTTATTGGAACGTTTTCGCATTACCCGGTTAAACTGGCCTGGTCTATCACGGTGCACAAAAGCCAGGGACTTACCTTCGATAAGGCTATTGTGGATATAGGTTCGGCCTTTGCACCAGGCCAGGTTTATGTAGCCTTATCGCGCTTGCGTTCATTGGCTGGCCTTGTGCTCACATCGCCGGTCAATTTTCAGGGCATTGCTCCTGATGCCAAACTTTCAGACTATTCCAATTCGAAGCCGGATGCAGGTGGCCTTGAAACCCTTATAGAATCAGAAACACAGCATTTCCTTAAAGAATACCTGTTGCATAGCTTCGATTTGTCGGATACCCTGGCCAGGCTCCGCGAACACCAGGCCAGCTATCATGCGGTCGACGAAAAGAAGAGTGCCAAACAGGTGCATCATGCCTGGGCATTGGGATTGACGACGGATATTGATGCTGTAAAAATTCATGCGGATAAATTCATGGCCCAGTTGAGCCGGATACTTGAAACGAAAGAAGATGGGCAGCTCGAAAAACTGGATGAACGTCTGAGAGCCGCTGCCGACTATTTTGTGCCTGTATTTAAAAAAACATCGGCGGCCATATTTGCGCATATTGAAAAGGTGAAAACCGCAAAGCGGATGAAGACCTATCTGGAGGAATTGTTTGCGCTGGAGAATGTTGTTTATGAACAGGGCAAACGCATTCAGAAAGCAGCCTTGTTAACCCAGGCTATTTTGCATAAACGTGAGTTTACCCGCAAAGATCTGCAATCGGCCCTCGGTGATGCGGCCCGCGCTGCAGCAGTGGAGGCGGCTATGGCGATGCCTCAGAAAGGTGAGGAAGCTCCTGCAGAAAAGAAACCGAAAGAGAAACGGAGCCGGAAAACGGCTTCGAAAACCGAAACAACCGTTCAGAAACCAGGGACCCGCGAGGAAACACTGGCTCTGTTTAAGCAGGGGAAAAGCATTGCTGAAATAGCACGGGCGCGCCAGATGACCGAAGGAACCATTGAAGGCCACCTTGTGTTTTATATTTCGCAGGGTACTATTCCGGCCCATAAGCTGGTAAGCCCTGCAAAAATAGAAGCAGTAGCAGTCCAGATCAGGGCATTGGATACATTCCGGATAGGCCCTATTAAAGAGGCGCTGGGCGATGATTATAGCTACAGCGACATTCGCCTGGCCGTGGCGGCCTATCTTTCCGGAAAATAAGCCGGAACTATAAATCGTAGCAAGCAAAGCGATTGTATTCTGCTATTTTTGTATAGCGTGTTTGCTATTGTCGACATAGAAACCTGTGGCGGTAAATTTGATTATCCGAAAGGCCGTATCATCGATATTTGTATCGTGGTGCACGATGGTCTTGGTGTGGTCGATAAATTCTCAACACTTATCAATCCGGAATGTTATATCAATCCGTATTTCACAAACATTTCGGGCATTACCAATGAGATGGTTGCTGATGCTCCCAAATTCCATGAAGTTGCCAAACAGATCATTGAATTTACCGAAGGGAAAATATTTGTAGCGCATAATGCCGCATTCGATTATAATTTTGTGAAGAGCGAGTTTGCAGCGCTGGGGTATAAATACCGTCGCGAAACCTTGTGTACAGTGCGGTTGAGCCGTAAATTGCTGCCGGGCCGGATTTCTTATAGTCTAGGTAACCTTTGTGCTTCACTGGGTATCGACAATGAGGCACGACACCGTGCAGAGGGTGATGCTGTAGCCACCTCCAAATTATTTGATCTGTTATTGCGTCTCAAAAATGACGACCCCCGCTATAAGAACCAGGGCGTGGAAGCATTGATGACAAGACGTGTGGACAAAATCAAGCAATACATCCTCAATAAGCTACCTGAGGCCTGTGGTGTGTATTACTTCCGGAATAAGGATAAGGAAATTATTTATATCGGGAAAAGCACCAATATGTACAATCGGGCTATAGCACATTTCAATACAGACAGAAATAAAAGCAAAAAAATGCTGAATGAATTGTACGATGTGGATTTTACCGAAACAGGCAGTGAACTCATTGCACTCCTGCTGGAATCGGAAGAGATCAAAAAGCACAAACCGCGTTATAATCGCATGCGAAAAAACGCCGAGTTCACACATTGCCTGGATGTCTATACGGATGAACGCGGCGCACTGAATTTTAAAATTGTTACCACGGAAGAATCGGAACATGCTATCCTGGAGTTTAACAGCTATATGGCTGCCCGGGAACGGCTCGACCAGTGGATAGAATCGCATGAGTTGTGCCTGGCATATTGTGGGCTTACATCCAAAGACAGTTCTTGCTTTAATCACCAGATCAGGCAGTGCAAAGGGATTTGCTGCGGACTCGAGGAGCCGGAAGATTATAATGTGAGGGTCCGGAAAATATTAAGTGAATACCAATTCCCGCAGAGAACTTTTGCCATTTTTGATGCCGGCCGTCACGCCGACGAAAAATCCGTGATCATTATCGAAGATTTCAAATACAAAGGCTATGGCTATGTAGACAGTAGTAGTCAGATAGCCAGCGCCGAAGAACTCATTCATAGCGTACGCACAGCACCGTATTATCCGGACTCCAACGATCTGGTCCGGGGTTGGATGAAAAGCAAATCAAGGCTGAAGATCGTTAACCTCAATCTGCCGGAAGCACATTAAGTGAAAATACGTATGATTATTTAGCAGATGGCTTGATAATCACGTGTTAGACAAAAGCCTTAGTCCAGTTCAATCACCGTATTCCAGTGAAACATGTCTGATGCCCATCCGGAGCGTATATCAGCCAGCAGGGTTTTGGCCTGGTGCATGAAGCTATGGGCTCCGGATTCCGGTATATTATAATTGATGCCCTGGATATGGATACTTCGTATCGGAGCAGCCACGGCGGCAGTTCCTACGCCAAAAGCTTCCTGCAATAAACCTTTTTCAGCTGCATGTGCCAGTTCGCGTGCGCTTATTTTTCGTTCTTCTGTTTTATATCCCAGGGAGCCGGCTATAGTCAGGAAAGAGTCGCGGGTTACACCATCGAGAATAGTATCCGTAAGTTCAGGCGTTATTACCACACCGTCTATCACAAACATCACGTTCATGGTGCCGGATTCTTCGATGTTCAGTTCAGGTGTGTTGTCGGCCCACAGAACCTGGTCGAAGCCCTGTTCGCGGGCCATTTTGGTCGGGTAGAAAGAAGCACCGTAGTTTCCGCCACATTTCGCAAAACCAGTTCCCCCGTGAACGGCACGATGGTATTTGTCTTCCACCTTCACGCGAATGGGTTTTGTATAATAAGGACTTACCGGCCCGGTAAAAACCATAAAGGTATATTCCTCCGATTCGTGTACCCCAAAGCGTTCTTCGTTCGATGCAAACACGAAAGGACGGATATAGAGTGATGCACCTTCGTTGCCCGAGACCCAGGCAGCATCCAGCTCTACAAGTTGTTTAATGCCTTCTGTAAAGTATTCGTATGGTACCTGTGGCATACACAGGCGTTCCAGCGACTTACCAAAACGATCGAAATGTTTTTCCATGCGGAATACAGAGATATTGCCGTTTTTCATGCGAAAGGCTTTCATACCTTCAAAAACGGTTTGCCCGTAGTGAAGTGAAAGGGCTGTAGGCGATAAACTGATATGACCATAGGGAACGATCTCTGGCTCCTGCCATTGACCGTTTTTATAGTGTGCAACCAGCATGTGGTCTGAAACAATTTTGCCGAAATCAATAGCACTGAAATCGACTTCGTGCAGGCGGCTCTGGCTGGTGTGGCGCACAGCAAATTTTTCTGTTGCAATCATGGTATATGTTTTTTTTGGTTATTTCCCGGGTTCGGAGCATGATGTGCTTATTTTATAACATCATGTTGAGGATTTGGTTAAACAAATTTCCTATGTTTGTATAAAAGAAAACAGATGCAGTTTTCGATAAAATAAGCATAACAGATTTTCATGAAAACAAAATGGGTTGTCAGCCACGATGAGTTTTTGTATCAGCAGGTTTCGGAGAAGCTGGAATCTATGATCGCCCAGGGTGTATTGAAAACGGGACAGAAACTGCCTTCCGTACGGAGTCTCAGCAAGGAGCAGGACATCAGTATGAGTACGGCTTTCAAGGCTTACCTGGAGCTGGAAGGAAAGGGATTGATTGAGGCTCGTCCGAAGTCGGGATACTATGTGCGGTATACACCGGGGGAGTTTCTGCCGGTTCCGGTAGTGCATCACGAATACCGCGATCCTAAAAAAGTGAAAGTCGATGAGATGATTGCGCTGGTATATGAAAACCTGAAAGAAGAAGGCATTGTGCGTTTATCACTGGCAGCACCGGCTACAGAGCTATTGCCGGAAGCTAAACTAAACAAGGCTATGCATGAAGCCATCCGCCGGAGCCCCGACAGTTGTATCGGCTATGAGCGTATACAGGGTAACGTGATGTTACGTAAACAGATTGCGCGTTATGCTTTCAACTGGGGGGGCAATATCAATGAGCATGATGTTGTAACCACGCAAGGTTGCATGGAGGCCCTGGTATTTTGCCTGAAGGCGGTTACAGAGCCCGGGGATACGGTAGCCATCGAATGCCCGACGTATTTCGGAATTTTCAACGTCATGCAGAGCCTCGGTTTGAAAGTACTCGAGATTCCAACCGTTGATACCGGCGTGGACCTTGACTATCTGCAGAAAGCCATTGACCGTGTGAAGATCAAAGCCTGCTTGTTTGTTACCAATTTCAATAATCCACTGGGCTCATGTATGCCGGAGGAGAATAAGAAACGACTCGTGAAAATGCTTGCTGCAAAGGAGATCCCATTAATCGAAGACGATATTTACGGAGAGCTTTATTTTGGAAAGACACGGCCGCATACCTGCAAGAGTTACGACAAAAAAGGACTGGTGCTTTTATGTGCCTCTGTTTCAAAATCGCTGGCCCCGGGATACCGTGTGGGTTGGTGCATTCCGGGAAAGTATAAAGACAAGGTCTTACAAATGAAACTCATGCATGCAGTATCTTCAGCTACACCGACACAGGCTGCTATCGGGCTGTTTTTTGAAAAAGGCCGCGTGGACCTTCATATGCGCCAGTTGCGGAAAGCACTTTATACGCAGTGTCTGCTTTATACCCAGGCAATCACAACGTATTTTCCGCCGGATACTAAGGTGAGTCGCCCGCAGGGAGGGTATGTGCTTTGGGTGGAAATGAACAGGAAGGTTAATGCGTTTGATATATTTCAGGAGGCCATGGAACATCATATCAGCATAGCACCGGGGCAGATCTTCAGTACGGATGCACGTTTCGAAAATTGCATGCGGATCAGTTTCGGAATGCCTTATTCCAAAGAAATTGACAGAAGTCTGAAAACACTGGGGACACTGGTGAAAGAAGCCATTATAAAAAAACAAAAACATCGTAAATGAAACGTATTACTGTATTTTGCGGATCAAGTCCGGGAGAAGAGCCTGTGTATATGGAGCAGGCATACCGTGTAGGGCAAACATTGGGGAAACAAAACATAGAGCTGGTATATGGTGGCGCCAGGGTAGGGCTGATGGGAGCTGTAGCGGATGGCGTATTGTCGGAGGGTGGCCGTGTTATCGGCGTATTGCCGAAGTTTCTCGGCTCAAAGGAAATTGCACACAGTGGGCTCACGGAGCTCATGATGGTGAACACCATGCACGAACGGAAATTGAAAATGAATGAACTCTGTGATGGATTTATTACATTACCCGGTGGTTTTGGCACGATGGAAGAACTCTTTGAAGTACTCACCTGGGGGCAGCTGGGGCTGCACCGTAAACCAATGGGAATCCTCAATGTCAATAACTTTTACACACATTTGCTCCAATTGGGTGAGCATATGGTTTCTCATGGATTTCTTAAAAAGATAAATCAGGATATGATCCTTGTTTCAGAAAGTATCGACGAGTTGCTGCAAAAGATGCGAGTTTACCAGGCTCCGCCGGCGCCCCAATGGATCACCGACGAAACAACCTGATGTCCTGTATGCTTTATCAGGCAGCTGGTTTTTCCAGAAAGGCCTGAAGCGATGTGCCGATGATGTGTGTCCAGCCTGCTTCGAAATTGTGGCGGGCAAAATCCGGAACCTCTTTCGGGAAACTTTCCAGTCCGCTGTGTGTAAGCTTTAAGCGGGTCTGCGTTCCTTCTTCAAATAATTCGAAGCTCACATAGGAGATGCCTTCATAGCCGTCGTAGCGCCAGCTGTAGGTTATTTTTTTGCCGGGAACAACTTCTGTCACGCGACACAGGTGCAGATGCGATTTTGTTTCACTGCCACCGGTGAACTCAAATTCAAAACCCACTTCAGCTCTGAATTCTTTCAGATCGAAATACCAGAGCTTCATGTCTTCTTTATTGGTAATGGCTTTCCAAACACGCGACGCAGAGGCCGTGTAAGTTCTTTCTATGGTAAATGGCGCTTGTTCTTTCATGATTAAAATGATTAATATGTAACAATATGGTTACAAATATATATGAAACCATTTGGTTACGCAAATTTTTTTTCAGGGGTTTTCTGATGCTTGTTACCGGATTGTGTTTATATAGATAAGACCGGATACCATTTAGGTCAGGTGTTTGTGTTTTAGTGTGTGTTAGAGAACAGGGTTGGGGGACCCTGTTCTCTTTTTTGTATATTTATGTTAAACTACACATGTATGTACACAACTGATTTTTCATGCTACGGTCTGAAACAAAGGCACGCGAACCTGCTTGGATTTATGATGGCCCTGGGCATAGTAGCTGCTGTATTTTATGGTGTTATTGCCTATGCAGGCCCCAAAGCCCCGCCATCTATGAAAGGCACTGAAAATTATTACCTGCTGGCAGTAGGTGGATTTGCGGCGATCTGTTTCCTTATTTATTTTTTGTTACGGTTTAAAGTCAATGTATACGGGCAGGAAAGTTCCATGACTGTTACGGTGTATGACCGTTCACTGAATGTGCCTCTCGAAATTGCTTATCCATTCAGAATTTCCAGGCAATGGGCGCATCAGCACACAGGCAGGCGTGTACAGATGAAGTTGCTGTACCTGACTTTATTTGACCGGAATGATCATCCCGTGATGACATTTACTGGAGCACTGGGTGCAGCTTACAGTGCCCCGGCAGGATATGAATATATAAACACACTCGATCCGGAAGATCGTAAACGCCTGATCCTTTCTGAAAACCAATACAGCTCCAAAATCCGGACAATCGACGACGAGATCGGAATCCATGTGAAATATATGGAAAACCGTAAAAAGAAAAACTGAGGTTGCCCTTCATGGATTCGAACCACGATTCACGCTGTCAAAGAGCGGTGTCCTGCCATTTAGACGAAAGGGCAATTTAAAAAGAGCAGCTTCCTTTTTGATGTAGGGAATTTAAAAGCATCTTTATCAGAAGCCACTCTTTACAGGAGGGTTATTTGCGCGGACTGAATATGTCTTTCAGCTGGTCTACAACCTGGGAGCCACCTGAGAGAGAAATGGTATTGATCTTTTCCGCAATCTTTTCCACATATTCCATTTCTTTCAGTTTAAACAGCATGGCATTATCCTCCATGAGTTTAGCGGTATTCAACAGGCTTCTGGTAGAGGCAGTTTCTTCCCTGCGCATGATGGTGTTTGCCTGCGCTTTTTTTTCTGCTACCAGTACCTGGTTCATAATTTCTTTCATGTCGCCGGGGAGTATAATATCCCTGATGCCACTATGACTGATTCCAATTCCCAGGGCCTCTGCTTTTTCCGCTACAGCCAGGTTGATGTGCTCCGATATCTGCTCTTTTTTTTCGAGGAGCTCATCCAGACTCATGCCACCGATAAACTCACGCAGGGCCAGCTGCATCAGGGTATAGAGTTGTTTGTCGTAGTCCTTGTTTTTTACAATGGCTTTCACAACATCCCGGATGCTGTACTGTACATAGAAGTTAACCCTCAGCGCTGCTTTATCGCGGGTCAGGATTTCCTGTCCGGAGATTTCGAGTTGCATGCTCCTCATATCCGCCCTTGAAAGAGCAATAGAGGTTGCGTTTTTCCAGTAGTGATAAGTGCCGGGATCAACTATTTTGTTGAATTTCCCGTCGACGTACATCACGGCTTTCTCGTGCGCTTCGATGGTATATGACCTGATATATAGCGCCAGTTCACGTTTTGAGAACAGGGATTTATCAATGCCGATATCAATATCAATACTGTTCAGGTCAACGATCCTGAAGCTGTAGTCGATGAGGCCTTTCCAGAAGACATGCCTTCCGGGAATGAGCACACCGGTAAAGAGGCCATTTTCATAGTGGAGGGCGATCTCATGGTTCCTGACATCTACGATGATGGTTTCGTTTGTAAATTGTTCATCTTTCAGCAGAATATTCAGGTTTACAGGCGAAATAAAAGGCTTTGCCATGTCGCATTCCATCAGGTATTCGAACGGCATCAACCAGTGGGCACCTTCGCCCAGGATTCTTT
Source organism: Bacteroidota bacterium (assembly GCA_018267825.1). Lineage (GTDB taxonomy): Bacteria > Bacteroidota > Bacteroidia > B-17B0 > Aurantibacillaceae > JAFDXR01. The sequence continues at coordinate 191,285 of JAFDXR010000008.1, read as the reverse complement.
TATAGGAGTCATTTTTGAACACGAGGCCTTTTTTCCAGGCATTAATTTTTATACGTTTCATTGTTTTGTTTTTTTGCTTTGTTGTTTTTTATTTAATTGCCGGAACTTTCCTGGTTCCGGCTGAGCTCACCTGTTAAAAAGAAAAGGAATCAACTCCCATCCTCCGGAAAGGGCTGCACTGCTTAAGTATAGGCCTCCTATGCCGGTTTTTGTAATCGTGCCGTTTGGTGTTGTGCACCGGCTGGATTACATCAAGCAGCCTATTTGCCGATACGGTATCTGCGTACAACAGGTTTCTTTCAGACTGTTTGCCAGCCACCGTGTGCTTTGCAAACAGGGAATTCCGCCTTTTCTTTTTTGTCTTTTTTAAAGAAGTTGACAGCTTCTCTAACATGGATTTTGAGTCCATTGCCTCTACCAGTTTGGCTATCCGAGCGTAATCGGAGCAGGATTCGAACCTGCATGTTTTGTTGTTGCTCTACCACTGAGCTATCGCCGTAACAACGGTGAAAGGGAGTCGAACCCCTGCCAGACAACACATGGTGGTATGCTAAACCCGCATCTGCAGCATATGGAATATCAGTGACAGACCATACTATGTGGTGATAACACCAGCAACCAGGCATTTGTGCATTTACATACTGCGCTTCCCTGTAAAAGGAAGATCTTTGTTTCACAAGGCGAAACAGTTTTTTAAAAGAACGTGTGGGAGTGGCGGGATTTGAACCTGCTCAGCCGGGGCAATAGTTTTACAGACTATCCTAACTCTCCATCGTTAGCGCACTCCCGTTTTTGTCGGTTTGTAAGGATTCGAACCTTAATCCTCCCGGGTCGTAACCGGGTGCTCCATCCAATTGAGCTACAAACCGTTTGCAGACAAGTGTGGAGTCGAACCACAATCTTCCCGTTTTCAGCGGGGCGCATTCACCACGTTTGCTACTTGTCTGTATGGGTGAGATAAGAGACTCGAACTCGTATCAGCGGCTTCACAGGCCGCGGTGTTAACCCTTACACCAATCTCACCATTTGTCGGGAGGACAGGACTCGAACCTGCAGCCGGATGCTCCCAAAGCACCCCATCTACCAATTGAAATACCTCCCGGTTTTTTTAGTTGGGATAACAGGGCTTGAACCTGTAACCTGATGCGTATAAGGCACCTGCTCTCACCGTTGAGCTATATCCCAGTGTCGGGTGAGCAGGCATCGAACCTGCTGACAGATGCTTCCAATGCATCCGCGCTTTAAACCTTAGTCACCACCCGGTTTTGACGAACCTGTTTCTGTTCATCGTTTTGCGGAGAGTATAGGAATCGAACCCCCTCTTGACGAGTGCCCCAGAGTTCAGGTCTGGTTGTACGCCACTGTACGCTACTCTCCGTATTTGCGGAAGACGATGGAATCGAACCATCACCGCTATGCAGCGGAACATCTTAGCAGGATGCCGCAACAAACCAATATTTGCCTGCCTTCCGTATGTTGTACCTCCTGCCAGATTCGAACTGGCACTGTATAGTTTCTGAAACTATTGCCTCTACCCGTTGCGCTAAGGAGGTGTTTTCCGCATGCGATAATTTAACTCTTCCGGTACGGGTCAAAATCCGTCTGTAACCAGGAGCGTTATCGCATCACTGTTTTTATACGGCAGTGGCTTTTGCTTATCACAAAAAACCCGGTCTTACAGGACCGGGTCAGATGCAAACCGAATGGGTTTGTCGTGGTCCTTATGTAATGATGTCTGATGAAAGCGAACTGTTGCTTACACTGGTTATTTTACCGGGTATGTTAGCCAGGCCCTCAAAATACAGGCTTTCCAGGCGCTCCATCTGGGTGTTATGCCGCTTCATGTGCATGGCCAGAAAATAGATGTACTGATACACATCCAATTTGCCAAGTGCATTTACCGACATGGTGGTGGTATGAAACAAACCTTCACCATGGGGCAGATCGCGTAATATAGCGAGACACTTTGCCATCTGATACTGCAGCAGCAATCGCACTTCCATAGGTGCAAATGTTCCTGCGGGTTCCATGTGTGCGGGTCGCATCCATTCGAACGATCCATGCTCACCGATGACTTTAAGTTTTTCCAGTGTGGTGTCATAGTCTTTCGGAAAAACGGCAGCCTCTGCTCCGGCCGACTTTTTCAGCGCCAGCTTCTTGCCTTTAACGATCAGGAGAAGGAGGTAATGATTGGTCAGTACCACATGTTCGAGCACCTGTCTGATGCTCCACCCTGTAGCAGGTTTGTATGTTGTTATTTCTGCCGGTTTATTGAACCAGCTGTCGGTACTGTTGAAAGCCATGATCAGCTCCTGTTTGATTTTTTCCATATTACCTCCTTCCCTGTTTTTTGTTTTAGTCATAAAAAAGCCCGGTCTTGCTGAGACCGGGCCATTGTTGTTCAATAGTACGCACGATCTCACATCAGGCATCGCCCGGTTTATAAAATAGTTTACTGGATAAATACTGTCGCATCTTTTTTAAATAAAAAACCCCGGGTATAGCCGGGGTTTTATTCGTTCGTATGTTTGCACACATTAACACACCCCTATATGCCAGTATAGCGACGAAAACCGCGGCTGGCCTATGATTGACGGATATGTGAAACTTGTGTTCATGTTTTGTTTTTTTAATTTTCTGATGCAAATGTAAATCAAAAAAATCATTTGTCAAGAGTAAATTTTTAAATCCGGGTAAAATAATTTTGAAATGTAAAACATGCATAGCTCTGAATATACAGTAAAATCAATATGTTCAGAGCTTATTTAAATTTATTTTAAATTTTCATAATTTGTTTTCTCAACGAGTGAGGATGATGTTCCAGTTCGTTAATCTGTTTTTTTATCTCCTGGTGAAATGAGAAATAGTTTTCTTTCCGGATAAATCCCTCTGTTTTTACCCACGCTTCCACGCTGTACTCCCTGATAAACTGACCGATCAGCGCCTCTTCCATACGGTTATGACAACTCAGGTATTCCGACATTTTGAGTAAAAGCAGTTTGTTGGCATCTAATATTTCTTCAGCGGTTTTCACGCACGATTGGATGAGGTTGAGTGCTTCTTCGTGATGATGAGCCTTGTTGAAAAAGTATTCATTGTTGTTTGCTGCATTTACTGCGATGTGGAGCGGATCGCTTCCCATGCCGTAGTATTTGATGGCTTTATTGGCCAGTGAGCTGGCATTCTCCAGGTCGCTGTATACCCCTGATGATGTATTTTCTGCCCCGAAGATCATTTTTTCAGCAACGTATCCACCCAGTGAGATCACAATATCTTTTTTCAGGACTTCGCGGGTTGTTAAGTCTTCCGGAAAATTCACCAGACAGAATCCGTCGCAATTGTCGGCGGCGGTTTTGGAGAGAACAACCGACGGCAGAATCCGCAGAGTGAGTGCTGCCAGGATAGCATGCCCGGCCTCATGCACTGCGGTGTGTGCCTGTATGTTTTCATTACCCGATTTGCGCAGGCTGTCGATTTTCAGATTTACAGGTTCTTCATAGATGTTCAGTACCTGGTTGCTTCTGTCTTTGAACACAAACACATATTTGTCGTCGCAGTAGCTCCAGTCAACGGCAGATACCTTCATGTCTTTTTCGATACATTCTACAGCCAGTTTACCAAGCCAGGTTTCAATGAGGTTTTTAACTGTTGTCAGAACCGGCCGGGTTCCCTGTGTAGGAAACACACCTTCGTTATACACCAACTCATGGATGCTGCTGTGGTATTGAAGTGTGAACCCGAATTCATTTTGCATGTAGTCGCTTACGCGTTGCAGTTCTCTGCGGATCAGTTCGCGGAAATGTGCATTGGTAAAGGACTTGTAAATGATGTGGTTATTCCCGAGGCGGGCAATCTGTTCATGCCGGAAGCGTTTTTTGAGCGCTGCTTTGATGTGAGAAATATTGATGCGCGAAGTCGCTTCGTATAACTCGTCGGCACTGATATCGGGGTTCAGGCTTCCGCTCATGTAGAAGGCTTCATCGAGGTTGCCGAGAATAAAGATGAGGGCTTTCGACAGGTTCATTTGTTTGACACCGGTCAGGGTTTTAATGCCTTCGGCCAGGAGGATCAGTAAATCCTGGATTCCTGAACTTTGAATTTTTTCTTTCAGTATTTCACGACTCAGGTTCTCATCGTTGTACAGATCATGTATGCCCTCGATAAAATCTTTAGAGAGGAAATAGTCTTTACTGATGGCTTCGTTGTAGCGCCACTGATCGTCGAAGTAGAACCCTTTAAAAATTTCAAGAAAAAGGTCAGCATTCTCTACAACTTGACCATGGCGTATAACCACCTGCCCGGCTTCTGCACGAAGCAGATTTTTAAGGCAGAGTTCGGCTCTGCGCAGGTAATAGGAATTGCTTCCGGGGATGTAGTTGATTTTCCCGCTGTCGATCAGGTCCCAGATTACACGCAGTTTATCTTTGCCAAGTTCATTGCCGTTGTTGTCGAGCGTACGGGCAAACTGAAACTCATCGAGACAGAGAACACAGGCTTGGTTGTCGAAAAATTCGAGGTCACCTGTGAAAGTGGATTTAATCCAGGAAGCAGAGTCTGATTCGAATTCACCCATGTCCATCTGTGCATAGAGTTTTTTGTAGTCGAGTAACTCAATGAGTTTTTGGATCAGTGCTGTTTTTCCGGAGCCTGTCATGCCCCAGAGGTTAATCACCGTCGGCCGGAATTGCGCTTCCGGAAAGAGGTACCAGGTACTTACAAAACTCATCACTTCGTCAATGACGGCATCAAGCCCGATGAACTGATTTTTCAGTGTGTGCCGGATTTCTTCCAGTTTCTGTTTTTTAATTACAATATGTTTATGCAATAAATTCTGTTCCATAAGAATATAGTTTGAATTGAGGGCCTTTATACGTTCGCTGTGGATTACCACGCACCAGTGAGTGATGATTTTCCCAGGGATCGGTATGACCCAGTTTATAATGTTGTTCCTGTTGCCATTGACGCACCTTGGTTTGGAGACGCTCTATAGCTGTTTGTTTGTTAAGTGCCTGCGAACGTGAATCGCTTGCGAGTACGTAAATCCCTGAGGGTATGTGTGTGGCATGAACAGCGGTTTCTGTTTTATTGACATGCTGACCTCCGGGTCCGGATGAGCGGCAGGTTTTAAAACGGATGTCCTTCTCATTCCACGACGATTCCTCTTGTTTGTGTATCGTATGAATGCCGATAAACCAATTCTTGCGTTTATGGAATTTACGGTAAGGGCTTTGTGCAATCCATTGTAATGCGCCGTTCCAGCTTTTGGCAAATGTGAGCGCTGTATCGCCCTGTATTTCTACAATGGCTGATACAAGTGTACCGGGTTCCTGTCCGGGTGTTCTTGACAGAACCTGAGCGCAAAGATTTTGTGCACGGGCTTCTTTCAGTATTTCGCGCAGTGCCATAGCTACAGCCAGGCAACATTCTGCAGGGCCGCGTCCGGAGGTTATTTGTAGGATTTGATAATTGTCCATTTTTTTAATTGTTGGCCGGCTTACCCGGGATGATACATGGTTGCGCATCCCGGGCTTTACCAGCGTTTTAGCTTTTATTCATTCTGACAATTTTTGGTGTGAATGTCCCTTCAATATGAACAAGCTCCTGCTGGCTGGCAATTACAGCTTCGATGTCTTTGTAGGCATATGTGGATTCTTCCACGCTTCCACCGATCAGTGTAATGCCTGCTTCATTCAGCTGTTTGTTCATTTGCGATTTGGTAACACTCTCACGTGCTTCTTTTCTGGATAGCTTTCTGCCGGCGCCATGCGATGCTGAGTTGAGCGATGCTTCATGACCGAGGCCACTCACAATAAACCCGCGGCTGGTCATACTTCCGGGAATAATCCCGAGTTCGCCTTTGGCGGCTGGTGTGGCTCCTTTGCGATGGACAATAAGTTCCTGGCCGTCATGTATTTCTTTCCAGGCGAAGTTATGATGGTTTTCTACCTTTCGAACGGCCTTTAAACCAAGCACGCGTTCCATATTCCGGTGAATAACATCGTGGCATGCTTTGGCATAATCGCCTGCCAGGTTCATCGACATCCAGTACTCCTGCCCGGCCTCTTCATCAAGACTCAGCCATGCCAGTGCCTGTGCTTCTTTTGGCAGGCGACATTTTTGAGTGGCGGTTTTTGTAAACATGGCAGCAATGGCGGCCCCCATACCCCTTGAGCCGCTGTGCGACAGTAGGCCAGTATAGGTTCCGGCGTTTAATCCCAGTGTATTTTCACTGTCGATCTGAACGACACCAAATTCAACAAAGTGATTGCCGGTACCTGATGAACCCAGCTGATACCAGGCTTTTCCATGCAGGCGCTTCAACAATTCAGTTTGCTGAAATTCAGGACGCTCCAGAACCGGGTGATCCACTTCAAAGTCGAGTGTCCCTTCATTGCCGAAATGTGTATAGCGTTGCAGCGCTTTTTTGAGATCATATTGTTTTTTCTCAATGTAATTCCCGGGCATCTCATAAATGCTCAGGGCCATGCGGCAACCTATATCGAGGCCTACACCAAAGGGGATCACAGAATTTACTGTTCCGAGTACACCGCCTATCGGTAAGCCATAGCCATGATGGGCGTCCGGCATCAGCGCGCCTTTCGCAGCAACAGGCAGGCGAATGGCAGATTCCATTTGCGTATAGGCATTGTGTGCAATGTAGCGTTCGCCAAACAGACTGAAATGACCAGATTTTTTAAGCATATGCACTTCATAATCGGTTTTCAGTTTTGGTTTTCCGCTTATGGCCCGTGCCAGTGGCATCAGGAATTCGTGTTCCAGGTAATTGTCAGGATTTAAAAGAACGTTTTGTATGTTATTTAACTTTTCTTCCATGGAAGCATGTTTGTAATGCTTCATCATGATATTGATAGCCGTACTTTTGGCTATGTCTGAAGGAAAATCAATCTTACGCAGATGCTTTCCCTTCATGCGATTCTTTCCCATGATTATTGGTTTTGTTGAATGATGGACATAGGTATTCAGGGTATCCTGGTTTGTACAGGTTACGAAAAACCGGCGTGCGGTTTATACGCACGTATGCTCAGCATTCAGTTTTTTTAAAAAATTGAATTGTTTCCGGGAATTTTCGGAAATAAAAAACCCGGCGTAAGGCCGGGCTGTAAATATAGAATTTACCGGGGCTCCGGACTTAAGGCTTGATATGTGTTAAGTTGACCATCATTGTTTTATCCTCCGTTTTTTTATTGTTAAACATCTGTTATGGATAAATTCGGATGCAAATGTAACTCAAAAAAACAGTTTGTCAAGAGTTTTTTCTGAGAAACGAGTGAAGATATTTTGTTTATACAAGGAGAATATCGTTTCAAACACCTGTAAAATCAATGCTTTCGAAGCCTATTTATACTTTTTATAAATATTGTACATGGAACTTTGCATTGAGTGATTCAACTTTTTGGAAATGTTTCCTTTGGTTGAATGGCTTTTTCAAGAAAACCGTAAAATAGGTATTTATACCTATGAATATCTCATTTAAAAAAACTTATTTTACAGGAGCATCCACCCTCATTTAATTCAACATGGGATATATAAGAGAATCCGCATCAAAAAAATCTGTTTCGCCGACTGAAAAAGACTCCGGAAACATGGCTTTGCAAAAAAAATCAGCTGTGGGACTCATACAAAAAGCAGCACCTGAAGAAGAACTCCAGAAGAAAAGCGCTCCGGCTCAGTTTGCCGGTAAGGATGAAGAGTTGCAGATGAAACAGGCACCTTTTCAGATGGTGAATCCGGAAGAAGAACTTCAGAAGAAAAGTGCCCCGGCCCAGCTGGCGAACAAAGACGAAGAGTTGCAGATGAAGCAGGCGCCTTTCCAAATGGTAGACCCTGAAGAAGAATTACAAAAAAAGGAGGCCCTGACGCAGCTTGCAGGTAAGGATGAGGAATTGCAGATGAAGCAGGCACCTTTTCAGTTTGAAAAGCCTGAAGAGGAGCTGCAGATGAAACCGCCTGTACAACGTGTCGAAAATAAAACGGGGATGCCGGATAACCTGAAATCGGGAATCGAAAACCTTTCCGGAATGGATATGGGTGATGTGAAAGTACATTACAACTCTTCTCAGCCGGCACAACTAAATGCCCTGGCGTATGCGCAGGGGAATGATATTCATATTGGACAGGGCCAGGAAAAACACCTGCCGCATGAGGCCTGGCATGTGGTACAGCAAAGGCAGGGTCGCGTGCAGGCTACTAAGCAAATGAAAGCAGGGGTCGCTGTGAATGATGATCCTGGACTGGAGCATGAAGCGGATGTGATGGGAGCGAAGGCAGCACAGCTTGTTGTACAAAAGGTAAATAACACGACAGAAAATGGGCTTAAGCCGTTTCAGCTTCAACCCATACAATTGAAAACGGAAGTGGAATGGACCTCACAGAATTTCAGTTATATGGATAAGGAAACGGAATCGGTAGAAACCAAAGAAGTTGGGGGAACGATGGTTGCGAAAATTGATCCGGCGGAAGAGTTGAAAGGCTCTGATGCACAATCGTCGTTTCAGAAAGACATGTATGACAGTTTGAAACACTACTGGGATCCGGGTGGCAAGCACTGGGTTCGTGGCCATTTATTGAATGCCAATATCGGCGGACCAAACGTAGCGCCGAATCTTTTTCCGATCACAGGTCATGCTAATGGCGATCACCTGAACTATGTGGAAAACCATGTAAAGCAATGGGTGATCGATGGTAAAAAAGTAACCTATAGAGTAACGGCAAGGCAGGAAGGTGGTGTTGTAAAGGTAGGTGATACGGAAGGTGTGCCAAACGCAGCCGGTTCTTTCGAATGTTATGCGGAAACCGGGGAAGGCGAAACAAAAAAAGTCGTTCACCGACTCATTAATTCGATTCCTCAGAAACGGGCAGAACCGGGTGATTCTGCCAAAACAAAGGATCACACGTCAAGTTGGAATAAGCATGAAGGGGTTGATAATTCTTTGAATCGGCTGGCTACATTAAATGAAAGCCAGTTACAGTACCTCCTTGTTTTGATCAGGACGGAAGGAAATTACAAACAGGCGACCAAAGAAGTACCTATTACGCTGGATGACTGGGGAGAATTAAGAAAAGCGATAGAACAGGTACTTGTTAAATCGGAGGAAGAGGAAGATGATACAGCGACTTCAGACACCCAGACTGAAAAAGTGGGACATAAGGTAACCAATGAGAAACTGAAAAAGTGGGTGAAACCGAGCCTTAGCAACGGAGCCGCTGAAGAGTGGCTAACGACAAACCGGGTAGCAGGAAACAATTATAAGGTTTCTTCCAGTTGATAATTTTTCAGGTGATATGGTAAATCCCGGAAACGGACAGCATTAACACAAATTGATTTCGATGTTTCAGAGAAAGACAGAAAACCTCCACGCGAATTCGCAGAGTAATAATCGTTCTGCGGAAACCGCTCATGGTGGCGCTTCACTTCCGGCAGTAAGCCTGATGCAGTGTAAAGATGATAAGGCTGCAGACATTTCCATGCAGTCGGGTTATTTATCCAATCCTGTTCAGGCGGTTTTTTCATCTGCCGTTATCCAGCAGAAAACAGATGTAAGGGAAAATAAAGAGGATGGCAATTCCAGTGAAACCAGTAGTAAGAAAATTCAGACACCAACCCAGGGACTGAAATGGTTTCGCTTTGCCAAAAGCGGTGACGCCATTAATTCGTTCTCATCCAATATCTATCCGGGGTCTATAGACAAAGGCACAAATCCTGTAAGAGCGAGTGTTGAGATTGGCGCTCAAGCCGTGAAAAACGGATTGAGTAAAGATGACGTGCCGGATATGTCACGGGCAAAGCATTTTGCTTTAGGGGATGAAGCCGCATCTATCAGTAAAAGCTCACGGAAAGGAACCTGGACATGGCACCATCAGGATGCTAAATACAATATGGAACTTGTAGATATGCATGTTCATGGCGGATTCGGGCATACCGGCGGATTTTCAAAATGGCAGGAGGATGACAATGATGAAGATTAAATGCGGAAAAAAATCCGTTCTTTAAACTCCCCTGAATAACCCAATCGTATAGTCTTCACCGTAGTACCCATCTCTGAATTCAACCTTTTCGGAAAGTTTCCGGCAATGTGCCAGGATCACCTCAGGATCATAACCTACCAGCATACCCATCGGAACACTCGTATTTCGTAACAGGTTAAATACAAGCCCGCAACGGCACTTCTGAAACAGGTTGCTAATCGTTTTGAAAACGAAGTCAGGATCAGCACTGCGGTAGTTGAGCGAGCCACTTGCAATAATAAAATCCATGACAGGTAATGGTGAGCTGAGAAAATTACCCGCGTAGAAACTCGTTTCGGGATAGTGACTGTAGCGCTCAATAGCAATATCAAGGAATTCATCGATCATATCCACACCCGCATAACGCAGGCCTTCGAAACGGGAGTCGAGGTATCCGCGAAAATCACCATGACCACATCCTGCATCAAGTATGGATTTTCCGGTGAGATCACCCAGGCATTCAGCAAGTGCATCGAAGCGCGCCTTTTGTCCGAAAGCTGTTTCCCAGCCGAGGGCGCGTGTGGAATGTGCACCATGCAAGCGCATTTTCTCAAGGTGGTATTTACGCAGAAGTACGGAGTCCGGGAGATTCATGACAGAAACGATTAAGGAATTTCTTTTGGTTTTAATAAGGGCATCACCAGGAATTTCATAGCCAGAAGCCCGATGAAGAACCCAATGCCAAGTACAACGAGGATAGTTCCGAAGCTCGTTTCACAGGAGCCATTCTGAAATCCGAAGGCGGTCAGATCAGGATTGAGGAAACAAAACATCAGAACAGAGATCATGCAAAGCACCACGAGTATAATCAGGATACTCAGAAAGAGTCTTCGGTTCGACCAGTCATCGCCCAATGCTCTGACTTTTAAAATGGTAAAAAGCCCGGTGATGAAGAGTAAAATGAAAAGAACAAGGGTTACATATTTGATATAGTCATCGCCACGCATTTCCGCTTTTTCAGTAGCATTGAAATCGCAGGGGTGCTGAAAGAGTATTTTGTAGAGCTGGAGTTCGCGTTTTATTTTTGCCCACAACGAGAGTTTTTGCGGCCTGGTTTCCTTTGTTTTCAGAATGACAACACTGGTTGTATCTATCGTGATCATTTTATCCATGATGGCATCCCATAACTCCGGCTTGTTATTATCATCACCCAGTGCCCAGACAGCAATTCCACTCAGGTTGTTGTCGAGTATAAAATCATATTTGGCAGAGAGTGTTTTTGAATCGTCAAACCATAGTTGCTCTACCGTATCCACTTTATTGAATACAACATCCGTTCGCGCACTCATGTTATCGTATACAATGCCATAATCATTTGTGTAAGATTCAGCAATTTCATTATAAGGAATGTAATCTATAAACTCTTCAACCGGATCACCGCTCCAAAGTGCACCATGGTAGGGCATACAGGCTATGAACTTGGAAGCCGGAACATTTGTGTTCAGGTAGCGCGAAATACTGGCATCCAGGCTGTAATCACCACCAGTGATCGGGGCGATAGGACCTTTATTTGTTTTTTTTGTAAAGTCGATAATAAAATACTCCACAAACGGATCCAGGGCTTTGATGTCGTAATCCATGGATTTGTCAAGGGCAGGTATTGTCAGGCTGATTTTGTATTTCGGGTTTGCTGCAGCCAGATGCGAATGCAGGGTTTTGATAAACTTGAGAAGGCGTAAGCGACTTTCTCCTCCCGGCGAACCGAGCATGATGTTAACACCGTCTCCGTTCCTGGCAGCTAGCTGTGCAATAATCTGCGCACAAAAATTCTCCTGTGCTTTATTGTTTTTTAAAAAAGAAAGTACTTCCGCGTTGTTGCTGCAGAATACACCCAGCTGCACATTGCAGTTTTCTTGTTTCGAATACGGAACTACTTCTTCCTTATCCCATCCGTGAATATCCTTATAGCCACCTGTTTTTCCGTTCAACTCGTAACCCAGGTAAATCAAGGTGCTCAGCAGGCTGTAATTGTAGTTTCTGTAATACTGATTGTTGTGCCAGTACGGATGAAAACCAAATACCTGTTTGCGTGTGAGTTTCAGTGTGAGTTTTTTGGAGATACTGTCGTTTACCTCGAGTGTATCTGTGACGCCTTCCGGGTTATTGATTAAGGACCGGATGATTTTTAGTTTTTTGTTTTTTTGTTCGGTGGCAACTTCTTCACTCGCTTTTGCCTTGATGAGCGGCAACAAATTGTCGACCAACTTATCCATCTCGATCTCGTTGGGTTGTGGCGGCTCTGCAGACTTCAGGGAGTCCATCCCTTTTTTTAATTCACTCAGTTGTTTAGTTGTAGTTGTCTTCTCCGCGGAGAAAGAATTAACCAGTTTCAAAAGCGAGTCGAGTGTGAGCGTATGATTTTTTGCGAGTGAATCATTGATTCGTTTCAGATCGGGCCTTGAAATGAGGTTCGCTTCTTTTACATATTTGGTAATGATGGCGTCGACACGTTTTTTTTCTTTCTCCCTCAGCTTTGCCTTGATACTAAGGGCTTTTCCGAGCTTTTTCAAAAACTTTGAAATGAGGACGGTGTCTTTGCTGTTCACGGTAGTAACCCATTCTTTATCGGTGCGGAAATTTATTGTACTCACCTCGCCGGTCATTTTGACCGGGACCATGCAGGAAAAAATGATCAGGATGAGAATAATGAATCGCATGAAGGATCAAAAACTATTTTGTCTTTTTAATAGTGGGATAAATTTAAATTAAAATGTTATTGACTGCGCAAAAAAGAAACATAAGATGGAAAATAATTTTTATCACAGGTTAATTTTTCATGAATGATATGAAAACATTTTTTGTCATAGGTATTTATACCTATATAAAATAGGTATTTATACTCATGTATATATGTTTGAGAAGGTCTATATTTGGCCGTCTCTCTTTTTCGCCGGAATGTCAGCGAAAAAAACGGAGCCTCTGAAATGTCAGAAAAAACAATGGTTACAGGGGTTCTTTGGTATAATTGGGATACAATATACCGGGAGTTTGAAAGTTTGATTATAAAGTGAATGTGTCATTAGAAATTATTTTCCGGCAGTTTATTTGGAAAATATTTTAAAGATCTATTCAGAAAATTATTTGCTCGTATTGTATGATTTACGAATCACTGTCCTGCGTAACAGATGAAATAAATGAATACTTCAGGGGTAAGCTGAAGATTTATGAGCAGAAGATCGTTTTGTCGGGGCTTGTGAATCAGGATGGAACCATAGCGATACAGGGAGAAAATAAAATTGTGGTGACGCTGGTGAACCTCGAAAAGGAAACGGCAAAGAACCTTTCGCAAAAAGGAGCGATGACCATGATAAACTCCACACCCGTTCTTAATATTAATTTATATGTGCTTTTTTCGGCATACTTCACCAATAGTAATTATGCGGAAGCCTTGCGGTTCCTGTCTTTTATTATAGGGTATTTCCAGGTGAAGAATGTTTTTAACCGGGCCAATACGCCGACGCTCGACGACCGTATTGATAAACTGACATTTGAGATTGTAGACATGAGTACAGATGCTGTGAGTAATATGTGGTCTTCCCTTGGCGCCAAATACATGCCATCGGTATTATATAAAGTGCGTATGCTCACATTTGATGAAGCCGTTGTGAGAGAGTTCAGACCACTGATCACAAGTGCTTCGGATGAGAACCAGATAAAATAAAAGATGAATGTAGCCTATAAAATATTATTCAGCGTCAAGTTCAGGCATGGCTACTTTGCCGATTCGTCGTTTCGAGGGCTGAAAGCATTCCCCGACGAGAGCACGCTTATATATATGAGAAATCATGCTATCGTATTTAAAGAGACAGGCGATGGATTTCAGGTTATTTATGAATGCAGGGCAGAAGAAGCTGAAACAGGAAGAACTTCGCTGCTTGACTCACCCGACAAACTTCGGTTTATTTTAAAGCTGGAGGATCCTTCGTTCTTTAATTATACTGCTATTCAGCCATCATCGCTCACATCATCCGTATTTTATTTTCAGAACCCAAGGTCTTCTGATCGTGCGGCTCCTGAGTTGCATGTGGGAGACTATGTTTCCGGGGCAGACATGAGGGCACTTTCTGATCTCGATACAGCATTTTTTGTAAAACCTTTCGGGCTTATTGATATACAATTATATAAAGACCTTCCGGAAATGTTTTTTATCCGTTTCCTTGAGAAATCCACCTACTGGCGTTATCTCCTGGTGAGTGATCACCTCCGGGAGTTAAGTGCACCTGCTGTTGCCAGTGCAGATATAGTATTCAAGGGCCCGTCTGAGCTTATTTTGCCGGATAATAAAAAAGCCATTGCTTTCGAGTCTGTGGAACGTATCCCGCTTTCGCAACGGTCGAAGCAGACATTCCAGCTACTGGAAAACTTTGACATTGCACAACGCAAAGGACGCGTGATATTACGCGTGTTACCGGTTCCTGACATCCATATTATTTCCTCTGTAAAGAAGGAAGAAAGAGAACATGAATATTCCGAAATAATCCTATAATTAATAACCATGAAACCCTAAATTATGCCATCAAAACTAATGACACCTGGCGTTTACATCGAAGAGAAGAACGCCTTCCCAAGTTCGGCCGTTGCTGTGGAAACAGCCGTGCCGGTTTTTATCGGTTACACGCAGAAAGCCGATTGGAACGGAAAATCACTGCTTGAAAAACCAACCCGTATCACCTCATTCGCGGAGTATGTGGAACGTTTCGGTGAGGGCTTTCACGCCCGCTTCTCCATCGAAGATCCGGATCCGAAAGTGAAGCAGGAAACATTTACGCTGGGCGACAGCCAGAAGATCGTTAAGATCAACGATAAGAATACGGCGTACATGTTTAACAGCATTCGTTTGTTTTATGCAAACGGTGGTGGACCTTGCTATATCCTTTGTGTAGGAACTTATGGCGATGGAACAAATGGACTTGAGATCAAGGTAGACGATTTCATCGGTTCCGCAGACAAGGTTGATCCATTCGAATTACTGAAAAAAGAATTCGAACCAACTCTTGTTGTAATTCCTGATGCCATTGCACTTGGTGCCGATTGCTATACCAGCATCTACACTAAAGTATTGTCGCATTGTGCAAACATGCAAAGCCGTTTCGGAATCTTTGATCTCGCAAAACAATTGCCTGCTGAAGATACAGCCACAGTAGTTGGTTTGTTCCGTGAAAAAATCGGTGTAATGGCACTGAACTACGGCGCTGCCTATTATCCATGGGTGAAAGCAGCTATTGTACAGCCAAGCGAAATCACGTTTGAAAACCTCGATGCAAAAATCGACCTGGAAACAACACTCCCAGAAGCGGCAGCTATCGAAGTGGTGAAGAACTTCAAGAAAGTGGCTACACCGGATGAAAACAACAAACGTAATTTCCACCAGGCGCTTAAAGCAACCAGCCCAACGTATGTGCATATCCTGGAAGAGATTCGTGCTAAGCTGAATGAATTACCTCCAAGCGGAGCGATGGCAGGCCTGTATACAACTGTTGATAACAGCCGTGGTGTATGGAAAGCACCGGCTAACGTTTCGGTGAGCAGCGTTAATGCACCAACTGTAAATGTTTCAAGTGAAGGACAGGAAAGTCTCAATGTAGATGTGCTCGCCGGTAAATCCATCAACGTAATCCGCTCATTCCCTGGAATCGGAACATTGGTATGGGGAGGCCGCACACTCGATGGTAACAGCCAGGACTGGAGATACATCAACGTGAGAAGAACATTGATCATGATCGAACAATCGCTGAAGCTTGCTGCACGTGCTTATGTGTTCGAGCCGAATGATGCCAATACCTGGATCACGATTAAAAGTATGATGGTAAACTTCCTGACCAACCTCTGGAAACAAGGCGCACTCGCGGGTTCAGCACCGGAGCAGGCTTTCGATGTACAGATCGGACTGGGAGCAACCATGACACCGACAGATATCCTCGATGGAAAAATGCTGATCACTGTTAAAGTGGCTATCGTTCGTCCTGCTGAGTTTATCGTCATCACATTCCAGCAACAAATGCAACAATCTTAATCATTAAAAATAATTACAGTTTAAAAAATTGATATATGGCAGACGACGGATCAGCACAATCAGCGGCCACATGGCCCTTAGTAAAATTTTCGTTCCAGGTAAAATGGGATGATGCCGAATTTATTTTTCAGGAAGTAACCGGGCTTTCTTCAGAAACCCAGGTTATTGAGTACCGCGGAGGAAGCAGCCCGGTATACTCAACCGTGAAAATGCCCGGCATTCAGAAATTTTCGAATGTGACCCTGAAGAAGGGTATGTTTAAAGGCGATAAAAACCTTTGGGATAAATACAATCTCATCAAGATGAATACGTATAAACGCGCAACCATCACCATCAGCCTGCTCGATGAGTCTCAGGCTGTGGCTATGAGCTGGACGCTTACCAACGCATTCCCGGTGAAAATTACAGTAACCGATATGAAATCGGACGGTAATGAAGTAGCTGTTGAAAGCCTGGAGCTTGCGCACGAAGGATTGAAAATTGCTTCGTAATACCTTGCTTGCCCGATGACTTATGCCAACACCTGCTACGCCTCCTTTTTATCCCGCCGGATTCTCGTTCCTGGTTACAGTAACGGGAGTTACGGGCACATACGAAGGAAGTTTTCAGGAAGTGACCGGCATTAGTGTCAAGCTCAACTCTGAGGAAATTAAAGAGGGAGGGGAAAACCGTTTTAACCGGCGGCTACCGCTCCCTCCTAAATATGAGAACCTCGTATTGAAGCGGGGTATGGTGCTGAGTTCGGGTTTGATTACCTGGGCCAGGAGTGCTGTCGAGAATTTTTCGTTTACAACAAAAACAGTACTTGTCAGTCTTATGGATGAAAACGGTGCACCGCTTGCTTCATGGTCATTTACGAATGCTTATCCTGTGGCATTAAAGATCACTGATCTCAAAGCACAGGACAACGCTATTGTATGCGAGTCTATAGAGCTGGCTTATGAATATTTTACACGTGTTTTATAAAACCCGTTTATAGAAACGTTTTGTAGTATATACAAAATAAAAGTATTTACACACCATTATTAAATGCATTATGCCCCTGGAAATCCGAGAACTGGTTGTGAAAATCACAGTAGAAGAACAAAACGCCAAGCGTGGTTTGTCGGAACATGAATTGCAGGAGCTGAAGAAAAAAATCATTAAGGAGTGTGTCGATAAGGTCATTGTGAAACTTGAGAATCAACTTCAGCGATAATGCCTATGTCACTTGTTAAACTGAAGATAGAAGCTTTTAGTGATCCGGCCTGTACAGCTGCAGTAGGTAGTCCTTTTGAAGTCATGTTCAATCCGGAAAACTACCAGCGTAATTACACCGTCGAGTACAACAATTCCAACGTTGTCGGTGAAAACAATTCCACACTGTTGTTTCGTGGCATGAAAGGCAGTGACCTGAAGCTGAAACTGGTGGCCGATGGCAGTGGCGTGGTACCTCTCCCTCAGGGCATCAGCAATGTAGACGGCTACATCAGCAAGATCAAGGATCTCACCTATTCATTTCAGGGCACCGAACACCGCCCCAGTTTCCTTAAGATTGTCTGGGGAAACCTTTCTATTATATGTGTCTGCAAGACACTCAACATAGCCTACAACCTTTTTAATCCGGATGGCAGTACACTACGCGCCACCATTGAACTGGGACTTTCTGAAAGTATTGATTTCAAAACCAAAGCCAAAGAAGCTCAGAAAAGTTCACCGGATCTTACACATATACGTACCGTGAAGGCCGGCGACAGCCTGCCCTTGATGACACATAAAATATACGGCGACAGTACATATTATCTGGATATTGCCCGAATCAACGGCTTATCGAGTGTGATGGATATAAAACCCGGAGACCAATTGTATTTCCCACCCATTAAAAAATAAACCATGCCGGCAAAGTCCCCCGTTGATATATCCGACTCTACGTTACGCTTTACTGTAAAGGTGGAGGGAAGTCCGATTAAGGACTATTACCCTGTTGTGTCCGTAACGGTAACACATGAGTTGAATAAAATTTCATATGCTGAAATTGTTCTGATCGATGGAACCGTCGAATCTGCCGACTTCCCGATCAGCGACAGCAGCGATCTTATTCCGGGCAATACTATTGAGATAACAGCGGGCTATGGCGAAGATGCGGAAACATCTATATTCAGCGGATACATTGTCAGGCAGAATATCCGCATCGATCACAGCGAGGCATCTCAGCTGATCATTACCTGCAAACATAAAGCAGTGACCATGAGTTTCAATAAAAAAGAAGCTCAGTTCTCAAAAAAAGCGGATAGTGATATTATAAAAAGTGTGATTGGCACTTATGGCCTTTCCTGCACGGTAGATGCTACATCGCCGGTTCAGGAAGTTGTGTTCCAGAAACTTTCGACGGATTGGGATTTTATACTGGCCCGTGCCGAGTATTATGGCTATGTGGTTTCATTCGATGGCGATAAGATGATCGTTGGGAAGCCACTTATATCGGGCTCTGCTGTTCTGCGTGTGGCTTTTGGCGAATCACTGCTTTCGTTTAGAGGAGAATTAAATGCCGAGAAGCAACCAACGGCCTTACAGGTCAGCGGATGGGATATAAAAAACCAGGCGCTGCTTAATTCATCGGCCGCTGAACCAACCATAAACGCACAGGGAAATCTTGCAGCGAAAGCCTTATCCGCCAAGCTGAGCCAGTCGCAGCTGAATCTCACCTGTAACACGCCTTTGGCACAGGACGACCTGCAGGCCTGGGCCGACGGTAATTTATTACGCATGCGTCTTGCTGCCGTGAAGGGCGATCTGAGCTTTATTGGCAGCCCACTGGCCAAGCCAAATACAATTATTGATCTCGAGGGTGTAGGCGAGCGTTTCAACGGCAGTGCTTATATTTCATCGGTAACACATGCCATATCAGAAGGCAAATGGATTACCAGTGTACGCTTTGGACTTGAATACAAAACAGTAACGGAGCAGCCCGACTTTGGGTATATGCCTGCAGCCGGCCAGGTGCCACCCATACGGGGACTACAGGTTGCAACGGTCAAGAAATTATTTGAAGATCCCGATTCGCAATTCAGAATTCTGCTGACGCTCCCGTCCAATGCCGAGAACCAGGATGGTCTTTGGGCCAGAGTTTCCAATTTTTATGCGACAAACAGTGCCGGTGCCGGTTTCCTGCCTGAAGTAGGCGATGAAGTGGTGATCGGTTTCCTGGAAAGCGATCCGCGTTACCCGGTTGTATTGGGATCATTGTATAGCAGCGCTAAACCCGCAGCTGCTACACCGGCTGACAATAATAACTATATCAAAACCATCATTACAAAAAGTAAACTGAAAATCAGTTTCGATGATGAGAAAAAAATAACAACCATTTTAACTCCCGGAGGAAACTCCATTACACTGAGTGATGACGCCAAGTCTATCGAACTGGTAGATCAGAACAGCAATAGTGTGAAAATGACATCTTCGGGAATTGATCTGCAAAGCAATAAAGATATAAACCTCAATGCCACCGGTAATATTACATTGAATGCCACGGGCAAACTCAATCTGACAGCAAAACAGGATGTGGCTGTTTCCGGGATGAATGTGAACAATACGGCACAGGTTGGATTTACAGCAAAAGGTAATGCAACCGCTGAGATTTCCGCATCCGGACAAACCGTTGTAAAAGGGGGCATTGTGATGATAAACTAAATAAAGATGGGAGCACCTGCAGCACGACTTACAGATATGCATACCTGCCCGATGGTGACACCGGGTGTACCGCCAATACCTCATGTGGGAGGCCCGGTTACAGGACCGGGCGCACCCACGGTACTGATAGGAAATATGCCGGCGGCGGTGATGGGTGATATGTGCGTGTGTGTGGGACCTCCGGACTCTATTGTAAAAGGGTCGGCTACAGTCATGATCGGAGGAAAGCCCGCAGCCCGCATGGGTGATACCACTGCGCATGGCGGCACCATTGTTTTGGGATTACCAACAGTTTTAATCGGAGGATAAGCCATGGAACTTAAATCTTTTTTAGGCACAGGCTGGAGTTTTCCCCCCGAATTTTCGAAAAACGGAAAACAGGTCCGACTTTCGTCCGATGAGCAGGACATTGCCGAAAGCATCCGTATCCTGCTGAATACCATTCCCGGCGAACGCCTGATGCGACCCGAGTATGGCTGTGGAATCCGAAGATACGTTTTCGAAAAACAGGATTCGGCTTTCATATCAGGTTTGAACCACCTGATTTATCATGCCCTGCTGAACTATGAACCGAGAGTGAACTTTATCGACATACAGATTGTGCAGCGCGATGATGTAGATGGCGTCTTACATATCCAGGTAAATTACAGCATTATTATTACCAATACCCGTCACAACATTGTGTTTCCGTTTTATTTACTGGAAGGCACAAACATATAACCCAGGAGAATCATGAGCGGCAATTTTTTTTCAAATACCAGGGAAGGCCTGAGCCAGGAAGAGCGCTGGCTGGATACCTTGTCCCCTGACTATATGAAAATTGATTCGCGCGAGATTCCGGATTTCGTGAAATTTGCTTATGAGTTATCACGACATATTCATTATTACAACAGTCAGAATGTTGCAGAGGGAACCTGGGAAGATTTTTTCACCACAGATGCCAATATATATGCTATCCTGATCAGCCGTTTCGACCTCATGGGTGTCGCCTATGAATTCGGGCAGAAGCGTATGGCTGTTATAAATTCGGAAAGTGACGAGGAGGCTTTTGAAAACCTCCGGCAAATGATCGGTTTTCTGGATCGGATCATTTCGCGCCTGTTGTCGATTCGTCAGGTATTCCGCAATACGAACAATTATGCGGATGTTGAAATGATCACGGCCATCCTCAACAACCTGGAGGATGAAGCAATTACACTGGAAGCATTCACAAATGAGGCTAATCGTACATTCTCCACGGGCGAACCGATTCGGATTTCGTTTACCTATGAAAAAGCGGAAGATCTGGCTGCTGCGGTAAGTCCCATTTTTTCAGGCCAACATCCTGCGGTGGAAGTTATTCCTACCGCTATACCGTCTTTCATCGCTATTTTCGATTCGCTGCAGGCAAAGTATACGCGCCTGGCGCAGTCGTGTACTTCCTATGTAAACGAGGAGCAGTTCACCGAAAAACAGTACAGTCCCCAGATGGGATTGTTCATTGCATTCCTCGAGTTATACGGCCATCTCCGCAAGCAGATCAACGGGATCACCAAACGGCATCTTGATTTTTATTACAAGGACCTGCTCGGTATTACACGGCTGGATGATCAACCGGATACAGTTCATCTGATCATAGAACCCGAACCGCATGCGCACCCGGTAACACTATCTCCCGATCAGCTGCTGATGGCCGAAGTAAAGGGCAAGGAAAACCCCGCATACTACAGGATTGAAAACAAACAGACACTTTCTTCAGCCACCATCAAAGACCTGAAAGCAGTTTTTGTGAGCGATTACCCGCAGATCATTTCACCGAAGCGCACCTTTTGGGATGTGAACGAAGCACAGGTTTATAAGGCACAATTACCCGTATTGAAACCGGGAGATTATCTTAAGAAAAAAGGAGACCTTACCTCATGGCCGGTGATGGGTGAGGATCAGCATGGTCTTGCCGACAGTGAACGTACCATGGACGATGCAGAACCGGGATTTGCACTGGCCTCTCCATTATTTTATCAGGCAGATGGGGAACGTTCGTTCAGGATAGGCCTGCATGTTAAATCTGCAGGAATACCTACACTGGCAGAGTACATCCGGAACTTTTCAGGTGTTACAGGAAAAAGTCGCGAAACCATCGTACATGAATTGTTTTCATCAGCATTCACCCTGCAGTTTTCCGGAACAGAAGGCTGGGAGGAAATTAAAAAATACAATGTATCGGCGCGTCATACCGACTCCCTTGTATCGGAGCTGGAGATTTCATTTACACTGACAGCATCCGACAAAATATTTGACCTGTATAAAGAAGAAATTCATGGATTGACAATTAACACAAACCTGCCGGTACTTCAGGTGAGGATCAATAATTTTGTGGAACATTGCCCTTATGGGTTCCTGCGTTCCCTGTTGCTTGACCGCGTCACGATTCATGTAGATGTCAAGGGATTCAAAGCCCTCAAGCTTCAGAACAATGTCGGACCCTTAAGCCCTGTTGCACCTTTTCAGCCCTTTGGCCCACAACCAAGCGTCGGTTCATTTCTCGATATCAAGAATACAAATGTATTTAACCGTTACCTGAAAAAATTTTTAATCAATATCGAGTGGCTTGAACTACCGCGGGGTAAGGGCGGATTCATGACCCATTATGATGGCTATGGCCGTTCATATAACAATGATTCATTCGAGATCAATATCAGTTCTCTGAACCGGGGTATATATAAGCCTGCCTTTGATCAGCGACAGAAATTCCCTTTGTTTGCCTCCGATTCTGACTCGGGTGAATTGTCTGCATTTTCCGTGATCGGGGGAGTCGATTTTCGCAAGATCGATTTTCAGAGTAACGCGCAATTGTCTGACGAAGCAGAAGTTGGTGATTTTATGTTTCGTGAAGGCGCTATACGACTGGAGCTATGTTCACCTTCCGATGCATTCGGGCATAAATTATTCCCACAGGTTTTTCCGGAGGTTATTCTGAACAACGCCAGAAAATTTCGTCGCAAGCTTCCACTGCCAAATCAACCGTACATTCCGGTTATTAAAACCATCGAGGTAGACTTTGAAGCGGAATATTCCGAAAATTTTAAAGAAGAAAACACAACCGATACGAATCTGCAGATTTTTCACCTGTATCCATTTGGCTACCAGGCTGTATTTCCGGGCGTGGAAAAGAAAAACTATTTTCTGCTCCCGCAATTTCCGGATTCATGCAACTTATATATTGGCCTTGAAAATGCTGAAGAAAATACAGAACTATCTTTACTTTTCCAGATCGAGGATTCCAGTTTCCAGCATACGCTTCATGAGCCTGAGGAAATCAAGTGGAGTTACCTCGAGGCGAATAACTGGGTAGAGTTCAAGGGCCATGATATTATTTCGGACACCACAGGACATTTCATTAACTCGGGAATTGTTCGTTTGCGTCTGCCCCGGCAGATTTCCACAAACAATACCATCCTGCCATCAGGAGCATTCTGGATTCGTGTATCGGCTGAGGGGGTTGCCACACTCCAGACCAGAGCCCTGATAGTGGCTGTAAATGGTGTTACTGCGACACGCACCCGCAAACCGGGGCAGCCCGAATTACCGGTTTACCGTTTGATGCCGCAAAGCATCAGGGAATTTGAGCGCCATGTGAAAGGCATTCAGAATATATGGCAGTTGTTCCCCTCATTTGGTGGTAAGTCATCCGAATCGGAAGAGAAATATTATGTACGTGTCAGTGAACGGCTCAGGCATAAGGGCCGGCCGAAGCAAATCCGTGATATCATCCAGGTTATTCTGGAAGAGTTTCCACAGATTCATATTGTAAAGTGTTTCAATGTTGAGAACGAAGATTTTAAAATTCTTCCGGGAATTGATCTGCAGATTATTCTCATTCCAAAAGAAACCAATGAGGACGGCTTTATCAACGAACAGCCCAAAGTAAGTCTTTCTGTTCTTTACCAGGTCAAGTCTTTTATTTCACAACTGGTATCGCCGTTTATCAGGATCGAAATCGGGAACGCTGTCTATGAGAAAGTAAAAGTCTTTTGCAAAGTTGTTTTCAACAGTGAGTACGGACAGGATTATGGTATTTTGAAACGACAATTCATTGCCGACATCAATAGTTATATTTCACCGTGGTTGTTTGGTTCTGCAGAAGAAATAAAACTGGGAAATCGCCTGTATAAAGCGGAACTGCTGATGTATCTGAAAATGAAACCCTATGTAAAATACATCACCGGGTTTTCATTGGTGCATTTTTCATCGTACCGCGACGAGAGTTCAGATGATGATATAGCAACATCAACCGACTCGGCTGTAGGAAGGGTTGAATTCATTGAAGGTTCATCACCGGCTTCAGTACTTATTCCATCTTCGTTTCACAACATCAGTGTTATCGACGAAGCAGAATATGAGGAACCAAAACCTGCAGGGATCGGTGATTTCTTCATCGGGGAGGAGTTTCACGTGAATGCCGACATGCCTTCCGAAACACATAAACACGTGCATAATCCGGATGATGAATTATTTAGTTTAATCATTACACATAATATGGAATAACATGAGTGAGCAGGAACGTAAAAAATTATATGGACGGGCTGAACTGAAAAAATATTTCAGAAACGGCCAGATCCCTTCAGAGATCCACTTCGGCTACCTGATCGATTCGGTAATTGTTCAGCACGATGATGGCATATCCAAAGACGAAGAAAACGGCTATATTATTTCGCCGATTGGCTCATCGAAACGCCTGATCACGTTTTATAAAAACATGGATCGCCTCGAGCCTTATTTTTATATGGACAAGGACGGCCAGGAATACCCAAGCCTGAAGCTTATTCCGGGTACAGACGGGCTCTCGGAAAAAGAGCAGGAGAACTTGTCTACATTCTTTCATCAGAATGGAAGCATCGGCCTTGGAAAACGAAGCGACCCGAAACTGAAACTCGATGTCAGGGGTCTTGTCGGTGTGAATGGCCGTGTGGGCACACACCGCATCGGTACTGTTCCTGCGGATGGCAAGTGGCACAAGATTGTAGAGGGTCTTGATAATTGCCAGGCTTTTGAGATCATGGCAAGGACCGGCAGAAAGGGCACCGGAAAATTTTCGATCATGCATGCTGTGGCATTGAGTGCATTTGGGCGATCAAGAGGAAAAATCAGAAAAACAGTTTCCTATTTCGGTTTTTTCTGGAACCGGCTGAATCTCCGATGGACAGGAACTACACACGATTTCGCGCTCGAAATGAAAACAAACCGAAACTACGGAAGTGGTGTCGATATTTATTACAATGTGAGCAAACTCTGGGATGATGAAGCCTTTATGCCGGACGACTGCTATTACCGGAAAACTAAAAAATAACAGCCAGCTGTCCTGAAACGCCATGGATTCGATTAAACCGAAATTTATAGAAAAGGAACCTTCTGCAGAACCGGCCGAGAACTTCGATCTCCTGGTTGAGCAGGGCATCAGGCTATTGCAGAAACTCACCGGGAATGAATGGACAGATTATAACGTGCACGATCCCGGGGTGACCATCCTCGAACAACTCTGCTTTGCATTTACGGATTTATCCTACAGAACTGGCTTCTCTATCGAAGATATCCTGACAAATAAATATGGTGAGATCAATAAAACAGATCACCTGTTTTTTGATAAAGAAAAAATCCTGACCATCAATCCCGTTTCTGTCAACGATTTCCGGAAAGCCATACTCGATGATATCGAAGAGATTGATAATGTTCACATCGTTCCGCTTACCTCGGAGTACACTTCGGCTTATGTGAAGGGACTCTACCGGATTTTTGTAAAAGTAAGCGATGCGGTTGCCGAACGTTTTAAAACGGAGCCGGGTCTTGAAAAGGAAATCACGGATAAAGTACGCTTTTCATTTCTGGCGAAACGAAACCTGGGTGAAGACCTGGTGAGGCAAATCACTATACTCAAACCGCAAACCATCACCATCAAGGCAAGTATCCTGGTCAGGGAGTTTATTCAACCCGAAGAAATCCTGCTCGATATCTGTCGGAAGATACAAAACCTCCTATCTCCTAAAATCCGCTTCTATTCCGAAAAAGAACTTGTGAAACAGAACATGCGGGTGGAAGATCTGTATGACGGACCACTCCTGAAGCATGGCATTGTGCCCGACAGCGAACTGAAGCCCCTTGTTTCTGAAATCGATATTTTCGAGATTATCCGGGCTGTTTCAGAAGCAAAGGGAGTTTTAATGGTTCATGATCTCTCGCTGAATGAACAGAAATCCGAAGGTTTCGGCAAGCCATTCAAGTTGCCGGTCAATACATTTCCACTGCTGGATGTAGAAACACTGGCTGAGGGCATTCAGTTATTTACCGGTGAGTATAAACTGCATGTTCGCAAAAAAGATTTCCTGGACCTGCTCGCGAAATCCGATAAAATGAGAAGTGTTGAACGGCGTCAGGTACTTCACGCTCCACAAAAAGAAGTGATCAATCGGGGCACATTCAGACGGATCGGTGAATATTTTTCTATCCAGGAAAATTTTCCGGCTATATACGGCATCGGAAAATTCGGACTTTCATCTCATGAAACCGAACAACGCAAAGCGCAGGCTAAACAACTGAAAGCTTACATTATTTTTTTCGAACAGATTCTTGCTAATTACCTGGCACAGCTGTCTTCCGTCGGAACCCTTTTTTCAACACGGTTTGCCGGGGATACAGAGCATTCTTATTTTTTCAATACCATATACCAGGCACCGGGCATAAAAGATATTTTATACCCCGGAGCCACAGAGTCCGACTGGGAAGCATTTACAAAAAATGACAGCAATACCTATATAAAAAGTCTTGGCGAAAACCAGGAGAATGTTACAACATACAGGCATCGTAAACACCTGGTATTTGAACATCTTTATGGCCGTTTCAATGAAAAATTTTCGACCTACCCGGTTTTGTTATTCATTGACCTGTATGAGGGTGATGATCCGGGGAGAACAGGGTTGCTGCTGCGATGGAAAGCCGAGGTATTGCAGGCTATCCCGGATATGGAATACAACCGGATAAGGTCATTCAACTATGACGAGGAGCAAACGGATGTATCCTGGTTTGAGAAAAAAATGCTGTTGCTGTTGCACATAAAAAACACCAAAAAAAGAAAATTATCCGAAGTCTTCGAAAACGGGAATATTGCTTTTGTCAGAGAATCGGATAACATTCATTTCGCGCGAAGCACACATTCCGAAACCAGGCATGTAACCTGGGCCGGCGAAGCCATGAACGTGCTGCATCAGACCGACGATATTGTTGTACCAAGCCAGATCGGGAAACTGCTCGCCGGGGGCATCAGTCAGAAAGACGCTTACCTTTTCAGGAAGCAGGGGATTTCCGTTTTGAAACATGGCATTAATGAAAAGAATTATCGCATTGGCCCCGCACTGAATAATGAACAGGGTTATGTTATTGTATACAAAGATCCTGCAAAAGAAACCTGGCATACCATCAGCCGCCACCAGACGCGTCAACAAGCCCACGAGGCATTGAAGCGATTGACGCGATACCTCCGGAAGCTCTCTGTGGAGTCGGAGGGCTTTCACCTGGTAGAACATATTTTATTACGACCGAATGTAACCGGAAACACATTCGGTTTCCGTTTCTGTGGAAAAAAAGACGATGTATTGATGCAGAATGAACACTGGACGGATTTTGAACAACGCGAGCAGATCATCCGCAGAATGATCTCAGACCTTACCAAATCGCAGGGACACGCTGTGCATGATGAGTTCAGGTTGCGTGTAGGTGATCATTTTGTACGGTATGCTGAAAATAAACCTCATTTTATAACGGACATGGCGGCAGCCAGCAAAGCATTATCGGCATTGCGCGCCGAGATGGCAATTTATAAACACAACAGAACGCGCTTGTACCCGGGTTTCGAAATGCTTGCAAAAATGGCCGACGGTAAAGTGTTCAAAGAAGATTTCTTCAATATGCGGATTTCGGTTGTTTTGCCTTCGTGGCCCGCACGTTTTCAGGAACCGGAATTCCGCACCTATGTTGAAGACCTTTTCAGAAACAGCGCCCCTGCCTACCTGCAGATTCATTTTATATGGCTTGGTGCTGCAAAAATGAAAGAATTTGAACATACCTATTTCGAGTGGATTGAGTCACTCAAAAATATTACAGACGCAAACCCTTTGGCAGAAAGACTTTCCATGCTGCTTGGCGCCAAAGAATTTATTGTAGGAGTGGATTCATAAGAACATGTATATGCCGCATGAGAAAAGATCATTTCATAAAGCAACAGCGGTTTCATATCAGTACAGCTGATGGAGATTCGTCGCGTGAACTTTTCGATGAAACGAGCCGCCTGTTCAATACCCAGTTACATCAGATCACCACGGAGGTATTTGATTCGCTGACCGATGAAAAACTGCTGGTATATATCGACAGACTCGAAATTGATCTGGGTCTTGTCGCATTTCCATATTCAACCCGTGAACTTGCAGATACCTACAGGCAGGCACTTACAGAGGCTTTGTCTGCTCATCTCGAAACTATAACGGGCGGTGGCCCCCCCGCGAATGTAAGCACAGCTGCCAGGGCCATTGAATTTTCATACCGTGCGGTATTGGAGCAGTATCTCCTTTATGGAACGATTGCTGCCTGGGCCGGGGATCTGGTAAACGCGGAACCTGACCGGATATTTGAAAAAAGCATGGAGGAAGATGTCACGGCATTGGCTGCTACGTTGAATAGGTTGCTGCATGACCGCGATGTACGGCAGCGCCTGGTGTACAATTTCAGTGAAACAATTGCCCGACAAACAGTAAAGTTTGTGGCGCCGGCCGATGCAGATTATATTGTGCAGTATCACCAGGAAGTAAGTATACTGCAGCATACCCATCAATTTGTGAAAGCCCCGGAAAATACTTTCAGAAAAGCGCTGTGGTTGTTTATCCTCGACTTCCTCGCAAACAAAGGTGGAAGTTATTTTAACAGAAAGATGTTTGCCAGGCAGACAATCCTTTCGATAGCCAACCATTACAATATCTCTTTCGACAAGCTTTTATTCTATCTGTCCGAAGCCATCCGCATACTGCCTGAACAAGCTGCGCGGAATCAGGAACTCATGAAGACTATTCGCGATATTACGGAAGAACATTTAAAAGAAGATTTTCAGAGGCGATTTGTTGCTGCAGATACAGCCGCTGAAACACAAGGCGGGAACAGAGATCTGCAGACCCTGTTCTTTTTCCTGGTCAATGGTTTTTTCAGACACACAGCTTATGTACCGGAGAAAGCGATTCTCGCAGATTGGTTTATGCAGGCTATCGACACTGAACAGGAACCTGTTCTGATACTTATCAGGCAGCATGGCAAGGAAGCTCTGTTTCGCAGGCAGGTCCTGACTTACCTGGGTGAGCCGGTCATCCGGAAAATTATTCGGGTGCTGGAACCCGCCGACGCCGAAGGAATTTTTCATTACATCGATCTCACCATTGGCCTCCAGCAACAACATCATATTGTAAAATCGACCGAATCAGATTTCAGACAGTCTCTGTGGGATCTTGTTTTATTGTTTCTGCTGGCCGACAGAGGTTCTGTATTCAATTTGCGGGTATTTATCGAAAGTCATGTGAAGGCCCTGGCAGCGCATTACAACATGGAGTTCAGAACCCTGCTTGCTTGCCTTGTACAGGAAGTAGGGCAGGTAAGCACACTTTCCAACGATAAGGTGTCCCTGTTTTATATACTCATTGAAATTCTGAAAGGCTATTCCGGAAATCAGGAAATCCTGATGAATAATAATACACTTACGGTGAACCAGCATGGAGTCGGAACAGGACAGAATTCCGAAACCGCGGAAAAAATTCAGGGGGATGCGGCAGAGCGTGTTGATACGGAGATGCTGAAAACACAAACAGACCGGAATGCCCTTTTACACTGGATAGAACATGGTACCTTGCCCTGGTGGCGGGCTTCAGACACTATAAAACCGGAGGAACTGTTCAGAAATTTTGTGCGGGAGCATCCATATGAGGCTGTGTTGCTTCTCAAAATGGCGCTGATCTCCGGTAAACTATCCCCCCTGTTTTTCGTGCAACATGAAAACGCACTGCTGGAAGTTATGCAACACGTTGCAGAAGGAAGCAAGACGGTATTGCTCTATCAATGGTTTACCCGGAAACTGGATTCACTCCAGGGAGAAACAGGTTCTGCCCTGATGAAAATAGCTCTGGCACAGGCTTATACAGGTGCTTATAGCAAACAGGGTTTTACATCATTTGACAGTAACTGGTTCTTTTCATCTTTTTTGGCAGTATTGGAAAGATCGCTTTCTTCTCACGCATACAAAAACATTGTTTCGGAGTTAGGGAGTAGTGAAATTGTAAAAACAACAGATGCCTGGGTGGCAGCGCTTAGCAGCCGGAGGAAGAGCATACCAGGCTTACTGGCGACTGGTTTCACAGACACAGCATATATGGAGTCCGAAGTCCAATTGCTGCTTGAAGCATGGAGCGCCGTTGTTGATATGCCTGCTGCGGCAAATACTCCTGAGGATAAGGCATTTTATCTGGTTTCTTATTTTCTGCAATATGCAACATGGCCTTCGTCCGTCGCTCATTTTAATGATCGGGAGACAGAGTTGTTATTGCATCAGCTTTCGCAGTTTTTGTTTAAACGAAACCGGCACCGGCTCATCACCCTCTTTGAAAGAACGGATCTGCCGGTTACGGCAAAGCTTCGTCTTTTTGAGACAATTTTAAATCGCACAGTGCCGACGGATTCCGTATTCAAAATGTTTATACATACATATAACGAAAAAGCCTGGAGGAGTCTTGCGCGCGAAGCGGGACTTGCCGGTTATGCGGAAACACCATTGCTGCATGCGATCTTCACAAAAATAAATGCCCTTGTGAAAACGGATGAACGTACCGTTCAATGGATTTATTTTCTGAATATGGAAACATTCAGGTCCTATGCGGCCAGACAACTTTCAGAGCAACAGTTCATCCGTGTACTAAAGGAATCAAACCGGTCGGATCTTGGAAATGAATATACAGTGTTGCTGGAAGTTTTTATTCCACTGCTTTCCGATTCGTTCGAAAAAAATCAACTTGGCATCTGGCTCCGGGAGTTTTTCTTCGGCATACTTGTCAATCGACAATCCGGACCGACCGATCATACTACGTTATTGCAAAAGTTCATCCTGTTCCTGCATCATTTCAAACGGGCCGATCTCCGGCGATGGAGTTCACAACTGAAAAAACAGCTGCCGGCATTAAGCCTGTCGGCAAGTACAGATCGAAAATCATTGCTGGCGCAATTGGACGAATCCCTGGACGAATACGTTATGCATCATGAACGGGCAGCGGATATCAAAAAAGCATATTCACAAAGCGAGGAAGCTTTAGTACATAAATTAATGCCCGGTGAAGTTTCTCTGTCAGGAGAAAAAAACGTAACATCACCGGAAGGAGGTAAAAACATAAAATCGGATAAGAAAAAAGAAGCGATGCGATCGGGAGAAGAAATAACCATTCACAATGCAGGGCTTGTACTTCTGCAGCCCTTTTACTCACACTTATTTGTCCGTGCCGGTCTCATGATGGAAGGCAAATGGACTTCTGACGAAAAGAAGGCGCGGGCAGTACGGTTGTTGCAATATGCTGCGACGGAAAATGAACAGGCAGAGGAGCATCTGCTGGTACTCAATAAAATTTTATGTGGCATGGAGCCCCATGAGTTTCTGATAGAAACAACACCGCTGACAGATGAGGAAAAAAACACAGTGGATGGTATGTTGAAAGCCGTTACGCAACAATGGGATAAAATGAAGAATACCTCTGTTGAAAATTTCAGAGCATCGTTCCTGATGCGCGAAGGCTTTATTTCTTCGGGCGAGGAGGCCTGGATGTTGCAGGTGTCGACAAAAGCCTACGATATATTATTGCAAACGCTTCCGTGGAGTTATGGCTTTGTCAAATATTCATGGATGAATAAACCCCTGAATGTAACATGGATATAAAGGTGATGAAAGAAAATGCCAATACCTTGTTTGAGGAATTGCTCTGGCTTGAAAAAGTTATTGCCACACGCATGGCTTTATATTGGAACAAGCCTGCTGAATATGAGCGCGTATCGGATGTACCGGCTCCTGATCTTTCGGTGAACCAGTCGCCCTATGCCCGCATCATCGAACATTACAATTTTGGTTTTGCTGAGCGTGTCATGATCGTATTGGCGCTGGCACCTCATATACAACCACAGCTGCTCGATGTGTTTTATACACGCAACGACACCTACGACAAGCCCTTTGCCGAATTCGGCGGTCTCCGGGGCACAAATCACCATGGTTTTATTCCAACAGGTGAAACTGCAGCATTTATCCTGGCGGCGCAGCAGCTCGATACACGTTTTTATATCAGTTCCCTATTTGGTGATGACCATCCTTTCAAAAAGTTTGGTATTCTGAATCTCACGGCGGCTAAGGAACACGAGCCTTTTTTGAGTGGTGTGATGACCTTGTCGGCGGAGTACCTGAATTATTTCACACTGGGGGATTCGCATAAACCGGATTTCAGTACCAATTTTCCGGCAAAGCGTTTAACCACCGCCTGCAGCTGGGAAGACCTGGTACTCGACGATAATACGCTCGACGAGGTGAATGAGATTCGCGACTGGATTACGCACGGGGATAAAATTCTGAATGAATGGGGACTTGCTAAAGTGGTGAAACCCGGCTACCGGGCTTTATTCTACGGTCCACCGGGCACAGGAAAAACACTGACTGCAGCATTGCTCGGAAAGGTAACCGGGCTTGATGTTTACCGGATCGACTTAAGCATGGTGGTATCCAAATACATCGGTGAAACTGAAAAAAACCTGGCGAATGTTTTTGACCAGGCTCAGCATAAAAACTGGATTTTGTTTTTTGATGAAGCCGACTCCTTGTTTGGTAAGCGCACACAAACCAGTAGCAGCAACGACCGCTATGCCAACCAGGAAGTATCTTACCTGTTGCAGCGCATCGAAGATTTTCCGGGCGTGGTGATTCTGGCTACTAATCTCAAGGCGAATATCGATGAGGCTTTCAGTCGTCGTTTTCAGAATATGATCTTTTTTGCCATGCCGGGCCCAGAGCAGCGCGAAACTTTATGGAAGCAGGCTTTTGGCGGAACACTCAAACTCGATGAAAAACTCGACATTAAACAGTTGGCCCAACGCTATGAGCTGGCTGGTGGTGCGATCATTAATGTGGCGCGTTACGGAGCACTCATGGCAGCCCGGAAAAACGCCACCATCGTTGCCGAAACGGATGTGTTGGCTGGTGCCAGAAAGGAAATTCAGAAAGACGGGAAGGTGTGACGTATCATGATGTATAAAAACAAAAAAGCCCCACATTTCTGTGAGGCTTTTTTTGTGATCCCGCTGGGACTCGAACCCAGGACCCATACATTAAAAGTGTATTGCTCTACCAACTGAGCTACGGAATCTTGATTTTAAGGCCAAAACCTCTAAATCGGGCTGCAAATATAACAGCAATATTCTTTCCCGCAAAATTTTTTGCAAAAAATATTATTTTCTCACATGGCCCTTTGTTTATCAGGGTTCCGATGCTTATTTTAGCCAGTATATGGACCTTATTCCCGAAATAAAACCACTGGTGGGCTTTTGCGCGCTTGAGTTCTCGCTGTTGCCCGAAGATGCTGAGAAAATCTTTGGTGTACCCGACGAAACCCAGGTTCTCACCGACGATATCCTCGATGCCGAATCCTATGTGATGCATTACTGGGAAAATGGATTTTCCTTGTTTTTCGATAACCTCGATGGCCGTAAATTCAGCTCTGTAGAGGTAGATCACGAAGATACTCTACTGTTTGGTGTCAAAATATTCGGCATGAACGAAAAGGCCATTACAGCCCTCATGAACGAAAACGGCTATAAACTGACCGATTCCGAAACCCACGACTGGGGCGAGAAACGCCTGAGCTTCGACAATGCCGGTATCGACTTCTATTTTGAGAACAACAGGTTGCAATCCATCAATTTTGGCGTAGCCGATGAAGAAGCCGATGAGCCCGGCGGATTCCAGTATTTCCCTAACTGAGCCGTTGTTCAGGCCTCCCGGAGCCCTCATTTCAGGAATAAGGCGGAACGGACATAATTTTGTACCTTTATCGCACGTTTTATAACAGCAAAACCTATTTAAAAAGACTATATCATGCCAGGAACAGAA
The DNA here is from genome assembly GCA_018267825.1 of Bacteroidota bacterium. GTDB lineage: Bacteria > Bacteroidota > Bacteroidia > B-17B0 > Aurantibacillaceae > JAFDXR01. The sequence continues at coordinate 157,389 of JAFDXR010000008.1, read as the reverse complement.
TTATTCGGCGCCGAAGAGCGCAAAGAAATAGACGATGTTGTATCGACCGGGATTTTATTCCGCTACGGACACGATGCACAGCGCAATAACCATTGGAAAGCAAAGGATTTTGAAGCCGAAGTGAAGAAAATCACAGGCGCTAAATTTGCACATGCCATGAGTAGCGGTTCTACAGCCATTGCTACAGCAATGGCTGCCAGCGGCATCGGTACGGGCGACGAAGTGATTGTACCGCCCTTTACCTTCATGGCCACCATCGAAGCCGTATTATTTGTGGGGGCTTTGCCCGTATTTGCCGAAATCGACGAAACACTCTGCCTGAGTGCAGAGGGCATTAAAAAAGCCATCACCCCTAAAACCAAAGGCGTATGCCTCGTACACATGTGCGGTGGCATGGCCGATATGGATCCGATCATGAAGGTGATCAACGATCATAAACTTATTCTTGTGGAAGATGCCGGGCAGGCTTTTGCTGCATCTTATAAAGGAACGTATACCGGCCTCTTCGGGAAAGCCGGAAGCTACTCATTCGACTTCTTTAAAATCGCCACAGCCGGCGAAGGTGGGGTACTCGTTACAAACGACGAAGAAACCTATAAGAAAGCCGATGTGTACAGCGACCACGGCCACGACCATATTGGAAATAACCGCGGTATGGAAAATCACCCATACCTTGGATTCAACTACCGCATTTCGGAACTGCATGCTGCCGTTGGTGTGGCACAAACCCGCAAAGTGCCTGGTATTAAAGAAAAGAACAGAACCAATAAACAATTTCTGACCAGCGAACTCTCAAAAACCGAAGGCATTGGCTTTGCCCGTATTGCCGACCCTGCCGGTGATTCAGCCACTTTCCTGAATCTCCTCATGCCCGATACGGAAACAGCGAAACGTACCGTTGCAGAACTCAATGCTGCCGGTGTAGGCGGATTTAACTACTGGTTCACCAATATGTACCACTTCATTAATCAATGGGATCATATTAAGGAGATGCGCACCGTATCTAAACTCCCGGTAGAAGTACTGGGTGCACCGCAGGACTATAAAAACCTCGATCTGCCTAAAACGCAGGATGTTGTTGGACGCCTCATTTCATTTGGTGTTCGCTGCACCTGGACCGAAGCCGAGATGAAAGACCTGGCCTCTAAAATATCAGCATGTGCTGTAAAAGCCATGAAGCCTGTGAATGCCTGATAACAGAATATTCTGAAAACAGCCGGTTTGTGATACGTGTCATAATCCGGCTGTTTTGTTTTATGGGACAGCCATATATGTGTGGCCTGTAAACAAGGATGTTTACCAAAGTCTTTTGCAGCTGTTCGGATCTGCGACAATCCGCGTTCTCCATCTGTGTTCATCTGCCTGCAATGCTCTTGTTAATCGTTGACTTTCCTCCACGTGACATGTAACGATTCACCGTCTGGATAGTTATAGGTAAAAACACTTTGCCAATGATATCATTCCGACACCTTATTTGTTTCTGGTCTGTTTTGTTTGTAAATGTTTCAATGGCACAATATAAACCTGAAGTAGTCGATTTTTATTATAGCGATTGTGCGGCAGACTGCGAAGGCCAACAGCAAATTCATGATATGCATATCGAACCCGGAGACGTCTGTTTCCTGAATTTTTCATTTTCTCATTCCTGCTTTCCCTATTTTTCGCCACGAATTATCAAAGCAAACAATGATACACTATCTCTGGATATAGGTGGAGAATACTCTCCCTGGAAGCATTATGGAGGGGCCCAGGAAGTTGTCGAACTATGGAGTAAATATAGATGCGACTGCTATTTTAACTTTTCAGTTCGCGTCAATCATACGAACAAGCTACCTGGTGTCATAATAATAAATGGTCTGTTTTATCATAAATACCTGGGCTTTGTGGGATATAAATATTACGAGCAGAATGCGGATCGTCAGGAATTTTCAAATAATTCGGCTGCACTATCCTATAATACGTTATGGAAAGCGTTGTCGAAGCCGGCAACGGACCCTGTGTTTTTGCAAATTCAGTCTTTGCTGGGCAATGATTATATCTTATGGGACAATTTTTATTATATCAATTTCCCGGAGGACCATGTGTTGTTTTGTTTCGGATATGATGAGAACCTGGAGAGTATTGTAGTGGATACCTGCTATAAAGGAGAGCTTCCCAGGAGAATAAAATGGACGGATGACCTTGCAGCGCTCCGGCATAAACTCGGAAAACCAGATACAAAACTGGATAACAGGCACGCTTATCTGCAAAATAGCTATTTCGATGAAAAGACCAGAATCTTTTACAGTTACCATTATAAAAAACATCACCTGACCATACTATTTGCCGCAGACAATCATATTGTAGGAATGAAATTTGAAAACTTGCATATCGCTGAATAATGGTTTGAATAGCCTTTTTTATGATTTCAGCCCTTCCGTATCCCAAATAAGACCCTTACCTTTGAAGCTTCTGAAAACAATGCTTCGAAAACTCTTAAAATATTTTCTGAGAACCCTCCTGGGATTGTTTATTCTGCTCGTCGTATTTGCGATCTATTTTTTTATGGCCATTCGTATCGATGAGCCCCAAATCGCAGATCAGTCGGCCTTCAACAATACCCGACAGGAAATTACCCCTACATTTTATAAAACCAAAAACGGCTGGCTGAAACAGGATAGCAGCGGTCTTTGGGAGCTCTATGTACAGGGAAATGGTTTTGAACGCGGTGTAGCTAATGGTATTCTCACCAAAGAACTTCATGCACACCAGGAAGATGCTTTTGTAGACCAGATCAAAGTGCTGGTGCCGGATCTGAGCTACCTGAAATTTCTGAAATATTTCGTAGCCTACTTCAACAGACATTTGCCGGATCATATCACCGAAGAATATAAACAGGAGATATATGGCATTGCCCACTACGCGTCCGATAAATACGATTTCATTGGCCCGAAGTATCATCGTATTCTCAATTACCATGGTGCGCACGACATCGGACATGCCCTGCAGGATAAGAACATGACCGTTGGTTGTACATCTTTCAGTGTGTGGGACGAAAAAAGCGCGGATCACAAACTGCTTGTGGGCCGTAACTTCGATTTCTACAGCGGCGACGAATTTGCTAAAAACAAAATCGTTCAGTTCACAAATCCCGACTCGGGTTATAAGTTTGTAACGGTCACCTGGCCCGGATTTATCGGGGCCTGCAGTGGTATGAATGAAAAGGGAATCACAGTGACCATCAACGCCGCCAAGAGTAAAATTCCGACAGATGCCGCCACACCTATTGCCCTGCTGGCCCGCGAGATATTGCAGTATGCTTCCAACATCAAAGAGGCCATTGCCATTGCACAGAAGCGCGATGTGTTTGTGAGTGAGAGTATTCTCGTAGGCAGCGCCCCCGATAATAAAACCATCAGCATCGAGAAAGCCCCTGATAAAATGGACATCTACGAGGTGCCGAATTCCAAAGAGATTATTTGCCCGAATCACTACCAGGGAGCCGCTTTTGCCAACGACCTGCCCAATCTGACTTCACAGGCCGAAAGTTCTTCGTTGTACCGCAAATACAGGTTGCAGCAACTCCTCGACCGTTATGATACGGTGAACTATGTGATGGCTGCAAACATCCTGCGCGATCAACGTGGCATCAACGACCGTAATATGGGGCTGGGCAATGAAAAAGCCCTCAACCAGCTCCTGGCTCACCATGGTGTGGTATTTAAACCGGCCGACGGATTGATGTGGGTATCGGCCAATCCTTTCCAGTGCGGGGAGTTTATCTGCTACGATATTCACAAGGTGTTTCGCGAATATGCCGATCTCCGCGAGCAGAAACCGATTCACGAAAAACAATATACGATTCCGGCCGATCCTTTCCTGAAAACCAAAGAATACCAGGATTTTTTGCGTTTCAAACAATTGAAGCATTACATCCAGTATATCACCAAAGCTCCCGGCAAGATAGCTATCAGGCCGAACCTCGAGGCTTCATTTGAGGCCAGCAATCCGGAGAGTTATTACACCTGGCAGATTCTGGGCGACTATTATAAATCGCAGGAGAATTACCCGAAAGCCATCACCTGCTATGAAAAGGCACTCACAAAAGATGTAGCGACACTCAAGGAGGAGCGCCAGATCAGGGAAAGCCTGGAGGCCTGCCGGAGACCCGGTAAATAAACCGATCAAAAACTGAAATTTTTTCCTGCCTGTTCCTGCAAAAATGAGTAATTTAAACTCTTAAAATTATTCGTGTCGTATGTCGGGAATCCCCGTAATAGAAACCAGGCCCGCTGATGAGATCAGAGCGTTCCAGGAGCAGAAACTCCGTGAACTGTTGCATTATGTACAACAACACTCGAGATTTTATCAGAACCTTTTCCAGGCCAATGGTATTGATGTTGGCAGTATAAAAACGATCGGAGATCTGGCGCGTATACCCGTCACAACGAAAGATGATCTCTATAAATTCAATAAAGACTTTATTTGTGTAGAGCCCGAAAAGATTATTGATTATATCACCACCAGTGGTACACTTGGTGACCCGGTCACGTTTGTGATGACCGACAAAGACCTGGATCGGCTGACCTACAACGAGCGTATTTCACTGGCCTGTGCCGATGGTTCGTCGCACGACATCTATCAGCTCATGACTACCATGGATCGCCGGTTTATGGCGGGTATGGCTTATTTCCTTGGCATCCGCCAGATGGGTGCGGGTGTAGTGCGTGTGGGTAATGGGATGCCGGAGTTTCAATGGGATACCATTAAACGCCTGCAACCGACTATTGCCATTGCAGTACCATCGTTCATGATTAAGCTTATTGAGTTTGCCGAACTGAATGGAATTGACTATAAAAATTCATCCATCAAAAAAGTAGTTTGTATCGGCGAACCGATCCGCAACGACGATTTTTCATACAATACACTTGGCAAGCGTATTACCGATGCCTGGCCTGTTAAACTCTACAGCACCTATGCCAGCACCGAAATGGCCACAGCCTTTACAGAGTGTGGGGCAGGTCGTGGCGGACATCATCATCCCGAACTGGTTATTATGGAGTTCCTCGATGAAACCAATAAACCCGTGCGGCCGGGAGAGCCTGGAGAACTCACAGTCACAACGCTGGGTGTAGAAGGCATGCCGCTTATCCGGTTTAAAACCGGTGATATATGTGTAGCACATACAGAGGCCTGTAGTTGCGGACGTACAACAGCCCGCCTGAGCCCTATTCTCGGGCGTAAGCAGCAGATGATCAAATTCAAGGGTACCACATTATACCCGCCAGCGCTGTACGATATTCTGAATCATACACCATACATTAAAAATTACATTGTAGAAGTATATACCAACGACATCGATACAGATGAAATATTGATTCACATCGGCGTTACCGAAACACCACCCAATTTTGAAAAGGAACTGAAGGATCATTTCAGGGCGAAATTGCGCGTCGCACCTGCTATTAAGACGGATAGCCCCGAAGCCATTCAAAAGCGGCAAATGCCGGAGATGAGTCGTAAGCCCATTACATTTATTGACAGAAGACAGAAATAATGCTTAAGAAATTTACATCAGAACCGGCTCCGCATATCAGTGAGTTTGCGAGGGAATTTGACTTCGAAACATTGCGTCCGCATTACGATAGCGAGGTAAAAGAAGTAATGGCGCGTATCACAGCGGATCCTTTGTATTTTCAGTTAATGAGCTACCTCTGGAAAGGCATCACCCTGAAAGATGCTGTTAAAAAAGCAGAGACAGTTACTTCGCTTTACGATTTCCAGACCAATTACATGAGCCATGCGATCTGGACAATCGTTAAAGGAACGTCTGCGGGCCTTACCTGGAGCGGCATTGAGAACCTCGACCCAAACAAAGCTTACCTTTACATTGCCAACCACCGCGACATATTGCTCGACAGTGCTATTCTGCAGATCATACTGGAAGCGGAAAATTTTGCGACTTCGGAAATTACTTTTGGCAGTAACCTGATGGAACAGGGTTTTATTACAGACTTTGGACGGATGAACCGGATGTTTACCGTAAAGCGTGAAGGTAATGCCAAGGAAATGTATGATATCTCACGTCAGTTGAGCGCTTACATACGCCACACTATTCTGGATAAAAACACCAGTGTGTGGATCGCCCAGCGCAATGGGCGTACCAAAGACGGGAATGACCAGACGCAAACCGGCTTGCTGAAAATGCTGAACATGAGCGGTGACCGCGATTTCGTAAAGAGTTTTTCGCAACTGAATATTGTACCCCTTACCATCAGCTTTGAATATGAACCCTGCGATGCATTGAAAGTACAGGAGTTATACCTCTCGTCGTTGCATACCAAATATGTAAAAGCACCCGGGGAAGATATCAATAGCATTGTAACCGGCATCACACAGCCAAAAGGAAAAATTCACATGGCTTTTGGCAAACCCATTCAACAGGAGCTACACGATATTGAGAAAGCCTGCAGCAATGAAAATGAAAAGATCAAAACACTGACAGCGCTCATCGACAAACGGATTCACCACGACTATAAGCTCAATCACGTCAACTACATTGCCTACGATCTGTTGCACGACACCAATGTGTTTGCTGACATGTACGCACCTGATGAAAAAGACCATTTTATAATTTACGTAGAAAACCATATTAAGAAACTTTCCGGCGAGGAGGATGCGCTTCGTCAGTTGTTTTTGAAGATGTATGCGGCTCCTGTGGAGAACAGGTTAAACTTAAAATAAGTACCCTATTTTAATAAAGAAATTGAAGCGGTTCGCACTGTAACTGCGCCGCCGGGAAGTTACGGCTATGTAATTTTTATCCGTCAGGTTTGTAAACAGGAAGTCTTTCAGGGGCGAAAATAGCCCGAATAGATGACAGTTATAGCCATAATCAACACTCAAGCGGTCATAAAGAATCCGGTTTCGGCCAAAACCAGCCATAACATCAAACGATATTCCCCGTTGCGTGGTAGCACCAAAATCGGGAGCAGGACCTTGCGGTATGGGTTTGTATACAGCTGTAAGTCCGAGACGATCCGGTGAGTAGGTGGCAGTATGGGTTTTGAAAACAGGGCCAATCAGAAAATAACGGCCCCATGGTGACAGGTAACGGGTAGAATATAGTTTCAGGTAAACGCTGTAGTTCATACCGCGTATATAATATGTACCATGGGTTGTACTGCTCAGGTAATTAAACGTGGAAGACGAACCTGCGTCTTGTGCATATCGGATTTCGAGCTCCTGCGAGAAACTGGTTTTGTAGTAACGTGCCGATACTCCAATAACGAGGCGTCTCCGCCAGGCCATTTCCCCATAGAGTTCATGAATGTAATTGAGTGCGAAATGTCCCGAATAGGCAATTTTCATTTTCTCCGTCATCCTTTGTCCCTGTCCATTGGTGTTGATCACGGAAGGGCTTGTGTAAAAGCCATAACCTGTAATGAACCGTTTACCCAGGTAACCTGCGGTTTGAGAAGGCAGGCTGAGTGCTGCGAAAAAGCAGAGTAGCAGAAAAATGCTTTTGGACGCACGAAACGAAAACATGTGTGAAGTAATCAAAAGAGATAACCTATTTTACAAAATGCATTGAAGCGATTAAGGCCGCGGGAACGCCAGCGGGTTGACTTCCTGACATACTCTGAAGCCGAATAATCCGAAGCGTAATTTCCTCCTTCATATTCCAATACAGATGACATCAATGCAAAGACATTGATGTTGAATCCGTAATCCAGTGTGATCTTGTCGTAAAGAACCCGGTTTCGGCCAAAACCGGCGATGATATCAAAACTCTTAAAAGATTGTTTTGAACCGCCCAGATCGGGGTAATAGGATGAAGTAGTTCCATTGTATGAGGTTGATTGTACCGGCATACTGTTTGGATCATACGTAGTGGTCATGGTTCGGAGTGTTGGGCCTACAATAAAGTAACGGCCCCAGGGCGCAGTAAAATGCCGGAAATAGAGTTTAAAATAAAGGCTGTAACTCAGACCGGTAACTTTGAAAAACCCGGGGATGTGTCCGACACCATTCCCGTTATAATATGTACCATTGGAAGTTTGAGGAAAAAAATAAAGATCGTTGTAATTATCATAAGTTGTTTTGTAGTAACGCACAGAAGCGCCTATGATGGTTTTCTTTTTCATGGTAAATTCAAGAAAACCTTCGTGGATTGTATTAAATGCCAGTGTTCCGCTCTCTGCATTGCCGTTATAGCCTATGATTGTTTTGCCACCGGCAGTGGAGCCAAATAAAGCCGGGCTGAAGTAAAAACCATAGCCTGCCTGAAATCGCTTGCCCATGTAGCCCGGAACCTGAGCCTGAGTATTGGCGACAATGAGCAGTATAAATAACAGACTAAGGGTTTTTTTCATAACAAGGTGCTTTTATATCTCAGAAGATGTAACCTATTTTCAGAAATGCATTTAATCGGTTAACCCCTCTCGTTCTCCATTTAGCGGTTGTTTCTATATAAGAGATTTCTGTGATTCCCAATTGTCCCGCAGTTGATGACCGCGCACCACTGACATCACTAAGCGCATATAAAAAAGCCACCGCATTTACATTGAAACCGTAATCTAAAGAGACGTGATCATACAGAATCCGGTTTCTTCCGAAACCGAGGAGAAAATCAAAGGTGGTGAAATGTTGCTTCGTGTCACCATAAAGGGGAGTATAGGTCAGGGTCTTGCCCGAATAGCTGTAGTCTGTAATACTTGCTTTCATTGCGGTGGTGTCCAGTTTGGCGGTGTAGGTGCGAAGCGTTGGACCAAAGATAAAATAGCGCCCCCAGGGAGCTGAAAAATTACGGAAATAGATTTTAAAATAAACGGAGTAGTTTAATCCGGTGATACTATAACTACCCTTCGGACCAGTGGTTGAAAAATCGTAATTATTAGAATAGTAATTGTAATTGTAATAATTGTTCGGTTGCGTATACCCAATCCGGGCAGCATTATCGTAAGCTGTTTTATAATACCGCACCGAGAATCCGGCCATGATAATTTTCGTCAGGGCATATTCAATATAAGCCTCATGTGTGGTATTAAATGCAAATGAACCTGATTCGGCATTGCCACCGTCGCCAAAAATGGTTCGCCCGTTTGCAGTCGATCCACGCAATGCAGGACCGACGTAAAGCCCATATCCTGCCTGGAACCTTTTACCCATATAGCCTGGTGTTTGCGCCCGGCCATGTGCAGTAAGCAGTATCGTGAACAATAAAATAAAAAGTATTCTCATAATCAAAATGGTTTAAATTCAGAACAGATATCCGATTTTTATAAATGCATTCAAACGATTCACCCCACGCACACGCCATACGGAGGTCTTTTTCATATAATTAGCCTGTGTATATAAATTGTCGCTTAATGATTCCGGTCCAATGGCATCAAACAGGCTTGTAAAAAGGCCGATAAGTCCGGTATTAAATCCGTAGTCGACACTAATTCTATTCCCAAATACTCTGTTTCTGCCAAATCCTGCCATAATATCAAAGCGCATAAACTTCTGCTGTTGTGGCCCAAAGTCACTGTACTTTTTATTTGAATACTGGCCGAAGTTTGATGAGGCAGAAAGAAACATTTCATCTGGATTATACCGGCAGGTAAATGTTCTTAAGCTGATACCCGAAATCAGATAACGACCCCATGGAGCAATATACTTTTTGAAATATAGTTTATTATATATTTGATAGTTCAACCCGGTTATGTAATAAAGCCCTGAAGGAAACTCAACAAAGGAAACACTTGCGCCTTGGCTACTTGCTTCTGCATCATATACAAAACATTGCACGCTATTGTCAAATGAAGTTCTAAAATAACGTACGGAAACACCTATCATCAGTCGTTTTTTTAATGCATATTCTACAAAACCTTCATGAATTGTATTACAGGCAAAAGTACCACGGTTAGCATTACCACTATGATATCCAAAGATACTATTACCCTGATAGGTCGAACCCATAAATGCAGGGCTCAGGTAAAAACCATAACCGACCTGGAACCTTTTGCCTATATAGCCTGGAGCCTGTGATTTAATTATACCCGGAAGCACAGCAATCACAAGAAAGCACAGGAAAATACGTTTTATCATGGTGCGTTATTTGCCGTGTTTCAATTCAAAAAAGGTCTGATAGATTTTACTGTTGATCAGGTCGCGTGTATCTTTCTCACGGAAAACCTCATAGAGTTTAAATACTTCTTTATTGGTTTTGAGGTCAATAATGCCACTGTAAAACCATGTTCTTTTACGGCCGCCCTTTAGACTGATGATCCCTATTTTTAAAACATAAGAAGTCCCGTATTTTTTTACAAGATTTTCAACCTGATCGGTATTGAAGATTGGTACACCGTCACTGTTCCGGTCACCGTCAAATTTCTCAAAAAACCAATCGTTCAGTACGGAGTAATCATTTACCTTATCCACATCGCCCGAAGTGAGCAGTCCCGGATCGAGAGCAACAGTTTGAAAATTCTCTTTCTCAGCAATGGTTTTTACAGTTTCAATGAGTTTTTCCTGTTTCTGATCAGAGCTCAGATTATCGATTTTGTCAGCGGCCCGGTCAATCTGGATATAGAAAGGTTCCAGCAATATAACTTTTTCAATCTTGACATTGTTTTCGATATTGTCGCCTTTTTTGCCTTTCTTTTTTCGTTTCACTTCTGTTTTCACATAGTCATTATTCCGGGATGGCTTATAGTCGCCGAAGCCGGATCCGGAACTTGGCGTAAACTCTACATTGCTGGCGGCCGGAAACTTACTCACAAACTCCTTGTCGTTCATAAAAAGATCCAGGTAGATATCTTTATAATAGGCCGTATCATGGTTGTTGTTGATACGTTCCTGCTGAATATTGGCAATCATATCGGTTTTCGATTTGATTTCCTTTACCACCGTGTCTTTTTTCACGACTGTTTCGGCCGCTTTCTTCTGATCGGTTCTTACAAAATCAGAAATCCCCCAGCTTACATTTTTAATGAGAGTAAACATGCTGTCGGCCATAGCATTGAGTGGTACACTGTTTGGAAATTTTTTATGCGACCGGTAAATGTAATTGAGTGACATGATGGTCCATTCATTGGCCGGCATTTTATTGATAAGAAAGTAGATCTGTTGCGGATAACTTTCTATTTCCGAATGGCCGACAATACCATCCGAAAGGTGAGAGTCTTTATTGTAGCGCACGTCACCTTTGTCATACAATGAAATGGCATAAAGGCATTTGGAAATCACCTCCGCCAGGTATTGATTGTTCGGGTATTTCTGCTCCAGAATATAAGCAGCATAGAATGCATTCGGATAATCACGGTTCTTCAGGTATAAGCGGCACATTTCGAAACGGGCAAGATCGCGCACATACATGAAATCTTTTTCACTGAGAATGTAATCCACGCGCCCGCTGTTGTTTCGGTTTTTAATGAGCTCACCAATAGCTACTTTGCGTTTGGCTGTATTCGGATGCGTACTTTTACTGTCGTCTTCGTTAGCATTATTTTTAATGGATGAAACTTCCTTGAGTTGATATGCATCCGGAATTTTGAAATAATCTGTTTCCAGGAAACTCTTTTTGAATTCGACCAACTCAAAAGGAAGATGTGCATACTGAAGCACATCAAATGCTTTTTCAGCCTGTGTGAAATTGTAATTAGACAGTTCAAAAAGTTTAAAGCCTTCCAGATCGGCTTCACTTTCAAACTCCTTGGAGTACTGGCATTTTTCGAGCAGCTTATCATCGTAGCTTTTACCGGAGTAGTGATCCCGGTCAATTTTCTCATTTTTCACATACCCCTGGATGTTATGCTTTTTGGTGTAATGCGAGATCTCGTGCGAAAGAATGTAGGCAAGCTGAGCCTCTGTTTCTGCCTGGGCGATGAGGCCAAGGTCAATAAAAATATAGCCTTTATCGTAGCTATAGGCATTTACAACCGATGATTTGAGCGCATAAATGTGAAGCTCATTCCGCAGCGTTGGATTGTTTTTCAATAAGACATCAGCGAGCCGGTTCAGATAAAGTGATACTTCATCATTGATAAGCGTATTTCCACTTTTGACGATTTTTTCAATCTCATAGTTTGCTTCAGTGAAATAGGTACTCTTCAGGTTCTTGTCGTTGTCCTTACTTTTATTAAGGTCCGTGATGTCCTGTTTAACCACTTTTTTAATATCCTGGGTAAACACTTCCGGAAGTGTGCCCTGCGATTTCAGTGGAACATAGTTTTCAGAAAGATTTTGTTGGGCAAAAAGCCCGGAAGCCACCATCATAGCAGAGATGAAGGCTCGCGAGGAAATGGATTGCATAAGGATAATTTATCAGTTGCTAAAGGTAAGGAAAAGCACTGATAATTGAAGCGAAGCCATTATTTTTTCTAATAAACCGAAAGCTTGTTGTATTTGATAGCATTCAATAAAGCAATGTATCTATACTGCATCATGATTTCGTTTTCTTTTAAAGGGCCCACATCCACTTTTTTATAAACGATCTCAGCTGTTTTCAGATCATAGATCATCACCACAGAAATAACGCCTTTGCGCAACTGGCTGTTAAGGCTTATAAAGCCAGAATACATCATGTAACGGGTGTTGTAACGTTCCATCAGCGCGCGTATCGCGCTGGTATCGTTTACCATAGTGGGGTTTAGCGATTTAAATACGTCGTCGTTACGCTCGTTGAGCCATCCTTTAAGGAATGTATAATCGTTGTACAAGGCAATATCTTTTTGTGAAAACAAAAAGGGATCAAGTACCGTTACAACCGGCATTTTAATGGATGCAGCGGCATTCCGGATCAATTCTCCGGGACTTTTTTCCTCAGGCATAAACTTACTCCGGAGTATTTCATTCGACTCCTGCTGATCTATACTATAGTAAAAAGGTGCCAGTACTATCAGGGTATCAATCTTCGGGTAGGTTTTCGCAAGGGGTTTTGTCGGTTTCGGACTCACGGTTTCTACGGGTGTTTCCCAAGCTCTCGGAAATTTTTTTGAAAAAACCGGGTCGTTCATGAAAAGGTCCAGGTAAATGTCTTTATAATAAATGGTATCCCGGTGTTTTTTATCTTTTTCGAGTTGTATACTGGCAATGAGCGCCGTTTTTGAGGATCCGGACTGTAATGTAGACTGATTTTCAACCGGTTTATCTGTTCTTACGAAATCCACGATTCCCCAGTCGGTATAGCGCATCATTTTAAACAGACTGTCTGTGCGGAGCTTGATGGCTTCGCTGTTTGGAAATTTTTTCAACTGGCGGTAGTTGTAATTCAACGCCAGGATAGTCCATTCATTACCCGGCATCTTCCCGATAAGTGAATATACCTGTTGCGGAAAACTCTCTACATCATCGCAACCAACGATCCCCGCATTACCAAGAAAGGAATGTTCGGCGTAGGTCAGTTTCCCGTTTTTATACAACGCTATACCATATAAGCTGGAGGCTACAGTTTCCGCCAGGAATTTATTGTTTGGAAATTTCTGGCTCAAAATGTAAGCATTATATAGGGCATTGGGATAATCGCGATCCTTCAGGGCTGTACGGCAGAGATCAAACCGGCTAAGATCACGGATATAATCGAAGGTTGTTTCAGGAAGCATGAATTTTGCAACCCCGGCACCTTTCAGCTTATCGGAATAATCCTGAATGATGCGTTTCCGGGCATTGGTATTGGGATGCAACGCCGGCTCAGCATCATTATGTCGGCTCTTGATAGGAGCCACTTCTTTCAGGAAATAGGCAGCCGGAATGGAATAATTCGGGCCTTCCAGAAAGCTTTTTCTGAACTCAACAAGATCAAACGGAAGTTGGGCGTAACGAAGAATATCAATGGCTTTGGCAGGTTCTGTAAATGCATACGGGGTTTTTGCATAGAGCTGCAAACCCAGAGAATCGGCCGAGGCTTCCTGTTCGCCGGAAAACATGCAGCGATCCATCATGTATTCTTCCTTGTTCTTGTTGTAATAAATGGATTCGTCGTTGATGTGGAAAATTTCGAAAAATTGTGTCGGCACATGTTTCCGGGTATAATGCCCGATTTCATGGCAGATCAGAAACGCCAGCTGGGCTTCGTTCTCCATCTGTGCGATCAGCCCTGTATTTATAAATATATAGCCTTGTTTAAACGTGTAGACATTCACGTAGGGCGACTGATAAACGTAAAAGTGTAAAGATTGGCGTAACTCCGGGTCATTCTTTAAAACCTGGTCGGCTACCTGGTTTATATAAACGCTGACTTCGTCATCAACCAGCAGATTTCCACTCCGGATAATTTTTTGCAGATCACTGAACGATTCCAGTGTAGCAGCTGGCCTGCTCGTTTTGTTTGCTTTTTTTGCATCGGAGATAGCAGTCGCTACAATTTGTTTGTAGTCCGATGTGCAGATCAGTGGTAGATTTCCGCTACTGGTAAGCGGCTCAAAATTTTCCAACAGGTGTTGTTTTTGCGAAAACAGAGAGAGCCCGGAAAGGAGCAGGGCAAGGGTTATAAGCCTTTGAGTCATGCGGCAAAGATATAAAAAAAGCCCCCCTGTAATCAGGAGGGCTTTCAAAAAAAAGAATAAGATGCTTAGTCAAATTTCAATTTACCGAACTGGTCAGCACCACGGTCTTCGGTATAAATGAAAATTTCGTTGTTTTTACTTGGCACAAAGATCTCGCAATCGGATGGAGGAATAAATTGCGGGTTGCGTTCCTGGATTGGCGCAAAGCAATATTTTTCGTTTTCAAAAACCACTTTGCGGGTAATGTTTCCATTGGTTAAAGCTACGGTATTGCATACAAAGTTGGAACCGTGAATACCCTGAACAGATTTCAGATCTTTTGGTTCAAAGTCTGCCTTTTCATAGCGCTCCATGTTTTTAGGATGATCATCACATAAAATATACAGGTTTTTGGAAGTAGCCACAGCAATATATTGCTTAAATACGTGAGCAAAATTCATGCGCATTTCATTACGGAGCGGTACGTTTTTAATCCATTCGAATTTTCCGTTTGGCGTCAGTTTTGCTACAATAACATCCATGTATTCGTATTGCCAGTAGCTGTTAGAACCTGTGTTCATGCCACCCATAGAACCCATGCCGTAGCTGGAGTTGTTTGAAACATATTGTTCGTTGTATTGTTCGCCAACATAGTAAACGGCATCACCTACCGGAATAATATAATCCAGTTTGTATTTGAAGTAGCGCGAGCGACGGGCGTTTGATTCAAGAGCAGCCAGCATTTTATCGTCAAAGAACTGGAATGTTTTGGCTGCTACGGTGTTGTTGGTCAGGTTTACTTTAAAGCTGAAAATACCGCATTTCACAAGGTCGCGGCCTTTACGCTCGATCACATCTTTCATGAATCCGCCCACAACAATCTCATTATCATTCGATTTTGAAAACTCGATATCCGATACCAGGTAATCATCATCAAATAATAATTCAAGTTGTTTTGGTGTATTATCAGCAGCATTCATGGTGTAAAGATTTAAACGGTAACGTCTTTCTTTATCCGTTGATGTTTTGGCAAGACCATTGTAACCCCAGTAAATATTGTCTTTATCATCAACATACAAGCCGATAAAACCAACGCCTTCTACCTCCGACAATCCGCCAAAAAAGCTGAAGTTGTAGCCACCACTGTGAAGTTTCTGGTTAACGGTTTTGGTCCATACCTTTTTCATACCGGCAGCATCCATCAGGATAAAATCGGTTTTATATTCGTCTGTTTTATTCGCCTTGTGCGAAGCTTTGATGACGAATTTTGTCTGACTAGGGTTTGGGAAAATATCAAAATCAACAAACTCGTAGTGATCGGAGTTGATGGTAACAATTTCCTTTAATTGTGGAGACACAACGCCGGCAGATGATACAGTTTGAAAAAACAGGGTCATCTTATCCGCTTTTTTATCGTATTGGCGACGGAAAATGAAAACATTTCCCTGTGCATATTCCACGTCTTCAATTTTGGTCTGACCTTCTTCATCCAGATTTACTTCCTTGGAGAAAACAGGTTTCAGTGTTTTCTTGTCATATTTCTCAATAAAGAAAGAGGTGCCTTTTCCTTTACTGCGAATACGGTAGGCGTAGAAACTATTGTCGTCGCCGCCAAGCATACGGTTCATTTTGTTATCTCTGTCATTGTCGAGCTCAGGACCTGCAGTGTACTGCACCTGTGCGCTGGCAATCGAAGTGGCCAATAAGGCACAGCTTAAGAAGGAAGTTAATTTCATCATAAGGAGGGTTTAATTTAAACAAATATAGTATAATTTTCTATTCAGGAAATAGTGAAACTACCTCGCACTCTCAATAATCTTTCAGTCAGTACCGATCAGCTGTATTATTTTATGAGGCCTTGTGCCGGCTAGTATTTCGGATTTTCGGCGGCTTCTTTAAAAAATTTGAGCATTTTATATGAAATGCCCAGTTCGTTCGCGTAATAAGCAATTAACTGGCCGTCTGAAGCAAGCATTGCCTCCTGGATATAAACAAGCATGCTGGCATTAGATGAGTTTTGGATAACGAAAACAAAGGCTTTTGTTTTATCTTTAGTACGAGCGGCCTCCAGGAACATTTTTTCAAATTCTGCATCACTGGCTACTTGTATCTTGTAAGGGTAGTATTCGGAAATTTTTTCTACGTCAAATTTTTTCTCACATTCCGACTGACGTACAACCAGGGTAAGTGTTTGAAGTTTTTTGTAGTTATGCATGCCATTCAGTCCGGAGAGGATCGCATTTGGCTGTCGGGTTTCAGGAATGTTAACGGCATCTTCATACAACCAGTTGAAACGTCCGATAATATAATGCAACTGCAGTAAATCTATATAAAAATGGGATGCTTTTTTGCGGGCTTCGGTGGAGACATCTTTGGGGTCAAATCCTTGTCCGGCTATATATGTCGAAAGATGACAAAAAGCAATGGGCTGATCTCTTTCCGGAAGAAATAAAGCCATGCTTTCAATGCCAATAGATGTCGGTATGCAGATTCTTTTTTCGCCAATGTCCAGTTTGGTTTTGAGATCTTTATTGTTTGGTGCTAAACCATCGTAAAATGTAAGCAATCCATATGATTCAGGAGCTTTTTTTATAAATTCATTAATGGAATCTTCGTGTATAAAAACGATCTTTTTATTTAGTTTCCATAATGATGAAACTGCTTTAACGATATTTTGATTGGTTTCTTTCAAAAAATCAGAGTAATCCTGCGCAGCTTGTTTGCCCGATTTTTTTAGTATATCATCATAGAGTTCTTTTTTTTCAGTAGCAAGCGTCACAATAAGCGTGCGTTCCTTCAGTTTTTCAAATAAAGGTAATAGTGGTTCTGTTCGTTTAGCTGTTGCCGGAAGAGAAGCGGCCAACAACTGCAAGAATAGAGTAAAGAAAAGAATGTTCTTTTTCATAATCCGTATGTATAGATGATTGCGCGGTAAAAATACTTATTTTTTGAGGTTTTGAAAAAGATTGATTACCGGAAAAGGCCTGCAGTCGGGTCAAATACTCTCAATAATCTTACGATCATTGCTGAGCCGCGGCACTTTATATTGGCCGCCAAGTTTATTGTTTGCCTTAAGCCAGTTGTAGAAACTTCCTTTTTCGGCCATACGAAGTTCCGGAGCCGATAGCACATAGTTGTTATAACGTTTGGCTTCATAATCGGAATTAACCTGCATCAGGGCTTTATCAAGCACATCCATAAAATAGGCCGGATTATCGGGTGATTTATCAAACTCAATGAGCCATTCGTGCAGGCCTGTTTGCTCACCCATAAACCGCGGAGCAACCGTATAATCCGTAATACTCGCATGGGTTTTTTCGCAGGCGGTTTTCAGTGCATGTTCCGCATTATGAACCATAAGTTCTTCACCAAATACATTGATGTGCTGGCGTGTACGACCCGTAATAATAAAGCGATATGGATTTGTGCTTGTAAACTGAATGGTATCGCCGAGCTGGTATCGCCAGAGCCCGGCATTGGTGGTAATTACCATCGCATAAACAACACCCGTTTGGATCTCCGATAAATTATAAATGCGGGGGTTCTCCTTATGAACTTCCTGCATCGGAATGAACTCATAGAAAATGCCATAGTCCAGCATCAGGAGCATTTCATCACTTACACGCTGATCCTGTATGCCGAAAAAACCCTCGGAGGCGTTATATAACTGCATATAGGAAGTCTTATCAGAATCGAATAACTGCCTGAACGTTTCTTTATAGGGTGTGAAGCTAACCCCGCCATGGAAGTATACTTCCAGGTTTGGCCATACTTCCCGGATACTGCCTGCTCCCCGGATATCCAGAATCCGTTTTAATAATACAAGCATCCAGCTTGGCACTCCGGCAATGCTGGTCACATTTTCATCGGCCATGGTGCGGGCCATTTTTTCGAGCTTGCTTTCCCACTCATCCATCAGGGCTATATCCACACCGGGTGCCCTGAAATACTCAGCCCACATCGGAAGATTCTGAATGATAATGGCACTCACGTCGCCATGATAAGAACTGTGGTTGCCGAATTCATCGGTTTTGAAGCTCCCGCCCAGAGCCAGGTTTTTCCCAGTAAACAGGCGTGTTTCAGAATTATTGACACAGTGCAGGGTCACCATATCGCGACCGCCATTGTAATGGCAGCCATCCAGAAATTCCTCACTGACAGGAATAAATTTGCTCTTATCCGTAGTGCCGCTGCTTTTGGCAAACCATTTGATTTCACTGGGCCAGAGCAGATTTTGTTCGCCGCGGCGGTTACGTTCTATATAGGGTTTCAGCGATTCATAATCCTGCAGGGGAATAAAAGTCTTGAATTGTTCATAGTTCCTGATGTCCTGTAATTGATGCGCTTTTCCGAACTCCGTATGCTTCGCTTCGTTCACGAGTTTGAGCAGCCATTCATGCTGCACCTCATGCGGGTACTTCATAAATAATTCAATTTGGTGCATGCGTTTTTTCATGAACCAGGAAGCTATGGAGTTTAAGATAGCCATACGGGAAACCGTGATACTACGAAGATACAAATTACAGGCTTAGCCCATGTTTACTGCAGGTTACTTTTTGTGCATTTGCTGGATTCCTAAATGCCGGGAGTTGGATGCTACTCCGTTCTGCATGCATCTGCGTGTTCTCAATCCGCGCTATTCTGCGTGAAATAAGGAGAAACAGAAAGAGATTACGCCGCTCCGCGTACCACTGAAGCTTATGCTTGCGCTGAAGCTTCAGCATAGGCGCATAGCGGAGGCTCTGCCGCTCGTAATGACGGGGGGCTTTGATCTGCGCGAATCTGCGTGTTCTCAATCCGCGCTATTCTGCGAGAAAAGTACCTATTTATACCAGGACATAATCTGTGAAATCCGGGACATTTATTTTTTTCGCGTTGCCAGAAAAGCCTCAAAAGCACCCAGATCCATGGCATTGAGACACATGGCTTTGGTGAGCATGCCCTTACGCGCGGCCAGAGTGCCATAATACATATCGTGATAACCTTCCCTTTGATGCGCATCGGGATTAATGGAAATCATCACGTTTTTTTCAAGACAGTATGGAATCCAGCGCCAGTCTATATCGAGCCGGTAAGGATGTGCATTCAGCTCCATCACTACACCATTGGCGGCACAGGCATCAATCACTTTTTTGTGATCGATCGGGTAGCCCGGACGCCCCAGTAATAAACGGCCGGTCGGGTGACCCAATATGGTTGTATAAGGGTTTTCAATGGCTTTAATGAGGCGTGCAGTAGCTTTATCCATATCCATTTTCAAATTGGAGTGAACCGAAGCAACAATAATATCAAATGTTTTTAAAACCTCTTCCGGGTAGTCGAGTGAACCATCACCCAGTATATCGCTTTCAATGCCTTTGAATATTTTAAACGGTGCAAGCTTTGCATTGAGCTTCTCAATCTCAGCATGCTGCTCCATTATTTTTTCAACTTTCAGGCCCTGGGCATATACGGCCGTTTGGGAGTGGTCGCAAATGCCAAGGTACTCATAGCCAGACTCTTTGCAATACACAGCCATTTCTTCCAGGGTATTTATCCCGTCGCTGTATGTACTGTGGTTGTGCAATACGCCTTTAAGGTCCTTGAAGCCGACCAGTTCCGGCAGACTTTTCGAGGCTGCTTTTTCCAGTTCAAATAAACCTTCGCGCAGTTCAGGCTCTACATATTGTATGCCGAGCGATTCATAAACGGCCTGCTCGGAAGCAAATTCCTTCTGAGTCAGTTTTTCAAAACCAATACCCTCCAGGTGCGCATTTGCCGAAGAAGTTTCAACCAGTTTGCTGTAGAATGTTTCGGGAGAAGTGCTCAGGACCTGTACCGGCAGATGCTGTGTCAGGGCCGGATCCGGAGTTACGGCATCGTGGCTGCCAACCAGGATGTCAATCTGTTCGAGGATTTCGCAGCGGCGGTAAATTTCACCGGTCAGCGAAACCAATGGGTATGTTTTACGGAGTTCATCCAGTAGCTGGTTAGCTGCTTTCTCGAGATAAGAATAATGGTATTTTCCGCTATTATTTAATTTGAACTCAATCGATTTTTTTATTTCTGCCTGCGTTTTCGCCCCAAAGCCTTTTAACTCCACCAGTCGGTTTTCATTGCAGGCGTAAAGCAGTTCGGTCACTGTTTCAATATCAAGCTCCTGCCACAGTTGCCGTACCTTTTTAGGTCCGAGGCCTTTTACATGCAGCATTTCGATAAGCCCCTGCGGTGTTTTAGCCAGCAAAGTGCTGAGCTCTTTGGTGCTTTGTGTCTGGTTAAGCTCAACAATTTTTTCGGCAATACCTTTCCCGATGCCTTCAATTTGCGTCAACTCTTCAACCGTTAGTCCTTCCAGGCTCACCCTTGTTTTGGAGAGTTTATAAGCGGCGGCACTGATGGCTTTTATCTTGAATGGATTTTCATTGTGAAGCTCCATCAGTTTGGCTGTGAGCTCCAGGGCATCGGCTATATCTTCGGTGGTCATGCTAAAAACAGGGCTGCTATTTGCAAATCAACAGGATGTGTAATTTTAATATTCTCTACGTTTCCTTCTACCAGGTGAATATGTTCCCCGGTAGATTCCAGCACGGTGGCATCGTCGGTAAATGCATCGGAGTAGGGCTGTGTAAAAGCAGCACGGATCCGCTCCAGTTCAAAACACTGCGGGGTCTGAACAATCCGGTAACGATCGCGACTCACTGCATGATTACTGGCTCCATTGACTTCACGGAGGCTCTCATTGACATTTACGACGGGAATGGCATTTCCCATAATTTGTGCTGTTTTGTAGCAGCGCTCAATCGCCTCCACCGATACAAGCGGACGGGCGGCATCATGAATACCAACCACAGCGTGTGTGTCCGGGATAGCATCCAATCCGTTTCTGACGGAGTGAAAGCGGGTAGGCCCGCCGGCCACCATCACGGTTTGTGTGTCGAGATTATATTTTTTCAGAAGAGCGGTACAGGGATCTTTCAGGCTTTCATGGATCACCAGGATGATCTCTATCGACGTATCAAAACGTACAAATTTCTCGATGGTATGTATCAGAATTTCTTTGCCATGCACCTGGATCATTTGTTTTGGCAGGGCCGATTGCATGCGCTGACCGGTTCCCCCGGCCACTATAATGGCATAGGTTTTCACGGGGCAGAAGTTGATCCGTCTTTTTTTGATTCGAGTTTTTCTTTCAGTAAGGCCATCTCCTGCGCTAAATCCTTGATCTGTTTATGTTGCTTCGAATTCACGACCGATAAGTGCACCAGGAATATCACAATGGCAAACAATGCAGCAAGGAATATAAGCGACGGGGCATATACTATACCAAGCAGGTCGGCCATCACATCCAGGCCATTACGCCAGATTGAAAACAGCAGAAGCACGGCTGTACACAGAATCCACACAATAGAATACTCTTCACGCAGTTTGCCTTTTGCGATCAGCCGGAAGATGATCAGCATAAAAATGATGGCAACAGCAATGCTCAGAATCTGTATCCTAATTGAGATGTTTTCCATTGAATTTTAAACGAATATACAGAAATATTGTGCCTAAACTTACTTTCATCATGTAATAAATTGTTTTGAAAGCACGTATCGAAGACTTGCCTCCCTGGCGTTCGCGCATGTTTACCTGCACCTCATGAATACGGAGTTTATGAACGGTATAGAGTACAATGGCTTCGGGTTCCGGGTACTCATCCGGGTAATATTCGTTCACCACTTCCAGGGCTTTGCGGTTCAGTGCCCTGTAACCCGATGTGCTGTCGTTGACCGTTACGCCTACCAAAAAGCGATTGAGTCTTCGGAAAAAATGAATGCCTACACGCCGCATATACGACGACTGAAATCCTTCGCCGGTCAGAAAACGGGAGCCTATCGAAACATCTGCAAGATCATCAATAAGCACATCCACAATTTTGGAAAGTTCACCCGGAGGATGCTGACCATCGCCATCCATTTGTACAGCAATATCAAAACCGTGCCGGAAAGCATATTTATAACCGGTTTGTACGGCGCCTCCTATGCCCAGATTCACCGGGAGATTAATATGTGTGGCACCTAATCCTTTTAAAATTTCACGGGTCCGGTCGGTTGAGCAATCATTTACAAACACAGGTAGAACATCATATCGTGGCGGGAAATCCGTGTTCAATATTTCCCGGTACAAATCCGGTACATTATCCTGTTCGTTGTAACAGGGAATCACAATGGCAATACGAACCTGTTTATTCATCTCTCTTTCCCTGTCGCATGGCTTCATAGTCAGGGTGTTTGAACAATGTTTCAAGATATACCCTGTCGCCACCTGTAAAGTCTTTTTTCAAAAATACAAACCAGTATGCTTCACGCGTCATACTGTCCCAGTGCATCAGGCTGTTTTTAAACATCCAGGTCTGGAAAATCGTGAGATAACAAAAGAAAGCACCAACACTTAAAATGACAAGCGTGGATACTATTTTCAGAATAAGCTGTTTACCAAGCATGATAAAAGACCTGATAAAAAAAGCAAAAGGAATAACCAGCAATGCATAACTGTGAACCAATGCCCGCATGCCGTATGCGCCACCATAACCCCAGTCCCACCACGAACTGATGAGGTAAAGGTTAACCAGGAAATAAACGGTAACAGCAAAAAACATTTTACGCCATTTGAAAAACATCCATACCATGCCCAGAACAGAGAACCACATGATGGGTGTATATAACAACCAGCCTTTACGGTAACCGAAAAGAACACTGTAAAATTTGGGATCCCTGAAAAAGAAACCTTCCTGGCTGCCATAAGAAAAGAAAAAGAACTGCCCGGTTTGTACTTTCCAGAAAATAAGTTGCGGCAGAATGGGTATTATGAATAATAAAATAATCAGGAGCAATTTCCACTTCAGCCCGGCCAGGAAAGCCAGCCTGTCTTTGAAATCCCGGAATGTAGCTACGTTGATGAGCAAGGGGAACAGCAATACCAGGCACTCCGTTGGCCGGATGAGGGAAATAAAGCCGGCAATGAAAGCGAAAATATAAACGTGTTTCAGACGTCCGCTGTGCTGCCACCTCACCACATGGTATACAAACAAGGAGAACAGCAGAAACAGGTAACTATGGGGCATCTCACTTTCCTTGTAGGTATAAAAAAACAAATTGGTACCGAACAGCAGCAGTACCATTGTCAGCGCCGTGATCCATTCACTGAAATAATGCAGCAGGGTTTTGCGGCAATACCACAGGCCGATCAGCACATATAAAATAGAGCCCAGGTGTATACACCACATGTATGGCGCACTGTAACCTTCACCGTTGTAATCAAAAGCATAGGCAATGTTATTGCCGATTACAAAAAAAGGCAGGTACATAATGGCCATGCCCATGGTGACTTTTGGAACGAGTTGCCCGTTGGGAGCTTCAATAAGCCAGTAATGATGCGGGAATTTAAAGTTCAGGTCGTTGTGAATAAATTTGGCAACAAGGTAGGAGTAATACTGATCCACATCGTTTGTAAACGGGCTGGGACACCAGTTTATCCAGAACTTAAACGTAAGTGCCGAAAACACAACAATGGCCCAGAAAACAAAAACACTGGGTGTTCTCAGCTTTCTGAATACCAATGTCCAAAATCCCGGATATGCCTCTAATGTATCTGTCAAGTAATTATATAACCATTTCTGGAATTGTACCTTCTACAATCAGTTTACCGGCAGTTGCATTTTTCACCTGTTCCACACTTACGCCCGGGGCCGTTTCTAATAAACGGAAACCACCCTGTGGTAGTATGTCGAGTACAGCTAATTCCGTTACAATTTTTTTCACGCATTTAATGCCGGTGAGCGGAAGCTCGCATTTAGGCAGGAGTTTGGATTCGCCGGCTTTGTTCACATGCTGCATCGCCACAATAATATTTCTGGCGCTTGCCACCAGGTCCATTGCGCCACCCATGCCTTTCACCATTTTTCCGGGAATTTTCCAGTTGGCAATATCACCCTGCTCACTCACTTCCATAGCACCTAAAATGGTGAGGTTTACTTTCTGTGCACGGATCATTCCGAAACTCATCGCCGAGTCAAAGATAGAAGATCCCTTGAGCAGCGTCACGGTTTGTTTTCCGGCATTGATGAGATCTGCATCCTCTTCGCCTTCAAACGGGAATGGACCCATTCCCAGGATACCGTTTTCCGATTGCAATACCACGTTGATACCATCCGGAATATAATTCGCTACCAGTGTCGGGATTCCGATCCCAAGATTTACATACATGCCGTCTTTTACTTCGCGGGCAATACGTTTGGCAATACCGTTTTTATCTAACATAATACGTTTATTTAAAAAATTTATATTTGATATGAAGGTCGTCCATGTCGAGGGCGTCCGGACCGTTATCCTTGTATCCGAATACACCGATCTCCACAAATTTATCTTTCAGTAAATCTTTATTAATCGTTACAGAATCTTTTACATGAACCCATTGATTGGCCTCAGTTTTATTGGCTGGTACCAGGACCTTCCAGAATTTGGTTCCCTGCGATGTGGATAGCGATACCGCAATCCCACCTTCCAGGGGAGCTTCTTTTTCACGCATCCAGCCATCTACATACACAGTCATGTTTTTTTCTTTCAGGCTGTCGGCAATCACCATCGCATAACCTGCACCGTATTTGTTCGACACATCCACACCCGAGTAATATTGCCCGCTGTGTGCACCGCCCTCTTTACGCGTGTTGTCAAAATTGAGCACACGGTGTTCCATGTTTATGTCTTCCGAAATAATAATATCGTCAGAGGTTTTTGTTGATCCCCCGCCACATGCTGTAAGCATAACAGCTCCCGCTGCAATACACAATAACTGTTTCATGGCTTATGCTTTTTTTCTGACAGTCCGTTGCTCAATACGTTTTTCATATTTTTCGCCCTGAAATACACGGTGAACGTAAATCCCCGGTGTATGAATCTGATCCGGATCCAGCTCGCCAACTTCCACAAGCTCTTCAACTTCAGCAATAGTAACCTTTCCGGCCATAGCCATCATCGGGTTGAAATTCCGGGCTGTAGAACGGTAGATCAGGTTCCCGGCTGTATCGCCCTTCCAGGCTTTTACAATCGCAAAGTCGGCCTCAAAAGCGTGCTCCATCAGGTAATCTTTTTCTTCGCCGTTGTATTTGAAACGACGTACTTCCTTACCAATAGCCACTTCGGTGCCTACACCGGCCGGCGTATAAATAACCGGCATGCCGTAACCCGCCGCCAGGCAACGTGTGGCAAGAGTTCCCTGTGGAATTAATTCCACTTCCAGTTCACCACTCAGCATTTGCCTTTCAAACTCGGCGTTTTCACCAACATACGACGAAATCATTTTACGGATCTGTTTGGTCTGTAATAACAGGCCCAGCCCGAAATCATCTACACCGGCGTTATTACTGATACAGGTTAATCCCTTCACCCCCTTTTTTACCAGGGCATTGATACAGTTTTCAGGAATGCCGCATAAACCAAATCCACCGACCATCAGGGTCATGTTATCCTGAATGTCGCGGATGGCTTCTTCTGCGTTTTTTACAACTCGATTGATCATAGTCAAAGAATTTTTACGAAAGGTTAAAAATAATCATTTGTTGCGTAGTGAAATTAGAAATCACAACAATTTTATTTTAATTTACGGTATTGCATCAGGCTCTGCCCCTGAACGGGATATACAGTGCCGGTTCGGACCATGTCGAAGCCGAAATAGTGAACCGTATCTTTTGTGCTTTTATGCGGTAAATTGGCATCATCGAAGAAGTAAAAAAAATCGCTTTGTTTCAACTGCTCCATCTGGTGGCTGTTGCGCTGCGACCATGCTTCCATCGGGAACGATTGCAGGCTGTCGAAGGCTACTGCATTCATGGCGTAACAATTCCAGTAGTCGCACACCAGCGTGCCTTTCCGGATTTGTTTTATGTTGCCATAGCGCTCAAATACGGTTGGTTCTCCCACATGGCGAAAACAAAACAGGTACCCGGAACCCAGCATGCAAATCAGCAAAACACCCGATATGCCCCGTAATAGAGGCGGTTTCATGCACTCGGCCGATGCAAGCACCGGAATGAAAATGAGTACATACAGAATGCTGAAATACTTTGCGCCAAAAAAACTATGGTAATTCCACGATGAAAAAAACAGTAACACACATCCGGCCAGGATGCTCCAGAGTAAGGATTTCATCAGGACCTGCCTGTTATCCGGAAGTTTCCGCAATAGCCATATACTCCATGGTACCAGTACCACGAGGCAGGCGTAAAAGGCGTTTTCAAAAAAAGCCCGTGGGTCTTTAAACCCAAGCGTATCAAGTGTTTGCCGGCTCAGGTAGCCAAATTCTTTTCGGATGTCGGAACCCTGTGTGATAAATAACTGGTCATACAGGGTATCGGACGTTAAGTTTTGTTTGAGATCGCGGATAGCAAAAAAGCCGATACCCAGGTACAAAACCGAAAGCAGAATAAGGGCGCCAGCAGATTTGTTTTTCCACACCAGCCCCTCCAGGATCTTTGTGCGGAGCGGCTTGCAGAGCCATGCATAAATACCCGCGAAAAGAAAAACAAGCGCACTGAATTCAGATACCCAATAGGCCAGGACGCCAAACAGAATGGCTATAAAGTGCCATACAAAGAGACGGACGCCGGTCTGTTCCGACAATAGCAAAAGCCTGACTTTGTTGAACGAAAAAACGGATACACACAGGCAGAAAAGCTGAGCCTCATACGGGTGCCCGATCAGTATAAAATAATAATAACTGGAAAGAGGCAGAAACATCGCCACGCAAAGTACAAGTCGACCCAGGTCCGAGCGGAGCAGCCCCGCCAGCAGATACCACGACACAAACAGAAGCACATAATGTATCAGCGAGATAGTAACCAGTGGATGAAACGGCAGGAGTTTATAAAAGGGCCATGTTACCAGGGGTAAAAAACTTCCCAGCCGGTTCTGCCCCCAATAGTAGGCATCATGAGGCCAGCTGAAATGCTTGAGCATCATCACATGCACCGCCTGATCTGAGTTGAACAGGAAAAAACGACAGGGCGCATAAAAATAAAAGGAAACAAAAACGATCAGTAGCACACCGGCTTTATACAGCCATTGTTTTGGTGAATTACTGTATGCCCGCATCATGGCTTTTATTGTTTTTTACCGGCATAGCGCCAGAAATGAGACGGGCCGCCCATGAATCCAAGATAAAGACTGTCGCCGCTTGTAAAGCGCCAATGGTAAAATAACGAACCCGGTAGCGTATCGGCGAGTGCAAACTTTACAACCGAAGTGTTTGCAGGCGTTGTGATGCGGATCGAGTCAGAGGAAATTTTCTGCACACTTACCTGGCAGTACGTTGTATCGATAATGGTATTCGGAGGCACATTATTGTCAGGATGCGACTCAATGCTCATGGCAGCATAATTACCCGCCCATGAATCTCTGGGGTCAATGACAGGAGTAGGCGCGGGAGTCGCCGATTTGTCTATGGTATCATGCTTACATGCTGTTATAAACAGGCAAATGACCATAGAGGCGTACATCAGCGGGTTCATCGTATAAAGATATTAAGAAAAGCGATTAGTCAAAGCCGGCATCCTCGATAGGATCCGTCTGCGCATCATATTTGCTGCAATCCAGCTCAATATTGCCCATATTGGCAGGTTTCTGAAACCCGGCCTTGCTTACTTTCAGCGAAGGATCGGCATACACCTTCTGGAAAAATTTACCCCAGATCGGCAAAGCCATACTGGCACCCTGGCCCTGTTCAATGCTGTTGAAGTGAATGCTGCGGTCTTCCCCACCAACCCAGCCGCCGGCTACCAGGTCAGGTGTCAGGCCAATAAACCAACCGTCGGCATTGTTCTGTGTGGTACCGGTTTTACCGGCAATTTCGTTACGAAGGTTATACTTGCCCCGAAGGCGTGTACCTGTACCGTAATCCACAACCCCGCGCATAAGCTGAATCATCACATACGCTTTTTCTTCACTGAAAACTTCATCGGTCGTCGGAATGAATTCTTCCAGTACTTTGCCGTTTTTATCTTCAATGCGTGTAATAAACGTTGGTTGCACATAAGTGCCTTTATTGGCAAAGGTTGAGTTGGCACCTACCATTTCAAATACAGAAATATCAGGTGTTCCAAGGCATATAGCCGGTACCTCGTCTATGGGGGCAGTAACACCCAGGCGACGCACAAGGCCTACCACCGCATGCGGCCCGAATTGCTTCATGAGAAAAGCGGTTACATAATTGATGGATCCTGCCAAAGCCTTCCGAAGTGTCACCATCTGGCCTGTCCCCTTATTTCCATCGGAATTATCAGGACACCACTCTGTGCCCGATTCCGTCGTAATACAGGTTCTTACATTAGGCACCTGGTAGCAGGGCGAATAGCCTTCCTGAATGGCCAGAGCATATACAAAAGGTTTAAATGTAGACCCTACCTGGCGTCGGCCGACTTTCACATGGTCAAACTGGAAATGCTTATGATTTACACCACCCACCCAGGCTTTCACATAACCGGTATTCGGATCCATCGCCATAAAACCGGTATGCAGAAACGCTTTGTAATAGCGTATACTATCCCATGGACTCATGGTAGTGTCTATTTCACCACGCAGACTGTATACCGTCATCTGAACAGGTTTTTTGAACTCGGCAGTGATCTGCTCCTGCGACAGGCCCTGCTGTTTCAACGAACGGTAACGATCGCTCCGTTTCATGGAGCTGATCATGATGTTTTCAATTTCATCTTTCGATACGTTCCAGGCAAATGGAGCATTGCGCTTATTCTTACAATCCTTGAAGAACATTTTCTGCAGATCGCTCATATGCTCTACAACGGCTTCTTCGGCATATTTCTGCATGCGCGAATCGAGGGTTGTGTATATTTTGAGCCCATCCTTATAAATGTCATAAGGTTTTCCGGTTTCGGGATTAATGTGTGTAGCACACCATTTCTTCATAAAATTATCGCGGAGGTATTCCCTGAAGTAAGGAGCCAGGCCATCATTATGATCTTCGGGCCTGTATACAAGACCGAGTGGCAGTTTTTTCAGACTGTCGAACTGAGCCTGTGTCAGGTAGCCGTACTTTACCATTTGCGACAACACAACATTACGGCGATGCAGTGTCGTATCAGGGCGTTTAATAGGATCGAAGAGGGAGGGATTTTTGGCCATACCAATAAGCATGGCTGCCTGCTGTACCTCCAGGCTATCCTGGTTGCGGTTAAAATAAATCTGTGAGGCGGACTTTACACCTACAGCCAGGTGAAGAAAGTCGAATTTGTTGAGGTAGAGTGCCAGGATTTCTTCCTTGGTATAATTTTTTTCAAGACGGGCTGCAATCACCCATTCTTTGAACTTCTGGAGAATGATTTTGATTTTTCCCTGGGGGCGGGGAAACATCATTTTGGCAAGTTGTTGGGTGAGAGTAGAACCACCACCGCTGCTCCTGCGGCCGGTCATGACACCTGTAACCGAACGGCCCAGAGCCTTGAGATCCACCCCGCTGTGGTCATAAAAACGGGCATCTTCCGTGGCAATCAGAGCGTTAACTAAGTCTTTATCAAGCTCATAGTATTTTACATTGACGCGGTTTTCACGGTAGTATTTACCCAGTGTTTTCATATCACTGCTGTAAACCACGGTTGCCAGGTTACTTTTTGGGTTCTGAAGCTCTTCTACACTGGGCAGATCACCAAAAACCTCAAAAGATATAAGACCGATAAGTAAAAAAAGGAAAATAAATGGCCCCCAGATAATTAGCCATGTAAAACGGACGTATTTTTTATTCGGTTGAAGCGATTTTGCCATAAATGCTGCTGCAAAGGTAATGAAATAGGCAGGTTTATCGACTAATTTCCATTTAATATTTAACAAAGCTTAATGAAAAAGTTAGGAATGTCATTTTCACCCCATAATGATGCTTTGTGGACTTCAAAGTTTGAAGTGTTTTACTTGTGTGAAAACTTAATAATGGGTAACTTGCACTCATTAATTTCTTATTTAGAAACCCTATAAACAAGAATTATTTATTTAACTAATTCTAAACCTGTATTTAACATGAGGAAACTATTACAACTTGTATTAGCACTTTTAATTCTAGGCTTATCCCCGCTGGCCGGTTTTGCTCAAACAGAAGCAAAATTCGATGAGAAGAAGGCAATTGAAGAGGCCAGAAAAAAAGGGATCAAAGCATCTGAAATCCCCGGATACATTGATTACCTGAGACGTGATTTCTCGAGCCGTGAAGCCCTGAAAAAGAGTGGCCACATCCATACCCCTTACGAAACAGTAAAGGGCGATGTTCACCAGACGGTGATCAATCTGACTCCAAATAATAATGGTATGGCTGCTAAAACCAGTAACGCCAGTTGTAGCAACATCGGTTTTGAACAGTATAACTTTACTGGCTGGACCGGTACTACAGGTCAGGTTTCTACCGGAACAAACCTTCCGGTATATACAGCTACAGCAACTTCAATCATTAACTCGGCCGGTAATAACGTGTTTATGGCTAACACCATTAACTACCACACGATTATGACCATTCCGGCAACGAACAACGTATATCCGAACTGTAACACAACCGGTTACGACTCAGCCGCCTGTCGCGTGGCTGGTACTCAGACAATTTCTGAAATCCCGTTTGTGAGCCCTTACAGCTTTGACCCCGTATCGGTGCGTATGAACGGTATGAACGCAAACTACCGTGCATGCCAGTTAAAATATGTGGTTACAACATCTTCCACCGTTCAGCGCTTATCATTCAGCTACGCTGTGGTATTACAAAATCCTTCCGGTCACGCTGCCGGCGAATCGCCATATTTCCGTGTGGTTGTTATGAACGAAAACACCAACACCGTTCTGCCGGGTTGTACATCTTATACATTCAACCCTAAAACAACCGTTCCGGCCGACTCCCTGAAACAATCGGTAGTAGGTTCTACATTCGATCCGACCATGTACCGCAAATGGCAATACTACTCTGTCGATTTATCTACATTACCCATCGGTACATCTGTATCTGTAAATTTTGAAGTAGGTGGCTGTACACAAAGTGGTCACTGGGGTTATGCCTACGTAGATGCTGAGTGCGGTGGTATTGGTGTACCTTACAGTAACATGTGCTCTGGTTCTCCGTCCGCTATCCTTGTTGCGCCTACAGGATTTGTCGGGTACCAGTGGTTCGACCCGTCGAATAACCCGATTGCCGCACCACAGGGAACCAATGATACACTTATTGTAAACCCTGCCACACCTGGCCAGGTTTATCATGTTCAAATGGTTTCTCCGGGTAGCTGTACCTTAACATTGAATGACACAATTAAATTAACCAGTGTTAACATCCTTAACACCAACTCAAGCCCATCCTGCCAGAATGGTGCCAGCGGTTTAGCACAGGTAACAGCAGCAGGTAGTAGCGGCACACTCTTGTATTCCTGGATCAACTCGCTTGGCTCCGTCGTCAGTACAAGTGCCACGGCCACGAACCTTCCACCTGGTAACTATACAGTCAACGTCTCCTCTACGGCCTGCGGTACGGCCAGTGCCGTCGTCAACGTAGGTGTCTCGCCGGCCCAGTTCTATTCCCAGTCAGCATCCTATTGTGGTAACGTAGCCTTCATTACAAAAGGCGGTGGATCCAACTACCAGTGGTATAATGGCACAACACCAATTGCCGCACCACAGGGAACCAACGATACACTCTACATCAATACACCGGTTGTAGGAGCAAATTATAATCTCTCTTACACAAATACTTACGGTTGTCGTGACTCTGTCAAATATACACTGACTCTGATCAGCGGTGGCAGCACATACCTGTCGAGCATGAATAACGTATGTCCTGGTAGTTCTAATGGTACAGCAGTGATTAATCTGCAAACCAGCAATGTGCCGACGTATAATTACCATGTAACTGGCCCGGGCGGATACAGCAACGATCAGTTTGCTTCATCCAGCCTGAAAGACAGCTTGAGCGGTCTTGCCATGGGTGTTTACTCTTACACCGTAAATGACGGTGCCTGTTTATATGCTTCCACGTTTACCATTACAAACATTTCCACACCATCTACGGCAGCGCCATCGGGGTCTGTGATTTGTTTCCCGAACGATACAGCCAGAATTTACATGACTTACGGTGCATCGCCTCCAACAACATGCGGTATTACACCGAATAACTGTACTTCGCCAAACACAATGCAGTTATTCTCAGCAGGTACATTCACCAATACATCTACTACTTACCCAACACCTTACGGTAACTGGTATACATATTCCAAGCAACAGTTCCTCGTAAAACAATCGGATCTGATTGCTGCGGGTCTGTCAGCCGGAAAAATATCCAGCCTGGCCTTCCGCATCACCAACCTGAATACCAGTATTACGAACTACCCTAACTTTGAAATCAAGATGGGATGTACAACCATCGGCAACTTTACATCATCGTTCGAAACAGGTCTGTCAACCGTATACTCCAATGCGAACCAGCCTGTATCGCTCGGATGGAACGTTCACAACTTCCAGCAGTCATTCCTCTGGGATGGTATTTCGAACATCATCATTGAAACATGTTTCGGTATGAACAGCTCATTCAACTATACACAAAACTGTTCTATTGAATTGGTAAATACACCTTACATTGCTTCGACATGGCATGTGGAAGATTCGAACCCGGTGTGCGGAAACACATCGGCCGTACCGAATGCATTTACAAACCAGAACCTTGTTCCGAATATGCGTTTTGGATTCTGTCAGAACTCACCGGATCCGTCGACGTATACAGTCACCGTGCTTCCGGCTACACCTCCGGCTACGGTGACAGCCAACAACGGCACAATCACGGTGTTACCTACATTTACAGCAACACCAAGTGTGAATACACCGGTTTCTTATACCGTATCGGTTAAAAATCCGATCGGTGGCTGTGTGAAAGATACAGTGATCAAGATTATATATGCAGGAAGTGTAACAGATGTTCATGCCCTGAAAGATACAATGATCTGTGCCGGTAACAGTGTGACTTTATCAGCAAGCAATGCCAATGGTTATACCTGGTACTATATGACCAGTCCAACCAGTTCGATGAGCATTTCTACAAACCCTACCATTACCGTGACGCCACCGGCAGCGGGTACAAATACTTATATCATTAAAGGTGGCGGTTATTGTGGTGCAGCACCGGATTACGATACCCTGAAAGTAAAAGTAACGCCTGTGGCCGATCTGATTCTGACACCACTGGTAGATGTAAATAAATGTCTGAACTCCTATGTGATTCTTCAGACGGGCGTGAGCAGCAATATGCCGGGCCAGAATACAGGAGCGCCTTACAGCTATAGCTGGACAACCTTACCGGGTAACTCACCTGCTCCGGGAACCAACAACGGCGCTAACTACCAGGCTAACTCCAATACAACTCAAACCCTCGTGGTAACTGTAAACGGGGTGTGTGCAAATTCGGATAAAGACACGGTTGTGGTAAGCAATATCCCGAATAACCTGACAGTGAGCATTGTGGATTCAGTATCATTATGCGCTGAGGTTCCGTTCTCGCTGAACTCTCTGGCTTCAGGTGGTGTTCCGGCTTACACATACAAATGGACCCTCGATCCGAGCCCAAGCATTATTGGCACATCACCTACACTGAACTATACAACACCGTCGTCTCAGGGTAATTATGTAGTTACACTGACTGTATCGGATAGCTGTGGTTATATGCACACCGATTACCAGGTGATTAATGTATTGCCTCCATGCAGTGTGGTTATTCCGAACGTTATTACACCTAACAGTGACGGTGTGAATGATGCCTTCGTGATCAAAAACGTAGAACATCACCCGAATACAGCAGTAACCATTTATGACCGCTGGGGTAAAAAAGTGTTCGAAAGTTCTGACTACCACAATGAGTGGAAGGGAGATGGTACTTCAGACGGAACATTCTTCTACATTGTTAATGTGCCTGATGATAAATCGTACAATGGCTTCATCACCGTATTCCATGGTAAATAATAAATAGATAGAACCAAAAAAAAGCCCGCACATTGCGGGCTTTTTTTATATCAAATATTCAGGGCTTTGGGATAAAAACAGATTCATGATACGGAATCCATTGTCCGGCGTTCTGTTTCAATAAGTAAAGGCTGCTGCACCGGAATGTTTCGGTGAATTCCATAGAGCGATAAGCATTCATGATCTCGTAGAATGCGGCTTTTTTCAGATCCCGGAAAGCAACGGTTACATGCGGATGAAAGCCACGCATGGACTCTGCCTGGTTATAAAGATGTAAGCGCATTTTGAGGTACTGCACAAGTTGTTTTTGCATAGCCATAAGGGCATCACTGGCATCCACATGAATAAAGACAACCCGGGGTTCAAAAGCATCAATATGATGAAGCCGGATATCGAATGGAGTTTCAAACCGAAACTGATCGAGGGTGGATATCAGTTTCGCTTCTTTAGAGTCCTCGTATTCAAAAGGCATGTGCAGAGTAATATGTGCCGGCGAGCGCAATGCCCCCTTTGATCCGAAGCGGTTGGCTATATCCTGTTTGATGGATTTTATTCTTTCCGAAATAGCTTCGGGTGGAATAAGCGCTATGAAATATTTTTGCAGTGCCATGTGTTGGGGTGTCAGGGCGACTTGTTAAAAATAAGTATATTTGTTTTAACTAAAAACCGACAAACATGTTAAGCTCAAAAGTTACAAGTGCGCTCAATAAGCAAATTGAAATGGAAGCGTTTTCTTCGCAATATTACCTGTCAATGGCCAGCTGGGCCGAAACGCAGGGTTTAAACGGAATTGCGGGATTTTTATATAAGCATGCCGATGAAGAGAGAATGCACATGTTGAAACTGATTAAGTTTGTAAACGAACGTGGCGGACATGGTATTGTACCGGCATTAAAACAACCACCGGCAACATTTAAATCGGTGAAAGCCGTATTTGAAGAAGTGCTTAAACATGAGGTGAAAGTAACTACGGAAATCAATAACCTCGTTGAAATTACCCTGAAGGAGAAAGACTATACAACGCACAACTTCTTGCAATGGTATGTGAGTGAGCAGATCGAAGAAGAGGCACTTTCGCGTCAGATCGTTGATAAGATGAAACTGATCGGCGAGGATAAAGGCGGCCTTTATTTCTTTGATCGTGACCTCGAAGGCATTGCTGCCAGTGGTTCTGCGGGCGCCGAAGGAAAACCGGCGAAATAGCATAAACTGAAAGCGTTGATCACAACGCTTTTTTTATCATTCATAAATCATGGCAGAAGATTTAACCATACAGGGCACAACAAAGTCAGAGCGATACACATCACTTCTCCCGCAGATCAAAGCATTGCTTGAAGGCGAAACAGATGCTATTGCCAACATGGCAAATGTGTGTGCCGCACTCAAAGAAGCTTTCGGTTTTTTCTGGGTTGGATTTTACCTGGTAAAAGACAATCAGCTTGTACTCGGTCCGTTTCAGGGCCCTGTGGCCTGCACGCGTATTGCACTGGGCAAGGGTGTTTGCGGCACTGCCTGGAAAGAACGGAAAACACTTATTGTAGATGATGTAGACGCGTTTCCGGGGCATATTGCCTGCAGTTCTTTATCCAAATCCGAGATTGTAGTACCCATGTTTAATGCAGCGGGTGATGTGTGTGGAGTTCTGGATGTGGATAGTGATAGCTATGCTGGTTTCGATGCTGATGACGAACGCGAACTCAAGGCTATTGTAGCTTTGCTTAAAGTATAACGAACGACGTATTTATGCGGCGGCATTTTATTCTTTTCTGCGCACTCTTTTTTTACAGTTGTTTTCTGACCGGGCAGGTCATTAATATAGAAAACAAGCGATTTCTCAACGACACAAACGGCTGGGTGGGGAATACAGATTTTACGTTTAATGTCATCCAGAATGTTAGCCAGGTTGTTTCTTTCGGTAATACCACACGGGTTCAGTATCAGAAAAACAGGAGCAAAATTCTTTTCCTGAATGATGCTAATTTTATACGGGCCGGTGGTACCAGTTTCGAGAACTGGGGATATCAGCATCTGCGCTACAGTTATAAAGTCGCAAATCCGCTGACGCTCGAAGCCTTTACGCAAACCCAATATAACCCTGTACTGAAGCTGGATTTCAGATACCTCATTGGGGCTGGCCCACGTATAAAACTGCTTAAAAAGCCAAATGCACGCATTTATGCAGCTGCGCTTTACATGTATGAGTACGACGATATTACGGAGGGAGGGCCGCGTTTTTATGAACACAGGATCAGTTCTTACCTCACATTTACATTCAGCCTGTTTAAAACAGTAGAACTCACAAGTACCACGTTTTACCAGCCCAAGCTGGGCGATAGCAGGGACTACAGAATTGCAAACGACAGTGCGCTCGAAATTCACATGAATAAATTCCTGAATTACAAATGTGGTTTCAACCTGTTATACGATACGCGTCAGCCCACAGGGGTTCCTGACCTTGTATACAGCCTGAAAAACGGATTAAGTGTAAAATTCTGAAACGCTTATACCAGCGATATATCGAACTGTACCAGATCAATAAACTCCTGCACACGTTCTTCCACATCTTTTGGTGCCAACCCGATGAGGCGTTCCGTACCAAAGCGCTCTACAGTAAAACTTGCCATGGCCGAACCGAAAATAATGGCTCGTTTCATGTTTTCGAAAGAAATATCCTTGGTTTTGGCGAGGTAACCGATAAAACCACCGGCAAAGCTGTCGCCTGCACCGGTTGGGTCATACACGTCTTCAAGCGGAAGCGCCGGAGCAAAGAAAACTTCGTCTTTGTTGAATAGCAGGGCGCCGTGCTCGCCTTTTTTGATCACGAGTACTTTTGGTCCCATTTTTAATATTTTCTGAGCTGCTTTTACCAGGGAATATTCGCCGGATAACTGGCGGGCTTCCGAATCATTGATTGTAAGCACATCTACCTGCTGCAGTGTTTTCAGTAACTGGTCCATAGAAGTATCCATCCAGAAGTTCATGGTGTCCAGAACGATCAGTTTCGGGCGTTTGGTAAGCTGATCAAGCACTTTCTGCTGAATAATAGGCATCAGGTTACCAAGCATCAGGAAATCCACTTCCCTGCAGCTTTCCGGAACTACCGGATCAAAATCAGCCAGTACATTCAGTTGTGTGTCAAGCGTATCGCGCGAGTTGAGGTCGTTGTGATAACGTCCACTCCAGAAAAAGGACTTTTGACCCTGTTTGATCTGTAAGCCGCTGAGGTCAACACCCTGAGCTTTTAACGTGTTTAAAAATTCCTGCGGGAAATCGTCGCCCACAACAGACACCAGTTGACTGGATTTGGTAAAATACGATGCAGCAAGGGCAATGTAGCTGGCTGCGCCGCCTACGATCTTGTCTGTTTTCCCAAACGGGGTTTCAATGGCATCAAATGCAACGGTTCCAACAATTAAAAGACTCATTTTTTTAAGGTGTTTGATTAATTTTTTCGCAAATATATTGTTTATTTACAAAATCTATAGTAATATTGCAGCCCCAATACGGGAAATTCCTCCTTAGCTCAGCTGGTTAGAGCACATGACTGTTAATCATGGGGTCCCTGGTTCGAGCCCAGGAGGGGGAGCAAAAAGCCACCAATGTCGGGTGGCTTTTTTGTTTTATATGCCTGAACGTCTGTTTCTGTATAGCTTTTCGTAAATTCGGTAAAAACACACGATATGCATGATAACCTGGTTACCCTAACCACTTACACCTACTCGTCAGACACCATGATGCTTGCAGCAAGGCTGGATGATGCAGGCATTAAGTACTTTCTGAAGGATGAAAATCTCATTTCGGCAGATCCTTTTCTGTCGAATGCAGTCGGGGGTGTTAAAGTACAGGTGTGCGAGGCAGACTACGATCGGGCCAGAGCCGTGCTCGATGAGGTAAATGCTGCCCGGGAAGCGAGTGAAAAGGCAGAGGGCGAAAAATGGAAAGGCTATAAAAAAGTAACTGTATTTTGCCCGCTTTGCGATTCTTCAGATGTATATCGGAAAAATGTATCATTTTTAGCCTCATTTTCAGCGCGTGAGCACGTGTGTGCAAACTGCGGCCACGTATGGAAAATATAAATGTTCCGCAATTTTCTCTATGGTTATAATTCCTTCTGTTTTCAAGTCATTTGACCTCCTGGCCGCCCAAAGCACCCGTCAGGGAGGGTTTAGCAGGGCACCCTTCGATTCCCTGAATCTGAGTCTTTCTGTGGGCGATGAAGAGCCTGTGGTTCAACGTAATCGTGAAACTTTATGTCAATACCTGGGAATTTCAGTCAGCCAGCTGGCCCTGAGCCGCCAGGTTCATGGAAACCAGGTGCTGCAAACCAGTGAGCCTTTGCAAACCGAAGGTTATGATGCTATCATAACGGCTACGCCGGGGGTATATGCCTGTGTATCTGTGGCCGATTGTACACCAGTATTGGTTTACGACCCTGTACAGGGTGTTTCGGCGGCTATTCATGCAGGCTGGAAGGGCACTGTAGCCTATATTGTAAGAAAGACCCTGGAGGCTATGCAGCAGGGTTACGGGAGTAATCCGGCCGATTGTGTAGCCTGGATCGGTGCATGCATCAGTAAGGAATCGTTTGAGGTAGGGGATGATGTAGCGGCTTATTTTGAAGATGCCGAAAAACGCTATGAGCCGGGCATTCGGAAGTATTTTGTTGATTTGAAAGAGGCAAACAGGCGGCAACTGCTCGAAGCCGGGCTAAAGGCCGAAAACATCGGGGTATCGCCCTATTGTACGGTGAAGGACAATGATCGTTTCTTTTCCTATCGTGCAGGTAAAGGGCAAACGGGCCGTATGTGGGCGATCATTGGCCGGCCCGCGTAGGTTAGAAAAATTAGATTAAATTTGTATCCCCGGATTTGGGAGCAGTATGGAATGCCGGGGTAAAAAACAGGCACCGTAGTCCCGCAAATCTAAAATCGGAGATTTTATAGATTTGCGAGGATGCCCGGAAAACGACGCAACCAGGTTGCTGTTTTTCGGCATTCAATGGATTCAATGTTATAACAGAACATTCATTAAAAACAGGCACCGTAGTTCAATGGATAGAATAGAAGTTTCCTAAACTTTTGATGCAGGTTCGATTCCTGCCGGAGCCACCAAGTGGGGGATGTCAAACGAAAGTTTGATATCCCCCATTTTTATTTCCGCCAAATCCCGCACCAATCCAGCGATGTACGAGAATACCGAATTTATTTTTGTGGTTCGACACTCGTTATTTTTTTTACTGTAGCGAATGCCATCCGGAAACAGCAAAAATTGAAGTAATTGTTTGTCCTTATATGCCATCAAAGCCCAAGAAGACGGGAGGTTTGCGATATAATCCAAGATAATATTTACGCAATGTTCTAGGTTCGACACCCTCTTTTGGCTCTTTACTAGGCTTTTCTCCAAATCCATTCTTTCCTGCTTCAATTTCAAAGAGTGCTTGCTGTATATTTCTAGGGTTAATTCTTCGTTTACTAGCCTTTCCTCCATTCTTTCAAGGCGCTTTTCAACCTCCATAATTTGGCGTTTTATAGCCTCTTTGCTTTGGTCTTTCTCTTTATGCGCCCTATTATAGTTTGCAACCAATTGTTTCGTTACAAAGCCTTTAATTGCCTCATTTCCGAATAAACTAAAATACTTAAGAACCGACTCAAAAAGTCCATGAATTTCCTTTGCGCTTTTGTTGTTACAACACCCCTTAGTGTTGCATTTATAATAAGGCAGGTTTTTGGCTTTTACCACATAGCCCCTCATAAAAGAGCCACAATGGTCGCATTTCAAGAAGCGTTTTAAGGGTATATCTTCAGCCTCTTCATGGCAAGAATACCCATGCCTATTCTCGCTTAAAATTTCATTCACTTTTAAGAACATTTCTTTAGAAACCATCTTCTCCTGATTGCCTTCTACTAGCTCCCCCTTTAATGCCGAGTGAGCCATTAAGCCACAATAAAAAGGATTCCTGAAATAACCGGACAATCTTTTTTCGTCAAGCTTCAAACCAAGGGCATCTAATCGCTCCGATATTTCAGTATGCGTTATCCTTTCTGTTGCTTTCCAATAAAATGCTCTTTGTAAAAGTTTACCTTTTTCGTTTATAACGATTTTGCGTTTGCCATTTTCCTTTATTTCGTCATAACCGTATGGCGCTTTATGACACCACTCTCCTTTAAGAAGAGCCTCTTTAACACCTGCCATACATTTTTCTCTTCGAAGCTGGTTATCATATTGTGAGAAAATAATTTGAATGTTTTGTTGAAAGTCACCACTTGAGGTCGAAGCATCGCCGGGTTGGGTGACCGCAACAAGATAAATTCCTTGTTCTCTTAATTGATCCTTAATGTAAATTGCATTTGCACCTGACCGAGAAAATCGGTCAACGCTATAAACAATAATGTAGGAGATTTTCTCTCTACTCTTTTTTACAAAAGAAAGCATCCGGTTAAACTCTTTTCGTTCATCCGTTTTCGCACTCTCATAAGTACCTCCAAAAATTCCCATTACTGAGTATTGGGTTTTCTTAGCGTATTCTTCACAAGCCTTTCGTTGCGTTTCTAAACTGTATCCAAGTTCCTGTTCTTTACTTGATACCCTTGTATAGATTACGCAATTGTTGGTTCGTTTGAGATGCGCAGACTTACCTTTTGCAAATTGATCGAATAAAATTGATTCTTTCATGCTGCATTTTTTATTGGTTCGTAATTGTTATTTGTTTCATTGTCTTCAATTTCTATTTCGGACTCGTATTGCTTTTTATAGAGGGAATAAAAAACAGTACTCATCGTTCTAACAAACTCAACAACTTCTTTCGCTTGCACTTCGCTTAGATGTTTAAATTCATCTGAAGCTAATATCTCTTCCGCAGTTACATCCTGCTCTCTAGCCCAGTCTATATGGGCGTTTTCCACCTTCTCCATTTGTTATTATTGAAAAATTACGTACACTTTTGGGAACGTGGTAGCGATTCCAACTATCTTTTTTTGAGGGGAAAAAATCAAGGGAATAAACTTGCACGTTCAAAAACTAAATGCCATACTCAATGGCAAATACCTCTAAGAATCATCTATTTTCGGGGGATATGGGGTATAACAAAACACAAAGCAAAACTATGCCCATGATAAAGAGTAGGTTCTGTTTTCGGGATTGGGTTTCACAACTTTTAAAATAGTACCGAAAGGTTTTAAGAAGATTTAAGCGGTTACAAAAAAGGAAATTGAAAAGTCTAAAAAACAAGTCATGACTTTTTAATGTATTTTTATAGCAACGAATTTATTTACATAAAAATTTATGAGTAAAACAACACCATTAATCGATTTATTTGGCGAAAAATTTATCATCCCTCACTATCAGCGTGGATACAGATGGGAGGCGCAAGAAGTTACCGAGCTATTGGATGATTTATGGAGTTTTTGGAAGACCTCTAAAGGCGGTGAGTTCTATTGCCTTCAACCAATCGTTTTGCAGAAAAATGAAGATGGTAGCTATAATGTATTGGATGGTCAGCAAAGGTTAACTACTCTTTATCTAATTCTTGTCTATTTGGAGGAGAGAAGAATTGAGGATGGATATTCTCAAAAACTATTTTCTCTCAACTATGAAACAAGGACAAAGTGCGAAGAGTTTTTAAATAACAAAAAGTTTACTGCTACTGAAGACGATACTAATATTGACTTCTCACATATATGTAATGCCTATGCAAGCATAAAGGAATGGTTCGAAAAAGAAAAGCATAAAGGAGCTAAAGGAAAGTTAGTGCCTATTCTAATGGATAATAACGACACCGGCAATCGAAATGTTAGATTTATTAAATATGAAGTTGAGAAAGACACCAATCCCATTGAAGTATTTATTCGCCTTAATGTTGGGAAAATACCATTAACCGATGCTGAATTAACAAAGGCTTTATTACTTCAAAGTGATAAGTACCACCCTGATGAATTGAAATTCATAAAAATGAAACTCTTTGAGATTGCTTCTGAATGGGATTCAATAGAGTATACTCTACAGAATGAAGAATTTTGGTATTTTTTAAGTAACGAAGCGAACGGAAAGCCTACGCACATAGAATTTATTTTTGAATTAATAGCAGATAAAATTCAAAAGGAGAAAAAATATTTTGATACAAAACCAATTAAGCATGCAACCTTTCTAATCTTGTCAGAATATTTGGATGACTTATTGGAAAATGAAAAGAAAAGTAGAATTGACGCAGTAGAACACATTTGGGAATCTGTAATTGAATATTTTGAACATTTTAAAGATTGGTTTAATAACCGTCGACTTTTCCACTATATAGGTTACTTAATCTCTGAAAAACGAAGTAGCATTGATACTTTGATTTTAAAATCCAAAAGTTTAACTAAAAGTAAGTTTGAAGAGTATTTAGAAAGTGAAATTTCTAAAAATATTTTAATTACAAAAACTCGTACTGATGCAGATGGCAATTTGTACAATTTGGATGTACAGTCTTTAAGATATGAGTATGAAGATCAAAACTCGACAGATAAAAGTGAAATACACAAAATTCTATTATTGCACAATGTATTTACAACATTGAAAAGTGAAAAAGAAAAAGCTCGCTTCCCATTCAACTTATACAAGCAGACAAAGAAGAATGAAAAGTGGAGCTTAGAACACATCCATGCGCAGAACTCAGAAAATATTGTAAGGTATGAATATCGC
This sequence comes from Bacteroidota bacterium, assembly GCA_018267825.1. GTDB lineage: Bacteria > Bacteroidota > Bacteroidia > B-17B0 > Aurantibacillaceae > JAFDXR01. The sequence continues at coordinate 114,269 of JAFDXR010000008.1, read as the reverse complement.
ATTACTTGGCTTTCAGACCATTTAAAGTCGTTAAGGAATTTGAATCAAAATGAATTTCAAGAATTAATACAGAGAATGGAAAGTGCAATAAAACTTGATAAAATAGAAGATTTAGTTTTCGATAGCATTGTCGAAGATGTATACTCCGCAATTAATAAATATTCCGGCATTACAGAAAGTAATAAACATTCAATTGAGAATTTATGCCTAATTGATGCGCCTACAAATAGCAAGCTTAATAATTCAGTATTTGATGTAAAAAGAGAAATAATTAAAAGTCGTGAATTAGAAGGTTTCTATATTCCCATTTGCACTAGAAATGTTTTTTTAAAAGCATATTCTGAATACCCACCAAATAATGCTTATTGGGATGAGAATGACAGAAAGCATTATTTAAATAGTCTAGAGGAAACATATAATTTCTTTACAAATAGAATGATCGACTAGTTATGAAATATACCCTACATAAACTACTAACTGAATGTGAAATTGTAATTCCACTTATTCAACGAGACTATGCACAAGGAAGAGATAGTGCAGTTGAATTAAGACGGAATTTTTTACATAAATTAAAAAACGTGTTGGAAAACGACACAAAGCCTTTGAATCTTGATTTTGTATACGGATTTACCGAAAACAATGGAGCTGGTAGCAAAATGTTTATTCCTCTTGATGGGCAACAGAGACTCACAACATTGTGGTTAGTGCATTGGTATTTTTCTTTAAAAGAAAATATTGCAATCATTCAAGAAGAAAAAAATAGCATTCAAGAAACTCTTCAGAAATTCACTTATGAAACTCGTATTTCATCAAAGCGATTTTGTGCAAATCTCATATCATATTCAAATGTGAAATTATTTCATTCGGGAACAATAAGTGAAAACATAAAGGATTCGTCTTGGTATATGGCATCATGGAATAATGATCCCACAATTTTGTCGATGCTAAATATGATTGATTCTATTCATGAAGTACTGGGAGGATGCGAAAACGTGTGGAAAAATCTTGTAATTAATGACAAAGTTACGTTTGATTATATTGATATCAAATCGGATGAATTTAAATTAACAGACGAGCTTTACATTAAGATGAACTCTAGAGGGAAACCTCTTAGTCCATTTGAAAATTTCAAAGCACAATTCTCAGATTTGCTTTCTTCAAAACAAACAAATTATTTTGAATCAAAACTTGAATATAATAATGCAAGAGTATCATATCAGCAGTATTTTGCATTTAAAATTGATAGTGTATGGATGGATTTGTTTTGGGAATATAGGCTGAAAACAAAAATTAAAATCGATGATTCGATTCTTAATTTTATTCATTTTATTGCAGATATTCTTTATTTTAAAAACACTCTACCCGACAATCAATCTTCTCAATCTAGAGATTTTGCATTTTTGGAACTTGTGTTCCTAGAAAAACAAAACGTACAATTTCTATTTGATTCGCTTGATTTTCTTTCAAGTCTTCAAGATAAAGAAGCGTTCTTCAATGAAATATTCAATGAAGTTAGTCTGTTTGAAAACGATCAAAATGATTTATTTCTGAAATCACTTACAGATGTGGGTTTTGACGTAAAGCATAAAACTTTATTGTATTCAATTTTAAATTATTGTATAAAAACACAAACCAAAAACTCCGATAAAAAACTCCGATACTTTATTAGAATCATCCGAAACCAATTACTAGCTGTTCGTCAACCCAATGCTAATAAAAGAATTGAATATTCATCAAGTTTACGTTTGCCAAGTGTAGCTGACTATTCAAAATTCATTGATGGATTAATTGATATTATATCCCTAAATAAAGAAAAAGATGTTTTCGAACTATTTAGCGAAAGTAACCTTTCAGGCTTTACTAAAGACAACATTAATAATGAAAAACTTAAAGCAAAAATAATAAGTAAAAATCCAACATTATTAGAAAGCATATTTCTCTTAGAAGACCATAGATATATACAAGGAAATACAATTAATTTCAAATTGCGATCAGAAAACCTAAAAAGTAAAATATTAGCGTTTAATGAAATTTGGTCTGAAAACACCAAGGACTCAAATATCGTCAGGGCACTTTTGTCAATAGGCGACTATTCAATTGAAACTCATGGATATTCTGTTTTAGGTGACATTTGGTATTTTGGAATCAAAAACTGTTGGAATAGAATTTTAACTTTCGATAATGACAGCAATAGTAAGATCATTGAAACACTTGATAAATTTCTAGAGACATATATCATAACTAAGGGGCAAAATGCAGAAGCAAAATTAAAAGCCATGATTAATAATTATGATTCAGAGACAAAGGACTGGAGATATTATTTTGTGAAGTATGACTCATTTTCAGATGGAACATTTGAAAGGCAAAATCTTTTTACATGGAAAGATGAAAATGGTTTTGAAATCAACAGTCTTGGGAATTCCGGAAAGTTACCATTACATTCATACCATCTAAATCCTTATTTAATCTGCATAAAGCAGTTGCAAAAGGAAAATAAAAAAATTCAATTGTTTTGGGGGAGATTTACAGAAATTAGTTATTTGCTAATAAATGAAATATTTAAGATTTATTGTGTTTCAGATGGCTGGAAGATTATTCCGATAGAAAGCGAAAAAATAGATACTAAGCTTATTAAAAAATATAAAATCATAGAAAATGAAAATATGTATATGTTGATGGCAGAAGAATCAATGGATCGAATTGATGCGTTAAATGATTTTATAAAAGACTTGACAGTAAATTAGTTAGTAATTTATTGGCGCTCGGTCAATCAAAGCGTTAAATTTATTCTTAAGTTCCTTATACAATACATCATTGTTTCCTCGGATGTAACCTAAATATTCTATCCTTCCTCTAACTGAGGATAGAAATTTATGCTCTTCCCCTAAAATATACCGTTTCTTGCCTTTGTATTTTAGCATTGAGGCAGATACGCCAATTTGCTCAATACTATGCAACACAGCCCTTAAATTACGATAATAGGTGCGGTTTAAATTGAGTGTTTGGTTTACTTTTATCCCGGTAACATACTGTGCCTGAAAATTTGAAGCTTTGCGAAGTTTTTTCCTATTTATCTCGAATCCAAAATTCTTTAAGATTTCTGATACTTTTACTACAAACTTTGTATCTATTATTGCATTTGATGAAAAGGTTAAATCATCAGCGTAACGACTATACGTTATGTTTTCTGAGTTACTAAGTTCCAACACATCTGCGTCTAATTTCAAACAATAGAAATTTGAAATTAATGGAGATGTAGGCGCTCCGGCAGGAAGCTGTCCTTTATAGCAAAATAATAAAGCTAAACCAGTCGCTAAATTATGATCATAATTGAATGGAGGGCATTCGAACATCGCTCTTACTCTTGAAATACTAATGCTTGGAAAGAAATCCTTTATGTCAATATTCAGGATACACTTTTTATTAAGATGCATTTTAGCATTTGCCTTAATGCCAATATCCAAATACTTTTCTTTGGCAGTTTTGTATGTAAATCCATGAACAACTTTTGGTTGCATCATGTGATATGTTGACCGTAATTTATTGTTTACGATATTATGGATTTTCATTAAATCAGAGCAAGGAGCGAATACAACTCTATGTCCTCCTGACTTTTTGGGAATTCTAAACGTAGTATAGTTGGGCTTTTCAATGTTTTTGATTAATTCTGTAAATCGAATATTAAGAATGGAAGAAATATCTTCTATTGCTAATTGACTGTCTAGAAATTTGTATTTTGATTTCATAAATTAATACAATAACCCCACTAGTATTTAAATTATCATTTTATTGATTCATTCTTAAGCTCTGCTTAAGAATGATGCCGGGAGGCGCAGCGCTTCCCCTTTTTAATTCCGACCGCAGGTACACAGCCTAATGCGTTTAATGCATTCATAATTTCATTATACTAAGTGGAGTCATTGTATTAACTAAATTCATCTTTCCGTGTATTTGATAAATCCCATGTGGATTTTATTTCATGCAAATTGTTGCTTTCGGATATATCTAAATTCTTGAAGGTTGGAATTGATGATTTAAAATTCAATCTAGCAGAACCACAGGCTCCTGATTTATTTTTAGCTATAATTATTTCACCAATTCCAGCGGTCGAATTACCCACTTCATCCTCAGTAAGACCGTAATATTCGGGTCTATAAACAAACCATACAGAATCTGCGTCTTGTTCTAACGAGCCACTTTCTCTTAAATCGGAAAGTACTGGGCGCTTATCTCCCCCTCTATATTCCACAGCCCGGCTTAATTGCGAAGTAGCAATTATTGTTATTGATAAAGATCGGGAGAGTTCCTTTAGCTTCCTGCTTATTGCGGATATTACATGATCTCGGTTGTGCTTGGTGTTTTCAATTTCAATTAATTGTAGATAATCAATCACAATTAATTTAATCCCATACTCTCGCTTTAAGTAATGAATTTTGTAAATAATATTCTTTAATGTTGGACTTATTGGAGCATTGACAATTAAGTCATTACTTAGCAATAATTTTGAAGCATCTTTGATTTTATAAATTTCCTCATCTGAAAATTCGTTTTGTGTGAATTTCTTAAACTCTACTTCAGTTAGAATACTTAAAAGTTTTGAATAACAGTTTTTATCAGAATAATCGAGGCTAAGAATAGCGGTTGGAATTTTATGTGTAAGTGCTGAGTATAAAGCAATATTAAAAGTTAAAGTAGACTTGCCCATTCCCGGACGACCTCCAACAACAATAAATTCACTCCAATTGAACGCACCAAATAAATTATCAAGTTCAGGAAACCCTGTACTCATCCCTATAGCTTTTTTACTTCCTAATTCTAAGATATATCTTGAGAGAGGTTCGAAATGTACTGGGCTAATTTCTCGTATTTCATCTGAGATAACTCTTTCAAACTTATCAAATAATTGCAGCAACAAGGCATTATAATTTTCCGGATTTTGGGTTTCAATATTGATTAATTGTTCGCCAATAGAAATTGCTTCTTTTCTTTTTTTTCGCAATAAAAGAAGAGATAACAGGTAATTAAAATTAGGAGTTATTTTATCATCATTAAGTTCAAGAAAGAAGATTTTAATTTCTTCAGAACTTCCCTCTGTTGTTTCAATATGACTTCTTAAAATTGCACCATCGATTTCAATACCATTTGATCGAAGATATTTTAACGCCTTAATTAGCTTCTTGCAAAATTCACTCTGTAAAACTCCATCTGTAAATATAAATTCGTGGAAAGTATCTATTAAGCCGGGTTGCTTAATCAACGAACCTATTAATTCCTTTTCTAAAGTATCCATTGCCTAAAATAATTTAAACAAAGGAACAATATAGGAACGCCAAAGTATGACGTTTACAATTTAGTTTTTCAATTTAATTACTTCCAATATTTTTACCATAGCAAGTGTATCTAACTTGCAATACTCCAACAAATCTTTTCTTGTTTGTTCAATGTTTTCCTTCGGAATATTTTTAAGGTCTGCATAGATGGCACTTGCATCACCTCCGTTTTGTATGGTAAGTGAATCATAACTGAATTCCGGAACTAATACAGGTAAAACTACTTTAATAGAATATGACTCATTAAAATCACGTTTGTAAAATGCCTTTTTTCTAAATGGATTCATTAGATCAACAATTCTTTCATTTATAGCCTCTAATTGCTTTGCGTATTTAGGTGACATTATTGCCAATTCACGAAGCCTTGTTTTTTCAAAACCTTGATTCCAAACAATTACACTTCCTGATTTGCCAAGGCATTTAACTAATTGCTTTGTAAGTTCAGGTCGTGGGTCATTTATTCCATCTCCTAAAAATTCATAATGCTCTAGTTTACTTTTAGGAGACTTCAAAACGTGAACTGAAAATTGAAAGGGAATTTGCTGATACGGTCTACTAAAGTCAAATTCAGGAATGACTGGCATTACAGTTTCAAAATCAAAGAAGTAAAGTGGATATTGCAATTCATTCAGAAAGGATTGTATGTAATCTGAATCTATGTTTTCGGGTCTATCCGAGATATCTTCAATCACTTCAACACCATTACTGCAATAATCACTAAAATCACAAGCATATGGTATATTGCAGTGATCGCCAACTTCAATTATAGGCTCTGTTTTATCCTTTACCAATTGAAGCAAACTCTTTGTTTTTTCATTTATAAATGATTGCAATTCCAACACTTCATTGAGAACAGAGGACTTCGTAAACAATTGGGTAACATCAAGCTCTCCGTCTTTTATATATTTTGTGTTTAGATGTACAATAGAAATATCTTTTAATGCAATTCCACTATTGGTAATTACATTATACTGAAGAGCAGCATCAGTTATATGAGGCTCTTTAACTTTCGATGTACTCTTAACCTCGAATGCATACCAACAGCCATTTTCTTTAACGAGAATATCTATTGCACAAAGCACTTGATTATGTACAAATGCAGCCTCATAAATTATGTTTGTACCGGATTCAATAAGTTCCTTAGTCTTTGCAACAGATTGTGCATAAGAAAATGCATCTGCCGGCTCAGCGTTTATTCCTCCCGGAAATAGTCCTTGTGCTATAATACCCACATTTGTTCCTGTACTAAAGATTGAAAGTTGTTCTTCTTCCTCTTCGTTTCGTACTTCGGGTTTGTATTTATGCAAAAACAATCTTTTAGGACATTGACAACCATAAACAAATGTTGACTTTGAAAGTATGTGAAATTTATTTTCAGCCATGTGATAAAAGTTTTATTAGCAAATCAACTATTTTATTACGCTAAAGTGTGTCGCAATGGATTATTTTTTATATCGCTTAAGTGCGGTCTTTAATAATTCTATCATTTCATCAGCTAACCATTTAGGTTCAATTACTTTAACATTTTCGCCCAGCATCATTAATTGTTGAGTTAATTCATAGTTTGGAATTACATTTAAACTAATAAGAACTTCATTGTCCGTCTCTTTTGAAATGTATTGAGATGGATGTAAGGGTAACGCTTTTAGGTATCTAGCTTGAATTGGAGTTGCCGAGAGTGTGACAGTTTCTTTTTTCGAATGCTCTGTGTAATTTAATCCAACAACATCTTCAAACAAAGTAGCTAAATTTTGCTTTTTACTGTTTGTAAAAGTCTCGCTTTCTATTTTTAAATTTTCAAGCCTGTCAACACCAAATGTTCTTACATCATTTGATTTGTTTAGATATCCAATAACATACCACCTTCCTCGATATTCTTTAAGTAATCCCGGTCGTATCCTGTATGATTTAGATGTTTCGGAAACAAAATTATGATGTATGAAACTAATAAAACGTTTGTTTTTTATAGCAAACAAAAGGTCTTTTAAATTATCAACCCCTTTTAAGTTTCCATGTGCTTCAAACGATAAATAGTTCAACGTTTCTTTACCTTCTTTTAAACTATCTGAGAGCAAATTTGCAGTCCCTACAATTTCTAAAAATTTTAAAAATGAATCTATATTAATACTTTCTTCTTTGTTTATCGAATAGCCCTTATTTAAGCGGTCATAAATAATATCAATCCCAAATTCATATCGGATTTGTTCAATATCTCTTTGCAAAGTACGGTCGGAAATATCCAATCCATGATCCTCCAAATAATCCTTTATCTCCTTTATTGATGGGTTTCTTACTGAAGAAACTTTTTCTACAATTAAGGTATATCTTTTTATTGTCGCTTGAGTTGACATAGAATTGATTTAAGTTTTCTCGAATATAAGGCTTTTAATTCATTCCGCCACAAAATGGCGTAGTGTAAAATTAGTTTTGTTCAAAATAAAATACTAAACATGAAAAAGGAAATTGACATTAGCGGGTTTCAAGCCAAAGGCAATGCTGCCAAAATTAATTGTTCGAAGTTAAATATTAACGATGTTTTTTCTGATCGGGGAAACTACTATTTGAATGAATTCAAACTTTATTTGGCTTATTTCAATGTGATACCAAATGCCACACACGAGGTCAATATTGATTGTAAAAAGGCGCACACATGGTTTATAGAGAATTATAAAAAGGAAATCAAAGATTGCTTTTATAATAAAAGATACTTTAATAGAAGTAAGTCTGCAATCTACGATGATATATTCTACATAATATTTGATGATTTACTTGTTGATTTTGACACAAATAGTAATACTGTGCGATTTCTGTTTAGGAATACTGCTACAGATCGAGTAGAACAAATAATGTCCGAGGTAAAGAAATTTAAAGAACGTAAGCAAAGAGATAAACCTGAAATGTCCCTACTCGTGTTTTCTAAACATGGAATTGAAACTAAATCTCTGACTATAAAAAAACCGAAACTTTCGATTGATGATAATTACAATTCTGATTTCAAGGATATTCATCAAACAATCATCAAACGACTATCAAAAAAGGATGATAAAGGCTTAGTATTGTTGCATGGCAAACCGGGCACAGGAAAAACATCCTACATACGATACTTAATTTCTAGTTTAAAAAAGAACATCATATTTCTGCCACCTAGTATGGCAAGTGAAATTACAAATCCAAATTTAGTGTCAATATTAATTGACAACCCGAACTCAATATTTGTGATTGAGGACGCTGAAAATATAATAATGGATCGAAATAAAGAAGGTGCTTCCCCAGTATCTGCTTTACTAAATATCACAGATGGGCTTTTATCTGATTGTTTAAATATTCAAATTATTTGCTCTTTTAACACAGACATTTCGAAGGTTGATAACGCATTACTTCGAAAAGGTAGATTGATTGCCAAATATGAATTTAAAGAGCTTGAAATTGAAAAGGCAAGAGAGTTATCGAGAAAATTAGGCTACGATTCTAATCTCAACGAGCGCATGACTCTAACAGATATTTATAATCAATCAGATAAGGAATTTAATAAACCTAAAAGGGAACTAATCGGGTTTAAATCAATCGGGTTTAACAACATCAGGGAAGCCGAAAACTGCATAGAGTAGGCAAAAAAATAAAACAAAAATTATGGCTCTATTTTTAATTACAGTAAAACAAAATCACATTGCTAATGGAATTCGCTTAGAAAAGGGAATGTCAGTAGAGGTCTCTTCAAATTACTCTAATCCACTAACAACAAATGGTGGACACGAAGTACAAGATGCTTTTATGAGAAAATATGGTTTAGACTTAAAGAAAAACGGAGGAAATTCAAGTGTTTATCTTGACGTAAAGAAAGTTTAAAAAGAAAGAGGAGTAAAATCCTCTTTTTTTATGCGCCATATTTTGGCGTAGTGTATTCGTTTATTTGTATAAAAAATAATCGTATGAAAAAACAAGAAGTAAACCTAGATCAAATCCAAGAGAAAGTACAAAAACTTCGCAGCGAATTGGAATCTCAATTAAATCTATTAAATAATTATGTAAATGATTTTGAACTTATTGAAGCTTCTGAGTTTTATTACAAAAGCAAAAGAGGTAGAGAAAAGTTTATCGATTTCAAAGAACTTAAATTCCCTTTTAAAAAATATTTTATTGAAGTAACATCCGGTACATTTGGTCGCAAGGTTATATTAAACAAAGAAATTACAAAACAAATAAATGATTTGGTAAACGTTACTTTCAACAAGGAAAATTATGTTGTAGTAGTATGTGCAAATGACATGGGTACTTCATCTGAAAATATTTTAAAACAACTTTATGAACTCTTAAAAAAACAACAGGTGGGGAAAATTATAGTTGCAGGAAGAGGCGACGAACTAGAAGAAGGATTGGTTTTGAGTGAAGTGGAGCAATTAGCGAATGGCAGAGAAAAAATCTCAGTTAATGAGGTTAAATATGATGTTTGCGTTTACGAAGGTGTGAAGTTGCTAAACCAAAATGTTATTCTTTTGGGTGATGAATTCGGTATGCAAAATTGCCTGACAAAAATTATAGTTGGATTAAGTCCAAAATCAGTTTTAAATATACTTATTGGGAGTAACGGTAATTCTTTTTGGCATGACAATGTTGATTAATACTTTTATAATTCTTTATGAAAGAGCGCTGTCAGAAATTAAATATGATTAGTACTTATATGCAAATTTATTATGCTATTTTTTTTAGCATTGTCCTCATTTTCTGATTAATTAAATTTGGATATTCTTCTTCGAACTTCTGCTTTACTGACTTATCCTTAATTTTCAAATGTTTTGACAAATAACTCAACTTCGCTCGTTGAATATTTATAAGTTCAGACCAAGTCATTAAATAAATTTCAATGTCTACATCCTTTTTTCTTTCAAGCAAAAATGGAGTATGGTAGGCTTCTGAAGCGGATTTTATTTTTGATTTTGCTTGTGCAGTTATATCTGCTGCAATAAGAATTAATTTATACTTCGTATTCTGTTTTGGAATTGAAGCGGAACTTTCTACTGCATATGCATATTTTTCAATTTGGGTAATTTCTTTTGATGATATTTTGCATCTAGGGGCTTTCAATTCAACTATCATAAATTCTCTGCTGCCATTATCCATAGGCTTCTCATTTGTAAAAAACAAATCCGTAATGTTATTAAGTCCAACCCCATCTACATCAACATAATTCTCATCCTCCTTTTTGGGTTCATAACCCATGTACGTAGTTCTTAAGTCTTCAAAAATTCCTAGTAGTTTATTATCTGACCAAAGAATATTGGGTGATCCATTATACGCTTCCCCAAAAAGCCATAATTCCTTTTCAACAACCTTATGAAGTTGAGATCTTTCAAGCACATATTCCGAAATTTTTCCATAGTTTAATTCGTAAAGAAAATCTAAAAATTCAATTTTTTTTGCTACTTCACTATTGAAATGAACAACATTTGGAAGGTCTGTTGTGTCTAAAAGAGATTTGAATTTATCAGTTGTAGGTTTATCTGAACTTAATAACCCATCAAGTATATCAACAATGTTTCCATCAGCAATCGCACGTTCCATTAAGGGATAAAATATTTCTTTAATTTTCACATCCTTTTCAATGAGTTTATATTTTTGCTCAGCGATATATGCGAATTGCTCAAATAATAATTTTTGTGTCTCTGAAGAAGAATTAGCTTCCTCATAACCGGGGTAGGCTTCCTTGAGCTTTATTGTAAAAGTCTCGAATTCTTTGTTTATTGAAATAAAAAATTGTGTTATTACTTCTTTTGCAAATGTTTTTAATTTACCAATGCCATCATCGCCCAATTCATCCATGTCAATATCACGAAAAACATCAGCAGTAAAGAATGGCGACTCAACGTATATAAACCAACTACCCATATCTCTAGATAACCATTCAGAAGAATACAGAAATGATGTTGCTACAGTCTTTAGACCTGCATTTTCTAATTGAAAAAACACTTTGGCTTTATTATCATTCAATTTAACTTTATAGAAATAGAAATGCATTTTATGCTCGTTACCTAACATATCAATGAATTTTTCCTTTTTGATTACTGGCTTATCATGAATGAACTCTGTCTTCTTAAGCTTTTTTCCATTAACTGAAAACTGAACAGTTTCATTGAATATTTCATAAGGATAACGCTCAAAAAGCGAAAGTCTAATATTATCAGCCATTAGTTCCTTGGCAATAATATTTTTTCGGTCAGTTTTTTGGTTTTGATTATGATGTAACGCTTTTATTTGAACCTGATAGTACGGATTAGTTTTTGTGTCAAGCACCTCCTTTTTTCCGGGGAAATTAAGAGCGGTCATACTCTGATTTTTAAATAGAGTAGAATTTATTGGCAACGTAACTTTAGTGAATTTTTTTAATGTTTCATCGAAAGCGACAGTTTCAATTTCCATATGACTACCGATTTGCAATGCTGCAAATCTGCCGACACCTAAGCCATCTGTTTTCACATCAGTACCTACTTCCAAAATTCTCTTGTCAAATTCTGAAATCGGAACACCATGTCCATTATCCTTTATAGTGATTTTTTTTATTGGGGCTTTAGTTACCTCTGATTTAGCATAGTCAATTTCAATTTCAATATTTTTCGCTTTTACTTGAATTGCATTATTAATTAATTCACAAAAAGCATAAAACGTATTCTTGTACTGAGTTAAATAATCTTTTATAATTCTTGAATTTGTTGTAAAAACAAATTTATCATCTCTCTTTATTGTCGACATTATATCTTTAGTTTAATACCTAATTATTATTTTTCATCAAATGACTCATTAACAAAGCTTTCTTTATACTCATCCTTAGTAATTACTGTATCCCAACCACCTACATTCTCTTCTTCAGCATGTTTGTTTACTCCAACGTAAGTTAAACTTGCATCCTCATAACGTTTAAACTTATATACAGCGTCATTCATTAATGCAGAATTAAAAACGCCAAGTCTTACCAATAAATCAAAATCTTTCACAGTTAGTCCTGTTACTTTTTTGAAAAGGTTAGGTTCAAGTTTCGTGATAACATCTTTTAGACTTCGTTCTCTAAAATCAGTGAGGTACATAAACACCGGGATTCTCGTTGCAAACTTTATTAACTTTTCTTGGATTTGTTTTCTCTTGCTTTGAAATTCTTTCTCCGCATCTGATAATTCTTTTTTCTTTTTAGCAGATAATTCTTTGTCATTCGCTTCCTTTTTAGCTTTTTTAACTGCTTCAGATTTATTAATTATAGTTTCAATATCCTGATTCAAATTTCTAAACCCTTCAATGCTCATTAATGCTTTCATAGCCTCTTCATTAGCCATAAGCCTTGCAAGTGTACTATTATCAACATTTACAAGCAATGCACTTTCCCATCTTCTTGCTAATAAGGTAGCTGTAGTGCCGCTCATCGCCATATCCAAAATTCCAGCAGCATCTACCTGTTTCATTGAACTTCCATCGTAAGCAAGTACAGGTAAAAAATTAATAAACTCTGCAACTTTTGCTTCGGGATTTGTTTCATTAACATTTAGTCGACAACTGTAATCTGCAATTTGTCTTAACGCCCTATCAGGAGCAAAATCAAACACATAACATTCCTCTTTTAAAATTTCTACTTTATTTGGTGATTTGCTATCTGGATTTCGAATTGTCCAAGGCGTTTGAACACGGAATGCAGCCTGAAAATATGTTTCAGGGCTGGAAGAATTTCGTAGCATAAAAATACCTGTCCACGGCTTTATTGACACGCCAGTAGTTAGTTTACCGCAAGATAGAGTAATCGTTTTCGATTCTAAAGGATTATCTGTCATTGCATCTAAAACCGGAGGCATTGCTTCAACACCTATTCCTGCTTGCGTTCCAGCTGCCACAACAACCGTATAATCATGATAAAATTTATTCTGCCTTTGTTTTAATAGGTTTGACATTGCTTGACAAGAAGCTACAGTTGGCAGAAACCAAAAGGTATGATTTAATACTTTTAATAATGGAGCATGCGAGAAAGGTAATGGTGGTTTTTTTGCGCCCATTTTAAGGTTATCAACAGTTGTTTCTTTGAAGTCACCTCTTATTAAATCAAGCCATTTCTGAACTTCATCCTCAAATTTAAAACGTGCTGTACGCCCATCTCCTTCTGCTGCAAAAAATACATTTAAATCAAAACCATCAAACTCTCCTTGCATTGCAATTTGTCTTATAGAATCAGGTAATTGATAAGTCAACATTACCATTCGTGGTAAAGAAGAATAGGGATTGTTACTCCCTTTCCAATTTTCTTTTGCTTTTTGTTCGTCAGAATATGTCCAGTTAAATATTTGTTCTTCAATAAACTCACCTGATGCAATTGCTCTAAATGGTGTGCCTGATAAATAAAGATAATGATTAGTTGTAATAGGCATGGTCTCCTCATCAAAGTATTCAACACCTTCTCCTTCCCCGAATTCAATCTCTTTCTTTCCTTCAGCTTCAAATAGTTCTTTTGCATTTTCACGCCAAGCACCATAATGATATTCATCAAAAATTACACAATCCCAATTTGTTGAATGCACCCATTCATTTTTTGTTTTGATTCCACCTGTACTTGTATTCTTTCCTAAATAATCTTGAAAAGAACCAAAACAAACAATTGGTTTTTTCAGATCGGCATCTTCAAAGCTTAAACCATTTCTTGCGATAAATTGCCAACCTTTGAAATCTACGTGAGTTTTTAAATCTTCATCCCATGCACTTTGAACAGCCGGTTTAAATGTAAGGATGAGTATCTTTTTCCAACCCAACTTTTTTGCTAACTGATAACTCGCAAAGGTTTTTCCAAAGCGCATTTTTGCATTCCACAAAAAGTGAGGCGTTTTACTTTTATTTTCCTTTTTAAAACTCTTATAGTAATTTATAGTTTTAGTAACAGCCTCTTCCTGTTCAGGTCGCATACCAAAACTTAATACACGTTGCTCTTCAGTTTGCTCCCCCGTTTTGATTTCCCAAATTGCCTTGCGTAAATCATTTACTTTACACTTAAACCATTCTCCATCAGGATTAGCAAAACCATTATGTCGTAATGTACGATGGACATCGTGATCCGTAAATGAAGAGCCATCTCTCTTCATTGCACTTTCCTCGAATACAATTTTATATTGGATTTTTGAAGTGCCTAATTGCTCCTTTATACGAGTCTTTGCATCACGATCTGTAAAGCCGATTTTAAGCAATCCTTTATGAGTTGCTACATCAACTAATTCGTAAGCGTATATAGTTGGGTTGGTTGCAGGTCTTGATGGGAAGAAATCTTTTTTACTCATTATTTAACTTTTTTGTTTAATCCATTGGACGTATCATACTTTCAATAAAGGCAATCTCTTCCTTACTTAAATCATATTTTTTATACAGTTTTTCATCTGACCAATTTTTAGAAAAATCTTGAAAGGGAACAAATGAAAAATTCTTTTGAGCTATATGCATTGAAGATAATGTAAGCTGAATCATGAAACGGACAAATTTTGTTTTAACATAATTGGCGCAATTAAGAACTTTCTCACGATCCTTGTCAGTGTAAGGAATAATATAGGTTTCTGTTACAACTTCATTTTTACTAAGAAGTTTAACTTTCGTTGTCACGTTAACCATCCCATCAGCAGCGTTGTTTACACCAGCCCTATCGGGATTCAAATAACCAATACACACTTTATAATGATTTATTAATTCTTGATTTTTTGCAACATCTTCTTTTTTAATGTATCCTTCTCCTGCACTACTAATAAGCTTAACGGAATCTTTAAATGGACTAGATTTTCCTCTTTCGTAAGAACGTAATCCAAATGGACTTACTCGAAGAACAACATCCGACATCATTTTTTCCTTCTTGCTTAGTACTTTATGTACTATGTTAATACCGACGTTATCACGTAACACCATATCAAATTCATCTAGATATCTTTCACTTATCGTTTCTTGATTCTTAATTCTTGAGACAAATTTGCATGATCCACTATAATCTTTTTCCCACAAAAAATAGCATACCCCACCTGCTATATCGACGCCAGGAAAACATTCTCTACTTTTCGGATAATCAACTAAAACTTTGATTCGCTTATCTTTTTGCATCTCGCTCCGAAATTCATCTAATCCTCGTCCACCTGCAAACCATCGAGCAGGAATAATCATTGCAAGATATCTCGGATTTAGTTTTTTTGCTTGTTCAACAAATTTATGATACAAAGGTATTGCACTTGCACCTGCCCCACCATCACTTAATTGATATGGTGGATTTCCGATAATAACATCAAATTTCATATTAAAGATTTTTTCTGGATTTTTGGTATGAATAAAATTGTATGCATAAGATTCTAAAGATTCTTCACGATCATAGACTTCCTTACTAGCTCCACAATAATCACATTTATTGCCTGACCATGAATGTTTTATTTTTTTAAATTGAATATTTCCCTGATCATTTTTAAAGGAATCACAAAAAGAATATTTCCCATTTGCTGTCTTAGAGCCATAAACGCTTCGTCGACTGAGCAAAGATGTAAGTTCTGTTATAGCTATTCCAAAGAGTTGCTCATTAAAGATGTGATCGATTCGCGTTTGTTTGTCAGGAATTTTTTTTTCCAAACCTTTGTCTAAACGCTTTGCTATTTCTCTAAGGAAAACGCCACTTTTAGACACTGGGTCTAAAAATGTAATTTTGGGATTACTCCAAATATTAGCTGGTAATAAATCTAAAACATCATTTGCCACATTTGGTGGCGTAAAAACTTCATCATTGCTTAAATTTGCAAGACAGGAAAGAACATCGGGGTTATAATTAGCTTCTATCATCTTCGCCTAGTTTTAAAAAGTGCATCATTGGAAAGTCCTGAATCTCTTTGTCAAAATATTGTGCAGTATCATTTTCATCAAATATGGAAAGTTGAAAGCTGCCCTCTACCAAAAATTGAAACACATAATCTTTTCTTTTCATATAAAAACCATTAACCGCTGTCCATTCCGAGAATACAATTGGTTTTTTTGATAAAGGATTTGTGAAATCTAGAGCGTCACCCCAAAGAATATTTCGCTTCAAAAGAAATTTTACACTCCTGTTACATTCTTCTTTAATTCCATCTTTAAAAAGAACTTTATAGCGTTCTTCAAATAGTTTGAACAGTCGTTCTCTGCACTCTTCAGCGTTATCCTCTAAAATGTCTACTCCATAAATACTTGAAATTGCAATTACTGCATAGCGCTCCCATTCCGTTTGACTTTTGCCATAACGCTGGTCTACAATATTTAGTTTTCTATTAAGAACTTCAGCTAGAAAATTTCCATTTCCACAGGCAGGTTCAAGAAATCGAGAATCAATGCGCTCTGTTTCCTCTTTTACAAGATCAAGCATTGCATTAACCTCACGTTCATTAGTAAATACCTCACCGTGATCAGTAACACGCTTTTTAGATTTTACTTGATTATCCGGTTTTATATCTTCTGTTAAATCACTCACTTTACAAAAATTAGTTTTTACTTCTTTATGGAATAATTCATATTAGAGTTTATCAATTCTTTTGGATCTACATTTAATATTTGAGCTATCTCAAACAAAATTTCAATACTTGGCTGTCTTCTGTTCTGAGCATAAGAATTAACCATATTATAACTTTTACCTAGTGTTTCAGCTAACCAAGTTTGTGTAAGCCCCCTGCTTTCAAGAACTTCCTTTATTCTATTCATTATATAAATAATTCAACTTCATAAATATACTATAATTTGGAATCGAATCTCATTTTATGAGATATAAAATGAAATTAATCTGACATTACTTATCAACAATTGTTTTGCACCCACAAAAATAGTAACATACAGAAATACAGATACTTATAAAAATGTACAATTTATTTCGTGCAATTTATTTTGCATATATGCAGAATGTTTATACTTTTGATATGCAGTTGAACTGAAAGTAAAGAAAGATGACTACTCTAAAATTAAATCCCAAAATGTTAACGGTTGCTCGTGAAAGCAGAGGTTTAAACCAAGCCGAACTTGCAGAAAAAGTGAACCTATCCGCATCAAATATTAGCCGGATGGAGCAAGATTTTATCGAGGTTACATCTACCAATTTTAGTTCAATAGTTTCCGTTCTTAATTACCCTGAAGAATTCTTCTATCAAGAAGGAGAAACTTTACCACCTGCACTTGCTTTGCGTAAACGCAATATTGTAGCGCAGAAAATAATGGTTCCGATTGAGGCACAAGTAAACATCTATCGTTTAAACGTAGAGAAGCTTATTAAAGCAATTAATTATCCTGAGATTAGTTTACCTGTGCTTGATATCGAGAAGTTAGGATCGCCTGCTGAAGCGGCACGTAAGCTGCGTAAAATTTGGAAAATTGAAAAAGGTGTTATTCCAAATCTTACAAATGTATTAGAAGAGAATGGTTTGTTTGTAATCAACTTTGATTTTAATACTGATCGTGTAGATGGAATGAGCATTTTAGCCAATGGGAAATTCCCAATAATATTTTCCAACAAGAGAAGCCTTGGGGATCGTCAACGATTTACTTTGGCTTATGAGTTAGGGCATTTAGTAATGCACCTACAAACCAATCCATCCTTTACAAGAGATATTAGTCATGAAGCAAATGAGTTTGCTGCTGAATTTCTAATGCCGGAAAAGGATATCAAAGGAGATTTTAAAGATGGCGTTAATTTAAATGTCTTAGCAGATTTAAAACGCAAATGGAAACTCTCTATGCAGGCTCTACTATACAGAGCAAATGATATCGGTGTGATTACCGATAATCAAAAAAGGTACTTGATTAATCTTTTTAACTCAATGAATATCCGCAGAAGAGAACCTGCGGAATTGGATATACCGAGAGAAAATCCAATGAAATTGAGGGACATGATTACCAATTACAAAAACAAACAACGATTAAATGTTAAGCAACTCGCTTTGTTTTTTAATTCAAACGAAGATGAGTTTTTGAGTAAGTATTCATAGTAGTAAATTTTTAGATATAGAGGACATGGGAATCACAAATGACAAGTTCGAGTTGAGGGCATACTCCAAGAAGGAGTTAGCGGAGAAGTATCAAGTATCAGTTAAAACTTTTGACAAATGGTTAAAACCATTTTCAGAAAAGATTGGCGAAAAAAGAGGTCGCTTTTATACAGTGAACCAAGTAAAAACAATGTTAGAGGTACTTGGAGTACCGGGTACGGTAAATTAATTCCGTTTTATTTTCTTGAAAATTATTGTGAGAGGTGACTGATAGTCGCCTCTTTTGTTTTTAGTAAATCATCCCAAAGTCATTCCCCGATAAACCCCATAAAAACCCGGAATAAATGCGAAAGCATCTTAAACGTTCCGAGGTCATCCCGGTATTACCCCCGATAAATCCCGGAGTATTTTCATAGAAAACTTCTTAAAAAAAATCTAAAAGCACGATTCAAATTAACCTGAATCTGCCCATTATTTTCCATTCAATCCGATATCGTTTCATATTGGAAAATTTTGTCAGAAAATGGAATAGTTTATCTCATTGCGTCAAAGTTTGCCCGAATTAACCCGAAGCAAGAAACCACCATTTACTGCTGCTGCACCTTTGTATCGTCAAAAGCAAACGACACAAAATAGTAATCATAAAAACTAAATAAAATGACAGCAGTAAGAAAAATCAAAACTACATCAGCACCTTATTTAAGAGTAATAAAAGGTGGTAAATCAAGTCCAAAAAACAACACCGTTGAAAACACTTGGATTTTTATTCACGCAGCATTATGGTGCAATAATGAGTTTACAAATAAAGAAGAAACTCAATTTCAAAACTTAATCGCAGAACATTACAATACTGCAAAAAATCCAACAAAAGTTTTTGAAGAAATTATCGAGCGAGTGTGTTTAGCAAAGCGTTATGTAAACAGAAAACGTGGACGCTATTTATCAAAACCAATCGATTGGTTAAACATCAATTACCATAAAGGATTAGCAGGAACAGAAGGTTGGTATCAAGAAGTGTGTTTGCAACGCATAAGTGTACCTGAATACAACAAAGGAATTACACTACTTGCAAAATCAATTACCAAATATCTGCAAGAACCAACAATCAAAACTATTGTAGCTGTTCGCAAAAAACTAATTGCACAAAAGCAATTCGATCTTCTTCAAATGTTCAACAACACAGTAATCAATTTTCAAATCAATAATTAACAAATAAAACTATGCAACAATCAGAAAAAAAATCAATCGATATAAAGCCTTACATGCCCAATGAATTGGCGAGATTTTATCAAGTGAGCCATCCCACATTTAATAAGTGGGTTAAGGGAATCAGCGAGAAGCTTGGTAAACGTAACGGACAATACTTTTCAGTTAAACAAGTGGAAATAATTTTTGAAGAGTTCGGAATGCCAAAGACAATTTTTTATTGAAAACAAAAACAAACAGTTTAAAATCTCTTAAAGCAAAATAAAACCTAAAGCCATAAGCAGAAAACGACTCAGACCACCGCTGCACCTTTGTACTCGTGATGGATGAAATACTAACAACAAAAGAAAAAACAATGTCAGAAATTAAACACAACCACCAAACGCAAGATGGAACAGGTAATATGCTTTTAACAGCAAGCATCCTGTTTGCAAACATTGACTACTCCGGTCTTGCTGATTATGCGATAAAAGCCTTTGTAGGTGGTGCAATATGGATGGCTTTTAAAGTGGGCGGAGAGTATTTAAGTAACAAGATCAAGAAGAAGTAAATGGCAAGCATTAAAAAAATATTGTTGGGTCTAGGCATAGGAGGAGGCTTGGTAGCAGGTGGAACATATCTGTGGAGATTAAATAAGACCTCGGTTAACTTGGAAGTAGTTCCAACAGTTAAGCTGCACAAGTTGGATTTGCAAGGGTTGGTGTTGAGAGTAGATGTGCAATTGAAAAATCCAACTCGCACGAGTTTAAAACTCAAGTTCCCTTTCATCAAACTATTGATTAAGGGAAGCAGCATCGGAAGCTCGCAGTCGGTCAATCAGGACATCGCACTTCCTGCATTCGGTGAGGCAAAGTTTGAAGCGATAATGATTCGTGTTCCAATGTTCAGCCTCCTCTCTACTGCCAAAAGCTTACTGCAAGCAGTACAACAAGGAGAAGCCTTTATGATTGGTGTAACGACCATGACAACAATTGATTTGGGAATTAAAAAAGTTCCTTATGAAAAAACAGATGAAGTACAATTAATCGGAGCGCAAAATGGAGGCAAATAAAAAAAGGAAAATAAAAAGCGGAGAAGAGTTTGAGCATTTGTTTCCAAAACCATTATTCCTTGATCCAACAATTAAAAAAGGCGCAACGGTAAATGACACAGTCCGATTCATTCCACAAGTAGTGCGAGAAACTTTGTCTCAAACTTCAAAGTTAGCACCACTACTGAAAGGAAATAATGTGTACGAAACCTGCAAGAACATTTGGGAATTTGTTTACAACCACATCGCTTACAAAAAAGATGAAGATGGTAAAGAACAAATCAGAAGCCCGGCAAGAGGATGGCACGACAGGTTT
Source organism: Bacteroidota bacterium (assembly GCA_018267825.1). GTDB lineage: Bacteria > Bacteroidota > Bacteroidia > B-17B0 > Aurantibacillaceae > JAFDXR01. The sequence goes on along the minus strand of JAFDXR010000008.1, from coordinate 93,410 downwards.
CATGGGATAGATTGCGATTGTTACACGGTGTTTATCAGCAGCATATTGAGCAACTTAAAAATAAAGCACAAACTGCGAATCACAAAATACAGCCAAGATCACTTTCAGCACATCTATCCAATAGTGCCGACAACAGGAGGAAATTACATCACGGTCGATTGTGTGGTAGACCGATTCAATTACGAAGAACCATACACAGAAAAACAAGACACAAAAATGGAATTAGAATATTTAAATGGCGTACCCAGCACAAACAGCGTAGATGTGCAAGACCTAATGGGTTGGGAAGAGTTAGAAGGTGGCGACCTCGGTAAAATTAAACTCTTCAAAAAAATGAGTCAGCCACCGGGAAGTGAAGGCGATACATCAAAGAAAGGAAAGTTAAAAAACCTTTTGCATAAAGGTCTGCATATCACAAACCGATTGAACCCTGCTACAACATTGATCCGTGAAGGAGTTTTAATCAGTATGAAACTTAATCTCTTCAAAGTTGCTCAACGCCTCAAGTATGCATACTTGAGTGAAGATGATGCACGAAAAAAAGAAATGGATATGGAGAAGTTTTCCAAACTGAGAAAGATAAAAGAAAAATTAGAAAAGATTTTTTACGATGCCGGTGGTAAGCCTGAGAATTTGAAAAAAGCAATTCTAACCGGAAAAGGAAATTCAAAAGGCAAGCACGATGTAAACGGACTCGGATACATTATCGATGACATGAGTGGCATGGATGAGAATACACCATCAAGCACTTTGTTAGGAGTTGAAATGTACGAGAGTGAAGGCTTTGGAGAACTAGGTTCAGCAACCGCAGCAGCAGCTTCAATAACAGCAGCAACAGGTATCATCGGAGCGATTGCAGGATTACTAAAAGGCATCGGAAACATGTTCCCTAAAAAAAGTAAAGAGGGAGCAGACTTTGAAAATCCTGAATCAACACCGGGCGATGGAACATCCACAGCAGAGGTTTCTCAAAATGCAGGGAATGTAAAAATTACAAACAGCGATGATGGTAGTTCAACTACATCAAACAGTTCAGATGATTCAGGCAACAAAAAAGCATTAATGAAAACAAGCGGTGGTTCATCCGATAGCAGCGACACTTCTGATCCTGACAAACCACAAGGCTTTTGGGACAAGAACAAAAAATGGATTAAGCCAACAGCAATTGGATTAACAGGATTAGGATTGGTTTTTCTCGGAGTAAAGATGATGAATAAACCAAAACCACCTGCACCACAACCTGCTTTAACAGGAGTAAATCACAGAAAGAAAAAAAAGAAAGGAGGACGTAAGGGCAAGAAGAAAAAGCAAGCAGTAGCATACATGTAAAAACAGAAACAAACGATTAAAGAAAAGAGAAATGGCAAAGAGTAAAAACAGTTATCAAAAAGCAGCGCAGAAAAAAGCACTTAGCGGAACAGGCGATGCAAGCACCGGAGAGAAAATGAAGGATGCGGCAACCGAGTTGGGAAAAGACATCGTGGTTGGAGTGATTGGTGGCGGAGTGGCAGGTGCTGCATTAGGGCGATTGTCCTTCCTTGTTGGAGCAGCAGTTTCAGGAGTTGGTCACTTCGCTAAAAGCAGATTGGCATCAGCACTCGGATTAGGAATGATGGCTTCGGGTACTTATCAAACAGTATCCGGCATGAACGGAAAGCCTGCCGAGGGATTAGAAGGAGTTAAGGAAAGATTACTTGCATTGAAAGATGATATGAAAAAGAGAGTCTTCCTTGACAAGGTGCTGAAAGCAAAAGCTCCAAAGACCGAAGAGAACGGAACCAACGGACTAGGTCAAGTGCAATACTTCGTGTATCCGAATAGCGAAGAGTCAATGGGCGAATTGGATATGAGTGCCTTGGATAAATTCCACGAGCAGATTCAGAACCACGCCACCAACGGACTAAACGGAGAAATGGAAATGGTAGAACCATCAGAAAAAATCTACTAAACAAAATCAAACATCCATCACACAAAAAAATAAACAGAAGTTAAATTTTAAAAACAAAAAATCATGTTAGAATTATTAGACGGAACAGAAGAGTACAACAATGCTGGAGCATTACTAGGATTAGATGGTGCAGAAGGAGAAGAACTGTTGGGGGCATTACGCAGAATGAATCCGATTGCTCGTCAAAGAACCATTAACAAATTGGCGAGTCCAGGAGTAGTGAGCAAAGGCTCTCGTGCAGAAATGGAAAAACATTTCCGTGAGTTACCTGCTCACATCAAGAGTGCATTAGCAAAAGGAGAATTGCGATTAGCAGATACCATCATCTACTCCATCAAACCTGTGAATTCAAAAACAATTAAGTTGTTTGAAACACAAGATGTAAAAGAAGTTGGTTTGAGAAACATCAGCAATGCGAAGTTGCCAAAGAACCAAGCCTTATTGGTTAGCGGTATCTTCTTATTGGCATCCATTCCTGCTGATGGAACACCGGATAAAGTAATGGGATCGAAGTTTGGTCAATTGGAGGACTTCCCTTCAATCGCAAGCGGAGAGTTCAGTTTGAAAGCCAATAAAAAAGTGATCATCCCTGAAACAAGCATCGCAGCTTTCAAAACAAGCAACATGCACAACCTGCCATTAGGTTATTACAAATTAGCGAACCCACGCTTAATTCATGATGACATCTTGGTTGAGTTTACAGTTGACCTTGGCTCAATGGAAGGACTTGATCCAAAGACACAATTGTATGTTGGTTTACACGGAACAATCACAACTCCTTAATCATTAACCAATAGTCGGGAGAGCAATCTCCCGGCTTTTAAAAAACAATACCATGTTAAAAGCAACGAAGAAAAGATTTGACATAAAGATTACTCAGGCTAACTCTACTGTGAGTGACACCTTTGAACTCGACAAGAATATTGTGAAAGTGCATGGTGTGTTGGTTACATCGGATAAGGACGATTTACTGTATTACAGAGGCACACAAAAAATCGAAATCAACAAGGAGGAATTCTTTCCGGAAAACTACGAGAGTAAGTTGTTGATGTCAGGAATCAATGTAGCACCCAAACAACGCTACTATGATTTGGGAGGCGTTGCACCGGGCAACGGAAGAGTTCAAATCACTTACAAAGATTTGGACGATGGCAGAACCCGATTTGAACCCTACCGAGTGAGTTTGTATTTAGACTGTGAAATGGAGGATGAGTTATGATGAAGGAAGGAGTTATAATCACTAAGATCAATATCAAGCGTCAAGGAGAACGGAAGCACTTTCAAATAAAACTTCCGAACGACACAAAGCACATCATTGGTATTGAGTATGGAGGAAGATTAGTAAGCAAGGCAGATACCAAAGCTGTGGAAGCTATACCAAAGGCTGCTGTTCAAAGTGAAGTTGTAACAACTGAAGCAACTTACCCAATGGCAGAATATGTTGAAGTAAAAGAAAGAGGAAAAACATTCTTTAAAAGAAACCAATTAGTTGGAGAGTTGAAATTACAAAGTAGTGAAGAGTCGAATTGGTTTTATGCAGCGGATGTTTTGTTGAACGACAGCAATATTGGTCTTGGTGATTTCTCTCAATCCGGATTCCCTGTAAATGATTTTACACACGGCAATAAAAGAACAGAAGAGATTGTGAAAGTGGATGCCGAGTCAACAATTGTTCAGGGATGGTATTTAGATGCCATTGGCAAAACGCAAAAAACAGATATCAATTACGAAGTAACCATCTATGTATGGATTAATGTGGAGGAATAGAAAATGACAATAAATCTCGCTTTAGAATACATCCCACGAAGGATGCAGGAGTTAGGATACAAGGCAGATTACTTTATCCGATTCCGACACTTGGTCTTACAGCCAAACGAAGAGCAAATCATTGATGCCTTTAACCAATTCTATTACCTCGTTGAAGAAGCTGAAAACGTGAGAGTGGAAAGTGAAACAGGAATATTCGACTTGAGTGAAAGCAGTACCAATGAAATGCAATACGAACACCAAAGTAAAATACAGATCACAAATTATTTATCCGGTATTAATCATTTGCGATTTATTCAAGTAATACCAAAACACAAAATAAAAAAGAAAAGATAATGCAACAAACAAATCCATATAACGATGTGAAGCTATCGCAATTTAAAATGTGGCTTCACGACATGGCTACCAAAGGCGAAGAGAAACATTTTGAAGTGTATGTGAACGATGTAAAAGTTGTACCACGCACCAATAAGATTGAGCAGATGGATGACCATAAGGCTTATCTAGAAGATACAACTGAAACGGTAAAAGTATTTGTGTACAACACCGAAAACTCAAACCGCTATACACAGTTCATCTTCTTTATTGAAAAGAAAAAGCCAGTTGAACATACCGAACATATCCCTGCTCCACAACAACCGCAAGGATTGTCAGGTATCGAGTTGGAAAACAAAATCAACGAGCGATTAACTGCTGCCTTGGCTCAAGAGAGAGAACGCTGGCACAACGAACAAGTTAAACGAGAGTTTGAAACTTGTAAAAAAGACTTAGCAGATGCGGAAGAGTACATCGAAGATTTAGAAAAACAACTCAGCCAATACAAGAGCAAAAAATTGCATTGGGGTGATGTAAACCTAGGCGATGTAGCCTCTGTAATTGTTGAGGGAATGGTTAAACGTAATCCGCATTGGGTTGCCAAATTACCCGGAGGAGATGCACTTGCCGGATTGATTGCAACCGAAGCAACGACTGAAAACGCAACAGCAGAAGTAGTAGAAAACGAAGTGGTGTTCAAAAAGAAAACACCTGCCGAAGATGGTCTGTCTGAAGAAGTAAAAGCGCAGCTTGGTTTCTTAAAACAATTGGAGACGCATTTCAATCAGGAACAACTCGACAAGATTATGCTCATCCTACAATCCTTTGTAGAAACACCAAAGAACATTGAAACAGTATTTGAACTATTAGAAATCAAAAAGTAAAATGAAAAAGTTTAGTTACGACATAACCCTTGAAGCGGCTACTGAAGCAGAAGCCGACTCAAAAATGAAAGCATTAACTACGATTGCAAAAAAGTTAAACACAAAAGAAATCGTGAAGCTTGCCGACATCGTGCAAAATGATCCTGTAAAAACCGCATTAGCGAAAAAAGCATTAGGAGTTTAAAATGAAAAAAGATACCACCAATAATGATTTAACCCTGAAGGAGAAAATCCTTTACTCCCTGATTGGATTAGGGATCGTGGGAGGTGGTGTTTTCTTTGGGAGAAAACTTGTTTTGAAGAGTGTCGCTAACCGTGAAGAGAAAAAATCTTTTGAAGATGGTACTCCGGCAACCTATGCCAAACAAATAAAGATGGCATTTGAAAATGATGGATGGTGGGGAACGGATACCGAAAAGTTAAGAAGCACGTTGCGAGACATTCCGAGCAAACAAGTTTTTGCCAAAGTTCAAGAGTCCTACAAAAAACTCTACAACTCAAATCTCATCACCGATATGAGCGATGAGTTACAAACGACCGAGTACAATGAGATGCTGCAAATCATCGGTCAGAAACCGGATAAAACAGGCGGTAAACCTCAAATAACAGGTTACAGCTATGTGGGTTGGGCAAAGCGATTAAAAGCTGCCTTTGACAAAAGCTACGGCTTTTTACCCGGTACAGATGAAGATGCCATCAAAGCTGTATTCAATGAACTGCCAACACAAAAGGCATTCATAGCAACCGGAGTCGCTTATAAAAAGCTTTATGGAAGTGATTTGACAAGCGACTTAAAAGGAGAATTGGAGATGTGGGAAATAAACGACTACATGAAAATAATACTATCAAAACCAAAGGGATAATGGAAAACAAAACACACAATAAAAGAAGAACAATCCTGATTGGACTTGGCGTATTAGGAACTGGAGTCGCAGGTTTCTTGGGATGGAACTATTGGAAAAACAAAAAGAAAGCAAATCAGGAAGAGGATACAAGTTCCCTAACAGAAACTGCAAGTACAACAACTGCTGCCTCAAGAAACGATGACTTTCCATTGAAGAGAGGAAGTAAAGGAAACCGGGTAACACTCTTGCAAAATGCATTAGTAAAAAAATACGGTGCAGGCATACTGCCAAAATATGGAGTGGATGGAATGTTCGGAAAAGAAGTGGAAGCAGCATTAGTAAAAGCAAAAATGCCGACCACAATCAACGAAGCAAACTATAGCAAAATTGTAGGTAGCGGTTTAAGTGGCTTAATCAAATACGGAGAAGAAGTGATCTCCATCGAAGAGTGCGAGATCTTCAAAGTAGAAGGTAAACTCAAAATGAAAATTCCCAAACACATCATTCTTGGAGTTAAAGAGTTCACGCATCAAGGTTGGATTTATTTCATTCCTAAAAACAGCACGGAACTATTCAGGGTAAGAAAAGAACAAGTTAAATCAGTAAAAGAATTTAAAAATGAAAAATCTTAGAAACATAAAATATATCGTGGTTCATTGCACAGCCACTCCTCCAACAACAACTGTGGAGTCAATCAAACGCTTTTGGAAAGAGCAACGTGGATGGGGAGATACTCCCGGATACCATTACCTAATCCAACGCCAAGGAACTTTAATTCAGTTGTTAGATGAAAGTAAAAACAGCAACGGAGTTTATTTACACAACTCGAACTGCATCAATATCGCTTACATCGGTGGCGTGGATAAAGACAACAAACCTGTTGACAACAGAAGCGATGCTCAAAAACATTCCATGTTTGATTTGATAGTTTCTCTTACTGAGAAATATCCTCAAGCAGAAGTGTTGGGACACCGAGACTTTCCGGATGTACACAAAGCTTGCCCTTGCTTTGATGTGAAGAAATGGTTGAAGGAGTATGAACCCGATTTAGGCAACGCTGCATAATGATACTGGCGAAGATCAAAGGGATACTGCGAAGTAAAGGATACGAACTCTATACAAAGCCATACGAGTTAAATATTGTCGGGATCAGGTCAGCAAGTACCATCCCCAACAGGTTTGATGATGAGATGCATGTCTTTTACAAAGTAGCTCCTTTAAAGTGGCATTACCATGTTTACAAGGTCACTACCGATCCGGGTACTTTTTGGTTGCGTAATCCGATGCAGCCACAAGGTACAGCCATCCTCGCTCAAGGTCAATACAAGGGTGCTTATAAAATCGGATTGCATCAGGGAAAGTACAAAGCGTTAGTTGAGGCGAAGCCCCTAACAGTTATCAGAGATTACGACAGAGATGCAAAACTAGATTTTAAAAATGGCACAAAGAGTAAGGGAATGTATGGGATTAACATCCACCGTGCAAGTTTGAATGGAATCACAAAGCAGGTAGACAAATACTCAGCCGGATGTCAGGTGTTTGCGAACATTAGTGAATTTAATGAGTTCATGGGATTGGCAGAAAAGCACAGGTCACTACATGGTAACAGTTTTACTTATACGCTGATTGATTTCAGAGCGGTAAAAAGACAAACCCTTAAACGATGGGCAATCGGATCGGTGTCGGTAGCATTAGGTTTAACAGCCTTGTGGGGAATTCTAAGAAGGAAAAACAAAAAGAAAAAACAAAAATGAAAAATCAATTCTTAATAGCATTAGCAGCATTACTGAAAGACAAGAACGGTTGTCATAGTTTGCGAGAAGTAGCAACTGCACTATTCATTGTGATAGTAATTATCAGTTGGATAGCGCAACAATTCTTCGGGAAAGAAATACCGGAATTTATGTTCTACTCCTTAGTAGGCTTGGTAGGTGCAGGATGCTTTGGGTACTCGATTGAAAAAAAACAAGTGTAATTAATTAAAAATAAAATAAATATGAAACAGTTATTCTCCGCCTTTATCATAGGCATCATCGTTTGCTTCATTGCTGTAAAAAGCTGCAATGACAAACCACAACAGGTAAATGTAAAAGAAGTCAAAAAGGAAATTAAAATCTCCGGCAACTTAGTGGAAACGCTTCATCAAAACTATCAGAAAGCGAAGCAAGAGTTCAACAAGATTGCCGACTCTTTGAAAACTGAAAACAAAAAGCTGAGTGTGAAATTGCAAAACACAAGAGCCTTACTTAAGAAACAGCAAATGCTTGTAGCAAGCAATATCCCCTGTGACACATTGCGAAGGGAAGTTTTAGTGCTGAATAGATTAAGTAATATGCAAGACAGTTTGTGCAACGTTTCCATTAGTTCATTAAATCAGGCAGTCGCCATCAAGGATTCTCAATTGGTCATTTGCAACCGGAATTACGATAGCATGTATGACCTACAGAAAGAGAATCAGCAACGACAAATGCAACTCGCTAATGATTTGAACACAGCTTTAAAAGCGAACAGAAAAAAGCGATTTGAAAATAAAGCGCTTACCTGTGGGCTTATGATAATGGCAGGAATAACAACATCACTATTTATTAAATCACAACAATGATAAAAGAAAAAACCATCGTTTCCACCGCAACATTAGCAACCTCTCTCTTGATGTATTTCTATGCGAGGAATGCTGAAAAAGATGCTGTACCCTATGTAATGATAGGTGGATTTATGGGCGCAGTTATCGGAGAGAGCATTGTTGAATATCTAAACAAAAATAAAAAACACTAATTATGGCAATTACAATTGAAAACAATGGTGCGAGCTTAAAAATCACCGAAGACGGTGCAACTCGCTTTGTATTAAAAAATCAAATCCGTGAGGTGGAAGTCGTAAGAGATACCATCATCAAGTTGGATATCGGACAGGGCGCATTGAACAACATATTTGTTGATCAGGCAAGTGTAACTGCTCCGGCTTCAACAGGTGTAGAAGATTTACGAGATCAATTAATGGGTTTCATTCAAACTACAACAAACATTACTGGCTTTGCAACTGAAGTAAATCAAAACAAAGAATTAGAAACACTTAAGTCTTTGCAAAACACCATCAATGCATTAAATGAGAAAATGTTTATTGACCCCATCTTAATCGATGAAAGCAATCCAAACGTAATCTACAACGGATATGCATTACCGGGTGCAAAAGTAGCAGACCCTGTGTGGGCAATTCAGAAAGTAACAAAAGTGAAAGGTGTGCTGACTTACCAATGGGCAGCAGGAAACAAAACCTTTGACAAAGTTTGGAACAACAGAACTGCATTAATCTATAGCTAAAAAACAAAGAGCCTCTTTCGGGAGGCTCTTTATTCCTTTTTTAAATGAAGACACCAATAACATACTACGGAGGGAAACAAACCCTGTTAAAATATTTACTTCCGCTTATCCCACAGCATAAGCTATACTGTGAGCCATTCTTTGGTGGTGGTGCGGTATTCTTTGCAAAACCGAAATCGGATGTGGAAGTGATAAATGACATTAATGGCGAGGTCATTAATTTTTTTAAAGTCATAAAAACGAAGTTCCCTGAACTTCAAAAAGAAATTCAATCAACATTACACAGTCGTGAGCTATATAAAAAAGCCATGACAATTTACAACAATCCTGAACGCTATTCTGATGTGAAAAGAGCGTGGGCATTGTGGACAGCTACCAACCAAGGATTCGCAGGAATGATTGGTTCATGGGGCTTTGGAAAAGACGATTCAAAAGAGGCATCACTCGCTAACAAGCGTGATGCTTTTACCAAACAATATGAAAGCCGACTTGCAAGAGTGCAAGTGGAAAACAATAATGCAATTAAAGTAATAAAAAGGTGCGATGACAAAGAAACATTTATCTATGCAGACCCTCCGTACATTGGATCGGATCAAGGTCATTATAAAGGTTATTCAGAAGACAATTACCGAGAACTTCTCGATGCGCTTTCCAAGGTAAAAGGAAAGTTCCTCTTGAGTTCCTACCCTTCTAAAATTTTGCAATCCTACATCATAAAGTATAAGTGGAAAGTACAAAAGGTGTCGAAGAGCGTGGCAGTAACAAAGCACACCGACAAAGTAAAAACGGAAATGATTGTTATGAACTACGATCCTTCTAAAATAAAACCCTTTATACATACACTAAACACCAAGGATACAAGAGACTTAAAAATTATCTACAAACAATTAAATCAATTAAAATTAAAAGCGGCATGAGAATTACAACTAAAAATTATTTTAAAGCTGTTAGTGAAGTTGGTTTTGAGAACCTGCCGGAAGCGCTTAAAAAATCTCACACGCTAATAGAAGAACGAACCGACCACGGTAACGACTGGAGTATATACGAACATGATACAGAAGTGAAACGAGTCTTTGATTTAGCTTTTGAAAAGTTGTTTGAATTTATAGATAAGAAGGAAGGTTTGTCGGGAGTAAGTGATAATCCTATTATTGCTCGTGCAAAAGCGGATGCTGCCGGATATAAAGATTTACCACTCGATAAATTAAACATGATATATCGCCTAGAGTGTGATGCGGAACTAGAAGATGGCTTAACAGATGAAATCAAAATAAGAAAATCGGCTTTAGAAAAAGCCATAGCAGAAAAAGAAGGTAAAGCAATACCAAAAGAAACAATGAAACAAGAATCTACAATAGCAGAAAAGTTTGTAAAGAGATTTTTACTACTTGATGGCAAAACAATACAGAAGCAAGAAATTGAGGGATTTCTTAATGATGTTCAAAGTGCTATTAAAAGTAAAAAGATTACTGCGAACTCAAAGCTATCTAAAGAAGTTCAGCTTGTTCAAACAAAGCTTTTGTCCCTGCTAAATACAATGGGTAAAAGCATCAAGGTTGTTTTATCTGCTGCAACAAAAAAGCAATTTACTGCTACTTTGAATAAGGAAAAGAAAAAGCCGGCTGCAAAGAAAGCAAGTAAGAAACCACTAAGTGGTGTTGAAGAAAAACCGGAAGTGGTTGATCCGAAACAAAACTTGATGAACAGTATTGATTTTGCAAAACTTCATTTTAATTCAATTGGTTTCTCAGGCAAGTGGTTAAATTTAATTGGTGATCCAAGTCCAGGATTTACAGCGATGGTTTTTGGAAGACCTAAGATGGGCAAGTCTTATTTGTGCGTTGACTTTGCAGGATACTTGGCTCGCAATCATGGAACAGTTCTTTATATTGCTAATGAAGAGAAGTTAGATGCAACGCTCCAAATGAAACTCAACGACAAAGATGTCAAGCATGAGAATTTATTTGTGAGTGATTATTTGCCAACTGATTTAAGCAAGTATCAGTTTGTTATTTTGGATAGCGTTAACAATCTTGGATTAAGTCCACAAGACTTGCAAATGCTGAAGCGCAAGAATCCGGGTAAATCATTTATTTTTATTTTTCAAACAACTAAAGATGGAAAGTTTAAAGGTGCAAATTCATATCAGCATGATGTGGATGTTGTGATTGAAGTACCGGAAAGAGGAAAGGCTGTGCAGTTCGGTCGTTTCAATCAAGGTGGAGAGATGAGTATTTTTGATGATGCTCCACAAGAACTATCAGGCGTAAAACAAAGCGTGATGGAGATTGAAGCAGAATTACCTATTCCATTAGGCGAATTGTTTATTTACATCAAACGTAAGGGCGAGAAAGAAGAAGATGTCACCGACATTTTAGATAACGAACCTGAACGTGCAATTGCCGAAATAACCAAGATTGTAAATTCTATCATCAAGAAAAAGAAAGTCAATGTGAAAGTTCGTGAAATAGAACATGCATATAACGACTCATACAATGTTACTCATGGAGTTGCTTATTTCTCAATTAAGTTAAACGGTTCAAAGGCAGATTTAAAAAGGATTGCCGGAGAGGATAAAGAGATTGTTTACGATTGGGAAGGTGCTGTAAGTGGTGTCAGAAAGAGCAGAAAGAACTTGGAAGTTCCGAAGAAAGTATCGAACGTAGACACCATGAAAAAGAAACAAAAACAGGAAGTGGACTGGACAGAGCCAAAGCATCTGAACCACTCTGATTGGCGTGATCTAAAACTGGTAAAGAAATACTACGATGAAGGTGATTTCAAACAAGCCATGAATTATGCCTCAAGATTAGAGACTATTGTTCGGGAAGAAATTCCGCCAAAGATTTGGGTGGAGATTGGTGGCGAATTAACGCAAACCGGAAAAGACCGAATGATGTCAAAGGATTATGAGAACCGGGCTGACGACATTAACCCAAGGTTTATTTTTAGCACAACATCGACAGCTTTATTGGTGGAAGCTCTGAGGGGAGACTTCGATTTAAAGCAGCTTGTTAGGCGAGAATTAGCCAACAGGGGACTTAATGCCGAGGGTAATTGGGTTGGCTTTGATAAAGCTGCTCAGATCCATAAGATCAAAAAATAAGGGTCTTTAATTATTTGAATTTTAGCGGAGTAATTCTCCGCTTTTGGTCGTTCTTTGAAATATTGTATACATTTTCCTTATTTTATATCTTTGGTAAGTGGTTATTCTAACGTCCACTTAAAACGAAAGGTGCGGAAGCCGAAAAGCAAAACAAGAGTAGGCGTAACTTCTAATCTGTTGTGATTTATGAAAAACAAATCATCTAATCATCAAGCTGACATCAAAAATGCCAACAAAGGCACAAAGGGCAGCAACACGACCTATGATAAAAATCAAGGGAATCGTGGGAAACAGCTAAATCCGAACCAAAAAGGTAAAAGATAGCTGTGCATTAAGCAAGCGGGTGAAGCCCGCTTGCTTTTATAATTTTAATCCAATCTTAAAATGCACATTTTAAAAATAATACACGGCTATCCGACAAATTACAACGCAGGTTCAGAAGTTTACAGCCAATCAATTTGTACCGAGTTTTCAAAGCATCATAAAGTTTCCGTTTTTACGAGAGAAGAAAATCCGTATTCAAGTTGCTTTAGTATTCGTGAGCAAAAGGTAAACAATAATTTAACGCTTTACTTTGTAAACAATCCGCAAGGCAAAGATGGTTATCGTCACAAACAGATGGACGACAACTTTTCGGAATTACTGATACAAATAAAGCCCGACATCGCACATATTGGACACGTTAATCATCTTTCAACGGGTTTGATTGATGAATTAAACAAGCTTAAAATTCCTATTATATATACACTTCACGACTTTTGGCTAATGTGTCCAAGAGGTCAATTTTTGACTCGTAGTATTGGACATACAGATAACTTTCAGTTATGCGAAAAGCAAAACGATAAAAAATGTGCGACAGATTGCTACAAAGTATATTTCAGCGGCATAAAAGAAAATGAAAATTTAGAGGTTGAAAATTGGAGCAATTGGATACATCAACGAATGATTGAAACTAAAGCCATTGTCAATAAAGTAGATTTGTTTATTGCACCTTCAAACTATTTGCGTGATCGATTCATAAATGAATTCAATGTCCCGGCAGACAAAATTGTTTATCTAGATTACGGATTCCCTACTGAATATTTAACACAAACTGAAAAGAAAAAAGAGATCGCAAATTTCACATTTGGCTATATCGGCACACATATACCTGCAAAAGGAATAAATCAGCTTATCGAGGCATTTTGTAAGATTCAGGAACCCGCTTCTCTAAAAATATTTGGCAGGCATAATGGTCAAAGTACAAATGCACTTAAACTTCTTGCAGCCAAATCAAAAAACAAAATTGAATTCGAGGGAGAGTACATAAACCATAACCTTGCTAATGATGTTTTTTCAAAGGTGGATTGTATAGTAGTACCGAGTATTTGGGCGGAAAACTCTCCCTTAGTAATTCATGAGGCACAAGCTTGTAAAGTTCCGGTGATTACAGCTGACTATGGTGGTATGAAAGAATATGTTCAGCACAATGTAAATGGACTTTTGTTTGAACATCGCAACGCAAATTCGTTAGTGGAACAAATGAAATTTGCTATTTCAAATCCCGACAAAATGAAGACCTTAGGCAAACGTGGTTATTTGTATTCCGCAGACGGAAGCGTTCCAAATATTCAAGACCATTGTAAAGAATTAGAAAACATTTACAGCAAATTCATTTACAAACTTTGGCGTGTTACGCTTGACACAAATCCTGAAGATTGTAATTTGAGTTGCACAATGTGCGAAGAACACAGTCCGTTTTCAACTTACATCAAAGAAAAACTAAACGGCAAACATCGCAGAATGCCGAAAGAATGGTTAGAACCAATTTTTGAGCAAGCGAAAAAAATCGGTGTTACTGAAATGATACCGTCCACAATGGGCGAACCGCTAATCTATAAGCATTTTGCTCACTTCATTGAGTTGTGTTACAAATACAACATCAAGATGAATTTGACAACTAACGGAACATTTCCGAGAACAACAGAGAAAACTGTTACCGAATGGGCGAAACTAATTGTTCCAATTACAACGGACGTAAAAATAAGCTGGAACGGCGCAACTGTCGAAACTTCACAAAAAGTAATGTTGAAAATAAACTTTGAAGAAGCAGTTGCGAACGTGAAAGAGTTTATCCGTATTCGTGATGAACACTTTGCAAAAACCGGTTATTACTGCCGTGTAACGTTTCAACTTACGTTTATGCAAAACAATATGCACGAGTTGGCAGACATCGTGAAATTAGCTTCAAAACTTGGAGTTGATAGAGTGAAAGGACACCAGCTTTGGGCGCATTTTGATGAAATCAAAAATTTATCAATGAAAGCAACGCCCGAAAGCATTTTGCAATGGAATGAGTATGTAAAGCAAGCGAACGAAGCACAAGAGAAATTCCGCAAACCAAATGGCGAAAAAGTGATTTTGGAAAACATTATTCCATTAAGAAAAAGCGAAGACAAAGAAATTCCCGAAAGCTACGAATGTCCGTTTTTAGAAAAGGAACTTTGGGTTTCAGCAATAGGAAATATTTCTCCTTGTTGTGCGCCTGATGAAATGCGTAAAACGTTGGGCAACTTTGGGAACATTGAAAACACAAATATTGAAGAGGTGTTGCAAAGCGACAACTACCAAAACCTTGTGAAGAATTACAAACAAATAGAATTATGTAAAACCTGCAATATGCGTAAACCGAAATGAATAAAAGAGAATTAACTTTTGTGTCAGGATTATATTTCTATACAAGAAATGGACAAACTATATATCCCGAAAAAATTATTTTAGAGTTGGAAAAATCTGTACAAATAAATTCTTGGTATAAAGAAAAACTTATTTGCTATGCGGACACTCAAGAAATGGCAAAAATTTTATCAGATAAAGGATTGTATGTTCATAAAGTTTTTGATGACGCACCACAAGAAGTAAAAAATGATGCTGCTCATAAAATGAAACATTGGATAATGTTAAATGCAGTAAAGGAATTTAATGATGTAGTTTGGATAGACTGGGACACATATTCATTGAAACCAATAGATGAAACTTTTATAAATAAGTGCATTCAGTCCGAACATCCGAAATTCACTTTAATAAACAATTATTGGGCAACTGTAAATTGTTCAGTTTATTACTTAAATAAAAATTACGTTTCACTAATGAAACAAAGCTTTAATTCTGTTGTCTCAGAACCTAATGATGAACTTTTGTGGAAATCCGTTTTACCCGAAAACATTTGCTCGTTAAATCAATATTGGTTAGATGATTTTGTAATAAACATTTGGGAAGAAATAGATTTTAAAGATGTAACAGAGAATACTTATTTTTTACACCTTAGAAATTTTGAAATGTTAAACTCATTAATTGAAAAGAAATATGAGTTCACAAGATAAAATTTCCCTTTTAATTCGGCACTCTGACAGGGACGACATTCCGCAAGGTTCTTTTGGAAATGAAATTTTATTGAACGAAAGAGGAAAGCTAAGCGCTCAAAAATTTGGCGAAAGTTTAGTTGAAACAAAAATCAATAAAATTTACACGAGTCCTATTTTGCGTTGCGTTCAAACAGCAGAGTTTATCACTAAAGGTTATGGTAGTTCAATAAATATAATTGAAACAACTGCGTTGGGTGCGCCAGGATTGCACATTGCAGATGAAAATATTGCAGGAGAATTTCTTGCTCAATATGGTCTTTACGAAATGTATAAACGTTTTGTGCAAAACGAAAACGTTCCGGGTATTCCGAACATTAACGAATTAAATTATAGAATCACCCATTTCATTAACGAAAATTCCACTCAAAATGGAACAACAATTTTCATCACTCACGATATGTTGATTGCGTTTTATCATTACAGCATAAACAAAACTGTTTACACAAAAGAGAATTGGGTAAACTATTTAACAGGATTAACATTTAGAAATAATGAATTGGCAAGAAATTAAAGTATCAGCAGACAACACGCATTTTTTATTTGACGGAAAACCAATTTTCAGAAAAACATTTATTGAAGTATTGAAATTCCATTCTCCCGGACTTGCTCCGGTTAAGGATATTACAGGCTCCTATCACATAGATGTTTGTGGTAAGGAAATTTATTCAGAGAGGTATTCTCGAACTTTTGGTTATTACTGTAAACGTGCAGCTGTAGTTAAGGAAGATCAATGGTTTCATTTGACTGAAAGTGGAGAGAGAGCTTGTAATAATTCGTTTAATTGGGCTGGCAATTTCCAAGAGAACCTTTGTACAGTTCGTGATAACAATAACTGCTATTATCACATCAATCTTGAGGGAGAAAAAATATACTCAGAAAAATATATCTACTGTGGAGATTTCAAAGATGGAATAGCATGTGTAAAAACTTCTACCGGAGATTTTAAACATATTGATAAACGTGGCAATCGCATCAATAACAAAACCTTCTTAGATTTGGGAGTCTTTCATAAAGGCTATGCTACAGCAAAGGATGAAAGAGGTTGGTTTCATATTGACAGACACGGGAATGAACTGTATTCTGATAGATATTTAGCAATTGAGCCTTTTTATAATGGATACTCACTTGTAACAAATTTTGATAACAATAAACTTATAATAGATGAGATAGGCAATAAAATCTTAAGTTTATAAACGGATTCCGAAAACCACATAAGTAAAAATTCTAAAATATTTGTACCTTATAACCAGATTCAGAAAAAAATAACCCATGAAATCAATATTGTTTATTAAGAGAAATAACGCCCTTATTAATGAGGAAAAAGTTAGAAGAGATTTTTTTAGATTTCTACAAGATGATGGTAGTCGCAGTTTAAAAGATGTGGTTGAAAATTCTCCCTTGGGTGGAATGCTTAATGAGAGTGTTGTTAATATTATTAGAGAAGAAACAAGATTTTTAACTGGAGATAATTATCAGAAATTATTTGAATTTGCAGCACTTCTTAGTAAAAAGTGGAATAAAAAGAAGTTAACAGTAGCTTTTATGAAGTGTACGGACTATCATAGTGAACTTATAAATGCTTTTGAAGAATGGAGTAAATGTACAGGTATAGAGTTTGTGCAAGCGAACTCATTGGATAACTCTGACATAAGAATTTCTTGCGTCGAAAATGATGGACATTGGTCATTCATAGGAAGAGAAGCGGAGCATCCATCATTAATTGGTAAGGCAACAATGAATTTTGATCCTGTTGACTTTAAGCAAAATGATCAATCAACTATAAGTGGAATAATACTCCATGAAATTGGTCATTCTTTAGGATTGATTCATGAGCATCAAAAGGAATCTTCACCAATTATTTGGAACAAAAGCAAGATTTATTCTGACTGTAATTCATGGTATGGTTGGAATACAGATAAGGTTGATCACAACATATTCAACACCTATAATTCAAACGAGCTATTTTATAGTAAAATATTTGATACTGATTCTATTATGATTTACGCTATCCCTCACGGGTGGTCATCTAATTATCAAATTAACGGAATAAACAAGAAACTATCAACTTTAGATAAAACATTTGCAAAGGCGTTTTATGCAAAAATTTAAAACTAATTGTTTAAAATCTTTTTTTTCCTTTCGCCTTCTTTATTAATTTTATAAACAACTAAAAACACAAACTATGATTGCTGAAGTAAAACAAGATGGCTCATACGCCAAGATTTATGACGATAAAGGACGTTATACTAACAAATCGATTTCTTTAAGTGGTGGCAAATCTATAGCCGGCTATAACAACCAATACATTGTAATAATAGATGGAAGTTATGCTAAAATTTATGATGCTGATGGGCACTATACCAACAAATCAATTTCTTTAAGCGGAGGCAAATCTATCAGAAATGTTTCCGGAGCAACAATCTTAGTGAAAGATGGTAGCTACATTAAATATTATGACTTTGAAGGTCGCTATACTAACAAGTCTACTCCTGATAGGTAATTTTAATACGATGATTAGTGATATTACCCTTGAGGATATTTATTTGAAAATATTTGAAAGGGCAAAGATTTATCCATTGGGCGTATTGGAAGTTGCAGCCAAAATGGGATATAATCAAAAAGAGTATAGAGTTACTTTTATGATCGAATTGAAACAACAAATTGATTCGTGTAGAAGCAACATGATTGAAATGTTTGGTACAGAAATCATCGAAGACATTGATAATTTAGATATTAAATATAAAAAGTTAAGGAAAATCCGTGAAGCTAAAATTCAACAACTATATTAATTCCCTTTTAGGAATTTAATATAGTTGTTTAGTAAAGACTCGATCTGAACCTTTGCAACAGGGTTAGCCGAATGCACGTAAAACTTCAAATTAACAATATCAGTTCCGGATTCATAAACAAGCCATTTCGCACAAGCATAACCATCAAGAGCCAAGTTTCCCGTTTTATCTAATCCTAAATCATTATCAAAACTAATATAGTCAGGGAGTCCCTTATTTTTAACAGTTTCGATAAATGAAAAATAGTCTCTTACAATTATAAAGTCTTCATCTGTTAAATCCGGATAAACCATATCTACAGAACGAATATCATCTAAGAAAAGCTTATATCCCATTTATATCAACACTTTTTAAATAATTCCTCCTCCGAAAATTAGGCGAAAAAAAGCAAGCAACAAAGCTACAATATTCAGGTACATGCCACTTTTTTTAGCTGAAAAAGCACCAATTATTGTCCCAATAATCGCAAGAATAATCACGCCCCAATTGCCCCATCCTAAAAAAGGAATCAAGCAGATAATTGCAAGGAAAAGGGTAATAATGCCCCAAATTTTTGAAAGTAAATTCATTTTATTTTTTGTTTAAGGTTAATAATGGCGTAAAAATATAGGCTGACTTCGCCATTATATGACGTAAAAAAGGGGCAAAATTTGCCCCTAATTATTTGCTAAAATCTCTAAGATTTCTACCTTTATACCCGAAGCCCAAACTGGGGGTTCTTTGAAGAAATTTATCAATCGGAAAAAGGCTCTAAAAGTCCTGTAAATTCGAGAATTTTATGAAAATCCTCGACGTCATAATACGACCTTTCCCCCATTGGTACCACTATCAAAGGAAACCCCCAAACGAAAGTTTGGGGGTTTTTTGTATCCTCATATTTGCCTGGTGTTTGTTACTTATACTCGTTCTTGAATATGGTGTTATCACCAACCATGCAATGAATTTAAACGAGATGCTTGGTTTTAGTTTTGTATCTTCCATCCAAAATTGGATGCATGTCTGAATACGATTCCCCTACATCACAGATCCGCTACGTCAACGACTTTCAAAGCCTGGTGTCAACACCATTTTACGGAGATGTCAACGCCATGTGCTGGACCCGTAAACCGGAGGGTAATTTTGAGGAGATTGTCAGGATGCTCGAATCAGACGAGGCTATCAGGGTTATTGATCCGGATGATCTGTTACAGTTGGCATTGAGCCCTGAAGGAAGTTTGGCCCGCCACATTCTGTTGCAGGATCTGTCGCTCCTGCAGGATCACGGCGCTGCTCCTGTGCTGAACCTGATCCGCAATTATGAGCGCGATACAGCTTACCCTTTTTTTCCAACCGATGTATATTCGTATCATGTCGATCGTTCACCGGTACCAACCGATACTTTTTTATGTACCTATTATGGCGCGTCGAGTGAGCTGATCGCTAATGCATGGGCCGAACAAAAAATACAGATTCCTGTTATACGAAAAGAGCTTGAAAAGCTTTACGAAGATGCTCATGGTGAACAGGAAGGTTTTGAGGATTTTTTGAAGGCACATTTTTTTGATCTTCACTACCAGGCAATGCCAGGGGCCAAACCGGTAAACCTGGGACTGGGCCATATATGGCGATTGGCCGTTGATTATCCCGACAGCCCGGTGCTGCCCTGTGTGCACCGCGCCCCCAGGGAAAAAGACGGAGAGCCCCGCCTCTTGCTGATCTGTTGATGCGTGGATAAACCAATGCGTGTTACAAATACCCGTCCTGTTTTTTTTAATTGAACAGGCGATGACCGTTCTTCCGGCATTTGTAACGTGCTGATCTTTAAAGAGAAAATTCTCCAGAAGGAAAATAAATCCAGAAATATTTGTGCAACCAATTAATTGCGTATATATTTGCAACTGATTAGTTGCATAAATTACATGAGTTCTATGAGAAGAGATATTTACCAGGCTATTGCAGATCCAACGCGTCGGGCGATCATCACCCTGATCGCATTACAGTCTATGACTCCCAATGCCATTGCCGAGCATTTCGATATGAGCCGGCAGGCCGTTTCAAAACACCTGCAGATTCTTTCGGAATGTGAGTTGGTGTCGCAGAAACAACAGGGTCGCGAAATACATTACCAGCTACAGGTACACAAAATGAAAGAAATTGATAAATGGCTGGAACAATTCCGGAAAATCTGGGAAACGCGATTCAACCAATTGGACGATCTATTACTAACCATGAAAAACAAGAAAAAATGAGCCAAACATTATTATTCGATTTTATTGTCAACAAAGAAACCTCCACCGTGCAGGTAACGCGCGAATTTTCAGCAAACCTGGATCTGGTTTGGGAAGCCTGGACAAATCCTGAATACCTCGATCAGTGGTGGGCCCCCAAGCCCTGGGCTTCCAGAACCAGCTACATGCATTTCAAAGTCGGCGGCCGGCGCTTCTATGCCATGGTAGGCCCTGAAGGGCAGGAACACTGGTCTGTGCAGGAGTATACTTCCATTACACCTAAGACCAATTTCAAAATGAAAAACGCTTTTGCTGATAAGGATGAGAACATGCAATTGCCGGGTTCCGACTGGGACCTGAACTTTCAGGAGAAAAACGGGATTACAAAAGTGAGCATCACGATTTACAATGAATCGAAGGAACGCATGGAAGAAATGCTCAAGATGGGCTTCCAGGGCGGCTTCACCATGTGCCTCGATAGTCTCGAGCAGTATTTCAAAGCCGGTTTTATGCTTCGTCAGCAAAACAAAACAAGCAACGCCGCACGTGTTTGTACGTATCTTAATTTCCCGGGCAATACCGAAGAAGCATTTCTTTTCTATAAATCGGTTTTCAAATCCGAGTTCGGCGGGAAAGGTCTTCAGCGTTTTGGCGATATTCCGGCAGAATCAGGACATCCGCCGGTAGCAGAAGAAATAAAGAAAATGATATTGCATGTGGAGTTGCCGATCCTGGGCGGACATGTACTGATGGCGACTGATGCGCCACCTGAAATGGGATTTACACTGAACCGTGGTAACAATATGCACATTTGCCTGGAGCCTGAAACCCGCGAAGAAGCGAAGCGACTCTTTGATGCACTTTCTGCCGGAGGTCATGTAACCATGCCCTTGCAGGATATGTTCTTTGGAGCTTACTTCGGTGAACTCAGCGATAAATTCGGCATTAACTGGATGATCAGTTACACAGAGAAAAAATAAACGCATGAAAAAACTGAATATTTTCTATTGGATTTGCACGGGCCTGCTGATTCCTGCAATCGGTGTCGGCTCTGTGATGGGTATCGTACCAAATGAAGACAGCCTGAAGGTATTTGCTTCATTGGGCTATCCGGCTTATATCATTCCTTTTTTAAGTGTGGCCAAACTGCTGGGGCTGATTGTGATTTTCATGCCTAAGTATCCGCGCCTTAAGGAGTGGGCTTATGCGGGTATTACTTTCGATGTTATTGGGGCAGGTTACTCTATACTGGCTATTGGCAGTCCTCTGACGCATGTTATATTCCCGGCCTTGGCGCTTTTACTGCTTTTTGGTTCTTATTTTCTGTACCATAAGAAGCAGGCATTGAAAGCCGCCTGATGCCCGGCGGATAATAGACAATTGTCTGCGAATAATGGAATGACCTTTTGAAGGGCAAGCTATTTTTTAGTTTTATACCTGAATCCGCCTTTAAAGGATTTGTGCGATGAACTTTAAAACAGCTTGCCTTTTTTATGGCCTCATGATCATATTTTGTGCCTGTTCCGTCGGGGAAGAACCTTTGCCTGCAAGGTCTCTGTCGGCAATTCATAAAAAGGCAATCATACAGCGATGGGAATTGCGTGTGCCTGTAGTGATAAGGTGCGGACACAATGAATTGTCGGAGCAATTTGATATAGTGCTGTGTGCGCGTCATCTCAGAACGCTTGATGGGGGCGGTGATTCCTGTATCGCTAAGCTGTTTATCCGGAACAAAATAACCGGATCCGGAATCGATAGCCTGGAACTGGAGTCTTCCTATTTTTCATCCTGTGTGTTTCGTGAGTGTAATCACGTTCGGTCTTATACAACCGGTTACAGAGCAGAGGATGAGGTTGTCGACGGAATCTACGGAGATATCGTGGTGGCTGATCTGAATTTCGACGGGCTTGATGATATAGCTGTTGTGAACGATTGTGGCGGTAATGGCGGACCATTATACAGTTATTATATGCAACGCAAAAACGGGCGATTCAGCCTGAGCAAATTTCTGACCAACGCGATGGTGTTTTTTCCGGATGAGATAGATTCAAAACGTAAGCGCCTCAAAACCCTGGTGCATGCAGGCGCCTGTTGTGTAGAGGAAAACGTGTATCAGTACAGCCCTGCTTCTGGTCGCTGGAAACGAATCAGTTCGCGGTTGTTATAGGTAAACGGAGGCAAAGTAAAAGAGCTGGTTATGCTTTAGTGGTTTTGCTGTTCTTTAAAAAATGCTGTAATTTGAGGTGAAAAATATTAACACCGCAGATGCCGGGATTTTCTTCAGACATATCTACACAATGAAAGCACTGCTCATATTCTTTGGCTGTATTCTTTTATTTGCCGGCGGAGTTTTTTATTGGGCTGTGCAACACGATTACCTACTCCTGAGTAACACCAATTCTATTGTTGTAACAGCCGATACGCCATTAACAGCTGATAAAGTGATCATTGAATTCGGAATAAGTATCAATTCCATAAACCGTAGCAGTGATGACGAACTGTTTAAGCGCATGGGAAAGTACAGTTTACTATTTGCAGGCAAGGAACTCCAGCAAATAGAGAATGAATATGGTGAAAATGATTTTCTGATCACCTATGATAATACGTACTACCTTGCTTTCAGACAATTCAAGACTAACTGGAGACATCAGCATGAATACAGATTCCATTTTCACAAGAAAGGCGATGAGTTGTTTTTAAGATGTAATATTACCGGCGTAGACGACATGAGTTTTGATTGCCCGATGAGAGCAATACATTCTATTTCCTGCCAATAGAAAAATGGGGCAACGAGTTAATTATATTATAAGAGATGGTGACAAGCAGGTTGTGTATTACAACCACTGGAGGGCTAATTGTGTAGCCTCCGATTTATACCTCGGTGAGAAACGATTTCTTGATTTTGTAATGACGTGTAAGCGCGAGGAACAAATTATGGATGAACCTTGGATTGAAGCTTGTGTATTGGTCGATGCGGTTTTGAAACACGTGTACTTTTGGGCCATGGAATTTCCGGAAGAAAGTTCTGTGAAGGATTATTACATGAGCGAACTAGCCAAAAAATGGAAAGGCTGGACTTTGCATCTACTTTGGAACAGGATGTACGACATGGAAAGGATTCTGGGTATTGATTATATAGCAATCCAGGAACTGCTGCCACTGAGTAGCTGTACTCGTGAAGAAATTACAACTGATATTGTTGATACGTTTTATATGACGGTGGTGCTCGTTAAAACAGGAAACAACTGCAGAATTGTAAAAACAGGTAACCTGAATATGGAGGCTATAATCGGGTACGGAATGGATATAATTCCTTTGCTTATCAATAAAACTGGCATCACTCTACCATCAGAACAGGAAAAACCTTATGGGTGTTTGATAATAGATACAGCCCAAAGACATGTGTATATAAGTGAGAGTATTTTCGGCCTTTGGGAGCAAACTGCACATGGATGGCCCGGCTATAAGCTTATCATGGGTGATTTTGGATACCTGAAAACTCTTGAGATGGCTGGTATCAGAACCGATACTTTGAAAATGGCTAAGGCAGAAGTGATGAACGCATTTGAATCTTCGGTGAGGCCGATCGATAATTTTAATGCGAAAGGGATGGCAGAAAGACTGACTGAGAATGACAAAGATATTCGGTTTAATCCTGATTTTTTTGACAACACACAGCCATAGAAGACAATGCTCCGGAGATTCCAGGCCGGGCTAAATCTTTTGAAATCAAACTAAGATAAGTTTATTCGATGCAGTCCTCCAATTATGCTTTCACCAACAAGCGCTCCCTTTTATGACTCCAATCTCTAACCTTTGCACATTTTCCGGACCTTGAAAGTAATGTGTATATTGGTGGAACTATATGAGAGGAGGATTTAAAATAGGGCTTCTGATCATTTCGATTCTTTCGGGGGTATTGAATTTTTTTCTCCTGGGTTTTAGCATCGGCCTGTCGTCAGGGCACCACGAAGCAATCGCAGGTGCTACAATAGCAAACATGAGTTTCTGGAGCAGTGCGGTTCCGCCAGCTGGCTGTTTATCCTGTTTCCTGTATTTGGGCGATTGTTGGCTATTCTTACCTCATTAGCGGCGACGCTCGCACCGGTTTTGATTCTGTCCCGGGGATTTTCCCTGCTCTGGTTTCTGTCGGTCGTGTGTTTCTTTATTACCACAGTTATACACGCGATTGGTTTAAACCGGAAGCCTGAAGGTGACGTCTTTTCTTAGGTTCGCACAGAGCGAATCGCCGCAATACAGGCATGGCATAAGCAGTATCAATGTCAATATGTTTATATGGACAAATAACAAAGAGCCCGAGATCTATTGTGTATATACCATGCAGGTACCGAAAGGGGAGGTGCTGAAAGCAGACTTTCCGGCAACACTGAATTATATCAAAAACGGCATGTCTGTAAAGGTAAACCTGAAAGCGGCCAATGTGACGGTGAATTAGTTCTGGTCATAAGCGTAGGATCGTCAGCACATTTATATCCAGAATTCATCTCCCCAATCCTCTACTGTTACCATCTCCTGATGAATTTCCAGAATAAGGCTTAGCTCCTTTTGCGAAGCAACCTGTTCAACTTCATGAAACAGGATTCTTTCTTCGAAGCGGATATGTTTCTCCAGATCTTCTTCTATAAAGCTAAGTGCTTTGATGATATTGTTTTTTTCGCTGAAAAGCCGGCTTAGTCTGCGGTGCTCGGCAATAGCTTTTTTCACCAGGGGGTGATCGGCTCCCAATAGTGGAAAAATGAAGTCTTCTTCTATTTCGAAGTGCTTTGCCAGATTTTTTTCATAAAACCAATTGGTGTAAGCCTTTATTCTTAATGGATCAATGGTTTTTCTGAAGCCTGTTCTTATTTTCCAGCAAAGCAATAAGCCCTGATGATGTTCACGGCTTAAAGGCTGCAGGTAGTTATTTCGTCTTATGGGAGCATGTTTCATAATCTTTCACCATTTATTTGTCCGGGTTCCCGGGATATGTTTTGGTATTTCGTTTTCAGGAACGGTACATTTCTTTTTCGGCCTCTTCGGCTCGCGGGAAAAGGATGTTGTTTTCAAGATGTATATGCAGATGCAGATTTTCTTCAAATTCCTGTAGCATGGCATATGTAACTTTATAGGTATTGCAGGCATTAGCGGGGGGCCTGTAGTTTGCTGTGATTTCAGCAATCTGCCGGAAGCGCTCCCCTTCATGTTCATGATCGTCTTTCATCATGCTTATCGGGTTTTTAATCGTTCCGAAGGGAGGCTTGTTGAAACCCGTAATTTCTTTTTCTGCCCTCACCATTTTACGGATAAAAGGAAAGAGGATCAATTCTTCTTTTTTCATGTGACTTGCCAGATCACCCGCCGATTCCAGAAAGAGGTCTCTGACCCGGAGTAGTTCAGGATGTTGTTTGCCATGCACCGTACAGATTTTATCGAGGTATTGTTTTAGCTGCGTTGTTTTCTCTTCCACATAGCGATGATGTTTTTTCTCAATGTGATCTGCCAGTACATCCAACGGCCAGTCGTTATAATTCCGGTCTGAGTCGGCAGGAACTGCTGTTACCTGTTTCAGGTCGCGGAGCAGAAGGCTTTTGAAAATTCCTTTATCGCGGCAAACTTCGTCCAGTGTTTTGTTTCCCTTGCAGCAAAAGTCTATGCCGAAGGCTTCAAACACCGCGGCTGTGCGATAATCGTGGGCCACCATCTGGCCGATTGTTTTTTCAGTAGTTGTTTCCATGATTTTATTTTTAACTGATAAATTCAATAATCGCGTCGCCGGGCATAACAACCAGTGCTTTTAGTTTTGACACAATCAGAAGTGTATGGACCTGCCTGGCCGGAATCAATAGAGAGTCGCAAGGATTCAATACGTATTCAGCTCCGTCAATATCCATGATAGCCCGACCTTCTAAAACTGTAACAACGGCCTCTTTCGTGCTGTAGTGTTTTGGCATTAAGGTATCCGGCATACCTGTTACCTGCAATATTTTAAGCGCATCACCCTTACTTACCAGGGTTATTTCGGGTTTTTTCATCAGGTCTTTCATGTGTTCTCTTTTTATAAATGATTGTTTTCCTTTCCCCAATCGAGTATTTCCGTTTCAGTCCATAGGGAGGGGAAGAATTTGCGTTGCTGAAACATTGGGTGCAAATATTTTTTCCATTCAGAACCCCCGGTTGCAGCCTGATTCTCCCCTTTTTTATCGAGATAGTGCCTGGCTGTATTCAGGTGAACAAGGGGCCATTTGATGTTATAAAGGCAGTCGAATTCCCTCGATATTTTTATGAGCATTTCGGATGGATTTTGGATGCTTTGTATCCGTTCTTCAATGGTGCTGCCTTTTACTTTTTTTGCCAGTCCGATGAAACGATCCAGGTATTTGTCCTCGAATTGACGCAGAGTCAGTGTTTTTTCTCCGGTCTGGCGGTTTATACCGGCGTCTTTCCAGTAAATATGCTCGAAGTAGTCTTCGACAGAGGGGTTTTCGGGTAACCGGTTTTTACCTTCCTGGTTAACCAGATTTTCAATGCGTGTGCAGTAGATTTCGACAAGCCTGAACTGAGCACTTTGAAAACCACTGGCCGGTGCCAATGTTGCTCTGAAGGTGTTGTAATCGTCATAATCCATGCCGTCGCGCATCACATCAAATGAGGTAATGAGCATGGCCGTGTAGCGGTTGAGTCGTTGAATTTTCCGGATCAGTACATCCTCATTTACATGCTTCATGTAAACGAGTTGTTTTATTTCATGTATCATCAGTTTGAGCACCAGCTCAGTCACCTGGTGATACATGATGAAGATTTCCTCGTCTTTGAAATCGGTGCGGGGTTTTTGCAATGAAAGCAGTGTATCTACCTCCACATAGTCCCAGTAATTTATTGGCTTTGCATGCAACAGCCCTTTTAAATACGTTTCGGGTTTTTCACCCAGTGTTTTATATTTTTCTTCGATAGCTGTGTAAAGAGTTGAATTGTCCATGTGTGTATATTATTTGAATTGTTTGAGACTGAAGATGAGGAGGCAGATCACTTTGATCACTTCTACAGACACATAATAAATATGAAGGCGTGATTTAGGGGGATCTATTCCCTGGATGTACATTGCGGCCCGCTGGTCAAGCGCCGGTAGCAACCATATTGTCTGCAGAAGCAGCAAGGCCAGGGGAATATAATACAAGAGCTTTTCCGGAGAAAGGAATGACTGCCCGGAGATAAAAAAACCGCAGAGGATCGATACGGCCAGGGCCCATTCGACTTTGTTCAGCGCATTGAACACCAGCCTCCCTATGCCCAGTCCTATCTGCAGGTTAACACCCGGAGCTCTGAACTTAAGCCAGGCTTCCATAAAGCTGATAGCTCCCACAAATCCTATCCACAGATAGACGGATGCAATGACAAGGGGCTCTTTTATGACTATACTCATAGCAAAATTTTATCGGGATTATTTTGATAATAGGTTATTTTATGATAAAACATTTCGGCCATTTTTCCTGCACGCCACTTTGCTTCTTCGGCTTTGTCACCTGCAAAATTTTCATCGACGGTTTGATAAAATAATTCCTTCCATTTCTCAAAATGAGTTTCGTTTACGGGCAATCTGGCATGGGGTGTAAATGGACTGCCGTTATAGGTGTGCTCATCCAGCAACACAGTCTGCCAGAACCTGTACATCTTTTCCAGATGCGATGGCCACCGGTCGAGAATCCTTTCATTGAATACACCTGAAAGCAGGCTGTTTTCCTGCACCCTGGTGTAAAAAGCATCCACCAGTAATTTTATATCATCTATTGTGCTTATGTCTTTTTTCATGGCGTATGACGTGCTTGAATCTGAAGGGCGTAGAGTATGGGATTACAAAATCAAAATCGGTTACAGGTTTCCGCTTGAATGGATGGTTACGGTATATCGGAAGCTTAAAAATTTATAAGAATAAAAGCGGAATTGATAATGATGCTTGTGTAAAATGAAAGCAGACACCATTTACCAGGGCCCTGAGCAATGAAGATGGCGTTGCAGGCCATGGTTATGGCGGCACAGGAGGCCAGCATCACATCGCTTGCTTTATTTTGCAGAATATACATGCATGCAATAGAACCCAGGCAACTTTGCATGGTGATGTAAATGGTCATCCAGCCAAACCGGGCGTTTTCAAACTTTTGTACCTGTCTGTTAAACCACCCGTCTACTCCGGTTGTTGTTTGTACCTGTTTGTGTTTTTCAGTCTTCATGATTGTTGGTTTTTAATTAAATATATTAGGACCTTTATATCCTTTATAGAAATAAATTTTTTTAGCGATGCAGGAAGGTTAACCCGTTGGCGAGTCCGAGAGACAATTCCTGTACACTTGTGTTTTCAAGCATGGTTTTTAATTCATTGCGAATGACTTTGAATTTGTCGTGCACCGGGCAGGGTTTTTTTTCCGAGCACTCTTTGAAGCCAAGGCCACAACCCTTAAAAATAGCATCTCCATCAATGGCTGAAACAATCTGGCTGAGCTTGATTCTGGTCATTTCTTTTTTATCGATCTGAAAACCTCCATTAGGGCCTTTAACAGAATCGATGATGTGATTTCTTGAAAGTTGTTGAAGGATTTTTGCTGTGAACGCTTCGGGGGAAGCAATTTCCCGGGCAATATCTTTTAACCCTACGCGGTTTCCCTGATTGGATTGCACCGCAATGTAAATTGTGGCTTTAATGGCATATTCGCATGATTTCGAAAACATAATGCGTCGTATTTCAATACAAAATTAACCAAAATATATTAAAGGACAAAATTATCCTTTAATTTTTTGAAATTTAAATGGCGGTGGCAACATACAGGATGCCACTGCCATTATCTGAGCCGGTTACCACTGGCAACGGGTAAAGAGACTGTGCGCGTGCAATAACTAGGGGTCTTTAATAAACCTCTTCAGTCCGGCGAAAGGAATGCGTCATCAGCGTACCGGCCTCTTGGAAATCATGTAATAGGACTTTTATGAAAACAAGAATGACACTTGCCTCTGCATTTCTTTACGCCCTGTTGGTGTTATCACCAACAGGTTTCAAAAGGAGTATTTACCTCGTAATTGAATATCCCGGCCTGAAATAAAAATGGATTCGCTGCAAGTGAAATAAATGAAATGGCAACCCCTTTAGAAGCACGGAAATTTATTATAGACCAAAAGCCCTGATGGATTCAGGGCTTTTGGTTGCATATTCAGTATGGGTTTGCTCAGGGATAGAGCACGTAGCCATTTTGGACACCATAAATGTGAACCTCACCCGGGCCACCGGCAAAATAAGAATTAAAGTTCTGACCAAGTGGAGTTGTGGTAACCGGTATCGACACCACATCGTTAGTAGTAAGCGTGTTGAATGTGGCATTGTTTGATCCGTTCAGGGCCGGGTTAGGGCCTGTGGCAGGCTGCAACACCGTGGCCAGCTGTGTATGTGCAGCATAGTTGCTGTTTTGTATATAATTCACATAAGCACAGTTAACCCCCGATTGTGCATTGGCCTGTGGGGTAGTGGTGGTATCGAGGTTATATTGTCCGTCGCAGTTAAACACAAATCCATTTTTATCGGCTGCTACACTGGGTGCAGAAATCTGCATGCCGCAGGAAGGTATAATCTGCACATGAATGGCATCTACTGCCGGGTTACTCCACGGCTCGTTGTTAATGTTGCGGCGGAGCCTGACATCGCTGTGGTCGAGGCAGATTTCTATTCCGAAATCCATGTAGGCTGGAAAATTGCCACTACCGTAATTCTGGCGGAATACTGAGAATTTATCATGGTTGGAACGTTTCAGGTCGCCACCCGACAGGTCGATCACCGGATAAGCTGTCATCTGCTCAGTAACAACCTGTTTGGGAGGTGAACTTGCTTCATAGAGCAGAAAGTCTTCATTCGACACAAAATATTTTTCAGTGGTCATGCCCGATCCTACAAAGGGTTCATTGGTCGCCGAAGAACTCAGGGCAATATTACTCACGATCATAGCGCGGTTACGGACTTCCATATTCGGGTAAGAATGGCAGTTTTTGATAAAGTTTACCAGCATATCGAATATCACATCCTGTAAAGGGCCGTAGGCATCCTGCCAGTTTTTTGATAAATTATGAACCACACTGTTTCGTATGGTGGCATAGTTAGAGTCGTATACATTTTGAAGGTTGTCGACTTTTGCTGTAATGGCACTACCGAATACAAAGGTCCAGTTTGGATAATCTGAAGCGGGGAAGGTTGATTGTAGCTTCTGAATTACCATATCCGCAGGATCAGTTCCCGTTGTTGAATATACATAGGGCCCATCTACCCCATGGAAATAAAATTCAGGCGCTACAAACAGGTTAATGATACTGGTAGGGTCTTCGTTTTTGGGCAAGGCATTTTTTGCCAGGTCGACAGCATTTTTAAGCACCAGAATGCGGTTGTTAATGTCGGTTTCTACATCCGGATTTCCCAGGTAAGTTCCTGCAACGGCTCCCGGACCGTTAGGATTCCCGATCGGTATCAGGTTACCGGGAGTAGTCGGAATGGCATAGCCGATGAATCGGATTTTGGAATAATTACTGCTCATACAATTTTTATAAAGGTTAAACTTCGCTTTGTGTTTCCAAATCTAAATCTTCCCCCGGGCTTTCACACGGGT
The DNA here is from genome assembly GCA_018267825.1 of Bacteroidota bacterium. GTDB lineage: Bacteria > Bacteroidota > Bacteroidia > B-17B0 > Aurantibacillaceae > JAFDXR01. Next base: position 62,191 of record JAFDXR010000008.1, on the reverse strand, counting down.
ATAATTACCTGTTTTTCCGGATGAGTATAAATACCTGTTTGAGTTAACAAAAAGACAAAGAATAAAACCAGGGTCGCATGGTCACTCCGCTGACCGGACATCTGTTTAAAGCGTTAAGCCGGTTATTCAGCCATTCACGGGTTTCCCCGTTAGTCCTACAGTGGATACCTGTTTCGTTTCTCCCCTATTGCTGTTATCACTTGCAGTTTTTTTGATCAGCACCGGTCATTATGATTCCGGAAACAAAGCATGCATATCATAAATTTGTATCTTTAGAAATGCCTTAGCTGGCATAACTGCTCATGAAAACACTGGCAACAATTATACTCTCAGTCTTGTTTGTAGCAACATATGCGCAAAAAGAAGACTACAAAATTCTTCTTGACAGCGCCAAGTCCATGTTCAAAAGGGAGAAAGGACTCCGGCAGGAGGAACTCGATAAGTTCGACTACGACGGTGTTGCTGCCATGTTTCAGAAGGTAATCGATTTAAAGCCCGATGATGCGGAAGCTCATTACTTTTTAGGCTATACTTACAGCAGGATCAATTCCAGGGATGGTCGCAGCATGATCGGGATGAGCCTCGGCCTGGTGAAGAAAACAAGTGAACAATTTGAGATCGTGAATAAATTGATGCCCAAATATACCAAAGAAATTGTGGTGCTCGATCCGTATTCGAAACTCACATCCGAATGGGGAGCCATGGCCATGAGCTACTGGCACAACAACCAGCCCGACTCGGCCGTATGGGCTTTCAGAGAAGGTAAGAAACGCGGCGGTTTCGGAAATTTTATCCTCGACTTAAATAAAAAAGTACTGGATGCCTGTAGTCCGAATGCCATACTGATTTCATCGGGCGATAATTTTACCATACCACTCTGGTACCTCCAGATTGCAGAAGGCTATCGTAAAGATGTAACCGTTGTGGATATAAGTTTATTGAACACCACCTGGTACCCTGCTTATCTTTCCAAAAATAAAGCGGTGGGTTTCGATTTGCCCGATGCTGTACTCGATACCATGGAATATACCCGGTGGAATGATTCTGCCATTACGATCGGCAAATTTACCTGGACGGTAAAACCAACGTATTACGACCAGTACCTGCTGCGTGGCGACAGAGTGTTCCTGAGTTTATTGAAACAGAATAAATTTCAGCGTGATGTATATTTCACCATCGCGTTCCAGGAGGATTGTCGCTTGAGTTTAAAAGAGCATCTGTCGCACCTCACGATTGCAGACAAATTGGAAACCGGTAAAATAAGGGAACAAACATTTGAGCAATATAAAAAATCAAACGAAGCACTTTTACGGCTCTCGGATGTCATAAATATAAATAGCCCGGATGAGTTGGTTTTTTTCGATAGTTTTCGTTATAACCTTTTGGATGGTGCCTATAATTACCTGACCAATAATGAAAAGAAAAAGGGAAAAGAATTGATAGGTATTCTCGATAAATACGGGGCTGAACAAAGAATTCCCTATCAGAGCAAAGAAGGCAGGGTATATGTAAGGACTATCCGGCAAATGTTTGGAGAATGATGTCCATTGTGAGACTTATGTTGATAAAACGTCAATTCATGATTAGGGCATCGCCGACAGGCTATTTTTCATCTCTGTGTGTTTTTTGTGGTGTAGTGTTTTTTATTTCCTGTGATCGAACAAATTCGCAGACAAAAACAACATTTAACATGGATACAATTTCTGTTACCCGATCTATGAATGACCTTGGAATGCCAATTGACACCCTGGAAAGAAGAGTGCTTCAGGCTGGTGATACACTGGCATACGATCAGTTAATGATCGAACTGCTCGATTACAGTATTGAGGAACGGATCAAGTGGTCGAAAATCATGGCGGATAAGTACCATTATATCCCGGCGTATACGGATTATCTTCAGCAGTTACTTATGAAGAGCAGTCATAATTGGAGAGAATTAACCCAAGGAGAGAAAGATACGGCTATTCTATTTATTAACCAGGCGGTCATGCATGGCGACTCTCTTGCTGTTGAATTGAAAAAGGAGTTCGGTCTTCAATGAAAATTGTGCTAGTCAATAGGAGTTGACGATACTCTTAATTTTTGACCTGAAGTCGTAGCGGATCAATGTAATATGGAAAGGAAAACAATCATAAAAAGAATACTTGCCGGGCTTGTTTTCGCCCTTCTGGCTTCGCTTGGCGTTTCACTTGGATTCACATGGACTAAATACAGAAACAGTATAGATTGCTTTGATGCCGGCCAGGCTTTTTATATACTCTGGCTTATGAACATTGGAGCATGCCTGTTGAGTTTTATGTTATCGTTGTTCGCTCTGCTTAATATGAAAGAATCGGTCCGGCGGAATTTCAAGGTCAGTTTATTGGTATTTGTTGGCCCGTCTTTGCTGCTTCTTTTGGCTCTGTTTTTCCTTTTTTTAATCAATAGAAATTCACACGAAGGGCTTAGTGATTTTTTTGATCTCGGCCTTTCGGTTTTCACTTTTTGTTTGGCCTTTGCATACCAGTTTTACAGGTTCAGGAGAAAGGTTATAGATAAAGCCTATATAAATCAGTGTATTAAGACGCCCGATACGCATTAAATCAGAAATATCAGCCGTATGTTCAATATCCCGGCGGCCCGCTTTCTCAACGAGTAAAGTCTGTGTTTCAATTTCCGAAAAGATTGGTGGCTTTCAGTAAACAGATTACCTTTAAGCATGAAACAATTTTTTTTATTTGTTGTTTTGATCAAGTTTTGCACTATACTGCAGGCACAAACAACAACTTCCATAAGTATTACATATACACCTGCCAGTTGCCCCACATGTTGCGACGGCATGGCCTATCTGACATTTTCAGGCCCGGCATATTGTTCGCCATATGTTGTTATGTGGTCAAACGGTGCGACAACCACAATGGTATATAACGTTTGCCCGGGACCTCTCACTGCTACAGTAATATCGGGTGGGGGGGCCGGCTGTCCGGCACAAATCTGCGATACACTTATTACATATACATTGGCAACACAGGTAAAAGAAACAGATGGAAAAATGCACCGGATAACGGTCAATAACCCTGTCAGTGATTTTCTTCACACACATTACCTGGGAGAACCCGGAAACTACTTTCTGGATATTGTCAACCTTGAAGGTTATATCCTGGAAACCTACCCCTTCCATTCATCAGTACAGGAAATGTCAATCCCTTTGCAACAACTGGAAGATGGACTTTATTACCTTTGCCTGAGATCCGATACGCAGGTTTTAGAACATCGTAAGCTGGTGATTTCGCATTAAGTAAAGCACAAAACGAGCTCCGGAAGCCCCTTTATCGCTTGATAAATTTGGAATGGTATATGCCTTTACCGGTGGTTTTTACCAGAATGAAATAGCAACCCTCCGATAGAGACGATATGTTTATCTTTTTTTCATAAGGTGCAGTCAGAACAATCTGGCCAAGATAGTTTTGTATCTGAACGGCAGATTTTTCAGGTAATTCGCTGTCTGCTTCTATTGTGATGTATGAGGTTGCAGGATTTGGATATATCTTCAATATCCGGGCAGACGCCTGCATTTCATTTACAGTTGTCGCATCGCATTGCAAAAATCCGGTTCCTGTATATTTGGCAGCGCCCCGGATTACCTGAGAGCCTGCATGATTAAACGCACCGGCAATGTATAAGGTGTCATTCCAGAAGTCGATGGAGAAAACTTCATTATCAAAAGCGTCGCCGGCATTACACCACGTATGACCGTCGAATTTCACCACGCCAAATTCGGGTAAGGAATCTTTATAATAGAAAAAACCAGTGGCGTAAAGTTCTCCCTTATGCATTGTGAAATCACTGAACCATGAAACCTGGTTGTCGGGATTATTTGTAATTGTGTACATTCCGCCTCCCAGGTCATCCCAGGTTGTGCCGTCAAATTTAACAATGGCATTTCCCGGAGCACCATCTTTTTTGTAAAAGGGACCTGTCATGTATAATTCGTTGTTGTATTTTTTTATAGATGTAAACCCCGGGCAGTTCGTGAAACCGGGTACTGCTTCCCAATGGTTGCCATTATATCTGGCAAAACCGAAGGATGCCGAATCAACCGGATCCTCTAACGCTCCGGTGATGTACCACGTATTTTTGTATTTGAAAAAATAACGGAGAACATTTCCGGAGTAATTGGAAATGCTTGTAAGCAAAGGCGCTGGATAGAAACTGGCACCATCATAAAAGAATCCGATGGATTTTGAGAGTCCGCAAACGGTATCAGCAATGCCACTGATGACAAGAGAATCGCTGTTCAATGTATTAGACCACCCTTGCCATGTGCCATTTATGTCAGCACAAAGTATTATATTTTCCCAGCTTTTTGTAACCGGATTGAATTTACCATGATGAAAGGGTAATCCCGGACATGAAAAATGCCCATCCGCGTAAAGCGTGTTTTTATACCAATACAGTTTACTGACTGGATCAACGGTATTGCAGGATGGGCACTCCTGTATGCTGTAGCCTAAACTATCCCATTTTACACCGTCCCATGTACAGATACCGTTCGCTAATGTGCTATCGGAATTTATCCATTTGAAGTCCCCACCAAAAATGAGCCGATTGTTTGCCGAGTCTATGACCATTGTTCTGGGGAATCGGCCCATATCAAATCCTTTACCCAGGGGAGCCCAGTTTTGTGCATACAGCGAAAAAGAAAAGAAAAGCAGAATAATTGTAACCCGTTTCATCATTATGTTCAAATTTTTGTAACTGTGAAAGCATTTTAGGGCTTGCTGCTGGTTAGGTCAAAACAGCTTAATTGTCTGCGGGTATTATAAAGATAGTAAAAAAACTTTTGGTGCTAGGTTAGCACCTGAAATGATTTTAATACTTGACTTTACTGAATTATGTTTGTATCGGATAATCATTACCTTTATTTCAAGCATTTTAAAGCAAGTGAAAGGTATTACGCTATTAATTTCCGTTGTGTTTTTTTTAAGCTGTGGTCAGCAAAAAAGCAAGCCTCTCTCCGATCATGGAAGCATCGGAATGGCCGCCGGTGCAGTAGACACTAATACCTATGTAACAATACCCGGTGAAAGCCCGCAGGATGAGATAGTGGACTCTCTGTTTATGATGGGCACCGAAGATTACAGTGTAACCATTAAGAGTTATGTAGTGGGCGACCCTGTAATTGCGGATACCAGTGAGAACCGGATCTTCCTTTATAAAGACAGGCGCGTTGATATAACCATAAATGGTAAAACAACTACGATTGATAAATCGAAGTTTGCACACGTTTATCCTGATAAAAATCAATTGTACCATTCTGGTTTTGGAAGCACCGTCATTGATACGATAGATAAGTCTCGAAAAAAAATTGTTTTCAGCACGTTTTGCGGGTTTCATCAGTCAGACTACGGCGAGCTTTTATATTATGCCCTGACGCCCGATGGTAAATACGAATTTATAAGAACTGAGATTCCGGAAGAGGGCGAATAAAAGTACTTTATTCGGGTTGAAGATACATCTGCGTCTGGGTAGAATGGTATTTTAAATTTTTTTTGTTGAACTATGAAAAAACTGATTACTTTATTTATTCTGGTGTTTGCAATGAATGGCCAAGCACAGAATGAACCCGACAGGTCCATGGCCGAAGCTTCGGTTGTGAAATTTATGACCGCAAAACATAAGAACTACGAGGCGCTTACTTTTGGCGAGTGCTTTCGTCAGTATCCCTCAGAGGAACTCCGGAAAACCGCACATGCGAAAAAGATGGTCGTTTATTCCATTATTCATACGTATGCGATTGGTAAAAAGAAAACGACGAAGATGTATTTTCACCTGGATGAGTCATATCATGTAATAGGCTATAATACAGATGAAGAAATGGGTCGTTTGGTTCAGCGCCAATTGGAGAAAAGCCCCGTATTCGACTCCATTACAAAAAGTATAGAAGCTCAGATGAAAGCGGATACGCTGTTCAGGGATAAATAGATTTTTCGGTTGGGAGTTTTGAAATGCCACGATCCCTTTGGCCTGCCAATGCAGGTTTTGCGGGTACGACTGGCATCAGGCCGGCCCCTCGCTAATCGTCATAATGTGGACAGAAACCGATTACGAAGATAAACGGTACTTTCAGGTAAGTATGGTGGGTTTCACTTCCTGTTTTTTCTCTGAAATACTGTTCGGTAAATTGCATGTATGCTTTTATTTTCATGAGTCCGAATCTTCCTGTCGTGAAATTGATTTCCGGAGCTACATAAGGATATTTGAAAATGCCTTCGCCCACATCGCCTGTTACCATCAGAATATTATAGCCACCGCTCACAGAAAAGCCAAAGGGTTTTTCACAATCGAGGGAGGCATCGGTTCCGAATTTGTATTGAAGCCCGATGGGGAAATTAGCGGAGAGTCCATCCATGAAACCGATGTTGCCTGCAATGTGAGCACCGATAGACATGTTCTTGTGCGCAAATGTTGCAAACGGCAGATTCCAGCCCATTCCCACAATAGGCCCGAGGGCCGTTTCACGGTGCCCGCCGATGGTGTCGTATACAGCCGGATTGGATGGGGTTTTCTGATACTTTATGCCGTAGATGTAGGTTCTTGATGTGGCATAAACGGCACCGCCATAAATATCATAGCGTCTGAAATATTCGCCGTAACCCTGTGCTGCCAATGAAAATCCAAGGCCCAGGAACAAAAGGAGGAAGAAAGGTTTTTTCATAAACGCAAATATAGGAATTGTTTGAGGCAACTTTTCCGGAATCGTATAATAGAGTTTAAAAGAAGGTAATTTCCGTAGTAATATAGTATGAAAAATGCTGAGTAAGTAAAATTATACTTATTCTTAGGAAAATAAGTAAGTTAGCCGGGTACCAACAGGTGGGTGTTGCCGGGGAAGCTCAGATGCAACGGGCTTTCATTTCTTCCCCGCCAGTATAATCAGATCGGTCATGGTTTCTGTGTCCGATTTCTGAAAAGGCTGATGGTACAGATCTATAATCTCAAAACCATTCTCTTCGAGCAATGGGCGTAAATGAGCTCAGTAAGAAAATTATAACCACGCTATTGTTTTACAAGGCTTTTATAATATGTCTTTTTATCCTGTTGCTGAACACATAAAGTATAAATGCCGGAAGGAAGCTCCTGCAAATTGATAACTGTTGCCGGAGTATTAATGGTATTATGCACAATCAACTCCCCCAACAGATTATATACGTTAAGCGTGCTTTGACTTTGTGAATTCAGACCTTCAATTATAAAAATGCCTGTACTCGGATTTGGATAGATGTGGATGGCTTCAGAAGAAGCATCTATATCATGAATACCAACGCAGGACTCTACGACCTGAATAAAATTGGAGCTCTCGGTACAACCATTTGCATCTTCACCAATCACGGAATAGGCTGTAGTGACTGTTGGCGAAATAATAACATTGCTGCCAACCGAACCTGTACTCCAGGTGTAAGAATTGGCTCCACTGACATGAATGGTGTTTGTTTCGCCAGGGCAGATACTGTTTTCATAACCGGTGACAGAAAGCGTAGGAACAGGTAAAACAGTAACATGGCAGAGTGCTGTGTCGGCACAGTGATAGATGTCGTAGCCGGTTACTGTATACGTGGTGTTTACAGATGGAAGGACACTGGAACTTCCACTGGAATAGGAATAGGATGATGCGCCGGAAGGGTTGATTTGATAGATGCTTCCGATACAAACACTGCCGTTATTGACGGTAACGGTTGGGCCGCTGCTAATAACCAGGTTCGTTGTTGTGGAATAAGTACAGCCGGCTGGCGTGGACCCGATGACGGTGTATGTAGTATTAACGCTTGGTGAAGCCACTGTGATGCTGCCAGTCGGATTCGACAGACCTGTAGTCGGGCTCCAGGTATACGATATGTTAGCTGGATTTGAAGATCCGGCACAAATGCCGAATTTGACATTCGGTCTTTGCGAAAATGTTTGCCAGGAGAATGACCCGGGGACGGCTGGTCCGCATGCAGGATCAACGTCGCTGAAAAAAACTTTGGATGATACAAAGGGCGTAGGAGATTGATAACAAACAGAATTGTAAGAGTAGTTTGAAGTCGAGAAAGGATTTTGCCCATAGCACACCTCCACAATGAGGTTAGATAAACCATCCCAGTCGTATGCCTGCTGAAAATTGTGAGTATTCCAGCCGGTTTGTACAGCGTAATTTGGCACACTGTATACCTGGTATAATCCGGTTTCAAATTGATTTATTGCAGGCAGCGAATCGAGTAGTGTGCATCGCATGGAGATACTGTAATTTGGGTAATTTGTTAGCCCGTTAACGCTCTGAATCATAAAAGCGATGCTTGATATTTTGCCAGCACTAAAACCTGCTGCCTGTAGTTCGCTGGCAAGAAACAAGAATTGATGCCTTGCATTGGAGTACCAGTTACCGTATGGCGTAGGCCATGTGCTGTTTGTGTTAGTAATAGTGCCGTTTCCTATGGTTAACAGACTGGTATTATTACATGTGCCGTTTGGCGACACGCCACAACTTGTATTTGACCCCGGCTGACTGTCGGCTGTGAGTGTTATAGGTAGACCATTACAAATAGCAGGCATTGCCGGAATTATATTGAAAACCCCCAGAGTCGAATCAATGGTAAAAGTAGAATAGTAAATACAAAGACTATCGGTAACAGTTATGGAATAAGTTCCGGCAACCAGGCCATAAATACTGTCTTTTAACGCAGTTGTATGCGACAGCGTATTATTGTAATTGTTTGGGCCTATGATGGTGTAGTCGTGAGGAACAGTATAAGCCGGCACAAGATGGATAATAGCCGAGCCAAGTTGTTGGCCGGAACAGGTTTTTTTAACATCACTGGTATAGATATCTCCCGCTATTCCCGGAACTATGGTGTAGAGGCTGCTGTCTATACAGCCGGTTGAAGATTGGTAGGTAACTGCGTATTGCTGATTGTAAGCGGGGTTAATAAGTATAAGTGTGTCGTTTGTTCCATTTGGCCCGGGAATTGGGCTATTTGTGAGACCAGGGAGGTAGTACCATTGGTATGAACTGCCCGGGTCAGCGATCAGCATGCCCTTGCTTCCACACATGGTAACCTGGTTATTGGCTACAAGTGTGGCAGAAGGCATTTCATGAATCACAACCGATTGAGTGTCCTGTCCGCAATTGCTGGCAGTTACAGTTAGCAGGTAATGGCCGGGATATAGATTTTGTGCAAGCGCAGCTGTTGAAATAACTGCTCCACTGGAGTCTGTCCATGTAAATGTGTAACCGGTATTACTACCACCGGCTTGAGCAAAGGCTGTACCATTATGGCCACCCTTACAGGAAAATGTAGTGTTGATGTTATTTATGGAGACTGTAGTAACTGCCAGAGTGGTTTGCATAACAACAGATGGTAAGCCAAAAGATGATAATGTGCAGGTATACGATTGACCAGCCGTTGCCGGTGAAACAGACAAAGTAGGGGAGGTTCCTCCGCTTGTTGAAGAAATAGGGCCAAGTGCATCGGCCCATTGATAGCTGCTATAACCTGAAGGTGCATGCAGTATGGCGGTGTTTGTTCCGGGACAAAATTCAGATGTTATGCCTGCCATGTCGCAAGACGCACTTACGTAGGCATAAGCATAGTGTCCTCCAAGTGTACATCCCTGCACTAGAAATTCGACATTAACATCTGTCACACCGGGATATGCAGACATGTCAATGTAAATATTTTGCCATGGTCTGTAATACGCATCATAAACAATAGACGAACTCTTCCAGAGTGTATCAGTAACTATCGTTATACTATTTGCTGCATAAGAATAAGTGGGACAACCAGGAATAGGATTGTGATTCTGGTCCGTCAGATTTATCTGAAAGTATGGTTGCTCATTTAATGGGTGCCCTCCATTCTCCATGATGATGGCAAAACCCAGACTTAAAAATTTATTGTTTGGGTTTAATGATAAATGATAATTTAACGAACATGCGCGGTAATTGGCCAAAGCACCATTCAAACGCACCGAACTGGCACCGCCGCTTGGATTCAGAAAAGGTATTTCAGAAATAGTTTGTGTGCCTGCAATGCGGCAGGCAATCGAATCGTAACCCAGGCAATACGGATACACTGCAGATGTAGGTGGAATATTCATGATTGTATGGTAGTTCCTGGTATCGATCAGGTCTGCATTTATACCAGCCGGATCAACAATATTATATTGAGTTACATTGTATACGGCAGGTGTTGTGGTTGAAGCTCCGGTTGTTACTGTACCATATGAGCCATTCCAGTTGGTGAAGTTCAGGTTGCTGAAATCCATGTTTGGGCAGTAGCTGCTTTGAACCTGGCTGGTTCTCTGCATAGCGGCAGGGTGATTGCTGATCGAAGGTAAAAAACGGCTTCTGTATTCGGAATATTTGTAATTCAGGTAGCCACGCAATTCAGTAGGACGAATGCCATGGTTTATAGCATCCTGTTCTGCTTTTTTTAGATCAAAAGAGTCTGTGTTTAAAACGACAGACCCCTGCTTATTATTTATTTGTCCATACATTCTGACACATCCAGATAGTAAGGATAAAATAATAATACTACGATGTAAATAACGATCGATCATAGGCTTAAAAAATAAAATACCGGGGATATTCAAATATACAAAAAATTTGATCAGAAGTGATCATGAAGGCTTAACATGGAGATTTATCGGTAGTATATTATACAACCATTTAAAAGTTCTCACTTCTTCCCCGCCAGTATAATCAAATCAGTCATGGTTTCTGTGTCTGATTTCTGATAAGGCTGACGACTCAGATGTATAATCTCAAATCCATTCTCTTCGAGCATGGGTCGTAAATGAGTTTCATGGTGATAATACAGATAGGCTTTGTGTTTCCTATCACTGCTGCTTTCGAAGCCTGATTTGCTATAATCGTCTTCCATGGTACTGAGATACAGCATGCCGCCGGGCTTTAATAAACGGAAACAATCCTTAAATAGTTTTTGTACGTCTTCCTTCGAAAGATAAGGCAAGCAAAAGGCGCACATCACCGCATCATAATGAGAAGTAAGTTCATGAATGTGACGGGCGTCCATTACTTCGAATGTGGCACCGGGGTTATTCTGCCTGGCCAGATCCACCATATTGGGGGCAAGATCAATGCCGTGGAGCTGGAGATCAGGGCGTAGTTCGAGCAGGTAACGGGCAACATTACCAGGCCCACAGCCGATCTCAAGAATGGAAGCCCCCTGTTGTGGAATGTGATTGCAAAACAGAGCGAAGCCATCATGATAAGCTTTCACATCCATGTAACGTTCCTGGTAACGTTGAGCCAGTGTATTGAACGTATCGATCGTGATCTGGTAATTATCCATGCGTGAATCTCTTTGTATGAAATTACAAAATACCAACGATATCAGACGATCTTATGCATAGCATCGTATTTCGACCAATTGTAAGGCGGGACTTAAAATAATGTGTACTTTTCAGTATGTCTAAGTTTATACCCAAACTGATCTTTAAGCTTACCGGCTGGAAAATTCAGGGACAAGCCCCTACCCTGAAAAAATATGTGCTGGTGGCGGCTCCTCATACGAGCAATTGGGACTTTGTGTACGGATTATGTGCCTGGCAGCTCTACGGCATGAAACCCCGCTACCTTATAAAAAAAGAATTTTACGTATTTCCACTCAATATATTGTTTCACCTCACCGGTGGACTGCCTGTAGATCGGAGCAAAAGCAATAAGCTGACTGATGCCATGGTAGAGATGTTTGAACAACGCGATGAATTCATTGCCCTGGTTCCACCGGAAGGTACCCGCAAAAAAGTAGAGCGCTGGAAAACCGGTTTCTATTACCTGGCTATCAAGGCAAATGTGCCTATCGTACTGGGCATACTCGACTACAAACTGAAAAGCGCCCGCCTCAGTGAACCCTTTATCCCGACGGGTGATATCGAAAAAGACTTTGCCACTATCCGTGAATTCTTCAGGGGAGCCACCGGCAAAAATCCGGATGGTTTCAGCGAAGAAGCCATTCGTCCGTCCTGAGCATACGGGTGCCTGTATACGGCGCGGGATGTTTACCTTTGAAGAGCGTATAGCGTAAGCTATCATATGCGAATGCAACAAAACACAAAAATAATTACCCGCACGGTCTGGATTCTTTCATTGGTGAGCCTTTTCACCGATATAGCCAGCGAGATGCTGTATCCCGTGATGCCGGTGTATCTCAAAAGTATCGGCTTCTCTGTTGTACTCATTGGTGTGCTCGAAGGCATTGCCGAAGCCGTTGCCGGATTCAGCAAGGGGTATTTCGGCAACCTCTCCGATCACCTGGGGAAACGTGTTCCTTTTGTCCAACTTGGCTATACACTGAGTACCATTTCAAAACCCATGATGGCCGTATTCACCGCGCCACTCTGGATTTTTTCGGCCCGCACACTCGATCGCCTCGGCAAAGGCATTCGTACCGGTGCACGCGATGCTATCCTGTCTGACGAAGCTACACCACAAACCAAAGGAAAGGTTTTCGGCTTTCACCGTTCAATGGACACACTCGGTGCAGTTATCGGTCCCGGCCTGGCTTTGCTGTACCTCTGGTTTTTTCCGGGAGCGTATAAACCCCTTTTCCTTATTGCCTTTGTGCCCGGATTGCTGGCTATTGTGAGCTCATTGTTATTGAAAGAAAAAGCAATACCCGCTAAGCAGGAAAAAAAGAATCTTTCATTTCTGGCATTTGTCGCGTATTGGAAAAAGAGCCCGGCGGCTTATCGTAAGCTGGTTAGCGGCCTGCTGCTTTTCGCCTTGTTCAACAGCTCCGATGTTTTTCTGCTGCTCAAGGCACGGCAATCGGGTCTCAGCGATGAAGCCGTGATTGGTATTTATATATTCTATAACCTCGTATATGCTGTGTTTGCGTATCCATTGGGCCGGCTGGCAGATCGTATAGGCTTGCGTCCTGTGTTTATTGCCGGGCTTGTATTATTCGGAGTGGTGTATTTTGGTGCGGCCCTGGTATCCGGACCGGCTTTGTTTTATGTGGTGTTTCTTGTATATGGTTTGTATGCAGCAGCGACCGAAGGTATTTCGAAAGCATGGATCAGTAATGTGTGCGATAAAAAAGATACAGCCACGGCTATTGGCACATTTGCTGCTTTTCAGAGTATCTGTGCACTTGTGGCCAGTGTTATGGCAGGCCTGATCTGGCAGCAGTTCGGGGCAGCAGCTACATTCATAGTCACGGGTGTGCTGACACTCGTTGTAACAATCTATTTTTTAATCATCAGAATTGCCTGATGTTATGAACCCCGGCCGGCTAACTGATTCACAGCACCGGGGGCAGCGTGCCACGGAACGGATTATGATCTGTCAAATCGGTTTACAATTACGGAAACCCGTCATAAGCCCGATGCGATGGGTGGTAATTGTACAGTGGGGTGCGTGATTTATTTGTTTTTTGTAGCTTTAGGTTAGATATGAGTCGATTTAGTATAAAATCAAAAACCACATGTACTATGAGAACAGGAGTTTATAGCATATTTTTTTTATTGCTTGTCTTCGTTACTGCAAATGCACAACAGGACAGTAGCTATTATTTAAAGGCAAAGCAGGCATTTAAACAGGAAAATTGTAAAGAAGCCATTGAAAACTTTACAAAAGATCTGGCATTGAATCCGAAACGTACGGTGTCATTGTATGCCCGGGCGCTATGCTACAGGCAACTTGGTAAATTGGATAAAAGTGTTGAGGACCTTCAGGCCATCCTGAAATTGGACTCTGCAAATGTTGATGCAATGAATGCTTTGGGAGACACTTACCGGCTTCGCAACGAAAATAAAAAGGCCATTCAATTATTTGACCGGGCGCTGGTGTTCGATTCAAACGCCCGGGAAGTATATAACAACAGAGGCCTGGCATATGAAGCGCTAAAAGATTATGCAGAGGCGGAGAAAAATTATATACAAGCCAACAATTTTTCGCCAGACGCCGATTGTTACGTAAACCTTGGAAGAACCTATCTTAAAATGAAGCAATATGAAAAGGCCCTGCAGGCAGCCAACAGAGCCATTGAACTCAATGGGGAATCAAAAGATGCCTATACACTTCGTTCTATGGCTTACCTGGAACTTGATGAGTTCGACAAGTCAGATGAAGACGCAAAAAAAGCGAAGAGCCTTAAACAAACTAAAAAACTCTGTGACGAGTGTCACTGATGGCGAGTTGCGATGTTTCGAATTGTTGGCTGAGAAGATAATTCCGCACCGCCTTGTTTTACTGAGGTTTTTATTGCTCCATCACTTCCTGCAAAATGTTCATTCAGCGGGACGCCGTTTCCCGGTCTCTTATTTGTGTTGACATCAGAAATGTGGGGTTTCAAAGGCTACTGTATTTTTGATGCATGGTATAAAGCTTAGATCCTTTGGTATAGACCTGTTTATTATACATAAATACAGTCCCTGGGGCCGTGGATACAGGTATGCAGATAAACCTTTACGGGTGGATATCAATCCGGAGTTACTTCGGTGAGTTTTTTATCCTGGTCAATTTCCCACACATTAAAAGTGCCGTCATTATCGAAGTCGACTACAGCTGTAGCGCGGGCTTTGAACGATGTAGCCGCCGCCGAAGAAATTTCGTAACGGTAATTGGCATTTCCACCTTCAGTCACCAGCTTATTGGCTTCGAACCCGATTTCGGTAAGGTTACTGCTGTATTTGGAATTGATCATCCCATAAGTAGCTTCCAGAGTGTGAATATGTCCGAGATTGATCTGAGCTTCGGTACTTTTGGCCTTGGTAATAACGGTAAGGAATTTCGGCAGGGCCAGTAATACCAGTATCCCAACAATAGCCATTGTTACAAGGGCGTCCATCATGGTAAAGGCATTTACCTTTTTCGTTTTTGCGGCGTAAAGCTTTCTGAAAAACATAGTTTAAAATTATGAAAAATTATTTAATCACCGTGCTCAGTTGGAACAGCGGCAGGTACATACTTATTAATATTGTGCTGACAACCACCCCCAGGAAAATAATGATAAAGGGTTCCAGCAGGTTGGAGATCACTTTCGATTCATGGTCAATCTCGTCGCTGTATTGTTTGGCCAGCCGCGAAAACATGGTGTCTAGCTGGTTGACCTCCTCGGCTACCTTTATAAGCGATACCATGCGGTGGTTGTAAATCGGGAACTGTTGCAGGCAAACATAAAACGGCTTGCCCTTCATAATTTGTTCCGTGATCGGGCCGATGGTTTCTTCGATAGGATAAAAACTCAGCATATTTTTGGTAAGCTGCAGGGCATCAATAAGATTTGTGCGGGCACTGATGAGCAGCCCCATGGTCTGGCAAAACCGGGTGATGTATACTTTCTGAATGAACGACCCTACAATGGGCAGGCGCAGCAACAGGCGCGACGCATGTTTGCGGAACCAGGGTTTTTGTTTGTTGCGGTAAATGAAAAAACCGATGAGGGCAAAAAACAGTAATACGTACAAAGCATACTGATTTACTACGTTCGAAGCTTTGATGGTGTATTTTGTAAGGGTAGGTAATTCGGCATTGAAGCGCGCAAAAATATCGCCGAACAGGGGCACAAGGTATTTCAGCATCATGATGGTGATGAGGAAAGCAAAAGATACCACAATAACAGGGTAGGTGAGTGCGCTCACAATCTGGCGTTTCTGTTTAATCTTGCGGTTAAAATAATCGCAGAGCTCTACGAGCACTTCCGTCAGTTTCCCGGTTTCCTCCCCGATCTTCACACTGTGATACTCGTAATCAGTAAATTTTCCGGTGCTTCGCAGGGCATCCGATAAGGTACTTCCTTTCAGAACATCATTTTTTATAGTGCGGAACAACTCCTTTTCTTTTTCCTTTTTTTGTTCGGCTTCGATCAGCTCCAGGATGGTTTTAATATCGAGACCCGACGAAAATAAAATGGTGAGCTCCGAATAGAAGCGCTCTTTCTTTTTGTCGTTGAAGCCGCCGCCAAACAACTGGATATCTTTGTTGAGCAGGGCCATAATACCTGACTGTCCCGATTCAGGCGGGGCCTGCGGGGTCGATGGGCGCATATTGGAGATATCGATCTTCACGGTTTTTCTTCAGTCATTAAATTTAATAAGGTTTCGGTAGAATAATTTTTCCGGAACCTGAAATTTTCTTCTTTCCCGAGTACAGTTACCTTCAGGGTTAGCTTTTCTACCAGTGGCTTTTCTTCTTCCGGATATCCTTCCAGTAACAACGGTGTTACTTCGGGTTTATTGGATACCACATGAAATGTATCGGTGCGGTTCGGCATTTTCCTGATCACGAGGCTGTCTTTAAAGGTGTATTGCACCAGGTTGCTGTCGGTTTGCATGGCCAGTTCGGCATCGCCCGGCTGAATCACGGTGCTGGCATGAAATACGTCGCGCTCCAGTATATAATGAAAACGCTGCGCTTCTTCCATGGTATTTAACACACCTTTTATCACAGACGTTTCCTTAAATACAATTTCATAGCATTTGGCAGCAGATGCAAATACGATAGAGCCCGCTGCCATTACAATGAGCAGTTCCAGCAGGGTTGTGGCTTTTACGCGGTGGCTGTTATGGAGTATGCTTTTCAACAAGAATCAGTTTTTTAAATTCATCGAGTACCTGTGCATTCTTCGATGTTGCCGTGAGGGCCAACAGGTAAAGGTCCGGCGAGTCCTGGTAAGGGCTGATGGTTTTATGAATGCTGAATGTATCGAACTCCACGTCTTCGTCAATAAATGTCTTTTCTTCCATGGTTTTAATATAGAGGGCTTCGAGTTCGGTACGGGCGTGTAGTTTCATGCGTCCGTTATCCGATTGCATGATATTGACCAGCACAACGGTGGCGATAGAAAAACACACGAGGATAAGCACGATCGCAATCAGCGTTTCGAGCAGGGTGGAAGCCTGTATGCGTTTTTTCAGTAGAGCCATTTTGCCAGACTGTTTGTGTTTACCCGGTCTTTGAAGCAGAGCCCGGCAAACTGGTTGGGAAGCCTTGTGCCATCAATGCTTGTATTGAGCAGGTGGTTTTCATATACAGCCGATCCTGTTGCAAGAATCAGTTTATTGGCATATACACTGCCGGCTACCGTGCAGCTGTTTAGTCCCACATAACCATTGCTGTAGATCTGCCCTTTGATAAATGTATTTTTGGAAAACATCAGTTTGGGCTGAAAACGGATGTCGAACCCTTTTTGCCAGCAAAGAAATACACCGCAGAGTTCGGCATCCTCATCTACCGAAATAAAGGGTGTTACATTTTCGGGCGCTTCGCGTACCACAACCAATGAGGAAGGATAACGTAGTTTCACTTTTTTCTCGATGATGATTGAGTCGCTTGATACACAATTCACCTGTCCTTCAAAACCTTCTTTCACGCGGATGTATGGTGCTACGATCATTACATCGCTGAGATGGCAATCGGCCTCGATGATAACTTTGCGGGAAGTACTGATGATGATGTTACCGCGAAGCGTCACATGACTTAAGGTGAGTGTGCCCTGTTCTTCGATGAGTTGTGTGGGTTTGGTGAACGATTGCCGGGCTGAATCGAAAGGCAATGCCATGCGCTCGATACCCGGCGACAGGAACTGGCGCTTGCTGAGTTGTACCAGGTTTTCGAGCCAGGTATTGTCGAGTGCAGGTAATTGCTGGTTCGAGTTTTTTGTAATGCCGTCGATTATTTTGGAGCCGGTGAACGAGGAGCCTTCTACAAAAGCAGGTTTAATGCCGGCTTTCGGAATATAGCAGGTGCCTTTCAAGCGCGTGTCGCCACTCACAGACACGGGCCTGTCGAGGTCGGCAATATACAGGGCGGTTTTTTCTTCGCTGTCGATACCCGGCCCTGCCAGCGCAATGAGTTGCTCCTGTTTGTTTTTAAATGTGGCCGTAGACACCAGCACATCAAACACGCCCCAGGGAATTTGTTTCAGGCTCACACTGTCTTTACCGGTACCGAATAAATCTTTGGACTGCGCCTCGAATTTTGCCAGGTTTTTATCGGCGCGCAATAAGTTAATGCCCGATTCGGCATTGCGCAGCAGGTTCGACGAAATAACAAGTTGCTCGCGGTATAATTTTTTGTAGGAAATAAACAGAATGAAAAAGGAGAGCAGAAGTCCGATCACGAGGCTGATACTCACCACATACAGCAAAGCTCCGGCGGGCACGCGTTTATGTATGAGCCCTGTCAATGGTCTATTTGGTTGATGAGGACGAATCTTTAGCCGGCTTATCTTTTTTAAACCAGCCTTTTACTTTTTGCAGAAAGGGTTTCTTTTCTTTTTTGTCGGTGGTTTTGGTGGTGTCTTTTTGTTTTTTCTCTTTCGGCTTTTTTGTTTTTTCTTTCGGGGTGGAGGTCTCCGCTTTTTTTTCTTTTACGGCTTTGGCCGGTTTTTCTTTTTTGGGTGTTGCGGGTTTCTCTTTACCCTTGTCATATACTTTACTTTCTTTGAGTTTGCCGTTTTCATACACCAGGTGTTTTCCGTCGGGCACACCGTTTTTAATCGATTCTTCCAGTACCAGTTCGCCTTTATCGTTATATACTTTGTGCAGGCCGTGCAGCACGCCTTTTTTCCAGGTATATATTTCCATAATTTTCCCCTGCTCGTTCCAGCGGGTCCAGGTTTTGTTTTTCAGTCCCTTGTCGAACTGGCCGCTTTCCTTGAGTTGATTGTTGAGGTAAAATGTTCTGTAGGAACCATGCAGGATGCGGCCGTCGAAACCTCCCTGGGTGTTGAACACGGCATTGTGTGCATACCAGTAATAGGTCAGGGTTTCTTTGGGAGCGAGCTCGCACTTTTCACTGATTACCTGGCATTTCACAATCTGGTCGGGGAGGCTCAGGTAAAGGGTGGTGGTAGGCGGTTTTTTGGAATGCGCCTGGAAAGCAAAACAGCCGGTGATGATTATGCTGAGTAAAAAACGTTTCATTTTGATGCCCTTAAATTAAATAAAAATTCAATCGCTGCGTTGTATAACTTGTGAATGGATTATTAACGACAGGTATATTTAAAATTATTAAAATTGCGCGGGGCCTTTGCAAATGAACGTGGTATGGTATATTATATTGTTTCTGACCCTTGCCCTGGTGGCCTGGCAGGATTTTAAATCACGGAGCATTTACTGGTGGCTTCCCGTACTGATCGGCATCAGTGGATTTTTTATCGCACATGAGCGGTTGGAAACAGCCACGGTATTTACCCAAATTTTACTAAACCTGTTTTTTTCCTTACTGATCCTGTCGGTGGTGGTATTGTACGTGTTTATCCGGTACCGGACCCTGAAAGCCTTTACCAGTGAGCGTTTCGGGCTTGGCGACATACTCATGCTCCTGGCCGTTTGCCCCCTGTTTCCCCTGGTCAGCTTTGTTGTTTTTCTGTGCCTTAGTAATTTATTAATCCTCCTCATCGAATTGATCCTGCGAATTACCGTGAGACAAAATGTCCGTTCGATTCCTTACGCGGGTTACCTGTCTGTGTTTTTAATGATATTAACAGTCTGCGGTTTTTTTATACCAGATATTAACTTTCAATCTGACATAGCAGGATATTTTCTATTTTCGGGCAACTGATCAAAGGTGCATACAGACGAACATATTCACATCAGCACGGAGCTGATCCAAACCATCACGCCTGATCAGGCCTGGCATTATCGCATTATTCCCAAAGAACAGCACAACGGTACGCTTTCATTTTATGTCGACGATTCAAAGGTAAGTGCTGCACAGCAGCAACAGGAACTGGAAATCGTTCTGGGAAAAACCGTGGTCCTGCATTCGGCAAATGCCGATGTTATTCAGTCGGCCCTCGGAAAATACTACCGTCGCCAGCAGGCCGCCAAATCGGCTCAGACACTGCAACTCAAGGCCTCCGACGATTTTCTGATACAACTTATTCTCGAAGCCAAGCAATTGGGAAGCAGTGATATTCACATCGAAATTTTTGAACAGAAATGCCGTGTGCGCATCCGCATCGACGGGCACCTGATAGAACGCTACACCCTCAATAAAACAGATTATCCGTCGCTGATCAATAAAATAAAGATCAAGGCCAATCTCGATATTTCGGAGAAACGCCTGCCGCAGGACGGTCGCATCTTTTTTAATCACCATGGCGAGAAGTTCGACATTCGTGTATCAGCCCTGCCTACACTGCATGGTGAAAAGATCGTGATGCGTTTATTGAGCAACGATGCCACCAATATCGATATCAATTACCTGGGCTTTACAGCCGATGAGCTGGCCAAATACCTCGAAGGTATTAAGAAACCCCATGGTATTATCCTGATCAGCGGCCCCACCGGTTCCGGTAAAACCACTACACTTTACGCCACACTTAAAATTCTGAATACCGATAAGGTAAATATCACCACCATTGAAGATCCGATCGAATATACACTCGATGGAATAAACCAGGTGCAACTCAAAGAAGATATTGGTCTCACTTTTGCTTCGGCACTGCGTACATTTTTACGCCAGGATCCCGATGTCATTATGCTGGGTGAGATCCGCGATGGAGAAACCGCGCAAATGGCTATCCGTGCAGCCCTTACCGGGCACCTCGTGTTATCGACCATTCACACCAATTCGGCCTGGGGAACCATCAACCGTTTAATTGATATGGGTGTGCCGCCTTTTCTGCTGGCATCTACACTCAATACATCGGTAGCCCAGCGGCTCGTTCGCCTCCTGTGCCCGGAGTGCAAACAACAGCAGGACGTGCTTGATACCATGTTTCCGCGTACCTTTACGGCCCCGCGAAAACTGCAGCATCACTATGGCCCCGTGGGCTGCGAGCATTGCTATTATACCGGATACAAAGGACGTAAGGCCTTATACGAGATTATACCCATTGATATAGAACTGGCTGAAAATATCAAGAACAACAATTTTAATATTGCGCCCGTTCTTAAAGAAAAGAAAATACAAACACTTAAAGACAATGCATTTGATCTGCTGGAAAAAGGCATCACTTCGATAGATGAAGTGTATCCTTTGCTGATGAATGCGATATAAGACTTGTGAAGAAACGATATTTTAAATGTATACTGATCGGTGTCCTATGGCTATGTACAGGCCTGCTTCATGCACAGGACGACCGGTTCACGGCCATTGAGCAGAAGCTTAAGGATGCCGCCAAACAAACTCCTGGTTTAAAGGACCCGGTAGACCTTTCGGTAAACAATACATCCATCCAGGAATTTGTGAGAGCCATTGCGGTATCCAACAGCATCAATGTGTATGTAGAGCCTACGCTCGATATAAAGATCACCAATAACTTCACCAATGTTCCGGCTATCGACGTGTTTATGTTTTTGTGCCGTAAATATGATCTCGATATTACCCTCATTGGTAATATCATTTCATTTTCCAAATATTTACCGCCGGCCATCACGCAGCCCGTTACACCGGTGAAGCAGGTGAATGTTACCTTCAACAGTTTCAATAATGCACTCAGTCTCGATCTCAATAACGACAGCCTCGTTGCTGTAGCCAAAGCCATTACACGCAAGAGCCAGAAAAACGTTGTACTGGCGCCCGATCTTATTTCGAAAATGGTAAACGGGTTTATCCAGAATATGCCGTTTGATAATGCCCTCGAGAAATTTGCTTTCGGAAACGATCTCAAAATCACGAAGACAGACGATAATTTTTACCTGATCGAGAAAAAAGATGCTGCCAAGACTAACGGTGGAGGCACCGGTGCCAATTCATCCGGATTGAATACATCAGGCGCCAAACCAACAATTCCGGCTGGTCTCACGCTGAAACGCGAAACCGATTCGACGGTAAGTGTGGTCGGTAATAATATTCCCATTACCGATGTGGCTGCGGCTGTTTCGGCTGAACTCAAAAATCAATATTACCTCTTTTCTGAACTGAAAGGAAACACATCACTCAATGTGCAGAATGTAACCTACGACAAGTTCCTCAAGAACCTTTTGAACGGCACGGATTTTACATTTAAAAAACAAGGTGAGATATACCTTATAGGCGACCGCAGCATTGAAGGATTAAGGGCCACAAAAATTGTACAACTCAAATTCCGTTCTATCGAAAAGATCATTGACTTTATTCCGGTTGAACTGAAAAAAGGAGTCGACATAAAAACCTTCACCGACCTCAATAGCCTTATCCTCAGTGGTTCGCAACCACGTATCAATGAAATAGAATCTTTCCTGAGGGATCTCGATCGCATTGTGCCCAACATTTCTATTGAGGTCATCATTGTAGATGTGAGCGATTCAAAATCACTCTCCACGGGGATCCAGGCGGGGCTTGGTACACCACCCAACACCACCAACCAGTTATTTCCGGGTTTCGACTACAGCCTCAGCACCAGTTTTATAAACAGTGTTATTGACGGGATTAACGGGTTTGGAAATATTAACCTGGGGCATGTGTCGCCTTTGTTTTATGTAACACTCAAAGCCCTGGAGAGCAATGGGAATATTAAGATCCGTTCCACACCGAAACTGGCTACACTCAACGGCCACGAGGCCAAAATCTCCATAGGCTCGCAGCAATACTACCTCGAAACAACAACCAATGTTACCGGTGGTGTCAACAATACCGTGTCGCAGGGACAAACCTATAAGCCGGTAAATGCCGATTTATCAGTGGTGATCAACCCGGTGGTTTCGGGCGACGAACAGATTACCCTCGATATCCATGTGAAACAATCGTCGTTTACCGAACGTATTGCGCCTACAGCCCCTCCGGGCACCACCACCCGCGATTTTCAGTCGTTGATCCGTGTCAAAAACGATGAGATGATTTTACTCGGCGGCCTCGAAGAAAATTCGATGAACGACAGTGGTACGGGTACACCTATTTTATCGCGTATTCCTATTATTAAATGGTTGTTCAGCAGCCGTACCAAAAGCAAGAAAAAATCGAAGCTGACTATTTTCATCAAACCGACGGTGATCTATTAAGTGTAAATGAAAGCTCCCCGGTTCATAAATAAATTCCTGGCCGTGAAAAAACTCACGGCTGTTGGCCTGCAAAGTGCCGACCAGGGCTATGTACTGAGCTATTGTACGCTTGAATTGAAAGGCAAAGAGGTAAAACTGTCGGATTCTGCCGATGAACTGAGCCTCGAAACATTTGTACAGAAAACCGATGCGGCCATTCCACTCGTGCTGGTGATCGATGGAAAAGGGGTGATTCATCGCCGCATCTCCATGAATGAAACCGATGACCTGGGAAGTATTCTCCATAAAACACTTCCCAATATATCGGCCGACGATTTTTATGTGTCGCATACCGAGCCATTTAACGGACATGCTATCGCCTCTGTGTGCCGCCGGCAATTGCTGAATGAAGCGGTACAATTTCTCACAGAAAAAAAGCGGGATGTGATCGGTGCCACACTGGGGCCATTTTGCATACAGGCTGTATTATCGCTGATCAATAACGGGTATAATGCCGATGTAAATATTCCCGGTGCGCAAATCCGGTTTACAGATGGTTTTGTGAGCGAATATGTTCCGGGTAACCAGGACGTAAAGTCGTTTAGTGTGTCAGGTGAGACCATTGCGCCGTCGCGTATAGTGGCCTTTGCTGCGGCCTTCGCTTCTCTGCTTGGTATAATGTATGTACCGCTGAGCAATCTGCCCCTGGCTGCATGGCGCGATCAGTATGCTCAGAAAAAACTGTACAAGACAGGATTGGTTTCGGCCGCCTGCTTTTTATTTGTGGTTCTGCTCATCAATTTTTTTCTGCTGACGCATTTCAATGAAAAAAAATCGGACCTCGAAGCGCGCATCAATGTCAACCAGTCGTCTATTTCGCAGATCGATACCCTGAAAAAGGAACTGGCCGAAAAGGAGGCTATTGTTTCAAAAACGAGATTGTTGCAGACGTCGCGCACCTCGTTTTATGCCGACCGGATTGCTTCCATGGTGCCGTTTAATGTAAAGCTTACCTGCATCAATGTATATCCGCGCGAAACCAATGGCGCCGAAGAAAGTGAGTCGAGTTACAGGTTTAAACCGGGAGAGATTGAGATACAGGGAAAATGTAAATACAGCATTGATGTAAACGATTGGATCAATAACATGAGGTCGTTCAGTTGGATCAAAGAAATTAAGCTGGAACATTACAATCCATCCAATACCGATAAGGGCAGCGATTTTGTAATCCGGGTAATGCTATAATGTTTAAGAATCTCACATATCGCCAGAAGAACAAATACCTGCTTATCGGGTTTTTGTTGTTTCTCGTGTTGTCGTATGTGATGGCCATCAGCGATACCCTCGGGGTATACTTTGCCTACAACGACCTGCAGAAAAAGGAACATCAGATGGTGCATGCTCCGCAGGAACTGAAAGATTTGCAGGTGAAACTGCGCGGCCTTAACTACCTCATTGAAACCAAACAAAAAAACACGGGAGGCGTGCACGCTTCATTACTGAATGTGATCACGGCCTATTGCGATGAGAACAATATCCTGTTGCGCGAGTATCCGGGCAGCCAGGAAAACACGCAGAATGATCTCGTTATTGAAACCAATATTTTTGAAGTGCAGGGGCCTTTTTTCAAACTCCTGGACCTGGTGTATCTCTTGGAGCAGAAGCAGCGTATTGGGAAAGTGGCCTCTGTTAAGTTTCAGACCAAGCGCGATATGCAAACGCACGACAATATGCTTACCGTGACTATTTACATACAAAATATTAAAAAAAACACAACGCATGAAATCGCTACAACTCATTAAATACCTGTTGCCACTCCTGGTGGTGGCTGTGGCCTGTAAGGATGTAACAGAGCCTGATCTGAGCAAGGAGGTAATTACCCTGTATTCACCAAATGATCATGATACTGTTCCGGCAGCATCCCTGACATTCTGGTGGAAAAAAGTAGATGATACCAAAACGTATAAATACCGTTTGCAAATCGTAAAGCCGAATTTCACGGTACCGCAGACACCGGTGATAGACACGCTGATTACCCTCGATAAATTTGTATATACCCTGGGACCAGGCACCTATCAATGGCGGGTGCGCACGGAGAATAACTCGAGCCATTCGGCTTATACGACCCGCGACCTGGTGGTTGATACCAATAAGGTGCTTTCCAACCAGCAGGTGATCCTGACATCGCCCGATGGCTTGTCGCCGGTAACGACGCTCACGGTTAATTTTACCTGGCAGGCTGTGGCATCGGCTACTTCCTATTACATTAAGATCAAGCAAAATGATGGTACCGATGTAATAGCACCGACAAATGTCACTACGAACCAGTATACCTATGTGTTCAGTAATTATGGTGTGTATAAATGGTCGGCGATGGCGGCCAACGATTATTCGCAAACCCAGTATGCCGCTTACAAAACGTTCACGGTAGCAATTAAAGACCCGACGCCATTGCAAAATGCAGATTCAAACACCGTAGGACAACCCATGGTGCTTAACTGGACCAATTATGCGCCGGCAACCGGCGATAGTCTCGTCATATATAAGGATGCGGTTTCTACCTCTTCCGTGGCCATATCGACCTATGCAGTCAGCAGCTATTCGGTATATGCCAATACAACAACGCCGTCTGCGCACACATATTACTGGAAAATAAAATCACTGGACCCTTCGGGAAATATGAGCCAGTGGGTGAATGGGCACACATTTAAATTAAAGTAACATTTACTCTTAGCAGATCCGGAAAAGGAACAATGAAGAATAAGAAAATAACTCAGGCGGTTTTGCTCATTTTTGTGTTGGGTGTCTGGGGAACTATTTTTTATAAGATCTACGATAAGCTTCATGACGACGAGGATCCTTCGTTGCCTTATGAAGGCGCTTTGCCGGCACAATTGGCAGACAGCCAGGCGGATACTTTTCAGCTACTGGAAAATTACAATGATCCTTTTCTTAATAAAATGCCGGCCTCCGGATCGGGGGGGGCTTCGCATACGGGTTCTGCCACCGGCGTAAATGTTTCAAAGGCACAGGTGAAACCCCCTGTTGCGGTAAATACGCCCCAGATTAAATACCTGGGACTTATAAAAAATAACGCCAGTAAAAAGCGGGTAGCTGTTATTTCGGTAAATGGAAAAAGCAGTTTACTGCAGGAGGGGGAAGCTGTTGACGAGGTTAAGCTTCTGAAACTTCTCAATGACTCGGTGCTGATGCTTTTTAACAAGCAGAAAATCTACATTCGCAAGAACTGATTTTTGTCATACTTCCTGTTTTCTGGTTTTTCACGGATCGGATTAATGTACAATTTGTTGCGCCGCATTAGTTACTGTTTCTTGGCAGGACCATCCGGAAATACCCGATCCTAAGTAAGCGCAATCACTTCTGTTTAATAAATTCAGTGTCGCGGAACAGTAATGAATTCTGGCATAATAGCCTGATAATTAGCATCCTATGTTTATTTATGCGTATTTACCGTGATAGTATTTAATAAGCTTATGTATAAAATAGTAAGATTTATCCTGCGCATAAATGCAACTTCAGTTTTTAATAGGACCAGTCAAAAATTAACCGCTTGATAATTAGCTAAATGGAAATCGAAACGTATTTTCCGTGGTGAATAGCCCTGGCATTTCACAAAAAATATCAACATGACGGTTTTCCGCAATGTTTAAATGTTAAAAAGCAGTAGACTTGTAATTTATTTAATATCCCTGCGTTATTCATTGTTTGTAAGGGGTTACCGGCTATCAGAAAACAAGGACCGCTTAACAAAATGAAATAAACGTTACCAAATTGTGCTCTAATATTTAAAAAAGCGAATTGTGCGGAAAACCCTTTTAATGGTTGTTGGAATGAAAAGTATAAATGTATATTCGTGGTTTTTATGAAAGAAAAAATAAAACAGTTTAATATGAAAACATTTTTCACCTTTCTTTTCATTCTTGGATTTTCTTGTTTTTATGCTCAAAACTCGCATCCGACAATTGATACTGTTGAAGTATCTTATATGACTGTTTCGGGCGGAATGAGTAATGTTCTGCCTGAACCCATTATTCATTTGAAGACTTTGTCAGGAGTATCAAAGGTGCATTGTAAGATCATAAATCCGTCTGATAGTTCTGTGGTGTATAATGTATTTTACACAATCAGTGCTTCGCCTGTTTTTAATTCGAATGGACAACCCCTTTTTGTATTGGATAATTTGAATGCTCAGATTTTAGGTCCCGATCCAATTGAACTTAAGGACTATACGTATCAAGTCCAGACAGAAGATGATCAGGGCAACCTGACTACGCCATATATTTATCAGCGAATAGTGCAGTAATAGCTCAAAGTAGCGACAATCGAACTGGTTTAAGCAAAAGAATGTATTGAATATGATCAAACAAATGCAAAATTTTAAACGGACAGTTATTCTGATCGTTTTATTCATGATGACACTGGGTGCCATGGCCCAGACCACTATTGTCAATTATGACTTCAACTCAGGGAGTTCCTATGCAACCTTAACACCAACGCTTGCTTCGGGAATCACCTGTTCAGCTACCTCTACAGAAACATTTGCCCTGGCAACGGGTATAACTACGGGTACAAACGCCTTCACCGCTAATACAACAGCAGGAAAAGCTCTGGCCATGGCAAATTCATCCGGGACCAATACACGGTATTTTCAGTTTCAACTTTCCGGCGCGGAATTGAGTAAATACAGCACCTACAAGATATACTGTCAGGCGTCTCGTGCTACATCAGGAGCCACTCTTATAACATTGGCTTATAGCACTGATGGAACCAGTTTTACCAATTTTGGCACCACCCAGACACCGGGTTTGAGTTCTTTCAGCGAATGTATCTTTGACCTTAGCAGTGTTACGGCTATTAATTCGCAAACGTCTGTTTATTTTAAGCTTCTTGTGAGTGGTGCTTCCGGTACAGGTGCATTTGGAATTGATAATTTTCAGGTGAGAGGAACCGCTTGTACGACCCCCACCTTAAGTATAAGTGCTACATCTTCTACTATTTGTGCAGGAGCCACAACTACGTTGACTGGTTCTGGCGCCACAAATTATACCTGGAGTCCGGGCGGAGCTACAACTGCTACTGTTGCCGTTAGCCCTACGGTCACAACAACTTACACGCTAACTGGCGCCAATGGAGTCTGTACGAGTTCTGCAACAGCGGTAATAACCGTGAATGCCCTGCCAACTGTTGCTATTTCTAATCCAACACCTAGCATTTGTATAGGTAATTCAACAACGCTTACAGCCAGTGGAGCCAGTACATATACCTGGAATCCAGGTGGAGCCACTACAACATCTATATCGGTCAGCCCAACGGTCACAACCGTTTATACAGTAACAGGAACCTCGTCTGCAGGATGTGTGAAAACAGCTACAAGTTCGGTGACGGTAAACAGTCTGCCAACGCTCACCATTACCAATTCTCCAACAATTACCTGTACCAATACTGCTGTGGTTATTACAAGCACAACAACAGCTAGCGGACCGAGCTATACCTGGACACCTGGTGGAGCGAACACCGCATCTGTATCTGTGAGTAGCGGCGGCACATACAGTTTACTCATTAAAGACGCTAATGGCTGTATGAATACCAAAACAGTTTCTATAATTACGAATACCACCGCCCCCACATTTACAATACTCGAAGTTTCTGCTATTACCTGTGCTAACCCAACAGTTGTTATTACAACTACAGCTACCAGTTCTGGTTATAATTACACCTGGACGCCGGGCGGAATAAGGACTTCTTCATTATCGGTTACCAGTGGCGGTACATACAGTTTGTTGGTCCAGGACCCGGTAAACGGTTGTGCCAACACCAAAACAGTTTCTGTGGCGAGTAACACAACAGTTCCTACGCTTACGATGACCAATAGCCCTACCATTACATGTTCAAGTCCAACGGTTGTTATTACAAGTACCACTACCACCAGCGGAGTTACATATTCCTGGTCTCCGGTAAGTGGCAGTGCGTCTTCACTTTCGGTTACCGCAAGTGGTACATATTCCTTAAAGGTGACAGATCCGTCCAATGGCTGTTCCAATACAAAAACCGTTTCGGTAAGCACTAACACAAGTGCACCGGGAATAACAAGTATCAGCCCCACTCAAACACTTACATGCTCGTCACCGTCTGTGACTTTAACAGGGACATCAGGCACGTCGGGGGTTACCTACTCCTGGAGCCCCGGAGGTTCTGCTCCAACGGGTTCTGCAACTGTTGTTAGTAGTTTAGGCACTTATACATTAAAAGTAACGAACCCGGTAAACGGATGCTATACAACATCTACAACCGTAGTGTCAGGCACGTTGGATGCCTGTGCAACTATCACTGATTATGCGGATCCAAATAACTATGGACAGATTGTTATGTCTATTAGTGGTGGCCTTCCTCCGTATGAGATAGCCTGGAATAAACAAAAGCTGAAAGCAAACCACGACTACTATGTACAGCTTACTACAGACATACCCGGACTCACGGTAGATACGACCGTTTTATATCATAATCTGGATAGTTTGCGTTATTCTGCAACCATCAAAAACTTAAGCCCTTCCGTTTATGTGAATAGAATTTATGATGCGCATCACGACTCGATTGACATTATGACAATTGTTGGTGGTGTAACGAGCTGGTATGCACCGGCCACAGTTTCAACCACCACATGCAGTATACCTACAGGTAAAAAAGGGAGCACGATAATTTCACATGGAAATGGGACATGCCTGCAACAGACCGGAACTTTTACCGCTAACGTGAATTATGCGGTAAACCAATCTATTATTATGTCGACTGATGCTGATAGTTATGTGGAATTCAATCTGGTTTCCAAATCTGATGTCTGCTATCTGGGTTTTGTGGATGCGGGCTCCGCAATTACAAACCCAGTGAGCAATATTGCTGATAAACCGTACATATATTTTGACGGTAATGCCGCTGCAAAGGTTTATTCTGGCGGTGTTCTTACTTCAACATTTGCGGTTAACGATGGCGATATTATGGGAGTTTTGTTTGACAGGGCTACTTCAACCATCACTTATTTAAAAAACTACCAGGCCAAGTCTACACTTACATTAACACCAACCGGCCCGGACAGTATTCCGGATATGTTCAGGAGACCTATGCAAACAGTTGCCGTACTTAATAGTGCAGCGGCCCGGATGAATAATTTTATTGTTATTACCAAAACCGGGTATTATTCATCCTCGAACATTGTGCCTGTTCAGGTCGTTGATCTGAGTTGTGGGGCAAGTAGTGGCGAAATCGATTTCCATGCTTATGCCTTACCAATAACGAAAGCTTTATGCGGATATTCTGTTGCAGGGCCAAACGGATATGCCATGAGTGGCATACTTCCTTCAGGCGGCGCAGTGTCGGTTGCAGGGCTTAGTGCAGGAACCTACACGGTTTCGGTTCCGGTATATGCAGCCGGAGGAAGCCCTTGTAGCACAACGGCCATATCTACAATGACACAGGCATTTACGGTTGCATATGTGCCGCAATGGAAAAATCCATTGCCTACCGGACCAACTGGCCACTACAGTATTGCATCTGATCAGTCCTATTCTATTACTGGAAACTATACGCCTTACATATGGCCGGGTGGTGCTATTACCGAGAATAACCTGAATGCAGGGTTGGATGGCTGGTTCGAGTTTAAGCCTGAAATCATTCGCGACATTCACGTCGGTAGTTATGCCAATAATCAGGCTTTGCTTGTAGGGCTCAATGATTTGAGCGGTAGCTCTTCCGTTGTAAACGATAATGATTATTATTTCTATATAACGGGTCCGCTTTCTATGTACAGTCCCACAGGAGCTAATCCAACGTTCCAGGGCCCTTATATGTATCATGTTATAGGTGCATCTGCTATATCCGCTCAGAGTGTTGGTTTTTGTGGTCCAACGGATATCTTACGGATCAATAAGGTTTCACAAAGCTCCGGTGCAAATATGAGATTCGACTTTTATAAGAATAATGCTTCGTCGGCTTTTGCCAGCAGTGCAAGTGTGGCATCTTATGATATAATGGTCGATATTTCGATTAATCAGACGCGTGCTACCGTTAAGAACCCCCGCTTATCCTTTGGTTGTCGTTATACTCCACAATATGCGTTGTTGAAGCGAAAACTGGATGGTGGTTGCTACTACGCCTACAACAATAAACTATATTTCAAGTACGACGAAGAATATGATGATACAGATCATAAGCTGACATTCAACGTATATAATAGCAGCAATACGGTGGTAGTATCAAATGCCAGCATGCCTTCGGCATTTTCGCCTTCGGTAATATATGGAGACAACCGTTACTATATCGATCTGAGCAATCCGGCTATTTTGGTAAGTGGTCAGAGCATGCCAACCGGTTATTATGTACTGGAGGTGATGAATGAGAAAAAGGAAAAATGGTATTTGAGATTTCAGAAATAAAAAATTAAGAGAAACAGATATATGAAGAATGTGCCCCTTATAATTTCGGTCCTTGCCCTGATAGTAGCTGTTGGCTGTTTTTTTATGCTTAATGGCAGGCAACAAAAAATCGGCTATGTGGAGCTTGAGGCTGTATACAACGATTTCCAGATGAAAAAAGAACTGGAAGCAAAGTTTCAGAATGTAAGTCAGTTGCGTCAGAATATTCTGGACAGCCTGAAAATCGAAGTCAATATGCTTTCCAGTCGCATCAAATCGGAGAGCGATAAAGAAAACATCCAGGCCTTTCAACTTAAGCGCCAGGAGTACCTGATGAAAGAGCAAAGCTTTGCGCAGAGCAATGAGGAAACAACAGCCCAGTACAAAAGTCAGATCTGGAAGCAGCTTAGCCAATATATCAAACAATTTGGTGAACAAAACAAGTATCAGTATATCCTGGGCTTTGATGCTGATAATGGTGCCTTGCTCTATGGCAATGGGGGAGAGAATGTGACAGACCAGGTAAAACTATTTGTAAATAATGCATATAAAGGCGTTGGTACATCTAAATAAAATAGTCAGCCTTTTGGGAATGCTTGTCCTTGTGGGATGCCAGAGGGCATCCCTGAGTCCGGCTGAGTATATGGCCTGGGTGGAAGACAAAGACAATGGGATGATTGCAAACAAAGACCTGGATGATTTTGAATACAGCCTGTTATACAAGCCACTTGACTATGTATTGGCAAAGGAAGAGTCTTCAGGAATTCTGAAAAAAGAGCAGATCGAACAACGACGAAATGAACTTGGTGCCATGCAATATTTTACATTGAAAATAACGGCAAAGAATGCCAAAGAATTGCTCAGGGCAGGCATTACTTCGGAAGACCAGTATTACCAGCGCCTTGAATATTTTATGTCATATATGCAAAATGACACTTACCTCATAGAAGGAAAAGATACACTACCCTGTCTGTTGTTCCATTTTGAAAGAAATTATGGCCTTGCCCCTTATAATACATTTGTTTTGGGTTATGCCGGTTCAAAAGAGAAGCAAATAACAAACGATAAGGTATTCGTATACGACGATAAAATACTGGGCACAGGAAAAGTAATGATGACTGTGCAGGCTAAAGACATTGAAAAAGCACCGAATATAATCTGGAATTAATTTATGAAGACGACTAAACAACGAATCAGGAGAATCATTGCTTTTTATCTGGCAATTAATATTCTATTTGAAGTCATTTCCCCGACAATGGCTTATGCTCTTACCGCAGGCCCCGGACAACCTGAGATGGCCAGTTTTGAGCCGGTAGGTACAACCGAAATGGTAGATCCGTTTACAGGAGACTTTAACTACAATATCCCACTGCTCACCGTTCCGGGCCCTAATGGCGGATACCCTGTTAACCTTGCTTACCATGCGGGAATAGGTATGGATGATGAAGCCAGTTGGGTAGGTCTGGGCTGGAATATTAATCCCGGGGTAATTTCACGCGACGTGAGAGGATTACCCGATGATTTTAAAGGGGATAACATCACCAAGATGATGAACGTAAATCCAAACAAAACCGTAAACCTCAATTTTGGAATTCCATTTTTCAGTGTCCCGGAATTCTGGGGGTTTAAATGGCAACAAAATATGCGTTTAGGGATGGTTTATAATAATTACCAGGGCATTGGATTCGCCGGTGGTTTTTCTTTAACCTCAAAGGGAAAAAGCCTTTCTTCAAAAATGCAGGAGCATGAGGGCAGCCTTGGCATATCAATGAATTATAACTCGTTATCAGGTGAAACAGATTTAGTGCCAAGCATGAGCCTGAAGGCGACTGCGAAAAAAGCCTATTATAACTTTGGACTTTCTTTTCATATTAATTCGTTAAGCCGATTAAAAGATATGAATTTTTCATCTTCTATCTCAAGGAAACACGATTTCAAAAAAGTTAATTATGAATATTCAGAGCATGGCCATATGGAAATGGGCGTAGATGCTCCAATCAATATGCAGGGAGGTGCCATGTCCGCCGGAACCAGCTTTGCATCTTCTTCTTTTGTGCCACATTCCGAATTTCCGCAAACTGGATTTTCTATTGGGACTAATTTTTCTTTCGGAGGCGACATTGGCGGTACCTACAACAGTTTCGCAATTGATGCAAATTATTCAGTTACTAAAAATAAGCCTCTGGCTGGCGATGTTTTAGATATGAGTGGTTACGGGTATTTATATACTGACTCCAAAGGTCCTTTGAACGATGGGGAAGAGGATTTTGCCTTACTCGACTTCAACCGCGAAAAAGATGCGGTGCTGAGTAAAGATATACCAAGCATGGCCGCGCCAATATATACCTATGATTTGTATTCTATAAAAGGTCAGGGTATTGGTGGCGTTTTCAGACCTTACCGTACGGATATTAGTTTATTAACCGATGCTGTTGTGCGAGGCGAACAACTGGGGGGGAGCTTTGGTGGCGAAGTTGGCGCCGGTGTTCCTTTTCATTTTGGTATGAACCTCGATTTATCATATTCCAAGAGTTATACAGGTCGTTGGAGAAACTCCGACTTATGGAATGAGATAAAAAACAAAACCCAAAAGGGAAGTTTTTATTTTAAATCACCTTCTGATCTGGCTGCCAATTTTGATGAAGAAACAGACCGGAATATGCTTGATCAGGCTTTTCCTATCACGGCAATGGTCGATTTTCCTGAGTTTGTTTCTGCTCCCTCAATACAGGATCTGGAAGATGAGTTTAACCCGCATGCCGAATTCAGGGTCAATAATTCGGGTATCGCCAATAAAACGAATTATGCAAACAGAAGAGCTGTATCGCAGATGATGAGCTACAAAACAGTGGATGAACTTGGTAAAATACCGGGGTACAAGCACGCCTGGGTCGACAGGAGGGTTTACCCGGTTAATAGCTCACCGAGATCTTATGATAACTCTTCGAACAGTTTTACCTACCAGGTGCCGAATCATCATTTGGGAGAAATCTCAGTAGTTAATCCGGATGGAAATCGTTATATCTACGGGCTTCCGGCAGTAAATACGACGCAAAAGGAGGTAACCTTTTCAGTGGATGTTTCGGCATCAGGACATACGGTTCACAATGACAAAATAGTAGACTATATTTTAGGGAGTGGCAGTGGTGGAACCGGTGATGGAGACAACAGCATGCAGAATCAGCAACTGGATGATCATTTTTTCTCGATGACCCAATTGCCTGCATACGTTCACTCCTATATGCTCACAGCCATTGTCTCCCCGGATTATGTCGACCTGACCGGTGACGGACCAAGTGACGATGATTTTGGGTATTGGGTGAAATTCAATTATTCAAGAGCTTCGTCTCAGTATAACTGGCGTATGCCGTTTAACGGAGCCAATTTCCTGAAAGGCTACCTAAGCACCGGTACGGATGATAAAGCAGGATATACCTACGGTGAAAAAGAACTCTGGTATTTGAATTCCATTGAAACGAAATCGCACATCGCCGAATTTACCTTAATGAACCGGAAAGATGCGTATGGCGTATCTGCCGAAGACGTGAATTATGATGGTAATGGTCATATCGACGCATCGGGGGGTGCCAGCAAGGCTCTGGAGAAGATAACCCTTTATGCAAAAAACGATCCGAATGGGACACCGTTGAAGGTAGTGCATTTCGA
Organism: Bacteroidota bacterium; assembly: GCA_018267825.1. Classification (GTDB taxonomy): domain Bacteria; phylum Bacteroidota; class Bacteroidia; order B-17B0; family Aurantibacillaceae; genus JAFDXR01. Next base: position 27,203 of record JAFDXR010000008.1, on the reverse strand, counting down.
ATATTCGCAGGACCTTTGTAAAAACATCTGGAACAGTGATAACTTTTCAGGCGGCACCGGCGATGGGAAACTGACACTTAAAAAAGTCTGGTTCAGTTACATGGGAAATGAAAAAGGCCAGCTCTCTCCGTATCAGTTCGACTACTATGAAACCAGTTCAGCCTCCAATCCTAATTATGACATACTAAAAGAAGATCGCTGGGGTAATTATAAAAACGATAATTATGGTGTAGACAACACCATTTATCCTTACACATACCAAAAGGCCGATTATAATGGAAATGGTACTATAGATGTAAATGATGATAACGACCGTAACCGCAATGCATCGGCATGGAACCTGCGTGAAATAACCCTGCCATCCGGTGGTAAAATTGTGGTGGATTACGAGGCTGATGATTATGCCTATGTGCATGCCCAGGATGCCATGGAAATGGTAAAAATTGCGGGTTTTGGCCCATCAAGTACATCAATGAGCGTCATCAGCGATGGCGGAGGTTATATTTCACCGATGTCGTCGGCGAATGAGTATATGTTTTTTGAGCTCGATAACCCGTCTATGGGTGATGCGGATGTCGGAAAATGCGTAGCGGGCATTGACGATATTTATTTTAAAGTGTATGTCGATCTGAAAAAGAATGGGATAGAAGGCATTCCTAAAAAGGATTATGTAATAGGATACGCCGGAATTGATAATAATGTTTACGGTACATACGTGGAATCATCCTCAGGAATAAAATATGGTTATGTGAAATTGAAAAAGGTAGGTGTGAAAGACAGGCCGGCAAATGTTGCGCCGTTTACAAACCCGATTCGTAAAGCCGCCTGGCAATACCTAAAGCTGGAGCGTCGCGATATATTATTTCCGGCGTCTAATAATAACAACAGTACAGGTGGGCTGCAATATGTGAAACAGGTGGCGAATTCGGTCATAGGTATGTTCCAGTCGCAGGCCCAGTTGTTTTTGGGATATTATAATTATTGTTACACATCGGGTCTTGCTAAAAACATGAGTTTCGATAAGCCTTCCTTTATCCGACTCAAATCGCACGATGGTATTAAATACGGCGGTGGATACAGGGTAAAACAAATAGCCATTACAGATACCTGGAAAGAAACGTATAATGCTTCCACAAATCCTACAGGGGAGCAGGCATCTTCGTATGGCCAGACTTACTCTTATCGCCTTGCAGATGGCAGAAGCTCAGGTGTAGCGGCTTATGAACCCCTGGTCGGCGGCGAAGAAATTCCATACCGCAAACCCATCCGTTACAGCAGCCCGTATTTTATTTTCAAAAACCAAAACCTGTACATGGAAGAGCCGATCGGCGAAAGTTATTATCCGGCGCCAATTGTGGGGTACAGTCGTGTTATTGTGAAAAACATCGACCAGACTGACGCCTCCTCCAATCCGGTGACTAAAACCCGCGAAGGAACAACGGTTTATGAATTTTATACAACAAAAGACTTTCCGTTTCATATTAAACCAAGCAACGTACTGCACGAAAAATTCAGACCTAAGATCCCGATTCCTTTTGTTGGCTCTGTGAATTTTGAGAATCATGCCTTTTCGCAATGGATGGATGTTGTGACAAATGATATGCATGGCCGTGGTAAATCTGTATCGACCTATGCTGCCGGTGTCAATGTCGATAGCCCGATGGCGCTGCCAATATCGAAATCAGAATATTTCTATAATACAACGGCCACATATAATCCAAGTGGTGAAAACTCCCTCAACTCAACGGTAAAAGTGCTTTTCGGAGATGCTTATTACAAAGACGCAAACCTTGGTATAACGCGTGAAGATTTTATTGATATGCGCGAAAACTCGGGCATGAGCTTGAAATACGGCATGCAGACAAATATGGAATATACATACCCGGCTCTGATTGTCATTAATGGAATGCCAATTGTAGATTATGCCGAATCCATGTTTAAATCCATTGTAGGAATGCATGTTACCAATCAAACCGGCATTCTGATGGAAACCCGCAATTATAATGAGGGAAGTGTAAGCTCGGCTAAAAACCTGATGTTTGACGCATTTTCCGGAAAACCACTTCTCGTCTCTGTAACCAATGACTTTGATAGACCTATATATTCATATGAGTTTAATGCTTCCTGGGCTTATGAAGGTATGGGAAATGCCTATAAAAATGATCGCGCCAAGTTCACCTTCAATATCAATGGATCCGGTGATCTGGATCTGACATCAGGTCCGAATGCCGGCCAGGCCAATACACTCCTCTTCCCGGGCGATGAGATTTATGTGGTAAATGGTTCCAGTTATTTTAAATGCTGGGTAACAAAGGTTGTAGATGGCAATACAGCCAATATTGTCGGTGAAAATGGCTCCACACTCTCAAGTGTATCAGGTGTCACCGGCCTGGTTATTAAGTCGGGACGTACCAATCAACAATCGGTTTCCAGCGGAGCCATTGCGTCATTGTCTGACCCTACGGCGCCGGGTTCCAGAACCTTTAGTCTGTTTGCTGATTATAAAACAGCCATTCTGGCCAATCCTACGGGCTCAACATTTAGCTTCTATAGTACCGATTGCAGCGATCCGGATCATAATTATCATTACACGGCATCCTTCAACTCCACAACTAACGAAGTATTGATAAGCCGAACCGATCCGGCCTGTAGTATTCACGTGAAGTTCTCATCTACTATTAACTCCTCCAACTGGAAAAACTATTACTTCCAAAAAGCCGGAACGCGTGTATATGCCTATTTGCCTGGCAATCCGAATATACAGGCAACGGGCGATTACCTCGATGAGTGTGGTGTGACAGAGTGTATGGATAATGTGTTGCAGGCCAGTTCTGCAGTATTCAAAGACAACTGGTCATTCGATTATGTAGACGTAGGTGATCCATCGGTTGCGTATTTCGGTGGTGGTAGCCCAAGTCATCTGTCGTCATTATCAACGCCAAACGGATACCGTGTAGGAACCAAAGGTATCTGGCGTGCCCAACAGGCATGGGCATATCAGACCGACCGGAAACAAAACCCGAACCCAAGCCCGGATGTGAACCAGACTAAAATTCAGACCGATGGGACCTTCAATGATTTTGTACTCTTTGACTGGTCGACCAACCTGAATAGCGCAACGGGGCTACCAATTCCGAGAAATAAAAAGTGGACCATGGCCAATGAAGTAACCCGTTACAATCCATATGGGTTTGAAGTAGAGAATAAAAATGCCATTGGTATATATTCTTCAGCGCTCTATGGTTATAATAATATGGTTCAAACCGGAATTACGGCGAATGCTTCCTATTACGAAGCCGGATTTGATGGGTTTGAAGATTATACTTCAACCCTGACAAACTATCCGGCATCTGCCGCTCACGGTCACATCCAGCTAACCAGCAGCAGTTCTATTCCATTGAACCGTACAGTTGCCCATACGGGCAAGGCATCGGTAGAACTGGGATCTTCGCAAACCATCAGCATGGCAGTGACCAATGCTCCCGGGGGTTATTATTTCCAGACAACACCCGGCGAGAAATACACGGTGAGTGTGTGGTTCAAAACCAATGGTAAACCACAAATCGCAGCATCCTCTGTCACCTCTTCCGAAATGTTTACGGATAACATCAAAATCGAAGGTTGGCAAAAAGTGGAATTGAATTTTGTGGCTGCTTCGTCTACCGCCTCCATTCAGTTCAGTGTCAGTGGTGCCTCAGGAACCAGTTACCTCGACGACATTCGTGTTCAGCCGTTCAGGAGCACTATGAAAACCTTTGTGTACAATCCATATAACCTCTGGTTAATGGCCGAACTGGATGGACAGAATTATGCAACTTTCTACAATTACGATGAGGAAGGTACACTGGTGCAGGTGAAAAAAGAAACTGTAAATGGTGTGCAAACGCTTAAAACAACACGTAGTAATATCAAGCAATAAAGAACATGTCATTGATTCATAAATACATTATATGGTTTGGTGCCGGTCTTTTTGGTATTGTCAATGTGTTTGCCCAGACCCCTCAGGATGATATGATCCGGATGAATAAGAAAATTATCCTGGCTACGGCATATGATGTGGAGCTTGAAATGAAAATATATAAGGATGAGCATGATGCAAAGCCTTTGTATAGTTATAACGGACATACCTGCCGCGACGGAAATAAGTACTTTGTTTCGATGATGGACCGGATTACGCTTATAAGTGAAAACACGGTTCTCCTGGTCGATAAAAGGCAGCATATGATTCTGTACAGGCCCATGGATAAGAATAATGCCGGCACACCCTCTATGTTAAGCGGGTTGAATGTCGATTCGTTGGTCAAGTCCGTATACCAGAATGTTGTTTACGTTTCAAACACGAGCGACCTGAAGGTGATCGAGATCAGAAATCCTGGCGGAGATTTTAAAAGTATCCGCTTTAGTATCGATGCCAAAACGGATATGCTGAAAGAATTGGTTTATGTGTATAGCGACGAAGTAAAAAAAAACACGCAGAATGCCAGGGCTGTTATATCGTTTAAGAGCATAAAACTGGGCGCGGTAAAAGACCCGGTGGTATTTAGCGATAAGCAGTATATATCCAGAAAAGGGAAAAAGGTGAATCCCATTGGGCTTTATAAAGCCTATAAGTTAGTTGATCAAAGTGAAATTGTAATAGAATAAGCTTATGTGTAAAAAAATTGTTTATCTGATTTGTGCGCTCTTTTTTATTCAGAGCCTGTCTGTAAGAGCTGCAGACGACCAGGTGATCGCCAGTCTTAGCGGCAGCAACATCAAGGCATTGCCCTCGGGGGCCAGCCCTGCCTATTCGCTGTTTGCCGAAGATCAGCAATATAGCTACATGCTCAATAACCGTTCGGAATGGCCTTACCGTTTTGGCGTGAAGCGCAACCTGGCTAGTGTTGTGCTGCGTTTTGATGACTCCAAACGGAATTATATTAATTCGGCACTAAGCTTTACAGTAAACTATGATATTGCTTTGTACGATATGGGCGGATCAGGATCTTCACCCAATCTGTATTCAACACTTACCGGTCAGAAAGCCATTATTTCATACAATGCCGCTTCTAATTACAACGACATCTTTTTGCAGACTTATGAAGGTGCTTACCGTGCCGAAGTAAAGATCACCTCTATTAACTTTGTTTTAAACGGCACTACGCTGAGCACCATTCCTTCAAATTTCGACGGTGATCTGTTTTTTGATGTCATCCAGGAAACGGAGCGTTATTACGATATGCGCTATGTAACTGCGCCGCATGTATTTGCCGATCCATCTATTACTGTCACAACACCTGTATCCGGATCGCCTGTAACGCAGGCAGCGCTGGCCACATACAATAATCAGGTGCCCATTGCCTGGAATTATGTTCAGGGAGCAGAAAGCTACGATGTGGAGTGGACGTTTATAGATGTAGGTAATGCAGCCTTTGGAACCGGTTTCACGGTAGATTTCAGCAACGCTTCGCGGATCAATACCGCAGAGCAACATTATTCTATTCCGATGTCGTATCCGAAAGGAACATTGATATACAGGGTGCGCCCTGTCGGGCGCTTAAACATGGCTCCTTACGATACCAGGGCCGAAGGTCCCTGGAGTGTGAGCTTATCCTCGGGCACAACCATTGCCAATCTTTCAGCTATTGGATCATCTGCATACAGGATCGATTTTTCAGGACTCGACATGGCCTATAACTGGCAGTCTTCTACAGCCTTTGCCGAGGAAGGCAAGCGTAAGGAAGTGATCAGCTATTTCGACGGCAGTTTAAGAAACCGCCAGACAGCCACGGTTTTAAACTCCGACAACAACGCTGTTGTGGCAGAAACCAAATACGATTTCCAGGGCCGGCCTACCGTGCAGTTGCTGCCTACGCCATTGACCAGCACGGGGATTCATTATTATTCCAACTTTAACCCAACCTTCGATAAGAATGATTTTGATGCAGATGCAGCGTACCCTGGGAGCGGTCCAACATCAGCTTCTACTGTCAGTGGAAATAAAACGGCCGATTATTATGGTAATAATACAAGCGCCACAGGCACAGATGCCTATATACCGGATGCTCAGGGAACCCCTTATGCACAAACGATTTATAAGACCGATGGTACGGGCCGTGTTTCGGTGCAAACCGGTGTAGGACCTGATCATAAATTCGGTACAGGGCACGAAACCAGGTATTATTATGGCACGCCGGGTGGACAGGAAGAACTGGACCGTCTGTTTGGTGACGAGGTGGGCAGTGTATCTCACTATAAAAAGAATATGATATCCGATGCCAACGGGCAGTTATCTGTAACATATCTCGATCAGGAAGGACGAACCATAGCAACGGCCCTGGCCGGAAATGCACCGGCCAATTTACTGAGCATAGATAAAAAACCGGCAGCTACCAGTATTACAGTAGACATGCTCACCGGTAAAAATAACCTGCTGGGCAACGGGCGCATTGCCACCACAACGATTCTGAATACGATGGCCGGCTCAGACTATAAATTTGCTTATGCACTCAATCTGGATACGGCTTGTCAGGCTTCGCCTTGCCCGCTATGCAAAACCTGTGTGTATGATCTCCAAATCTCTGTAAAAGATGAGAACGGGAATTATGTAACAGCCACAACACTTAGCGGCTCCTCCACACCGTATGCAGGCACCTCCGGCAATTGTACCAATAATGCCAGCGGATCCCCGATCATTAATTGCAATAATATTACTGCGGCCAGCTACCAGTTTACAGTGAACCTGGCACAGATAGGCACATATTACATTGAAAAAAACATTGTGCTCAACCAGGGGCAGCTGGATAATTACAAAAATGATTTTTTCACAGCGATTCAAACCTCTCCATGCGGACCTCTTACAACACCGGTTTCACCACCTCCCTGCGATAATTGTGTGTATCTCTGTAATAAGGAGTTTGGTGTAGACGCCCCAACGTACCTTTCTACATCCATTACCATTCCGGTAACCGATAAATACGGGAATCCCTATTCCGAATTATCGAGCGGCGATCAGGCCATAGCCCGTAACGAGTACACCACCTGTGTGAACAATTGCCAGAACCCGGTTATGGCAATTCCTTCTGAATGCGATCTTCGACACATGGCTCTGGCAAAAGACATGAGTCCCTACGGGCAATATTTCGACAACCTCGTCGATCAGCCGAACACCTGCAGTGGCGCACCACTCAGCTGCAGCCCCAATAATCCGTCGCGTTCTTCAACCTGTGCCAACGATTGGTTGGTTCACAATGTGTCTACAGGTAGTTTCTGGTCCAATTTCAGTACCTGGCTCAGCACCAACCATGCCGCTGATTTTAGTGGCGGACTGGCTTCTTCCGATCAGAACTGGGACTACATAAGAGCTCACTGGAAAGATTATATGGCCGACTACCTCATTACCTTTCATCCGGAGTATTGCGCCTATACATTTTATTGCGGCAATCTGACAGTGTGCAGCAACAGTGCCGTTGTATACACGGTAACAGCTTCCGGTACAGGTACAGTGTCTGTGTCGCACACAACCATGGCCGATAGCAGGCTGTATGACCAACAAATGATCAGCGATCAGTCGGGGCAGTTTTATAATCCTTATGCGTATCTTTCAGGTAGTGGAACTACACCAAATGCTTATATATCAGACCTGGCTACTACACCGACTACACTGTCAACCAGTTACAATGGCAGTGCTAATCCCGAGCATTTCGACCCCATTCTTGGAACAGATTGCAACACGGTAAAGGTAATCTGCGGAGCTACTCAGTTGAATATGCGGACTATGATGCAGAATTACCTGAAGCAATTTTATACAGCTACCGCCTCATCGGCCCCGACATCCGTTCCTATGAGTATCTGGTATATACTGGATGACCCCGATAATATTGCTACAACCGGAGTGTCTGCGCTTTCCGGAAAATACGGTCACTCAACAGGTACAACAATCGACCAGGCAACGGTCGATTTCTTCCGAAGCATTCACGGCTACGGTGGAGCTCCCGGCATCCTCAGCAATGCTACAAAAGCAGAGGTATTTAAAAATGCATACCTGGGTTACAAGAAATTTATTCTTTATGCATTGTATAATACAGCTTTCGATTGTTCCGGCAATCGGTTTGTAACAGGCACATGCAGCTGTTCTGCAAATATTCCGACCCTGAGCAACGACCCCGCTGAGCCCGGGTTTATGGATTGTTCAGCCTCTCTGCCACATGCACAGATCCGGATCCAGCAGGATCCTATATATGCAGCCATGCTGGGCGACTGCCCTAATTTCGGCGTGGGACCCATTGCGGCGGCCGTGCTCACAGCTACAGCATCCGAAATTTCGAACGATTGCCAGGCTAGCTGTGCCGGCGATGCCGATAACTGGATCCAGGAAATCAGGAACCGGATATACGAATGTAACCCGGCGCTTACATTGTCTTCCGGGGCTTTACAAACAACCCTGGATCACATGCGTGCCGATATGATTAATATTTGTGTGCATACCTGCGATGCCAATAATCAACAGGGACTTGATACCTATGCCACCGGCATTCCGGCCGATGATGGTTCAGGAACCCTGCATTCTTTCAACGAAATCTATAACCACTACCTCGGCACGGGCACAAGTTACAGTGGTTGCACAACCATTATTCCAAGTATCAATATTGTTCAGCCACCTGCCGATAACAGCCCGGGTACCTGCAGCTGTGAAAAGATTAAAAACTATGCCATCGATCATGGCATTACCTGGGTGAGTAACACAAACCTGGCTTCTGATATTGCCGCCAGCATGAACACCGTTTATGGACTGTCGGGCGGCAGCGCCCTTTCTGCCAGCGATGTGTGCACCTGGCTGGGCAATTGTTTCGAGTCTACCACATCCAATACCAATAGCTGCTTCAGCAGCGTGGCCCCGCTCAGGTCTGTAAATACACTTACCAATAATCCAACCGGCAAAAGTGTGCCGTCAGATCTGTGGTGCCTGGTACCTGCAGGTTGTACCTGCGACAACCTGCATACCTTTGCCCTCAACAATGGCATTACCTGGGTGGGCAACAGCAGTCTCTCCGGCGACCTGGCCACAGCTATTAACAGTGTGTTTGAACTTTCGGGAACCGATGCGGTTTCCTCTACCGATGTATGTGTGTGGCTTACCAATTGTTTTCAGAACAGCGAAACCAATACAAACAGCTGTTTCAGCAGCACAACACCACTACAGTCTATTACAACACTCACCAATAACCCTACCTACAAGAGCATGCCCACGGGATTATGGTGTCCGGATTTGGCTACAGGCGGCGCAGCCGACGAAGATCCCTGCCAGCAGGATGTAGATGACGCCGGTTATGCAACCCAACTCCTGGAACAGCAGGCAGACAATGCAGCAGCCGTTAAGTTTATTGATAATTTCCGGACCCGTTGCCTGAATAAATTATTGAATGATGAGAGTTTACTGGCAACCTACGACCTGAACGAATATTATTATACACTTTATTATTACGACCAGGCCGGTAATTTAATTAAAACAGTACCGCCGGAAGGCGTAAGGCCGATTACCGTAAGCCAGACGCCATCTACCAGCGGAGACCCCTGCGACAATACAACGGCCAATGTACGGGCCTACCGCCAGAACAATACCAATCCGTTTATCTGGCCTCTGCATGGGCTCGTTACCAATTATAAATACACCACGCTCAACCAGGTACGCGAGCAAACCGTGCCGGATCACGCCAGCGCTACAGACCCTACTAACCCAAGCGCCAGGGGCTATACCAATTTCTGGTACGATAAGGTGGGCCGGTTGGTGGTTTCGCAAAACGAGCGCCAAAAGGGGTACTCGGGCGATCCGGGATATTCGTATACCAAATACGACGATCTGTCGCGTATTACGGAAGTAGGCGAGAAAACGAATTCCACAGCCATGAGTGATGCCATTGCCAAGGATGACGCCGCCCTGGGCGCCTGGCTGAGCAGCGGACCAGGCAGACAGGTAACCATGACCTATTACGACGAGGCTCCGCCAACAACGATTATGACCGAGAATGCCCTGTCTTTCTATGGCAACGGGCAGCAGGGGTATCTCCGCAACCGGGTGTCATGCTCGGCTTACTTTGAAGACCCGACTACCGGCACTTACGACAATGCATCGCACTACAGCTATGATATGCATGGTAATGTAAAAACCCTGTTTACCGATATCAACGATGCGGTATTGGTATCACTCAGTTTCAACACGGCGCGTGTCGATTACGACTACGATCTTGTGAGTGGTAAGGTGAACCAGGGGAGCTACAACAGTGGTAAACCCGATCAGTTTTTCCACCGTTATAATTACGATGCCGACAACCGGATTACCTCGGTATACACCAGCCGCAACGGCACGATCTGGGAAAAAGAATCGAAGTATTTCTATTATAAACACGGACCTCTGTCGCGCTCAGAACTGGGCGATAAGGAGGTACAGGGCAGCGATTATGCCTACACCATTCACGGATGGATTAAGGGTGTAAACAGCGCGGCACTGAGCCCGACAACAGATATAGGAAAAGATGCCTATAAAACCACTTCTTCGCAAAACCTTCACAGTGTATTTGCTGCCGATGGCTATGCCTATAGCCTCGGTTACTACGATGGCGATTATGTAGCCAAACATCCGACCACAAATGCACTCGATTTCAGGGGCGACCTCTCGAACATTAAAAGCGACCTGCTGTACCCGACAACCATTACAAGCTCCGGACCAGCGAACCTCTACAATGGCAACATAGCCAATATGGCTTCTTCTATTTATGACAATACCTACCATGGGTCTTTCCTGATGCGTGCTTACCGTTACGATCAGCTCAACCGTATTAAAAAAGCATGGGCTACCGATGTGTTTAGCGCTACCTCCAATATATGGGATGCATCCAACACCCTCAGCAGTTTTGGAGATATGTATTACGAAGAATTTAAGTACGATTTTAATGGCAACATTACAGACGCCACGCGATTCGATAAAACATCGACAGAGTTTGATAAACTGACCTATAACTATATTACGCAATCTATCTGCAGTGGTGGCTCCGCCTACGATCAGCTCATGAACAATAAGCTGGATTGGGTTCAGGATGGTATGGGAATCACATCGATGGCCACAGATATTGATGATCAGGGCAGTTCGGGTAATTATGCTTACGATAATATCGGAAATCTGGTTATGGATAAATCCGATAAAGTAGACAATATAGACTGGACGGTATACGGCAAAATTAAATCGGTGACTCACCAGAGCGGAAGCGGAAAGGACGATGTGGAATATGTGTATGATGCTTCGGGGAACCGCATTGCAAAAATTGTGAAACCATCGGCTACCCTCGCAGATCCTAACAGCTATATTACCACCTATTACAGACGCGATGCCCAGGGCAATGTGATGGCTACTTACCGGAAAACACGTTCAGGCCGCGCCTGGCTGGTGAACCTCGAAGAACAGGATATCTATGGTTCCTCGCGTGTGGGTCTTGTTAAAAAAGAAGTGATGCTTTATAACCACAGCGATGTATTGCATAGCTGCGATTTTAACAGTACCGATGGCGGCTGGAGCTACCAGAGCAGTACCATGACGGCCGGTGCAGGCGCCTATAAAAACCTGGAGGTCGATATAGCGGCTTCTACGGCCAATGCGGGCGTATACCTCACACCATCGTCGGTTACTGCCGGTGTGACCTATGAAATCAATTTCGACCTGGCTGGTTTTGCGGGGCAGTCTGTAGGCGATGCCGGCGTACCGGGCGTATTTACACCGGGTATGCTGATACTTACAGTGACCGATAACACCAGTTCGCTGATCATTTCGCAGGCTACTTTATCGCCGGGGCACAATAGCTGGCGTTTTACACCAACAGGCACCAATATTACCATCCGGGTTATCAACAGTTCGTCGTCGAACCCGGCAGGTAGCTTTTACCTCGATAATATGCTCATTAAACAGGTACCAACAAGCCGTACCCTGGGCGATAAACGCTACGAACTCTCCAACCATCTGGGCAATGTACTCACCACTATCAGCGACAGGCATCTGGGTATTGATGCCCTGAATAATGCCACGGGAGCCACAGGAGCTGATGGCCTGGTAGATAACTACATGCCTGAGATTTTAAGCTCCAAAGATTACTATGCCTTTGGTGCACCATTAGATAGCTGGGGTTATGCCGGAACAAATGACTACCGTTACGGCATGAATGGCAAAGAGAAAGATGATGAGATTAAAGGTAGCGGAAATAGCTACGATTTTGGCGCAAGGATTAACGATCCTCGTTTAGGAAAATGGTTAAGCGTTGATCCTTTGGCACATAAATATCCTTGGCAGTCACCGTATGCATCTATGGATAACAATCCAATAGCCAATATCGACCCTACCGGAATGGGAACTGAAGATTTTGTTAAAGACAAAGCCGGAAATATACGATGGGATAAGGACGCAAACTCACAAGCGACTACGAAAGAAGGAGAAACCTACTTAGGAAAAGATCTGACTTTTACATTCAATAGTTACATTGACGGAAAATTGTGGGATGGGCCAAATCCACCTCCTCCAATTAATGGGGCGGCTGGTGATAAATTGACTACAACAATAAAACTAACAGCCACTGAAAACGATAAAGGAGAGTTAACAGGTTTATCAGCTACTAAGAATATTGTTTTAGGTAAAACGCCGATTGGTAAAGCGAGAGATTACTATCCTGGCAAAGGGGGAAGCAATAATGTTTTCGCTTTCGGTGAAGCAAAAAATACTGATGGTACTTTAGGAGGATTTTCTTTAAATTTTGAACAACATGCGAGTGTGTCGCCTTCAGAAGAATTAGGTCTAAATGCTTTAGGCTATAAAATAGTAGATGTAGCTCAAAAATTAAATATAACTTATGGTGGTGGTAAATTAAAGGTCACTTCATACACTAATATTTTTCCTTCAGCTACTTTAGATGTGCGAAATTCAAATGATTTTTGGAGTGTACCGTATAGGTTGATGCATTATCCACAGCCTTCGTTTACTGGTACTCACGCTGCACCAGTGAAAATGTCAAGCTTCAATCAACCAGAAGGCAAAGATTTTAGTTACTATCCTTCTATGTTTTACAAAAGATAAACGCTATTTTTATGAATAATTAATTTGCAATGTAAAATGTTGTCTTTGAAAAAAAAGAGTTTTGTTGTATTGTTGCCATGTCTTTTAACCCTGTTTGGTTGTAACAGAATTGAGATTACAGTACCTCAAGGGTATACTGGTGGGGTATATCTTATTAAATCCAATGTCCCAAAAGATGAGTTGACTTTGGACAGTAACGGAATTGGTTATATTACTGAGGACACATTTGAAGACTTAAAATGGCAACCGATTGTGCATGATGCTTCGGGGAAAGATTTAACTGCTAATTTAGTTGGCTACAATCCCTCTGCCTTTTGGGGTGTAGGAAAATCTGAATCAATCAAGCCAAAAATGAAAATTGAGTATATGGGATTTGAGATTGTCCCGGATAATCTAAAGGGGCAAAAACAATACTATGATAGAGATTTGTTTAAACTCGTTGACACTCTAAAAGTAAAGTAGCTTTGAAAGGGAAGCACGTTAGTTTTAAATATGAAATGTTATTATTCCCTTTTATTAAAATTTGGAATCGCCGAAAATTTCGGCGATTCATGTTTAAGTACAAATGATTAATCGGAATCTGGATAAGATTGCTGTTTTCGGTTACTTAACAGCAAAGAGATTGTTCCCTAATTATGCTTTTTTTTCGAATAAGTATAGCTTCGGCGATGCCAAGATTCTTGAAAATGTTTTACGGCAGATAAAAGCTAAAATGGACGATGAGTCATATCAAATAGATTTTAACCTTCTAAAAAGAAAATTAGATGAAGTAACTCCTGCTCCTGAAAATTATGATACCGTCTTAGCGTCTTCAGCTTTAGATGCCTGTGGAGCCATTTATGAATTGGCATCATATTTAGAGGATAAAGATTTAGAACACATCAGTTCTATTGGCACATTTGCTACAGATTCTGTTGATATGTATATTCAGGAGCTTTTGGATTTGGATATGAATGACCCTACTTCTGAAGAAAAGATCGCATTTCACATTCTAATGCTAAGAGAAAAGAAAATCCAAGAGGATATTTGGAAATATTTAAATAAGATGGATGCCATTGATGATGGCGATATTCAAACTCTCGAAAAGCTGCAAGACAATGCTGGCATGGGCAATTTAGATTTAAAGTAAATTAAGCTAAAAGTTATGCTGGCCGGTAAATTTTCTTCATAGGTACAAGAGCTATTGTTTGTGGATCAAAAGTGTAGTAATTTTTCTCAAAGAATAATTATAACTCCATTTCTTGGATATCGTCCTTCCATTTCTCCCAGTGGGTTTTCCGGGAGCTTCGCTGCCCCAGGAGAAAGGAATAGGAATAACACAGGAATTACTATATTTTTGTTCGAGTCAACCTTTAAACCCGCATCAGTTAGAAATGGCGATTAGAATAGGAAATATACTTTTGTTATCGGCTTTGCTTGGATTTTTTTACTCGTGTAAAACGGGAATGGTTTTGTCTTCTGCCGATAAAAGCAAAGTGAAAATTATATACGGGAGTGAGGGCTATGAAGATTTAGATACTCTTTATTATGCTCATGATCCTAATATCGGCAAATGGAAAGTACTTTACAGTCCAAAACAAACAGCCGCAATAGGCTATAAAAGAAGAGATACTGCCATTGTAATTAATTATTGGAGAGACGGCAAAATAAAGGAAGTGAAAAAGACAATTGGTTCTCGAATTTATGAAGAATCTTATTGCAGTAATGGCCAATTAATACAACGTGGTACTTTACGGGAAATTAATGAAAAGTATTATTGTAATGGAAAACCAAAGTATTTGTATGATAAACAAACTGGCGTTGCGAAATACTACGCTGACGATGGTTTCTTGATAATGGAGGGTAAGCAAAATTTAGTAAGGCAACCAGATGGTGTTTGGATTTACTACGACATAGATAGGATTGACCATTACGAAGTTTTCAAATCTGGAGAGTTAATTTTTAAAGGGGATTCTTTGCCGGAGATTTATAAAAATATAAGGTAAGACCTAAAGAAATTTACCACTGATAGGGAATTAGTTTTTCTTATTATCCGTTCTCTTAAAGTACTTCCCCAACTGGCTATTAATTTTTCTTAGGTGGGCTTTATATAAGTTATCTTCTTTTACAGCTTCTGCATAAAGGAAATCAGCTTCATCAAGAAGCTCTATTGCCTTCGCCAGCAATCTTTCTCTTTTTTCGACTGAGATTAACAAAGCATCGTAAAGTTTTTTCATCAATTGATCTTCAGTTTTCGTAAAGTTGGGCTTCGATTTTAACTGGATTAAATTTCTAATGTGTTTCATTTTTTTTGCTGCAATATTAACCCAAATAAATCTTCATTGTTACGGCATAAATTCCGTACATAGCTTGTTATTTAAGCATTTCGTATCGTACTTAGATTAAAAACCTGACTATGATACGAATTGAAACTGACAAGCTAATTATTGAAATTAAGCATTCCTCGCCGGAGGATTTTGGGCTGGATTTAAAGGAAGCCCTTATTGGCGCAATGCAATATCAAAGCATTGAATTCGAAAACATCAAAGAGCTTAACTTCATCAACTTTACCCTACTGGAACTTCTGAAGAACTTAGAAAGAAAGCCGTTGGGAGGATAGCATTATTCAAAAAAATCATTAACTTTAATTATACAAACTAATTATGAAAAAGATAGTTCTTTTGATGGCCGTTCTTGTTTCGGCTTCAGTTGGGGTTGCACAAAATGACACCCTTTTAAAATTGTTTCGGGTTCTGCATCTTTCAAATAAAAAGATCAACCTTCAGGACAATATCAATAAGTACTCTGACATAGTCGTGAAGAGTGATCCAACGCATTATCATTTCAAGAAGGGCAGTTACGGAATTGCAGATTCGATTGATATTGAAGTAAACGCAGCTAATCAAATAGTGGCATTCCGCTTTTTCTACAACTACGAGCCTGAGTTTTCAAACGATACGGCCTATGTCCACGAATTACACAAGTATCAGAAAATAATAAATTCTCCTGGGCGTGAGTACGTTTTCACTTCACCACAGATCTCCGTTAAGGCAACTAAGTGGGAAGAGAAGCAGACTATTTATGAGCTACTGGAAGTTATGACCGATGGGAAAAAGCGCACCTGTTCCGTAATTTTTGACAAACCGACGTATTTTAAAACCATTAAGTGCGCTGAAATCCGCAACAAAGATAATTCGCTGGAATTGCTCCGAAAGATTGGAGTCTATTAATCCCGAACGGCCTTTGTCCTCACCCAAATATTAATTGCATATTTGCGACCAACGGTTACCGGAAGCCCAGCGTGATATGCTGCTTTTAATACTTTGCCATCCTCACCGAGATTATTGAAAATAACCACTCGCCTTTTCTTTGGCTGAACCAGCACATCTACGTTTGGAAAATGAGTACCACCTCCTTCAAAGTCATCGTTTAAATAAGCTAATAAGGTGTACTTACGCTGACCACCTTCCTCAATCGTTTTACGGCCTCTCTCGCTGCTTTCATCAAAGGTGTCGTAGTGGTTTTGGTATTCCTGATTAGGATCGTAGGAAACGCATTGAAAATGCTCAAAGTTACTTTCAGGCATTCCAATTAATTCAGATGCTTTTTTTCTTATTCTCAAGAGAACCGGGTCGTTTGGGAAAATATGTAATTCAGCAGAATAGCTGGTTCTTCCATACCCTTCGATGTTAGTCTCATCCATTAAACGACTTCTCTTAAAAATATTCTCTGCCAGTGATAGAACATGATCGCACTCCTCATCAGTTAAGAAGTCATCCTTAACCTTTATATGTTGCAGATCAGGATTAGCATTCCAAGCCCTTGTGTATTCTTCTTCTTTTGCATCCACATCTTGTTCTCCCTCTGATGTTATTTCCAAAATGGCCAGTATTGCTTTAGCCCATTTCTTTTCAAACTCTGCAATTGGCTCCAGTACCCAACCTCTTCTCATGTGTAGATAGTTCACTATTCCATCTTTTATTCCAAAGAACAAAACGAAGTTTCCCATTTTTACATCACCATTCTGCTCGTGAATAAAGGTTATGGATGGTACTGGCATTTCATTAAGCATTTGTACTTCGCAATTAAATGCAGCAGATTTTATACCCCATGAACCCAAGATTGAAACAAGAGCTTCGATTGATAAATAAGGAAATTCTTTATGCGCTTTTACGTCCGCTTCAATTGTCTTTCTTGATATCGGGAAGCCTATATTAAAGATAAAGTTCTTTAATAAGGCAACTGGAGCGTCACTGGCATTTCGCTGGGGGAACCATGTTCTTTCCATTAGTACTTTTTTCTAAATATACTAATACTTTCAGGTTTTTAGATTTTGACTTCGACGGGTAAAAAGGCAGTTTCGGCCTTCCTAAAATGAAAGTTCATCGTTTAGGTGGCCATAAAATCACTGACAATTCCGGACATTAAATCCGAATTCCCAGGAGAGTAGCCAAAATAAGCCATTTCGTTTCAAATACTTTGCTGACAATCGATTCGTGGCACAACGTATGATACCACCACGTACCCTTTTCCCACGGTGGGCGAAGGATAAAAACAAAGTATAATCTAAAACAAAAAGTAAAATGAAAACAACAGAAGCAAAATCAAACAAGGTCGTAGCTGAATTCCAAAAAGGTAATTACTCGTATGTGCCGCCAACGCAAATCATCGTTGATGAAAAGAACAACCCCCGTGAAGAATACGGCAACATTGAAGAGTTGATGCTTTCCATTGTGGAGAATGGCATCCGTAACCCACTGAAAGGTTATATGAAAGACGGCAGGGTCATCTTGCGTGAAGGTTTCCGAAGAATGAGGGCGGTGAAACTGGCCTTGGAGAAAGGCAAAAAGATTGAGCGTGTTCCGGTAATCATTGAAGAGCGCCCGATGAGTGAGGAAGAACGAACTCTCGAATTCCTGATCAACAACGACGGTAAACCCTTCACCATGCTGGAGCAATCGGAAGTGGTGCGCCGGCTGCTGAACTTTGGATGGAAAGTAACAGATATTGAGCGTAAGACGGGAAAGAAAAGAGGCTACATTGAAAACCTGATCATGCTAACTAAGGTGTCAATGAAAGTTCAGAATTATATTAAAGAAGGAAAGATCAGCGCACACGCAGTTGTTCAGATCATGCAAGCTGTCAAGCAAGATGTAGACGCCGCTACTAAGGAAGTGGAAGCAGCCATCAAAACAGCTAAAGAATCCGGCAAGGAAAAAGCAACCCCAAAGCACGTCGGGACTAAGAAGGTGAAAAGTCAATCCTACGGGAAGTTTTACAAATGGGCAGAGGAAATTGCCGATACCATCGCAGGAAGGAAGGACGTTTTCAAACAGCGTGAAGAGGTGCTGGATAAATTGCTGATCGCTTTTGAAAACGGTCAAAGCGCATCGCAGTTTGCACAAAGCTACTTTGTAGATAAGAGCAAGACTCCCGCAGCCCCTTCTAAACCAGTAGCAAAGGTCGCAGCTAAACCTGCTAAGAAAGCGGCTAAAAAGAAATAGTAAACTCTCGCCTTCAGGCAGGAGCCTTGCGCTGGACGCAGGGCTTTTGTCGTTTGTCACATTCAGTATTTCAAAGAACAAACAATATTACCATTCGCAATAGAAGAGTTTATCTTCTCCGGCGATTTTCTTTAGCTCAGCTTCTGAACCTTCTAAATCAATATTGAAATAGGAAACGCCGTGACTGATATTGTCTGAGTCGTTGTAATAGAAATGCAGTGATTTCACTTTTGCTTTTACCTTCTCATCAATAAGAGCTTGCTGTGCAAGAATTGTTGCGGCGTCTTCTACTCTCGATGTTTCATTGTAAATAACTGAAACAATGTTCACCGGATCGGAACCTTTAGGTAGCATTTCGGTGGCAAGTTCTTCTAAAGGAATTCCAAGTTGTACTTTTTTTATAACCGTATTCCCTTTTCGTCTTAGCAGCACCTTCTTGTTCTTTGCCTTCCGCAACTTCTCTTCTCCTGTCTTTGTCAATTGCCCACCCATTTTTTTCCAAACGTCACCCGGTATCTCTTCACGAACTATTGTGTCAACATCTGATGCCTTTGCCATCGCCGCTTTAAAGTTACCTTTCTTAAACAGGTTGTAGATTTCCTTTAGGTCATTGTGATCACGCTTGTTTAAATGCTTAGGTTCAGTCCAGGAGGGATACTGTTCTTTCATGTCTTTTTTTTTTACTCCGGCTAACGTCGGTACTTCTTCTTCAAACGGAAAGCTATCTTGTTGCGAATTTGGAAAGATATCCATTTCGCCTCCCTGATTGAAACGTCCATACTGAATTGCTTTACCACGCTCCGGTACTTCGATAACAACATCAACATCGTGCTGAAACTCATTGTTGCCTTTGAATTTTCCAGCCTTGGTAACTTGAAAGATGTAGATAAAAGATTTTCCTTTATTATTCGCTTTCAGATTTTCTAAGTCTCGTGGTGAAAGACCCAGCTTGGTTACAGAGTCAAGGAAAATAAAATCGTAAGGACTCAAATCAGAAGGAATGCCATCGGCTACTGTTAAGTTTTCATGCGCCACATCTTTTTCTTTGAGTTTATCCTGTAGCGTTTTATCCAGCTTCTCTTCTTTGGCAACGTAAAGCACCCGCCCATGATTACGGGCTAAATAACCAGCAAAATCAACGCATAAATAGCTTTTACCCATCTTGGGCATCCCAAACACCATTGCTGTAAATCCCGGCGCAGGATCGCCTATAAATGAAAGCCAGCGATCTTTTAACCCAATAGTATTAAACTGGAGCGTAGTGAAAGCGGTACTCGGCATGATATTAACCTGTGGTGAAGGTGTAATACCATTGAGAGCCTTGGTTTTCTTTTTGCTGGTTGCGTATGCAACGTCAATGTCGTCATGCGAATTTTGCCATTTGGCGACCACTGCCTTCAAACGTTTTATTGTTGCTGGTTTCAATACAAAATGGGTAGCATTGTACATATTATTGAAGGCATTAACAGCCGCTTGCTGGATCAACATGATCTCCTTTGCTGCTGGAGACTTCTTTGTGATCTTTTTATCTTCAATTGCTTTCTGAAGTTCATCTATGAAAATTCCGAAAGTGTTTTTATAGAGTATCTGATCGTGAAAGGAAAGGAAACGCTCGATGAGCATACATTCCTTATCAATGCCAGCGTATGGATTTTTCTTTTTCATGTTGTTGGTTGTTTCATCTGTGCCGTTGAGTCCTATTGCTTTTTTAGTTTTCTCTATGTCATAATTCATGACCATCATTTCAACTTTCTGTTTGTCGGTGAGCTTCGTTACAGCGACCGATTTGCTGACCTTCTTAACCCGCCATTTGTATTTTTTAATGAACCTGCTTAATATGGCGTTCGGATAGGAACTCAACAGGAACTTGCCTTTTACCTTGGCCAGCTTATTCAGCAAGGCTTCATATTCTGATTCAGAATAACCGTCGTAGTGTCCCTGATCGGAATTGATATAAGGTGGATCGCAATAGATGAATGCGTTTTTATCATCGCAGCGATCAATGACTTTTAATGCATCGTTATGCTCAACCTGGACTGTTTTCATTCGGTCGGCATATTCTTTTGTAAAAGCATCCCGTTTAACCGCCACAGCTTTTTCTTTTGAAGCTGTCTTACCAAAGCCCCAAGAGCCAATGATTCCTGCAAAGCCCTGATTGGTTAACACCCAAAATGCCCATGCTCTTTGAACGTCCGAAAACATATCGGGAAAATCGTATATCGCTTTCGCACGTTTAAAGAGTTCCCTGCTATGTGGAGAACCTTGTATTTCTTTTTGTAATTCGGAGAATTTGGTTTTAACGACTTTAAAAAAATTAACTACCTCTCCGTTCAAATCATTGATCACTTCCACCTCGGATTTCGGTTTAGCAAAGAACAATGCACCACCACCAAAGAATGGTTCGCAGTAGATCGTGTGCTGTGGAATAAGCGGAAGAAGGTATTTGATTAGAGATTGCTTTCCTCCGTAATATGTGATCGGTGTTCTCATAAGTTCTTTAATTCAATTTAAATTGGAAACCAGCCCCGGTATCGCTCCGGGACTGGTTTGATGTTAGATGTAGTTCAACTTGGCACGGTCATCCCATACCTTGTCGAACGATTTGTTACCGCTTGCCCATTGGTAGGAAAGGATGCCTTTCTTTGAACTGATCCTTGCGATTGCCCAAACACCTTCGTTGGTTTTAGCTCCGGGAAGAGCGTAACCTTTGTAGATATAATTTGGATTGTTCTCATCGATCAGTAAAGGCTCGTAGAACAGCTTGCTGTCCACTGATCCTACTTTGGTTTGCAGATCCGCAACCTGGACTTTCAAATCCTGAATAGTGGCGATCTCGCTGTCCTGCTTTACTTCAGTAGCTAATCCTGCATTGCCGCCTTGCAGCATAGCGAGGATTTTATCACGCAGGTCTTCTACGGATGCGCTCACCGGATTTGTGACAGTTGCCTGATCCACATACACGTTGTTCAATGCTCCTTGTCCGATATCAATTTTGATAATGGTATCACGAAGCACGTTGACATCCTTGATCTGTGATTTCAGGATGATACGGGCATCACCGTCTGTTGTGATTTTGAGGCTTGTGCCGTTGTTTACGATTTCAGTTGTCATGTTTGCTTGGTTTTAATAAGGCATCGGAAGGGAAAGCAGAATCGTTTTTGCTGATTAAAATTGGTGATGGTCAATTCTTAATTCCTGTAATCTGCTTTCCTGTTTCCTTAACCTTGGTTTTCTTTGTCGTTGTCCTTTTTGTCTTTATCCTTGTCGTTGCTCAAGACAATTCCGGCGATGGCCTCGCCAAGAATCGCCCCGATAAAACCGCCGACCATGACATAAGGAACAACATCTTTATGCGCTTCTTTGGCGTAGAAATAGGTGGCCAAGGATGCTGCAAGTGATACTGTGGATACGATGGTTTTTTCGTTGATCATTGTCGTGATTTTATAAACAGAGTTGTTGTTATTCCTGAAACGAAGAGCATCCCGGCAGCCAGTATCCTGTTTTGTAATCGCTTTCGTTTTAATTGTTTCAAAGCGACGTTCAGGTTTTCGGTGAGTTGCTGCTCCCTTTGAGACTGCTCCAATAGCAGGTCTTTTGTTTGCTGATAGGATTTGTCGCAGAGTTCAATTTGTGAATCCCGTATCGCTACCATTGATTGCATCAGCGAGTCCTTTCGTTCATAGTAGTCAATCAAAGAATCCGTTTTTGCATTCAGGGAATTGATCTGTAGGCACAAACTATCTGTGATAGAAGAATCCGTGGCAACAATGTTTTCTGTCTCTAAGCGATCCAATAAGCGTTTGACCCTTGATCGTTCCGAGGCTAACAAACTTTTGTGGATGCTTAACAAACTGTTTGTGACTTGCAGTTTCTGCTTCAGGCTGTCGTTTTGTGCAAGAAAACGAATCTTACCTTCAAACATTGATGAGTCGATCACGTTCAGCTTCTCCTTGGTTTGCTGGACGGCTTCAGAGATTGGTGGCTTTATGTCTTTCTCAGTTGGAAATAACAGGTGGCCGATAAAAAGACCTACACAGAATGCGATAATGATATACACGGTTTTCATAAATTGTTTTTGTTTTTAATGATTAGTCTTTGTTACTTTTTTTCTCCAGCGAGTAACCAAAAGCTGCTGCACCGATCATGCTCATAAATGAGAAGAACATAAATTCAGGTACGTCTTTTCCAAAGAACTGCTGGGAAACCCAAGCGATGATGCTCATCAGAATGTAGATCAGAGCAGTTACTTCACGCATGGAGAAGTTTCCATCTTTATCCTTGAGCAGTTGATGCAGAATTTGTTTGAGGTTCATTTTCTTTTTTCGTTGTTAGATCGCTCAGGAAGTCACCGACTTCTTCCACGATGGTTTTTATTTTTTCTTTTTGTGTTAAGGCCAGCACTCCCAATCCCAATAAACCTGCTACTCCGATTCCTGCCGCTACATATCTTGCGTTCTGCCTTCGCACCGCCCTAAAATCGATCAGGGAATAAGTGAAGTGGTTTCCGTATAAGGATTTGTGCTTTTGGCACAGCCTGATGAAGAGGGCAAAGTCGCTGGCATTTTCAAACACCTGACACCCTGCTGAATTTTTGTCTACGGATTTGGTTGTTCCTGTTTGGTTTGCCCGATGGATATTGATTCCATAGTAGCCTGTTGTTTTTGTTCCGTTTTTAAAATCCAGTATAGCGTCCCGGTTATAATCCCTTATCACCGTTACCATTTTTCTTTGCACGAGAGCCAGGTATTTGCCTCTATGCAAGTCAAGCTGGTAAGTGTCTATGTATTGTCCCTCCGCAAGTATGGCTGTGCCTTGGGGCTGCATGGGCTGTCGAAGCCAGAACGTTCCCGGATCGGTGGTAGCTTTGAAAACGTGATAATGCCAGTTCAAAGTAGAGACTTTGTAGAAGACATGAATCTCATCGTCAAATCGGTTCGGGATTGTGCTTTTACTTCGTAAGCCTACGATATTGAGTTCATAAGGGCGGTCGAATATTTTGTATCCCTTATGTCTCAGGATCGCTTTCATTTTCTGCAACACCATTCTCTTTCTGTTTTAGTGGTTTCCCAAATCCGGCTCGTATTCAGAGAGCCATTTCTTTACATCGAAGGATGGACAGGCTTTTTTTACTCCAGCAAAATCACGATGTCCCATGATCTCTGCGCCTTTGTATTTTTCTGTCAGTTCCACGATCTTGTCGAACATGGCGTGCTTCTGAGCATCTGATCGGTTGTCCATTGGTTTGCCATCCTTGTCAATGCCACCGATGTAAGCGATATTGATGCAGGACGAGTTGTGGGCATAAACGCCATTACTGTTTTTGCTTTCATCCAGCAATTGCACAATGTTTCCGCTACGCTCAATGACATAATGGTATCCCGGTGTGTCGCCCCAGCCACGTACTTCTTTCCAGTAGCGTTTGATCGATTCAATCGTTGTGTTGGGAGGCGTTGCTGTGCAATGGATGACGATGTATTTAATATTTCGTTTCATGTGATGTTTCTCCTTTTGTTGTTAGTACCAGCCACTCAGTGACCATTTTGTTCCATCGTATTTCAATCCCATGTTTTTGAAGGTCTCCTGCACTTTGGATTTTTGCGAGCTTTCCGTGAAAGTTGTCAGGGCAGCGTTGACAAGCGTTTGTCGTACACCGGCTATGCGGTAGTTGTTTTTAAGCTGCTCACTAACCAAAGAGTAATCCGTTGTGCTTTTGATGCCCTTTAGAAGCGTGATAGTGGAATTAAAATCCCGTGCTGTCATGGCAACAAAAAGTGCTTTCGCCATAGCAGCAGGATCGAATGTTACGAGTGGGGGTGGCGGTGTTTTCGTTTCTTCTTTTTTCCCGACGATTTTGTTGTAGTCGGATTCCGAAAGCGGAATTCCATATCCCTTGCTTCGTAATGCGGTTTGTAGTTCTGATCCAAAGTCTCCGTCTGCACCAAACTTTTTAAGAATATCAGCACCGTAGGTTCTGATAAGAGCTTGCTGAAGAAGTCGAACTTTATCTCCTTTAGCGTGGAGGCGCAAAGGAAAGGCATCGCTAACATTAGCAGCAGGTAAGCTGGTACGAGGCTTAGGATTAGCAGGAGTTTGAAAATCCGCTTTGCTATCCAGATCATCAGTTGTTTGATCAATTTCATCATTGTCTTTCTTTTTATTGAAGTGTTTAAAACCGAAAAAAGCAAGAGTTCCTAAAGCCAAAGTCCCAAGACTGAACAGCACCACTTTTTTGGTTTTACTTTTCGAAGTATTTTCCACTTGATTATTTTCCATGTGTTTTGCTTGGTTTAATTCCTTGGCATTGGTAATGCCTACTGTTTTCTTTTTTTCACGATGATGGCCATCCATTCATCGTATTGCCCGAATTCCGATTCACTTTTCATATCATCCAAAATGTTGCTTCCATAGAGGGTTTTGTATTCCACGCCCACCTTGATAAAAGCAGCCTGTGTTGGTATTTCATTTAAAGTCGCAACCAAGGCATCTCCATCTGTTCCGGGCAGGAAGCCGTATTCTTTATCGAAAGCGGCTTTGATACGTTTTGCCCATGCACGGTATTGGTTACCCGATGGTGCTTGCCCTCTTTTTTGTGGCTTTGAATTGATGATCTGAAGCATCTCGTTGTATTCGGTGGATTGCAACTCATCCGATAAATCTTTCAGGAGATTAGCTTTTGCAGTTGGTGTGCTGTATAGCTTCTCATAAGATTTCAGGACTTTGTTCCAATCTTCCTGTGACTGAACTGAGAGAAGTGTTTGTCTGAGGGCGGTTGTATTTGTTCCCCACCAGCCATCGTTCTCAAATGCCATTTTGATTTGTTTGGCTATGGTGGCAGATGAACCATCCTCGAAACTTTGGTTCTCTTCTTTATTGGCACGGGTATTCAGATATATTTTTTTACCCAGCCATATTGTTCCACCTACACCAATCAGCCCTAATAGACCGTACACCAACTTTTCTTTCATAGTCCAGGTTTCGGCAGGAGGAGGTGCAGTCGTAGTGGCGGTTACAACTTGACCTTCTGCGGGAACCAAAGGGACAGGTTTGGTTTGCGTTGTTGTTTGGGGCAGATATGGTTTGACGTGGTTCAATGCTTGTTCTGTTTTTTTAGTTGATGCCTAATTGACTTTTCACCTGAGCCAAGGCTGTGGGATTGCTTACCACGCCAGCCAGCGTTTGCAGTTCAGATAAAGTCAGGTGCTTGCCGATGGTGTTCAGGGCTTGCATCTTTTGCACCGCATCATTTTGTGTGGGTGCAGTGATGGTGATATCGAATTCAAATTTTCTCATTAGATAGATGTTTTTGTTTTTTTAGTTTTCTGATTCCTCTTCTTCCTCGTCATCACCGGGAAGTTCAATGTTCAGCAGTTCGGCCACAGGTTCGAGTTGGTGTGTTTTTTCTCCAAGCTCCATAATGATTAAGCCTAAAATATTTTTTTGTCGCTCATCAAACTTTTTCTCTATAAAGTCCCGGAGAACAAGAATAGACTCGTCGACTTCAGGCGCACTTTGATTTTTAGGTTTGAAACTCACATCACCTTCAAAAGAGCCGTTGAGTTGTTGCGGCCTGGACTTGATGTCCTCCTGAATTACTTTTGCAATTCCATTCAGTACCGGAACTTTCTCCAATATTTTCGGATGATGGATCGCTACGCCCTGAATGATACTGCTGCCGAGCTTGCCCAAGTCCCATTCACCAAAATGATTGGGTTTTATTTTGGCCGCTTCCAGTTTCTCCTCAAGAATGCGGATGTAATCTTCCGCTTGGCTGAGTTGTTCCTGAGTGTCTTTGAGTTTCTCCTCGATTCGCTTGGCTGCCTGTTTCTCCTCGAAGGCTCTCATGCGTTCATTGAGTTTCTGCTCCATGTCACCACCGTTTAATCCTTCTTCCTGTGTTTTTCCGAAGGTGTATTTGTACCACTCCTTGCGGTTGTTATTGTTTGGATCGGGATACACGTTTATCACGAGTTCCTTGGTGGTGTCATTGATGAAGTTGTAGAGTTCATTAAAGCGTTCAACCTTATTGGTTTTGTGAATGCGTGTATTACCGTTCACCTTCACATCAAAGCAAAGTGGCGTTCCTTCTTTGGCCTCGGCCTCCAGCATCAGGCGTATGCTTTCCACTTCGCCCTGATCGTATGGTTTATAATCAATTGTTGCCATGTTACTTTTTTGTTTTTAGGATCGGGGTTACTTGCACGAACTGTATGTGGTTGAGTGTTTTCGAGTAGTTATGGATGGAAATAAATCCCTGATGCACGTATTGCAATTCATCGATGCGATCAAAGCTGAGATCAAACATTCCGAAATCGGATTTGATGTTCACGTTCTCCACTGGCTCAACCAACACATACAGATCATTGTAGGCTTCAATATCTCTGTGCTGTCCGGGCTGAAGAACAAAGTGCCGGAACTCGATGTAGTAGTCTGTTCCGTAGTTCAGCTTCTCCATCCGGCTGCGTATGTATTCAGATATTAATTCCTTTACCATGTTACTTTTCAATTACTGTTTCATTGTTTCCTTCTGTTTGCTGAAAGTCGAATTCAACTCCGTCCGATTCTTCTTCTGTTTCCACCCATACAAATACTTTCACGGTGTAGGTGATATCCCGCTTGAGGTATTTGCCAGC
>JAFDXR010000007.1:116083-116828 GCA_018267825.1 Bacteroidota bacterium | reverse complement strand
AGAATTTATTTAGTAGAACCAACAGGAGAAATTGAAAATGACCCGGACTTGACCGACAAGAAATTTCCCGGAAATCCAACACAATCGTACCGTTCAACTAAGCCATTCAGAGTTATTGGAGAAGTAACCGTTTGGCAAGGACACCCAGCCGAACAAGTAAAGACAATGAAAGAACACCTTAAAAAGCTAAAAGAACAAGGCATTAATTCACTCAATGACGAATAGAAAAGATTAATAGTATTCTGCAAATGAAAAGTAACAAAGAAATAGTTTCGGACTTTATCAATGCAACAAATGAAAAAGATTGGGATAAGGTTCTGACTTTAGTTCATAATGACTTCGTAAGACATAGTTCATCTGAACCAAAGGAGATAAAAACAAATATTGAATTAGTTAAATTTCATCAGGCAGAGTTAGAAACTTTCCCCGATTTACAAGAAACAATAATTTTTGTAATTGAAGAGGGCGACTTGGTTGCTGCCAGAATAAATTTTTCGGGAACACAATTAGGACAACTCATAAACTTTCCACCAACTGGTAAAAAACTAACAGCAGACTTCAATTGCTTCTTTCGTGTGACAGAAGGAAAAATTAAAGAAAGTTGGGTTGAGTATGATAACTTAAATGGACTAATTCAACTTGGACACTACAAGATAAATTGAAGAGAATAACGAGAAAAAAGAACAACGACCCGCTAACAGCGGCTTTGCGTAATGGCGGGTGCAGTGCTTCGTATGACAGTTTT
>JAFDXR010000007.1:0-116055 GCA_018267825.1 Bacteroidota bacterium | reverse complement strand
TGAACTTTTGTGCTAAAAATCCGCTTCTTCGCAAAGCCGCCAACCGTTAGCGTTCATGCTAAAAAAACAGACAGACAATATTTAAACAAAAAAAATATGAAGAGAATAACAATTGCATTTCTTAGTATATTAATAGCAGTTACTGCATTTTCACAACCTAAAATGAGTATCAATGAAAGACTAAAAATGATTGACCAGAAAATTTGCAAACCTCTATCACTCAACAATGAAAGAAGTGAAAAAGTAAAATCATATTTCAAAGAGTTTTTTATTGAAGTTGATAAATTGTCAGCCAATGGTAATCGACCTGAAAGGAAGAAAGTTGAAATTATTGCACAAAACAGAGATAAAAAAATTCAACAATTACTAACGGAAGAAGAATATAAAAAATATTTGAAGTTAGAACCTGAAACCAGACCAAAAGAGTGACCATGAAACTAAAATATTGGATTTTAGTCTTTTTTGCGTTATCAACCGCAATAAGATTTTTTTTTAATTTTTCACAAGAACTAATTCCAGGTGTTAATGGGTGGAAAAAATCGGGAATAAAAAATGTCACTACGTGCACTTTTGATGAACTACCTCCTAAAGTGATGCAAGCATTTGAATCATTTTGCACAAATCAACCACTTCCGAACAGTATCGAAAAAATTGAAAAGGATTTCTTTAAGTTTGGGCTTACAACAAAAATGAAAAGTCGGTATTTGCAGCTATTTTACTTCATACCATGTACAACCTAAGTTGGGCCATGTTTCCAAACAATGGTAGCCACTACAATCCATTTATCTTGTTTATTTTGGTGCTTATAGTGTCAGTAATATTACTATTATCCTCAAAATTCAAAAAGAAAAACCAAACGAAATAAGGGGAACAAAATGACTATGCGTTTGAGACACCATAAAATTATCCATTTTATCTTTTAACTAGATTAACTCCACGTTTCCTAATCGACTTTTACTCTCACCATATCGAATAATTCTCCAACTCAGTTTCCTTAAAATGAGAATTCACGAATGCTACATAGAAGACAAAGTAAAAAAAGTGCACTAAAAGAAAACAAACTACAGAGGGCTATTTAATAGCATCTGTAATGTCTTCAATGCTTACTGGTAGCCCTAAACAATCTGACGCAAGCGAATAGTTGCTTTTATCACCATCATTATTCAAAATAATGATTTTTGCTTTCCTGTGTTTTTGGTTCAAAAAATTAATCAAATCAGAATAAGCACCATTATTATTCAATTCGTCTAAAATAAATGCTTTCGGAATACTTCCATTTATGCTACTCTTAAGATGATTGATATTATCAAAAAGACGAGTAGCAATTCCATCGATACTCAAAAACTCTCCAATGTTTTGCGCTAATGAATTAGATTTAGTTAACACCCAAACCTCTTTTTCGGGTTCTTTCATGTTGCTAAACTAAAATGAAATGCACTCTTTGAATATGATTTTCCTCAGTTCAAAAAAGGATGTTTATCAGTATTCAAATGTACTTATGCTAATATTGAAGGTTGTACCAACATCGGGTATACTATTTACAGAAATAGTACCTCCAAGAAGGGAAACATATTTAGAAACAATATTTAAGCCAAGGCCTGTACCTTGAATAGCCCCTACATTAGAAGCTCTATAGAATAAGGAAAATAGATTTTCTTGTTCTTCTATAGGAATTCCTATACCACGGTCGGATATTTCAATTGAAATTTTATTTTTGGCTACTTCCGTTTTAATGGTGATGGGTTTATTTTCCCCTGAATATTTACTTGCATTGGAGATAAGGTTTAATAAAATATTTTTCGCAAGCTTTTTATCAGTAGTTACAATAGGGCTTCCTGTATGGCGTTTTTCAACTATTTGACCAACTTTAAAATAATTTTCAAGTTCTTCGCAAACTTCTTTTACAAGTTCTTCCCAATGAAACTCTTCAGGGGTAACTTTTACAGCTCCTTGCTCTAATTTATCAAGGGATAAAAAGTCATTTAAAATGTTTGTAAGATTAATAACAGAGCCTTTTATTCTTGTAGTATGCCTGGTAATGTCCTCCGATCCTATGTCTTGATTATACTTATTTATGAGTGATGTGGAAGAAAGTATAGTACTAAGCGGAGTTCTAAATTCATGAGAGGCAAGCGAAACAAAGCGAGATTTTAATTTCCCCAATTCTTTTTCTCTTTCAAGCGCATTATTCAAATCTGCTGTTCGTTCTTTAACTAACTTTTCTAAACCATTTTTATATAACTCGATTTTTTCTGACTCCCTTTTTTGATTTGAAATGTCACTAATAAAAGCAACGGCTAATGCCTCATTATTCAGGTTATAGCTACACAAGCTAATTTCCACAAACAATTCTTCGCCATTCTTTTTTGATGCCCTCAACTCCATTCCCTGCCCCATAGGCCTGTTAAGTGGCTTAGTGAAATAGCTATTTATATGGCTTTGGTGTTTTTTTCTTAAATTTTTTGGAATGAGTATGGAAATATTTTCTCCCGACAGCTCTTTTTCCTGATAGCCCAATAATTGACATAAAAATGGATTTGCAAGAGCAATTAATCCTTTAGAATCAACTATCACAATACCAATCGTAGCATGCGTAAATAAAGCCTTAAATGCAACCTCATTATTCTCAATCAGTAAGTCCAGAGCCATATCAAAAAATCGTGTTTCAAAAATAGGTTTGTTTTTGCGAAAAACACTTGACCCAAGTCAAACCTTATTAATCATTAACACGACTTAACTGCAAAAGTTTTTGCTTACTGATTATCTCAATAATGCTTGTTTTATTTTGAAGTTTTATCGCTTTTTCTTTCGAAAGTTTCCCTAAATTCCTGCTTAATGTTTCTGCTGATATATTTAAGATAGATGCTAAATCCTTTTTAGGAATTCTAATAATACCATCTACATGCCCCGGATCCATTAATTTTGAATGGTTTATAGAAAGCAACAATAAAGCCAAACGTTGTATAACTTCTTTTGTTAATATATGAATAAGTGTTTTATCAGATTCTGTGATTCTGTTACAAAGAATATCTAATAATATAGCGGTAAACTTATTATCGCTATGAATAACCTGAGTGAATATTTTTTTTGGAATAAAATATACCTGGCTACCTTCCATTGCTGTTGCAGTTGTAACATAATCCCAATGTTTAATCAACGATAAATAACCAATAAAATCGTGTTTAGACGCAAAACGTATCGTAACAGTTTTATTAAAAGGGGATGTGTGTGTTAGTTTAACAGTTCCTGACTTGATAAAAAATATCCCTTTAGGGACGTTTCCTTCTTTGTATATATTCTCTCCCTTTTTATATTTCTTAGCCTGTGGTAAATGTTCGCCCTCTGTTTGCTTATATGTGTTCTTTAATGCCTCGAACAACTCTTGACTCAGATCAAATCCTAATTCACTTTTCATTTTCTTGAAATTCGATAAATATAAAGTAATATATTTATACTTATTTACCTTTAGGGAGCAAAATACAAAAAATCTAACATTGATTATTAATTGCAATAAAATTAGCGTATCAAAAAATAATGGCTCTTAAAACAATCCCATTTTATAAAGAAATAAATGAGTTTTTAGCATCTATTCCCTCATCTTATAGTACCCAAGACCCTAATTTTTATTGTTTGCGTTTGAAAGAAAATGAAGTTTCCATAAATAATTATAAACCACCCTTTAGAAAAGACTTTTATTTTATTGCCTTAGTAACTAATGCAGGTGAAACTAAAATTATTTATGATGATACTAATGTTACTAATCTTAATAGTTTTTTAGTATTTCAATCTCCGGGGTTGCTTTATAGTTTTATGAGGGATAATAGCGCAAATGGCTACCTGATTTATTTTAAACAAGAGTGCTTCTCTTTTTTTAAACCAAATTTTGAAAAGGAGTTTCCGTTTTTTAATGTTTTACAAACGAATTTTTTTAAATTAAACCAATCCAAATTCAGAGATTTTGCTCCTCATTTTGAGGAAGTATTTAAAGCTTACGAAGAAAGTAATGAGACTGAAATACATACAGTAGCCGCTTTAAAAATGCTAGCACTGCTATATCAATTAAAAAGCTTTGTGTCTGATTTTAATCAATGGGAAAAAGGGTTTACAACTCCTCAGCAAATAATACTGCAAAAGTTTATTCAGCTTATCAACAACTATTATCTGGAAAAAAGAACAGTAGAAGAATACTCGGAGTTTCTGTCGGTCAGCCCTAATTATCTTTCTCAAACTATAAAGACGGTTTCCGGTAAAAATGCCCTTTCATTCATTAATGATAGAATTGTTGCAGAGGCTAAATCACTTATACAATATACGGATTTTGATATAGCAGAGATTGCTTATAATCTTCAATTCTCCGACCCCACTAATTTTGGCAAATTCTTTAAAAAGCATGTAGGGATTACTCCACTTGAATATCGAAAAAAGGCAAACAACAAGTAATCTACCATTTTAGCCATGTTTTTGACCATTACCTACAGGGTGAAACAATGCACCTTTGTAATGTCAATTATTAACCTTTAAAAAATGAATAAGATGAAAATAGCAATCATTGGGACAGGAACCGTTGGTCAAACCTTCGCTTCAAAATTAACTTCATTAGGACATGACGTAATGATGGGAACAAGAAACGTGTCCGAAAAATTAGCAAGCACAGCAAAGGATGGATATGGAAATCCGCCCTTCAGCGAGTGGCATGGCGCTAATAAAATTGTAAAACTGGGAACTTTTGCCGAGGCAGCAGCTTTTGGCGACATCATTTTAAATGTTACACAAGGCGGAAACTCAATCAATGCCCTGAAATTAGCCGAGGCTAAGAATTTAAAAGGAAAAGTACTTATCGATGTTGCCAATCCGTTGGATTTCAGTAAAGGAATGCCACCAAGTTTATTGCCGGAATTTTCTAATACAAATTCGCTTGGTGAGGAGATTCAAAAAACGTTTCCGGATACCAAAGTAGTAAAAGCACTAAATACCATGTGGTGCAGCTTAATGGTTAATCCGAACTTGATTGGCGGAGGGGATCATACTGCTTTTATTTGCGGGGAAGATGCTGACGCGAAAAAGAAAGCGAAATCACTTATGAATGAATTTGGGTGGAAAGAAAACAATATACTTGATCTTGGCGGCATTAGTTCTGCAAGAGGAACCGAAGCCGTACTACCGGTATGGTTACGCATATGGGGTGCTACTCAAAACGGAGCATTTAACTTTAAAATAGTAAGCTAATTGAATTGGCTGTTATCTATACATTGGACACTTGTTGCATCGTTGTGGTACTTCGGAAACGGGGTACTGCACGACGTATTTGTGCTTATCAATTATAAGAGCAAATACGATCGTGATCTCCTTCGCCTTTTAATGGATGGCCACGTTTTGATGCTATCAGGCGCAGTTGTTTTTGTTTGCTATCTTATGATGCTGAATAAAATTCAGTGTGGTGGATTGAGTAGCATTATAGTTTCCGGGTTTATGATTGTTTATTGCTGATGATATTTCCATTTCTTAAAAGTTTTGTAACAATGGGCATTAGTTTATTGCTTATTATTGTTTCGATAAAAGCAATGAAGAATTTTCCTGATATTTATAACATCATGCAAAACTATAGATAAAAATGGTGGCCTATTTTAAATTACATTATCCCCTTATTTCGGTAAGCATCTTTTTGAGTTTTATTATAGTTGCACATATTTTTTCGTCCCCGGAGTATTCATTTGTAAAAAATACTATCAACGATTTAGGCGCGCAGGGTTATAGTAAAAAACTTATCATGCAAACCGGCTTTTTGTTATTTGGAATTACATTGAGCTCAGGCATATTGTTAAATGGTATGAGTCTTAAGAACGCATTAATTTTGATTTACGGATTGTGTGTTGCTCTAACCGGGATCTTTTGTACTAAACCGTTTCTATATTTGGAAACAACCCATTATTCGAAATTGCATTCTAATTTGCATTCCGCTTTTGCTCAAATCGCTGGAATTGCATTTAGCATAGGTATTCTTTTGCAATGGTACTTGGAAAAAATCCCTGATGTTAAATGGAAACACTTATTATTCTTTACATTGATTATTAGTTGTTCTTTGGCTTTCGGGCTTATTAAAAATTATCAGGGAGTCGTCCAAAGGCTTTTGTACCTGATAAGTTTTTGGTGGTTAGCAAGATACTATGCAGTAAATTGAATAAATTTGTTTATGCCCCATAAACCAACAAATAAAATCACAGGCTCACGTAGTAATGAATTGACAGCGCATTTTTACGAAGTGCTGGATAAGCACATGGAAGAGGTTGTTGAAGGTAAAGCACTAAAGTTATTCGAGGTTCAGGATATGGCCGAAAAACTTTATGTGCATCCTATTCATTTAAGTAATACTATTAAAGAAACAACAGGAAAATCGCCTTGTGATATTTACGAAGAAAAGTTAATTGAAATTGCCAAAGACCTATTGCAAAATTCAGACAAAGCAATTGCCGATGTGGCTATACAATTAACCTACGATCCTTCCAATTTCACCAAGTTCTTTAAAAAAATGGAAGGCATTACGCCCAAACAATACAGGCAAAAAATAAAGCTTGAGTAAATACTTAAGTTCTCACCATTTTTTATAGACCTATTCGTTCCATCTTTGCATTACAAATTTAAAACCAAACAAAGATGGAATCAAAAAATAAAATAGCTCTGGTAACCGGAGGCAGCAGGGGTCTTGGTAAGGACATGGCATTATCACTGGCAAAAAAAGGGATTGATGTAATCCTAACCTATAACACAAATAAATCTGAAGCTGAAAATGTTGTTAATGCAATAACGAGTATGGGACTTAAGGCTCAGGCTTTGCAATTTGATGCCAACAATATAAAGGGATTGGATGGATTTTTAAAAGCTGTTACCGAAACATTGAAGAGTAAATGGAATACAGATAAAATTGACTTTTTGATTAATAATGCTGGAGTTGGTGCTACAGTGCTCATCGCCCAAGTAACAGAAGAATTATTCGACAATTTATTGAACATTCATTACAAAGGGGTTTATTTCCTCACACAAAAAGCCCTGCCAATGATGAATGATAATGGTAGCGTAGTATTTATCTCATCAGGTACTACACGATTTTGTGTACCCGGATATTCTGTTTATTCTTCATTAAAAGGGGCAGTAGAAATATTTTGTAAATATGTAGCTAAAGAATATGGCAGCCGTGGAATACGATCAAACATTGTAGCTCCAGGTGCAATTGAAACAGATTTTAATAATGCTGCAATTCGCAACAATCCACAAATGAAGGGTTTTTTAGCGAGTCAAACTGCTTTAGGGAGAGTGGGTAATGCCGATGATATTGGAAGTGTTGTTGCTTTTCTATGTACCGATGATGCCAAGTGGGTGAATGGACAACGGATCGAGGTGTCAGGAGGGATGTTTTTGTAATTGCCTCGTGGACTTTCTTCTGAATATTAGTCGATTTATAATCACCTAAAAAGTTTAATATTTTCAGTTCCTAGGTAAATAGAATTTGGTTAATTTCTTAAAACCCGTCAATATTGACGGATAAGACGTCAAGTCTCAAAAAACTGGCATAAAGAACTTAGGGTTAAAAGGGTAGAATTTTACGCTAACTGTTTGATCTCCATGAAAGCCTTTAACTTTCTAATACGGCTAAAATCTTCAATAAAGTTCGATAATTTCAACCAGTAGGGTACAAATAAATGAAAGGCTTAAGCGAATGCTTAAGCCTTTTTTGCTTTGAGGCGGTCATCAAGCTCGCTTGAATGACAGACGAAAAAGCAAAAAAGCAATGCCGCGACAGAGGCATTGACTTTCATTTGCACCATGACACAGAAGGGCCCGCGGTGAAACCGCAATCCCGTCCTGGGTACAACACAAGCAAAAGTCCTGTGTTTACAGGGTTTTGTCGTTTATGGCAGTTCTTACATTATTCTCATATTTTCTCAAATAATCGACTTGACAAAGGATTCAGAGCATTTATATGACTCGAGTCCCTTTTCATTGTGTGTGATTTTTAGAACGAATGGTTGCTTCATATCAGCCTAGATATCTATCTTTACAGTCTAACAACATCCTCTTACATCTTTTTTGCGAGTCGGCTCTCAAGAACAAAGTAAAAAAAAAGCAAGTAGCGATGGTCTTCTCGTTGAAATAGGTAAATACAATCATGAAACAATTTGGAATACTTCCTACAATCATATTATTTCTCTCGTTTAAATCATTTTGCCAATTACCAAATTATGAGGTAGACCAATTCAAGTTATCGAAGAAAAAAGCAATCGAATTGAAGCCCTGCGAACAAGTCTTAAAAATTAGTTCAAATGGTTATTTAATCTATCTAGATAAAAAAACATTTGAAACTTTTTTACCTATTCCCAGTGACAGTAGTAAAACACCAATTGACACCATAGACTTAAATCCCTATTATAACATACCAAATAACAAAAGGCCAATTGAAAATGCCCTATACAAAACGGCATTAACCGGCAAACTATTTGTTAAACGGCTTAATGGCACTGCCTTATCCGGAAAAATTTATACCTGTCGATTTGAAGGTAAAAATCAAACAGGCTGTGTGCCGTCAGGCGAATGCATATACATAAAAAAAACAAAGACTATCCTAGTGTTCTATACGACAAGATTAACAAATATGGTTAAACTATTAGATTAATACTTATCTTATGCGTTGACCAAATGACATAAAGCGGATCAGCAGCCACTTCTTGACATCTGATAGCTGTGTCACAAAAATAATCATGAACAGAACTCTGAAAGTGCAGTAGGTGAATCTGTAAACCTCTTCACTTAGAACCTCAAATATTTCAATTTATCAATCCTCGTCAAATCTTCAAACAAAAAGCTCGGGTTTGTAACCCTTCCGTGTACTAAATCAGAGAGAGAAACAAAGCGAGAGCGGCGTGATTCCACTGATTTTTTTTCACTCCCATTCTGTTTCTCAATTTTTATTTGAGTCGGATTTCGAACTTTTAAAAAATTAATTTAGCGAAAAGACCAAATTTTCAAAAGGCAAGCTTTATATTAGATGAGAATAAATCAGTTGTGATTAAAACAATCTACTTTTAATTGCCTTTGTTAATAATGAGGATCGATTACAATAAATGGAAATCACTGGAAGAGTCTGCTCTTTCATGCCTGAAAATCTATTTTGACGCACATCGTTTTATTCGCAGTAATGCATTCAGTAAGTACTTTATAGTTTCCGGTGTTGCTTTCTTGTTGTTGTTTACAATTACCATTAATCTCATAGTAAATGCAGTAAATTATATTGAAACACCTGTAACTGAAAAATCCCTCCCCTTAATTCAAAAGTACTTAAATCTAGATGTGGAATATATAAAGAAGGCAATCCACACTTCTTTTTGGCTTTTAAAAAAATTAATTGAAAACAATAAGGACACCATATTTAGTTTTATTTTTTTAATTATCGGAACACCATTTTTTTCATTTATTAGTGCAAAAACAGAAGAAATAAACGAAGGGAAATCATATCCCTTTCAACTGAAAACATTTTTAAAGGAGCTAAAAAGAGGATTAAGTTTGTCGATTCGAAATTCATTTAAGCAGTTGGGTATATTGATATTAATTACGCTTATTAGCTTAATCCCTTTTATTCAAATTATAACACCACTTTTATCATTTATTACACAGGCTTATTTTAACGGTATCTTAATGACTGATTACACATTAGAAAGAAAGGGGATTTCTGTTAGCGAAAGCGAGCGATTTTATAAGAATAACAAATCCGAAATGTTTGCAATTGGCTTGGGATTTATGTTTTTGCTCTTAATCCCGGTAATTGGCTGGTTTTTAGCTCCAACATACGGAATCGTTGCATCCTACCTGTTTTACATAAAACATCAAAATAAAGGCGCTGTTATCAAAATGTAAAATGCAATAAAATATGATTTGGTAATCAAGTAAATATTGCATGCAAGTAAATACTCTATATGTCAGTCATTTTTGTTTGATTTACAAAGTCCATTCTGACAAAATCGAATAGATTTTAAACAATAAATTATCTACTTACACCTGACCTGCATCTTTCTTTCCCGTAATTTTTCGAGGACTTCCTGCCGTTTGCGACGGGCCACCTCAAATACTTCGCCATTGATCAGCTCAATGTAGTATGGCTCGTTTTTGGAGTAAGCCACAATGTGCTCCACATGAATGAGGTTGCTTTTGCTGACCCTCACAAACAGACCTGTTTCTTCGAGCGACTCTTCCAGGGCCATGAGGTGACTGGAAATCATGAATTGTTCACCTGTGACCAGGTGAATCCTGGTGTATCGTCCCTGGGCTTCAAAATGAACGACATCATTAAGTTTCAGAAACCTCACTTCACCACCATGATGTACTGCAATTTTTTGTGAGCCATTCTCCACTTCAAGATTCGTAATCAGGTTCAACACCTGCGCCTGCCTGAATGTCTTTTGTTCCACAACCCTGGTCGCCTTACGGATCGCGCTTTCCAGGTCTTTTAACATCACCGGCTTCAGGAGGTAATCGAGTGCGCTGAATTTGATGGCACGTAAGGCATACTGGTCATAACTGGTCACAAAAATAATCTCAAAATTAATGGTGTCGAACTTTTTAAGAAAAACGAAACCATTTTCTTCAGGCATTTGTATATCCAGAAAAATAAGATCCGGTTTGAGTTCACGTACCAGTTCATAGGCCTTTTCGGCGGAGGCAGCCGATCCCACAACCACCAGGTCATTCGGAAAATACTGCTTCAGTAAGCTGGTCATCACCTCAATACTATCGGGCTCATCATCTATCAAAAATGCTCTCATCATCATTGTGTATATAGTCTTTATAAAATGGGTAAAAAAATCTCGACCCTTGTTCCTGCCGGCTGATGCCGCTCATCAAACAGATCTATGATCTGTATAGAAGCATCTTCCATGGCCTGGTAGAGCTGTTTCACCATTTGGATCCGTTCTTTTACCAGGTCCAGGGCCATCGAATGATGATCCACATTCATTTTAGCCTGAAACGAGTGTTCGCGACCAATTCCATTATCTTCGATCACGATTTTAAGGACTTTGCCCTCTACAGAAAATAAAAGACAAAGCTTTCCTTTCCGGTCTTTTAAGGGCATCAGGCCATGCCATATGGCGTTTTCGAGAAGAGGCTGAACAAGCATGGGTGGTAGTACAATTCCATCTTCATCGATGGCGGCAGGTATTTTCACCTCAAACTCAAAAGCCTGTTTAAATCTCAGCTGTTCCAGTTCCACGTACAGAGTCAGTACCTCTAACTCCTTTGCCAGAGGGATCAGTTTTTTCTTCGAATGATTTAATACCATCCTGATCAGATGGCTGAATTTGGCCAGGTAATGGTAAGCTTCTTCTTTCTGATTTTTGAGGATGTAATTCTGAATGGAATTAATGGCATTGAAAACAAAATGAGGGTTCATTTGCGCCTGTATAGCTGTTAGCTGACTTTCTGCCAATAAGCTATTAACCCTGTTTCGTTCTTCGGCCCTGGCTTGTGCACGGCGAACAGACCATTGCAGGATGAAACCAAAAAGGAGCATCACCATGGCCACAGTTAGTGCTATGAACCACCAGGTTAGCCAGAAAGGTTTCGAAATGTAAAACCTGTAAATAAAAGGTTGTTTACTTTTTACCCCCCACTCGTTTTCAGCATACAC
Organism: Bacteroidota bacterium; assembly: GCA_018267825.1. Taxonomy (GTDB): domain Bacteria; phylum Bacteroidota; class Bacteroidia; order B-17B0; family Aurantibacillaceae; genus JAFDXR01. Next base: position 104,384 of record JAFDXR010000007.1, on the reverse strand, counting down.
TATTAACTCGTATTCACCCGGCCTGAGATTTTCCAGCACAAGTTCGGTACCATTTACCTGCGCATAGCTGCTGTCACGACCAGTTAAATAGTACACCAGGCGGTGTTGATTGTTTTTGAATGAAATGGCATCAAAGGTAAAACGGAAAGAATTCTGATCATAAGTCAGGTTATGCGGGAGTTCCGGCAACCTGACAGATGACTTTCCTAATTGCAGAGCAGTCAGGTGAATTTTTGGATCAGCGGTCTTTTCCTGTTCCATCATCAGAGGCAGTGACGAAATGCCATAAATGCTGGAAAAGAAAATGCGTTCAGGGGACAGGGCCAGTTTATGGATCTCGTTGGCCGGTAATCCATCGAGGGTTGTATAAACAACCGTAGAAATACGCCCCTCCTTCCTGCTGCAACAAAACAAACCTTCGCTTGAAGATATCCAGTATTTACCATATACATCCTGCCTGATTTCAAAAAGAACGCGGGCTGAAATCCCGAATTGAGCATTGACAGAATGCAGGCTGTCGCCCGAATAGAGAAAGAGCCCTTCGCCTTTGGTGGCAACAAGTACCCTGCCCTCCCAATCGGTAATCATATCGGAAACCGGCGCCTCAGTGCCCGGGATGAGCCTTATGAAACTGCTATCATTGTTCCAGGTCAATAACTCAGCACCTTCTTTGAGTCCTACTAAAAATCTGCCAGGGTCCAGTGGTTCAAAGCAACGGCCCAAATTTTCCTTGGAAGCTACCTTATATGATTCCAATTGATTATTGTTGATTTCGCCAATGATATAATTAGACAATGTATATAATCGCCTGTGCGAAGTCTTAAATTGTTTGGCAGAGGCCATCACAAAATAGGGAAACCTCTTTTGGCGAACATAGTCCACTTTCTTAAAATCCTTATCAGTTTTCATGATAAAGCTGTATGAACTGATGTAAAAGGCTTGATCAAAAAAAACAAGGTCAGTCAGGTAATCACTTTCTTTAGCATGAAAAGGCAGTTGCTGAATGGTGTCATCCTTAATAGCAACTATTTTTTTCTGCCAGCCTACATAAATGGTACTATCCTGAAAGGTTAATATCTCCGGGTTTTGCATAAGGTTGTCCAGTGGATAACTCAACACCTCTTGATTCTTGCAAAAAAACAATCCTTTTTCGAGTGTTGTACACCAGATATTGTTTTCATCGTCCTGAATAACATGGCTCACCGAACAATCTGTCAAACTATGAATGAGGGCCCTCTTCAAATCTGACTTCGGAAAGTAAAACAGACCTGTTAACAAGGTCCCCACCCAGAGCCCTCCCTGCCTGTCGGCATACACCGATAGAATTGAACTGGGTAATTGCCGGATGGTGTAGTTCCCGGCGGTGTCAATGACTATGAGGTTTTTCTGAAATGCCACACAGTGTTTGCTTTTACCAGAACTGGTACGCAGAAAAAATGAACGGTTATTTACACCCTGGTGTGAAACAGGAATGACCCTGTCGGGTTTCCCGGGTTGCTGTATATGAAGCGTAGAAATATAAACCTTCTTATGATTGCGTCGTTCCTCCGCAGCCCCATTGAAAGGGATTAAACTGTTTCCAAAGAACCTGACCTGATAGTCGTAATACTGTTGAGGCTGCTTCAATTCTGTGCATGCTCCGGTGCGTCTGTCGATCATGATGGTGCCACGTGCCAGCATACTCACACACAAGTCATTCTTATTCACAAATGCAAAAGAGATCACCGTTCGTCCATGAACCAACTGCTGGAAACGCTTACTAAATAAAGCTTCGCTAAGGCTGCCATTTTTAAAGTGCAGGACTCTGTTGGCCGATGTGATGACCCATATCGCTCCAGAGCTATCTTTTGCCATGGCATATATCGCCTTCTCTGGCAAACCATTTTTTTCGTTATATACCAACAGGTTCTCTCCATTGTACCTGCATAAACCTTGCTCGGTACCAAACCAGATATAACCTCCCCCATCCTGCAAAATAGTGTAACACTCCTGGGAAGGCAGGTTCATCTGACGGCTGATGTTCTCGAAATACATCTTCTGTGAAAACAGTTGCCATTGCCCGAATAGCAGGCACGATACAAAAAAAAGACGGAGGAGCATTGCCGTAAATTACAAAAATAAACCAGTCGCGTTTTCATTATATGTCCACGAATGGGCAATTGTGTTAAAAACGTAACTATCGGTCATGATTGCCGGAACCACTTCGTCTATTTTTGGTCGCATGAATTCTCTCGATTTTAAACCAATTAAACTGTACAAAATGAAGCACTCCACAAACAACCATCTACCAGCCTTTCATTCATTTCGCCTCATCGCACTGATCCTGACCATGATTCTAACCAGTCAATCTTACGCCCAAATCTTTGGAAAAAAAGATAAAAAAGAGAAGAATACAGAACTCATCTTTGAAATCCCGGGGCGCGTTCCAAGCGATCCTTCAAAGCTACCAATTCATGATAAATATGTCGGGAAAATTGTGTTTTCAGACCAGCAACTTAAATTGAGCAATTGCAATGAAAGCATGTTCAAATCGTCCTTCAAACTTGGTGACCCCATATATGCCAGGGTATTTACATCTAATTCCGTGGAAAACTACATGTTGTACCACATGGACCGACAACCCCCTGAACCCATTTCAAATATGCGTTATAGCTACACCATTTACTATTTCGTTGACAGTGTGAAAATCATGGAGTGGGTGCAGTATAATAAAGAAGACATAGTAGGTGTTAATACCTGGCAACGTTTTATTATGGTAGACCCAAAGTTGGGGATGCCTTACGATTGGAAATCTGATGAACAAAGAAAAGCTATCAACAACCTTAAACCCGGTGTACATAAAGTAAAAGTAGAAATCTGGGCCGGAGAAGGAAGGGAACTGTCCTCTATCAAACCAATTGCCGTGGGCGAATTCGATTTAACAATTGAAGAAGGAGTCAAAGCAATGATCGGCAAGAAATGGAGTGGACTCAAGACCGGCGACATGGCCTCTGACATGAAAGTAAAGACAAAGCTTACCGAGCTCTACACGGAATATTTCAAAACCAATATGACTGAATTCAATATCAAAGACTTCAAGATCACCTCCGACGGTTATTCCATCAAGAAGAATCAAAGTGGATTGCCGCAATACCGCTACCTGGAAATTGTAGCATACGGCATTGACAAAAAAACAGGAAAATGTTACGCCCTTTCGAGCCTGTATGCTCAGGATTACGCCGGAGGCGGTACATATTCCACCAATTTTTACAAGTGGGGCAATACCAGTATAACAGAATACGATTGCGAATAGGTCTAAAGAAGAACTAAAGAACATTCCACGTACAAGAGCTTTTTTGAAGAGGACACTTCATTTTGTTACATCAATTAATTAGCAACATATCACTCCAAAACAAACAATAACCATAAAACGCAAATTATGAAAAAAACCATTTTTATTTTATCAGCCTTCGTGACTTTAACCATCGCTACCAATGCCGGCAATGGACCCAAAGCCGAAAACAAGACCATTTCCAGTAAAGCAGTTACGCCGGAAAGATCAGAACTGAATTACACCACAGCATCCATCGTTGGTACCTGGAAACTATTTGCTGTTGATTTAGGGATGGTTGCACCGAAGGGTCAGGAAAAAGTATACGAAGACCTGAAAAAAGATATGATTGCCAAAACGGTTTATACGTTTACTGATGCTAAGACTATAACCATGGAATCATCCATGGGTAAAAGTTCAGGCACTTACAGTATCAGTGGTAGTGTATTATCCATTGTTGTAAATAAAAAAACAGAAACAGTAACAATCAAATCACTCACTGCAACTGAATTGGTTCTTGTGACCGAGGACCGGGGAACAAAAACAGTGATGAAATTTAAAAAATAAATACCCCCTTGGACAAACTGCTTCGCCTGGAATACATGCATACAATATAGAGTCGGCGGTAATACGGCGAAACATATTGAGACTAAAGGTAAATAAACCTCATTTGGCTGTGGGAATTGGCAGACAAGCCCCTTTGAGGGGCATATGTTGAAAGCTGTACGGGTTCGAGTCCCGTCCTGGTTACTAAATCAGAGAGAGAAACAAAGCGAGAGCGGCGTGACTCTCCTGATTTTTCTTCACTCCCATTCTGTTTCTTAATCTTGTTTATTCAGAATGATGGTATATTTTCAAAACAAAGTAGTCATACCTATTTCAAAATGAAAGGCGATTTTGTTAATTTGCACAGGTAGTGCTGAGATCGGGATTACGCTCCGAACAGCTATGACTCCTCTTATGACTAAACAACTTGCAGACACATATAAAAAACTTTCCACAGCCAAGCTCCTGGATATTATTGAAAACCGTAAAGACTATCAGCCCATTGCCATTGAGATAGCGAAGCTTGAACTCGCAGGTCGCCAGGACATTGAACAAGCCAAGAGTGAAGTCCGGAAAAAAAACGATGAAGCCCAAAAGAAACTGGCTGAAAAAAAACAAAGGCGTAAAGAAGCTTCAGACAAAGCACTTAAAGTCCTGGAATATGCAGATCCGCTGATCGAGAAAACACCCGAAAAAACGATCGTGATCATCTGTACGGTTCTTCTTCTTGCATTTCTGTTTAAAACAGTAACAGGTTTTAACCTGATTATTAGTGCGTTTAAAGATATAGCAAATGGCGACTTCACCGTATCTATGTTTTTGCTTGAGTATTTCTATTTGCCGGTAGCGGTTTTTTTTCTGTGGAAGAAAACAGTAACAGGCTGGAAAATGCTTCTGATATGGCTTGTCTATCAATTAATCCTTGATTGTTCCGGGTTATACCTGTTCTTTAAAATGTCCGGCATCGGCGACTCGTTTATGCAATTCATGCCAATGCCTGACCTGTCTGCGATACTCTTTGGTGTGGTGTTTCATGGTGGTTTGATTTATTTCATTTTCAAACCAAATGTCAAAGCACTTTTTCCTGATAAGTCAGACAATAAGTCGGAAATAGAAAAATCTGACGCATAGTTTGCGGTTGGTGTATTTTTCCGGCCCGCTCAATTTGCGAAAGTTTTAAAAGACAATAAGCCCCATTTCAAAATCAAAAGTGATTTTATATTTTCGTGTACTATATCCCCTTTTAAACGGATACCGTTAAGTTTTATCCTACCCCAAGATGTAATGAAAATTCAATGCAAAAATTGCCTGCCAAAAGAAGGAATTGAAGTCCCTGATTTTAACGAACCTGAAAAACAGAAATTGTCCGAATTAAAGATTCAATCACCTATCCTTGCAATGAAGTACATCGTGGATTATTATAAGCTTTCTCAAAGAGATGCCAAATACATTACAACACATATCAATAAAATTCACGATCGTTGCAATCGCTGCGCTTATGATAAACTCGGAGGAGAGTATGTGGAATGTCCGCGTTGTGGTTCGTTAAATTTCAACTGGCAAACGGACGCAAAAACCTTGCACACCAGATGATTACGATAAAAGACTGAATCAAGAATTAAATCCCCTGATATGGTTGCAGTACATTATTCCAATAGCCCACAGTCACTTATTTTGATCATGCAAGAATTCAAAGTCAGCACAAATGATAGTTACAGCAGGCTTTTGGTTTCTCCTTTCCACGGGTTTCAGGAGGGATGTGTAATTTTCGCTTTCGCATTGCCATCTTCAATGCGGCAACTTATCCTTTAAGTAACCATACACCCAGGTGCCCAATACAGCACTGGCAAAGGTGACAACCACCACCGTACAGCCGCTTCCGATCTGGGCAAATAAAGGTCCCGGGCAGGCACCCGTTAATGCCCAGCCAAAGCCAAACAACAGTCCTCCGAATATCTGCCCTTTATGAAATGTTTTGGGTTCAATGCGAATGGCATCGCCCGTTATGGTTTTTATGCCGAGGCGTTTGATGATGAACACAGAGAGCGCACCTACCCAAACCGCGGAACCAATGACACCATACATGTGGAAGGCGTCGAATCGGAACATTTCCTGGATCCTGAACCAGCTGATGATCTCGGCTTTCACAAAGGTGATCCCGAAGAAAACACCTACCGCCAGAAATTTCAGGTTCTTAACTACACTGAATTCTGCTGCCGGATGCAGAACCACCAGCGTTTTAAACTCATCCGGGAGTTTTGCATTTGAAGATTGTGCCATATCAGAGTTTTAAAATAAAAGGTAATACAAACCAGGTCACCAGGATACCTCCGGTCATAAAGCAAACTGTAGCTACCAGGGAAGGCCATTGCAGATTGGATAATCCCATGATGGAATGCCCGCTGGTGCAACCGCCTGCATAGCGGGTTCCAAAGCCTACCAGAAAACCACCGAGCACCATAAACATAAACCCACGTAAAGTCAGGAGGCTTCCCCAACTGAAAATATCTGCAGGAGCTGCATGATTAAAGTCCGTAATATGATTTTCCTGCAAAACCGTTTTTGTTTTATCAGCAATCGTGATGGGATCGGGATCTTTCAGAAATGAAGAAGCGAGCACAGCTCCAAGCAGAATGCCTGTTACAAAAAAGAGATTCCATATTTCCTTTTTCCAGTTGTATTTGAAATAGCTGAGATTGGTTGGAAAACATGCGGCGCAGATATGGCGCAGGGATGAGGAAATTCCGAATGGCTTATTTCCCAAAATCAGGAGGATGGGTACGGTGAGCCCGATAATAGGGCCGGCGATGTACCAGGGCCAGGGTTGTTTTATAAAATCAAGCATAGCTTATGTCAGTTTAATATAACCGTTTCGTTTTCTTTCAGCGTCTCATCGGGTGTCAGGAGCCCTTTCCCGAATTTTTTCAGGCGTGTTTCATAGCGTTTCTTCACTATATCCGAAACCGGAATGGATTTCCCCTCTTCATCTACACGCACCATTACCACATTGGTATGGGTTACGATATGCTGTTCGCCTGTATACACATTATGTTTCCGCACCTCAATTTATAGCTCTACCGAGGTTTTACCAAAGCGCACCACTTTACCATAGATTTTCAGAATACTCCCGACATGAACAGGTTTCTTAAACACCAGTCCGTCGAACTTAATGGTTACCAGGTTTGGCGTATCGCAGATCTGCGAGGCATAAGAGCCGGCAGCATCGTCGATGATAGACATGATAGTGCCTCCGAACATATTGTTATGAACGCCTATGTCGAAAGCTTTGCAGATGTATGTTGTGATGAGTTCCATATTAATTTATCTGAGGCCCCGAACGGGATCGAACCGTATTCATAATTTTCATTATGCACTGCCTTTCAGCACGAGGCCTTGTTTTATATTAAATCCAGATAATCTATAGACTTTATAGATTATCGGGGTAAATTTTTTTACTTCCTGTTTTTTGAGTTTATCAATTTCGTTTCTTTCTTAATAATGTCGGCAATGCTGTTGGCTGAAAGGACTGCCAGGCTGGCCGTTCTCAGCTCGGTCATCACTTTCCGGAGGCCGCAAACCGTTTCATCTTCGCAATCATCGCATTTCTCATAGAAATTCAGGCTGGCGCAGGGGATCATCGCGATGGGACCATCGGTGAGGCGGATGATCTCCGTCAGGAAAATCTGCTCCGGTTTTTTCACCAGGTAATAACCTCCATTGATTCCCATTTTACTGCCAAGGATACCATGTTTACGAAGATCCAGGAGAATGGCTTCCAGGAATTTTTTCGGAATTTTCTCCTGTTCCGAGATCTCGACAATACGCATGGGCTCACCATGCTTGCTGTGTTTCGCCAGAGCTACCAGTGCCTTGATGGCGTATTTCGATTTTTTGGATAACATAATCTAAAATCCGGCGCAAATATACGATTACTAATCTACTAAACAAGTAGATATTTAAAGAAATTCAAAAAATACAGACCCAATCCTTGATGGATGAAAGGCAGGAAGTCTTAAAATCTCATTTCTTCTTCATCCGTTTTCGCATGGCTTTCCAGTAATGGTTGGTGTAGTTCACAAAGATTTCCTCACCTGCTTTTATATCGCGTGAAGCCACAATAAAACATTTATCACCAAAGATCACGTAATCGCTGTTATTGCGAAGCCCTTTCACCCGTGTGATACCCGCTGCATCATTGGCATAACGGGCCTTATACTGTTTAGTGTACATGGCATCAATACACAGATCACGTCTCAGGTAAAACAGGTAATGATCCTCTTCCCTCCTGGCCCGGCGTCGATACTCCTCATAGCCGATGATCTCCCCGCGATATTCAATAACTTTAGCCTCCTTCCGGATTGCTTTGGTGGTGTATAAGCCCTTGCCTGCTCCGGGGAGTTTCGATTTTTTGACGATGAGTGCCATAGATAAAAGGAGCGAAAATACTAAAATACTCCGTTCTTTTATGAGCCTTTTTGACAAAGAATATCCGCGTCTCCGGGATGATTCGAAATCACACTTGTGACAAAAGGGCCTGATCACAATTTTGTCAATACTTTGCCGTTTTGTTTTAAATTGTTAAATAACAAGATGTGCATGGGCTGGATATTATTTTTTATAATACCTTGCAGGCATTACTCCATGAAACTGTCACTCTTCCGTATGCTCCTGCTCCTTTGCAGCTGGTTCCTGTGCACGCATATTGCTATGGCGCAGTGTTCTGTTCATGGCATGCTTCATGATACACTGGGACATCCGATTCCGTTTAATGCGGTGGCCCTGATACAAAATCACGACAGCAGTATTGTGAAAGGTGTCATGACGCAGGAAGATGGCTCCTTCTGCTTTGAATCTATTTCCAAAGGTATTTACCGCATCAAGGTCTCTGCCATAGGTTATGAGACATTTTTTTCGGAGTCGCTGGACTATGACAGTACTCATGCGATGCAGGTGCCCGACATCAGGCTCCGGTCGGGACAGATCAACCTGAACGAGGTATCGGTATCGGCCCAAAAGAAAACCATAGAGTTCAAAAACGGGAATGTTATCGTGAATGTGGAAGGCACGGCCCTGGCTATGGGTAATACAGTGTACGACCTTTTAGCGCGGCTTCCCGGTGTTACTGTTTCCGATGGTAATATCTCCATCCAGGGAAAATCGGGCGTGAAGATCATGATCGATGGAAAGATCCAGCAGCTGGCTGGTCCACAGCTTATGAACATCCTGAAAAGCATGAACGCTTCGCAGGTCGAAAAAATAGAGGTGCTCCGGAAACCACCGGTACGCTACGATGCAGCCGGTACGGGTGGCATGATCAATATCAAAACCAAAAAAATTAAAATGACGGGCTTCAGCGGCAATGTGTTTACCAGCTATTCGCAAGGCTTTTACGGCAACCCATCGGGCGGATTCACCCTGAACTACAAAGGGCGCAAGGTTAATTTCTTCACCGGCTTTACCGCCGAACGGGAATGGTTTCACAATACCGAGCGCATGACAAATGCATTCAACTACAATGCTACGGAAACTACGCTGGACTCTAAAAGCATCATCAAAGTGCATAACCATTATGAAACATACAATCTCGGGGCTGATTGGTTTATCAATAAATCCAATTCCATTGGTATCAAAATGAATGGCGCCTTTGGTATGGGCGGCGAAGATATTTATACAAATACCAATTACAGTGATAACAACACGGGGTACCGGAACCTGGGGTTTCATTCTTCCAAACCCAATCCCTGGATCTATCCGGAATTCAACCTCAATGCAGAACACAACTTCGACACGAGTGGAACCGTTTTACGTTTCTCTGCCAATTATAATCCTTACTGGGACATTTACGATGCCGATTTTTATAATAGTTACCAGGATGCCGGTTACTACGATGTAAAATCTCCGGCTCTATTTAAAACCAGGAACACTCTTACCTTTACGAACTCTTCGGCCCTGCTCGATTTTGAAAAAGAACTGAAACATAAGCTCAAGCTCGAAACAGGGATCAAGCATAGTTACCAGATCATGCATAGTGACTATTACCTCAAAAACCTGGATTATACCAGTGGTGATTTCGTCACTGACAGCATGTATTCCAACATTTTCAATTACACACAGAATATCAGTGCCGGCTATATCAACCTGACCAGGGATTTTGAAAAAGTGACCATCCAGGCGGGTCTGCGGGGTGAAAACACCATGTTTCAAACATCGTCGCGTGGCAACAGCCTGAATTTTCACCGCCAGTATTTCAATCTCTTTCCTGTGCTCACGTTCGATTACAAACCTTCCGACAAACATACATTCTCCTTATCATACAATAAGCGCGTGAACCGGCCCGACTACAACATGTTCAATCCCTTTACCGTATTCCTGAGCACACAGGTTTCTTTCAAAGGCAATCCTTACCTGAAGCCGGAGTACAGCCATGACATTGGCTTTACACATTCTTACAATTCCTGGCTGAATAACAGTGTAAACTTCACGAGAATCAATAATACGTTTATGGGTTACAACACGCAAAACGATTCCAGTAAAACATATATACACACCAGTACAAACCTTAATTGGGCCGACATATATGCCTACTCTCTCTTCATCCAGAAAGATCTGTACAAATGGTGGTCGGTGAATTTAAATGCCACTGTTTTCCATATCAATGCCAAAGGTAATATCAACAATCAACCGTATCGCATTCAAACGACGGCCTTTCAGCCAAGTTTATACAGCAGGCTGACATTTACAAAAGGTTATTCGATGGAGCTCAATGCATTTTACCTGAGTCCTTTTCTGGAAGGCATTTATCATACCAAAGCCCGATCCTATGTGAACCTGGCATTTAAGAAAACGATGCTTTCCGATAAGCTCTCTGTGTCACTGGCATTTAACGATATATTTTTCGGGCAGGTACGCCGTACCATGATTCAATACCAGAACCTGAATGGCACAGGCGTACAAACCTTTGATACCAGGCGGATCAACGTGAGCATCAATTACAACTTCGGAAAACTGAAAGTGGAACAACGCCAGGCCAAAGACATCGACCCTCCGTCGAAATCGGGTAAATAATCCCCCCAGCCCTATTTTTTTGTTAAAATATTTGCGCAGCCAAATAACTGCACATATATTTGCAGTCAAATAACTGCATAATGGAAACCAGACGAGATGTATTTCAGGCTATTGCCGATCCCACACGAAGAACAATCCTGACCCTTGTAGCACTCCAGGCGATGACTCCCGGTGCTATCGCCGACAACTTCGATTCATCACGGCAAACGATCTCCAAGCATATCCAGATACTTACCGAATGTCAGCTTCTGAAACAGGAACAGGTGGGTCGTGAGATTTATTATCATTTCAATCCGAAAAAAATGAAAGAGGTAAATGACTGGCTGCAACCTTTTCGGCAAATGTGGGAAGACCGTTTTGACCGGATCGACAAGATCCTGGGCCAGATGAAAAAGAAAAACACAAAATGAATTCTTAGCTATTAACCCTTTAAACTCACAACACGATGTCGAACACTAAAACACAAATCATTGCAGAGCCCGGCAAACAGGAGCTTTTTATCATCCGGGAATTTGATGCTTCACGGGAACTGGTATACCAGGCATTTTCAGATGCCGGGCTTATATCACAATGGATGGGCCCCTGCGACATGACCTGCCGGATTGAAAAACATGAAAACCGATCTCATGGCTCATGGCGTTATATTCACACCGATCCCAAAGGCAATGAATATGCTTTCAATGGTGTGATCCATGAAGTATGTCCGCCGGAACGTGTCATCCGCACGTTTGAGTTCGAAGGCTTGCCTGAAAAAGGCCATGTGTCGCTCGAATTCTTAACCCTGGAAGCTCTTCCCGGCGACAGAACAAAAATAGTGATCCATGTTATTTACAAAACAGTGATGGACCGTGATGGCCATGTAATGTCCGGCATGGAGCGCGGTGTGCAGGAAGGACATCAACGCCTGGATGATATGCTGGCCAGGCTCAAAAACAACTGATTTATTAAACCTATATTCCTCAACAATGAATACATCGACATCACATAACGACAGGATGCTGAAGGTTACACGACTCTTCGACGCACCTATATCCATGGTCTGGGACGTATGGACCAAACCTGAACACATCATCAACTGGTGGGGTCCCAACGGTTTCAGAACCGAGATTCATAAAATGGATCTTGTGGCAGACGGAGAATGGCTCCTGAGCATGTACGGGCCCGATGGTCAGAAATACCCGAACAAAAGTATATTCATGACTATTGAAGCACAAAAGAGAATCATCTTCCGGCACTTTCATCCTGATTTCGTAACAACCGTTGAATTTGAAGCACGGGGCAATCAAACATTTATGCAGTGGCAGATGTTATTCGATACAAAAGAAGAACTCGATACGGTGGTTAAAACATTCAAAGCAGATGAAGGCCTGAAACAGAATGTAGAGAAACTCGCAGAGTACCTCCAACGCATCACTCATTAACCATACAAACTTAATCCAACATCATGGCAAAACCAATCTACACCTGTCTCTGGTTTGAGAACCAGGCCAAGGAAGCCGCTGACTTCTATTGCAGCATTTTTCCGAACTCAAAAATTCTCAATGCATCGCCGATCGTAGTCAACTTTGAGCTGAACGGCATTCACATCATGGCACTGAACGGCAAAAGACCGACACAACCATTTAACGAATCCTTTTCACTGGTACTACCCTGTGAGGATCAAAAAGAAATTGACTATTACTGGGAACACTTCACATCGAACGGCGGGAAGGAAAGCATGTGCGGCTGGTGTTCCGACAAATACGGCATTTCCTGGCAGGTGATTCCAACCATATTAGGCGAGCTGATGAGCAATCCTGCCAAAGCCGGTAAAGTGGTGGATGCATTTATGAAAATGAAAAAAATGGATATCGCCACTCTGAAGAATGCCTGAAACATCGGCAGCAGTCGTTTTATCTATTCAATATCCTATCCACTTCATTATGCCTGTAGTTGAGATATTTAAAACCAATGTGACCAAACGCTCGCAGGCCAGGACCCTGGTCCGGGAGTTAAAAAAGACCTTTCCTGCCTTCAGGATCAACTTCGACCTGGAAGATTGCGATCGCATTCTCCGGGTCGAAGGCCCTGAACCCGTTGTATCAGGCATCACCGAGTTGATGCAGAAACACCAGTATCAATGCGAATGGATTGAGAATTGATCTAAGGTATAAAATACGATTAATCTCCTGTTAACCTCCGGACCACATGTTGTTTGTGAATGCATCTTATTCACAGCAGGTAGGTAGTTTCCGCAAATTCAAAATAGGTATTTATACTCTTTTTACGAGGGGTAAAGTAGTTATATTTATATATAAACTATAACCATCTTAATACCTCCATTTATGCCTGAATCAGATAACCAAACAACAATCCTTCAACATGACATTCCTGAACCAACAACATATTTCGGGAATAAATATTTTGAAATCAATTTCCTTGACAGTCTTAAGGCGCTTTTCAAACAAAGTAATTCCGAAAATAACAACATAAATATCCCGCCGCCCGGGCCACTGCCGATCTTTTTACCTGACTGGAGTAAAGTATTTGCCGGTTGGGCTGATCTACCGTTTAAGGGAAGACAGGATGTAATCGATTACCTTAACACTTTAAATAGTATCAGCTTATCGAATTATATATCCGACATCTTAACCTATGGGTACCCTGCATCTGATGGAATTCCAAAAACAGATATCGAAAAAATATCTAAACTTATTATACTCCCTTCGAATTTCGAAGGGCTTGATAAAATACAGCGAAATCTAACCGATGAAATACTGGGTTACAGTAAAATGGCTGTTAACGACACAACTATTAAACCGATATCGGCCGCTCTGAAACTAAAAAGTAAAAGGCAACCTATTGCTCCGGGAGGAGGTGACCCTTCAGATGGTGGCAATACACCTGCACCGGATGGCGATCCGATAACAAAAGAACCCTTCAGAGACCGCACCATTCATATACGGGACAGTATAGTTCTAAAACAATTTCAAAAAATAACAGGAGTCACCAAATTTGACTTTATTGCATCCAAACTTAAAGCAGGGAATTACCTGGTGATATATAAAAATTTCAATGGCCAGTACGATTACAAATTTTCACCGATCCCTGAATATATAACGCCAAGACTGTTTATTATAGAAAAATATAAGCTCTCCTCTTTCCTCGGGGATTACGGGATTGGGAGAACTATCAAAACTTTCAGCCTGCTTCCTGGTGAGAAAACAACAATCACTGTAAAAACATACAAAAAGACAGTTATTGATTCCAAAGAATCATCAAGCATCCTGGATTCATTTACACAGGAAAGCGCAGACGACTTTGAAGACACGCTCAACAGAGAACAGAGTAATAAAAGTACACAATCTGATAAACTTGCGTGGCATGCAGAGGCGGAAGCTGATGCATCATGGGGTTTCGGAAGCGCCAAAATAAGCGGCGGAGCCAGTGGGGAAACCGCTTCCCAACGTGAAGAAATGGCCAAATCCGTTTCAAATGCAGTTAAGAAGCATTCGCAGAAAGCATCCTCCAAACGTGATGTACAAGTTGATACAAGTTATGAAAAAAAGGAGGAGACCGGGGAAGAGACATCTATAGAAAGGGAAATTGAAAACATCAATGTAAGCAGAACACTTAATTTCATTTTCAAGCAAATGAATCAGGAGTTTATTTCCCTGCTGCACCTTGTTGATGCCAAAATCGGGTATAGCAGCGGACTTCCCGGTTCTTACCAGGAAGTTTCCCTCTCCAGTCTAGGCACCCCTGATAAAATTGGCGATTTCCTTAGCTCAATCATTCTTTTACCGGATTTAAACAAGGCTATCCTTAATGGTATTATAGACCATTTGGCTTTTGTATTAAACTACAAAGGTGAATACCAATCCCTGATTGAACGGAAAAAAATTAAAGTCGAAAACCCAATCAGCCCGGATAGGCCATTAGATGCCGACTATATCAGGGTTAAGAATGAAATGTCGAGCACATATGAAAACGTTGAAAAAGGTTACGAAAAAACAGTTGAAGGGATCATTGTTTCTGCACAATTAAATGTCATGAGAACTGAAGGAATTATTGCAGAATCGGTACTTGGTGAAGGAGATGCCTTAGATTCCTATTCCCACGGACTACAGGATGAAGCCGTAAAAGATAAGCAGCTCAGCAATGATGCTAAGGAGAAAGAGAATGCGAAGCAGGCACTGGCTCAACTGATCATAGACACTAAGGATGAAGAAAAATCCAAACTGTATCAGCAAATTTTTCCGTGCTGTCCGCCAGTCAAAAAATGCAATTGCGATGAACCACCTATTAGTTCGTAAATATGAGTGAATTACTTAACAATAGTGCTTTAAGGAATACAGGTAAGGTATTAAGAACGCAAACACCACAAAACAAACAGCTTGATAGTCTTACAAATGTAGATGAATATATAAAACTCTGTTTTGCCCCATCGGAGCTCTTTGGAGCCAAAATCGCAGCCGGATTTGGCTATATAGCCGAACCCTTCATAGGTTTCAGGCTAAAAAGCTATTTTCGTAAAAATAACATTGCTGATGAAAATATTTATAATGATTACTCATTTGAAGGCGCTATCGATACTTCGTACGTCAGTTTTTTAGTAAACAAAAACCCATTTCTTACTCCCGGGGATATTGCTGACCTGGAAAACAACAGCCGGAGTAGACCTGATATATTGATTCATGAAGATACACTGAAAGAGTTCTATGAAATAAAACCCAACTCCCCATCAGGAAGATCTGCGGGCAGGGAGAAAATAAAAGCCCTTGAATCAGATTATACAAAATTCAAATTGCCCTATACAAAAGGGCCCGATATAGAGTTAGATGATATTACCCTTGGCCGGTTTGACCTAGTTATTCAAGAAGCGCGTATTCCTGTAGAAATAAGTTTCTCCTTTGAAGTGACCAACGGACTTATCCTTTATAGACTCTGTATTAAGACAAAATGGAAATGGCTGCTGCAACAAGACGCTATCCTTGATTTAATTAAAGGCATCATGGACTATATGAGGCAAATAATTAAAGACATAAGGAATAAAGTGAAACAACTTGCCAGCGACGTTAAGCTTCCCGAACTGGAACCTGCAACAGTTGCGATTATAGTTGCTGTTATATTATTTTTACTTTTCCTGCCAGAGATAGTGGGTGGAGCAATTGTCTTGTCGGCACTTGTAGTGGCGGAACTGGAAGCAGCTTCTGTTGTTCTTAGTGGTATTGTGCTTCAGAGGCTCGCTACGTCTATGTAAATCCTGAAGGGTTTGTAAACTACTGTAACTTCAAGCCTTCTGAAGTCTGGCATTGACCTTTACAGATCAGGATGCTTAATCAGAGATGACAGAAAGGGCTATATATTTTTCCGGCCCCAGATTTTAATTTCGTTCAGGAGTGGCTCCAGTTCTCTGCCTTTTTCTGTCAGCGAATACTCCACTGTGGGTGGAACAGTAGCATATGCCTTTCTATGAATGATTTTATTCGCTTCAAGCATCTTCAGTTCTTTCACCAGCATCCGCGTGTTAATTCCTTCAATGGAGCGTTCCAATTCCTTAAACCTTTTCTTTCCACTCAATAGAATATATACAATAGAAAAAGTCCATTTTCCACCGATCAATTCGATCGTATTACGAATCGGACAGGTGGTATTTGTTATTTTTTTCAATTTATTTATGCTCATAAACCCTCTCTTTCAGGCATTACTTTACTTTTTGTTCCTATTTCACATTTCAGTAACTACTTGCAGAGATTGAAATTACTGAATAATTTTGAAAAAAATAAAACCAAAAATGCCTGATTTGTTCTCTCCATTCCTGATAAACACAAAGCTTATTAAAAACAGGCTGGCTGTTGCGCCAATGACAACGCAGCAAAGTATGCCAGATGGCACCATCAGCAAAGCAGAATCCGATTGGCTTGAGCGTTTGTCTGAAGACGGCTATGGTATGGTGATCACATGTGCTTCTTCCATATCCGATACAGCCACTGCCTTTCATAATCAGTTAAGCATTGCTTCCGACAACATGATTGCTGGTTTGTCTGAACTCACAACCCGTATGAGGAATCATGGAAGTGTAAATATCCTGCAATTATGCCACGGAGGCTCAAGAACCATCGAATCACTTACTGGTGTAAAACCATGCAGTGCCAGCAGCTATACACTACCCTCCGTTACAGGCTTTGTGCCGCCGCTGGCCCTCAGCCAGGAACAGATTCACAGCATTGTGTCAGACTTTGCCGACGCCTGTGTGAGGGCTTCCCATGCAGGATTTGACGGCATTGAACTTCACGGGGCCAATGGCTATCTGTTTACTCAGTTCTTCAGCAGAATGACCAACCTTCGTGATGATCATTACGGGGGGAGTCTCCAAAACCGGTCACGATTTGCCCGCGAGGTTGTAAAGGCCTGCAGGCATAAAGTTCCGAAAGACTTTATCATCGGGTTTCGCATGAGTTTTGAAAATATGGGTATGGAAACCGGCCTTGACATTGATGAAAACATACAAATAGTCAATTGGCTTGCAGAAGATGGCATTGATTATATACATACCTCCCACCTGAATTATGCCGCTATGACAAACAAATATCCGGATAAAACAGCTCTGAGATACCTTCGCGATACGATTACAAAATCATTGCCCCTGGTTGGTGTAGGTGGTATTTTGAATGCAGCAGATGCGGAAAAAGCAATGGAGTATGGCGCAGACATTGTTGCCATCGGACGTGCAGCCATTGGCAATAAGAATCTTCCGGCATACTTTAAAGAAGGTAAAGTGCTTCCATATCACACACCTTACTCAACCGATTTATTAAAAGAATCAGGGATCAGCGAAAACTTTATCGACTATCTGAAAAATGCACCGCCACTGGCCAGTCTCAAAATAATGAAACCCTAAAAGCATGAATAAGACAATTACCAGAGCCCAATTTGAGTTACAGACAACCTGGTTTATAAAAGAGCTTCTGAATATTTCGGAAGAAGATTCCAATAAACAAACAGCGGATCATGTAAACTCCATAAAATGGATAGCGGGACACATTCTGAATACACGTATGAGTCTGCTAAGCATATTAACAGGCACAGAGCACGATTTACATTTCAATGCCTTATTCGGTAAGGGTTCCCCGGGAAAAGTAACGGATGCATTTCCCACGATCCATGAGATCAGTAATAAATGGGCTGTTATTTCGTCTGACTTAACGGGTTGTCTGCAAAACATAAGCGATCAAACACTGGCATCTGCTCCACCCTTTCAAACCTCTGTTCCCGATACAACATTACACGGTCTTATAGCCTATATGGTTTCCCACGAGGCTTTTCATCTCGGCCAAATAGCTGTCTTAAAAAAACTGCTCTGAACCTCTCGTCTCCGTAGCGCTTTCCCGTCAGTGATTCGCTGCTTAAACGTTGACACAAAGCTTCCGGCATTATTTTACGAAGTATAAAACTCCGGCACTTTATTTCTGAATCAATCGGGTGTCTGAGATTTGTATTGTTCAAAAGCCTCCCTTAGTCTGGATGTAATTTTTCGCTGCAGACGGCGTGGTCCAAGCACTTTGAGCTGTTCACCAAAACCCATGATCTCCCGTTCCAGTTCAAAATTCCAGATAACCTCAATCGAAAATATGACTCCATCTTCTTCCTCTTTCAGAATCTTTTGCGTGGGGTGCAGTGGCTTGGTGAGAATATAGGGTGCATGGGCATTACCTATTTTCATAACAACCAGTTGAGCCGATTGGCCGGGCATTTTTGAAACGCCGATCACATCGTCAAAATATTTTGTCACCTCAAAACCTGCCGTATGGTATTTTTCGCCATGCAGTTCTTTTATATGCTCCATTCTGTCGAGTGCCAGGATCATAACAGACTTGCCCTTTTTCGCAGCCCCCAGCAGAAACCAGCGGTTCCGGTATTCCTTAAGCAGGTAAGGATAAAAAACAATATGCTGTGGCTGACGGGCCTTAAATGACTGGTATGTTATTTCGATCGTTTTTTTCTGGAGAATACTTTTATGAAGCGGGTCAATGAATTTCAGACCTTTTAATAACTCATTCTTCTCAAAATCAATATAGGATTTGCCTTTATGTTTTTGTTTATAGAGTTTATCTTCCAGGCGTGTTACCATCCCTGTAAGCTCCTGGAAATAGCCAAAACCCTTGAACTGTTTCAATACATCCAGCACCTCGTTAAGTGTACCCAGGTCCTGCTGGGTCAGCGGTGTGTTGGTAATGCTGAAATGCTTATCCTCATAGCTGTAGTACTTCTTATCGGTCACAATGATCGGGGCGTTGTACCCCAGTTTTTCACTGCGCATGTTCTGAATATCCAGTTGAATCGTGCGTTTACTGATGCCGCGTGTAATTCCTTCATATTCATATAAAGCGTCTGAACAGGCCTCCATCAGGTCTTCCAGGGTCCATTTACGGAAGCGGTTCCGGAGACAATTGTCAATGGTAGTATAACGTACCAGGGCAAGTTTATTGATCGGCATAATAAATCATCGGTTTTGGCAAAACCAAAGTTACATTTTTCCAAAAAACTACGCAACCTATTTGCGCAGATAGAAGACGCCACTCTTTTTCCATGATTTTTTTAAATCTCTGAATCAGGAAGTTAATCCGAAACAGTCTTTAAAACTGAAATTATTTTTAATTACGCAATTACACTGCGCAGATGCATATAACCTTTGCCGTGTCAATATGAAACAAGGATGTGTGCGTATTGAAAAACAGATGTCAAACTAAAAAAGACAATTATGAAATTCAACATCTTTAAACGAAATGCAAATGTAGTAAACAACTACGAAGGTTCAAAAGCTTACAGCATGACTCCGGAAATGGAACTATATGCAGCTGTGGCAACTGCAGGTCTGAACGATAGCTTCTATGAAAAAAGCAATGACAGGCTGCTTCGCATCCGGGAACTGATGTTGAAAAACAACCCGGAATACGTTGCAAAACTGGCGGTATATGCAAGAACCCAGATGAACATGAGAAGCATTCCATTGGTGCTGGCCGTTGAACTCGCCAAAACCAATTCGGGTAATGCCGTGGTGGGGCAAACTGTGAAAGGTGTGGTGAAGCGTGCCGATGAGATCACTGAACTGCTGGCGTATTACCAGATCTCCAACAACAGAAACGGTACCAAAAAACTGAACAGGCTGTCGAAACAGGTACAGAAGGGTTTGTCGGAAGCTTTCAATATTTTTGATGAGTATCAGTTTGCAAAATATAACCGTGATGCGGCAATCAAACTGCGCGATGCTCTTTTCCTGGTTCACCCAAAAGCTAAAAATGAAGCTCAACAAGCGCTTTTTGATAAAATAGCAGATAACTGCCTGGCGACTCCATATACCTGGGAAACCGAACTCTCGGCCCTCGGACAGATAAAATTTGAAAACTCCAAAGCCAGGGCACTTGCAGTGAAAGCGAAATGGGAAGAACTTATCGATAGTGGTAAACTGGGTTATATGGCATTGCTGCGTAACCTCCGGAACATCCTGGAAGCAAATGTATCTGTAATGAGTGTCCGTAAAGTATGCAACCAGCTTTCAGATCCTCAGGCCGTAGCAAAATCCAGGCAACTGCCCTTCCGTTTCCTGTCGGCCTATCGTGAAGTAAGAAGTCTGAAATCTGACTTTGTACCTATGGTATTGCTCGCACTGGAAGATGCGGTGACTGCAGCTGCACAAAACCTGAAAGGTTTCGATGAAAATACCCGGGTTGTTATTGCCTGCGATGTATCTGGCTCGATGCAAAAACCGGTTTCAGCCAAAAGTAAAGTGATGCTTTACGATATAGGGCTGGTTCTTGGCATGCTGCTCAAGTCGAAATGCAAACGCGTGACTTCGGGTATGTTTGGCGATACCTGGAAAATCATACACATGCCGTCTGTAAATATTCTGTCTAATGTAAATGAGTATTACAGACGTGAAGGTGAAGTCGGTTATTCAACCAATGGCCATAAGGTGATCGACGATCTGATTGCCCGTGGTGAGGTAGTAGATAAGGTGATGCTGTTTACCGACTGCCAGTTGTGGAATACCTCCGCCGGTTCGTCGGGTATTGCAAGCTCCTGGAATGCCTACAGAGCTATGGCACCACAGGCAAAGCTCTATCTCTTTGACCTTGCAGGTTATGGGAACACTCCCCTGCAAATAGAGAAAAATAATGTGTACCTGATTGCCGGATGGTCTGATAAAGTATTCGACGTCCTTCAATCGATTGAACTGGGAACCGGTGTCCTCGAAAAAATAAACCAGGTTTCCCTGTAATGCAAACACCCTCTGTTAATACGGACAGAGGGTTTTGAAAAACGTTCTTTTAAAAACTGCTTTTACCGGAATGCCGTAGAGATGGGATACTTCGCACCTTTCAGCGGGACATATAGGGTCTCTTTGTTTCACAAAACAGGAGAAGAGGTGCAAATCCTCAAAGCGTAGTCCCGGAATCCTGCTTCGCCTTTGCTTCCGGTTTTTATTTAAGAAAACCTGCTGACTGATACATTCCGTATTACAATCACCAGGGTAAATCCCCCTGTCAATCCGGGCAGGGGGTTACAAAAAGACGCTGTAGCTTAAAAGGAAAAGCTGCGGATAAATTTAGCTGAGCCGCGGAGTGTATGGATTATCCTGTGGCAACGACACGATGCTATGGGCAGAGCTTACAGTGCACCGAATTAAAATGAGGGAAGCGTATTAAGAGCCATACTGTTCGGAAGAAAATGTGAGTTCGAATCTCACCAGTGTCACAACCGTTCTTTTATTTATAAAAATCATACAGAAAGATGCCGTTTATATGGGTTACTTCGATTGGCAAAATCCGGATGGATCAGGGTTCGAATCCCTAAAGTAAAACAAACCTGTATTCATTTTGCTCTTTCTCTGATAATAAACAGTGTCGTACACCGGTGATACTTCGTTTTCTCTATGTACGTTGGTTCGATTCCAACCTTTTTTTAAAAAAGTGGCCGAGTGGTTAGGCAGTAATAAGCGCTCCGGTAAACTATTACCTGTTTATCAATATAACATGGTGCCGTAGAAAAAAGATACTTCGATTCGGGATCGGGTGGTCGCAGGTTCGAGTCCTGCCTATGCAAATAGTAGCTCAGTTGGTAGAGCACCTATGTGCTTTTTTCGTCTTTTGCCCGTGTTTACTTTATTGGCTTATAGCTCAATGTGAGAGCACCGTCCTTTTAAGACGGGGGCTCCCGGTTCGAGTCCGGGTAGGCCAACATAAACTCAAAACCGTTCTTTTAACAAATTATTTTTACCTGCGCAATTACACTGCGCAGATACAGTATTACTTTGTACCCGATAACAATAATGATTAATTTTAATAAACATGAACAAACAAAACATTACCGGAAACGACCTTAAACATATTGGTTACCCTGAAGGTAAGGCCATAGGAACTGCCATACGCATCATTGAACAGCACTACAGGGCATCAGATCGTGATGACATACTGGCTGTGCTGACCAAAGTTGTTCAATATCCTGAAAACTACCTGGACGATACTATTCTCGGCAACATTGCCCAGGCTTTAATTGAAAAACCTGAAACCAATGACGCTCCTGTTATTCCTCTGAAAGAATGTGGCGAACAATACACCGTATTTGGTGCCGATCATATCGACGCCGGTGCCATAAAACAAATGGAAGTCGCCATGAAACTGCCCGTTACCAGGGGCGGTGCCCTGATGCCGGATGCTCACCAGGGATATGGCTTGCCCATCGGCGGCGTATTAGCCACCCATCAGGCAGTTATCCCCTATGGTGTCGGCGTTGACATTGGCTGCCGAATGGCATTATCGGTTTACGATATTCCCGAAGAACACTTTAACCTGAATGCGGCAAAATATAAACGTGAACTCATTGCATGGA
This sequence comes from Bacteroidota bacterium, assembly GCA_018267825.1. GTDB lineage: Bacteria > Bacteroidota > Bacteroidia > B-17B0 > Aurantibacillaceae > JAFDXR01. Next base: position 81,592 of record JAFDXR010000007.1, on the reverse strand, counting down.
CCAAATTCGGTGCAGGTGCCGGCTGGCAGGGAAAATACAGGGCCGAACATGCCATCCTGGATCGTACTGAATTCAACGCAACCCCATTGATCAAAAGCCTGCATGAGAAAGCTGTTTCGCAACTGGGTTCATCGGGTGGCGGAAACCATTTTGTTGAGTTCGGTATTATGGAATTCGATCAGGATGATGTCCCCCTGAATATAAAAAAGGGGAAATACCTGGCCCTGCTGACCCATTCGGGCTCACGTGGTTTTGGCGCAACCATTGCCGGACATTATACCAGGCTGGCAAAAGAAATCTGCAGGCTTCCTGCTGAAGCCGCAAACCTGGCTTACCTCGACATGAACAGTGCCGAGGGACAGGAATACTGGCTGGCTATGAACCTGGCCGGTGATTATGCGTCGGCTTGTCATGAAGTGATTCATAAGCGTATTGCTGGTGCCATTGGTGCACAGGTGCTTGCCAGGGTTGAAAATCATCACAACTTTGCATGGAAAGAAACCTGGAATGGTGAAGAAGTGATCGTACATCGTAAAGGCGCTACTCCTGCAGCAAAAGGTGTGATGGGAATCATTCCGGGTTCTATGACTGCCTCGGGATTCCTGGTAAGAGGTAAGGGTGAAAACCATGCTATAAACTCGGCATCACACGGTGCAGGACGTCAGATGAGCCGTACACAGGCGATTAAAAACATCTCGCCGGATGAGATGCGACAGGTACTCAGGGATCATGGAGTAACCCTGATCGGTGCCGGGCTGGATGAAGCTCCGATGGCCTATAAAAACATTGAAACCGTGATGGCCTCGCAGAAAGAACTCGTGGACATTGTAGCTAAATTTACACCAAAGATGGTACGTATGGCTGATGATGGAAGTCGTGAAGACTAATTTGTAAAAAGAAAAAAGAAACCTTCAAAGGTGCCGTAAAGCAGTGATACTTCGGTAGAGCGCCGGGTTTATTCCCGGAGGTTACAGGTTCAAACCCTGTGTTGTTGCAAAACAACTGGCTCAATAAAAAAAGCACTGCTTGCCATATTGCCCTTTGATTATTAAAAAAAATGGAAAGCAGAATACAACATACACTTCAGGAACTTGAAAGAAAGCATGGGGTAAAGGTTCTGTATGCCTGCGAAACAGGCTCCAGGGCCTGGGGTTTTGCTTCGCCCGACAGCGATTATGATGTCCGGATGATATACATGCATCCCATAGACTGGTATCTTTCCCTGTCGGAAAAAAAAGACAGTATCGAATTTATGTCAGACGACGGGGAACTTGATATAACCGGATGGGATATACGCAAGTGCCTTAAACTGATGTGGAAATCAAATGGCGCCCTGTTGGAACGCGTTCAATCGCCGGTTGTTTACCATGAAGAACAGGATGTTGCTGCACTCCTGAAATCCTATGCCGACCGTTGTTTTGCGCCGATAGCCACTATGCATCATTACCTGGGGATGGCACGCAATAGTTTTAATGATGTGGAAGGCAAAGAAGATGTTAAGCTGAAAAAACTTTTCTATGCACTCCGTGCAACCCTGGCCTGTAAATGGATCCTTGAAAAATCGACTGTTCCTCCTATCGTTTTTGCTACGATGGTTGATGAACTCCATTTTGATGAAAACCTGAAACAGAGAATACGGGCATTGGTGCAATTGAAATCCGGTAAAACAGAAGCTTATATACACCCGGCAGAAACGGCACTGAATACGTTTATAAGCCAGGAACTCCGGATGGCCGGAGCTGCCTTTGATTCGCTGCCCGGAAGAAAAGAACGCGAGGTTGATCTTGATACCTTATTCAGAAACCTTGTCAAAACCTTTTGATATGATCATTGCAGATCTTAAAAAACACAGCATGCTTTTGCTTGAATCTGTCAGTGGAAGCCGCGCCTATGGATTACACACCCCTCAATCGGATACCGACCTGAAGGGTGTGTTTCTTTTGCCCAAACGCAGCTTCTATGGTCTTGAATATACAGAACAGGTAAACAACGATAGTAATGATGAAGTGTATTACGAACTCAGGCGTTTTGTTGATTTACTTGTAAAGAATAATCCGAATATCCTTGAATTACTGAATACCCCCGACGATTGTATCCGTTTCCGACACCCGGTTATGGACTTACTGAAACCGGAATTATTTCTTTCAAAACTCTGCGAACAAACATTTGCAGGCTATGCTCAATCCCAGGTAAAGAAAGCAAAAGGACTCAATAAAAAAATTGTAAACCCTGTCAGTAAAGAACGGAAATCCATTCTCGATTTTTGTCATGTCATCCATCAACAGGGCTCCGTATCATTGAAACACTGGCTCAACAACCAGGGGTTTTCACAGCATGAATGCGGCCTGGTAAATATTCCGCACATGCGCGACATGTATGCTGTTTTCCACAACAGCCAGTTAAGCAACACTTACCTGAGAGGGATCATTTCCGGTGATGCTGCCAATGACCTTTCTTTAAGCTCTGTAGAAAAGGGACTGGAACCCAAAGCCTTTATGAGTTTCAATAAAGACGGGTACTCTAAATACTGCAAAGACTATAAAGAATACTGGAACTGGGTAAACACAAGAAATGAGGTGCGTTATGAAAACACCCTGGAACATGGTAAAAACTATGATGCCAAAAACATGATGCATACCTTCCGCCTGCTGAATATGGCAGAGGAAATAGCCCGGGAGGGAAAGGTCTTTGTTCGTCGCCAGGATCGCGATTACCTTTTAAAAATACGTTCCGGTGTGTTTTCCTATGAAGAACTGGTTGACCTGGCAAATGAAAAAGTAACTGAAATTCATTCGTTGTATGCCACAAGCACTTTGCCCCTTTCGCCGGATCTGCATCAGGCAGAACAGATCCTGTTTGAAATCAGGGAAACACTTTACAAAACACATTCCGTTTAAATACCGGGTACTAAAACAACCATTCATCACATCCCGCTCAGGCCGGAAGACTGATTACAGGGTATTGTTGATCTCAGAATTATCACATGGATTTTCTTAACTTGCACAGACAAATGAAAATCTGGCTGAAGCGCACTATGAAAAACCGATTCTTTCTACTCTTTATATTTATAACTATCCTGTGCAGGGCACAGGATCCAAATAAATTCTGGCAGGGCTGGAATTCGGAATATGGCAGTATTGACATTCACGGGGGTGTGTATATGCCAGACCTGGGTCCCATGAACCGGTACTTCAGGGATAAACGTATTTCCACTTTGCCGGCTGCATTAAATACCATCGGCGGCGGCGTCAAATCAAAAATTCAAACCAATTTTCCGGCATTTCACGAGTGCCACACGTCCTTTCAGTACTTCATTCCCACCAATATACAGTCCGACAGCCTGCGTTTTTCACTGAGTGGTTTTAATGCAGGTTTTGACTTCGGAAAGGATCTTCTTTATAAATCCAAAAAACTGGATTTACTGGTGTGTATCGGCTTTAAAGGGGGGCGTCTCAAGCTTATGCGGGAGGATCAGTTGAGCCATGCAAAAAGTTATTATACAAACCCATACCTGGCGCCTTTGATTTTAATTGAACCAAAAGCCATACTGGGCCCCTTATGCATTTCCCTGAAAGCTGAATACCTGTTTGACATTTCAAAAACAGGCTGGAAACATAAAAGCAAAAACATGCCCGATATTCCCTACTCCCGATTTACCGGGGCCTTGCTGCAGCTGAGCCTCGGCTATGCCATTCCCTATGAATCGCGGACCGCAACCGTAACCGAATCAAACGATTACTAGGTATTTATACAGTCTATCAAAATAGGTATTTATACCTACGATCATCTCACCAAAATGCTGTTATTTTATATAAATCAAATCAGCATTTATATGAATCGTTTTCCAACCGAGTTCGAAGATCTTTTGAATAATCAAGGCAAAGCCATTTTAAAAAACGGTTATGCGCCCGAAGATAAAAACGACAGAAAACGGACGCCGATCGATGTATTGAGCCACGTTATAGATACCGGCAAAGCCATGGATTGTGTGAACATTCTGCAGAAAACATTTTATAAAAGCATGAAACCCATTTCGAGTAAAATCGATACCCGGGAGCTTACAGGGATGCGCAAAAACTATTCGGAACGTCTTTCGAAAAATCTGCGGATGAAAACCCTTGAAATCGGTAGCTCAAAATCGAAATCGTATGAACTGGCCAAAAGCTGCGGTCTTATGGACATGCTGAATTCAGAGTCTCTGAAAATATTCGGAGAAAAAGTAGCCAACACTCCTTTTGGTTCGGCTGAAAACAACCAGATCATCTGCTACCAACATGGCGACTATGTCAGTCCACACAACGATCATCATCCCGAAAACCCAAATGTCAGAAACGGGTATTTCGACATCCATATCATGTTTTCCAATCCGCATGTACAACACCAATTACTGGTATATGAAAAAAAGGGTTTCCTGAACGGCACCTACAATATTGCGAGCCCGGCAGCTATTGCCGTGTACCGCTTACCGTTCTGGCATTACACAACACCCATGCTTGGAAAAAAGGGTTATGAAGATCAGGCCCGGCGCTGGTTATTATTGCGATCATTTGAGATGGGCCCAGTGTCAAAAAAAACAAAATAATCCAATTTATACACCTGTTTTCCAGGATAGAATTTTGATTTTGAACTCAATTGCTTTCCATAATCTCCCTGAAATCCGACAGCCATATCAAAGCTTTTTGTTCATTTGTCATCAAAACCTTTACCATGGAAACCTATCCTATTAAAGACAACATCACGATCTGTTTCGTTACCGCAACATCTTTTCCGCAAGGCATTGAAGCCGCTCACCAGAAACTGCACAGCATTATTCCTTTTACTGAAAAGAGGCGCTACTTCGGTATCTCCAGGCCAGAACAGGGTACCATTATTTACAAAGCAGCGGCAGAAATTTTACCAAATGAAACCATTACAGATTTCAAACTGGAACAAGGTATTATTGCGCGGGGAAATTACATCTGCCTGGATCTGAAAGACTATCCGCAACACATGGAGGAGATCGGAACGACCTTTGCCAGGCTTACTTCCCAACCGGGAATAGACCCACAGGGCTATTGCGTCGAATGGTACACCAATCAGCAGGATATGCGCTGCATGATCAGGCTTGCTGATCAGGAGGTCTGAAAAAACAGTATCTTTAGGTATGGCTTTTAATGAATCCTTATCTGACCGTATCCGCGAAGCGCTTGCTCACCTGGAAGATGTTGAAGAGAAACACATGTTTGGTGGTGTATGTTACATGGTAAACGGTAAAATGTGCGTGGGCGTTGTGAAAGACGAAATGATGTGCCGTATTGATCCCGGGCTCTCCGAAAGCCTCTTCGAAAAAACCGGTTGCAGGCCTATGGACTTTACTGGCAAACGTATGAAAGGCTACGTATTTGTAGGCCCCGAAGGGATGCGGAACCAAAAAGAGTTTAACAACTGGATAAAACTCTGCCTCGATTTTAATGCCAGTGCGAAGGCCAGCAAAAAACGCCAAAAAAAATAACCGGGTTTCTACTTATTTCCATTCCTTTTTTTATCACGGAAGTGTTCAATCTCTTTCCAAGATTGTGTATTGAGTATGTCATTTTTTGTGCACCAGCCACGGCGCGCCATGTATATACCGAATTCCATATTATGGAGGTCGGCATACGTATGCGCATCTGTAGTGATCACCAGTTTTACACCCGCCTGCACTGCCGACCGGATGTGCTCATCTTTGAGATCCAGTCGCCGCGGTTGTGCGTTGATCTCCAGGGCTGTTCCTGTTAATGCAGCTTTCCGGATCAATTCATCCATATTCAAAGGGTATGCCGCCCGCGAACCTATCAGGCGCCCCGTAGGATGCCCGATACAACATACATATCTGTTTTCGCAGGCTTTTAGCAGACGCTCTGTATTATCTTTTGTAAAACCCCGATGTATCGATGCCGTCACCCAGTCCAGCTGCGCCAGGATCTCATCCGGCATATCCAGTTCACCGTTCATGAGTATATCCACCTCAATCCCGGTTTTCAAAAATTGATTACCGGCATTTCTATTAATGGCTCTTACTTTTTCAATCTGTTTCAACACCTGCTTTGCATTCATTCCGTGCGTAATAACCGACGCCGGCGAATGGTCGCTCAGTACAGTATAATCGTATCGGAAATGCTTTTGTATATACGATGTCATTTGCTCAGGTGTATTCATCCCATCGCTCCAGGTGCTGTGCATATGCATATCCCCACGCAGATCTTTCATATCTACAAGTTCGGGAATCTCATGTTTTATACTCAATTCTATTTCGCCATGATCTTCCCGCATTTCGGGAGGCATCAGCGACATGCCCAATATCCTGTAAATATCGTCTTCCGTTTTACCTCCGAGCCATTTCCCGCTGCGACGGTTAAATATCCCGTATTCTGAAATCCTGTAACCACGGCTTGAAGCGAGGCTTCTCAGGTGTATATTATGCTCCCTGGACCCTGTAAAATAATGCAGACCGGAGCCCCATTCATTTTCCCGCATGATCCTCAGATCGATCTGTCGATTGCTCGGCCGGTGAATGACACTGACTTTGGTTATTCCTTTTACGATAACCCGCTCCACAAAAGGTTCTTTTACAAATTGTGCTGCAATTTTCGCACGGTCTTTTGAATGGCAGGAAACGATCACATCAATATCCCCGATTGTTTCCTTGCGGCGTCTGATGCTACCGGCTACAGCAGCCTGCAGTACGCCTGGTATTTTCGTTAAGCTTGCGATTACCTGATCTGCCAGGGCCATGGCATCCGGTAAAAGCATTCGGTTTGCGGTATCCTTGAACAGTTTCAACCCACGCAGCATATTTTCGATCTTTTGTTTTCCGAAACCTGGCAGCTGTGAAATTTTCCCCTGTTTTATGGCTTGTTCCAGATGAACATGCGTGGAAATACCTAACTCTTCGTGCAGTCGCCGCAACGATTCCGGCCCGAAGCCGGAAACAGACAGTAAATCCAGGAGTTCATAGGGCACCTGTTTCTTCAGTGCCTCCAGTTTACCGATCTTCCCCGACTTATTGAATTCTTCTATTTTCTGAGCGATGCTTTCGCCAATGCCCGGCAACCGGCGAAGCGTTCCTTTTTTACAATATATAGCGATATCGTCCGGAAGAGCTTCCACCACTTTTGCAGCTTTCCGGTAGGCGGCCGCCCGGAACCGTTCCGTACCGCCTAAATACGTATAAACCGCTGACAAATCAGACAGGTATCGGCTCAGTTGTTTATTCCCGGAATGGCTCATGGTTCTAGGTGAAACGAAGTATCTACATAAACAAATGAACGGGATTCCGGTTTACAGGCAACTGATAAAAATCAGGAATACTCGTGAGGATATTCAGGAAACAACCCGATAAAGCAAACTAACTTTGAAAAATCAACGTATAACCAATAACCACTATACCCATGAAAAATATCCTTGTGCCCACCGATTTTTCTGAAAATGCAGAATATGCTGTGAGATATGCCACGGAACTGGCTGCTGCATGGCAGGCAAAAGTCATTCTGATGCATGCATTTCAGGTAACTTATGCCTCAGGCTACGTTCCTTATGAAGAAATTGCTGCCGAAAAGAAACTCATTCAAAAAGAAAGCGAAGAAAAATTAAAGACAATGGCGCATGCACTTACAAAAGCGCATGTTGCCCACCAGGTGCTTTGTGTCGACGATATTGCCGTAGAAGCCATTCTGAATGCCATCCGGGAACACCATATCGAATTGGTAGTTATGGGTACAAAGGGTGCCAGTAGTATGGCTAATGTTATTTTCGGAAGCAACACCAGCCACGTTATTCAAAGAGCCACATGCCCTGTACTTGCCATTCCCGAAGGAACAACATACAAAAAACCAAAGACCCTTACTTATGCAGCGGCATACGAAACCGGCGATATCGATATCATTAAAAAACTGGCCGATATGGCCAAACCATTCCATGCTCAACTGAATGTGCTTCATATTACGGAAAACTCGGATGATCCTGCAAAGGACAAAGCTGACATGAAAAAATTCATGGACCTGGTTACCGAAAAAATTGACTGCAACAATATTTCTTTTCAGGTGATGAATGGTATCACTATGGAGAATGTATTGGAAGATTATGTGAACCAGGATGCAGCAGATATACTTATTTTATCGACACATCAACGCGGCTTCTTCGGCCGGGTATTCGGCAACAGTGTTACCCGCCAGATGTCTTATCACAGCAGGATTCCACTGATGGCTTTTCACTTTTTAAAAGACAGCTCGGTAAAATTGTTCTAGAGTTATTGCCCCCATTATTTTCTTTTCGTTAGTGCCCCGTCTGGCGCAGTATTTCCTGTTGCCGCGAACTGATCCCGGAATTCTTTTTCAGAATGCATACGTTATTGTAAGAAGAGCATGCGGATGCATCGGATAAAAGGATAATCCATGTAAATTCTCCCAAAACTTCAAATTTCGCATAGAATGTTCCGGTAACTTCAACTGTTAATTAAACGGTTATTTTATGCAGACTACCAGTAAACTCCCCCAGATCACATTTTACTTCTGGGTTATGAAAATATGTGCCACCACACTTGGCGAAACCGGTGGTGATTTGGTGTCCATGACCATGCATGTCGGGTATGCCCTGAGTTCAATTATTCTTCTCAGTTTTTTCCTGGTGAGTCTTGTAAGCCAGATGCTGGTTTCCGCGTATAAACCCTGGCTTTACTGGACCGTGATCCTGACCACCAGTACTGCCGGTACCACCATGTCGGATTTTATGGATCGTACACTTGGCCTGGGGTATGCCACAGGTTCCCTTATCCTTGTTTCCATCCTACTGCTTACGTTTATTATCTGGTATATCAGCGAACGTTCCCTGTCTGTAACCTCTATTCATTCGCGCCGGGCGGAGCTTTTCTACTGGATCTCCATTCTGTTTTCGAATACACTCGGAACAGCCCTGGGCGATTACCTGGCCGATGATTCGGGACTTGGGTTTGCGGGTGGAGCTATTCTCATCGGAAGTATCCTGGCCCTTATCGCCCTGTGTTACTTTTTCACCAGAATACCTCGTATTGTTCTTTTCTGGCTGGCCTTTGTGCTCACGCGTCCATTTGGTGCCACCATGGGCGATTTTCTTACCAAGCCATTCGAAAAAGGAGGCATGAATCTCGGCACCATAGGCTCCTCAGCCGTACTGGCCATTACCCTCATTGTGTTCATTGTGATTGAAAATAACAGGAATCGTAAAAAACAACTGGCTTAACCAAATAAATAGTATTATTACAGTCGCATTTTTTAATACCCATGCCCCAATGGCTGCGGCTATAAGAACAGATCATGATCAAGAAACTATTTTTCGCTTTTCTTCTCTCCATGGTGTTCGCGCCTGTATTTTCGCAACCCAAGGAAAACAAGGGCATCGGTAAACTGAGCGGCCGTGTTGTTGATTCATTATCGGGGCAGGCGCTGGAATACGCCACCATCAGCATTATCAGACAGGACGACAATAAAGTGATAGATGGGGCAACAACCGACAATAGCGGAACCTTCAGAATTTCAAACATCCCGGAGGGTACTTACAAAGTGCTGTTTTATTTTATAGGATACCAAACAAGTACCAAAACGGGAATTGTGATCAGTGCTTCCAAACCGGAAATAAACCTCGGGGCTGTTCAGCTGGCCAACCGGCAAATTCTGATGAAAGAAGTAACTGTAAGCACAGAGCGCAGCAGCATTGAGAATAAAATTGACAAGATTGTGTATAATGCCGACAAGGACGTCACATCGCAGGGGGGCGTTGCTACCGATCTGCTCAAAAAAATTCCGATGGTGGCGGTCAATGCCGATGGAAGTATTGAGTTACAGGGCAATTCCAACATCCGCTTCCTGATTAATGGTAAACCATCCAGTGTATTCGGAAATAATATTGCTGATGTTTTACAAACCATTCCATCGAGCCAGATCCAGAGCATTGAGGTGATTACAAGCCCAGGTGCCAAATACGATGCTGAAGGAACGGGTGGTATTATCAATATCATTCTTCGGAAAAGTACGGTTCAGGGCATGAACGGGAACATCTCCTTAACAGGCGGATCACGTTTGCAGAATGGATCTGTAAACCTGGGGGCCAGGAAAGGCAAATTTGGTGCTAATGCCTATCTGAGCGGAAATGCGCAGATCTCCTCAAAAACATTGAGCACCATGGATCGCGAATCTTACGACTCCGGCAGCAATACAAAAAGCTCACTGATCCAGGACGGAAGCAGCGACTTTATCCGGATGGGCTACCAGGCCGGCTTAAGCTTCGATTACTCCATGACTGAAAAAGATAATCTCAATGGTGGCTTCAGCTACAACAATTTCGGGAACAAAAGTACAGGCATTACAGATCGCCAATCGCTTCTGAAAGACGAAAGCGGCAATGTATTATCCGATATTGTGAACCGTGTAAATGCAAATAACAATTTCAATACACAGGCTTACGACTGGAACCTGAATTATAAGCACAAGTTCAAAAAAGAAGAACAGGAATTGGATCTGATGTATACAGCCTCTGCATCCGACAATTACTCATACTATAAGCAAACCCAGAGCAGCGGCAACTCCGATTATATTTTCAGCGGCTCATACGGTAAAAACCCGGGTACAGATCAGCAGCATAATTTCTCTTTGAATTATACGCATCCCCTGAATGAAAAAGTGCTGATTGAAACCGGCGCCAAAACAACACTCTACCAGATCAGCAGCCACTCGGATGTATACCTTCTGAATAGCGGTACCGGCGATTATGACTACAACACAGCGCAATCGAACCGTGTATCGTACGGCCGGAATATTTATGCAGCCTACCTTTCCGGAACTTTTAAACTGAAAGTACTGGATGTAAAAGCCGGAATCCGTGATGAATACACAGAGAGCATGGCTAATTTTTCGAATACCGGTAAGGTCAATATCAATCCGTATAACACCATAGTGCCATCGGGTATTATGTCGCACACATTCAAACACAACCACACCCTGAAGTTAAGCTACTCTTACAGGATACAACGCCCCGATTACCGCGACCTGAATCCGTTTCTGAATGCCTCCGATCCAAAAAATATCAGCACCGGTAACCCGGCACTGAAACCGGAAACCACACACAACATTGAATTGGGCTACAGTAAGTTTTTTGACAAGGGCATCAACCTGAATGTAAATGCTTTTTACCGCGGCAACAGAGCCGATATTCAAAGCTACACGCGCTACTACCCGACTTACCTGATCGGTGACTCCACCTATACAAATGTGGCCCTGAGTACACGCGAAAACATTGGCCGCGAGGACAACTTCGGTTTGAATATTTTTGCCTCAGCCAATATCAAAAAGAAATTCAGCCTCCGTACAAACCTTTCCTTTTTCCAACGTTATATATATAACAGCATTGTGCCGGGTGCCAATATCAGTGGTTTCAATTACCGCATTAACCTCAATGCAACTTACCAGATTACAGAAACCTTTATTGCAGAGGTATTCGGCAATTTCAACTCGCCACGGATCAATGTCCAGGGAAAAATGCCGGCATTTACAACTTATAACTTTGCATTGCGCAAGCAGTTCTACCATAAAAAAATGAGCCTGGCCTTCACAACAGCCAATCCATTCAATAAGTATGTAAAGCAGAAAACAGAAACGACCGGTACTAATTTCACCTTAACCAGTTTACGGCAGATGCCATACAGATCTTTCGGTTTAAACTTTACCTGGAAATTCGGTAAACTTGAATTCAAAAAACAGAGAGAGGCCGAGGATGTGAACCTCACAAACCCTCCCGGGGGTGGCAATTAATGGCTATTACGATCATTGTTTCATGGCTGTTATTTTTCTATATTCGGTATCTGTAAAGCATGAACAGTATTTCTTCAAACCCCGAATACAAAGCGCTGTCTGCCTTTCTGAATGGAAAACAGGAGCATACGCTTTTATTATTTGATCATTTCATTAAGCAATTTCAGAAGGTCGGCGATATACGCATGGAGCCAACCAAAACCATGATTGGAATATCCAATGATCACAAGCGTATAGCCTGGGTCACGCAATTGGGAAAGAATTTCATTCATGTGGTGTTTCCGTTTAAACAGGCCTATAACGACAACCTGTGTTTTCAGAAGGTTGCACAGGTTCCGGGGGACAGTAAGCAGTTCAATCATCATTTCAGGATGCTTTATAAAGAGGATATCACCGCAGAGGTTATTGATTTTATGAAGAAAGCGTGGCATGAAGAAAAGTGAAACCAAACCATTGGTAGACAAAAACTACCTGCTCGAAAAATTTCCGGGGAAAGGGGGATGGACATTTGCGCGGGTTCCGGAGGTATTGCATGATAAACACGCTCATTTTGGCTGGGTCAGGGTTCGCGGTCATATTGACGGCGTAGAAATAAATCACTATCACCTGATGCCTATGGGTAATGGAAGTTTATTTCTGCCAGTAAAAGCCGAGATTCGCAAAAAAATAAAAAAACAGGCCGGTGACTTTGTGCATGTTGTACTGTATGCAGATAATGCTCCTTTTGAAACACCTGAAGACCTGAAGCTATGCCTGGATGAAGAACCCGGGGCACTACATTTCTATAACAGCCTCGTCGATGGCGAAAAAAAACTTTATGCCGACTGGATAAATAGTGCAAAAAAAGAAGAAACGCGTATCGACCGTCTCTCGCAAACATTAAACAGCCTGAGAGATGGTAAAAAATTCCGGGACCATTAAGCTATTTTTTATCGTTCTCCATTTGCCTCACCACTTCTGCCAATATCCCTACAAATTCATTGACCTGTGCTGCACTGGGGTTTATCCGATCCTCGGGGCGTTCTATACTCCTTACAAGACCTGTTAATGCCCGGATATTAAAAATATCGATGGAAGGCTTTATTTTGTGAGCGAGTGATTTAACAAGCTCCGGATTATTATCCGCCATTGCATGTTCCATGTCATGCATTGTTTCCTCAGCGGTTTCTATAAACAGGTCAACCATATTCCTTGCAAACTCATCATTTCCTTCAAATCCGTCCAGGAGTTTTTGCAAATCATAACTCACTGTTATATCATCTGTCTTTGTTTCTTCTTTATCGGTATTTACCTCCGACGCCTGCTCCAATTTCTCATAACGTTTCAAAGGCGCATATTTCAGCATCTTTGAAGCCAGGCCAATATTTGTAAAAGGTTTGGAAATGTAATCATTCATACCGGCAGCCAGGCATTTATCACTATCTCCCTTAATGGCATTAGCGGTAAGGGCGATCACCGGCACATCACTTTTCAGTTGCTCACGAATCAGGCGTGTAGCTTCAAGCCCTCCCATCACCGGCATCTGTAAATCCATTAATACAATATCAAACCTTTCTTTACCCAGTTTTTCCAAAGCTTCTTTGCCATTGGCTGCCAATACTGTTTTTGCACCAAACTGATCCAGGATAGCGGTTGCAACAAACTGGTTCAGCTTATTATCTTCTACAAGAAGTACTTTCAAATCTCTGAGTCTGTCGTAATCCAAAACAACTTCGGCTGCTTTATTGATATCTGCCATATGTCCTTTTTTCAAATCAATTTCAAAAGAGAATGAGCTACCTTTTCCTTTTTCGGATTCAACCAAAAGCTCGCCACCAAAGAGTTTTACGAGTTGTTTGGAAATGGTAAGTCCAAGCCCGGTCCCACCATACTTCCTGCTGATTGTTGAATCCTCCTGCATAAAACTTTCAAAAATATCGACAAGCTTATCTTTTTCGATACCAACACCTGTATCGGATACTGTAAAGCGAATCCGTTGACTGGAAGGTTCATCAGCCACAAGGTAACAGGATAAGGAAACATGCCCTTCTTCTGTAAACTTAACTGAATTACTGATCAGGTTGGTAAGTACCTGCGATAATCGTGTGGGATCTCCCCGGAAAATATCTCCCATAGCAGGGTCTATTTTCCTGAAAAAGGACAGGTTCTTTTCCATGAACTTAAATTCGAACTGAACCATGGCTGCTTTGATCATTTCGGAAAACGAAAACGTGGTTTCCTCGAGCTGCATTTTGCCCTGATCAATTTTTGAAAAGTCAAGTATATCATTGATGATCACCAACAGATTTTCAGACGAGACCTTGATAGCATCCAGGTATCCACGTTCTTTCGTTGTCAGGTTAGCATGCTCGAGCAGGCGGGCCATGCCCAGTACTGCATTCATGGGGGTTCGAACTTCATGGCTCATATTTGCCAGAAATACCTCTTTGGAATGCGCCGACTGTTCTGCCTTCAAATGGGCTTCTCTCAATGCCACTTCCTGCAGCTTGCGTTCCGTAATATCGAGGTGTATTCCAATAGATCCGATAAGTTTATGGTTCGAATCATAAATCGGAGACCCGCTGATCATCATCCAAACCGGCTTACCGGTTTTGCTGGACACCTGTATCTCATAAGCATTTGACACACCATCCTTACGCAGCCCCTGGGCTTTCCGGATTTCCGATTTACTTTCTTCCGAAACCAATAGTATTTCGCCGGCGGGCCAACCCATGATTTCCTCCTGTTTGTATCCTGTCATTTCACAAAAATTCGGATTGGCATCCACGATCCTGTCATTATTATCAACAACAAGCAAACCCAGTTTCATATTCTGAATGATCCGTCTGTATTTCTCTTCGCTTTCCAGGAGCGTCTGTTGAATTTTCTTCTGCTCTGTAATGTCCCTGTATTTCCAGAGATGCCCGGTATATATACCATTCAGAAAAATAGGTATGTAATCCCGCTCAAAGATGCGGCCATCTGCCAATGCAATCTCAACATTCAGTTGCTTTTCTCTTTTCTGAACGCATGCTTCCATATTCTCTATGACAGCATCCCCGTCTTTGAAAATATATTTCATGCTTTTGAAAATATCCAGGCAACTGGCATCCACAACATGTTCGGGTTTTGCCGAAGAGTTAAACATTCTGCAGAGCGTATCATTAGCAATAACAACCCGTCTTTCGCTGCTCTCAAGCAGAATGCCTGAATGTATATTATTGATAATTGAAGAAAAACGCAGGTTGAGCAGCTTCAACTGTTCGTCTGCCTTCATGCGGTCTGATATATCCCTGGCGAATGAGGAGACGCCGTTTACCCACCCTGTACCTGTAAGTTCCAGCTGCACATTCTGTCCCAACCACAAGCGCTCACCTTTCCGGGTAATGATCGGATATTCTAAATAGGTAGAGGGTGTCCTGGATTTGAATTGCTCATGGTAAAATTCCATAACACGTTCCCGGTATTCAGGATCAATCAGGCTCGAAAAATGCATACCCAGTAATTCATGCTGGGCAAATCCGACAATCCTTTCGGCGGCAGGATTTACGTAGGTGAAATAGCCTTTGGCATCTGTTTTATAAACAATATCGGTAGCCGTTTCGATGACAGTTCTGTATTTCTCTTCGTTTTCTTTCTGAACATACCTTTCCAGCTGTTCTTTTTTCAAAGCCAGTTCCTGTTCCAGTGTAACACGCAGTTGCTTTTCCTGTTCCAGTTGTTTTCTGAGATTTTCAAGGTTGTCCATAAGTAGAAGCGGGTGGAAATATAATTATATAAAGAGCTCCCGTTACAAAGCAACTGCCTGGCTCTTAAGCATACGGTAAATAGTTGATTTCCCTATATTGAGTTTTTTGGCAACCAGCAGCACATTGTTATTGTATTTCCTCAGAAAGTTGAGAATGATCTGGTTGTTATATTCGTCAAGCGTCATCTCCTGCGCCATTTCATCGGGTTTCCGTCCGCTTCTGCTAAACTTAATCTGATCCGGGCCTATGATACCATCGTCGCACATAACACAGGCCAGTTCTATCACAGACTTCAGCTCCCTGATATTACCAGGGAATTGATATGCCAGTAATTTGTCCTGGGCTTCCGGCGATATTTTGATTTCCATGCATTTATTTTCATGGCAATATTGCTTAATAAAATGCCTGGTAAGTTGTATAATATCTGAGCTTCTCTCGCGAAGAGGTGGTAACTGAATGGAGAGACCAAGCAGCCTGTAATATAAATCTTCCCTGAATCGTCCGGCTTTCACTTCTTCGGCCAGATCTTTATGCGTGGCTACAATAATGCGCACATCAAATTTTATAAGATCATTGCCTCCTACCCTGCTGAGTTCACGTTCCTGCAAAACCCTCAATAATTTAGCCTGCATGGGCAACTCCATTTCGGCTATCTCATCCAGAAAAAGTGTTCCTTTATCCGCTTCCTCAAAACGGCCGATACGACGGGCATGAGCACCGGTAAAAGCACCTTTCTCATGACCAAATAATTCGCTCTCGATAAGTTCACCGGGAATAGATGCGACATTCACTGCAACAAATTTGCCTTTCTGACGGGAAGAATTGTAGTGAATTGTTTTGGCTATAACTTCCTTACCTGTTCCGGTTTCACCGTATATAGATACCGTTATATTTGAGTTACAGGCCCTTTCGATCATTTCGTTTACCTGTTTCATAACAGGACTGGAGCCGATCACAGAATCGGAAAAATCATACTTCACTTTCAATTCACTCCTCAATTCCCGAATCTCTTCACGAAGTCCCATTTTGTCCCGGATGTTATTTACCGCCGCCCAGAGCCGTTCTTTTGTTTCATCGTTTTTCACAATATAATCGGAAGCTCCTTCTTTCAGTAAATTCACCGCCGTAGAAATATCTTCCTGACCAGAAACCACAATGATGGCTATATCCGGATTATATTCCCGGATCTTCAGCATCAAATCCGCCCCATTCATATCAGGAAGCGAATAATCGACAATGACAACAGCAGGAGATTTATAGAGGTTCTTCAGCAACTCTTTTCCTGTTGAAAAACTCTCAAGGATATTATCCGGATTTAATGACAAATGATGGGTTAAAAAGCCATTATACCATTTATCATCTTCTACAAGATGAATCCGCAGCTCATTTTTTGGTTTAGATTGTGGCATATAAGGGGAGATTTTAATACCAAATTAGAAAGAATAAGAGCCACTGATTATACAATTTTGCACTTAATATTACATGTGTAATTCAGCGGCGGCTTATGTAGCATACTTAAACGCTTAACCTGAGAAAATGTTGCAAAATGTCACTATGCAGGTACCGGACAGAAAAATTACGAATGCCTAACCCATTCATACCCAGACTCCCCATGACCGGTATTAAATAGGTTTACAAAGAAATAACCCTGTCCTGTAACCTGCATAAACGACACTATTACATGCTATGTAAAAACCAACCAAGGTATATTTTGCATAGCATTTCCTCCGCGAGGCTTGTAACCAATGGTATACCAAACTTCACTTCACTCCAAAACCTTTGTTAGTCAAGGGTTTGCACAAATCAGAAAATATCATTTTGTCCACAGATGGGAATAAATCATCTCATTTTGAGATTTCGGGTTATCAAAATAGTACGGTGAAAGAATCTAAATCAGGGGTTATTTTTTTCTTTTTACATGTTTCTTGTGCGCTCCTGTTTTTTGTTCCGAAGCCAGCATCTCCCCCAATGCATCCAGTTTATGCGTCCAGAAAGCATGGTAATGCCCGACCCAGTCGTACACTTCGTGCAATTTCTGCAAACGGGCTTCACAATAGCGCTCGCGGCCATGCTGGCGAATTGAGATGAGTCCGCACTCTGTAAGTATTTTGATATGTCGCGAAATAGCCGGGCGGCTGATGTCAAAATTTCCGGCGACCGTATTCAGGTTCAGCGGTTTTGATGCCAGAAGGGAAATAATCTCGCGGCGTGTAGGATCTGCGATGGCCTGAAAAACATCTCTGCGTGTATTCATATATGTAACAGTGAGGTTACAAATATATCCGAAACCATTCAGTTACACAATGGCGTATATAAAAAAAGCCTCCGCTTACGGAGGCTTTCCAATGGGGTTAAGATGCGATTAAAGATCGCGTCCCGGGTTTGCTGTACCTGGCACCTGCATACCGGTGACAACGGCTACACAACCACTTTTGGTCTGATCGAGGGCTTTGATCTCCACTACCAGTTCCTGGGAAGAGTTTGAATAAAATGAATAAATATCGGCGTTGTTGTCTTTAGCACTGTTATATACTTCAGCACCATTTTCATCGAGGATGCGGTAGCTGAGCTTTCCAACAGACTCATCGGAGCAGATGTTCAGTTTATAACTCACACCCCGGAAAAAAGACAGGTGGAATGTAGCCGTTTTACCGGCCTGTATTTTTGCGTTATTCACCTGGTTATTGTATGCAAAGGGCGCTACCTTTTTAATACCCTGTTTCACAATACCACTGCATTGTGCGTTGGCTGTGTTTGTTCCGAGAATCATCAGGTTGATGAAAAGGAATGCGGCAACGGTATGTTTCATGATTTGTTTCATAATCGTATCTTTTTCTGGTGATGAATTCGTTAATTGGTTAATTTATTACGCAGTGCCTCTACTTTTTCGGTAAGGGTTTTGAGTTCTTCCCTGGTAAAGCTGTATGTGACATGAGCACCCACACTGGTCAATTGTTTATCGTTCGCTTCTTTTCCCTTAGCCTCAACCGGTTTCAATGCTTCATACATCGCACTGATCTCTTTCAGGTCGCCGGATAGTGTTTTTATATCGGCATCTTCAGGAAACTGCTCCAGCATTTTTCCGAGGTTTTTCACAGACGCTTTCTGATCGGCAATCAGTCCATGGATCAGGTCACCGGGTTTTTTAGAAGCAGTGTTTACCATGAGGTGCATCCCTTCGATCCAGGCACCGAAAGCAATAACAGCTGTGGTACTTACACGTTTATTTTCTTTTAAATATGAATCAGCATAAAGTCCGGCTTCGCTGGCAATCTGCATCAGAGAATCCATATTACTGGCATTGTCCTGCATGCGTTTGGCTACAGATTCACCATAGCTGCCATCGATGCCAAGGGCCGTATTCAGTGTTTTAATTTCTTTGAGGTAATTATTAAAATCCTGGTTTTGTTTATGCATGAAACAATACGACATATCGGCCGAATATACTCCCAGGTTAACGGCTTTTGAAAAACTGGAGCTGTATTTGGCCGCTTTTTCTGCAGGATTCATCAGGGCCTTATCAAAGCCCGCATTGGTCAGTTTCAGCAATGCAAAAGTTTCAGCGGGCGACGGGATATTGTAAACAACAACATCTGCCGTTGAATCGGCTGCCGGTTTTACTTCTGCTGTTTCCTGGCTTGTTTCAGCCGTGTGTTCAGCTCCACCACCACATGCGGCCAGTAAGCCCAGTGACAGATACACAGGAGCATGTTTTAATTTGATCATATTAATTTGATTTTTAGTAGGTTAAAATAGCAGAACAAATCTAATCATTTTTGAATAAGAGGCAAGTCATACCAGGTGCCTGTATACAGGTCCCGGATAATGCCCCGCGTCTCGCTCATACCAGGGTTTTATAAACTAAAAAAACTGTTGTCCTGCTGTGGATGGAAAATATATATTAATTAAAACCTAACCCTGTTTGGAGCGACCTGGAATATGAGATAATATGTTCGACTCCTACGGAGCCGTTTATATAAACATACATACCTTTCTTAATTATGTGAGGCCCCTCCGGGGCTGCTATGTGCAGGGTTAGAACGGCTATTCCATTTTTGAGCATGAAAATTCATGTGATATGTATATGATCTCCGGCCCCGGCCGGGCCAAATATTATTAACTACCATCTGCCATGTTTCTCTCATTGCTCCGTAGGAGCAAAACATGAATACACCGGATTTACAGCAAAGAAAAAAACTCATCCGGGATATGTTCGACTCCTCCGGAGCCGTCGGTATGACCTTGTATGCCTGTATTAATAATGTGAGGCCCCTCCGGGGCTGCTGTGTGTAGGGTTAGAACGGCTATTCCATTTTTGAACACGAAAATTCATGTGATATGTATATGATCTCCGGCCCCGGCGGGGCCGGGGTTATTCTCTCCAGAACAAATATACAAACCCCGGAAGAGGATAGTATTCCCCACCAACGGCCTCATAGAAGCCAGACATGATTAACCATCAAAATTCCGGTTTAGTAATTGCTCTGTAGGAGCAAAACATAAATGTATACTTATGCCACAGTTAGTACTATCACCCACACGTAAACAAATCACTCTTTATATTTCCCCCCCGGCCTTATACATTTTTTCGTCAAAAAATCCCAGGCTATCAAAAGCGGTGGACCTGTGAGGAGATGATTTTGGCTGCTCGCGAAGCGCTTAAAATCATCAGCTTGATAGCCGCCGGATTTTAGAAAAAATGTATACAGCCTTGATCTCTTTGCTTCTTTCTGTATCAAGACAGAAAGAAGGGGTAAACATAAGTGTTATGCCCTTGTTGGTGTTATCACCAACAAGTAAAACATGTATCCAGCCCTGATCTCCATGTTCCGCTCTCTATCAACACAGAACGAAGGGCCTTTGTGAACTTGCGAATATATGTTCGGCTCCTCCGGAGCCATCTATGCCATTGTACCTGTTGTTAATAATGTTGAGCCCCTCCGGGGCTGCTGTGTTCGGATTAAACTATTGTATGAATTTTCGAGTAGAAAGCTTATGCCGGATGCAGGATACATGGCCCCGGCGGGGCCAAATATTATTAATAGTCATCAGTCATGTCTCTCTCATTGCTCCGTAGGAGCAAAACATGAATACACCGGATTTACAGCAAAGAAAAAAAACTAATCCGGGATATGTTCGACTCCTCCGGAGCCGTCGGTATGACCTTGTATGCCTGTATTAATAATAATGTCAGGCCCCCTCCGGGGCCGGGTTTTTCCCAGCAGAACAAATATACAAACCCCGGAAGAGGATAGTATTCCCCACCCACGGCCACATAGAGGCCAGACATGATTAACCATCAAAATTCCGGTTTAGTAATTGCTCTGTAGGAGCAAAACATGACTTTATTCTTTTCTTCCGGAGCGGGAAACGATCCATTCGTAAACATAAAAAGGCCGGAATATCTTCCAGCCCTTTTAAAACCTAAACCATAAAACCATTTTAGTTTACCTGGATCTCACGTACGGATTCTCCCTGATTTTTTTCTTTTTTCGGTACAGATACATGAAGGATTCCGTCTTTGTAAGAAGCTTCTATTTTCGATGTATCGATAAGGTCTTCAGGCAGTCGGAAAGAGCGTGAAAATGACTGGTAACTGAATTCTTTACGGATAATCTTACCATCTTCATTTTTTTCTTCGTGTTGCTGCTCCTGCTTCGATGAAATAACCAGGGTATCCTGATTCAGTTCAATCTTAAAGTCTTTCTTATCCATGCCCGGTACAGCCATTTCAAAGCCATAGGCATTTTCTGTTTCTTTTACATTCACTGCCGGAACAGTGGCTGCATGCTGAAACCTGGCTGGCATGCTGTGAAAAATATCTCTTGTCAAAAAATCGTCGAAGAGTGATGGAAATTCTGAAAATATCAATCCTCTTCCGTGGCCGTTGCTTTTAATTAATGATCCCATTGTTTTGTTCTCCTTGTATTTTAAACGCCTGTCTGCGTTTGCAGTGAAAAGGCATTGGTTAAACATTGTTTTTGAAATTGTATTATCGCGATAATACACCTGGGCTTTCAAACTGTTTGCCAATGCTATTCTGACTTCATATTTGACACAGAGCCGGAAAAAATTTCAGTTTTTTGAAAAATCTGATGCCATTTTTTCAGTCCGTAAAGAACTCCGGGAATATCGTTTTCAGCCATCAGTCAGCCGATATCATCTTTATATACCAAGGGTTCCAGGCTTTTAAGCTCTGTTTCGGAAAACATCCGGGAGCGGATCATAAAGCGTTTACCGGTTGGAATCTCCAGTGAGAAACTGGAGCCACGGCCTTTTACCACATCCAGTGTAAGATGTGTATGTTGCCAGTATTCAAACTGGTCGCGGCTCATCCAGAACTCCGCATCTTCTATTTTACCAAGGCATACATCACTATAGCCAATGATAAACTCATCGGCCTTAAAACACATGGGCGATGAACCATCGCAACAACCGCCGCTCTGATGAAATACCAAAGGTCCGAAAGCGACCTTCAGCATCCTGATCAGATCCAGTGCTTCCCGGCTTGCATCTATACGTTTCATCATGATCTGTTTTTTTAAAAAGAAGCTGTGCGCCTGTGGCCACAAATCCCCAATTTCTGAAACCTTTTCAGAAAATCCATGGTACAGCCGCAACAGCTTCTCCGTTCTACCTGTTAAAAAAATCCAAGTTTATTTTTATTGTACGAAATCAGCATATTCTTGGTCTGGCGATAATGCCCCAACATCATCTTGTGTGTTTCACGACCAAATCCTGATTTTTTGTAACCACCGAATGGTGCATGCGCCGGATATGCATGATAACAGTTGACCCATACCCTGCCCGCCTGGATAGCACGCGGAACTGTGTATAGCTCATGCGCATCCCGTGTCCACACACCTGCACCTAAACCATACATGGTATCATTGGCAATGGCAATAGCCTCTTCGGTTGTTTTAAATGTAGTGACGCATACAACAGGACCGAAAATCTCTTCCTGGAATACACGCATTTTATTATGCCCTTTCAGAATGGTTGGCTGGATGTAATAGCCTCCTGAAATATCGCCGCTTAATTTATTGGCACCGCCACCACAAAGTACTTCCGCACCTTCTTCGCGACCAATATTGATATAAGACACAATTTTCTCGTACTGATCATTGGAAGCCTGTGCCCCCATCATTACAGAGCCATCCAGCGGATTGCCCAGTTTGATGGCCTTTGTACGTTCAACCACACGTTTCATGAACTTATCATAAATACTTTCGTGCACCAGGATCCGCGACGGGCAGGTACATACTTCTCCCTGGTTCAGGGCAAACAAAACAGCGCCTTCTACTGCCTTATCAAAAAATTCATCGTCAGCATCAGCCACCGAGGGGAAGAAAATATTGGGTGATTTCCCACCCAGTTCCATGGTCACCGGAATAAGATTTTCCGAAGCATACTGCATAATCAGGCGTCCTGTGGTTGTTTCTCCGGTGAAAGCCACTTTCTGAATGCGGGTGGATGTTGCCAGCGGTTTGCCGGCTTCCGGTCCAAAACCTGTAACCACGTTGAGCACGCCCGGAGGCAATACATCGGCGATAAGCTCCATCAGACACATAATGGATGTGGGCGTCTGTTCGGCCGGTTTAACCACCGTGCAACATCCTGCCGCCAAGGCCGGTGCTATTTTCCAGCAGGCCATCAGCAAAGGAAAGTTCCAGGGAATGATTTGTCCTACAACGCCTAACGGTTCATGCAGGTTAATACTTACGGTATGTTCATCGTGCTCGGAAATGGTTCCTTCTTCAGCCCTCAGTACGCCTGCGAAATAACGGAAGTGATCGATACACAAAGGCAGATCCGCTGCCCGTGTTTCTCGGATGGCTTTCCCATTGTCGATGGTTTCTACCGTGGCCAGGTATTCCAGGTTTTCTTCCATGATATCGGCAATTTTCAGCAAGAGATTACTTCTGTATGTAACGGATGTTTTACTCCAGGTTGTAAAAGCCTGGTGCGCAGCTTCAATAGCGAGGTCAATATCGGCTTTGTTGCCACGGGCGGCCTGTGTAAATACTTTTCCGTCGACAGGCGACAGGTTATCGAAATATTCTCCTGATACAGGGGCTACAAATTTCCCATTGATGAAGTGTCCATAACGGGCTTTGAATTCTGGTCTTTTTGCTAATGTTTCCATGATGTTTAGTTTTTATTAAAATGAAATTAGAACGATCTGAATACGACCGGATAGGACATTTCATTCATGAAATAGCACATTCCGCTCACAAAACATAGCATATTCGCATCTCATCCAGCAACGACGGGCTTTACAGAGCCTTCCGGAAAAAGTAGCACAATCGTATCAAAATATAGCATCTTTCCGACGCTCCTTCCGATGCTTGCTTTTTTTTTGTAATTTTAATAGAAAGAACTCCCCGCTAACGATCTTTTGGTTTCTTCATCCGCAGTATGACGTCAAACAACAGAATAAAACCGGTTAAACTCTCTACTGAAAAGGAACTCAAAACCCTTGTAGAAAACCGGACGTCGTATACATTAGAGCAATGCGAACTCAATGTTTTTGAAACACACACCACTTCTTTCCGTGTGCCCTTAACATTCAATGACCTGGTAGTGACCAGCATGATGCGTGGCAAAAAAGTGATGCACCTCTTCGACCATTCCGGTTTTGATTACCTTCCCGGTGAAAGTGTGATTGTGCCGCCGAAAGTGACCATGAATATTGATTTCCCGGAAGCCAATCACTATAATCCCACGCAATGCATTGCCCTGGCCATCGACAACTTTCATATTCAGCAAACGCTTCACGATCTCAATGAGCGTTATCCGAAATCGCTTTCGGGGCAGAGCTGGCAATTGAATTACGATCAGTTTCATTTTTACAATAATGAGGAGATTGCCCAACTCATCAATAAGCTTATACATGTATGCTCTTCGCAGATGCGCGACAAGGATGTACTGGCCGATCTGGCCCTGAAAGAGCTGGTAGTAAGGGTTATTCAGACTCAACACCTCCATGCAAATGATCATGGGAGTTTCAACAACAGCAATCCACTCTCATACATTATCGGGTATATAAATTCAAATATCAACCAGAAAATACAGATTGCCGAACTGAGCGATAAGGCCTGCATGAGCAAAGCCACATTTTACCGCATTTTCAAACGTGAGTTCGGGATGAGTCCCTTGGATTATATTCTCCGCGAAAAAATAAACCGGGCCAAGCACCTTCTGCTCAGTACCAATCAAAAAGTCATATCCATCAGTTATGAACTGGGCTTTACAGATGTAAACTATTTCATCCGTTATTTCAAAAAGTCAGAAGGCATTACCCCTGCTCAATACCGCCTGGCCCGATCGCAGAAACGCGCCGATTAATTCAGAAAAAAAACGGATGCATTTAAAACACTGGCGAAACTAACCCACAGCAGGTAAGGAATCTGCAAGAGGCCTGCCAGTGGCCGGATTCTGTAAAACACAACAATCATAACCAGTATACTGACCCATAACAGTACAATCTCCGCAAAGGCCAACCCCGGGCTGTGAAATGTAAAGAACAGAAAACTCCACAGGAAATTCAAGGTAAGCTGAATACCAAAAATCAGGAAAGCCCTGCGACGCCCGGCATGCTCCTTATCCCCTGAAACAAGAAACAGGGAGATTCCCATCAGGATGTAGAGTGTGGTCCATACAGGCCCGAAAATAAAATTGGGCGGATTGAACGAGGGCTTGTGAAGCGTGGCATACCAGCCATTAACAGATGAAGCCGTGGCAATGCCCGCAACGGCTCCAACGGTAAGCGGAAGGAGCAATGAAAGAATGAATCGGATATACGTTTTCATGATTTATTGTTTTAATGATGCGTGATTGAATAGTTGTTCCAGTTTCTGATACCTGTAATTGAAAATTTCCTCCAGCGTTTTCCTGACATGAATTTTATGGGCGACAGCCCCCAGAGGTCCGAATGGCAGATCATAATGCACCAGGTCGTTCATCTCCACACCACCGTTCACTTCCCGGAAATGATGCTGATGGTGCCAGAAACGATACGGGCCGAAACGCTGTTCATCCACAAAAAACCGCATGGGCTCTACATGCGTGATTTCCGTGACCCAATGAAGTTTTATATCCCATAAAGGAGAAATCCGGTATTCTATAATCTGGCCGGCATGCATCCTTTCTATATCTACCGGTTCTGATATGATCTCAAAGCCGAGTTTAGCCGGCGTGATTTTAGTCAGGTTCAATGGTGAGCTCATAAAATCCCAAACCCTTCCCATATCGGCTTTAAGAAACTGCTGCTTTCGGATTGTGTATAGTGGCATATTATTTTGTTTAACAAATTTAAACACAAGTTAAACAAAAAAGAATTACTTTTGTTTAATACTTCTAAAATAACTTTAAACAACATTATAAAGACTGCCATCATGAATCCAAAAGAAATTACCCTGAATACATTGCTAAATGGCAATAAAATTGACCTGAGTGAGCTTTCGGCCGATGAAATCGGTGACGAACATATCAGTACTGGTATTGATACGCCTATGAAAGCGGATGCCTTTGATATAAGCGACGAAGAAAAGATAAAGCGAATCGAATTCCATTTCCGGGAGATTATGGAAACCCTGGGTCTCGACCTGAGCGATGACAGCCTCAAGGGTACCCCTCAACGGGTAGCCAAAATGTATGTCCAGGAGATTTTCAGCGGCTTGAATCCGGCCAATAAACCGAAGATCGCCATGTTCGAAAACAAGTATCAATACAACCAGATGCTTGTAGAAAAGGATATTACATTTTACAGCAATTGCGAGCACCATTTTGTACCCATCTTCGGGAAAGCCCACGTTGCCTATATTTCGGCCGGTCAGGTTGTAGGACTTTCGAAACTGAACCGTATCGTAAATTATTATGCCCGGAGGCCGCAGGTCCAGGAACGCCTGACCATGCAGATTGCAAGAGAAATGCAGACTGTTCTGGGTACAGAGGATGTAGCTGTGATCATTGATGCCAAGCATCTTTGCGTTTCATCGCGGGGTATAAAGGATATTAATTCTGCTACCGTCAGTTCATTTTACGGCGGAAAATTCCAGGAAGAAAGAACCCGCCAGGAGTTTCTGCGTTACATTGATCTTAAGACAAACTACTGATGCATAACCCTATCGATAAGGATAAAACAACGGATATACCCGGTACCATCAGCTATCCGCATCATGTAGGCAGTGTTGTGATACGCCCGGAAGATGAAGGCAAGCTGAAATCGCGGGCTTTATCGGCGATGCGCGAACAAACTGGTCGTCAGCTTCTTCAGATACAGAAACAGGCTGAGTTGCTGGCGGAACAGGCAAAGGCTATCCGGAAGCGGATAGAACTCAGTGAGCGGATCTACAGTGCGAATATGTCCTTTGAACCATTTATCGGGCAAACTTATCACCTGTACAAAAGCGGTGATATATATAAACTGTTGCTGATAGAGCCTGAGGAATGGGGCCCTTCGGGCAGCCGCGGGCTGGAATATATATGCAGTGCGGTTTTATTAAGCGATCACACCTGGGATATTTTAAACGACCATTAAAAAAGCTAATTTTATTGTTTAATATTTATATTTTTTCATTAGACATATGGAATACTACCAAATTACCGATCTGGAACAACTCACCGGCATTAAGGCGCACACGATACGTATTTGGGAAAAACGCTATGGACTGATTACGCCAAAACGTACATCAACAAATATCCGCTTCTACGATAATGATGAAGCCCGCAGATTACTTAATATCACCACATTGGTCAAACACGGGTATAAAATCTCCAAACTCGCAACGCTCAGCGAAAGCGAAATTGCAGAGTTACTGAGGTATACAATGGCCGGACTCCCAAACGATGCTATCTGCGAGACATTTATCAATAACCTCATTGCTGCTATGCTCAAGATGGATGAAGTGGCGTTCGAAAAAACATTCGCCTCATTACTTGTCAGATTTGGTTTATACAAAGGCATGCTGGATGTTATCTATCCTTTCCTGATGCGCCTGGGCATACTCTGGCAAACCAATGATGTGGCTCCGATACAGGAACATTTTGCATCCGGTATCATCCGCCGGAAACTGATGTCGGCTATTGATGGCTTACCGCAGACAACCAAAAAGCACAAACGCTTTATCCTGTTTCTTCCACCTGAAGAATGGCATGAAATAGGTTTACTTTTTTCGGAATACCTGATCCGGAAAGAAGGCATCCAGGTCATAAACCTGGGGCAGAATGTGCCTTACCAAAATGTGATCCATATAAGTCGGGAATTACACCCAACACATATCCTTACTTTTTTTGTGGCCCGAAAAGAACCGGCGGAGATGAACGGTTTCCTGAAAACACTTCTGAAAGATAATCCCGAAGCCCGGGTTCTGATAAGTGGCAGTAGCTTCAATATGGACGAAATTGTCTCTCATAAAAACCTGATCAGGCTGCAATCCCCGCAACAACTGGTGGAGATGCTATAGCGGCGTTTTTTACATTGCACAATATCTAAAGCTCCGGGATTAAACGGATCTGTTGTTGTACTCTGTTAGCTACGCCTAAAACACAGATTCAATCCATAACCATAAATCGTTTTGTGAACGATTGTGATCCACTAATCCCCTTAAGCATATATATTCCGGGAGGCAGGTTTTTAACAGGTATTGTCCCCTGGCTTTCGTTAGAGCCCAGTTCAAATTCGTATATGGTATGCCCATCCGTATCATAAACATGCCATGCAGAAGCTCCCATAAACGGGTTCACGAGATTCAGTGTTTCAGTAACCGGGTTCGGATAAATACGGAAAGTACGTGCAACATTAAACGACTGAATACCTGTTAAACTACAGGAGTTGCTATAGGTTATTATTTTAGTTCCCCCCCACTCCGCATGAAACGGCACATAAAAAGGCCAGGTGGAAATGTAAGACAGATAAACCTGGTTCTGATAACGGCTTATGCCCCAGGTGCAGGCGCTGTCGGCTTTAACACCAAACTGGGAGCAGGAGTCCGGCATTGCTGGATTTGCCACACTCACAGCCATCAGGTCGCTGCGGCCGGCACTCATAAACACCATTTTACAGTTCGGATCGTATTCAATTTCATTGGCATGACCAGGACTATTTAACCAGGTATTAGCCGTTGTTTCGCACTTCCACGGGTTCCACCAACCCGTCATAGCAATATGCGCCGTATCTTTCACATTCAACACTTCCATGCCGCAATAATCAGCGGCCACATACACCAGCGTATCGTTCAGTACCAGATTATTGTATGCCCTGGCGCGGCTTATCAACAGGGGGTTCGAATAGTGCCCGGTTTCCTTCAGGCTGGCAGGATTGCTCACATTCAGGATTCGCACACCACCCGCATCATAACACAAATACATAATATTATTTTTCACCACCATACTCCGGGCATTGATCTTATCCTGCTGCGATGAATTCGGATTCGCTACCGGAAAATTAATATCCGGTTTAAACTGCGAGATCAGCTGAACACTGGATTTATTGGTCACATCCAATACAAGAATCCCGTTTTGCATGGCTGCCAGGTAAGCTGTGTTTCCATCAATAAAAACCGCTCCGGAACCACTGGTCAGCGAATAACTGTATACACTTTTAATAAGCGGCGCTGCAGGGTTTGAAATATCGAGAATAGCCATCCCGGAGTTTTGTGAGTTCTTGTTAAAATTATCGCCCAGGGCCAGATAAAGGTAGTTTCCGGCCTGGGTCATGCTGTTTACATCGAGCCCGCTCAGTGAACTGGTAGGAATACTGGCCACAAGACTTGGTGAAGTCACGCTGCTGATATTATATACCACAAAGCCACGTTCCTTTCCGGCAATATATAAATAGGGTTTGGATGGACTTGTATCGCGGCGGGCGGTCATATCATGCTGAACCGTGTATACCGGGGCAGGCAGGTTCTTCTGGTTTTGGAAATTGGCATTGGTGAGGCATTGACCCAATGCCGTTATGCCGGTCAAAAACATGAACAAAACATGTAAGACAAAACGAATTCTCATCACTGAAGTTTTAAATTTTGTATAAGGGGGGCCTGTAAATGCAGTACGAACATATTAACGGGACAGAAGTAACGCTATACTAAAATATAAAATAATCCCGGCTTACAAAAACCAATGCTAGCTGGTCTTGCGGTAATTCAGAACTGCCCAGGTATTCAACAACACGGCAAAGCCAAAGATGATCAGCATATGATAACGGATATCATGAAGGCCGCTTCCCTTGAGCACCACAAGCCGCATCACATCAATAAAATAGGTGATCGGATTAAGTCTTGCTATAACCTGTGCCCAGCCCGGCATACTTTCGATGGGCGTAAAGAGGCCGCTCATAAGGTTAAAAATCATAATAAAGAAAAAAGAAAGTGACATGGCCTGCTGCTGTGTGGAAGAATACGTGGAAATAAGAAGTCCGAGTCCCAACACAGCCAGCAGATACAAGGCCAGAAATCCGTAGAGCAGAAAAATACTTCCCTGCGGCACAATGCCATATACAAGCCAGGCGATACCCATCCCAAGCGTAAAAACAATAACACCCAGGATCCAGAAGGGGATCAGCTTCCCCAAAATGAAATGCACTTTACGGATTGGTGTCACATTGATCTGTTCAATAGTCCCAATCTCTTTTTCTTTCACAATATTAAGCGCACACATCATGCTTCCGACCATGGTGACGAGCAAAACAAGAATACCCGGCACCATAAACACCTTATAGCTCATCAATGGATTGAACCAGTTAGACGGGGCTACTTCTATATAAGGCGCGGCATTGTAGCGCGACTGCAGGAGCCATTCGGCACGCACATCGTTATTGAATCCGGCGATAATGCCATTCAGGTAAGAACTTCCCATCAGTGCTTTGGTACCATTAATGGCATTTGCTGCAATAAATACTTTCTGTTGATTTTCGCGCACCAGGTTTCGTTCAAAATGCGGGGGTATTTCAAGAATCACATCCGCCTTATCCTGCTCGATCAAAGCGTATGCTTCATTGTAGGAGTTCAAATATCCCACCAGCTTAAAATATCCGGAAGAACTGACTTTGGAAATAAGTTTTTGTGAGTATGGTGAATGGTCATGATCCACCACTGCAAATGAAATATTTTTCACTTCGTAGTTAGCTGCCCAAGGCAATACCAGCAGCTGAATCAGCGGCGCAAGAAGTATAGACCTCAGCAAGGTTGAGTTCCGGAAAATCTGGCGGAACTCTTTCTGCAACAGAAATTTTATCGTGTTCATCAGGCCAATCGTATTTTAAAGTTTCTCAGACTCACCACCAGCAAAAATACCGTCATACCAAACAGGATCAGCGTTTCTTTCCAGATCGCGGAAAACCCTGCTCCTTTTATCATCACCGATCTTACAATCACATAAAACCATTTGGAGGGCACCGCATTGGAAATGACCTGTAGCGGGATCGGCATATTTTCGATAGGAAACATGAACCCACTCAGGAGCATGGTCGGCAACATGGTAGCCATTAATGATACAAACATGGCTGTTTGCTGCGATTCAGACTTGATAGAGATCAGTAGTCCCAGCGACAAAGATGTAATAATAAACAAAAGACTTTCGAGGTAAAATAACAGAATGTTTCCCTTAACCGGCAAATCCAGGAAAAACCAACTCAGCAGCAATATAGATGTGATATTAACCATGGAAATGATCAGGTATGGAACAAACTTGGAAAGAATAACCATAAAAGGTTTAAACGGCGACACCAGCAATACTTCCATCGTGCCGAGTTCTTTCTCCCTGACGATAGAAATAGCGGTCATCATGACACATACCAGCATCATGATCATAGCCATCATACCAGGAATAAAGGTATGTTCGCCTCTGAGCTGCGGGTTGTAATACATGCGTACTTCAGGTACAATGCGCATGGGCATGGCCTGGCTGTTTTTCATCTGGGTCTGGTAATCGTTGATGATATTGGTAACATAACCGGTGAGTGTGGTAGCTGTATTAATATCTGCCGCATCGGCAATAACCTGAATCTGTGCCTTGTTGAGATGTACCAGGTCTTCATTGAAATTCTCGGGAAACACCACGGCCATTTTTATTTTTCCTTCTCTGAAGGCAGCTTCCAACTGTTCATGACTCATGAGCGAGCGGTCAATATCAAAATATTTACTCGCTTCTATTTTGTTGATGATTTGCTGACTGGCCACATCTTTAGCATAATCTGCCACCACAATTTTTGCATTCTTGATTTCGTTGGTGAGGGCAAATCCAAAAAGAATAATCTGTGTGATGGGTAAGCCAAACAACAACAAAAGTGTTTTCCTGTCGCGGAATACGTGATAAAATTCTTTTCTGACAAAGGTGAAAAACTGTTTCATAGCGGTTTCTTTTAGTCGGCCTGTCGTTTGGCTTTACGCGCCAGTTGATAAAATACTTCATCCATAGATCTTGCGGCGAATTGCTGTTTCAGGTTTGCGGGTGTGTCCAGTGCATCAATTCTACCGTCGACCATAATAGAAATACGGTTGCAATATTCGGCTTCATCCATATAATGCGTGGTTACAAAAACGGTGATTCCCTGATCGGATGCTGCATAGATCAGGTCCCAGAACTGGCGGCGGGTGACCGGATCCACGCCTCCTGTGGGCTCATCGAGGAACACAATCTTCGGTTGATGGATTATCGCTACTGAAAATGATAATTTCTGGCGCCATCCCAAAGGCAACGCACTCACCAGTTTTTCAGATTCACTTTCCAGTCCAAGCCTGGTCACCAGTTCATCACTCTTTTCCCTGATCTCCTTATTGGAAAGTCCATAAATACCTGCATAAAACCTTATATTTTCCAGCACCGTCAGATCTTCATACAATGAGAACTTCTGGCTCATGTAACCGATATTCCGTTTAATCTCATCGGTCTGCCTGTATACATCAAAACCCGCAACAGTAGCCTGTCCCGACGACGGTATGGATAAACCGCAGAGCATGCGCATAGCTGTTGTTTTTCCTGCACCGTTGGCTCCCAGGAATCCGAATATTTCACCGGGATATACTTCAAAACTCAGTTCATTGGCGGCAATAAAATCGCCAAAGCGCTTGCTTAATTTTTCGGCTTTAATTACTGTGTCTTTCATACCGGCTGAACTAATAACTTAATAAAACAATCCTCAATCCCTGCTTCCGTAGGCTTCATTTCAAGCTGCTCATGCTGCCTGCTCCGCAGCTGCATCATCAATTCGTTTCGTGTGGTTTCGTTATCCTGTTTCAATGTGGTGTGCAGGTACTCCCCGAAAGCATAACAGCTTTTCACATATTCAGATGCGCGCAGGTCGTTCAGCAGGCGATACATGTTTGATGCACGCAGGGCATAAATCTGTTCACCATAAGCATTCACAATAGCACGGGGCGTATCGATCGAAAGTATTTTCCCTGATTGAATCAATGCGATGCGGTCGCAGAGTGTGGCTTCGTCCATATACGGTGTTGATACAAGCACTGTGATTCCCTGCATTTTCAAGCGTTTCAGCATATCCCAGAACTCCTTTCGCGATACAGCGTCTACACCTGTGGTAGGTTCATCCAGGAACAATACAGTAGGTTTATGAATCAGGGCACAGCTCAGGGCCAGCTTTTGCTTCATACCCCCGGAGAGTTTTCCGGCACGGCGCTCTTTAAAGGGTTCTATTTGAATGTATATATCTTTAATCAGCTCATAGTTCGCCTCGATCGTTGTATCAAAAACCGTTGCAAAAAAACGAAGGTTTTCCTCCACGGTCAGATCCTGGTATAAGGAAAACTTACCGGGCATATACCCTACCCTGCTCCGGATCATTTTATAATCCTTCACAATATCGTAACCATCGACAGTTGCTTCGCCTGTATCTGGCAATAAAAGAGTGGTCAGCATCCTGAATATACTGGTTTTACCCGCGCCGTCGGGCCCTATTAAACCAAACAACTCGCCGGGTTGTACCTCAAACGACACATCGTCTACAGCCACAACACTTTTATTGTTATAGGTTTTGGTTATATGATTCAGGCGAACTGCTCCCATGGTATTTTAGTCATTACGGTTTTTACGTATCAGAATTTCAATTCGCCATACATGCCGATTTTCAGTAAGCCATCATTCTTCACTTTCACCTTGATGGCATACACCATATTGGCGCGCTCATCTTTGGTTTGAATAGTTTTTGGGGTAAACTCGGCTTTATCACTGATCCATGTTATGATACCATTGTATTCGCGGTAGTTTTTGGCACCATCATCGATCATGACATGTACAGCCTGGTTGAGCTTCACCTGCGACAACTGCGCCCCGGTGATGTAAGCCCTGAGGTATAATTCCGAAAGATCTGCGACCTTATACAATGCTTTACCTGGTGTGGCTACTTCATTGGGTTCCACATACTTCACAAGCACAGTCCCATTCACGGGGTTTATGATCCGGCATTTCCCGAGTTGATCGTTGATCTGTTCGATCTGCACCTGGAGTGGATTGGTCTGTTCGGTAATGCTTTCTGAGGTAATTCCGAGTGCCGATTGCTGTGCTTCAATCTGTTTCCTGATCACATCAATTTGCGACGTGGCATCATCCATTTGTTTTTGGGTGGCTGCATCTCCTTTCAGGAGGTTTGCGATCCGTTGTTGTTCTTTTTCCGCCGTTTTCAACTGCACCTGCAATGCAGCAATCTGGGCAGCGATATTGGGGCGTTGGCTCAGGGTGGATTTGATCTGGGTTTCGAGTTGTTTCTTTTTCAGGTAAAGTTGTACACTATCGATATAACCTACCATTTGTCCGGGTTTCAATGACTCGCCCTCATTCACATCAAAACGGCGGATGTTCCCGGAGGCTTCGGCTGAGATAATTGTTTCCTCCGTTTCAAAAGAACCGGAAGCATCAAAATCATTTTTTGACGCAGTGCAGGCTGCCAATGTGCAGGCACCTAAAACAATGATGTATGCTGTTGATTTCATATCTTATTTCTGTTTTTTTAACTGTTGTTCTTTAATCTGTTCAGTTTCCGGTTGTATTCTGGTAGTTGTATTGCGCCATGAGCAACTGTATCTCGTGCAGAATAAGTCCCTGGCGGGCCTGGTCCTCGGCATTGATCTCTTTCACATAATCGTTGGTGGTAATAATCCCATTTTCCAGTTGCGTGTTTGCCGTATTTTTGACGGATGTGCGAAGCTCCACAATATCCTGATCCTGCTTCAGCAGTTCCTCCAGTTTAATAATTTCTGCATGCTGCTGCTTCATGGTGAAATTGGTATTGAAGAGAAAAATATCGCGCTGCATATCGTTTAACTTCCGGTCGATCTCGATGAGTGCTTTCTCCTTTCGGATTGTATATAAGCCGTTGAGCGACCAGTTGAGACGAACCCCACCGATGTAATACGATGAAAGGTCGCGCGACAACATATTAACCGGCGATGGCTGACCGATTCCTCCCTGGAAAAACAAACCAAGTTTCGGAAGGTTTTTCGTATTGATCAGTTTCTTCTGTATATCGTATACCTTATTTCTCGAATCAAAAACGATCAGTTCTGGCCTTAACAGGGTCTGCGAAATCTGGAGCGACTTGGGTTTCAGGAGCTGGGCATGTTCATCGAGTGCCTGGTTCATGAACAGGCCGAGCATCCCGGTGTACGCGCGACGCGAGGCCTGCAGTTCCAGGTCGCGCTGTTTGGCTTTCAGCAACTCGGCTTTCAGTTTATCGGCATTGCTTTTAAAGTCAACACCATTTTTAATGGCCGTTGTTATTTTCGATAAGCCTGTTTCGATGTCTTTTTTCAGGATTTCGTTTTGTTTCAATTGTTCATCGATCATCAGCACACCGAAAAACAACTGATTAATCCTGTCTTTGAGCTTATATAGCTCCACTTCAAAGTTCTGTTCCTGAATGAGCGAGTTGGCTTCCTGCAATTTCTTTTGCTGGCTTACTGTGATCAGGTCTGTTACAGGCTGATTGATTTCCCCGTAAAGTTTATACTGATCTTTGGGAATACCGGCTATTTTGACCCCGGGAAGTGTGATCGGAATTTGCGTTACATCCGACTGGTAAGTTGCCTGACCTGCTACCGTCAGCTGCGGTAAATACCCCTTCGAAATATTATCGATCGAATATTCCTTACTTTTTGCAATAAGGTCGCGCTGCCTGGCCAGGGGATAATTCTGCTTCGCCAGGGTGTAACATTGTTCCAGTGTAAGCGGTTCCTGGCTCTGGGCAAAGAGCTGCGTAAACAATCCCGGGAGTCCCAGCAGGATCAGAAACTGTTTTACACGCCATCGTTTTGTATTGATCTGTTTCATGTTTGAGTTTAATAATTCGTTTTAATCAACCGTTTAATTCAGGTGCAAAAAAACTCAGCGGGCTTTCAGCATGGCTTTAATCCATACCGGCACCAGCTTTTTACGTTCCTGCATCAGTTCCATAAACTGTTTATCATTTACGTGACCGATTTTTTTCAATAAAGGCGAAGCTACAAATGGAAATACCATCATGGCCATCATATTGGCAATGATATGCATAATATGTACTTCCGGAATTTTACCCGCCCGCATGGCTTCCTGGATCTGCCTGATAAATGTAGAGCGGGCCAGGCCGATCTGCGAATCGAGTTTCATGGCCAGTTTATTGGAATTGCTGCGCAACTCGCTCAGAATAAATAAAGGAAGATCCGGATAGCTGATCAGCATATCGATATAATTGCTCACCAGCTTATCGATTTTTTCGTCCATGGAAGTATTTTCATCATTAAACAATACAACAACGCCCTGGATAAACTGCTGCATGCTTTCTTCCATGATCTGCAGAAATAATTTTTCCTTACTCCGGAAATAATAATTGAGAAGTGCCAGATTGATCCCGGCTTCTTCCGCAATTTCACGGGTTGTAACAGACGCGTAACCCTTCTGGGTAAAGAGTTTACGGGCGGCTTCCCGGATTTTTTCTTCGGTAGAGGCGTCTGTCGGTTTCTGCACTTTTTTTGCCATGATGGCACAAATGTAGGGACGTTTTTGGAATTAAACAAACAATTTAATCATTTGTTTAAAAATATTTCATTGCAATATCATAGTCCCTTGAGTTTCATATACAAGGCCCCCATGAGTGTTTTACCATCGGCTATGGCATGTGCATCTGCCATTTCCAGGAAGGTTTTTACATCAATTTCAAGCACTTCAATAAACTCATTTTCTGCTTCGAGGCCCCCGCCCTGTTCCAGTTTATCGGCATTTGTCACTGTAGCATAAAATAAATGGAAGCGCTCGGAGGTATATCCCGGCGACACAAAGTAACTGGCCAGGTGCTGGAGATTCTCGGGCCTGATCCGGTAACCGCACTCTTCGGCAGACTCACGGATGGCGGTTTCCCCGGGCGATTCTCCTTCATCGATCTTCCCGGCAACCAGTTCCGGAAAGCCCTCCTGAATTTTACCGGCAACGGCATATCTGAACTGTTTAACAAGCACCACTGTATCACGGTCTGTATTTTTGATCAGGACCACGGCTGCATCGGTGCGATTGATGCGCATCCGGCTATATGTTTTCGAATACCCGTCCAGATCAATCTGCATGATCCCTTCAGTGACGTTCATGTGTTCGTTTCTGAAAACCGATTCTTCTTTCATTATATGTACCTTGTTCATTTTCACCGTTATTTTTGTTTTAGTTAAGTCTAAAAATAGTATTTTTAAGCTCTACTGATGAAAGCAATAACCGTTAACCAGATTAACTACCTGAATATAGGCCTGATGCTTATTTCATGTATTGTTGCTTTTTTTCTACCGTTTGAACTTTTCCTGTTTTCATATGCGGTGCTTGGCCCGCTGCATTATCTGACGGAGATTGGCTGGCTGCATAAAAAGAATTATTACACCAAAGGAAAATATGATTTTGTGTTCCTGGTGCTTTTATGTGTACTGGTATTCTATTTCAGTTATGTACAGGAGGCCAAAAGCCAGACTCAGGTTCCCAATTTTGTGGCTTACGGTCTTATCATTTCCGCTGTTTTTGTGTTTGTAAAAGATACACTCTACCGTGTGGTAATATGCATACTGGCGCTTATCGGACTGGCCCTGACGCATTTCGGAAGTGAAACGGAATACACCTATGTTATCTGGGTAGGGGTTTTCCTGCCTACGATCATTCACGTGTTTATTTTCACCTGGCTGTTCATGTTTTACGGCGTTCTGAAAAACAAGAGCCTGTCGGGATTCCTGTCTGTAGCAGCCTTGTTACTCATCTCTGCCAGCTTTTTTATATTCAGGGTTCCTCACCTGCAATATGAGGTTTCGGAATACATCCGGAGCAGTTACAAGCAGTTTTATTTCCTGAATACCAGCCTGCTCGATACCTTTAATATGGCTCCGGAACAGGTACGCGACGAGTCGAGCCTGGTGTATCAGTCGAATCCGGGTTTTGTCATCATGCGTTTTATAGCATTTGCCTATACCTACCATTACCTCAACTGGTTTTCAAAAACCTCAGTCATTCAGTGGCACAAAGTGCCTCGCCGCACGCTCGTGATCACCCTAGTTATCTGGATTGCTTCGGTGGCTATTTACCGCTATGATTATAACATCGGGATCAAGGCGCTTTTCTTCCTGAGTTTCCTGCATGTTTTTCTGGAGTTTCCCCTCAATATCACTTCGTTTCATGGCATTATCCAATCGCTCAGAGGTGTTAAGAAGTAAGGTATTATTTCTGTAGATAAATACGTATATTAGGGCTTCAAAAAAAGGCTTTGTGAAAGTTTCAAAAGAATTAAAAATAGGTATTGTTGTAGTAGCCGCCATCGGGTTATTTATTTATGGTTTTAACTTTTTAAAAGGCGCTGATATTTTTAACCGCAAGTATGAACTTTTTGCGGTTTATCCGAAAATTGACGGGCTTATTGAGGCCAATCCCCTGCTGGTAAACGGCTTCAAAGTGGGACAGGTCAACAAAATATCCCTGATCCAGGACAATAATGGAAAATACGCCGTACTGGTACGTTTCCTGATGACGGAGGATGTAAAGATCCCCAAACATTCTACTGCTAAAATTGTCAGTTCTGATCTGCTTGGGTCTAAAGCCGTGGAAGTTGTTTATAGTGATGAAACGGAGTTTGCCCAAAGTGGTGATACCCTGCTGCCGGAATCGGAAGTTGGTCTGAAAGATGCGGTTGATAAACGTCTGACTCCTCTTCAGAAAAAAGCAGAAGGCCTTATCTCTTCTATCGATTCGGTGATGACCGTGATTCAATATGTATTGAACAACAAAACACGGGATAACCTCGATAAATCATTTGAGAGTATTAAAAAAGCCATTCAGAGCCTCGAAAAAACCTGTTACAAACTGGATGATCTCGTGGCTTCTGAAAAAGTGAAAATATCGTCTATCCTTTCCAAACTGAACAACCTGGCCACAACACTCGACAATAACAAAGGCCGGATCGACAACATCCTTGGAAATTTCAGCACACTGTCTGACAGCCTGGCTAAATCGCAACTTAAAGATGCCATTGCCAGCGCTGATACTACCCTGCACGAGTTAAATATCCTGATGGCCCAGATCAATAAAGGACAGGGCACTATCGGTAAACTTGTTAAAAACGATTCGCTTTATAATCACTTGAACAAAGCCAGCGATGACCTGGATAAATTATTATACGACCTGCGTCAAAACCCGGGACGTTATGTTCATATTTCTGTTTTTGGAAAGAAAGACAAGAGCAAACCAAAAGATTAATTTCGCACTATGATTTCAGCCATTATTTTTTCAGCCCTCTTTATTGCCGGCTCCGCATTTTTTATCGTAAACGCCCGGAAAATCCGGCGTAATATCCTGTTGGGCAAATCCATTTCGATCAGGGATAACCGTTCGGAGCGTTTTAAAACCATGCTGCTGGTAGCGTTTGGCCAGAAGAAAATGTTCTCCCGTCCTATCCCGGCCCTGCTCCACTTGTTTATTTATGCGGCCTTTGTCATCACCCAAATTGAATTACTCGAAATTGTGTTCGATGGGGTGAGTGGCCATCACAGGGCATTCCGCGAATCTCTCGGTGGTTTTTACACCTTCATGGTAAGCTTTATCGAAATATTATCTGTGCTCGCATTTGTAGCTACCATAGCGTTTTTAACACGCCGTAATATACTGAAACTGGCCCGACTCAATAAGCCTGAGCTGAATGGTTTTCCGCGCTTCGATGCCAACCTGATCCTGGCCATGGAGTTTTTACTGGTATGCTTTATTTTCATGATGAATGGTGCCGACGAAGTGCTTTATAGCAGAGGTGAGTCGCATGCCATGAATCTCGGCGATGGTTCTCTTGGATTTTCAGTAAGTAAACACCTGGGTCCAATGATCTACGGCTGTATGCCGACTCCCGGCCTGCACATTATCGAACGTATCGGTTGGTGGGGTCATATTGCCATGGTATTTGCCTTCCTCAATTACCTGCCTTTTTCAAAACACCTGCACATCCTGCTCGCTTTCCCGAACACCTATTTCTCAAACCTGAAAGCCAAGGGTTCATTCAAAAACCTGTTTGAAGTGACCGACGTAGTGAAACCGAATTTTGATCCGGAATACCAGCCGAAACTCGATCCGAATGCTCCTGTGAAATTCGGCGCCAAAGATGTAACCGATCTTACCTGGAAACAATTACTGGACGCCTATTCGTGTACAGAGTGCGGTCGTTGCACATCCTCATGCCCGCAGAATATCACCGGCAAGAAATTGTCGCCACGCAAGATCATGATGGACACACGCGACCGCCTGGAAGAAGTTGGAAAGAATATTGACAAAAACAAAGGAACCTTTGTTGACGACGGCAAATCGTTACTGGGCGATTATATAACCGCTGAAGAAATCTGGGCTTGTAATACGTGTAATGCCTGCGTGCAGGAATGCCCGGTAAATATTGATCCCCTGGCTATTATTATGGACCTGCGCCAGCAACTGGTACTGGAACAAAGCTCGGCTCCGGCCGAATTAAACGGCATGTTCTCTAACCTCGAAAACAATGGCGCACCATGGCAATTCAGCCCGGCTGACCGTGGAAACTGGATACACGAAAATTAATACGACAATGAGCAATAATACACTGATTGAAATTGAAGAGAACGGTAAGAAACTGAGTCCGGTTTTACCAAAGCATATTAAAAATTACCTGATCGATATCGACGGGACCGTATGCGACGATATCCCCAATGAGGAACCTGAACGTATGGCAACAGCCAATGTATTTCCGGATGCCCTGGTTACCCTCAATAAATGGTATGATGAAGGGCATATCATTACATTTTTTACCTCACGCACAGAAGATCACCGTGCAGTAACGGAAGAATGGCTCGGGAAAAACGGTTTCAAATACCATGGCCTTCTGATGGGGAAACCACGTGGCGGAAACTACCATTGGGTAGATAACCACATGGTAAGGGCTACACGCTACACCGGTAAATTTACCGACCTCGTTGAAAAAGAAAGTAAAATTCAAGTTTTCGAAGATTAATTTTTTGCACTCAGACTTATGAGCGATACACTGAAAGTTCCTACCATGGCCGAAATGATGGCAAACGGCGAAACCCCCGAAATTTTATTCTGGGTGGGATGTTCCGGCAGTTTTGACGACCGGGCAAAAAAAATTACCAAAGCCATTGTCCGTATCCTGAACCACGTTGGCATTAAGTTCGCGGTGCTTGGGGCTGAAGAAAGCTGCACAGGCGATCCGGCCAAACGCGCAGGTAACGAATTCCTGTTCCAGATGCAGGCATTTCAGAATATCAGCATTCTCAATGGTTACCAGGTTAAAAAAATTGTAACCGGGTGTCCGCATTGTTTTAATACCCTTAAAAATGAATACCCGGAGCTGGGCGGCCAGTATGAAGTGGTACACCATACCCAGCTTGTGCAGGAACTCATTAATCAGGGCAAACTGAAAGTTCAGGGAGGCGAATTTAAAGGGAAGAAAATTGTTTACCATGATCCCTGCTACCTGGGGCGCGCCAACGATGTATACGAAGCGCCTCGCGAAGTGATTCAAAAACTGGATGTGGCTCTTACCGAAATGAAACGCAGCCGTGCAAACGGTTTATGCTGTGGTGCCGGTGGAGCACAGATGTTTAAGGAAGCTGAAAAAGGGGCTAAGGAAGTGAATGTGGAACGCGCCGGCGAAGCTCTGGAAGAGAATCCGGATGTGATTGCAGTGGGTTGTCCTTTCTGCAATACCATGATGACCGACGGTGTGAAACATTTCAACAAAGAAGATAAAACCAAAGTGCTGGATGTGGCCGAGCTGATTGCTACTGCCAACGATCTGTAATCAACATCTTGTAAAAAAATCTGCCATGAAATTTATTTTCTTTCCGCTCATTGCTGCCTTTTTTTTGTTGACTGCCTGTAATCCCGAACCAACAGCAGAAGTAAAAAACTCAGCCAAAACAGATTCTCTGCTTGCCAAAATAAACTCGCCGGAGCTGTTGGCCCTGAATAAGAAAATACTCGCAGATCCTAATAATGCCACGCTTTACCACGAGCGTGCCAAAGTATACCTCGACTTGAAACAACTGGACGAAGCGCTGGGTGATGCACGCCGGGCCCTGAATCTGGACAGCACCAATGCCGATAATTTCATGATGGTGGCCGATGTTTATTTTGCCCATAATAATACCAAGCAATCGAAAGATATGCTGGAACATATTATTGTGAAATTTCCGAAAAACACAGATGCCTTGCTGAAACTGGCCGAACTGCACTTTTTTGTGAAGCAATATGAAAAGGCTTTCGAAAAAATAAACGCGGCACTCAAAATCAACGAGAACATCGCCAAAGCCTATTACCTGAAGGGCAGCATATATAAGGAAACCGGCGATACTGCCAAAGCGGTGTCGAGTATGGAAACGGCGGTGGAACAGGACAACCGTTATTTCAATGCTTTTATGGATCTGGGGCTTATGTATGCCGCCAGGCATAATCCGTTGGCACTTGAATATTATGACAATGCGATCAACATTAATCCCTTGAGTTCAGAAGCCCTTTATGCCAAGGCTAAATACCTGCAGGATGTTGCAAATTACGACGGGGCCATGCAGGTGTATGAGCGCCTGCTGTCGCATGACCCGGCCCATGCACACACGCTTTACAACATGGGAGCTATTACCTTTCACGTTAAAAAAGATCCTAAAAAAGCCATTGATTATTTTACCAAAGCTATTAACGCCGACGCACAGTATGCCGAAGCATATTATGCACGCGGAGCCTGCTACGACGAACTCAACGATCATAACAATGCAGTAGCCGACTACAACATGTGCCTGCAGATCAAACCTAATTATGGTCCTGCGGCAGAAGCACTGAGCGCATCCAAATAAGTAAAAACCTCTTTATTCAGAAAACAATGAAAGCAATTAAACCCATAACTGCATTCATGTTCGCCCTAATAACCTGCAGTGTTTCAGCTCAGGCGCCCTTGTTTCTCCAACCTATAGGTACGCCACTGGCAACCGGCACCCCTACCCTGAGAGGCATATCGTCGGCAGATCTTAACGCCGATGGAAAAAAAGACCTGGTAGTTGGCTGTGCCTATGATAATTCCCTGAGTATATACCTGGGAAGCGGCAATGGTCAATTTTCCAATGCCCCGGGTTCACCCATGGTTATAGGTAATGGTACCATTGCCAATACCATAAGTGATTTCAATGGCGATTTAATTCCGGACCTTGCTATTGCAAATTACTACGGCGGATATATCTCCATTTTGCTGGGTGCCGGAAACGGTTCTTTTACTTCTGCATCAACTTCTACAATTGCAACAGGCAGCTATCCGTATAGTATCGAAAGCGCAGATTTTAATAATGACGGGAAAAAAGATTTTGTTACCGTTTCTGCAGGTGCCAATCAGGCTTATGTTTTCCTCGGAAACGGCAATGGCACATTTACACAGGCCGTGGGCTCCCCTTTATCTACCGGCGCCATGCCTTATCACGTATGTACCGGCTTTTTCAATACAGATGCTTTTATTGATTTTACTGTTGCCAATTTTACCGACTCAAACCTGAATATATTTCTTGGGAATGGTTCAGGCGGTTTTTCAGCCGGACCGGGATCACCATACACTGTTGGCACAGCGCCCAGAACTGTAGTTACAAAAGATATAAATTCAGACGGCAGACCTGATCTGGTGGTTGCAAATTCAGGCAGCAATAACGTTTCCATCTTATTGGGCCAGGCCAACGGGAGC
The DNA here is from genome assembly GCA_018267825.1 of Bacteroidota bacterium. Lineage (GTDB taxonomy): Bacteria > Bacteroidota > Bacteroidia > B-17B0 > Aurantibacillaceae > JAFDXR01. The sequence goes on along the minus strand of JAFDXR010000007.1, from coordinate 37,868 downwards.
TTTACAAATGCTCCGGTACCTACATTCACAACAGGTGCTTATGCTTTTCAGGCCGCTATCGCCGATTTCAACGGTGATAGCAAACAGGATCTCGCCGTGAGCAATGCACTCAGCAGTGATATTGCTCTGTTCTGGGGCGACGGAAACGGAAATTTCACGGCGGCTACCCCCACATTAGCGGTTAGTACCAATCCACAGAATATGATCACGGATGACTTCAACAATGACGGAAAGCCAGACCTCGCTATTGCACATTTTACTTTCGATAAAGTAACTATTTTAATTAACCGAACCTCTGTAGGTATTCAGGAATCAGTAAAAGATAACAGAATTCTCATTTTTCCCATTCCAAGCCATAATAATCAGGTCACTATCAAAACGGCTGACCTGGAAGATGATGCCTACTTCATACTTTATGATGCAATGGGTCAGGAAGTCCACAAAACGCTGTTGACCTCAGAAGAAACCCTGATCGACTTTGGCTCTATTTCAAAAGGTATTTACCCATACACTATTTTTCATAAAGGCGTAGTTATCGGATCGGGTAAGCTTCTCTTTGCTGAATAAACCGTATATAATGAGATCGCACTCCGCCAGGGTACAGATTTTTAAATACTTCAAACGGTTTTCGTGTGTTTGTATAAAAACGCCATGATATAAATAAACAAACAGGCTGTTTTAGCCTTTAAGTTTGTTCATTCTTCATCGGTTTATTTCACCAAAGCTATTAACGCCTCCGCACAATATGCCGAAGCATATGATGCACGCGGAGCCTGCTACGACGAACTCAAAGATCATAACAATGCAGTAGCCGACTACAACATGTGCCAGCAGATCAAACCTAATTATGGTCCTGCGGCAGAGGCCTTACACGGAGACCACTAAACCCATGTGATTACCGGGAGCCTGTAAGAATGCGATATACCAAAGGAAGGTATCGCTGCATGGCTTTACTCAATACCATTGCCAGAAGCATAACGATGACCGGTGCCAGGACGTATTGAGCCAGTCGGGTTACAGCATTATCGGGCATTGCAGCCTGTGCTGTTTTTTTAATGAGGCTCAGTGTAGGTTCATGAAAAACAAAAAGAAAAAAAGCAAAACCCGGCCCGATCCACAACAAAAACGTATTGATATAATTCCGCTTTAATGTTACAAGGTCATAAGCAATCCATAAAGCAGGCAACCCGATTAAAATAGCTGTTTTATGAATGACATCAGCAAAGGGACTGCCCTCTGAGGATTCCTGAAAATAAACCAGTTTAAACAATAAAACAGCTACCCAAAGCGGGATCAGTAAAAGCCATGCCCTACGGGTCAATACATTCAGCAAAAGAGTCTCAGACCTTAATGCGATGCTTGCTCCCAGTACAAAAAAACACAGGGCCTGCGACGCTATAATTAGCGGTTCCACCCTGCTCATCCATAGTCCTGTACAGATCAGGAATGGGAACCAGCGTGTAAAGTATATTAAGAGATATAACAGGGGCGATAGTAAAACCAGGATCATGAGGTCGCGCAGAAACCATAACTGATACGCCACAGGATGGATCAGAATTTTATCGGCAATATCACGGAACGATAATTCCCCAGGTGAATCGGTGCTTTTAAGCCAGTATGTGTTCAGAATCCACATGGCTATAAAGCCAAGCAAAGACCAGAGTAAATAAGGAATCAGTATGGTGCGGGTACGCTTCCTGATTTTGGAATAAAAAGCGGAAATACCTCCACTGAAGTTTTGAAAAAACAGGTAACCGGAAAGCACAAAAAACAAAGGCACGGCTACCCGGCATAATCCCTGAGAAACCAATTGTTCCAGGAAAAATACAGATTCGTTACGGTAACTGACTACCTGTGTTTTTGCATCGTAAAGATTATACGCATGCACATAAACCACCATAACAGCCGCGAGCAGGGACAGTAAACTTATTTTACGGCTCAGATAGGCATTCATGGTTTATGTGCTCCGAAAGAATGTGCCAATCAACAAACCGTTTTATTTATTGAGTTTATTGAGTTCATCATCGGTGAAGTTCTTGCGTTCCTTCTCTTTCGAGAACTTATCGGCATTGTAGCTCTTTGAAGCGTTTTTAGGAATGGACAGACTTTGCCAGCCACCATTCTTCAGGAGTTTGGCAGCATAGATCATTTGTCCTATGTGGTAAGGATAATGCGCCAGCTGACGGTTAATGGCTTCCATAACCGTATGCCCTTCGTTACGGATGTAAATGATCCTTTCCAGGTCTTCCGGTGCTAAGGCATTGAGGGTTTTGAAAAAACAATCCCAGCCTTCATTCCAGCGGGCAGTCAAATCAGCGCGTGTATGGAGATCGTTTTCAAACTCTGAGTCCCGGTCACGCCATGGCTTTTCGCCGTCCGTGGTAAAAATATCTGTCCAGCGCGAAAGCATATTTCCGCGCAGGTGTTTTACAATGGTTGCAATACTGTTGGAGTCATCATTCGGTGTTACGAATAACTGAGCATCATCAACCTGCCCCATGGCCTTTTCGCCCAGGGTTTTGTAGTAGAGAAACTGTTTTCTCACACTTTCAAGATAATCATTTTGTATGGCCATGTTTATGTGGTTTTACGTATTGAAAATCCAAGCAGCAACATATCATCCACCTGTTCATAAGGCCCTTTCCAGTCGTTGATGGTTTTGTCGATCATTTTCTTCTGACTGGCAAATGGCTCTGATGACTGGCGGAGCAACAGCTCCTGCAGGTTTTTATATTTAAATTTCTTTCCTTTCTCACCGCCGAACTGATCGGCATAACCATCGGTAAACATATACACGACGTCTTCGGCGGCAAGCTGATAGGTTTTGGTAGTAAACGATTTAAGATTGTCTTCGATAAATGCCCCGACAGGCTGCTTATCGGCCAGGAGCTCTTTCATATCACGGCGCTGGCTGTTGATGATATAAATACTGTTGTAAGCCCCTGCATAATGAAGGAGGCGTGTTTTCTTATCGATCATGCATAACGATATATCCATACCGTCGCGTACAGCCGATTCCTGGTATGTCTGGTGCAGGGATTGAGTAAGCTGCTTATTCACTTCATCCAGGATTGCACCGGGATCCGTGATGTTTTTTTCGAGCACGGCTTTACCCAGCAGGTTATAGTTTACAATAGAAACGAGTGCACCAGGAACACCATGTCCTGTACAATCGGCAGCAGCCACGAAAATATGTTCGGCAGTTTCCGCGATCCAGTAAAAATCGCCACTCAGAATATCCTTGGGTTGGTAAAATACAAATGAATCCGGAAGAATCTCCTGCCACATCCGATCGGGTGGTAAAATCGCTTTTTGGATCCGTTGCGCATACTTGATACTATCGGTAATATCTTTATGTTGTTCTTCAACAATTTTGCTCTTCTCCTGGATAATAATATTCTTTTCGGCCAGGGCAATATTGGCTTTTTTCTTCTGGCTGTAGCCTCTGAAAACAAAGAAAACAAGGCCTATGAGGAGAATGCATACTCCCACTGCAAAATAGATAAGCAATTGTTTTTTTTCGTTGGAGAGCACGAGGAGTTTATTCTGCTGATCTTTTTTCTCTGTTTCATACTTTGCTTCAACTTCAGCCAGTGCCTTCGAATTCTCGAGGTTGTAAAGCGAATCGTTCAGAAAAGTATACTCGTTCATATACTGCAGGGCGGATTTGTAATCACCGGTTGCATCATACAGTTGCGAAAGGTTGAATGTACTGGTCAGGAGACCGTCGGCATTCCCTTTATTGTTCTTGGCTGTGAAATAGGCTTCGATCAGGTAAGGCTTAGCGATATTGTATTTTTTTAATTGCAGCAGAGTGGTCCCGATGTTGTTATTGCACATCACAAAACCCTTTACATAGTTCAGCTCTCTGTATATTTCAAGCGTTTGTTTAAAGTACTCAAGGGCCTTCTCATAATTCCTCGGATCATCTTCATCGGCCAGGTCAAAATAAATAGAGCCCATGGAGTTAAGTTCTTTGGCTTTACGGATTTTATCGTGTGTCTGATCATTCATTTTCAGGGCGCGATTCAGGTACTCCACGGCGAAATCGACCTGTTTCATATCGGAATATATTACCCCGAGGTTCAGGTAACAACTTTCGATAAGATCATTCAGTTCATGTTTCCTGGCAACTTCCAGGGCTTTATTATTGTAGGAAATGGATTTATTGAGGTCATTGGATTTGCGGAACATTTCACCGATCCCGATATAAATGCGGGCCAGTTTATCTTTATCGTTCTGCTTTTCAAAAATATCGATCAGTTCCTTATACAAGGCGTAAGCCCGGTGATAATCGGCATTATCGGTATATACCTGGGCAATTTTCTGCGATGACCTGAAAAGTCCCTCCGTATCTTTATTTTTCTTGAACAGATCGCGCGACCTGTTCAGGTAGTTATACGCAGAATCGCTCTCGCCACTGGATTCATGAACGGCTCCCATGTAATAACATGCCAGGGCCTGTTTTGATTCATCGTTGAGCACGCGAGCCAGAGAAACAGCTTCGTGTGCATAGGCCGAGGCATCCTGGCTGCTGACAAGGAGCCTGTTTTCGCAGGAATCGACCAGGAGCTGAAACCGGGTGTTAGGATTTTTTTCCGATGCAATAAGCCCGGACACCTGGCTTTGTGAAAAAGTAATTCCCGGAAGGAAAAGGATAAATGAAAGAGCTATCCTGAAAAGCCGTAGGATATGTTGTCGGGGTTGTATCATAAAAAAGGGGCTGCTTAAATTTAGAAAAATTTACTCAGCCCCAAATAATAAATTAAAGGAATCTTAAGCGTTCGGGTTCACCAATGCAGTAGCCTGCATCACATCTTTTACACAAACCAGTGTATATTTTACCACGTCATTAAGTTGAAAGCCCTGTTCTTTGAGCATTGGATGACTAAAAGGATATTTGATGCCGGATTCTGTTTCGAGAATAGAGCCGGTGTTGTTGTCGTAATTGATCTCTACGATGGTCCCCTTGTCAACAGGAACAACGGATGTGGCTACTACCGTTTTATCAGCCCTGGTAACGAGTACGCAGCTTATTGTAGCATTTTCCACAATACCCAATTGAGCTGAAAAAGGCTGCTGATAATCATACTGTGTCCAGCTACCATCCGGTTGTTTAATTTTGAGGCAACCACTATCACCGCTTTTAACGATTTTTCCTTTTAATTTTCCCATAATTTTTTTTGGTTTAGTATTAGTATACTCAAATTAAAGTAATTTATTCAAAGATGTCAAGATGTTTTTCTCGACCCGCTCTAATAAATTGGAAAGATCATGTTTCACAAAACGCTCCCCGGTTACTTTTTCATACAGTTCAATATACCTGTCGGAGATCTCATTTACCCAGGCTTCGCTCATTTCGGGAATTACCTGTCCGTCTTTTCCCTGAAATCCATTGGCGATTAACCATTTTCTGACAAATTCTTTACTCAGCTGTTTTTGCTCCTCGCCATTGCGCTGGCGCTCCTCATAGCCTTCGGCATAGAAGTAACGCGATGAGTCAGGCGTATGGATCTCATCCATAAGTGTTACCTGGCCGTTGTAAAGTCCGAATTCATATTTCGTATCTACCAGGATGAGGCCCATTTTATTGGCAATCTCCTGTCCACGCTGATACAGACGGCGTGTGTAGTTTTCGAGTTGCACATAGTGTTCTTCGCTGACGATGCCCTGTTTCAGAATTTCATCGCGGCTTATGTCTTCATCATGTCCTTCAGATGCTTTGGTAGTAGGTGTAATGATCGGCTCCGGGAGTTTACCGTTTTCTTTCAGGCCTTCAGGCAATTTCACACCACACAGTTCGCGCAGACCGTTGTTATACGTGCGGGCCGCATGACCGGCAAGATAGCCCCTGATCACCATTTCTACTTTGAAGGGTTCGCAGAGTTTACCAATGCTCACCACAGGATCGGGCATATCCAGAATCCAGTTAGGGACAATGTCTTTGGTTTCGGCCAGGAATTTATTGGCCACCTGGTTGAGCACCTGGCCTTTGTATGGAATACCTTTCGGTAATACCACATCAAAGGCGCTGATACGGTCGCTGGCAACCATAACCAGGAGTTTATCGTCGATGTTGTATACATCGCGTACTTTGCCTTTGTAAAAACTTTTTTGCTTAGGAAGTTTGAAATTGGTAGCAGTTAATGCATTCATGATGGGATGGTCTATTGTGCGTTGACTATTTATTGATTTCGTATTTGTCGATGATGGCTTTTACGAGTTTGTGGCGGATTACATCCACATTGGTGAGTTCCACAAAATCGATACCTTCCACCTTTTTGAGCAGGCGAATGGCCTGCAGGAGACCCGAAGGCTGTTTATTGGGTAAATCGATCTGTGTGGCATCGCCGGTAATAATGAACTTGGCATTGGCCCCCATACGGGTCAGGAACATTTTCATCTGGCTCTCAGTGGTGTTCTGTGCCTCATCGAGGATCACAAAGGCATTATCGAGTGTGCGGCCGCGCATAAATGCCAGGGGTGCAATCTGGATAATCTTGCTTTCGATATACTGATCGAGTTTATCCGGGGGAATCATATCGTACAGTGCATCATACAGGGGCTGCATATACGGATCCAGCTTCTCTTTCAGGTCGCCTGGTAAGAAACCGAGATTCTCACCGGCTTCCACGGCAGGACGTGTGAGAATGATGCGGCGTACTTCCTTATTCTTCAGTGCGCGAACAGCCAGGGCCACGGCCGTGTATGTTTTACCGGTACCGGCAGGGCCAATAGCAAAGAGCATATCGTTTTTGGCGATCGACGAAACCATTTTTCGCTGGTTGTCGGTGCGGCCCTTGATAACCAGGCCACTGTTGCCAAATAAAATGATATCGGAGCCGGTCGCTTCTTCGCGTGCTTCAATAATATTGTCGCCATTTTGTCCCAGAAGGCGTTCAATCACCGTATCGGTGAGCAATCCATGCTTATGATAGTAGTCGACCAGAAGTGTCACTTTCTTCTCAAAGCGCACAATCTCGGCCTCTTCGCCCAATACTTTAATGGAATAACCCCGTGCAATGATCTTTAACTTCGGGAAAAATTTCTTGATAACATTTAACTTCACATCGTTTACGCCATATATTTCAACGGGTTCAACGCTGTCGATACTGATTATTTTTTCTGTCAAAGGACTCGATTTTTCTTGTTAATAATGCTGTTAATCAATTGCAATATACTAAATATTGATGCTCAAATTTATTATTTACATTTGAAAATAAACACAAGTTTTCAATCATGCCAATCATTACCATTACCACGGACCTTGGCTACAGGGACCCGTATTTAGCGATGGTAAAAGGCATTTTGTATCAAAACCTGGAGGGTATGCCAATTGTTGATCTGGCTACCAGTATCAGTAAACATGCCCACAGCGATGCTGCCTTTGCCCTGAAAAGCGCCATGCCTTTTTTTCCGGCGGGTACGATCCATCTTGTGGCAGTGAAGAACAATAATACCACCCAAACCCAGAAAGAGCTGATGGTAGACAATACACGCTACCTGCTCACTCAATACCAGGGGCAATACATTATGTGCCCCGACAATGGCCTGCTCACGCTGATCGACAAGCATTTCCTGGAGCCGGTGTATCAGCTGTACTTCGACTCACCGGATCAGCATGCATTTTACCTGCGCGACGTTTTTACCGGTGCTGCCATTAAACTGGCCCGAAACACGCCCATTGAGGAGTTTGCCCACGAAACCGGCGAATACTGCAAGTTGTACCAGTTCGATGCGTATGCCACACCGGGTAATTTATCAGGCTTTGTGATTTATGAAGACGATTTCGGCAACATGGTCACCAACATTACCCGCGATGAATTTAACCGCGTGGTGGGCAACAAGCGCTTTGCCATCAGCCTGCCGGCAGGCACCGTTACCCGGATTTACAATACCTACGACGATGTGGGCTCCGGCGATGTGGTGTGTTTTTTCAACGCACTCGGATTGCTTGAAATTGCAACCAATGCCCAACCGGCCAATAAACTCCTGAAAGGACGCTCCATTCAGGAGAAATACAAACTGGATAAAATAACGATCGATATTTATGATTAAGCGTATTGTAAAAATGAGTTTTCAGGCGGAGCATGTCGAAACGTTCAAATCCATTTTTGAATCCAATAAACACCGTATTGGCGGTTTCCCCGGATGTAGTCACCTGGAGCTCTGGCAGGACATCAGCGACCCTACAACTTTTTTCACTTATAGTTTCTGGAATGGAGAACAGGATCTCGAAAACTACCGTCAATCGGAGTTATTCAACAGCGTATGGAGTAAAACCAAGGTACTATTCAGAGACAAGCCACAGGCCTGGTCAGTAAACCAACTGCATCAATTCCCTTAATGACAGACAAACAAGCGTTTGCTGATGGCACTCACGTCACCCAATGATTCTGCGGTCCTATAATCGGCGCAGGCATGGTCATTATCGCCTAATGCTTCGTAGCTTTTGCCACGCGACAGCAATGCCTGGATATAGTCGGGCTTTAATTCTATAGCCTTCGTAAGATCTTTAATGGCGTCTTCCCATTTCTCTTCCCTGGCACTGATGGCACCCAGGTTATTATAAGCCATGAAATTGTCTTTATTGTACTCCAGTGCTTTCTGAAAATCACGGCGGGCCTCGGTATAAAGGCTCTGCTCCATATACACATTACCACGCAGCACATAAATATCCGAGCTGTTTGGACGAATCCGGATGGCCCTGTTATAATCGGCCATGGCAGAATCGTACATCCCCAGCATCCGTTCTGTTTTTCCTTTATCGTAATAAACCTTGAAAGAATCGGGGCAAAGTTTCTGCAACTCTGTGATGTGTTCCAAAGCGCCCGGCAGATTATTCATCTCCAGAGAAAAACCTGCATCGTATTCCAGTTCCAGGATTCTGAACAAATTTGTTTTGGCTGTTTCCGGGCAACGCGACCGGATTTGCTCCATCACTTCATAATCCTTGTATTTCAGGGCGTTCATCAGGTCTTCGCAGATACCGTCTGTTTCGCCCAGCGAGTCTTTGAGAAGAACGCGTTGCCGGTATAGCGCGGAAATATCCGGGTATTTTTTAATGATCTCGTCCAGTTCGGATAAGGCTCCTTTATAATCATGAACTGTCGAGTAAATCTGGCTTTTTTTAAACCACGTATGCGCATCGTGTTTATTTAATGCCAGGGCCTTGTCCATATCTTTCAGTGCCCCTGATTTGTCGCGAAGCGTTGCTTTGCTGAGTGCGCGCTGCACATAGGCATCAGGACTATCGGGCCGGAGACGGATCGCCTTATCATAATCTGCAATAGCGGCCTGCATATTTCCGAGAAAGTCACTGGCATCGCCACGCATCACGAGGGCATCGTAATAGACTGAATCCAGTGAAAGTGCCTTATCGCAATCGTTGTATACCGATTTAAAATCGCGCAGGTCGTAATAGCCCCTGGCACGCAGGTAATAATTTTCAGCATTATTGGGCCAGAGGTTAATGGCAGCCTCTGCATCCTCCACAGCTCCCACATCATCGCCGGCTACATCCCTGAGTTTACTCCTGTCCTGCAATACAAACACATTATCCGGTTCCAGTTTCAGTGCCATGTTATAATCCTGCATAGCCAGTGTACCCTGCTCCATCATCACATACACCTCGCCTCTTCGCCTGTATGGAGAGGCGCTTTCAGGAAACATTAAAACCGTTTTATTCAATATATCCAATGCCTGCTTTGTATCGCCCAATCCGGCATAGGCCATGGCTTTGCTCATGTAGCAGGAGAGATAACGGTCATCGAGGACGAGTGCCTTGTCAAATTCTGCAATGGCCTCTTTTGTTTTACCCTGAACCTGGAAAATAAGCCCTTTGTTATTGTAGGCCATGGCAACCTTATCGTTGATCCGAATCACCTGATCGATGTCGGCAAGCGCTTCTTTATATTTCCCAAGCTCATGCTTTACCACACCGCGCTCCAGAAGTGCTTCAATGTATTTGGGATTAACTGAAAGGGCCTTGGTGTACATCCCAATCGACTTGTCTGATTCGCCGAGTGCATGATAACATTGTCCTTTCATAAAATAAAGCGCTTCCATCTTCGAGTTCATCGAAATGGCTTTATCGAGAGATGTATTGGCCTCATGAAACCGGCCATTGGCAATGTGTTCATTAGCCTCCTGCACATAATCCTCAATGGTTTGTGCGCCGGCATAAAAAACCGTGAACAATGAAATGATGCATGCAAACAGTCTGTTCATAGCGTTTTCAGAATGTTACCTGGAGTTCCAGTTCTTTTGTATCGCGCAATACTTTTACGGTAGTTGTGTCGCCTTTTTTAAAATTAGAAAGGGCTTTCATGTAATCCATCACATTATTTACCTTTTCGCCACCAAGGCCAATCACAATGTCGCCTGTTTTAACACCGGCTTTGGCGGCAGGTTTATTATCACTGACGCCATCAATGCGCATACCTTTGCCTTCGAAAGCATAATCGGGCATAACACCCATGGTTACTTTAAAACTATTGGTATTGGATGCAGGAGCAGCCGTTTTGGTAAAGGCAAATTTCGGCATATCGTCGGTAGCAGCAATAAGCTGGCAGATGTATTCCAGTACTTTTACTTCTCCTTTGTAATTTACTTTTTCGGCCACATCGCTGGGCTTATGATAGTCTTTATGCTGGCCGGTGAAAAAATGCAGCACCGGAATATCTTTCAGGTAGAAGCTGGTCTGGTCGCTTGGACCTATGCCCGAGCTGTCTTTCTTGATGCTGAATGTACTGTTTGTTTTATCGAGCAGCGGCACCCAGGCCGGTGAAGTGCCAACACCATAAACCAGGAGCTTCTGCGTGGAATCATTGAGGCGGCCGATCATATCCATATTGATCATGTAATTGATTTTTTCGAGCGGGAGTGTCGGACGGTCGCACCATTTTTTGGAGCCAAGCAAACCGAGTTCTTCCCCACTGAAGCACATAAACAGGAAATTGTATTTCTCTGTTTTTTTGTTGTTTACGAAGTAGCGTGCCAGTTCCAGCACCCCGGCTGTTCCGCTGGCATTATCGTCGGCACCGTGGTGTATTTTACCATCTGGATTGGCATCAAGGCTGTTGTGATCATGCCCCAGCCCTAGGTGATCATAATGTCCGCCTATAACAATGGTATAAGGCGCTCCGTTATCGAGGTAAGCTACCACATCATACCCCTTCCGGTCGGGAATATTGACTGTGGAAGTATCATGAGGATTGGTATTTTTTTTAAACGTGAATTCATACAGGAAACTACGCTCGTTCATGTGTGCGCCATTGGCGGGGTTCCCGATATCGCCAAGTGGTGACAGTTTCAGTTTGGCAAACTCAGCCGAAATATATTTTGCAGCCATGAGTTCTTCTTCCGAAGATGTACCACGTCCTTTCAGTTTATCCGATGCCAGGAAGCTGACATCTTTTTTCAGACGATCGGCGCTGATGTTTTGTGCCATAGCTCCAATACCTGTAAATACAAGGGCCCATAGGCCTGCCAGTGTTATCTGTTTTTTCATTTTATGACTTTACAATCTGTTTGTTTTACCCATCCGTAATAATACGAAGGGATCGCATTTGCTTCACTGTTCCGTTTCTGTCTCACAAAGTAATAACCCGGAACGGTACTCAAGATAGTTAATTTTGTTTGAACCGGCAGAATGTAGGGTTGATGTTTGAGTACCGTTTCAAATACGTCGTTTTTTTTAATACTATGTTTCAATTCCGTTTGCCTGAATACGATACCCTCCGGTTTAATGCTATCCAGTGGTAATCGGGCAAAGGTCCAGTCGTGGGCAGGCACATAATGCTTCTCCAGGCACTGCAGGCTGTCATCAGCCTCAGAATATGTATACATACAAAGTTCATCAAAGCGCATGACACAACAAGCCGGATAATATATATATAATCTGTTCAGAAAATTATTGCCTGATGGTTTGTTCCGCCATACAATTCCTCCAAAACTGAATTTCCTTGATTTGTAATAGATGTTTCCACCGGCATCTTCACCCATTAATATGCTATTGTCGACCAATACGGTGTCATTTTTATATACCATCAGGTAATGTCTCGAAGCAATATATGTATCGCTGAAATTGTCGAATGATTCGTCAGATGATTCAGCATTTTTACGATTGGCTTTGTTGACGACCGACAACTCATAACGGGAAAGTGTAGCCGAATCGGCCCTGACGAGCCGGGCAGCGGGAACGTAATGCGGTTTCTGACGAAAGATTCTGAATACTTCCTTTCCGCTGATCAGGCTTTGTGAAACCGCAGAAAGCGATGCGGCAAACAGAAGAAGATACAAAACCTTTTTCATAATAAAATATCAGTTGTGGCTCAACCTGATCTGTATTTCTCCTTCGGGTTTAAGATTTACAATCGTATCCCGATAACCATCTTTATGCAGTTTTACTTTTTTGGTTAAGTCGGGCCTGATGCCGCCCGTAATTTTTGTCAGTTGCAGATAACCTACACTATCGGTGAGTTGCGAAAACCCCATCCCCACTTCTTCCACCTCTACGCGCGGCAATGGTCTGCTCTCCATGTCTTTCACCAACAGATGATAAACCACAAAACGATCGCAGGAACACAAGCCCAATATGATGGTGCATGCTGCAAGTATCCCGGCTGTTACTTTCAATGGTTTAATATTTAAGGTTCAGTTTATGGAGTTTTTTAAAGGCCTCTTTTTCAACGGCCATGATATCCATGAGCATATCGGCGCTTTGTTCATAGTCCTTCTGCTCGCTCATGCGGCCTTTGTAAATACGTCCCATGTGTATGGCACTTTCACGCCACATGTCACCGGCTTTGGTAAATTCGTCTGAAATGTTCCGGAGCTCATCATTTTGCAGATAGGCCGATGCCTGTTCGAGGAAGGCCCCGTATAAAAAGCGGAACCCACCACCTCCTGTTCCGATCTCTTCCTGCATACGCACAATCTGCCCGAGGTATAAACCTGCTTTACGCACGCCAAGTTTCTCACGCCATTTGCGAATGTGGTTGGCTGTATATTTAATTCCATCCACTCCGGCTATGGGGCCGGGGATATATAACATATCGCGCGAATTTTTCCGGATGCCTTTTACAATGGCCTTGCGGATCTGCTCCTGACTTACCTGTGGTACCAGCTCCGGATAATACACATGGCCTTTGGGAGCAAGCGGTCCTTTTGCAAAACGCACTTTATTGAGTTCTTCGGGCGAAAGTGTGGTAACCCCTTCCATTACCGGATCACTGACGAGGTAACGACCGTTTTCCTTGCCGTAAATAATAAGGTTATGTGCATTGAAGTGGAACCTGTACTCCGGCGGAAAATACGGAAGGTTGAAAACGCCCACCTGGCAACCGATCGGAATACCCTGGCGTACTTTTTCTTCTACAAAATCCTGCGCGGCTTTTTCATTACTGAATTTGACACGCTTTACTTTTATACCCAGTAGTTTACTGGCGCGACTGAATATCCAGCCCGGCATACTGCGGTAAGAAACGGCCGGTCCGCCATTCACCATCAGAAAGGGTATATGAATGTAAAACAGCCCGGACCCCATCCCAAATACGAGAGGCTCTGTCATGAAATCGAGACCATGGTAACGCAGGAGGCTTGTGGCCACACCATTTTCACAGTGTGCCGTTTGTATATGCTTAAATTCTTTTTCCACTATCCTTTAAAATTTTTCAGTTCATCAACACTTACATCAAAGGCTTTGGCATACGCTGCCAGCCTCTGATCGCTCAAGCCTTTAAACACCTGGGGTTTAAAATGGCGCTTAATGGTCATACGCCAGAAACCCGTGTAACCCGACAATACAGGCAGATCCATTAAACGAAGTTCCATAAAATAATAGATCGGGCTCTTCTCTCCGCGTTTTACGGCTTCACGGGCTTCGTTCACCCGTTCGTGTATATCGTCCCAGGCATTATCGAGTGCATCTTTCTTCACATCCCAGCCTGTGCTGAGCCCGGTAGTATAAGTACCGTTCTCATCTTTCACATAGCATACTTCCCTCGTAAATCCATTGAGGGCCGACTGATCCTGTGGAAGGTTTTCTTTTTTCATGATCGTCTGATTTTATACTTCAAAGTTACCGAATTTAATGCTTCAAACCGGCACACGGTCTGTCGCTTTCTGTTTATTGTAAAACCACATTTTGTCAACATCACGGGTGATTTCCGGATCCGGCAGAAGCCCATTGCCGTGTTCCTCCTCGCTGTGCGGTCCGGAAAGATCAATACGATAAGGATCAACTGCCACAGTAAACGGCGTTTGATACACCTGGCCACTGATGAACCGGTACATGTCTGCTGCTACCTTTTCGAGTACCTGCATGTTCTCAGCTACTTTCGCTACTACCTGCTCGGCACCATGTTGCTGGTCGATACCCCGTTGGAAACCTTTCAGGTAATCCAGATCAAGCGGATCGATATACCGGTGAGTAAACATGGCTTTTTCGTGGGGCTGCCAGGCAATAAACATATCCTGTACCCTTTTGTTCAGTTCGCCGAACTTACGCCCGAGACTGTCATCCGAAACAAATAATTCTTTAAGCACTTTGAGATCGGTGAAACCATGATTGGTAAAGAGGAGGCATGGTACCGACCAGTATATAGCCCAGTCCCAGAATATTTTAAACACCATGATCTGGGTGTTCCCCATGAGTTTATATTTTCCCTGGTAGATCGGCAACCAGCTATCGACCCACGAGAGATGTGTGCGTTCATATATTTCGGCTCTTACGGTAATGTCTTCGCCGCGGAGATCGCGTAATATAAGATCGCTGAGCCAGGTATTGTTCAGGGAAATGAAATCGCTGCCCGGCGAATAAAAGGGATCCAGGAAAGCGCCCGCTTCGCCTGTAACAGCCCAGCGATCGGCCGAATAAATGCGACCACTGTGATGCGCAAAATGTTTGAGGATCCTGAAGTCCATTAATTCTTCGCGTGGCGGACATATCTTTTCGGCACAGAGCGGTTCATGTTTTTTCATCCACTCCACTGCTTTTTCATAGGTATTGATCTGATCGAAGGGATGCACATCCTGATCAGCCACAATGCCAATACTGGTATTTTTGGAACCCAGTGGGATCACCCAAACCCAATAGCCTTTATCGAGAAAATGTACAGTACTAAGGTAACGCAGCCTGGGTGCCAGAAACGATTTCCAGGCATCGTTATCGCTCCATTCGTCAATATCAACAACACCTTTCAGCCTGTACCACACCGCATTGATATTGTGATCCATCTCTTTCTGAAAACCCATTTTCTTTTTCAGAACAGAAGCCCGGCTGGTAGCGTCTACCACCCATTTACCGTGTACCGTTTTATCATTACCCTGCTGAACATAAACAACTTCGTGCAGTTTATCCGTAAAATTGACCTCTTTGACCCTTGCTCCGAGTTCAACATCCGTGCCCATGGAGCGGGTATGTTTTTCGAGGAAATTTTCAAATGTGCCGCGATCCAGCTGATGGCTTGGAACCGGGAGTTTGAGGCGGGGTCCTAATTCCAGGCGATTCGATATTTCGTCTTTACGATCGGATGTGAAGAAAAAACGGAGTCCGTGTTTAGGCAGCTCATGCGCTTCGAGATATGTTTTCAGATCAAGAATCTCACGATAATAATGCGTAGCCAGCTCAACAGTTGATTCGCCTACCTTATGGGCAGCCGTGGGCGCTATGGTTGGCCTGTTTTCAAGCACCAGAATAGCCATACCCGGATGGGCTCTTTGTAACTGAATAGATAAAGTAAGTCCTGCCAGACCACCTCCTAAAATAATAACGTCATATTCTTTCCGCATACAAATAAAATTAATCTTAATAGCTCTGAAACATCAAAAACCATGACTGTGCTACACAGAGTGCCTGATATAGCTAAACATCGCATTGATTCTGAAGGTGTTCAACAAAAATACAAGATAATTTCATATAGCCTATACCCGCCAGCCCGTATTTATGGGTGCAGCGCGACAAACTCTATTCTATTTGTTTCCAAAAAGAGAGATATACCCGCGTTTTGAGATCCGCGTACCGGATTGCCACTGCAGATCGAGTGTGTAAAAATATGTGCCATCAGGGCATTCTTCCCCACCGGATGATTTCCCATCCCATAAGGGATTGTCGGGGGTTAATGTTTTCAATAAAGTTCCCCAGCGGTTATAAATCTTCATTTCATAATCCTGATACCCAGTCGCCGTTAAATAATATGCATCATTGACGCCGTCATGATTGGGTGTAAATGTATTTGGAATATCAAGCGCATTCTCATTGACTGAAGGAACAGACCCGTTAGAAGCCCCGGAAGTTATGCATGAACCATTAACATTGACTGCTCCACTCAAAATGATTGTCAACCGCGGGTGCAAAAGCGGATTAGACTCATCGCTTGAGGCAAATAACATGCTCCGGTAATAGCTCTCCGTGTTTTCCATAAACATAAAGCCATAGCTATTGGCCGGATCATTGATCATATCCTGTACAAGACTTGTTACATTAAGTGTGTAATTCTGGGTCGAAGAAGAAGAGGCCGGAATCAATACACTATTAACCGGTGTATGGGAAGGTTGAGTATTCCAACATACGGTGTGTTCATTCCAATTGGTGGTTACACGATACAGGGTCGCGTCATTAGGACCTGACAGTGTCGAATGTCCTACATTGGCGGAACTGTTGTAATGGAATAATTCCAGAGACGCATGAATGACGTTTGTTCCCGGCAAAATTCCAGTGAGGTCAAATGCAATAAGCGATCTGCACGTTACAGGCACCCCGCTATTGGTCCACGCTGTAGCCAGAAAATCAGGATGATTACCGTAGTTCCCGTAAGGTGCCAATGTTGTGAGCAATGCATCTTTACCACAGGCTGAATCCGGCTGAAAAACAAGCGTTGTGTTTTGCCCGATGAGGCCCCCATATATACAAACCAGGATCAACAAAATACTTCGTCCGATTCCGGAAAAAATGTATGTCGCCACATGTTTATGCATATCTCAGAAGTCTGAATTCCTCGCCTGTATTCCTTAATCAAAGCTACTAAACCTACACGGAATCTATTCCATTTATGAGTGGCTTACAAGTTAAACGAGCAATTAACAGGAAATGTTTCCTTCGTAAGCCTTGAATTCAGCTTTGTGCGGGTGTTTTAAATGCATAATGACTTCCACCACTCTGTTCATCTTCGGCAAATCCCTGGCCACCAAAGGGTCGTAGTGAGAGATCTGAAAAAAACATTGTCTGTTGTGATGCCAGCATCATGCCGACATAAAAATTACCTGTCATTCCGATCGACGTGGAGAAATCCTCTCAATCCTCCCAGTCCGCAATGAACAGGTTGGTATCGCGGGTGCCGTAATTATGGCGGTTCGAGGAGAAGATGAGTTTTTTACCATCCGGTGAGAACATCGGGAAGGCATTGAACATGCTCTCATTTGTAATTTGCTCGAGACCGGTTCCATCGTCGTTAATCATAAACAGCTGAAAGTCGTAGCCTTTTTTGCTGTGATGATTCGAAGAGAAAATAATTTTCTTACCACCCGGGTGAAAAAAAGGTGCCCAGTTGGCTTTGCCTAAGAAGGTGATCTGTTTGAGGTCGGAACCATCAATATTGCAGGTATAAAGCTCCATGTGTGTTGGTGCCACCAGGTGCTGTGCCAGCAGATCCTTATACTCTTTCACTTCTTCATCGGTTTGTGGGCGACTGGCGCGGAACACAAGACGTTTACCATCGGGCGAGAAAAAAGCCCCGCCATCATAACCCAATCCATTGGTGATCTGTTTCTGATTTTTCCCGTCAATATCCATAATCCATAATTCCAGATCGCCGCTGCGGTCGCTGGTAAACACAATTTTATCTCCTTTGGGCGATACCGTTGCTTCGGCATCATAGCCGGGTGAGTCGGTCAGCTGTTTCTGAATTTTTCCTTTGAGGTCGGTTACATAAATATCGAAATCCTTGTAAACGGCCCAGAGGTATTTACCCTTTATTTCGACTGCCGCCGGGCAATTTTCGTCACCTTTGTGTGTGGATGCATACAGGATATGTTTGCCATCGGGCATGTAATAGCTACAGGTGGTGCGGCCTTTACCGGTACTCACCATCGGCGGTTTATAGGTACTGTCTTTGGCGGCCTTGGCCAGATCGAGGGCGAAGATCTGATCGCACGATAATCCCCACTTCATATTATTGCTCTGAAAGCTGGCAAATTTTCCATCAGGTGAAAAATAAGCCTCGGCATTGTCGCCGCCATGGGTGAGTTGTTTCAGGTTTTTGAGGTGTTTTTCCTGGGCATGAGCCATATTCGCGAGGCATGTCAAAATAAGTATGTATCGGATCATCGTTTTGGTATTTGATACGGCAAAATTAACAAAAGAAAAAAATCTGTGCTCTACCTGAAATATGCTATTTATCATATTTAAAACTCACCGCGATCAGCTCCGTATTTGTTAAAAACGTAGTTTCCGAGAGCACATAGTACCCCATAGAATCCTTTAACACATTGCTAATAAAGCGTTTCGCAACATCTGAAAAAATAAGTTAATTTTTAAAACAGTGGTAGTGTAAATAGTTACATTTGTCAACTATTATATTTACCAACTTTTCAGTGAAATCTTTAGCGCATATTTCCGTAGGAACCCGGGCCCTGATTCTCTCGAAACTGTATTACGGTGTTCTCACCAAAAGCCTGGAACATCTTGATGTAGACCGTTATTTCGCGGTGCTCTATTACATTCATGAACATACCGAATGCTGCTGCCAGCAGAGAATCTGTGACGACCTGGTGATTGATAAAACCGCTATGGTCAAAGTGCTGGACCACCTCTCGAAACTCGGCCTGATCGAGAAACGTGTAAATCCAGACGATCGCCGTGAGTTTTTTATTCACCTCTCCAAAAAAGGTGAGAAACAAACCAAAGAAATCATCCGAACCTTTGAAACCGTTGATTTCAATATGTTTCATGGCGTATCAGACAGCGACCGCACAACATTTATTACCGTATTGCATACTGTAACCGAAAACCTGAAGAACATGCCGTCGAACAGCCTGTTCTTTAATTACAAATCACCCAAAAAGAAAAAATCAGTCAAAAAAACCAAAACGACCTAAACATATTATCTATGAAAAAAATTCCAGGATGGCTCATCATTGTTATCATTTTCGGTGCACTCATTGCCGTTAAGTATATGTTCTTTGCCAAAAAAGAAGATAAAACGGCTGCCAACAAGGGTAAAGATGCTCCCCCCGTAGCCGTGAACTACTATGTGGCGCAGCCTTTTGAAATGACCAATAAGGTTTATACCACAGGTAAGATAGGTGCACTGAATGAGATAAGCATTATCCCGGAAATTTCGGGAAAAGTAACTGCCATCTATTTTAAGGAGGGTGAAGCCGTGAGCAAAGGCGCGCCGCTCATTAAAATAAACGATGCCGATCTGCAGGCTCAGTTATTAAAGAATAAAACACAGCTGAAACTTTCGGAAGAAAAAAACGAACGACTGAAAAAACTACTGGCTATCAAAGGTATCAGCCAGGAAGAAGCCGATGCACAGGAAAATGAAGTAGCTTCCCTGAAAGCAGATCAGGCCTATATCCTGGCGCAGCTTGCCAAAACAACCATTACAGCACCATTCAACGGGGTGGTAGGTCTCAAAAACATCAGCGAAGGTTCCTATATAAGCCCGGCTCAGACAGTGGCTTCATTGGTGCAGGTAAAGCCTGTGTTTGTTGAATTTTCGGTACCCGAGCGATACAGCGCCATTCTGAAGAAAGGTATGGATATTCGTTTTTCTTACGATAACAATGCCGATGATAAAGATTTTACCGCACAGGTATATGCCCTGGAACCGAAGATCGACGATGCCACTAAAACCCTGCGCGGCCGTGCCATGTATTCGGGAAGTGAATCGTTTTACCCGGGCAGTTTTGTGAAGGTGTTTGTAGACCTTGGCAAACCAGGCAAATCACTCATGATTCCGACACAAAGTGTGATCCCGATTCTGAAAGGTCAGAAGGTGATCGTTTACAGAAACGGAAAAGCGGAGGATGCCAGAATTGTAACCGGTATCCGTACCGACGATAAAATACAGGTACTCGAAGGATTGCATGAAGGAGATACTGTTCTCACCACTGGTTTATTATCGGTAAAAAAAGATTCCAAATTAAAACTCATTAAAGCAGGGAACTAACATCATGGATTTAGCAGAGTTAAGTGTCAAAAGGCCTGTACTGGCCACCGTGATGTCGGTCATTATTATTTTGTTCGGCGCCATCGGTTACAATTTCCTTGGTGTCAGGGAATTCCCGTCTATTGATCCTCCGGTCATCACGGTCCGCACCAATTACACCGGTGCCAATGCCGATGTTATCCAATCGCAGATTACAGAGCCTCTGGAAAAAGCCATCAATGGTATTGACGGGATCAAAACCATTTCCTCATCATCGAACCAGGGCTCCAGTATCATTACAGTAGAGTTTAACCTGAGCTCTGATCTGGAAGCCGCCGCCAACGATGTGCGCGATAAAGTATCGCAAGCCGTGAGACAGCTCCCGCAGGATGTTGATGCGCCACCGGTGGTATCAAAAGCTGATGCCAACTCCGATCCTATTATTTCGATGACACTGGTGAGCGATACCCGTTCGCTGCTGGATGTGAGCGATTATGCCGAA
The DNA here is from genome assembly GCA_018267825.1 of Bacteroidota bacterium. Taxonomy (GTDB): domain Bacteria; phylum Bacteroidota; class Bacteroidia; order B-17B0; family Aurantibacillaceae; genus JAFDXR01. The sequence goes on along the minus strand of JAFDXR010000007.1, from coordinate 17,210 downwards.
AACGTAATTGCACAGAACCTGCAAACTATTTCAGGGGTAAGTTCCGTGCAGATATGGGGTCAACGCCGTTACTCCATCCGTATCAGGCTTGAACCCAAGAAACTGGCAGCCTACAACCTGACTCCGCTGGATGTAAAAAATGCCCTCGATAAAGAGAACGTGGATTTACCTTCCGGAAAAATTGAAGGAAATGCCACGGAGCTTACGGTAAATACGGTTGGCAGACTCAGTACCGTTCCGGAGTTTGAAGTGATGATCGTCAAGGAAAACGGCAATGATGTGGTTCGGTTGCGCGATGTAGCCACCATTGAGTTGGGCGCCGAAAACGAAGAAACCATCCTCAAAGAATCCGGTGTGCCCATGGTGGGGCTTGCACTGGTGCCACAACCGGGTGCCAACTACATCGACATAGCCGATGAATTTTACAAACGCTACGATGCCCTCAAAAAAGATCTGCCGAAAGATTACACCGTTAATATTGCACTCGATAATACCCGCTTCATTAAAAAATCGATTACCGAGGTAAAAGAAACACTGCTGATTGCAATTGTGCTTGTGATCCTGATTATCTACCTGTTCTTCCGCGACTGGCTCATTGCTTTCCGTCCACTGATCGATATTCCGGTGTCGCTCATAGGTGCGTTCTTCATCATGTACATCATGGGCTATTCGGTAAATGTGCTCACCCTGCTCGCCATTGTACTGGCTACGGGACTTGTGGTTGATGATGGGATTGTGGTGACGGAAAACATTTTCAAGAAAATTGAAAAAGGCATGAATCCCAATGACGCTGCTATTGCAGGTACCCGCGAAATTTATGTAGCAGTGATCTCTACATCCCTCACCCTCGCAGCCGTATTTATGCCTGTGATTTTCTTACCGGGTTTCGTAGGCCGCTTGTTCAGGGAGTTCGGTGTGGTGATTGCCGGTGCCGTTTTGATCTCGGCTTTTGTATCGCTCACGCTTACCCCTATGCTCAACGCCAAGCTGGTTCGTAAAAATCACAGCCGCAAAAGCCGTTTCTACGAATGGTCGGAACCTTTCTTTGTAGCGCTCGATGAACGTTTCACAGGTTCTGTCACCCGTTTCCTGAAAAAATGGTGGCTGGCACCTTTGGTTATTATTGCCACCATCATCGGCTTCTGGTTTTTCGGAAAACAATTACAATCTGAATTATCTCCGCTGGAAGATCGTAACTGGCTGAGGCTTTCGGCCACTGCCCCCGAAGGTACCACCTTTGAATCTACCGACGCGCTCATGGATCGCATCTCTGCTTTTGCGACCGACTCCATTCCTGAGAAACGCGTTTGCTTAACCGTAACCGCTCCGGGCTTTGCCGGATCAGGCGCTGTAAATACAGGCTTTGTGCGCCTCGCACTGACAGATGCCGAAGACCGTAAACGCTCGCAGCAGGACATTGCGGCTTACATCAATAAAAACCTGGCACAATTCCCCGAAGGCAAAGTGTTTGTGATCCAGGAACAATCCATCTCATCGGGAGGCGGACCAAGAGGCGCATTGCCTGTACAGTTTGTATTGCAAACCAATGATTTCAGCAAGCTCCAGGAAAAACTTCCGAAATTTCTCGAAGAAGCCAATAAAAGCAGTGTATTCCAGGGTGTAGATGTGAACCTGAAATTCAACAAACCTGAAATCGTAGTGGAGATCGATCGTGATAAAGCCAAAACATTGGGTGTGTCGATTGCCGATGTGGCACAGACCATTCAGCTGGCACTGAGCGGACAACGCTTCGGTTATTACCTCATGAAAGATAAGCAATACCAGATCATCGGGCAGGTGGATCGTGCCAACCGCGACAACCCCTTTGATGTAAATGCCCTCTATGTGCGTAATGCCAAAGGCGAAATGATTCAGCTCGACAACATTACGCATACCTATGAACGAAGTAGTCCGCCGCAATTGTATCACTACAATCGTTATCAGTCGGCCACGGTGTCTGCGGGCCTGGCAAACGGCAAAACCATTGGCGATGGCATTAATGAAATGAACAGGATCGCGAAAAAAATACTGGACGATAACTTCACCACGTCGCTGACCGGTGCCTCCCGCGATTTTGCAGAGAGTTCGTCCAATACACTCTTTGCCTTCCTGTTGGCTATATTGATCATTTATCTCCTGCTGGCAGCGCAATTTGAAAGTTTCATTGAACCGCTCATCATCATCATGACAGTTCCAATGGCCCTTGCAGGTGCTGTATTCTCACTTTGGTATTTCAATCAAACGCTTAACATCTTCAGCCAGATCGGTATGATCATGCTCATTGGCCTCGTGACTAAAAACGGGATCCTGATCATTGAGTTTACGAACCAGTTGCGCGATCGTGGCATGACTCTGCATAAGGCGGTGATCCATGCTTCGGCAGCCCGTCTGCGACCGATCCTGATGACCAGTCTCGCCACCATACTGGGTGCATTGCCTATTGCGCTGGCACTGGGTGCCGGTTCCAAAAGCAGGATGGGTATGGGTATTGTGATCATCGGTGGATTATTACTTTCTATGATTCTGACCCTGTATGTTATTCCGAGTCTGTATTCGCTGATTGAAACACGACGACTCAGAAAAAAAATAAGAAAACAACGTCAAGACATTAATCGCTCTAAATTCTATGCTGAAATTAATTAGATATAGTCTTCTTTTGTCGCTGCTGGCCTGCCTGACAGCCAGCGCACAGGAAACCCTGAAACTGGAAGATGCCATTAAAACCGGGCTCGAAAAAAACTATACAGTATTGTTGTCGAAGAATGACTACGAAATCAGTAAGGCCCAGAATAATATGGGTGCTGCAGGTATGTCGCCCACAGTAACGCTCAATGGAAACCTGAACCTGGCCAATGTCAATTCGCACCAGGAGTTCAGTACCGGAACCGTACAGGATCGCAATGGCGCTAACTCCAACAACACGGGTGCATCTATCAATGCCAGCTGGACTGTGTTTGACGGCATGAAAATGTTTGCAATTAAAAAACGTCTCAACCAGACTGAACAGCTCGGCGAGCTGCAACTGAAACAACAGATGGAGAATACCGTTTATGCCATTATACTGGCGTACTACGATATTGTACGGATTCAGGACCTGATCAAGGCCTCGCGCCAAAACCTGAATATTTATGAAGAACGTAAAAAAATAGCAAGCCTGAAACTCGACATCGGTTCCGAGTCGAAAGTTGATTACCTGCTCACCCAATCGGATGAGAACAAGGCCAAGAGCGACCTCATGCAACTGGAGCTGCAATTGATCAATGCCAAAGCTGTGCTGAATAACCTGATGGTACGCCCGGTAGATACCGATTTCAAACCGGCCGATACCATTGCCGTGAATTACAACCCGGGTTATGACGAACTGAAAAAAAGCGTGATCGAAAAAAATTCATCCTTGCTCATCACACGTCAGAATGAACTCATTGCCCAGCAAAGCCTCAAGGAAGCGCGCTCTGCCAATCTGCCCTTTGTGCAATTGAACGGGGCTTATGTTTTCAGTCGCAACCAGAGCCAGGCCGGTGTTGTATTCCTGAGCCGCCAGACCGGTTTAAACTACGGGGCAACGGCTTCGTGGCTTTTGTTCAACGGAAATAAAAACAACAAACTGATCAAAGAACGCCAGATCCGGGTTCTGAGCCAGAAATACCTGACCGAGCAAACAAAACAAAACATTGATGCTACAGTATACATCAATTACCAGTCTTTCCTGACCAATAAAAAAATACTGGACCTTGAGAAACAAAATCTCGACGACTCGCGCGAGGTGCTGATGGTGTCGCTGGAGCGTTACAAGCTCGGTAAGGCGGCTCTGCTCGAAACCATGGAAACACAGAAGAACCTGGAAGATGCGCAGACCCGCTACATCAACGCCCTTTATAACATGAAAAAAGCCGAAACGGAATTATTGAAAGCCAATAACGGTTTGGTGAAGTAAGTACAGCTGCCATGACCAAAACATATATACTTCTGAGACTGCTGTTTGTTCTGGTCCTATCTGCAGGCAGTATCATTCTCTTTTGGGTGGCGCTGGCTCCACTAAGCGGTCTTTTTCTGATGGCACCTGAAGCGAAAGCTATCCTGGTTATTTTACACCTTCTTTTCAGTCTGTTTCTTCTCATTCTGTCGCTTCCGGCGTTATTGCTTTCGCGGGCGTCCGTCCGTTTTTCCGTTAAAAAACGTTTCATGGCGTTTATGGGGCCGTCGCTCCTGGCATTTGTGTTCATGCTCGTGCTGTTTGTCATGGATCGTACCGAGCGAACCGTCGTTACCGATTTTTTCATCGCCGGCCTGCCCGCCATGGTGCATGCCCTCTGGATGTATTATGTTTACAGGAAGATAATTGCCAACATCGAAAATCAGGCACCCATGGGTTCCGGTTCATAAAAAGATTAGCACAACACCAAAACCAAAATACATGATAGATTCTATTTTCAAAACCTGGGAAACAAGCCGCAAGCTGTATGCCGGGCATTTCGACAAGTATTCCCTGGAGCAACTGAATAAAGTACCGCAGGGTTTCAACAACAACCTGATCTGGAATATAGGCCATGTTGTTGTGGCACAACAATCGCTTGTATACCGGCTTTCGGGGCTGGAGATGCAGGTATCCGATGCGCTTTTCGACCGGTACAAATCGGGTACAAAACCCACACAGGATGTGACGCAAAAAGAAGCAGACGAACTGAAGGCATTGCTTTTTTCGCTCATCGATAAAACCAAAGCCGATCTGGCAGCCGGTAAATTTGTAACATTTCAGGAACGCTTAACAGGCACCGGTTTCCTGCTCACAAACCTGAACGATGCCCTTGAATTCAACAATTACCACGAAGGCATGCACCTGGGTGTGATGATGGGGATACGGAAATTTGTCTAGACTTAGACCTGTAAGTTGTTTATTGTAGCCATGACCGTTCCCATTTCAGGGTTATGGTGTGTTGTTTTTTAAAAAAAATACGTGGTTCCGGGCATTGTCCGGAAAAAATGCTTTACGCTTTGTGGTCAGTAAAGAAAACAATAACTTCAAAGCAGAAACAACGGCATTTATCAAAACCTTTTTCTGACAACCAATGATCCAGACACTGCATACGACAGGCGATTTCGATAAAATAATAAACAGAGATGAAAAGATTATCTGGTCTGCCAGGCCAAAACTTGCTCCCTATCTGTTTGCTGAAACGGGTTTTATGTTTTTGGGAATTGCCTTTGGAATTGCCTGGATTATTATTGCGCTGAATTTGCCTCATGAAGACAATATGACGGCAAAATACTTCTGGATTTTCGGTGCCGTTTACCTGGCCCAGATGTCGTTTGTTACGGTCCGGAAATTGGTTTATTTCAAACACACTGTCTATGCTCTGTCCAATCAGAGAATATTAATCAGGACAGGCTTTATGGGAAGGGATTTTAAAACCACCGATCTCGAAAAAATAGCAGACATAGAAGTCAAGGTGAATATGGTATCAAAGTTCTACAAAGTGGGTTCCATCCGCTTCTTCAGTGGCGTAATCAAAAAAGATGACAGTGGTTCTTCCAAAGTGTATGAATCCTGGTTGGGTATTGAGGAGCCTTACGAGGTTTTTAAGCTGGTGAAACAGACCACCAGGGAACTTCAAGGCAAGCTATGATCATTAACAACAGGACGATATTTCTGATAAAAATACTAAGCCTGTGAAGCTAACGCGATGAAACCTTACGCCTTCATATTTACCCTCCTGGTCTTCTTCCTCCCAAAGTTAGAGGCTCAGCATGATTCGATAGACGCTGTTTACTTTCACAACATGCATGACACTGTCATTATTATTGACCATTCAACTCTTAACCCCGATATCCCTTACTTCAACGTATCCAAATGTTATTATGATTCGCTGAGCCATTATCCGGACCAATTGGTAGCTCATACGTATAAAAGCGCCCGAACCTTGAATTACCTTGACGACTCTCTTATACAGCTGCACTACCGCAAGGGAATTCCTGTAGTTAATAAAATTACCTACAATACCAACCTGAAAGCAGGCGGGCAGATTGTGAAAGATCCTTTTGGATACACGGAAAAGTATACGGTCACAGATCAGCGGCTTTTCGGAAATGAGGTGATTATGGCAGATACAGGCGCCTATAGGTTTCATTTCCGGAATAGCGAATCGAAGGAAGCCACCCTGAAAAGAAGTTATATTCCACGAACGTATGTGTGGAGCTCAATCGACAGTAAAGTGTTTGAGTTTCTGAACTTAACTTATTTCACAGATACAGACGATGAGACCAATGAAATCTCGGTTGTTAAGTGGGATTTTCATTTGAAAAAATAAGTTCCCCAATACGTGTATAAATAAAAAGGAGAATCTATGAGAACCATTGCCAAAACCATACTGATGTTTTTGCTGGTTGTGAACCTGAAAGGGCAAAACAAATTCATTCCGCTGTACTTTGATGAAAAGATCATTTCATCGACTGTCGACAGCTTACTGAAAGCCGGTGTGAGCGAGGTTGTGGTACTGCTCTCACCGCATGAAACCGACAGCCTGAAAATAGAAAAAAGTCTGACCAATTATATATGCTGGAGTAGTTCAGGCCAATATCATTTAAAAATAATAACAGAAAATACCATTTACCCCACCGTCAGCTTCAGGGGGCAGAACATATTCACTTATAAAAACAAACTGAACACATTGGTGAAACCCGTCGAACAGAGCCTGAAAATGACACCGCCCCTAACAACGCAGAATGCTGTTTTCTATTTTACGCCGGGCCTGAAAGGTTATTTTGAACTGCCCGATAAAAGAAACCCAGGCCCGATAACGTATGTGGCCAGCGATAAGAAAAAGGAGGCCATGAGAACAGCCTGGTTCAACATCATTCTTGAAACCATTTCGCACACAAATCTCAGCTTGCAAATTCCCTCGAATTATGACAGGTATAAGGACTTCAGGTAAATCAAAAGTGAGTATCTTTAAAGTACCGGGTTCTATTTTTGATGGTTATTACCTTAAAAATCTGCATACCCTCTGAACATAAACTATTCGACATGGGTCTGGACAGTATTTTATTATTAACAGAATGGGAAAAGTATTTCGGGATCGACATCCCTAACCCCGTTGCCGAAAAAATGCTGACTGTTCAGCATGCGGTGGATGCCATTGCTGATCTACTGAACATCACAAATACAAATCCAACACTACGAAATGATGTTTTCAGTCGTTTGCAGGAAGCTATTTCGAAAACGGGTGCATCTGACATCACCGTGACGCAGCAGGATCTGGTTCACACGTTTTTCCCCAACAACGACAAACAAACCTGGACTGCCCTGTCCAATGAACTTGGCCTCCCTATCCCCATTCCGCCACGAAATGCAGGAAACACCGCAAAAAACAAAATTCTGTCGAAGCTCATCTGGATTCCGAAATTCAATTACAATGAACTCACCTTTTCAAAATTAACAGACGCTATCTGTGGCATGAATTATAAAAAACTGATCGACCCGAAAGCATTCGTGAGTCGTTACGAAATATACTGCGCTATTTCAGGCATTACGCAGGATGTTATTGGCATAGATATTTACGAAGTAGAACCACACAAAACATTTACAAGCGATTTTGGCATTGACTAAACCCTGATAATGAAAAAAATGACAACCATTATCCTCATTTCCCTGTTTGTGCTAACTGGCGGCGGACTGTTTATTTATAGCTGCATCGGTAAGGAAAAAAACACAGGCGAAACTGAAAGACCATATATGAAAAGAACCGACGCAGAGAATGCCGTGAATAAACTTACAGAGCTTGGCTATTACAAGTATGCCGACCCCACTGATGTAGATAGTCTGAGAGAAGAACTCACAAACTCCATAGCACAATACGGCATTTTATCGACCCTGTATTTTGATAAACCGATGATCCCCAAAGATTACAGGTATTACATATTTGATGGCGAAGAACTTTTTGAGCAGGGTGGTTTTGACAATGCGCTCGCGATGATGACCGATTTCTTTCATAAAACCGGGTTTAAAGCGGAGGTAACAAATCACACAGAGGAAACAGATTCAGTGAGTGGCGGACTAAACCACGCGTTGACTGTAAATGGTAAACGTTATGTTATTTTCAGAAACTTTAAAGATTATGGCTGGGGCGAAGCCGCACAGAGGTATGCCGACATGATTAATGACCAGATGCAGATTCAGGGAATAGACGAAAGGCTTTATTTAATTAACGGTGGCAACGATGGAGCTGCAGTTTTTCTGAGTGAGGAACAATTTAAGCTGATTGATAACCTGCTACGCGATGACACCTGTAAACCACTCCTGACAGCAAAATGGGGGCAAATATTCAGGGTTCAGCCGCCAATAGTAAATGATCATACAGAACGATGAAAGAACAGCTTTATATCCTGTTTTGTGAAAGTCCTATTAATCCAAATAAGGTTGACGAAGATTTTGAAGATCAGCTCAATTCAGCAAAGGAAGCCGGTTTTGTCCCTCTCCTATTCAATATGGAGGACTTGCTGAATCCTGAAAGAAATAAACATGCAACAAAGCGAATACAAGTCCGGAATGAACCAGTTAAAATATTATACAGGGGTTGGATGCTTACGCCGGATCAGTATACATCGCTTTATAAAAACTTATCATCGAAAAACTATATCCTCATCAACACCCCTGATGAATACAGGAATTGTCACTACCTTCCGGATAGCCTTAAATTTATTGAGAGTAAAACACCTAAAACAGTGTTCGAAAAATATGACAACGAATACAGCATGGATAAACTTCTCGAAAAAACAAAAATCTTCGGCCAAAATCCGGTGATCATCAAAGACTATGTGAAGTCGGAAAAACACCACTGGGAGAGCGCCTGCTTTGTAAAAAACGCATCGGACACCTCCGTTTTAAGGCAAGCTATACAAAAACTCATTGAGCTGCGCGGAAACAATTTGAACGAAGGCATTATAGTCAGAGAATTCATTGAACTCAACAAACTTACCTTTCATTCAAAAAGCGGAATGCCTCTTACAGAAGAATACCGTTTGTTTTTCTGTCACGGCAAACTCATTGAAGTTTATGATTATTGGGAGGAGGGCGAGTATAAGCAAGCAAAACCGAATACTGCAGCATTTGAAGAAATTGCCGGACACGTTGAAAGCAATTTCTTCAGCATGGACATAGCCCGACAGAAAGACGGCAAATTCATCATTATTGAACTTGGTGACGGACAGGTGGCTGGACTTCCCGACAGTGCAGACAAACATCTTTTCTACCGAAAGCTCCTGACTTGCCTTTACTAAATACGATATTCTAACCTAACCATGCAGTTGAGAATACTATATTTTGCTTCTATATCACAACTAAACACCGGTACTTCCAACCTATCCGCTTTATTTGCAAATGCTGCGAAGCGGGGAAAGAAACATTTCATTATTCCAGGATAGTATATACAAAACGAATAAGCCCGGAATCCTGATAAACCAATGACAAATGAAAATCGATTTTGACAATATCTCACAGAATACCATTTCAATGGATCAGTTCCCTTTGAAATGGCGTTTTACAGAAGAGAAATACGACAAACTGCCGTCTCAGCACCTGGAACAGTTAAAGCCATTGAATAAAGATGCCGCCCGGTTTCTGTGGGACTATATTGCAAACACAAAACTGCACAGTAATATTCCATTCAAAAAAGACCTTTTTCAGACAATCGACAAAGCTAAAATACGTGATGACAATGCGCAGGAAATCCGCAAGTGGCTTTACAGGAGAGGATTTGCTTTTGACAAACCGGTTTATCTTTGCTGGCAGCCGGACACAGGTATGATTGTGCCCTGGAAACTCCTGATCAAATACTTCGACAGTTTCTATTACGGCGGATCCGACGACCTCACCGTGATAGATCAAAGCCTCACCTGGGCCCTTTTATTTTACCATGAAAACGAAATCTATTTCGGGACAAACGAAGATTATGTACCGGGTACAGATTTTACCGGCACGGATTTTACCTGGGAATAGCCACAACTGCTATAAAGAATTAAATGCCAGGGGCAATTGACCATTAATGGCTTGTAGCTGGTTTTAAATTTTGAGTGTTTAGCATTTATTGGATGTTTTGGCTTTTTCAGCCACGCCTTTATGACTAATTTAAGCCCATTCAATGAAGCCTGTTACCAAACCCGAAAACAACAGCATGAGCGCCTCTCCGAAAGGCAAATCTCTGTTTTATAAGCCCATTTTATTCCGGAGCCTTGTATGGCTTCTGGCTGCGATGAACCTGTTCTGCTACAGTTGCAGAAACAAAGAAGAAAATAAAACAATCCACAACAAAAAAACATTCCGTTATATAGGCAAGAACACGAAAGACACCATACGTTTTTACGGTTATGATGATCTGGACACAGCCATCTATTATGCTAAAAAAGAAAGAAAAAACATCCTGCTCATTTTTACAGGTGATACCTATATGAGCATGCCCGGCATGGAATGGAGAACACTTGCCCTGTATGGCGATAACGATAAAATACAAAACCACTTCATCATAGCCCGGCTGGCGGTAGATAATCCAGAGCCTGCAAAAGACAGCACACGTACAGTTTTCTGGCATGGCCAAAACCGCCAACTCCTGACAAAAGGTGATCAATACAAATACCTCGAAGAAACCATGTATAGCTACTCTACCCAACCCATGTTCTGCTTTATGGATACTTTGAAAAGGCCTATCGGTAATATATTGGGTTATAACTGCGACGTAAAAAAAACAAGCGACTTCATTAACGAAGGCATTCGTTTAACAAACCAAGACGACAAGCAAGTCACGAAGCACAGATAACCAACCGCCGGAATTCAGCCATGCTATCAATCCAAACTATATGCATGAACTGCATTACCTTGATTACCCACTATATATTATCCATTATTTGTCTTAAGTTTGTTTCAAACATAAATGCCCTGGGTTATTTTCCAATAAGCTAATACTCTCATGAAAAAAACTCTTTCGATTCTGGTCTTCATGACACTCGTCTCGCTGCCGGTCTTTGCATCCTATATAGGCACGAGCTTGCCTGCTCTGGTAGAAAAATCAGACATCATTGTATATGGGCGTATCCTTTCCGTAAATAAGGAATCATTTCGCATACTCACTATCCGAAAAATAAAATCCTTTACTTCCGGCGATACTCTCACGTTGCAAAAGTTCGCAAACTGGAGTTGTGCCAGCCGATATACATCTTATAAAGCAGGACAGGAAGCCATCTATTTCATACAAACCGACACAGCTCATGTGTTGAGAGTAATGGGAGCTGCCAACGAAGGAGAACTTGTGGTAAAAGAGAAGGTGGCCTACATCGCATCTATTGGCAATAAGGCGTATCCGGCTCAAAAGGTAGATTTCCTTTCGAAATACACCACCTTTGTTTCTCTGAGTCTCGAAACCGTATTGAAAGGTTTGCAAATCTACCTCGATAATCTGGAACAGATAACCCGTGAACTGAATACTGACTCCCCTGGTAAAATAGCGTACCAATATAGCTACATTGAAAAACTACCAAAAAATGTTTTTCTAGACCTCCTTATCGAACAGAAAAGACTTGAAAAATAAGATTCCACCTAAACAATAAGATACACACCGACATGAATTTCACTATAGAATTAACCAATATGAGGGACCATGAAGCTGTATATACAGAAAAAAAAGAAGATGGAACCAGAAATATAGTATTTGACTTTGAAATTGTAAAAAACAATTTACTTTCCAAAAAGTCTATCTATCTGTTTCCAGAAAGCTTTTCCAATTGGAGCTCAGGTTCTCAGGAAAGTATTCCCGTGTTTGAATATATTGTAATCATTAAGCGCGTTATTCGTTTTTTTAATGATACGTTTCCAGAGTCTAATGTTTTTTTTGGTGTAACCCGATAATCCGAATATGAATTAAACATGCTCGACAAACCGCAATTCACCGCTTCCAGGATACAAACAAATAAAATTAACCAGAAATTCAAAGTGCAAATTTACAAACATGGGATTCCTCACCTCCTTATTTCGGAAAAACAAGCCCAAACACAACCTTAATGATCCGACAAAAATAATCGAACCAGTCGGCAACTATGATTTCTACGTCCCTATCACCAGCACCGACATGAAAGCGGCTCTCAGGTACATAGACGAATTACTGCAGCTGGAGAAACTGCCTTTCAGACCATTGCATCTGGCTCACATTCAGAATGGATGTACAATTATTAAGATCGATAAACGTATACAGTCCTATATGTTTTTTGTTATTACTGCTACATTGGCAGAAGGCATTTTCAAATCCCGGAAAGTGTATGGGATCGGGATCAAAAAAACAGACAACTCCAGGTCATTTTATACAGAAACAGGCAGCAAACTATATCAGGAAACTCTTGGCGAATATCTGACGGGTCGCTTTGAAAATTCTCAGAACTTCAAATTCTATGGCTTCACCGAAGATGAAACAAACTTTAATTTCGAACTCATAAATACCAGGGAACATATTAAAAGCATTTCCGCTATTTTAAATGAAAACGGCCTCAGCATCTCGGAAGTCACGAATTGAAAAGCCCTAAAACAGGCCCTTTTATAACGAAACCAGAATACAACCAGGTTAGCCGTATTCACTAACATATCGTTGCCGCATATAGATACTTTTCATTATTTACCTTAAGTTTGTTTAAACCTTAAATCAACTCCCCATGGCATTTCCCGACAAAAGAACGCTGAAACAGAAAACAATCATTGATTTAAAAAAGCACAATGGTGGTTTCACAGAGCAACAGATTCAATACGTCCAGGGCGACACAGCCTCAAATATGGCATTTGAATTATACTGCACGAACATCCCGGCGGGTACAACCATAGGACTCAGTGCTCCTGATGCCGGACCGATGCCCCCTGTTTATCTCCCGCCCACCAGAATAACAAACAGCCATATATATCAGGAGACCATTTTATCGCATATACCCGGCAATTTTAAAACGACATTAACCGTGTTCATACAATCGCAGCAGGCACTCCCGCCAAATGCCAGCCTGGAACTCAGATGCTATTATACCAAGTAACACGACTTTATCCTTTCTACGCGTTATGAACTTTTTTGTGAAATAGGTATTTATACTCATGTATTTATGATCTGCTTACCTTAAGTTTGTTCTTAAATACAATCGGGCATTATGCCGGTCACACGAAGTCCAATACAAAAACAACCTGTTGAAGATCAGCAAAGGTCTGCACGTGCAGCTTCTGCCAAAGGAGTTTCACTTCCGGCAGCACCTGTAGCGCAGCTCAGCAGCGAGGAGAGCCTTCAGCAAAACAAATCAGCAAGTGCCCCCTTTCAGTTAAAACCCTTTCAGGCCTCCGGCCAGCCGGTAGTGCAGCGCGCCATTAAGTTCAGCCGTTTCGAAACCTACGGATTTCTTTCCAACTGGGGATCATACAATGCCGCCGAAAACGAATTATTACAACTGGAAACCGCAGCGATTGACGCCTTTGCCGATCTGAACGATGAACAGAAGAATTTAACGAAAGTAAAAGAGCTGCACAGTGAGCTGAATGGTGTTCGCGATATGACTCTGGAAGAAACAGGCTATGCTGCCGCAAAAAAACTACTGCAAAGCATCATCGCCGGTTTGAAGCCTGATAAACTGAACAATTACTGCCTTCGGGAATTCGGCCGTCCTCTGGTTCCCGACCAATACGATGCCGCTACCTGGAAAGCCATTACTGTAAGCGGAATGCCTAAAAAAGTGAAAAACAAAATCAAACGCAGTGGTTCACACGACCATACTGCCTCACACCTTTTCAGCAGCTTTATTTCGCAGTCGTGGAATTACAATATCATGGATGGCGTTGGTCTTGGACTCATCGGGGAGAATTACCAGGATGTCAGATCAGGCAATTGTATTGCCCTGGCCCAGGTTTTTGCACAAATGCTGCAAGCATACAATATAAAAGCGGAAGCTAAATATGTACGCACCGAAGATCAGGGCCGTTTTATAGCAAAGGTCGATAATTTCATTGATCCAAAAGTCAGAGGACATATCTATTATAAGAATACCCTGCTGCAAGGCTATTATATTTTCTCGGCACATGCCGCTGTGTGGGTAGAAAGCGAAGGAAAATACTTTGACCCTATGTCTAAAATGACCTATGGCGATGCCAGCCAACTTATTGAATGCAATCTCACGGAGAATGGTAACATTTTTAAACCGGCCGGTGGACTCAAAACATTGCCATTTAAAAAAGGATGGTCCATAAAACGTACGGATATCGATTGCCCGGGTGGCTTCAAGCGCGATAATGTAAGGGGGAAATAGACCTTCCTATATTGTTTCTTTTTTATGCTTAACTTAGCTTAAGCAAATGAAAACTATTCTATATATAGCTTTCCTGTTTCTGCCGGTGCTGCTTTTCGGTCAGCAGGCCGACACAGTACTCTCCGGCTCTCACTTCAATTATATAAAGCGTTTCACCAATGGCACCGTAGCCGAGATCGGAAACTACCTGCCCGGTGATACTCTCAAAAACGGAGCATGGTATTACTACTATGGCGATGGTAAACCCTATTTGCAGGGGCATTACAAAAAAAATGAAAGGGTTGGTACCTGGCTCTATTACGATCGTTTTGGAAATGTATCGAAAGAAAATCCTTCCTTATTCGCAGCCATGAAACAGGATACACCAACAACAACCCAATACAAACCTGCTTCCCAAACAGGTGATAATGCACTCTGCCTGTTATACCTGGCACTTGGAATCCTCAAGCTAGTTGCCGCCTTACATTAAGTATACACATGAAACTCCTGTTCAATACATGCTGCATCCTGATGGTCCTTAATATGTCAGGCCAACAGGCCGATACAACGATCGCTAATCATCATTTTAATTATATACGCCGTTATACAAATGGTATTGTAGCCGAGATCGGGAACTACCCGCCCGGCGATACGGTTAAAAACGGACTATGGTATTTTTATTATGGCGATGGCAAACCCTATCTGAAGGGCAATTACCGTAAAAACGAAAGAGTCGGCAAATGGCTGTATTACGACAGCCATGGAAATGTGCATGTCGAAAAAATGGAAGGTAGTTTAATGAACGGCTCAGGTCTTCCCGATCCGATTGAATTACCAAGCCTCGACGGCGTTATCGATTTCCTGGGAGACGTACTGAATCTCTGGATAGCACTCCTGCCTAAACACTAAACCTTAACGGATTTTTTTAAAGCGCATCTGGAGAACCCCGATAAACGCTTCCTTGAAAATTTTGGAGCTCATTTTGCTAACGCCCTCCACACGGTCTACAAACAAAATTGGGACTTCCACAATCTTAAAGCCTTTTTTATAAGCGGTGTATTTCATCTCAATCTGGAAAGCATATCCCATAAAACGGATATCATCCAGATTAATGGTCTGAAGAACTTTTTTGCGGTAACATTTAAATCCGGCGGTGGTATCTTTCACTGGCAGCCACAACACCATACGTACATATACCGATGCAAAATAACTCATCAGGATACGTCCCAATGGCCAGTTACCAACCTTACCGCCTTTGCAGTAACGTGAGCCTACCGATACATCAGCTCCTTTTTCGCAGGCTTCCAGCAAACGTACCAGGTCGTCAGGATTATGACTGAAATCACAATCCATTTCGAAAATATACTCGTAATCGCGGGCCAGGGCCCATTTGAATCCATGAATATAGGCAGTGCCCAACCCCAGCTTTCCTTTACGCTCCTCGATATGAAGTTTGCCCGGAAATACCTGCTGCAACTCCTTTACCTTGGTGGCTGTTCCATCCGGTGAGCCATCATCAACGATCAGTAACTGAAACTCACGGGACAATGAAAACACTTTGCGAATCATCTTTTCGATGTTCTCAATTTCATTGTATGTAGGGATTATAACGAGGTTTTTATTCACGAATACGCGAAATTACAATTTGATTTACAATACAACAGCAAAAACAGCAAAAAGGCACAAATATTTTATCAGATGTTGTTAAAGCTTGTTAAGCCACCAAAAGCTAAAAATAATTAAGTTCCTGAAAATTAACCAGTAAAGTCAGATGTTAAAAACCGTGACCGGAGCTTAACAAAAGCCCCTGCTTTTTTGGTTTAGCTTTGGGTAAATGACAGCCGTATACCTGAAAACAAGCCTCCTGGCCCTGCTCTGTATGTTGAGTGGGTTCCTGCATGCGCAACAGGATACCATACCGCCTGTTAAAGACTCCCTGGCTGTGAACCCGGTCGAAACCGGAATTGCGAGCTATTATGCCAAAAAATTCAATGGAAGGAAAACCACCTCAGGCGAACGCTTCCGGAACGATAGTCTCACAGCGGCCCATAAAACACTACCCCTGGGCACTTATGTCAAAGTAACCAATCTTAAAAACGATTCGGTAGTCATTGTAAAAATCAATGATCGCCTGCCAAAGAAATCACGTCGCAGCATCGACCTGAGTCAGAAAGCTGCCCTCCGGCTTAACTTCATGAAAGCCGGGCTCACCAAAGTGAGCATTGAGGTTCTTAATTCCGAATTTAAGAAATAGCTGTTTAGATAGAGGTTTCTGTAATTTTTGCAGACGTTCCCGGACTTAGCTTATACGCAAATCTGCATGAAAAAAAGCAGAACTGAGATTGCTTCGCTTCGCGTGCCGCTGAAGCTTTAGCAGAGGCGCTTCGCCCGCAATGACGGGAGGTACTGATCTGCGTGAAACTGCCCGCAAAAGTTCGCGCTGATTTTCGCTGATGAATACGCTGATTTTCGCTGAACCGCGCCCTATCCTTCTGTGTAAATCTGCGTGTTCCAAAATCTGCGCCTATCTGCGTGAAAAAGGTAGAACTGAGATTGCTTCGCCCGCAATGACAGGAGGTACTGATCCGCGTGAAGCTGCCCGCAAAGGTTCCCGCTGATTTTCGCTGATGAATTCGCTGATGAATTCGCTGATTTTCGCTGAACCGCGTCCTATCCTTCTGCGTGAATCTGCGTGTTCCAAAATCTGCGCCTATCTGCGTGAAAAAGGTAGAACTGAGATTGCTTCGCCCGCAATGACGGGAGGTACTGATCTGCGTGAAGCTGCCCGCAAAGGTTCCCGCTGATTTTCGCCGATGAATACGCTGATTTTCGCTGAACCGCGCCCTATCCTTCTGTGTGAATCTGCGTGTTCCAAAATCTGCGCCTATCTGCGTGAAAAAGGCAGAACTGAGATTGCTTCGCCCGCA
>JAFDXR010000006.1 GCA_018267825.1 Bacteroidota bacterium | reverse complement strand
GAGGTGTCAGAAATCATTGCGGAGGTGTCAGAAATCATTGCGGAGGTGTCAAAAACCATTGCAGAGGTGTCAGCAACCATTTTTCCCCCCGACAAAACGATTCTGTCGGTGTCAGCAACCATTTTTCCCCCTGAAACTGACATTTTATTGATGGTAACAGCCATTTTGCCTCTGGAAAAGCCATTTTACCGGTGGCAGTAGGCTTTTTTCCAACCAGAAAAGCCATTTTGTTGTCGGTAGTAAGCCTTTTTTTTCCGGAAATAGACATTTTGCCCGCCGCCGCAATCATTTTTCCCCTGGACAAAACCATTCCCTGGGCCTCAGTAAGCATTATACCGGTGACAAAATAAACCAGGTCGAAAGATTAAACCGCCTAAATATTACAAATATGTACAAATAAGATGTTTTAAATCTGTTTATTTTTACCACCCAAGCCATCAAAACAGATAATTATACCTACTCCTGTTTTAATTCGGACATATATCTTTATGGTATGGACGAAGGTTCGGTTATTCAGCAAAGGAGCAGGAGAGGCGAAATCTTATAGCGGTGAGGCTAATATGACACAATAAAACATAAACAAAAATGACAATCAGAGAAGCTACCGTTGATGATATAAAACAAATTCAGATCGTAAGAAATGCTGTGACAGAAAACACCTTGTCTGATCCGAACTTAGTTACTGACAAGGACTGCGAAGAATTTATTACAAAAAGAGGAAAAGGCTGGGTGTGTGAAATTGACGGACACGTTGTGGGATTCGCCATTGCTGATCTGAAAGAAAACAACATCTGGGCATTGTTTATAGACCCGAAATTTGAAAAAAAAGGGATTGGACGGCAATTGCATAAAACGATGCTGGACTGGTATTTTACACAGACAAAGGAAAAGCTTTGGTTAGGAACGGCTTTTAACACACGGGCAGAACAGTTTTACAGAAAAGCAGGCTGGACAGAAGCCGGAACCCACGGACCGAAGGAAATCAAGTTTGAAATGACATACGATGACTGGACAAAAGGCCCGAACCATTAACAGTAATTAAGCGGCGCATATAACAACATGACAGATAGCAAAAAAACAAAAACCAGGACGATTGTATGGACGCTTGCCATTTTGGTTTTACTTTACTTTTTGGTATCATGGTTGGTAATGGGAACCATCTTTTATTCACAGCAGTTGCGCACGTTCACAAAATCGGAATCGGTCGACAGAGGCTTTTGGGTCGACAAAAAGCTTAGCCTTCATTTCACGGGCGACTCTGCCATTAAATACAAAGACAATTTCACAATTTGGTTCGACAAGTGTAAAACAGCGACTCAGCTGGGACTTATCCCTTTGTACCGGACAACTACCAACGACTCCTTACTTATTTTTAATATTGAGCCCAAAAACAATCTGGACAATTGGTGTTTAAAGTTTAATAACGACGCAGACTTTCTTGCCATTTCGGTTCATGGGCAAAGTCGCGAAGTAAAAAGCACTAACGACTCCTTGACAATTCACTTTTTCCATTGCGATGCGTCTGAAACAAAGCAAATAGGCACATTAACCGCAACATGGGAATAGCTCAGCTGCTGCCAGCACCACATCCGCGTCCGTTTTTTGAGGTTTGGGCCCAAATGCCTGGGTATTTTCCGGGATTTTGAACGCGGGGCATCAAAATAGGTAATTATACCCACTCCTGTTTTAATTCGGATGCATATCTTTATGATACGACTGAATTCCGCATATCTCTCTGATAATTGGTAGATAGGTGGAGCTTAATAGTGCATAGCGAGAAGTTGGTGGCAACCGTAAGACGACACCACATAAACCAAGAGACAAATTAAAAAATCAATTAAGCCAAAAAGCAGAAAATTAATGAGTAGAACAGCAGATTATACAATTCAAGGCTTTATTTATCAATTCATAATAACGCTTCAAACAATACTTGAATCATCTGACCCAAAAACTGAAATTGTTGCCGAAGGGGTTATTGAAGATATTGATGTTTTGACACCAATAGGAATTGAAGCTATTCAGTGCAAATATCACGAGGGTAAGGACAAGTTCACATTATCTGCAATTTATAAACCTGTTCTACAAATGATGTGTCATTTCCAAAAGAATCCCACGAGTAAAATCAAATATCGCCTTTATGCACACTTTCCTAATGAAACTGTTGGCGACAAAGTGACTCTTACTAAAACTGACATAAAAACAATACTTGGAACAGAGGACAAAAATTTAAAAAAATACATAGCGGAACTTACCAGCTTTAAAGACACCGATGGGTTTATTGAACGTTTTGAAATGGAATATGGAGCTTCATTGGAAGATTCTCAAAAAGCTGTAGTTGTCGCATTATCCAAAGAGGGCTTTAGTACAGAAGATGCAGAAGAAATCTTCTTTCCGAATGCAATTCATAGAATTGCAGAACTAAGCATAAAACATAATGAAGCCGAAAGGAAAATTACTAAGAGTGATTTTGTTGCAAACTTAAAGGAGAAAAAGAAGACTGCAATAAGCAGATGGACAAAGGAATTACAATCATTTGAAAAGCTATTAAAAAAGCGAAGAGAGCAATTGCGAGAAAATCTCAATAAAAACCTAAGAGAAAGAGTAATTGTTTTAGATTCAGAATTCATTAAAGATTTCAGTTCAAAATCTGTTCAATTAATTGAAGAATTTGTAAATAAGTATAATAGCAAAATAAAGTTACATCAAAGCCCCTTAATTAGCATAATTTCAGATGATGTTACTATAAATGATATTTGGAAAAGGTTAAACTCAAAAAGCATATCAGTAGAAAGAGGGTTAATCGCAGGCGAATTTGATGCAGCACATTTTTTACGAAAACCACTTAAAGAGATAAAAGAATCCAAAACAGAATTTAAGGTCAGACTTTGTTCCCATAATGCAGACTTTGAGAAAGTATTATTAAAAGCAAAATTTGATGATTTATTTATCATTTCTGACAAAGATTTTGATTTTGAAAAATCATTAAAAGACACAACTATTGAAAGAATTGAAACTACAGAAGTTGCTGAGATAAAGTATCTTCTATCATTAACAAATAGCATATGAGCAAAGAAAAAGAAATTGGAACTGTTTTAGAAAGTTCACCTAGTATTATCCAAGTTGGGATAAAAGATGAAAAGATTTTTGAAGAAAATAAAAAGGAGCTTCAAATTGGTAAATATGTGGAAATTTCAGATGGAAACTTGAACATTGTTATAAGTTTGATTCAAAATATTAAATCAACAGTTTCAAATGATTCAAGTATAAAATTCATTTTATCTACACAACCTATTGGATACATCGAAGATGGAAAATTCACGAGAGGTGCTTCACTAATTCCAAGCCCAACCGAACCAGTATCAGTTATAGAGAAAAGTTCATTAGACCTGATTTTTAATTCAAACAAAGAGTTTAACTTTCCCTTTGGAAAACTTGTTCAGAATAAAATTGATTTTAAAATTGATGCCAATAAATTTTTCAGTAAACACATCGCCTTGGTTGGCTCTACTGGCTCTGGAAAATCGTGTACAGTAGCTAAAATACTTCAAGATGTAGCTGGCATTTCAAATAATAGAAACATCAACAATATTCAACAAAAAAATTCTCACATTATAATATTTGATATTCACTCTGAATATAAATCAGCATTTGACCTTGATAAAAAAGAAAATTTTACACTAAACGTCTTAGATGTAGACACATTGAAACTGCCTTATTGGTTAATGAATTCAGCAGAGTTGGAATCACTTTTTATTGAAGGAAACGAAATGAATCATCATAACCAGGTTTCTCAGTTTAAAAAAGCTGTTATTCTCAATAAAGAAAGACATAATCCTATACTGAAAGATAAGGTTACATATGACACACCTGTTTATTTTAGTATCCAAGAAGTATTTAACTACATCAGCAACATTAATAATCTGACTGTTTATAGCGATGGAGGCAAAACATACTTTGCAACTTTACCCATTTCATCAAGAATAGAGTTTGATAACAATAAGTTGTGGACTTTAATGAATTTTGAAGAATCTACCGGTAACAGTAAACATGATGTTATAGGGGTTAAAGTATCAAAGTCTGGTGGATTCAATGGTGAGTTTGACAGATTTGTTTCAAGGTTAGAAACTAAACTTGCTGACAAGCGATTGAAATTCATTATGAATCCTAAAAATTCAAAAGGCACAGATTTTGAAACAGACGATTTCGAGGAATTACTAAAACAGTTTCTAGGCTATATTGACAAGGCTAATATTACAATAATTGACTTGAGCGGTATTCCATTTGAAGTACTTAGCATTACTGTAAGTTTAATTTCAAGACTTGTATTTGATTTTGCTTTTCACTACTCAAAACTCAAGCATAAAGGTGACAAACTAAATGATATTCCATTTATGATTGTTTGCGAAGAGGCACATAATTACATTCCTAAATCAGGTGGAGCAGAATATAATGCTTCTAAAAAATCAATCGAGCGAATTGCAAAAGAAGGTAGGAAATATGGATTAAGTTTAATGGTAGTTAGTCAAAGACCTTCCGAAGTTTCAGAGACTATTTTTTCTCAATGTAATAATTTCATTTCATTACGTTTGACAAATGTAAACGACCAAAATTATGTTAAAGCATTAATGCCTGATAATTCAAACGCAATTGCAGACATTCTTCCAAATTTAGGCCAAGGAGAATGTTTAATCGTTGGTGATGCAGCACTAATTCCAACTACTGTAAAACTTGACAAACCAAATCCAGAACCGAAATCACAATCAATCAATTTCCAAGACGAGTGGCAAACAGATTGGAAAGAGGTAGAATTTGGTGACGTAATAAAACGATGGAAAAAGGAAGATTGAATACGAAAGAAAAGAAACGGCAGCCACCAACAGCCGTTTGCCGCAATGGGGGACGACGTGGTTAAATCAAGTGTCGTGCTTCTATCAACATTTGTGCTTGGTTGACAGTGAAGTGCTCCGAAATCGTCACCTTCGGGTAGCCGCAAAACCTTGGCCCCAATCATAGACGACATGACAGACAACGAGATTAAGGAGATAGAAGACCGCTATAAACTGACAACACCGGGACCATTGAAATCATTGGTCGAAGGGCGTGATATTGAGAGCGGAGGCAGTTTTATAATGACCGGAATTCCTGATGGTGAAGACGTTTGGAGTGATAAAAGAGGTGAGGACATTTACCTGACAGGTGCAACGACCGCTGACCAGGACTTTATTGCACACGCGAGACAGGATATTCCGAAACTAATTGCTGAAATTAAGAGACTAAAATCAAAGTAATGCACGAACCCTACCAAAAGCGATTAGGCCATAAAGCGGATTTCAGAGTAAAATACAAATTCAGGAGTCCTGAAGATGGCGGCAGGAAAACCGGAGAGCCTTATCAGGGAATTCGTTCTGACTTTTCATTTGTTGGCGATGCAGAAAACACAATGTATATAATTTGGCCGGAATTTGAAGACAGTGAAGGAAATGTATTATTGTGTAGTGATAAATCAGTTCCCAATCAGGGCACCGCAAGAATGTGGATTGTAAACAATGAGATGAGACCTTCGCATTATGACAGAATCAAAATTGGTGTGAAAGGATATTTTAGGGAGGGGGCAATGGTTTCGGCCGACTGTGAAGTGATTGAAGTGTTAGACTTGAAAATTAATCCAACGGAAAATAAATAACCGGGGCTGACACGGGTTTTGCGTTAGTGGGCGGGCATCGCTCATAAAAACATTGAAGCCATTAAGATAAACAGTGTGGCGACGGACCGTTTAAGGTTTTAAAAAAAACGGCACAAAACTATATGTGCCAGAAACACATATGCCATAATCTTGAAAACAACATTGAAAATACTAACGGTCCTGCTGACTACATACTTGCTCAATAGTTCAATGGGCTACAGACAGCGGCTAACGACCGCGAATCAGTTAACGAATGATAGCATCATAGAAAATACATGGCCCAAAAAGCTGAAAGATAATTTTATGCCTGTCATGAACAAGTTTCGGTATCATGCCATTGATGTGTACAATATTGACTCCTCCTACGCTGGAGGAATTGGGTTGAGGCATATTGATACCTTCCTTTTGAAGAAAATTCATAGCTTTCAAAAAGTTTCCCCAAAAAGCACTTGGATTTTTGATCAAGATATCAATACCTATTACTATTACTCCATCGACCGACCAATCAATCATTTTTTTCCAATAGTTTTGATTAAACGCGAAAAAATGGGTCTCATGCATTTAGAAATGGTTCTTTTTGGAGAGGATGGGGAGGTCAAAAATATTATACAAATTGGTGCACGGGGAGAAATTGGAAGAGCGCCCATTGGCAGATCTACAGCCACCGATAGCATTATGGGTAATCCTAAATACTCTGACTTGATCTATGATCTTGTTTACTCCAGGAGAAGTAGTGATTCAACTCTAATACTCATTTCTAAAAAACCTGACTACAATTCTATTTCCGACGCGCATACATGGAAGTGTTATTATGAAGAAAGTGAGATAACAATTCATAGAAATGCGAAGTTTGACATCAAAAAATTGAAAACATACAGAAAGTGAGCCTTCTGCTGCATCAGCCAGTTTTGTTTTCGTTTGCACCATTCCCCCGGACAAAACCATTCTGTCGGCCTCAGCAGTCCTTTTTCCCCGGAAACGGCCACTCAGCCCCTGGCAGCATCGGGTATTTTCCGGGATTTTTGAACGCGGGGCATCAAAATAGGTAATTATACCCACTCCTGTTTTAATTCGGATGCATATCTTTATGATATGGCTCAATTCCGCATATCTCTCTGATAATCGCCAGATATGTGGAACTAAATAGTGCATAGCGAGAAGTTAGCACTCATTTTAGAGAGACATTGTAACTACTAACAAAGACATTGAAAAAAAGCATAATGATATTCACTCCGACTTCAAACATTGCCAATAAAGTGAGAAATACAAGGCTTCCCAAAACGAAGCCATTGCTTCCACTTTTTGAATTAATTAGTAATTCTATCCATTCTATTGAGGAAGCTCAGCAGAAGAATGTCATTTCGTCCAAAGATGGTAAAATAATAATTGATTGTATTCGTAACGGACAACACGACACCTTAGCTGGACTTGAAAATATAGATATTTATCCAATTAATACCTTCATAGTTACAGACAATGGTATTGGCTTAGATAAAGAAAATTTAGATGCATTTGTTGAAGCAGACACAGACCATAAAATTGAGATTGGTGGAAAGGGCGTAGGTCGTTTTGTTTGTCTAAAAGCCTATAAAGAACTTAACATAAAAAGCTTCTTTATCGAAAACAAAGAAACAAAATCAATTCAGTTTGATTTTAAGCCGACCAAAGAAGGCTTTACAAACTTTTCCAACCCAAAACCAAATGGAATTAAAAATGGAACAACAATTAAACTAAGTGGTATTAAGGAAGAATATCAAAAGCATTTACCGAAAGGATTAGCAGAAATTGGAAGAGAAATAGTATCACATTTTCAACTTTATTTTATTAGAGAAACGATACCACAAATAATATTACGAAACCAAAACAATATTGAAATTAACTTAAGTAATTTATTTAAGACAGAATTTAAGTCAGAGGTAAAATCTGGAGATTTCTACATTGGCGATAATAAATTTGATTTGTTCTTGACAAAATCAAGTGAATTCCAGAGTCATAAACTGCACTTTTGTGCTCATAATAGAAGTGTAATAACTGAAGGATTATATTCAAAACTTGTTGACTTAGGAAAAAAACCTATTGAAGAAGATGACTTTAAATTTTTCTATCAAGCACATGTTGTAAGTGAATTGCTTGATGCAAATGTAGATACTGAAAGAATTGGCTTCATATTCCCTGATGAAGAAGATGATGAGGATAATGAAAAGGAATCGGTAGACATGAATTTGTCAAAAATTAGAAGAGCCTCAATCAATTGCATTGAAGGTTTATTGGCTGATTACTTGGGAAGTGTTCGTGAGGTTAAAATTGAAGCTTATAAACCAATAGTTTATGATGAATTACCGCAATACAGGAGCACTTTAACATTCAAATCGGAGGAAGTGAAGAAATTACCACCGAACTTAACAAAAGAGGAACTAGACATTGAACTCTACAAAATTGAAGCTAATTGGCGACTTGAAGTAAAAGAAGAAAAGAATAAACTTCTATCTGAAAACAAAGACATTACAAGTAGAGAGGATTATGTTAAGAAGTATGAGAAATTTGTAAATGACTTTAATGAAATTGGTAAATCAGATTTAGCAAGATATGTAGTTCATAGAAAAACAGTAATTGAACTTTTAGAAGAATTGATTGAATCCAATGAAGATGGAAAATTTGAAAATGAAGATTTGATACATTCAGTATTTTTCCCAATTAGGTCAACCTCTGATGAGGTTCCTTATGATAAGCAAAACCTTTGGCTAATAGACGAAAGACTTTCATACCATTCGTTTTTGGCTTCTGACAAGACTTTCAATAGTACACCTCAAGTATCATCAACTGAAAATGAGAGAAGTGATTTGTTAATTTACAATGAAGCGTTTGCTTTTTCAGACTCAAAAATAAAACCACATAATTCATTCACTATTGTAGAATTCAAAAAGCCACAAAGAGACGATTATCAAGATTACAATGACAAAAAAAATCCAATTGAACAGTCAGAAAAATACATAGAGCTTTTGTTAGAGGGAAAAGTAACCGGACGAAATGGAAGAACTGTTGAGGTTACAAATAAAACACCATTCTATGTATACATAATTTGTGACATTAAACCTTCTCTTTTGAAAATTTTAGAGAGGCGAGAATTTGAGCAGACTCCTGACGGACAAGGTTGGTTTAAGGTTAAAAGCAAACACTACTCTGCATACTTTGAAGTTATGCCATTTGAAAAAGTGCTCGAAGATGCAAGGAAAAGGAATAGAATATTATTTGAAAAGTTGAAAATAGATTAAAAAACGAGTGCTAACAGCACCTACCCAAAAGTGGCGGTTCAGTGGTTAAATCAAGCTTTGTACTTCTGTCAAAGTTTCTGCTTGGTTTACAGTGAATCGCTTCGAAATCGCCACCTTCGGGTAGCTGCAAAACGTTAGTAGCAGGTCTATGACGCGACTAATAATAATCATATTTGCTTTGTTTTTTCTTGGTTTCTCCAAGACAAATAGACTTGATATTGATTTTCTTTTTTACAATTTGCCTCTCGATAAAAGCATTCACATCATTAAGAACAAAATGTTGCTCGACAAAAACTTTATAATGACAGGCAGCGAAAAGAGTTTTTTTTACATAAGACATGTTGAGGCGAAAATTGATAAGCCAAATACTTACATAGAGTTTGCTGACTCAGCGGACATCAATATAAATCTTCTGTCGTGGTTCTATTATCGTAACAAATCAAAAGAAGATCCCATGTTGAAAAAACTGGAATTAACATTTTATTTTAAAAATAATGACTTGAAAAATGCGGAATTCGACACTTTAGAAAAAGTACTTTCCAAGGATTACAAATTGAAATCAATAATTTCATCTACCGTAAGTTCTTATATTCCTAATCGTGGGCATGATACAATACCTGAAAATGGGAAGATATTCAAAATATCGGGCGACAAAAAGTATCCTGAAATCGAAATAGCAAAAAGTGTACACGACAAAAATAAGTATTACATTAAGCTCATATATACAGGCGTTAATTAAACGCCGGCTGTAAAACATTAGTGTCAGACACAGAGGCAATTCGCGAATAATATGAACAACAGGATATCCAGGATAGAAAATGATGTACAAGACAGAAATTCTGTCGCCTGGAAAAGGCTTTGTGACTATGTTGACAAGGTAGCATTAGAAAATCGCGAAGAGTTCTCACCCTTAGAGGAGCTCGGGCCAGACTTATTCTCCCAAATACATACTCTGCCTGAAACAATTTCAAAACTTAAAAAAGTCAAAAAACTCTGGCTTTATGGCAGTAAGTTAAAGCGTATTCCACCAGAGATTGGAGAAATGGAGTCTTTAGAGTATTTTGACCCATATACTTCGTACGACTTGCACTGGTTTCCATATGAAATCACAAATTGCCGGAACCTGAAAGACAGCAGAGTAAGTACTCGGGCATTGTATGGAAATTTCAAAAATAGAATGGGTTTTCCGAGACTGACACATAATCCTGTGAGATACTTCGGAGCGACTGTAAAATGTAGTGTTTGCAAAAAGGAGACGACGTACGAACATATAAATCAACTATGGATTAGTTTATGCGTCGGTACTGATATACTTCCATTATTAGCGAATCTCTGTTCCGGCGAATGTGAGGAAAAATTACCAAAACCACCTAAAGGCTATGTGCAAAGTCCACACAAGGGTGGGGCTGACTTAAAGCAACCAACATACGGAGAATGGCTGGAGGCGAATGCAGTAAAGCTCACGGTCGAAGACCTTGAAAAAATGAAGGAACTCAAAAAGGACAAGTCACCAAAGCTTTTAAAGTTGATAAGGAAAATCTGGGAGAAATGACATGTTAGCCATTATTCTGACCGTCAAAATAGGTAATTATACCCAATCCTGTTTTAATTCGGATGCATATCTTTATGATATGGCTCAATTCCGCATATCTCTCTGATAATCGCCAGATATGTGGAACTAAATAGTGCATAGCGAGAAGTTATAGGGCATTTTTGAACAACCTAAATTTTTGTATCTTGTAGGCTTTTAATTAAAATGGAAAGAACTATCGACATAGAAAATGATTTGGACGACCTAAATCAATGGGTAAGACAAAGTATAGAATTGTTTCAGACAACACCTTACTTGGACAACATCAATGAAGTTTATCCACTTCAAATTGCAGCACCTGAAAGAATTGATGGAACCCTTCGCAGACGAATTATAATGGCTCATCAAGCAAGAAGAACGAATGAATTGATTGACATTCTAAAAGGACTTGTGAAATTTCCATATGACGAGCCTCTGTGGTATTTGATCAAGAGCATCGAGGGGTGTCAAGATAGTAATCCTCAACAAATTCAGAGAATCGCTGACTCACTTTATGCAATGACAGCGGAAGAAACAGTTATCCGTTTGGAATCAGCACCAAAATTGAATACTCAAATGGGTCCAATGTTTAACTCTTGGCTTAGGGAAAAATTTGACCTACTGAATATTGACAGATTTAGAAGTTCAAGACGCGGCATCTATATACTTGATTCTTCTGAGGAGGAGGGTAAAACTTTTATTAATCGAGAATTACGACAAAATCTAAAGAAAAGACCCGACCTAGTTGCAAAAGTTAATTCTACTTATGTAATAGGTGAGGCAAAATGGATTGGCTCTCCCGGTGGCAATCAAGACAAACAAGTTGAAGAAGTATTAGACTTTTGCAGAAGTCAAAGAGGCGGCGTAATTCGAGTTGGTATTATTGACGGGTTTCCTTGGGCAATAAAAAACACAAACGGCTCCGTGATAAATTTCAAAGCAGCAGTTCAAGTTCAAGAATCAGAGTATGACATTTTGAGCGCTCTTGTTTTAGAGAATTATTTGAACGAACTTCTTTAATCAAGCGGAACATATTCAAAATAATTACATTTTATTTTTTCTTTCTTAAATACTTTTTTAATTACTTCAAAAGAGTGAGTAGAATTGTCAACTCCAATCCATTTTCTCTTTAATTGATCAGCAACAAAAAGAGTACTACCCGAACCTGCAAAGCAATCCAAAACAATTGAATTCTCATTTGAAGAATTAAGAATTATCCTTTTTAAAAAATCATGATTTTTCTGAGTGGGGTATTCAACATAGGAAAGCCCTTTATCCTTAAACTCCCAAACATCCTGAACTTTCTTTCCCTTATGTTCTTTTGCGAAAACCATTTTTCTTGGATTACCATTGCCTGACCATTCAATTAATCCAAGCATATCTAACCTTGTAAGCTCTTCACGACTATACCTCCAGTGTCGTCCCTTGGGTGGCATTAATCCATTCCATTTCTTTCCTGTATCACCATCAAGGGTTGAACCTGGAGCATGAATTGGATTCGTTGTATATCGTCCATGTTTAGGGTGAATCTTTGGGAACATTTCCTCTAATTCATCTTTTGTCATTGGCTCCTTAATTTCATTCCAAATATTTTTATCTCTATTCTTGGCATAAAATAACACCATATCCGAATAGTTACCGTATGCGTTTCTAGAAAAATTTTTAGGATTACATTTTATCCTTGTAATATCATTAATGAAATTTTCATAGCCGAATACCTCATCCATAATTATCTTTACATAATGTCCTATCTTTTTATCTATATGCAAATAAATGCTTCCCTGCTCAGACATTAACTCTCTAAGTAATACTAAACGCTTTCTAATAAATTCCAAGAATTCACTATTTACTAATTTATCTGAATAGGCATGATCAGCGTCAATATTTGCGAAATCCTGACCTGTTCCAAAGGGGGGGTCTATATAAATCAAATCTACTTTATTTCTGTAGTCATCCAATAGCGATTTTAACACGAAATAGTTATCTCCAAAAATTAATCGATTAAACAATTCTTTATTATTGCTTTCGATAGGTCTCAACAATCCAAGTGCCCTCGAATTTAAAATTTCGGATTCAGATAGCTTATCCGAATAATCTAAAAAACAGTTTCTTGACTTCTTCAAATAAAGTGTTTCGGGTTCCGCTGCTATGGAATTTGTAGTTAAGAAATTTTCAAATTCTTTATAAGAAACTCGATAACTCTTATTTATTTTAACCGCATTTAGTTCTTTTTTTTGAATATATTTAGATACGGTTTGTCTTGTAACTTTTAATGTTTTAGCTACATCATCGACAGTTAGAAAGTTGTTTGAGTTCATAGCCCTTATTTTGACACAAAGTAACACATTTTAACATATAATGACAAGTGACAAACAATGTTTTTATGAACAATAGAAAAAAACGACTTATAGCAACGATTTGGCAAAAAGCGGATTCGGTGTTTAATTGAACATCCTACCTCATATCAACTTTTGTGATATATTGACAGTTTAGTGCTCCGAAACCCACCCGCCCGCCAAGCCGAAAACCGTTACAGACAACCAACCCGGACATCTCCGAAAATAAATTGAATTTTGATACAAAGCTTTGTATCTTTAATTTGCATTTTACGTTAGGCAAAAAAGCAATTATATGAAAAAAATCCTCGTAGTTATTTTTATGTGTTTCGTTGCGACACAAAACGCCGACGCTCAAAACAAAAAAATTTATGTTTCTAGACACGGAGGCGCAAAGAAACTCTTGACGTTCGGTAAAATGGGCTATAACGTTTATCATTTTAATGGTACATCTACTTATTGTGATACATTAATTTGCAGTGGGGCGGGTTACGAAGCCTGTAGAATAGACAAATACATTATTAAAATATCCAAAGAAGACGGTAAGTATTATGCCCTTTACAATAAAGCAATACGAGCAACCGAAAAGCATACTCGTCAATCAAAAAAAGATTCAGGACAATTTAATTTAGTTCTGGACAATAAAACACTTTCAGTTAAATACAGCAACGCAGACCAAAAAGGTAATGCGGACATTGAAATAGAAGTGCTATAATACTGCGTGAGGTTGGCAGGCTGTAGCACACGGTTTGCCCAAGCCTTGCAGACATCAGAGCAAGTACAAAAAGTGACAGCACTTTTTTAATTTTAGTTGTGCAATTACTTTGCTAAACTAAGATTTCGCTGGGTAAGAGTTTTAAAACGACCTGAAGCAAACCGCGAAACCGTTAGGCTCAGCTTTGACAGACATAATGAAATTAACGGACTTTCTTATATCACGGCAACAGGGTTTATCAAAAAACATTACAGTTGATAACGAAACTATCTATTTTAACGACATAGATACGACTTTGGAAATAAAAGGCTGGGATCATATCGATAAGCAAAAATTCCGAGACGTCGTTTCAAAATACAGGTTCCCTGAGAATGAGGAATTCTCAAAAAAGGACTGGGACGGAATAAGACATAACATTCCCGAACCGCAGGTGCTTATTCAAAAGCATGATGGTCCTGTCGTGGCAATGTATTTATATCAAAAATCACGATTGACCGGCGACACCAGCTTACACATCAGAAGTATTAACAAATTTGAGCAAATGTGGCTGCCTTATTTTATTAATTTTAAACCGGAAAGGCGGGATAATCCAAAAGTCTATAAAAGACAGTTTTTTGAATATTGTCAGTCAATGGATATAAATTTTAAGTATTCGTTTGCAGACAGTCAGTTCGAACATGAAGCCCGGGTTAGAATCTTATCCTTCGCATTTAATTCTTGTGTTCTTTTGATGTACGTGTTTGATAAAGGCAATTTAACCCAGGATGAACTATTGGTGTTTATAGAAAATATGAAAGACAACGCCTGACAAGGCTTCTGCGTTTGTGGGCTTATGGCACAAAGAGGAGCATTTAAGCAATTAATAAAATTTGGTTATCGCCGGCGAAGTTCGGTTTCAAAAGTCACTGGCATCAAGCCCGATACTGCACGCAGTTTTTTAGTAACAAAATAAATTCAGGAATGGGACTATTTCTTCATCTTTCAATACTGATTTCGACTCCTAAAAGTAAAGCTACCAGGGCTCTAAGACCCTTGTTGCTAAAAGAAAGCTATAAATTTGAGGAAACCTCCGATCGTAATCATAATGAAGAGTTGTGCATAGTTGACAGCACAAACAAAAACACCACTGTTTTGTTTCCATCACCTTTTAACCATTGGGAACTTTCTCAATCGCTATCTTACAAGCTCAAGGCTGCGGTATTGGCACTCGAAATTCATGACGGCGACTTCTGGTTCTTCATTCTTTACGAAAATGGGAAGGAAATTTTAAAGTTTAATCCGTATCCGGAGTATTATGACGAAAATGTGAAAGAAGAAGGACTGAATTCATGGCTGCCAGATATGGGGACACTTTGCAGGTATTTTCCTGAAACTAAGCCGGAAGAGATTAAAAATTATTTTCTTCATTGGAAGTCAAACGATATCAAACATTGGACGGACAAATCCGGGATAAAAAAAGCCTATCCTACCGACCTCTATGGCTATGGTAACGGTTTGCAAATGTTTGACTTCATGAAGAAGATTGGAATAAAATATCCAATTGACGAGAATAATAATTTTTCCGGAACTGCTTTTCGGCTGTATAGAGATGTAAGCCCTTATTTTGCAGCATTGGCTTTAAATTTCGAAGAAACAAGGAAAATATTACGTGCTTCGAAAAGGTACAATTCTGGCTTTGCAGAAATATCAGAAAGTGAATTGGAATATATTTCAGGCTTTGACTATAAGAAGTTCATTGAGTACTTTTCAAATACATTCTATTGCAGGAACTGCAAAGAAAGGCGGCATATACTAAATCTGGCAAGCAGACTGAATTGCGAGTTGTTTCTTGCGGAAGTTTATGGAACTTGTGAGAATTGTAAAAACGAAATTTCACAAGGCATCCAATTACACGACATGGAAAAGCTAAAGACGGTGTTTTAATAAATCTATCGATAACAACAGTTGCCGGTATGCGATCACCCCACGGAAATTATTTTCATTCTACAAATCTTAGTTTTCACTCCTTTCCTTAAACAAAAAAAAGCCCTGCAAACACAGGGCTTTTCCTTTAAACTATCAAAACACTTTACTTCGCGGCCAGCCAGCGCCCAACCGTGAGTGTTACATCCTGTCCGGATCCTACACTGTAATTGGTTTTGGCGGGCACATTGCTGTTGGAGGGCCAATTTCCTACATTCGGATCTTCGTCGAGGCTGAAGCCATAGGCCATGCCTAAATTCGAGCCGGCGCTTTGCCCCATAATGGTGCTGCCTTTATATTTGGCGCAATGGAAAAACTTGGCATAGGCATCGTAAACACTCGGCTTTCCATTGTAGGCATTGTTATGGTTGCTGAACCAGTTCTTGATATTGGTCCAGGCATTGGAGGTATAGCTCTTGGTAATTTTACCACCCTTGGCTACAACTCCATCCAACAATACCCCGCGCGAAATGGCCTGGAAAATAGCCGCTTCGATCTGGCTGAACGCGTCGTATTCATCCTGGGCTTCGCCACTATTGATGCCACGCACGGCCTGTACAAACCCCTGGTTGCTTGCAAAATCGCTGAGCGGAATGATGATTTTGAGCTTGTTTGGCCCTTCCAGCTTAAATTCCGTCCCACTGCTGCTGCCCGAATAGTTGCCCACTGTGGCAGCATTCAAATGAATATCCAGTTGATTACCCTCCTTAAAGAAATCGTGAATGGTCTCCTTCCAGTAACCCCTTAAGCCTTCCGCATTGGGATGAATGGCGAGCCAGTCTTTCGGCGACACAATGGCCGAAAATTGGTCCAGGATGGAGTCGGGATAACCCGTGCCTGTGGGGCTGGTATATAACAACTTCGCAAAGGCGCTGCCCAAAGGATCGGAACCGGTGAAGGTGGTGAAGGCCTCGCCAATCTCAATACGCGAAATGGCCGGGATGGCGCCGTAAACCAAACTGTCGTTAGTCACAGTAAAGGAAAGGTTCAGTCCAAACGAATCGACGGCCGATACGTCGTATTGCGCATTGGGACCAAACTCAAAAATATCGTAAGGGCCCGGAGGGCAAACACCCGGCGTGCCATTAAACGGATAAGCCGTATAACCGGTAATTGGCGAAAGAGCCGCAGGGCTGGTAGTTTTGTCGGTCACCAGAAACACCAGGCGATTGTTGCCCATATTCGGGATGTTTGGCACATTGACGGTGAGCCCATTATTCACGTTGATGAAATTGCCCGCGCTTGCTGTAAAATTTCCATCGGTATTGAGATACAAAAACTCACAGGGTTGTTGTATGAAACCCGCCACCCAAACGGTGTATTTCGTGGTATCGAGGCCTGTGATATTTTTGATGGTAATCGTATTCAACACCCCCGCACCCTGAATGGTGATGGGAACCGAATTACTGGTCCCTTGTGTGGGCACAGTAACCTGCACCGATGTTGCATCAGGATATACAGTTCCGGCAGGCATAGGCGGTACTGCCACCGTTATTTGCGTGCCACCGGTATTTACTGTAAAACAACCCGGGCCGCAGTTAACCGAACCAAAGGTAACGCTGCTGGCTCCTGTCAGATTTGTACCGGTGATGGTGAGTGTTTGCCCCCATATAACCGGGTTGGGGGTAATGGATGAAATGTTGGGTGCTGTCATGAGAATTTTTTAAAAAAATATCCCTACTCGTAAGGCTTTTCGGGTTCCGCCTTTGGTTTATTGGTTTTCGTTTCGGGCATGCTGAGCCCGCCTGCTGAACGTTGGGTTCAGCATATAGCGTGCATTCAGAAAAAGAATAATCAGTGCGCTGTTTACTCCGGGCAAATGAATGGATATTCTTTGTCGTCGATAATAGGCTCGATGCCAAAGAAATCGTTCAGCACAGATTCTGCCGTGCAATAAGCACCTTCTACCCAGGCCTGGTCGTTGGAGTAAGCTTCGCCCACAATAAAAATGTCGGCATCTTTTCCGGCAATGAGTTGCGAAGGTTTGCGGATCTTGCGTTGCACATCGGCTACATCAAAATGCGGCGCCCATTCGTGGTAACCTGCATTGAACGGCGGCAGCGACCAATCCATATAGGCTGCTTCCAGCGGCTCAGGCACATTGCTGTAATCGGAGTTCGGGCCGTAATGCAATTCTGCTAACATCTTGCGGAGCATCTTCACCATGCGTTGCGGCACTTTGCGCGGCCCTTCGAGAGGCTGCGTGTCGCTCGAGATAGGAACCGTGCGTTCGCGTTTGGCGCCAAGCTCTAGCTCCTGCCAGAAGGTCGTATTGTCTTCATCGTCGTAACTCGCCAGGATACCATACACCGGTTTAGCACCGGGTGCTTTGGCGTTGTTGCCAAAATAAACCACCATACGGATCGGTGAATTGGAAACGCTTGGCCCGATGGTGTCGCGGCGTGCCGCTGTCGATAATTCATTGACCTGTGCAACCGTCAGCGCTTCTTCGGTGATGGCTTCAATGGCTTTCACCATATCGCCAATGGCCGAATACGGCACATCAATGAGGGTTTGCATGGCCTTGAGTGCTTTGGCCGGGAATTTTTCTTTGGCCAGCTGTGCAATCACATCCGGCGTAATCACATAACCGGTAATCTGTGCCGGGTATATCGCCGGATTATCGCCTGCTCCGGCCCACCACGGTTCATCGAAAAACATACCCACTTTATAGGAAGGTTGCATAATGGTAGACTCGAGGTAGAGATTTACTTTTTCATGATTCAGAATATCCACTTCGCCTTTGGCAGGCTTTTGGAAACGGGTAGCCTGCGCTACCAGATCGATGGCAGCACGCGGCATAGCCAGCCAGGCAGCATCGGCCTCGCGGGTTCCTTCGGCCATGTTTGGATTTTTGCGGGTAGCATAGGTAAATACCGCTTTTTTATCTTTCCACAAAATAGAATGCAAACGCGTGTCGGGATAATAATTGAAGGTGATTTTTTTCTGCCTGCACAGTTTCACAATTTCATCAAACAGCGCGTTGAACATGCCCGAATAACCAATAGACAATGTTTTGTACTGGCTGCCCGGCGTAAACTCATCGTTAATGCTCATCGACACCGCCGTGTTGGTATTGATCACGTTGGAGCTGTAGCCATTACCATCGGCTGCATAATCGTAGCCTTCGGATCCTACCTGGTCGTACAGGAGGTTCCAGTAACCGATATCTTTCAGCAGATCGCCTTCCTGGAAAACAGAAGAGTCCGGAAGCTGTTTAATGATGCGCCCTTCGTTGTAAAATTTGCACCATTGCAAACGGGTAAATCCGCCGTGCTTTTTCACCTTCGACGGAATACCGAGATCTTCCAGGATGGTAAAGGCCTGGTCGGGTGTGGCGCCGGCTCCATAGTTATTCACGTTGTAAGGCGCAGGATTATTGGAGGTAATATCGTTCAGGTAAAAATTGCGCGAACGGAGGTAAAACAACTGATTATTGGTCACATTAAACGGAACAGAGTATTTGTCGAGCCCCAGCTTTTCAATGGTTTTGGTCACCACACGGTGCCCCGGCTCATGGCCGCCATTGTGATCCTTGGCTTTCTGGTTCCAGAATGAATAACGCATACCACCGAGTTCCACGTAGGAGTTGTTCTTGTCATTGTTATAATGCCATGTGCAGATACGCGCTCCTGCAGCCCGGGAGCCCGGATGTGCTTTCGAAAAATCGTACTTGCCCCAGTCATACAGTTCGAGCACATCGCCTTCGGTGAGCTCTTTCGATTTAAATTTTTTGTCTTTCGTTTTGCCTTCGAGCAAACGCCAGGCCGTGTAAAGGCCTGCGGCCCCGGCACCGAAAATGGAATATGTTTTTTTAGTCATGGTGTTATGTATTTAAACGTTGTTTTTATATCGGCAGGTTTTCTTCGCCCAGGCGTTTCATCTGATCCGGCAAATCGTATTGCGGAATCACGATCTCCACCAGGGTGGGTTTATTTTTAATGCCTTTCAATTTAGGGAGTATGGCTTTGAGTTCAGAAACTGTTTTGGCCTGGAAACTCTCCGCACCAAAGGCTTTGGCCAGGGCGGCATAATCCCATTTCGGAAGAATGTCGAAGGCATCGAAAGGCACGCCTGAGTTGGGCTGAAACGCTTTCACATCGACATACACCTGCTCAATGGCATACACGCCGTTGCTCATCACAAAAATCACCGAGTTCACGTTGTTGCGCGCCAGTGTCGATAAGGCCTGGCACACCATCATAAACCCGCCGTCGCCTGCTACCGTCCATGAGCGTTTGCCGCTGCCGAGCTGGGCACCAAGCGCCGCACCGGTTTCGAAGCCGATGCACTGCCATGCCGCCGAGCCTATGAATCCACCCTGCTTTAATCCGGTGGCATTTGCGGCCACGTAAAGCGAAGAGCTCACGCCAAAAACAAGATTCACCTCGTTCATCATTTTCTGATCCTGCAGAAATTTCATCGTGTGCTCAAAGAAACGGTTGAAGGTGATCACCTCCGGTTTTGTGTTAAACTGCGGATCGGAATTCGATTTCCAGGGCTCCGGATACACAGGCCATTTCGGTGGGGTCATCTTCAGCGGATACTTCGGCGTTTTGCTGGTTTTGAATTTCTTCAGGAGGGCTTCCATGAAATCTTTCATCGTCACGCCCTCGTATTTGAAATAGCCGGCACGAATCTCCTCTGTCGACGCGAGCACCATGTACTCGTATTTATTTTCCATAAACCAGAGGTAATCATCCGTGAGAATGGTTCCGAGCGAAATGATACAATCTGATTTCTCCACGATATCGCGCACACTCTTCACCGAAGCCGCATCCGAGTATGTGCCAATGAATTGTTTGGGATCTTCGTCGAGCACACTTTTGCCGAGTGTGGTGGTGGTGTAGTAAATACCGCTGGCATCAATGATCTGCTGAAGCAGGCCTGTTAATCCATGGCGCAGCACTTCCACACCGGCCCAGATCAGGGGATTTTTCGCCGTTGTAATGATCTGCCAGGCCATCTCTACCGCATTTTCCAGGGCCGCCGCTTCGCTTTTAACAACCAGTGGTTGCAGGGGTTTGGATGTGGGGCGCGGGCAGGGCTGAGCCCACACTTCCTTGTAGCAGGCAATGTAAACCGGCCGCTTATGCGTAATGGCCTGTATGAGCAGGTTATCAATTTTTTCGGGAGCGCCCACGTTGGTGCTGAGCGTTTCGGCTGCCACCGTCACATTGCTGTACACATTCTGGTCGGCATGCAGGTTTCCGGTCGAGTGATGAAAAATCATGCCGTAGCGGTCGGTCTGGTTGCGCATATCCGCACCGGGGCAGGCGCTGATTACCACAATGGGGCTTCGTTCCACATAAGCGCCTGCAATGGCATTGAGTGCACTGAATGTGCTGACACCATATTGCAGTGACACAGCAGCGAGCCCCCTCGTACGCGCATAGGTATCTGCTGCGTAGGCCGCATCCAGCTCATTGGTAGCACCAATGGTTTTGATGCCATCGAAATATTCGAGCGCCTGGGTAAAGTGTTTGACATAGTCTCCCGGAATCTGGAAAACATCTGTGACGTTGAGTTGCTTCAGCCTTGTGAGCAGGTAATCAGCAACGGTAAAGGGTTTTGTAGCCATATAGATTGTTTTTTATCGTTTGTGCAATTCAACATTACAGTTACGGCAGCCGGTAGCCGTTACATCAGGCTGCGGTTTCCCGAGTGCATTTTTAAACAAATGACTCAGCGCCAGATTATACTTCAATGAATCTCCGGTTCCCTGGGTGTACCATACATTCACATAATCAACCGTTCCATGACATCCGAAGCAATTCATGGAGCCACTTGCGAAGTTGCCGGAGAAATCGACCTGCCCGAAACTCTCCATCGTAATGTCGGAGAGGGCCCTTGCCCCTCTCAGGGGTTCATTGGTAAGCGAGCCGAGATAACCCCTGCCGGGACCGTATACACTGTTCGGATAATTCAGCCACAGAGCGCCTTTATAGAAATAATTTTTCCATGGACCGCTCACCTGTTGGAGGTGTGCTTTCACGCTGGCATTGAGCGAAATGACATTCGCCTGGTCGGTGCTGTCGCGGTGAGAAGGGAGTGTATTGCTTATAAACGATTTGGCAATACCCAGCTCAAACATATTATACAAACCGGTGAAGCCGGCCGGAGATGTTGGTCCGTTATTCATCGGGCACTGCGCCACCGTAGAACCACCTTTGTAAAAAAGATAATTGTTCGGGCTCGGCACAGCGTTGATTGTATCCTGTGGCCATTGTGTACCCCATGGATATTGTGGCGCCAGACCTTCGTGCTCGAAGGTTGACCAGATCAGTTCAGGGTGATTGGAAACACGGCCAATCACATGCATGCCCAGCATGGCCATGCGTTTCACGGAACGGTGCGTTAAATATAACACCTTGTTTTTTGTGTATAGTGGAGCCGATGTTTCCACAATGGCGCTGGTCAGGTAATAATTTACCGAGTCGGCGCCAAGGTCAGACGCATAGATCCAGGACGTTTTCAGTTCCACGCAACCCACAGGATAATTCAAGGTGTCGAGGTGCAGGGAATCCAGTGCATGCTGCACAGCCAGGTCATGGCTGAGGCTGTCTTGCTTGTTGGCGTGTGGCCACGAGGCATAGGCCGCCATCACGCTGCGAAACTGCGGGAGATACTGTTGTGAAAAATCATGCATCTGCTGATTCACATGAATGGTATAGAGTATAGCATGGTTCTGTTTGTCGTACAGAACACCATGTGTACCTGCCTGCGATGAGTCGGAAAGGAAAATGGTATCAGACACCGGGTTGAAGAAATTATCGACCTGTACATAATTTTCGAATGGTGCTTTTGTTCCGGACGAACGCGTGATGGACAAAAATTTTTGCCAGGCCCACAGGTGAAACGAACTGTCGCTTGTAGCAGCGGGATTATTAAATGGAGTTACATCGCTGGGCGCTGGCGTAGTAGCACCCGAGAACCAGAAGGTTGGTGCAACCACACCGGGATTTGTGGTTAATCCGGTTGAGTTGCCCGATTTACATCCGGTGATGCGGAGTAAAATAAAGAGAATAAAAGAGAGGCTTCCACAGGCATAAAGCATTTTTGTTTTCATAGGCTCTGATTCTGATTAAGTGTGATTCTTTTTTTTGAACGACCGCTATACTGATTTTATAGTTTGAGTCTGTCCAAATCTCTTAAATCCATCTGATATTTATATAGGTATAAATACCTATTTTTAATCGGATAAAAATACTTGATTATGCAGGGGGCCCTTTGCTTTTGTTATGTTTTTGTTATGCTATGTTCCGTTTTATTAACCTATAACCGGAGGCCTGGTTTTATGATCTCAGAGGTTTAATTGTTGTATAAAAACCTTCAGGTTTATACTTGGGTTTAAGCCCGGTCGTGGGTATACATGCAAAAGCCGCTGAAAATCAGCGGCTTTTTGTTCGGTAATATAGTAAGCTTAATCAATTTGAGATAGAGTGAGCACTTCAACGCTTATTTTTCAATTAAAGTTATTATCTCTTCAATTCTATCCAGCACTTTATTTACTAACCGGTCTTCTATAAGATGAAAATCTTCCTTAGTCATACTTTGGTGATACATTTTTTTTAAGAACGGCTGGCTATCACAGTTAATGATCATAAAGCCATACCAGTAGTCATCTATGATTAAACGTAGATCAAGATATTCATTGTAGTTATTAGCTCCGCCTTTTATAAAACCATTTAATTTGTAGCTAAAATCCAGGCTTCTCAATCCTCTTAAGTTTTCTTCCTTCTTCCAAAAAGTTTCAACATCCTCAATACCATAAACTATATGACGATCGCATGTCCAGCTAAGCGATTGGGTTAAAAATTGTTCATGGAATTCGGTAAAGAGTTTTTGCATGATCTGTTGGTACATAGGCTTTAAACCTTTCTGAAACAAATCCTGCATAATCTGATAGGTTGCTGGTGTACGCAACTCTTCTGAATTTATTGTCTTTAGTTTGTTCTTAACCGCTTTTAGTCGGGCATCTGTTGGGTTTTGGTATTGCTCTATTTCCTCATCCAGCTTTTGTTCAATTTCTTCGATGCTTGGAAGCTCGCCTTTAATGTCTTCGGGCAGCATTTCGGTGATTTTATACTCTGCAATACCAATAGGTTTGCTGGTATCTCTCAAGGCATATTCAGCTACTATCTTGTCTTTCGTTTTGCATAGGATCAGCCCTATGGTTGGCTCATCGTATAGCCCTTTTAGCTTGTCATCCGCCAATCCCAGATACAGGTTCATTTTACCCACGTACTCCGGCATAAATTCTCCAATCTTCAGCTCAATGACCACATAGCGTCTTAGCTTGGTATGATAGAATAGTAAGTCAACAAAATATTCTTTATCACCTGCATTTAGCCCGTATTGCCTACCATACAGGGCAAAGCCCTCACCAAGCTCCAGCAGCACTTTTTCGATTTGATGCATAAGTGCCTGTTCCAGATCTCGTTCTTTTGCTTCTTCTCCCAGGCCTATAAATTCAAATTTGTAGGGGTCTTTAAAGAGCTGTTTGGTTAACTCACTATCATAAGCCTGAATCGTGCTCTCAAAATTATGAGTTAAAGCGCCTTGTCTTTTGTGAAGCCCACTTTCTATCTGATGAACCAGGTTATCTCTTGTCCAGCCATTTTCTATCGTTTTTCGGATATAAAATTCCCTTATTTCTTTATCTTTAACCTTGTCCAACAGGGTAATATGATGGTACCAGCTTAATTTTGCAAGGTCTGTTTGCAAAATTGTATTTTTCTCATTTTCAGACGTTTGAAATTTTGCAAGGCTGCCTTGCAAAATTGAAAAATGGGGGTAGGCGCTAGCAAAATTGCGCATATACCTGAGATTACGGGCAGAAAGCCCTTTCATATCGCTGAATTCAAGCCGGAGGTCCTTCGCCAGCTTATCCACGATCTTAGCGCCCCAACCCGCCGACTTCTCCTCGTTTAAAACGGTAGTGCCAATTTCCCAATACAATTGCAGCAATTGTGTATTAACGGCATTGCTCGCCTTTATCCGGGCCAGCCGGATTTTTTCCTTAAGAACATTAACAATGTCGAAATATTTATCGGAATTTGAGATCATAAACAATTGTGATTTCGGAGATTAAAGATAGCCAAGATTAACATAACAAATTAGCTTTTCCCTTCAAAAGACACAAACCGGCATAGACGGCTGGAAATAAATCCAGGCCTAGGAATTGAGCTGTACTACTGTTTCAGTTCTATGAAAGATTTAAGTTTCCTAATTCTGTTAAAATCTTCGAAAAAGTTCGATAATGTCAACATGTAGGATGCAATGAAGGGGAGCCGCTGAAGAACCAACGGCATGGTGTCCTGTAAAATATCCTGATTCTTCCGGTAATCGGATTCTACTTGCTTTATTCCTTCTGCATTGAATGTATGAGTGGGTAATCAGCAATATTCATGCATGTAATTTGTTACTTTCCGGGAATGCGTGGACGCGTTTACACAAACCCAAAAGCCTGTTTCACTAACCGGTGGTATCATGCATAAGAGATAGTGCAGATTTTTGATTAAAAAAATCAGACATGAAAAAAACAATTACCTTTTTTAGCATTTTACTTATTTCTCTTAAATCGTTCGCACAATGGAATGAGGTTGGTACTCCCGGTGGAATGTCTGCAGGCCAGGCCTGGTGGGTATCTATGGATTTTAACGGAACAACACCCTATGTTGCTTATCGCGATTGTGCCAACGGCTGCAGTCCTACTGTAAGAACGTATTCCAATTCGACCTGGCAAAATGTAGGCGCAGCAGGAATTACAGGCTCGGGCTCGGATTATGTTTCTCTGGCCATAAACCAGACGATACCCTATATTGCTTTTGGAGATAATGCAAACAGCGGAAAATTATCGGTGATGCAATATAGCGGCGGAACATGGAGTTATGTTGGTGCCGCCGGAATCACAGCATCCTCTATTATCGGGACAAGTATGGCTTTTGATGGCATGGGAAATTTGTATGTTGCATACACCAGCGGATCGGGAAGTGTAGGGGTTAAAAAATGGAATGGAGCTTCATGGTCAAATCTTTCTATGGCAGGCTTCCCGACCAATTCAACCAATTACCCGCAGATTTC
This sequence comes from Bacteroidota bacterium, assembly GCA_018267825.1. Taxonomy (GTDB): domain Bacteria; phylum Bacteroidota; class Bacteroidia; order B-17B0; family Aurantibacillaceae; genus JAFDXR01. The sequence goes on along the minus strand of JAFDXR010000006.1, from coordinate 59,350 downwards.
ATTAAACGGCAGTACGCCTTACCTTTCATATTGGGACTCAAATTCAGGAGATATCCATGTACTTCAGTTCAGTAATGTAGCGAATACGTGGAGTACAGTTGGAGCCATCATAGCAGGTATGGCACCTTCAAAAGTTTGTTTTGACAGTAATCAGAATCCATACCTGGCATATACAGACAATGCAACATTAAAAGTAGCGGTTGTTGAATATACGGGCAGTGTATGGACAAGCGTAGGCGCACCCCTTAGTATCTCTACTGTTTCCGTTGGCGTTCCTACAAACGGAATAGCACTCACCCTGGATGGAAACACACCGTATGTTGCTTATTCTGATTTAGCAAATAATGGCAGGTATAGTGTGTCGGCTTTCAATGGCACAAGTTGGAATCTGGTGGGTCAATCGCTTTTTGCGGCCGGAGGCAGCCCTTTTGATTTTTGTACAATAAAGGTTATTTCGGGTACACCATACGTATCGTACAAAGCATTTTCAACAGTAGTATCAAATGCATCGGCTTACGTTATGAAATACTCGCCTCTGACAACGGGTATAAATGAAACGCAGGCCCCGGCAGAAGTCAGTATTTATCCCAATCCGGCATGCGATGTTTTAGTGGTTAAGTCGGACCGGTTTTCTGAAAATGAGAAACTGGAAATTACCGATGTGAATGGGAAAATGGTAGAACAGTTTACAATACAATCCTCTGTCGAATCATTTGACATAAAACACCTGGGCAGTGGCATGTATTTTTATAGGATCGGGAACACAGCGCATGTAACTACCGGAAAGTTTGTGAAGCAATAAATAGTAAATCCGTGTTCGGTACCCCTTAAATTTATGCATCCGGAGTATTGTTGGCATTCATGTGAATTTTGAATTCATTATTTTTGAATATGGAATTACACAAGGGCATCAATACGTTTCACGCCAAATCCCGTAAAGAATGGCGCAAATGGCTGGAGAAGAACCACCAATCGGAAACCTCTGTCTGGCTAATTATTTACCATAAAACCAGTCCTGTTAAAAGCGTTTACCATGATGAGGCAGTAGAAGAGGCGCTTTGTTTCGGGTGGATCGATAGTATTGCCCATAAAAGAGATGAAGAGAGTAAATATCAGTTCTTTGCAGTAAGGAAACCCAGGAGTAATTGGAGCAAGGCCAATCGTGAAAGAGCCGAAAAAATGGTCGCTCAGGGACTCATGCAACCAGGCGGTCAGAATATGATTGATCTGGCAAAGAAAACAGGAACCTGGGAGGCTCTGGTTGACGTGCAGAATTCGGTTATTCCTGATGATCTGCAGAGACTACTCCAAAAGAATAAAACCGCCTTGAAAAATTTCATGGCATTTCCGCCTTCCAGCAAGCGAATTATTTTGGAGTGGATTTTAAATGCGAAAAAACCGGAAACGCGGCAAAAGAGAATAGAAGAAACCGTTGCATGCGCTTCAAAAAATATCAAAGCCAATCATTACAGGCAGTAAGGGCGCTTTGTTAAATGTATAAGAAGCGATGCTGTATGGGAGAGTGTGCTTTGGGTTTTATTCCCTGCCGGGTGGTATTTACATTTTGAAATGATTTTTTATAAGCGCTGTTTTATTAACCTTAAGGAACTCCAGGTATTCTTTCGCCACGGGGGTCAGTGTTTTTTCCTTGAGCCATATCAGGCGCCATTTCGTTTTAATGGGGAGCCCTGCGGCAGGAACGATTTTCATTTTTTTATGATGCAGTTCCTCACGTATGCCGATTATGGGCATAATCGAAATTCCCAAGCCGGCCATGACGGCCTGTTTCACGGCTTCATTGCTGGTTAATTCAATTTTTTTTCTGGCTCTTAAATTTTTCTGCTCAAAATATTCTTCCATCACTTTTCGTGTAGCGGAGCCATCTTCTCTGAAGATCAAGGCGTGTTTTTCCAGGTCTTCTTTGGTTAATTTATTTTTTGCCGATTCGAAACTCCTGTTGGCGACGAAGTAAAGTTCGTTTTCCATTAAAATTTCTTCATTCACATCAAGTTTTTCCGGAACTATTGAAACCAGTGCAAAATCTATATCACCGTTTAATAAGCTCTCCATAACTCTGGATTTATTGGTCACATCCATAATAAGGTCGATACCCGTATGCTTTTTCATGAAATCTGCTAAGAAATAGGGCATCACATATTTGCCGGTTGATACAACGCTTATCGAAAGCCTGCCGCTCAACAAGCCTTTATAAGCTTCGGTTTTGTAATTGATGGCATATACTTCACTGAGTATTCGTTCGCTCATCTTGTAAATCTCCATTCCGAAATCAGTAACCCGGAGACGCTTTTTGATGGTTTCTGTTAAGGGAATTTCAAACTGATCCTGAAATTTTTTCAATTGAATTGACACAGCCGGTTGAGTCATGTAGAGCTCTTCAGAAGCTCTGGTGATGCTCCTGGTCTGAACAACTTTTGTGAAAACCTGTAATTGATGTAATGTATAGTTCATAATTATTTGTTATAGTCGATATATCAAATATAAATAAAAATATATGAACGAATAGTTTCAATTTTGCATCAATAAACAAAACAACCATGAGAACAATCACAGTAGCAAAGGGCGACGGCATCGGTCCGGAAATTATGGATGCCACATTGAAAATCATTAAAGCCTCCGGGGCTCATGTGGATTTCGAAGAAATCGAAGTCGGCGAAAAAGTTTATCTGGCAGGAAATACATCCGGGATCAGTTCCGAATCCTGGAATTCTATCAGAAAGAATAAAGTATTTCTGAAAGCCCCGATCACCACACCGCAGGGCGGTGGTTATAAGAGCCTGAATGTCACAACCCGTAAAATGCTCGGACTTTATGCCAATGTCAGGCCGTGTAAGAGCTATTATCCTTTTGTTTCCACAAAACATCAGGAAATGGACCTCGTGATTATCCGCGAGAATGAAGAAGACCTCTATGCAGGAATCGAGCATCAGCAAACCGATGAAGTGGTGCAGTGCCTGAAACTGATCAGCCGGCCCGGTTGCGAAAAAATTATCCGCTATGCTTTTGAATACGCCAGGCAATATGGTCGCAAAAAAGTAACCTGTTTCACAAAAGACAATATCATGAAACAAACCGATGGCTTGTTTCACCAGGTATTTGATGAAATCGGGCTGGAGTATCCTGAAATAGAAAAAGAACATTGGATCATAGATATTGGTGCGGCAAAAATGGCAGACACACCGGAAGTGTTCGATGTGATTGTAACCTTGAATCTTTACGGCGATGTGTTGTCGGATGTTGCAGCGCAGATCGCAGGATCGGTGGGTCTTGCAGGGTCTGCCAATATCGGTGAAGAATGCAGTATGTTCGAAGCTATTCATGGTTCGGCACCGCGAAGAGCAGGGCAAAATGTGGCAAACCCATCCGGTCTGCTACAAGGCGCGATCATGATGCTGAATCATATCGGGGAAACGGCAGCGGCTGAAAAAATTCAGAATGCCTGGCTGAAAACCATCGAAGACGGCATTCATACCTACGATATCTATAAGGAAGGTAAAAGCCGCCAAAAAGTGGGAACGGCGGAGTTCGCCGATGCGATCATCGAGCGCCTTGGACAGAAGCCTCAACAACTCCGCGAGGTCCGCTTCGAAAATAAACCGATTCATCTCAAGCCCTATGCCCGAAAAGAATCTCAGCCTAAAGAATTGATGGGTGTTGACGTATTCATTCATTGGAAGGGCCTGGATCCGAATGAAATCGGCGAGAAACTTTCGAAAATGACCGGAACAAACCTTCAGCTGAGCATGATCAGCAACCGTGGCATTAAAGTATGGCCGGAAGGAATGAAAGAAACGTTTTGCACAGATCACTGGCGCTGCCGGTTTAAGGCAAAAAACGGCAATCAGGTACAACCGAAGGAGGTACTGGACGTGATGATGAAAACAATGGATGCCGGGTTGGATGTGATCAAAACCGAGAACCTCTACAATTTCAATGGTAAAGCCGCTTATTCACTGGGTCAGGGACAATAAAACAATACAGATATGAAAACACACAACCTTCAATTATTAAAAGGCAGTTTCACAAAAGAAGAAGCCATCAGCCTCTTAACACGACTGGTCGATGTAAAGATCAAATACCATGAGGATAAAATTCATCAGACGTCGAGCGAAGAAGATATCAAAATGCGTGAAAACCGCATCAAACAATTGCAGAAAGAGCTTTATGAAGCCAGGCTTCATATCGAAAAGCAGCAGGGAAGGATTGAGTTGAACAGTGAAATTATTTTGTGATGAAAACCACGCATAAAGAAGCGCTCATAAAAGGCATTTTTACGCCGGAGCAAGCCAGGGAAGTGCTTACAACCTTATTCCGGAGTAAGATACAGATGCATACATTGTCCTCTTTCAGTACGTATGTCAAGACGGGTAAAGAATCCGGGGTAGATAATACGAGAAAGCAGGAGCTGATCGGGTCATTGGAACGATTGGTGAAGAGCCTCCAAACCCTGAGCGATCCTGAATTGAATGTAAAGCTGGACTGCATGGTTAAAATGGAATTTGTAACGCGCAAACCAAAACGAAAATAACCATGTTCGACGGCAGAGATCTGTGTATAGCAACCATGCATCAAAAAGAAACGTTCATTGCTCCTGTATTGGAGCAGGCTCTTGGTGTGCGTTGTTTCACGTGCAGCGAACTAAACACAGATCTCATGGGAACTTTTACAGGGGAGATTGAAAGATCGGGCACACCTGTGGAGGCAGCCAGGCAGAAATGTATCCGGGCCATGGCCCTCACAGGGTGTGACCTCGCCGTATCGAGTGAGGGATCTTTCGGTTCTCATCCTGTTGTTGGTTTTATTCCCTGCGATGAAGAAATCTTGTTTTTCTGCGACCGGAAACATCACATCGAAATTGTTGTCAGGGAGCTAAGTACAAAAACCAATTTTGCAGGGGATGATGTACAGGATTTTGAAGCCCTGAAACAATTTGCTTTGCGTGCGCGGTTTCCGTCTCACGGCTTGATTCTGAAAGACCTTTCGGGCCGTGTTATAGCAAAGGGCATTGCGGATTGGGATAAACTGTCGGAGAAATTCAATCAGGCTTTATGCATTGGTGTGCCCGTAAAGGTTGAAACGGATATGCGTGCGCACTTCAATCCAACGCGCATGCGTGTTATTGAGGCCTGTGCACATAAGCTGGTAGCGGCAATAAAATCTTCATGCCCGGCATGTGGAATGCCCGGTTTTGTAGTCACAGACGCAGAGCCGGGGCTTCCCTGTGAATTATGTCACCTCCCGACACGCTCCTCTCTCAAACATATTCGGACCTGTAAAAACTGCGGCCACCGGAATGAGATTCTTTATCCGCATCAAAAACAATTTGAAGATCCCATGTACTGCGATTTCTGTAACCCATAAACGATGAAAAATCAATTGATAAAAAACGCCACCATTATTAATGAAGGTCAGATCAGCCAGGGAGATGTTCTGGTCCGTGGCGAACGCATAGAACATGTTGGATCTTCCATTCAGGCAAAGCCTCATGATGAAGTAATCGATGCTTCAGGATTATACCTGATCCCGGGTTTGATTGATACCCATGTTCATTTTCGGGAACCTGGTCTGAGTTACAAAGGAACGATCGACAGTGAATCAAAAGCGGCTGTGGCAGGCGGCGTGACTTCGTACATGGAAATGCCCAATACGTTGCCGAATGCTACCACCATGGAGCATTTGGAGGAGAAATACAGACTTGCATCTCAGTCGTCTTACGCCAATTATTCCTTTTATTTTGGACTGAATGCGCAAAACCTGGAAGAGGCCTTGAGGGTCGATAATGCACTGGTGTGCGGGCTCACCGACGATGGACTTTATTTTGATCAGAAGGATTCTCTGTTGTGCAACAATCCCGCTTATCTGAAGGAGCTGTTTTCGAGGAGCGGTTCTTTAATTGCCTTGCATTGTGAAGATGAGAACATCATCGGGAAAAATGAAACAGCATACAGAGCCCTTCATGGAAAGAATATACAAGCTCACATGCATGCGGAGATCCGGAGTTCAGAAGCCTGTTATGCGGCTACCGGCAGGGTGGTGGAGATGGCCAGGTTATACAATGCGAGGCTGCATATCCTTCATGTGTCAACAGGAGTTGAAACCAGTTTATTTGATCATGCTATCGCTTCCGGCCATAAGCGTATTACAGCAGAAGCCTGCATTCATCACCTTTATTTCAATTCAGGCGATTACGGGAAAAAAGGCATGCGCATCAAATGGAATCCCTCGATCAAGAGTGAGCAGGACCGGGTTCAGCTTCTGGAAGCCATCAGAAGTAACCGGATCGACACGATTGCAACAGATCACGCCCCCCATCTTTTAACCGAAAAACTAACGGATTACTTCAATAGCAAGTCCGGTGCGCCATCCGTTCAGCATACATTGCCGGTGCTGACCGAGCTTTACCACCGCGGAGAAATTTCGCTGGAGGATATGGTGGAAAAGACGAGCCATCATCCGGCAGATATTTTTTGTATCAGGGACAGGGGGTATATCCGGGAGGGATATTATGCCGATCTGGTTTTATTCGACCTGCATGCAGCTCACACAATCGCCGGCAGTGATTTGCTATACACATGTGGCTGGTCACCTTTTGAGCATGAAACACTCAGAGGGGTGATTGATACCGTCATGGTAAATGGCTCCATGATACTCCGGTCCGGAAAATGGACGAATCAAAGGCATGTTCACCGATTAATTTTTAACCAAAACAGATAAAGACGATGAATCTGGATTTACTTATATCCAATATTACAAACCCCGCGTTTATGTTTTTTCTTTTGGGCATCATCGCAGTAAAAATCAAAAGTGATCTCGAGATCCCTGCGAACTCGTCCAAGTTTATTTCACTCTATCTTCTGTTTGCCATTGGATTTAAAGGCGGTCAGGAATTGTCGAATGAAACAATGACCTCTGAAATCCTGTTTACGATGTTGTTTGGTGTCGGCCTGAGTGTCTTGATTCCGGTATACACGTTTTTTATCCTCAGGCGGAAGTTGTCGGTTTACGATGCGGTGGCCATTGCAGCAGCTTATGGATCGGTTAGCGCCGTCACATTTGTAACCGGGGTCTCTTACCTCGAGTCTCAAAAAATGGAATTGCATGGCCACATGGTAGCGGTGATGGCATTGATGGAGTCGCCGGCTATTATCTCTGCCCTCGTGCTTTTCTCTATCTATGCGCAGGATGAGTCGAAAGTGATTAACCGCAAGTCACTGATCCTGCATTCCTTTACCAACGGGAGTGTGTTATTGATTGTTGGCAGCCTGGTTATCGGATACTTTGCGAATGCCAAGCAGGCAGAAGGAATTAAACCTTTTACAACCGATATCTTTAAAGGTTTCCTGGCTATTTTCCTGCTCGATATGGGCATCTCCAGCGGAAGAAAATTAAGTTCCTTTTCTTCTCATGGTTTATTTCCCCTGCTATTTGCAATCATAGTTCCCCTGGTTAATGGCTCGGTGGTTGCATTGCTCAGTGGTTTCGTGACAACAGATGTAGCCAACCGGTTTATTTTTGCGGTCCTGGCGGCAAGTGCTTCCTACATTGCTGTACCGGCGGCCATGAAACTGGCAGTACCTAAAGCAAATCCGGGCCTTTATCTGCCCATGGCCCTTGCGGTTACATTCCCGCTGAACATCACGCTTGGTATGCCCTTGTATTTGTCATTCATCAAATAATCATTTATATGAAAAGAAAAAAACCCATCCGCTTTACCAACGTCTCACCGTTGAGCTATATGGTAATAAAGACACAGATCAATGCTATCAATAGGAGCAGTGGTTTTTCCGGATGATTACCTAGAAAAGATAATGAAGTGACAATTTAAATTTAATCCTGTTTTTCTTCTGAGAGAATATGATAAGTGATAAAACAAAACTGCTGTTTAAGTGGCTCAGCAGGGAAAAGAAAGTGGTTTATAATATTTATGCCCTTGCCATGCTCCAGGGCGTGTTGTATATGACCATTCCGCTGACGATCCAGGGAATTATTACATACACCATGGCCGGTCGTTTTTCTGCTTCACTCGTATTGTTAAGTTTGCTGACGCTTGCTGTAATATTGTTCATCGGTCTTTTGCAGCTATGGCAAATGCGGCTCAATGAAACGCTTCAGGAGCGCATATTTTGCAACCTCACGGAGCGCATCGCAATGGTTACCGGCAATGAGCGTGGGGTGCATAAAAAGATCGCGCATTTTTTTGAAGTGGTCACCCTGCAGAAAGGCATTGGTAAAATTCTGCTTGATTTTTCATTTTCAGTTATAAGCGTGGTTTTTGGGATTCTTTTGCTTCCGGCTTACAGCAATTGGTTCTTTCTGTTCTCTGTTGTTCTCGGAGTGGTTTTCTATCTTATCATTGCCTGTTATGGCAAACGGGCTCAGAACGCCAATCTGAACACCTCCACGCAGAAGTATCAGATCTTTGCAACCCTGAGTTCCGGGGAACTCCACGAAGCGCAAATCGATGCTGAGCTGAACCGGTATATTGATTATAGGAAGGAGTATTACCATGCATTTGAAAAGCAGTACAAAGGAATATTGTTTTTCAAAATTCTCTTTGCCGGTGTTTTGCTCTTCTTTGGGGCATATCTTGTTCAGGCCGGAGAGCTGAATATTGGCCAGTTTGTGGCTTCTGAAGTGATCATACTCCTCGTTATTAATTCAGTTGAAAAGCTGGTCAGTGGTCTTGGTACGTGCTACGACATGGTGACTGGCTTATATAAACTGGAGCTTCTGTTTGAGAAGAATCCGCAAGAATCTTACCTGCGTTCCGAAGAAACGAATTACCTGCGCGCAACAGCAAAAGTGTATCGTCCCTATTTTACCAGGCCCATGAAATGGATGTTTTATGCACTGTTACTGGCTTTTGGGGTAACGCTTTTTCTACCCTGGACCCAGAGTGTGAGCATGTCGGGCGAAGTGAGTGTGCTGAACCCGGAAAACAAGCCCCAGCAGGTCACCTCCAGGATCGCAGGAAGGATCGAGAAATGGTTCATCCGGGATGGTGACTTCGTGAAGAAGAATGATACGATTGCTTTTATATCGGAGATCAAGGAGGAGTATATGGATTCGCTGCTGGTGCAGAGATCCGAAGCACAAGTGAAATCCAAGGAAGTTTCTCTCCGCTCTTACGAAAGCAAGACAGCAGCCATCAATAATCAGATCGACGCTATTAACAAGTCGCTTCGCCTCAAAACGGAACAGATAAAGAATAAGATCATACAGATAAAGGCGAAACTGGCGAGCGACAGTGCAGAGGTAAAGGCCACGGCGGGCAATTATAAAGTGGCAGAAGAACAAATGAAACGCTTTGAAGAGTTGCTGTCAAAAGGCGTTATTTCAAAAACGGAACTGGAAAACAGGAAAGTGAAAGTACAGGAGGTCTATGCCAGGCGGATTGCGGCTGAGAATAAAGTCATCGCCACAAAAAACGAACTTTTAATCGCGGAGATAGAGCTTCATGCCACAACCCAGGAATACAATGAAAAACTCATGAAAGCGGAATCCGATAAGTTCAGCACAATATCTATGTATTATGAAGCTGAGGGTTCTTTGACCAAGTTACAGAATCAGCTTTCAAACTACGCTCTCAGAAATACATACTATTATGTGTTGGCCCCACAGGATGGTTATGTGAACAACATGGCATTGAAAGGCATTGGTGAAATTGTGAAGGAAGGTGGTATGATCTGTAACATTGTGCCGGTTCAGAAAGAACAGGCGGTTGAATTGTATATCGACCCGGTGGATTTGCCGCTCATTGAAAAAGGACAAACCGTGCAGTTGATCTTTGATGGCTGGCCTGCATTCGTATTCTCCGGCTGGCCCGGATTGAGCTATGGTAGCTTTAGTGCCGAAATAGTCACATTCGACAAAGCTATATCATCCAATGGAAAATTCAGGGTCCTGGCAATCAACAAAGGCAATCGCTGGCCCGATGCCATTCAGATCGGCGGTGGCGTTAAGGGATTTGCCCTGCTGAGGAATGTTCCGCTGGTTTACGAATTATGGCGAAAAGCGAATGGATTTCCGCCGGAGTTTTATAAAACAAAAAACAAGGTTAAAAATGATGCGGTTTCTGACAAGAAATAAAGTAAGTATAGTATTCGTTGCGTTTAGTGCAATCTGTGTGTCACAACCAGATGTGTCTTACAATTATAATTCTTTTCTGGATGCGATCAGGGAGTCTAATCCATTGGCCTGCAAAGCAGAGAATAGCAGAGCCTATGGACAATCACTTTTCAACGCTGCCCGGGGGAACTATGATCCGCTGTTGTCGGCAGGTATGGAAAGCAAACAGTTTAACTCCTCCAATTATTACACATTTGGGAATGCAGAATTAAAGCAGCCATTATTTACAGCGCAATACCTGAAAGTGGGATATCAATACGGGCAGGGCGTTTATTTGAATCCTGAAAAAAATACGCCCTCTGCTGGTCTTCCATACATTGGCCTAGAAGCCAGTTTGCTTCAGGGATTGATGTTTGATAAACGCCGGGCTGAATTCATAAAAGCCGGGCATTATGCCGATTATTTTACTGCTGAACAAAAGATACAGTTCAATGAACTTTTGTTCGCCGCTTCCAATACCTATGTGGAGGCGCTTTTTACCAAAAAAATGAATGGCCTGTATGCTTACTTCACCAATCTTGCGGATCAGCGTCTGAAGGGAGTGGCAGACCTTTCGGCAATCGGCGAAAGACCTTCGGTCGATACCATTGAGGCTGCTATTCTTTATCAGGGCCGCCTGCTCGATAAACAGGCTGTAAGTATGGAGCTTGTAAAAAAGTTGAATGAATTGTCTGTATTAAATCCAATGACAGGTCAGGTGGCACTTTCTGCAAGTCATTTGTCAGACAGCCTCGAATCGGTCTATTTGTCTGTTCTTAAACAGGTGCAACAGGCCATGATTTTTGAAGGAAGCAATAACCCCATTATTTCCCAATATGTATCCAGGCAGAAGATACTGGAGGCGGAAAAAAGACTGAAGCGTGAAATGATAAAACCGGTACTCGACCTGAATTACAATTTTTTGAACACGCCGAATACGTTGAATTATGCAGGTTTTAATGCGAATGCCTATAAATGGGGCGCCAATTTTTCCTTTCCATTGTTTTTGAGAAAACCACGGAATGAATATAAAATGTCTGCACTGGAAGTTAAAAACAATGAACTGGAAACGGCCAACAAACAAAATCAACTGACGTTTAAAAGAAAATACCTGCAGGAAGCCATCCATATTGTAGCCGGACAGATCAGTCATGCAGAGCGCTCTCTGACCTACAGTAAATTGCTTCTTGAAGCGGAAAGATTAAAATTTACAGGAGGCGAAAGTTCTTTGTTCATGCTTAATTCACGCGAGAATAAGTGGTTGGATGCAGAAGTAAAACTGGCGGAATATAAACTGAAGTTTATTAAACTATTTATGGAGCTGACCTATATAAACGGTTCGTTGAATTATCAATTACCCGGTTAATGAAATGAAGTATTGCCGGTAAAATAAAACGGATTGTTTCAGGAAACCGCAGAAGCATGTGGACGCATTGTTTGTCATTTTTCAGGAAACCTGGTTTGATATAAGCAGACTTTTACTAAGTTTGTTAAATATCCCTCACCACCTAAAACAAACTTCTATGAAACTACTTTACACCTGTTTATTTCTGGTTACTCTGTCTATGCTGTCAAGGGCTCAAAGCTTTTGCAACGCGAGCGGTAACGTGATCATCTATTCGAATTACGATGGAGGATTTTTGCAAATTAATGTCGACCAGAATATTCCGAACCTCAAAATTGGAATTGTCAGTTATGAAGCCATCGATGTTCAGGTAACCGGAACTTATTCAGCCAATGTGGTGCAGGTTGTTTACGCTGGTTATAATAGTAGTCCGAGTACACATTGCAGCCCGGGCGTTCCTACCACTACGCTGCATGTGGCGCCTACCACATCCACAAGTATTATTTTCGCTCCGACGGTAACATATAGTAACTCCTATGGCTATACGTCTGTTATATGCAATTATTCCTGCAGCAACACCACCAGCCAGGGGGGCTGTAATACACCCGACCAGATCACCGATTACTTTATGGCCATGTTCGGCGGGACATTTTATTATCACAAGACACAGTACGGATGCTATTTAAGTACTTCGCCTCAGAATGTATCAGCTGGCGGCAATTGCTGCATTCAGCCCCCTGTTACAACCGGTATACAAAAAAACAACCTGGTAAATAATAATACCGTATCCCCAAACCCCGCTACCAACCAGCTGGATATTAAGTTCAGCAATCCTTCAGCCGAACACACCATTACATTGTTGAATCAATTGGGACAAACCATAAGCACTATGAAGTCTTCGCAAAGCAACGAAAAAATAAATGTGAAAGACCTGGAAAGAGGTATGTACTTTGTTTTAATTGAAGAAGGCAGCCAATCGCAATATCAGAAGATCATTCTGGAATAGGTAAAGCCTGAACGGCTGTCAGGTCGCATTTAAAAAAACGGTATATGGCATTCGACCCGACCAACACAATTGTTAAACTCTGTATCCAGGGAATGGCACTGGAAGGAAAAGGCCAGCCGGAAGAAGCGGCTGAAGTATTTCTCCGTGCCTGGAACGAAGCCACATTGGATTTCGAAAAATTCATTGCCGCCCATTATGTATCGCGCCATCAGAAACATGTTGCCGATCGCTTGAAGTGGAAAGAGACTGTTTTGCAAATGGCCTTGAACATAAACGACGATTCGGTTAAGAGTGCTTTTCCCCTTATATATTCCGACCTTGCCAAATGCTGTGAGGAGCTGGGCGACCATGCTGCTGCCCAAAAACACCGCCAAACAGCGGCTTCGTATACCGATGAGCCTTCCTGCACAGGCCCTTTTTATCATGGAACAAAAGCCGATTTAAAGGTGGGCGATTTTCTCACGGCCGGCAGCAAATCCAACTACGAGGCGGATCTTGTGATGAACCATATTTATTTTACGGCCCTGGTAAATGGTGCAGGGCTGGCTGCAGCCCTGGCCAAAGGAGCTGGGCGTGAACGCGTTTATATCGTGGAGCCTACGGGACGTTTTGAGAATGATCCGAACGTAACGAATAAGAAATTTCCCGGAAATATGACGCAGTCTTATCGCAGTACAGAACCCCTGAAAATTGTGGGTGAGATAACTGATTGGGTCGGGCAGACATCCGGGGAACTCCGCCAATGGAGGGAAAAACTGGAGAATAACAAAGGACAGATCATTAATTAATCTTTGGATACCGCTCCGGCCTTGCCTGTAAAAGCCGATAAAAATTCCGCGGTTTTTCTCAATCCGGGAAATCATGCTTCTGAAAACATAGTCCGCATGCTCATCAAAATGGAACAGGCTGGCAGCTGGTCTTAGCGAAACCGGCTCATTGCCTGAACATAAAGGATAGTAAGATAGAACAAAAGTTCATTTTCTTTTCAGGATTAAGAACTAGTTTTATACTTTAGAGTACATTGAAAAAAGCATTGATCATACAGGGAGGTGGGTTTCGCACAGCATTCAGCTCGGGTGTGCTCGATGCTTTCCTGGAGCATGATTACAAGCCATTCGATATATACGCCGGGGTTTCGGGGGGTGCTATTGCCGCATCGTATTACATTGCCAATCAGCCCGGGCATTGCTTTGGCGCCATTTGTTTCCTTTCCGAGAAAAAACGTTTCGTTGACTATGCCAATGTGCTGCGTCTGCAACCGGTAATGAACGTAGATGTGTTTTACGACATTTCAACCATTCATTTTCCATTCGATATCATCGCTGCAAACCAGCATCTGCAGGGCCGCACATTTGCCGTGGTGATGACCAGCAGAACAACCGGCGAGCCATATTACTGCGATCCCACACAAACCAACTGGTGTGAGGCTATCATAGCATCATGCTCTCTGCCTTTCATCTCGAAAGGAAAACATCCTGTACAGGGACAGGATTATATGGATGGAGCCTGGGGCGATCCATTGCCGGTAGAGTGGGTAGTAGCACAGGGGGCCACCGACATTACAGTGGTGCGTACAACACCTGCCAACGAAAAAATAGGAAAGTCGTGGATCGATGTCATTGGCGAAATGTATTACAACAAACAGGAGCATGTACGGAAAGCCTTTTCTGAAAATATTGCGAAGTACAACCGCTCTGTCGATTTCATCAACAACCCTCCTGCCGGTATCACCATTCATCAGATAGCTCCGGCCGACTCGCTGAAAGCCGGTGTATTTACCAATTCCAAAGAACTGCTTCACGAAGATTACCGTTACGGATTAGCCAGCGGACGTGAACATTGCCTGAAAATGCGCGCACTCTGAGGGCTGTCTTTGATGGCAGAGCTTCTGAATTATTTCGGGGGAAAGCGTACATTTGTAACCGCTATGGCAAAAAAACCAAGTTTTGATGAAATATACATGGACCTCGCTGAGAAGCTGTCCCTGCGTTCCCACTGTGTAAAAGCCCAGGTAGGAGCCGTGCTTACCAAAGATACCCGTATTGTTTCATTGGGCTACAATGGCCCGCCCGCCGGCACACACAATTGCGATATCGAGTGGCCCGAAGAAGGCTGTCCGCGCGATAGCAAAGGATCCTGTTCACTGGCGCTGCATGCCGAGCAAAACGCTATTCTTTATGCCGCCAAGAACAATGTTTCTATCGAGGGATCTACGCTCTACGTGACCCTTTCGCCCTGCATTGCCTGCGCCCGCGTTATTTTTTCGACCGGGATCAGAAGGGTACTTTATAAAAACAGTTACGCTGAGTTTAAAAACATTCCGACCGACGAAGGGGTGGATTTTCTGCGTAAGTTTGGCGTTGAAGTAACGAAAATGCCATAATTCCGTTTTAGTGTAAATTGTTTATTCAGATAATCGTTTTGAAACGTTCGTTTAAAATACTCTTTGCTTTCCTGATGCTGCTGATGCTGCAGGGTAGGGCTGTGGCCCAGGACAACGGGGGCGGCGATGCTCCCAAAAAAGAGCAGTCGCTCAAAAGCAAGCGCAAACAGCGCAAAGAAGACAAACAGAAATGGAAAGAAGAGCGACGTTTGAAACACGAGGAAGAAAAGAAAATTGAAAGACACCATAAACGCCTGCAAACCAAGGAAGTGCGTAAACGTATGAAGCAAAGCAAGAAAAAAGCAGTGCGCAACAACAATCACGAACGCGAACCGTTTTTCCAGCGTTTGTTTCACAAAAAGCGAAAATAGACTTTCGTATCCCGAAACCCTTGATACAAAAGGGATTCAGCCGTTTCAGTTCCGGTGTATAAGTTTGTCCCGCCCCGGGGCATTAACCAGTTATTTGCCAAAACCGACCACTTATCAAAATAGTAAGCCCACATGTGAGGAGCCTGTTTTTTAAGCCCTTCCGGCCCCTTAAATTCGTGTTAAATCTTGTTAACTTTTACAGGCTTTTAACGACAAAAATTTGGAAAATAAAGAGCGGATAATCAGAAAATTAGGAAATAAACGCAAAATAATTTGCACGGGTTCCCATTCATTTATAAATTTATCCGCTCATAAAAAGTTGAACGTTACTAAAAATTTAATCATATGCTAAGAAAAATTTACTTTTCTATCGTAGCTTTTATCCTCTTTGGAGCTGTTGCGTTTGCGCAGAACAACAACGGTTCCATTAAAGTTTTACTGCAAGATAATGCGAATGGAGAAGCAATCCCTTTTGCGAACGTTGTAGCTTACCAGAATGGAGTACAGGTGGGCGTTGCGACAACCGATATTGATGGTTATGCAGTGATTAAACCCCTTGCTCCCGGTAAATACGATGTGAAAGGTATTTACGTTGGGTACCAGGCAGCAGAGGTGAAAGGTATTATTGTTAAGGAAGGTGCAACTGCGTATCAAACGATTAAATTATCAAACGGTTCAGGTGTTAACCTCGATGAGGTTGTGGTTGTTGAATACCAGGTGCCACTGATCGACCCGGATACCAAATCGGGTGGAACAGTAACCCGTGAAGAATACCAGAACATGGCTACCAAAAACATTAACTCGGTAGCTGCAACAACAGCCGGTGTATTCCAGGCTGACGAAGGAAAAGATATTAACGTACGTGGTGGTCGTTCTGATAACACCACTTATTTTGTGGATGGTGTTAAAGTAATCGGTGGTAATAACATTCCTCAGCAATCGGTTGAGCAGATTGCCGTAATTACCGGTGGTTTACCGGCTCAGTACGGTGATGCTACATCCGGTGTAATCTCTGTAACAACGCGTGGTCCTCAAAGCCAGTTCTTCGGTGGTGTTGAGTTAATCTCTTCTCAGCTTACCGATGCTTACGGTTATAACTCTTTAGGTTTCAGCGTAGGTGGTCCTATCCTCCAGAAAAAAGATTCAGCAGGTCATAAAACCCCTGTTATCGGTTTCTTCTTATCCGGTCAGGGTACATATCAAAAAGATCCGAGCCCGTCTTATGTACCATTGTACCGAGCGAAAGATGATCTGTTAAAAGAAATTGAAGATGAACCTCTGCGTTTATCACCTACAGGAGCCAACTTTATCCGTAAACTGGACTATGTTACAAAACAAGACATGGTGTCTTCCAAAGCCCGTCAGAATGTGGCCAGCAAAGCCATCCAGGTGACCGGTAAACTCGATTTCAAATTAGCTCCGAATACAAACTTAACAGTAGGTGGATCATTGGATTATCAAAACTACCACGATTTCATTTTTGATTATTCGATGTTCAACTCACAAAATAACCCACAGGTTATTAAAAGCACCTGGAGAACCTTCGCACGTATCAGCCAGAAATTTGGTAACAACCTGACCGGTACTGCTAAAGAAAAATCACAGTCGCTCGTTTCCAACTCCTATTTTACGTTCCTCGCCAGTTACGAACAATACCGCGACAAAACACAGGATGATTCTCACAAAGACAACCTCTTCAACTACGGTTATATCGGTAAATTCTACCAAAACTACGATACAGGTTACAGCAACTACAGCCTGAAAGTAATCAACAACGGTCAGGACATTAACTACTACTATAACGGTCCAACCCTCACCGGTGTAACATTCGACCGTAGCGATATCAACGCTACTGCTGCAAACTATACATCACAGATTTTTAACTACTACGGTTCATTACAATCCCTGAACGCTGTTCAGATCAACAACGGGTTTATCAACGGTGACCGTCCGCAGGGGATCAATAGTTTATTCTCTTCTACAGGCCGTCAGTACAACGGTAACCTGAAAAATGAGCGTTCACAGCTGCGTTTCTCAGCCAGTTTCTCATCCGATATTAAAAACCATGCGATCATGGTTGGGGTTGAATACGATCAGCGTAACGAACGCGGTTACCAGATTTCTCCTATTGATCTCTGGACCCGTATGCGCCAGCTCGCTTACCTGAGTAAAAATACCGATACAACATATATCGGCCAGTACAACAATTACGATGCGTATATGATCCGTTACGATAACGCAAATTCTTCTTCACAGTTTATTCGCTCTATGGTTGAAGAACTGGGCGCTCCAGGAAAATCGGCAACATATATCAATGTTGACCAATACGATCCAAGCCAGTTCAAACTCAGCATGTTCAGCGCTGATGACTTATTAAATGGTGGTGTAAGTTCACTGGTTGATTACTATGGTTACGATTACCTCGGTAACCGTTACAACCAGGCAACCAACCTCGACGACTTCCTCAACAAAAAAGATGCTCATGGTAATAACCTTTACCCGGTTGGTTCTTTCCGTCCGATTTATGTAGCTGGTTATATCCAGGATAAATTCGACTTCAAAGACATGAAATTCAACGTGGGTTTACGTGTGGATCGTTTTGATGCCAACCAGAAAGTACCTAAAGATCAATACGTATTCTATGATACCTACAAAGCCGGTGACCTCTCTAACGGTACTCCGGACAATATCGGTAAAGATTATGTTGTTTATATTAAAGAAAACCTGGCCAGCAATGGTAACGCAACAAACCCTACAGTAACAGGTTACCGCGATGGTACTACCAACAAATGGTATAACGCTGAAGGTAAAGAGGTGTCTGACCCAACAGCATTAAACTCAGGTGCTACATCTTACCCTTACTTAAAAGATCCGTCACAAGCAGCAAAACCTTTCAGTGCATCGGCATTTACAGATTACAAAGCACAGATCAACTTCATGCCGCGTGTGGCTTTCTCTTTCCCTATCTCTGACGTAGCTAACTTCTTTGCTCACTACGACGTGTTAACACAACGTCCTTCGTTAGGAAACGCTATGCGTTTCGACCCTAAAGATTACTACTTCCTCGCAGCTCAGTCGAGCGGTGCATTCATTACCAACCCGAACCTGAAACCTGAAAAAACAGTTGACTACGAATTAGGTTACAATCAGGTATTAAACGAAAAGAAAAATGCTGCTTTAAAAATTACAGCATTCTACCGTGAGATGAGAAATCAGATCACCGTGGTATCGTTGAACATGGCTTATCCTAAAACATACCTGACTTACGCTAACCAGGATTTCGGTACTGTAAAAGGTTTAAGTATGGAGTTTGACCTCCGTCGTACAAACGGTGTTCGTTTAACAGCTAACTATACCTTACAGTTTGCTGATGGTTCAGGTTCAAACAGAAACTCAGGTGCTAACCTTGCAACTTCAGGTCAGCCTAACCTGCGTGTAACATTACCACTCGACTACGATCAACGCCATAACATTACGGTGAACCTCGATTACCGTTTTGGTGCCGGTAAAGATTACAGAGGTCCGAAATGGGATAAGAAGAAAAAAGATGGCAGCGAGCAAACCATTCAGTTGCTGAAAGATGTTGGTGCTAACTTCATCGTTCACTTAGGTTCGGGTTCTCCTTATACACGCTGGTCAAACGCAGTTCCAATCGGTGGTCGTTCAAACATCCTTGGTAGTTTAAATGGTTCTAACAAACCATGGCAGTTCAGAACGGATTTACGTCTCGATAAAAACATCGAATTATCATGGGGTAAAAAAGAAGGCGACAGCCGCAAAACAGCTAACCTGAATATCTACTTACAGGTATTGAACTTACTGAACACTAAAAACATCCTGACTGTGTATAACTTTACCGGTAACCCGGATGACGACGGATACCTGAACTCTCCTGTGGGTGCGCAGAACGTGCACAACGCATTGAGCCCGACAGCGTTCACGGATCAGTACAACATTTATATCAACAATCCTAATAACTATTCAAGACCACGCACCATCCGTATCGGTGTTATGTTAGACTTCTAATTAAAATAAACTCATTGTTATGAAAAGAATAAGTATAATTACCCGGAATCTCTCTTTGGCAGCGGCTCTTTTGAGCACCGTGGCAATGCCTGCAAAAGAGAAATATGGCTGGAGTGTTCATAAACAGTCAGCTTCCAGTAAAGTCATGACAGATTGTTCGCCTGCTCAAAGCAGCGCGGAGTTATCTATCAACAACGTTCGAACCATTATCTTTTCAGGCTCTGATATGTGGTGGGACTTGTTTGGCCAGGGAAATGCCTATTACGTTATTCCGAAAGTAGATGCCAAGGCACAATGGATATCTTCGAACTTTGCCGGTAACGTTTGGTTCAGTGGTTACGATGGAGGTGGAAACCTGAAAGTAGCTGCCCAGACATACCGCCAGGATGGTATCGATTTCTGGACTGGCCCATTGTCAACCATTGATGCAAAAACATCACCGGATGTTTGTTCGCAATACGATAAAATTTTCCAGTTAACCCGTACCGAGGTTGAAGACTTTGTTATTAAAGGTCTTGGTGCTTCTGATAATGTGAAAAACTGGCCGGGTAATGGTGATATTTCCAAAAACCAGGATCCGAACCTTGCACCATATATTGATTTCAACGGTGATGGTTTCTATTCTACAGACGATGGAGATTATCCTTACTATGATATTTACAACAATGCCGGTAAAGACAACCTGGGTGTTTGTAAAGCCCGTGTTTTCGGTGATAAAACATTATGGTGGGTTTATAACGATGCGGGTGGGATCCACACGGCTTCTCAAAGTAACCTCGCTATCGGTCTGGAAGTAAGAGCTCAGGCATTTGCATTCAAAACTACCGACGAGATCAATAACATGACTTTCTATAACTACCAGATTATTAACCGTGCACACGAAGATCTCAATAATACATACATGTCTGTATGGACCGATGCTGACTTAGGTTATTATGGTGATGACTATATCGGTTGTGATATTAAACGCGGTTTAGGATTTATCTACAACGGCGACGCATTCGATGAGAGTGTTTCCGGTACAAACGGTTACGGTACCTATATCCCGTCTTTGGGTTGCGACTTCTTCCAGGGCCCTCTTGCAGATGCCAATGACCACATTGATAATGACCTGGATGGTATTACCGATGAATTGGGTGAGCAAATTATCATGTCTAACTTCACTTACTTCAACAACTCTTTCCCTGGTGTGCCGCTTCAGACAACTGACCCTCAGAATGCCACACAGGTGCGTAACTACATGACTGGCTTCTGGCGTGACGGTACACCATTTACATGTGGTGGTAACGGTTACGGCGGATCTACTGTAACTAAATATGTTTATCCGGACGACACATATCCTGCAACTTTATTGCCTACCTGTGGTACAGGTTGGACAGAGGCAGCCGCCAGTAACGTACCGGGTGACCGTCGTTTTGTACAGTCTGCCGGACCATTTACACTGAAGGCAGGTGCTGTAAACTACATTACTGTTGGTTTACCTTGGGCACGTACAACAACTGCAGGTAACCCATTAAGTTCAGTAACACTCCTGAAAAGCGCCGATGATAAAGCCCAGGCTTTATTCGACAACTGCTTTAAAGTATTAAATGGTCCTGAAGCTCCGGATCTTACTATCCAGGAATTAGACAATGAGCTGATCCTGTATTTAACCAATAAATTCGGTAGCAACAACTTCCAGAAAACTCCAAACGATTACCAGGAGCAGGATGTAACGATCCTTCCGATTATCACAGGTTGCGCTACAGGAACGATCACTAATTACGCTCACCCTGACAGTTTATACCGTTTTGAAGGTTACAAAATTTACCAGCTTAAAAACGATGCTGTATTACAGGAAGAATTATTTGATGAGAATAAAGCAAAACTGGCTTTCCAGTGCGACGTGAAAAACGGTGTAACCAAACTGGTGAACTTTACCCTCGATCCAAGTATTGGTGGCGACGTTCCTAAAGTAATGGTGGAAGGTCAGGACAACGGTCTGCAAACTAGCTTCCATTTTACCAAAGACCTTTTCTCAAGCAGCTCTGATCAGAAAGTAATCAACAACAAAACATATTACTTCATGGTTGTGGCTTATGCTTATAACAACTACCTTACTTATAAAGAAGATGTGGATTGCTCACAGGATCTTTACAATAACAAATACGGTCAGAAACGCCCTTACCTCGAGGGTCGTATCAACAAAAAAGCCTATGGTATTCCACATACCCCATCTCCTGAGAAAGGTGGTTCTGAGTTAAACTCTTACTATGGTTACGGGCCTAAAGTAACCCGTATCGAAGGCCAGGGTAACGGTGGTAACATCCTTGATCTGACACAAGCCAGTATTGATGAGATTTTCAACAACGGAGACCGTGTTGCTAAAATCACTTACGAAAATGGCAGAGGTCCGTTGAACATTAAAGTGGTTGATCCGCTGAACGTACCAAATGCTGATTTCACTGTGAAATTCCTGCGCTTACCAAAAACACAGTACGATCCATCAAACCATCCATTGGCTCCTGTAACACCATCTGTAACACCTAATCTGACAGATGCCGGTTATGGCCAGGCTCTCGGTGACTCTCTGACATGGGTACTGATCAATAACACCAATAACAAAACATATTATCCTGGTTTAGCCATTAAACTGAAACAGGAATTCTACTTCAAGGAATTGGGTCTTTCTGTTTCTTTATCTCAGGTTACTGATGCAGGTTCTACAGCATTCGGTACAGATACACTTAAAAACTACCGTGATGGCGATTTACTGGATGCATCGATTACATTTGCTGAAAGTACTACACCATGGTTAACCGGTGTACCTGATGTTGATGGTTCTAACTTCCAGGGTGTAAACGACAACGGCTTTAACTGGATTCGTTCAGGTAAATATGTTGACAATGCATCACCTGCAGATCCGCACCAGGATGACTACAACTGGTTAAACACTTCTAAGGACAAACGTTTTGCTGATCCGGATGAGATCTTTGAGAAAATCCTGGGTCGTACATGGGCACCTTTCTGCCTGGCAGCATACTCTTATTCCAATGCAACAACCAATACTATCGAAGGCCCTGCAGGTCCTAGTATCGCAGCGCTCTATTCTGGTAGCACATACGGTTACATTGGTATGGATACCCGTACACTTGGAAGTATCGATGTGATCATTACATCCGACAGAAGTAAATGGACACACTGTATGGTACTTGAAGAGTGTGATGATCCGGCTTTAGCAGTAAACAATGCTAAGAAACTGGAAATGCGCAGAAGCCGCTCTGTTGATAAAGACGGCCGTCCATTGGGTGATCCAAACTGTAATACTTCCGAAGCCGCTTTCGATACTGTACAGTATGGTATGGGCTGGTTCCCGGGATATGCTATCAATATTGAAACCGGTGAGCGTTTAAACATGGCTTTCGGCGAAGACAGCTATCAGTCTAAAAACGGACGTGATATGATGTGGAATCCAACAGCCACTGTTTCAACACAAAACTATCCGTTTACATTCGGTGGCCGTCACTATATCTATGTATTCGGTAACAACAAACGCCAGAAATACGGTACATCACCTGCTGCACTTGCTCCGATCTTCGGCAAGAACATGGGGGCCGGTACATACAAAGACCTGAAAGATATGGTTGGTGTTTACAAAAATACATTCGGATCTTCTGTGATCCAGTTACAGATTGCTTATAAAAACTTAATGTCTGATGGTATGTGGGTAAATATCCCTGTAGTGGCCAGTCCTAAGTTTGAGTTTACAAACCCAAGCAATATGCCTTGCGATGTGAAAGTAAGACTGCGTGTGAAACGCGCATACCGTTATGGTTATGCATCTGTGTTCACTCCGGCACCGGGTGGTTTAACTACAGCGTCTTATCCAAGTACGGCAAAAAATGCGGCTTCGAACATCGCAGAGTTCCCTAGCGATATTTCTGCTGCACCATTGAACAATAACTTCCCGATGTATACATTTACAACATCCGATATTTATGCCAACGTCGGTAATGGAGATGTTGCAAAAAATGCACTGGATCTGATCAACATTGTACCGAATCCATACTACGGATACTCAACTTATGAGACCGGAAACAGGCTCGATACACGTGTTCGAATCACCAACCTGCCAAACAAATGTAAAATCCGTATCTATACACTGAATGGTACTCTGGTTAGAACAATTAACCGTGATGTTACCGGCCAGGAAGATATAGATGTAAGAGAGGTGAGTGATTTCCACCATACGAAATATGTTTCTTACCAGGATTGGGATCTGAAAAACCAAAGCGGTATTACCGTAGCCAGTGGATTATATATCATCCACATCGATGCTCCGGGCCTTGGCGAGAAAATCCTGAAATGGTTTGGTGTAATGCGTCCACTGGATTTACAAAATTATTAATCGATTTACCTTATTCTAATACATAGCTTATGAAGCATTTTTCTAAAATAGCATTGAGTTTAGCCGCAGGAGGCATGTTATTATCAATTCCTGTAGCTAACGCGGGTAACCCTGATCGTTCGGGTCAGGCAGGCGCTTCGCAATTGCTGATCAACCCGTATGCCCGTTCATCGGGTTGGGCAGGAGCCAATGGTGCACGCGCCAAAGGTCTGGAAGCTCAGTATATGAACATAGCCGGTATTGCTGCAACCAGAAAAACAGAAATGCTGTTTGCACGTACATCGTGGTTAGGTGGCACAGGTATTCACCTCAATGCTTTTGGCTTAACTCAGCGTGTGGGCGAAACCGGAGCAATTGGTATTGGTATCATGACACTGGGTACAGATAAAATTCAGCGTACTACAGAAGACCAGCCTGAAGGTGGTATCGGTACATTCCAATACCGCGCTACCAATATCTCATTATCCTATGCGAAAATGTTCTCCGACAATATCTACGGAGGTATCAACGTGAAAGTATTATCAGAAGGTATTGATAACGTAAAGGCCCAGGGTGTTGCTATCGATGCAGGTATTCAGTACCACACCGGTAAACACGACCAGGTTCACCTCGGGATTGCCCTCAAAAATGTAGGTCCTAAAATGCAGTATAAAGGTGACGGTTTAACTTTCCAGACCTTAACATCAGGAGGATATGAATTATCAGCTGATCACAAATCCGGTTCATTCGAGTTACCTTCTCTCATCAACCTGTCCGGTGCTTATGACTTCTATCTGACCAAAGACAGCACGGGATTATTACAAACACACCGCATCAGTCTTGCCGGTACGTTCACATCCAACTCTTTTACCAAGGATAACCTCCTGGTGGGTGTAGAATATGCCTGGAAAAACATGTTGATGATCCGCGGTGGTATGTATACCGAAAAAGGCATTTTCAAAGGAACAGATAGCCGTACCACTGTATTTACAGGTCCTTCATGTGGTGCAACTTTCGAAATTCCATTTGGCGAAAAGAAAACAACATTCGGTATTGATTACTCATACCGTTTCACAAATCCATTTGGCGGAGTACACTCATTTGGTGTGCGTTTGTGTCTATAATTTATTAAATTTGTTTTGTTGATCATAAGGAGTCCCGAATTATATTCGGGATTCTTTTATTTTTTAAAGGAGGTTACAGATGGCAACCATTGCATATTACACAGAAGAAGGATTACAAAAACTGAAAGATGAATTGTATCAGCTGGAATCAGTTGAACGTAAAAATGTGATCAGGCAGATTGCAGAAGCCCGTGATAAAGGCGACTTATCTGAGAATGCCGAGTATGATGCTGCAAAAGAAGCACAGGGTCTTCTGGAACTTAAAATAGCCAAACTGAAAGAAATTCTGGCCAATGCCCGTATTGTAGACGGCTCACAACTCGATACGAGCAAAGTGAGTATCCTTACCACCGTGAAGATCAAAAACATGAAAAACAACATGGAAATGAAGTACACACTGGTGGCAGAAAATGAAGCAGATCTTAAATCCGGTAAAATATCGATCGATTCACCGATCGGTAAAGGACTCGTTGGTAAAAAAGTAGGCGATAAAGTCGAAATTACCGTACCTGCCGGTGTTATCCCATTCCAGATTATGGAAATTACCCTTTAATGGCAAGCATTTTTTCTAAAATAATAGCCGGCGAAATTCCATGTTACAAGGTAGCAGAGAATGAGGAGTTCCTGGCTTTCCTGGATATTTTCCCCCTTAAAAAAGGACACACCCTTGTGATCCCTAAAAAAGAAGTGGATTATATTTTCGATCTCGATTCAGCGACTTACGAAGGACTCATGAATTTTTCGGCCCGTGTGGCCAGAGCTATCGGCCGTGTAATAGACTGTAAGCGGGTAGGTGTAAGCGTTATAGGTCTTGAAGTGCCACACGCCCATGTGCACCTGATTCCGATTCAGGGAGTTCACGACATGAACTTCTCAAACCCAAAACTCCAGCTTACCAAAGAAGAATTTAAGGCGATTGCAGCTTCGATTGCTGCTGCATTCCAATAAAGTACATATCAGGCCTTACGTGCCGGATTGTCTGTCAGAAAGGCTTTCCAGCCTGTATAGGATTTCTTGTCGCTGCCCGGTGTCTTATTCTGAAAGTAATGACAAACAGCGGCTCCTAAAGCATCTGTTGCATCCAGGTACTTATCCTCATTTTTAAACTGAAGCATATTCTGTAGCATGGCCGCAACCTGCTCCTTGGAGGCATTTCCGTTTCCGGTAATACTCATTTTGATTTTTTTCGGGGAGTATTCATTTACAGGCATTCCCTTCGATAGGGCAGCCGCAATGGCCACACCCTGCGCGCGACCCAGTTTCAGCATCGATTGAACGTTTTTTCCGAAAAAAGGCGCTTCAATCGCCAGTTCATCCGGTTTATATTCTTCGATCAGGGAAATGGTGCGTTCGAAAATTTTCTTCAGGCGCACGGCATGATCCTCGTATTTATCGAGTTTCACCACACCCAGGCTTAATAGCTCCGGCTTGTTGTTTTTTATGTGCACAAGCCCGTAACCCATCACAATGGTTCCCGGGTCAATCCCTAATATTACCCTGTCGGTAAGCCGCATAATGTGTAAATTTAAGGCATAATAAGCCCGGTTGTTTGAGTCAGCGTAAAAAGATATTAGCCTATACAATTAAATTATCAGTAGGTGTATTGTGCTTCGGTATTATCTATTTCCGGATGCGTTCGGCCTTTGGAAACAATGCATCTGTATTTGGATTTTTGAATGATCCGGTGTCGCTCTGGCTCCTGGCAGCATGCTGCCTGTTTATGCCTGTGAACTGGGGTATTGAAGCGTATAAATGGCGACTGATCACCAAAGGCGTGGAACCTATCGGTTTTTGGCGTGCATACGGTTCGGTAATGGCAGGAGTGTGCACAGGTAACCTGGCTCCGGGCCGATCGACGGAATTTGTAGCGAAAATTCTTTTTTTCAAACCCGAGAACCGCGCCCTGATTTCAGTACTTCATTTCGTAAATGGCATGTTGCAGTTGTCTGTTACCATTGTGATCGGGGTGCTTGCCTTTATGGTGCGTATCGGTGATACAGGCCAGGCCGGCCCCATGATATATGGCATCCTGTTGTTTTCCGGATTGTTGCTGCTGCTTTTTCTTCTGGTTATTTTCCGCTTCCGCGCTCTTCAGTCATGGCTGTTTTCCCTGAAATGGCTTCGCCCCTATAAACCGGAGGAACCTGTAGAACTTCCGCTACGCCGTTTACTGATGCTTTTTGTTTGTTCCGTATGGCGTTATACTGTATTTGTGATCCAGTTTTTCCTGTTGTTTGCCTGCCTGCAGGTAGAAACACCTATGTCATCTTTTTTATGCAGTGTGGGCATTTACTTTATGCTTACGAGCATCGTCCCCATGATCAGCATTATTGAACCTGCGATCCGTGCGGCGATTGCGCTGTTTGTTTTCAATATGAGCGATGAAGAGTCGGTTAAACTCGTTACCATATCGACGCTGCTGTGGCTTATTAATATTGTGCTTCCGAGCCTCATAGGATATATTATCATTCTGAAAGAGAAATTCGTTATCAAAACAAAGTTCACATGATCCTGGTAGGCATATTTGGCGTCATTGTTATCGTGTATGGCTTTGTTTTAACGCTGGCCATGATCGGCTGGGGGCGTCTGACATATTTCAAATCTGGACGTAATCACGTTTGCCGCACACAGGTTTCCGTTGTTATCGCCGCAAAAAATGAAGCCACCACTATAGAAGCCTGCCTGAAAGAGCTTAGCCGCCAGGATTATCCGGCTCACCTGCTTGAGATTATTGTCGTGGATGATGCTTCGGAAGATGAAACCTATGAAATAATTGTAGCCTTTGCGAGCCAGGCCAGAACAAACATACGCGTGATTCATCAGCCGGAACACGCCGGAAAAAAGCGCTGCCTGGCAGCCGGTGTAAAAGCAGCAAAAGGCACTCTGATTGTAACCAGCGATGCCGATACGTTTGGCCGAAGCGATCACTGGCTGCAGACCATTGTCAACTATTATGAGAACAGGCAGCCACGCTTTATTATTCTGCCACTGGGTTTCGGAACCGGCTATTCCGCACTGGCTTATTTTCAGATCCTTGAAAACATTGCATTGACCGGTATTACAGCCGGATTTGCAGGAATCAGAAAGCCTTTTTTGTGTAACGGAGCCAACCTGGCTTTCGAAAAAGAAGCTTTCGAAGCAGTTGGAGGGTATGATGCACATGTGGATATTGCTTCCGGGGAAGACGTTTTTTTGCTCGAGGATATTAAGAAATTGTACTCGGCCGGGTCTATTCATTATCTGTTTTCACGGGAAGCCGTGGCTAAAACCTACCTTGTAAAGAGTGTAGGCGCATTGTTTCATCAGCGCCTGCGCTGGGCTTATAAGGCAAAGTATAACTCCAATAAAATCAATACATTCATCGGTTTTATCATTGTGGCAGCGAATCTGCTGTTTCCGGCATTGATCGTCGGAATCCTCCAGAAATCTGCCTTAATCTATTATTTGTCTATTTTTATGGCAGCAAAGGCGGTTTTTGACTTTTTGTTGTTATTTTTAGCTTCAGATTTCTTGGGCATCAGATACATGCTGATATTCCTGCTCCCGTTCGAATGCATTTATTGGGTGTATGCAACGGTTATAGGTTTATCTTCCATGATATTAAAACCCACATGGAAAAACAGAAAGATCCTTTAAGTGTTATTTAAGAAAAAACATAGCGACTTCGTTTCAGAGTCACTGAGCGCACAGACCTGGCGGCGCTTTAAGCGAAGTAAGCTAAGCCTCTTTGGCCTTGCCATGATTATACTGGCAACAATTATTTCTATTCTTGGTTTTGCCATTACGCCCGATCAGACACCTTTTGCCAATGACCAGAAACCGGAACTTCATATCAAGAAACCGGGATTCAAGGCTAAAATGCTGATGGTTAAGAAAAATGAACTGAGTCATGAACGTAATTTTTTCATGAAAATGATGAATGGCGAAGTCAGTGATTATTCAGGCATACCCATCTATCTTTATTATTTCAATGGCTTTGATCTCGTGGCTGAGGAGTATACCGGCAACGATCCGAATAAAGGAGAAATTTCACGCATCAATGTGGCCGATGTGGTTTATGATGTGAATACGAATTACCCTATTGTAAACGATACCGCCCACGGTACCGTCGAGTTTTATCAATTGAGCAGTGGTGAGAAATTAAAAGTAAAAGTAAGCGACCTGCAACAGAAAATCCGGAAAGAAAACGTGGTATACCGTAATTATATCCTGGGAACTGATCTTGCCGGACGCGATCTGCTGAGCCGCCTGCTGATCGGGACACGCATTTCCCTGGCAGTAGGTTTCGTATCGGTATTCATTTCGATTGTTATCGGTATTTTAATGGGCGCCATTGCCGGTTATTTCAGGGGCTGGATCGATGATGTGATCATGTGGCTGATCAACGTGGTTTGGTCGATCCCGACTTTATTACTCGTTATTGCCATTACACTGGTACTCGGTAAAGGGATTGTGCAGGTATTTATTGCGGTTGGGCTCACCATGTGGGTGGATGTGGCCCGTCTGATCCGCGGCCAGATCCTGAGTCTTCGTGAAAAAGAGTTTATTGAAGCCGGACGTGCTTTAGGGTATAAACACATGCGGATCATCACCAAACACGTATTGCCCAATGTTATGGGACCCGTGGTGGTAATTGCCGCTTCAAATTTTGCAACAGCTATTTTAACCGAAGCCGGTCTTAGTTTCTTAGGTATCGGAGCACAACCACCAACACCATCGTGGGGACAAATGATTAATGCGCACCAGGGCTATGTATTGCTTGATGCAGCCTACCTGGCATTTGCACCGGGTATTGCCATTATGATTCTGGTATTGGCCTTTATGCTTGTCGGCAATGGTCTGCGTGATGCACTCGATGCCAAATCCATTGATTCAAAACCCGTGATGGGAAATTGATCCGTTAATATATATGTACCTTCCTGCTTTAAAATGAACTCAAACGATTCGCCATACTGTAACTGCCTGTTTTACTCAGTAAACGCTTTGTCGCGGCAGATCACCAAGATGGCTGAAGAAGAATTTGCCGTAACAGGTCTGTCTCCCTCATACGCCTTTATTCTGATGTCGGTCAATAAAAAACCAGGCATCCTCTCCGGCGAAGTAGCCAAAATCATGCAGCTGACACCAAGCACTATTACACGCCTGATCGAGAAACTGGAACAGAAAGGATACATCACCCGCGAAGTTTCGGGTAAGTTTTCCCTGCTTTATCCTACTAAAAAGTCGCTGGCTATCGAAAAAACAATTACCAAAGCCTGGCAAAGCCTTTATACACGCTATGTAGAAGTACTTGGAGAGAAAGAAAGTAAAGTTCTGACCGATAAAGTGATTTATGCAAACAGAAAATTAGGTAGTTAATTTTTTTCGTTGTTTATTTGTATGTACAAACAATAATAAAATTTTCATGAAAAAAATAGGAATCATTGGTTCAGGAGCTGTAGGCCAGGTATTGGCTGCAGGTTTCATAAAACACGGTTACGAAGTAACCATCGGTACACGTGATACAGCCAAGCTGAATGCCTGGCTTGAGAAAAACCCGAAAGCAAAAGTGGCCTCTTTCGAAGAAACCGCCCGGTTCGGGGAGATACTGGTGCTGGCTACAAAAGGAAATATTGCAGGAGATGCCCTGAAACTGGCTGGGCTGGCGAACCTTAATGGTAAAACGATCATTGATGCCACGAACCCCATCGCCGATGCGCCGCCACAAAACGGTGTGCTGAAATTTTTCACAAGCCCGGATGGTTCGCTCATGGAGCAGCTGCAGGCGCAGTTTGCCACCGCACACTTTGTTAAGGCATTTAATAGTGTTGGCAGCGCTTTTATGGTGGATCCTGATTTTGGAGGCGTAAAACCAAGCATGTTTATCTGTGGCAACAACGACGCAGCCAAACAACAGGTGAAAGAAATTCTGGTGGCATTTGGCTGGGAAATTGAAGACATGGGTAAAGCAGAAGCTGCCAGGGCTATTGAGCCACTCTGTATGTTATGGTGCATTCCGGGCTTTTTGGAAAACCGCTGGTCGCATGCGTTTAAACTGCTTAAAAAATAAAAGAGACTGCTTAGTATTAATTATGGCCGGAAGAAATTCCGGCCTTTTTTATATTCGTGAATGATTGGTTTTTCTGTGGTCAGGTAAATAGATATGTGTGTGTTACTCCTACGGAGCAATGAATCCCATCTGAACTTGCGGATTAATCATATTTAGCCCCTAGAGGTCAGGGCGGCCAAGCATCTTATGTGAAAGATCACGCTCTGGCAATTTCCTCCGGCACAAACACTAGCCCCGGAGGGGGCTTAACATTATTAATATAAGTAAACATGATTGTACTGTCTGCGGCTCCGGAGGTGTCGAATATTTCCGGGATTAGTTTTATGCCCTTGTTGGTGTTATCACCAACCAGCAAAAAATGCATCCATCCCTGATCTCTCCACCTCTTTCTCTATCAACACAAAAAGAAGGTACTCGGGTGAACTTGCGAATAAATGTTTTACTCCTACGGAGCAATGAGAGAGAGATGACGGATGGCTATTAATAATATTTGGCCCCGCTGGGGCCGGAGATCATATACATTTCACATGAATTTTCATTCTCGAAAAATGGAATGACCGTTAAACCCTACACACAGTGGCCCCGTAGGGGCTTAACATTATTAATATAAGTAAACATGGTTGTACTGTCTGCGGCTCCGGAGGTGTCGAATATTTCCGGGATTAGTTTTATGCCCTTGTTGGTGTTATCACCAACAAGTAAAAAAATGTATCCATCCCTGATCTCTCCACCTCTTTCTTTATCAACACAAAAAAGAAGGTACTCGGGTGAACTTGCGAATAAATGTTTTACTCCTACGGAGCAATGAGAGAGCTATGACGGATGGCTATTAATAATATTTGGCCCCGCCGGGGCCATGGATCATGTATCCTGCATAAGCTTTCAACTCGAAAATTCACACAATAGTTTAATCCAAACACGGCAGCCCCGTAGGGGCTTAACGTCATTAACGCAAGTATAAAAGATCAGGCAGGAGGCTCCATAGGAGTCGAACGCGTTATTCCGCATTTAGGCCGCTAGAAAAGAGCATTCGATTCTGATCATGAAAAAACTGCCTAAGGTGGCTATTCGGTCCCCCTTTTTATGTGTAAATATGCTTCAGTAAATCTTCGCGGTATTGTTCCAGCATGCCTGATTTGGAAATGAAACCAATGTATTCGCCATGCCTCACCACTGGCAGATTCCATAACTGGCTGGCATCGAATTTTTTCATGATGCTGTGCGGTGTATCATTCTCATCGATAATGGCGAGTGGTTTCCGCATGAGCTCTTTTACTTTCAGTTTCTCATACATTTCCTGTTTGAAGATAAGTTCGCGGATCATGTCGAGCTGCACAATGCCGCGTAAATGATTGTCCTTATCAAGTACCGGGTAAATATTCCGGTTGGATGACGAAATAATTTTGACTAGGTCGCCAAGCGTTGCTGTTTGCTGCACGGGGATGAAGTCATTTTCGATCATGCCCTTGAGATCGATCTTGCTTAAAATAAAACTGTCGGTATCGGTAGTGATAATTTTATCTTTTTCAGCCAGCTTCTTCATGTCGAGATTTAAAGGCATGAAGTATTTGGAAATAGCATAACTGAGTGCCGATACGATCATGAGCGGAATGATGAGTTCATAACCGCCTGTGATCTCAGCAATGAGGAAGATACCTGTAAGGGGTGCATGAAAAATACCACTTAGAATACCGGCCATTGCAACGATGGTGAAATTACTTACCGGCAGATCACAGATACCGAGTTCACGGAGAACCGTCGAAAATGCAAATCCCAGAAATGCACCCATAAACAGGGAAGGGGCAAAGTTCCCCCCATTACCACCGGCCCCGATCGTGCAGGCTACAGCAATCGGTTTTAGGAAAAGTATGGCTACCGATAGAACTAATATACCAAGGAGTGTACTATGTTCACCAAGAATGCCGGTGCTGAAAACCTTTTGAATATTCTGCTCTGCCAGGGCTTTAATGCCCGCATAACCCTCGCCATATAAGGCCGGAAAAAATAAGATGAGGACACCCAGAATGCTGCAACCCACAAACCATTTGAGCAAGCCGGCCTCCTTGTATTTGAGGAAGAACTGTTCCGTTTTATGGAAAATGCGCGCATACATTACCGATACCAGCCCGGCCAGCAAGCCAAGGATAATGTAAAAAGGAACATTCTGGTAATTGAAAGCCTGCTTCAGCTTAAAAAACAAAAGCACATCGCCATGCAGTATTATTTTGGAACACAGTGCTCCTGTGGCAGAAGCAATAATTAATGGAATAAATGAGGAAATACCCGTTTCAATAAGGATGACCTCCATCACAAACAGCACGCCGGCTATAGGTGTGTCGAAAGCACCGGCAATACCGGCTGCTGCACCACAAGCCAGGAGCAGGGTGCGCTCTTTGTAATTCATTTTATAGGTGCGCGAATAATTGGAGCCAATTGCTGCACCGGTTGTAACAATAGGCGACTCAAGGCCGGCTGAACCACCGAAGCCAACGGTCACCGCCGATGTTACAATATGCGAATACATCTGGTCGCGTGGCAGAAGCGAAGAACGCCTGGCAATAGAGTGAATAATATTGGCAATGCCTTTGCCCAGTTTTTTGTGATTGATGTAACGAATGAATAATGCCGATAAACCGATCCCGATAAACGGAAATGCAATCATGGTATACTTGCCGGTGATACTGGCGTCGGATAAAAATACCTGGAGGTAGTGCACCGCCATTTTGAGTGCTACCGCGCCAAGCCCCGCAGTTAGGCCTACAAGGATGCTGGAAAAAATAATGAATTGCTGGGCGTTTAGTTTGCTATGCAACCAGTCAATAACCTTATGGTATATTTTAAAACGATCAAATGTGTTCACGGCCTTCTTCTTTTTGGTAAAAATGATCGTAAACCAGTTTACCTTTTGCCTGCCCTATGATTTTAGACAGGTCTTCTAAGGTAGCTTCTTTTATTTGTTTTACCGATTTCAGTTCTGTCAATAATTTCTGGGCGGTTTTATCACTGATGCCTTTGATTTCACTCAGCTCCGTTTTAAAAGTTTCACGGCTTCGTTTATTACGGTGATGCGTAATGCCAAAACGATGCGCTTCATCACGGATTTGCTGGATCACTTTCAGTGTTTCACTGCGCTTGTCGAGATAAAGTGGTACTGAATCTCCCGGAAAATAAATTTCTTCGAGGCGCTTGGCAATCCCGATCACGGCAACCTTTCCCATCAGGCCCAGTTTCTGCAGGCTGTTCACCGCAGCTCCGAGCTGACCTTTTCCGCCATCAATCACAATGAGCTGAGGCATGGGAGAGTTTTCATGCAATACGCGCGAATAGCGTCTGTAAATCACTTCTTCCATGGTAGCAAAATCATCAGGGCCTTCCACTGTTTTTACATTGAAATGCCGGTACTCTTTTTTAGCAGGCTTACCATCAATAAAAACAGGCATGGCACTCACGGCAAAATTTCCCTGGATATTGGAGTTATCAAATCCTTCGATACGGCGTGGTTCTTCTGTGAGCCGCAGATCTTTCATCATCTGCTGCATAATCCGGTCTGTGTGCCTTTCAGGGTCAACAATAGCCAGTTGTTTTTCACGCTCACGCTTATACGATTCTGCATTCCGGAAACACAGATCCAGCAGTTGTTTCTTATCGCCGATTTTTGGTACACTATAACGGGCACCCGGAAATTCAAGCTCGGGTTCAAATGGTACAAGAATCTCTTTGCTTTGCGAATGAAAACGCAGACGTATCTCATTGATCGCAAACACAAGCATCTCTTCGTCGGTTTCTTCGAGTTTCTTTTTCAGTTCAATGGTCTGAGCCTGTATAATGGCTCCGTTCATCACTTTGAAATAACTCACATAAGCGCTCTTTTCATCACTGATGATTGAAAACACGTCTGTGTCGGTAATAGAAGGATGCACAATAGTAGATTTGCTCT
The DNA here is from genome assembly GCA_018267825.1 of Bacteroidota bacterium. Taxonomy (GTDB): domain Bacteria; phylum Bacteroidota; class Bacteroidia; order B-17B0; family Aurantibacillaceae; genus JAFDXR01. The sequence goes on along the minus strand of JAFDXR010000006.1, from coordinate 24,618 downwards.
GGTAGCGTTCCAGCAGATCGATTTTCTTTTTCAGGTTCGCGGCTTCCTCAAATGCCAGGTTCTCCGACAAGGCATGCATCTGTTTTTTCATGTCGCGGATCGCAAAATGAATATCCCCTTTAATGATCTCACGAATGTGTTTCATGTTATCATTATAGTCTTCTGCAGTCTGATAGCCAACACAGGGAGCCTTGCATTTTCCGATATGATAATCCAGGCAGGGTCTGAATTTCTTTTTGGCAATATTTTCTTCGTTTAAATCGTAGCTACAGCTCCGCAGAGGATAAAGCTGCCGGATCAGATCGAGCAGGGTATGCATAATCTGTACGGAGGCATAGGGACCGTAATACTCTGATCCGTCTTTTACATACTGCCGTGTATGAAACAATCGTGGGAAACGTTCATTTTTGATAATGATCCACGGATAGGTTTTATCATCGCGCAGGTTGATGTTGTATCGTGGATTCAGGTTCTTGATCAGGTTGTTTTCAAGCAAAAGGGCATCCAGTTCCGTATTTACTTTGATGGTTTTGATGTCGTGTATTTTACGAACCATTAAACGCAAACGGCCATTGTCATGCTCTTTGGTGAAATAAGATGTTACCCGTTTTTTGAGATTCTTGGCTTTGCCCACATACAATAATACCCCCTCTTTATCATAATACTGATATACACCCGGTGAATCGGGCAGGGTTTTTAAAATGCTATGTATGTGATCCGAAAAAGCCTCACTCATGCTGTAAATTTAACCCTTTAAACTTTAAAATTTTTGTTTTAACTTGTAAAATATTTAAGAGCAAAACCATATTTGTCGCCCCGCTCGACTGGGGTTTGGGCCATGCTACCCGCTGTGTTCCGTTGATTAAAAAGCTTTTACAGCATAATCGGATTATCCTTGGTGTGACAGCGCTGACCAAACCTGTTTTCGATCAGGAATTTCCGCAATTGCAACAGATCGTATTACCAGCCTATAATATTACGTATAGCAAAAGAATACCTTTGTGGCTTAAACTTTTGGGCGACTCCGGTCGTATCAAACGTATAATCCGACAGGAACATGAACTCCTGAAATCTATTGTTTCAGAGTGTTTGGTCGATGTTGTTATCAGCGACAATCGTTTTGGTTTATATCATAACACAGCGTATACCGTTTTTATAACCCATCAGCTTTCCCTGAAAACACCCGTATTCAGCGGGCAGGCCAACCGGGTCAACCGGCGATATATTAACCGCTTCCGCGAGGTATGGGTGCCCGATTATGAATCGGATAAAATATGCCTGAGCGGAGAATTAGCACACCATGTAAAGGGAATTTATCCACCGCTTCGTTATATTGGCCCCCAGAGTCGCCTGGTAGCCGAAGAAACGGAAGCGGAATGCCTCTATGATTACCTGGTCCTGCTATCGGGGCCAGAGCCCCAGCGTACTATTTTAGAAAGCCTTTTGATTGCCAAATTTCAGCATGGAAACAGGCGTGTAATGCTTGTGCGCGGTACCAATATCTCCAGGGAAATACCGCCTACGGTTACCTTTATTGATTTTGCATCGCCTGCACAAATCAGTGCTTTTGTAAAAATTTCGGCCCAGGTTATTTGCCGGAGCGGATACAGCACATTGATGGATATGCACCACCTTGGAAAAAAAGAACTGATCCTGGTGCCTACACATGGTCAGACAGAACAGGAATACCTGGCGAAATACTGGCAGGAGAAATTCGGTGCCAGGCAGATGCTCCAAAATAATATACAACATTTCAATTTATAGGGTCATGGCTAAAGCACCAATAAAGTCAACTGCTGGAAAAAGAGTAGCGACAAAAGCTCCCGGGCCTGTAAAAAAAGCAAGCATAAAAAAAGCTGCTGGGTTTAACCCGGCCCCGACAGGCTTACATATTCATTTTTAAAGAATAATCGACGGAGTGTTTCCCGGAGCCGTAAAAAATGAAAAAAACGGCAGCGATCAATAACAACGAAGCCTGTATTAAATTTCCTATATCCATCACACCCGTAAAATTAATCAGGAAAGCACCAATAAGTATGGGGAGTTGAACCAGTGCCGATAAACGGGTAAGTAAACCCATGGCAATCAGTGCGCCTCCGGCCAGATGCGACATGGCCACATAGTGCACGAGAAATAATGTCGCCGCCTCAGGGTGATTTGGACGGATCATGTTTAGCAGATAATCTGTTTGTGAAGCAAACTGTACTCCTTTCATAAAAAGAAGTAACCCTGTCGCAACGCGTATAATATCAATAGAAATATGAGTGTGCGCGTTTGCCCATTTGTTAAGTTGAATGACTGTTTTCATGGCGCAGCGTTTTTGTATTTAGTTCAACAAGAGTTGATCCCGCTTTGTTTCAGAAAGCATATCCGGAATCATAATACAATCACAATCCTATAATGTACAAGTGTCGTGAAACTACGTATGAATGGGTATGTGAAAATAAAAACCACTCGCTGGAGTGGTTTTAAGAAAATTATTTTTTTCGCTTTATAAGGTCGATAACCAGCTCCGGAGGCCTGCCGATAATGGCTTTATAGCCATCAATCACAATCGGCCGTTCAATCAGGATGGGGTTTTCCAGTAAGATCTGGATCCACTCTTCATTTGTGAATTTTTTGTTTTTGAATTTTTCCAGGAAAAGTTCTTCTTTCTGCCTCACAATATCAAAGGCTTTTACACCGAGTCTGGCTAAAATATCCTTGAGTTGTTTTTTGGTTAGCGGTTTTTTCAGGTATTCAACAACTTCTATTTCACAATGGTTATCTTCCAGGTGGCCCAGAGCCTCTCTGCATTTGGAGCAGCGCGGATTATAGAGTATGGTTATTTTTTGACTCATGCTTTTTTGCCCTGGCTCATGAGGTATGTTTTCAGGAGTTCATCAATGTTTCCGTCGAGAACACCGTCGGCATCGGTCAGTTTAAATTCAGTGCGATGATCGTTCACCATTTTATAAGGATGCAATACATAGCTGCGGATCTGTGAACCCCATTCGATTTTCATTTTTCCTTCTTCGATGGCATCCTTGGCAGCATTGCGTTTGCGCATTTCCAGTTCGTATAGTTGTGATTTCAGCATCTGCATGGCACGTTCGCGGTTACCAAGCTGTGAACGCTCTACCTGGCATACCACCACAATACCTGTAGGTTTGTGAAGGAGCTGTACTTTCGACTCTACCTTGTTTACGTTTTGTCCGCCGGCACCACCGCTTCGCGAGGTCGACATTTCAATGTCATTCGGATGGATATTGATCTCGATGGTATCATCTACCACAGGATATACATAAACCGATGCAAAAGAGGTATGGCGTTTGGCATTGGAATCGAACGGACTGATCCGTACCAGGCGGTGTACGCCATTTTCGCCTTTGAGGTAGCCATAGGCATATTCACCGTCGATCTGAATCGATACCGATTTAATGCCTGCCACATCACCGGCATTGAAGTCAAGCTCTGTAACCTTAAAGCCTTTTTTGTCGGCCCACATCAGGTACATACGCATCAGGATACTGGCCCAGTCGCAGCTTTCGGTACCACCGGCACCTGCATTGATTTCAAGTACGCAACTGAGAGCATCTTCTTTGCCGCTCAGCATGTTTTTGAATTCTACTTCTTCGAGCTGTTTCATAGTTATATCAAACTGCTCTTCGGCGTCCTGCTGTGTTGCATCACCGCTTTTGTAAAACTCATACATGGTATTGAGATCGTCAACGGCCCTGGTCAGGTCGTCGTAGGCAGATATCCATTGCTTTCGGGCTTTGGATTCTTTTAAAACACCTTCCGCTTTTTTGGGATCATTCCAGAAATTCGGATCAGCAATTTTCTCTTCAAGTTCTTTTAATTCGTGTAGCTTCTTATCGTAGTCAAAGAAACCCCCTCAACGCAGCATGGCGCTCTGTAACGTCTTTAAGTTGGTCGATTGTAAACATAGTGTGCAAAGTTAATCTTTCTTTGTAAAGTCCGGAAATAATAAATAACTAATTATCATGGTAAAGCCAAACGACATAAGGCCCATACCGAAGGCTATGAAAAGGTGCTGGGCCACACCCAGCCATAATATCCATTTCTTAAGGGGTTTTATCCAGACAAGGCCTGCAAATAAGCCCTGGTATGCTATCACAGCGTAATTCATACACACGGCCACACCATGCGGAATCAGGTGTAATAAGTGCGAACTGTATACATCCGCCTGGAAACTCCGGAAAACAGCCTCGCCATGCAGCCAGCTGTTGTCGCCCAGTTTATAATATGCAGCCAGTACATATGCCAGGCAAACCTGTATTTTCAATGCCAGCAAGGAGGCATTATGAGCGGCTGTGCTGAGTTCGTTTAATACAATGTTTTTCCGGGGTTTTGTATATAAGAAGCAATTGAAAAACACCATCATGTTAAGCAGGTAATCGCCCGCGGTAAGTGCCGAATACAGGTAGGAGTGAATATTATAGATCACAAGGGCCAGCAGTACGTTGGTCACAAACGATTGCCGGTTAAAAATACCAGCCAGGCATATAATACCGCCTGCAATAAGAAAGCTGAGTCTTAGCCAGGGTAGTTCATATATATTCAGAAGGTAAACGAGATCTTTGACTCCGCTCAGGGAAATATGTTTTGTGTAAATCAGGCTGTTGACACCAAACAGATCGTCGAAGTGCCGGAGACCAACCAGAATCCTATAGAGCAATAAGGCGTAGAGGGCTTTCCTGAAAACCCTCGTTGCAGCCAGGTGCCTGGGCTCACCAAAAAAATATAGACTCAGCTGGTTCAATGCAGGTTTCTGAAATAGTAAATGTTTCGGATTGTTTGATTCTCCCTCACAATCATCATTTCTACGCCATCAGCGGTTTCTACGTTTGTTGTAAAGTGAAAAATAGCTTTCTGAAATATTCTGAATGCTGGGCTGTCCGGAGGATTATTGTACACGGTATTCGTGTCGGGGAGTTCGCCGTTTAAATAGAACAGCGAGTTACTCAGGGCCAGCAGCGACAATTCATGCCCTGCAAACCGATTACACTGATGTTTCTCTAACAGGTGGGTCAGCTCATCCTGCCAGGCGCTCCAGGTTTTATCATGCAAACTTCTGACATATACATGGTAATTGTATTCGGGCGGCGGGACGAATAATTTCCAGGTCTGGTGGAAAAGAGGTTCTGTGTATTTCCCGGCAAATCGGGTCAGCTTCGAGTTTTCAGCCCCACCGGAAACAATCACCAGGATGAAATGCAGCACCAGTCCCATGGTCAGGGCAAGTGCTGTAAAACGTTTCAGGGACTGGCTCATAGCATAAATATAAAATAAAATCCCGTATCGTGTGGGATACGGGATTTCAAAAAGAAGTTCTTTTCAGAGCTTATTTGCCGCCAGCTGGTTTCTTGAAGAAATCCGTTGCTTTTTTATTGGTTGGGTCAACCTCTTTCAGCATCGTGAAATACTCTGTGGCTTTCGCATTGTCTTTTTGCACCACATAGTAATAGCCAAGATACTCATAAGCCTCAATCACGTTGTTTTTGTATGCCCCGGATGTTTTTTCTTCCGGTTTCAATAATTCAAGCGCTTTTTCAAAGAAAGGTTTTGCTGACCATTTTTCGTTTTTCGGATCAAGCTGAATGTTTGCTTTTCCTCTCCAGAAATAACCTGCAGGAAACGTGTTTGAAGCCTGGATCAGTTTCGAGAAACAGGTATCCGCTTTCACGAAATCTTTCGGGCCAAAATAATAAGCGCGACCCAGGTCGAAATAGTTCTGTCCGCTTAAGCCTTTAGGACATGCTGCCTTCTTGTCGAATGCGGCAATAGCTTTCGCATATTTTTTGGATTTCATCCATACACCGGCAACATCTACCCAAAGGTCGCAGTTGGCAGCATCCATGTTAATCGCTTTTTCAATCTCGAGTACACCTAATGAATCCTGGCCTGTTTTAGCCATTAATAAGCCTTTGTATTTGTAATCGGTTGCAATGTATTTGAAGTTAGGGCCTGCCAGTTTGAAAAACTCGTTGATAGCTGCAAGACCTTTGTTGTAGGCTTCTTTATCGGTTTTATCACCCAGTTCGTAATAACTGTATCCGGCAATGCGTTCTACATAAAGGTTGGTGAATCCGTTTTTCTTAAGACCTTCGGCTTCTGTAACAGCTTCAGCATATTGCTTATTGTTATAGAGTGCACTCATGTAACGGTAACGGGCGTAGTTGCTGTTATTGAGCTCCAGGTATTTTTTCCAGTTTTCAATCGATTTGTTATTCTGGCCTGCGAGCAGGTACATCTCAGCAATCTCGCGGTAAGCCGGTGCAAATGTGGCATCGATCTGTAAGGCCGATTTGTATTTCTCGAGCGCCAGCTGATAGTTGCGGCTGTACTGGTAGAGTTTACCTTCACGCAATACACCGATGGTGCTTTTCGGATTTAACTCAGTTGCTTTCTGATAATTTTTAATCGGCGATGTTCCATCCGATGGATTTTTCTGGAACATGGCATCACCGAGCAGAATATAGTTGTCGGGATTTTTCGGTTCCAGTTTAATAGCGTTGTTTAACAACTGAATGGCTTCATCCAGATTTTTGGTTGTGGCATTGGTATAGGCTTCAGCTGTTTTGCGCATCACTTCGCCATTTTTATTGGCGCCCAGTGTAGCGGCTTTATAGAATTGCGTTTTGGCATCGGCTGTTTTGCCTTTATACCAAAGTACCTTGCCAAGTCCTACATAGTTCAAAGGGTTTGTAGCATTGGCGTCTACACCTTTCTGATAAAAAATATTGGCTGAATCAAGCTCGTCGTTTGCGAAATAGTTCTCGCCAAAATAAAAATAGTTTTCACCTTTTCCGGGTTCTTTGGCGATCAGGGATCTGAAATCTGCGGCAGCTGATTCATAACGCTCGTTCAGCGTTTTTGTAATAGCATCCTGGAGGGTTTGTGCTTTCATTGCACCTGTGAGGGCAATGGATGCGATTATTAATGTGTTTTTCATGTTCATATCGAAAGACTCAAAATTAATATATTTATTAGATAGTCAAGCTTGGTGCCATGAATTAATAGGAGCGTTAAAATTGGTTAATTTTCGGGCTATTGGGTATTCATGGGTTCCATTTTTACTTCAATGTTGCGCTCAGCCTGCCGGATCGGGAGGAGGCCCTGCTTCAGAAAAGTAAGTTGCCCTTTCGGGCCGGCCAGAAACGACTCAAAACCTTTGGCGAGACTGAAATCATCGGTTCTGCGCAGAAAGTAAACCGTGCGGGTTAAAGGATAGGTTCCGGTTTTGAACGAACTCTGGTTGGGAGCGTAATAAATATGCCCGCTTGCTGCCAGTGGAATGAATTTTATTTTGTCCTTCACCTGTTTAAACAAGCTATCGTCTACATCGCTGAGCCATGCAAAATCAATAAATCCTATCTGGTTGGGTGTTTCGCTTATTTGTTTAATGAGGGCCAGGGTATTTTCGAGAGCAAAACATTTAGGGCCGAATTTTACTTTTTGAATCAGGCTGTCGAGCAGAAAATTACATACCGATGAGTTTTTATTATCGAGCACAGCCACAGGTGATATGCTACGTCCAAGGGAATCTTTCAATGTAATTTCATTTTTCAGCAGTTCTTTCACCTGGTCGATGGTCATGCGATCTATAGGTGTGGCTGTATTGGTAATGAGCGCAATACCTGTTTTGGCAATGGGCGAATAACCCGGGTTCAGTTGTTTCTCGCTGAAGGCCTGTTTTTCAGTGTTTCCAAGCAAACGGGTAATGATAATGCTCTTGCAGCTGTCTTTCAGCAAAAGGTCAATAGCATCTTTTTCGTTCATGGCAACAACTTCCACGGTGGCTCTGCTATATTGCGCACAAAACGTAAAGGCCTGGTTTTGTACATGTGTTACAAGGCCTTCGCTGCAGAATACTTTCAGTTTGCCGGAGGTAGGAGAGTTGTCTACATAATCGTCTTTATAATAATTATCGCAGCCGCTGAGTACAGCAAGTCCTCCGGAAATTATCAGGCAGGCCGATATAAGCGGAATTGTAAGTTTATTCTTCATCATCTTTTAGGCGTTTAAATTGAACCCATAAGCGATAACTTCTGTAGATGCTGTAGGCCAGCAGCATGAAGCCCGCATAGGTTCGGTTTGGCCTCACCAATCTGTCGGCCATAAGGTCGGTAGCAATGAGTACATAGGCCAGTGCAAAAAGAATGATCACCGCCAGGGCGCTGTATGCTATCATGATCCGTGCCTGTAAATTCATATTCGTGCTATTAAAAAAAATCCCCGATAGAAAATCTAACGGGGAAATTTATAAAGTGATTTCAGGTTATTTCAACTGGAAGTTGATTGGTAAGTTAAAGTACACGTTTACCGCTCTACCGTTTTGTTTACCGGCTTTCCATTTTGGCATGGATTTCACCACGCGGATCGCTTCTTTATCGCAATCGTTGCAACCCGGAACGCCTTTCAGAATCTGTACATCGCTGATATTACCATCGCCGCCCACAACGAATTTGAGGAAGCATTTACCACTTAAGCCGGCTTCTTTAGCCATCTGAGGGTATTGGATGTTTTTCTGGATGTATTTCATCATTTCCACAGGTCCACCCGGGAATTCAGGCATTTCTTCTACCACGGTAAAGATTTCAGGGGCTGCTACTTCAACCGGGCCGTTACCGGCGTTTTCGGTTGGCACAACCGGCAGGTCTTTATCGCCTTCCTGGTCTTTTTCACCCACGTTGCTGTCCTTCACATCTTCCTGTAATTTCTGAGGCTCTTCTTCCACAGCATCATCTTTAATTACCGGAGGAACGAATTTCACCATCTCAGCCATTGGGGGTGGTGGCGGTGGCGGTGGGGGAGGCGGTTGCTCTTCCTGTGGCGGTGGCGGTGTTAAGTCAACCGGGATATTCTGCATATCCACTTTTTTATCCACCTCTTTTGGCTTATTATCAATAATAACTTTCAAGCCAAATAAAGCAAACGAAAACAAAAGTACACCACCAATAATAAAACTGATGCGTCTGTTGTATGTCTGCCGCAATTCGTAGGCACCATAGTTTTGGTTCCTTCCGTCAAAAACAAGCTCATTACGCTCGTCAAGTGTGACGTTATTCCAACTGTGAAACATTTTAACCTCCTGTTTTTGCGTTTACTAAATCCAATTCACCTTTCATTAAATCCGTAACAACATATTTACCTACAATGTTGATGTTTAATTCATCAATAAGATCGATCACATCTTTGTAAGTAGCCTTGTCGTCTGTTTTGATAAGAAAGGTAGGTGTATCTTTATTCGATTTCGCCAATTTTACCAAACGTTTGTATGTGGTATCAGCCAATTGTTTATTCAACAACTGTTTATCATAAGCTAATACCTGATCATGCAGACCTTTTGTTTCATCTGCAAGGAACTGGTGTAAACTACCTTTACCCTGCGAAAAATTCAATTCCTGTAATTCCGTTGCAGGACCTTTATCATTTGGTTTGTCTCTGAACTCACCTTTGTAATAAAAAATGCGATCATCTTTCGTTAGTATAAACGTGATACCGTTTTTAATTTCTACAGGTGGGCCAGGAGGCGGTGGAGCCGGAAATGTCAGCTCCATGGATTTTGGTTTGCTGAACGTTGATGTTAATACGAAGAACGTTAATAACAGGAACGCTAAGTCAACCATGGGCGTCATATCTATCTTGGTGGATTGCTTCTTGGCGCGTTTCTTCCCGCCTTTTTTATGGCCACCACCACCATCTTCTGCTATTTCTGCCATGTTATAGTGTTTTTAGTGAGTTATTTCTTTTTCTCTTCCTGGTCTAACACGGTTCCACCGCCCTCAAGCGAAGTAATCAGGTTAAACTGGTAAATTTTAAGGTCGGTAAAGGTTTTTACCACATCTTTCACGAAGATGTATTTGGTTTTACCGTCGCATTTAATGGCGTAACGTGGTTTTTCAGCTTTTAACTCCTGGCCTGCAGCTTCTGCTTTTTCTTTGGCTTCGGTGTAGGCTCTCACAGCTTCCGTACCGCCATTGGCAATCCAGTCTTTTAACTGTGGATTTTTCAACGAGTCGTTCGGAATACCTTTTTGTGGCTGAAAATTCGTGCGTTCATTTTCAGTAGCGTCAATATAACGAGGCAGGTCTTTGATATCAACTCCAATGCTTGGTAAACCGCTGAACTTTTTAACCTGTTCAGGGGTAAACTTCACGCCGTATTTGGTACTCATTTTCTCAAGTGCGGCTATTTTGGCAGTGGTATTGCTGATTCCAAAGAACACACGTCCGTTGTTGTCGATCGTTACCATAATATGGTTGTCGGGCAGGGTTACATCCCCGATCGAAGAAGGGGGATCTACCGTTACCGGCTCAGCCATACGGAACGATGCCGTCAACATAAAGAATGTCACCAGGAGGAACGCTAAGTCCACCATGGGTGTCATATCTAATGAAGGGGCTCCTCCTTTGGATGGTTTTTTAGACATGGTTTAATTTTTTAAATAAGATGAATACAGAATAAAAATTCCACAAATAATTTTTAAAAATTATTTGCCGCTTGATTGAAACTCCTGGATAATAGAGAATCCGGCTTCATCCATGGCATAGGTAATCTGATCTACACGGTTACTGAAGAAGTTGTAGAAAATGATCGCGAATGCAGATGTTAAGATACCAACTAATGTATTTACAAGGGCCTCGGAGATACCGGTTGCGAGTGCTGAAGTGTCAGGAGCACCGGCGTTTGCTAAGGCCGCGAATGCACGGATCATACCTAATACTGTACCGATCAGACCGGCTAATGTACCGATAGAGGCCAGTGTTGAAATAACCACCATGTTTTTAGACAACATCGGTAATTCTAAGGCAGTAGCTTCTTCAAGTGCTTTCTGAATGGCGTGAACTTTCGCTTCTTTATCCATGTTGGCATCGTTTTGAACGAATTTGTATTTTGCAATACCTTCGTGAACCACGTTGGCTAATGAACCTTTTTGTTTGTCGCACTCAGCGATAGCCGCGTCAAAATCATGACTGGCGATAAGCGCTTTGATTTTAGAAATGAACTTGTCGGTTTTTCCACGCCCTGTTGCTTTTTGAATAGTAATGAAACGCTCAACAGCGAAAGTCAATACAGTTAGGAAAAAACCAATAAGGATAGGTACGATGAAACCACCTTTATACATTGTACCTAAAATGTTGTGAGGGTGTCCTTTTTCAGGGTCGCCGCCTTCAAAGTTGCTTGCAGAACCTAGAATACCTTTGTAAATGAAAATCCCGATGCCGATGCAAATAACAATTGCGAAAAATGACACGATTAATGGAAATCCTCCTGATGTTTTTTTGTTGCTCATGATTATGGTTTTTTTGTGTTTTGTTAATTTTTATAGCTGCCAAACATACTAAAAAGGTTTGAAAAGAACAAAATACGGTTTCTTACCTTTTTGTTAACGTTTGCCTTGCTTTCTCTTTACTGTTCTTTCAACGGGTTACGACTACAAATATTGCCGGTAAAATTCAGAAAAATTTTACTGTTTTGTAAGTGGTCAGTTTTGGCCGATAAGTGGTCGGTTTTTTATGGGATTGTGAAGTCAATCACACTGTTTACCGTAGTTTGGCCGGTAGCCGACAGGGTAAATGTATTGCTGAGATTGGAGCTCATATAATCTCCTGAACTATAGGTGCCATTGCCGTCCTTGTCGCAAAAAGCATAAAGGTAATAGGTGCCCGGATGCATATAATTAAAGGTAAACTGCGGGTTGGTGCTGCTGAGGATCACATAACGCGAACGGTATTTCATCTGCGCCGGATTAAAGGTCATGCCGCTGAAAAGCGGTTGCGTTGTAATAATAAGGGTGTTGTTTTTTCCCGCCGGAGCGGTTAAGCCACCTCCGAAACTGACATTCACCGTGGTTTTGCCGAGGTACGGCTGCGAAGCTTCGTTGTAGGGGTCGGCGGTTGGGTTATTATAATAAATAGCTTCTGTCACGGAGTTAAACGTACTTGTAAAATCCTTCACCATTTGTTTTTTAGGGAAGCTGAATGCGCTCACAGCGGGCGCCGCGGAACTCAGGTCCTGTAGTTTGGCCTGCCAGTTCATGTGTATGGTGGGCGACGACTGGGTATTGTAATGATTGGTATATACCTTCATAAGCAAGCTGTCGCTGCGGAAGCAGATATCGCTGTATACACGGTTTTTGCCGGCTTTGAAATCAACAAAACGATAGAATGACTGATTAGCCGTTTCAGAAACACTGTCGATAACGGCATACGACACACGTTGCATACTCGAAAAAGTGCCACCATTGCGAAAAGCCATCACATAGTCGTTACCGTTTTTCACAACAAAGAAACTCATAAAAATGCTGTTGGCAGTATCAAGTTCCGATTTGCCGCACATTTGCGCCGCCGACACAGGTCTGAAATCTACAATCCACTCAGGGTAACCGCCCAGCGGTGTTGTGGAGCTTACAGGGCCGTTCCAGATCCCGGTGAGTTTAGACAATATATTATAACCTTTTATAAACGTGTTTTCATTGGGTATAGGATCTTCTGTTGCAACGGGTTCTTCAGCGGGTTTATCTTTCTTGCAGCCTTTACAAGCGCTCAGAAACAGGCTTGCAGTAAATAAAAAGAAATAGATTGGTTTCATAACGGCAGATTGTGGTTGGTAATCAAATGTAATAAAAAGCCAGAGTACTGACATATGATATATGTTAGTCGCGTTTTCAGACAACAGGGGGGATTGTGTCAGAACGTCGGGAGGCTTTTTGCGAACAGCATGCACATTCATGAGCGGCAATGCATAAAATGTCGAAATAAAGCTAAAACCTTTGCACAGCTACCTTAAATGTGGTATTTTTGTATTGATTTTAGATTTAATCTAAATAAGAATAAAAAGTAAAAGTCTGTACATCAAATAGATATAAAAATGATAACTGTATCAGAAGAAGCAAAGCAACATGCCTTGCAATTAATTAAAGACGAAAACAGACCCATCGATTCGTTTATCCGTGTAGGTGTTGAAGGTGGTGGATGTAGCGGCTTATCCTATAAGCTGGAGTTTGACAATGTGATGAAAGAAGGCGACCAGGCATTTGAAGACAAGGGGATTAAAATTGTGGTTGATCGCAAGAGCTTTTTATACCTCGTGGGTACCGAACTGCAGTATACCGGTGGACTGAATGGTAAAGGCTTTGTATTTAATAACCCGAATGCATCGCGCACCTGCGGTTGTGGCGAGAGTTTTTCAGTATAATTCAAAAACGGAAATTTAAAATTCAAGGTTCAAAATTTTCCGAACTATTCATTTGAACTTTCCATATAAACCTTGAGCGACAACATGGCTAACGAAATTTTAGAAGAGCATATCCAGAGCGAATACAAATGGGGTTTTTCGACCAACATTGAAGCAGATGAGGCTCCCAAAGGGCTCAATGAAGATATTATCCGTTTTATTTCCAAAAAGAAAAATGAACCGGAATGGTTGCTGGAGTATCGCTTAAAAGCATACCGTAACTGGCTGAACATGGTGGAACCATCATGGGCCCATGTGACGTATAAAAAGCCGGATTTCCAGGATATTATTTACTACTCGGCACCGAAACAAAAACCTGAAATAAAAAGCCTGGATGAAGTAGATCCGGAATTACTCAAAACCTTTGAGAAGCTTGGTATTTCCCTGGAAGAGCAAAAACGTCTGACTGGTGTCCAGAGTAATATTGCCGTAGATGCTGTGTTTGACAGTATTTCGGTAAAGACCACCTTCCGTGAAACACTGGCCGAAAAAGGAATTATCTTCTGTTCGTTCAGTGAAGCCGTACAGGAGCATCCGGAGCTGATTAAAAAATATATGGGCATGGTGGTGCCGCATACCGATAATTTTTATGCAGCCCTGAACGCAGCGGTTTTCAGTGACGGTTCATTCTGTTATATTCCTAAAGGCGTTCGATGCCCGATGGAATTGTCAACCTATTTCAGGATCAATGCCAGTGGTACCGGGCAATTTGAGCGTACACTCATTGTGGCTGACGAGGATAGCTATGTGAGTTACCTGGAAGGCTGTACAGCACCTCAGCGCGATGAAAATCAATTGCACGCAGCTGTTGTCGAAATTGTAGCACACAAAAATGCTGAGGTCAAATACAGTACCGTTCAGAACTGGTATCCCGGCGATAAAGACGGTAAGGGCGGTATATACAACTTTGTGACCAAGCGTGGCATCTGCCTCGAGGATAATGCAAAGATCAGCTGGACACAGGTGGAGACCGGTTCGGCTGTTACCTGGAAATATCCTTCGGTGATATTGAAAGGCGACAATACGGTCGGCGAATTTTATTCGGTAGCTGTTACCAATAATCATCAGCAGGCCGACACCGGCACCAAAATGATCCATATCGGTAAGAATACACGTTCCACCATTATTTCGAAAGGTATTTCTGCAGGCGTGAGTAACAACAGTTACCGTGGGCTTGTTCAAATCCGTAAAGGTGCTGCAAATGCCCGTAATTTTTCGCAATGCGACAGCCTTCTAATGGGCGATACCTGTGGGGCACATACATTCCCGTACATCGAAATCAAAGATAAAAGTGCAGTGGTGGAACATGAAGCCACAACATCCAAAATCGGTGAAGACCAGTTGTTTTATTGTAAGCAACGGGGTATTGATACCGAAAAGGCCATTGGTCTTATTGTAAACGGATATTGCAAAGAAGTACTGAACAAGCTTCCGATGGAGTTTGCTGTGGAAGCACAGAAACTGCTGGCCATCAGCCTTGAGGGAAGTGTCGGATAATTAAATCAAGAAGATAGCCTGAGGGATTATGAGCTTTAAAGCCACCCTGAATTATAAAATGTCTGTTTACAGTATCATATTTATTGCCCTTTCAGCACTGGCTCTTATTTATTTCAAATGGGTATCGTCGCCACAGCCGCTCCATGTCATTGCCGGCGATGGCGAAGATTATTACTCTTATCTCGTTTCTGTTTTCATTAAACACGATATGCGTGTCGATCCGTCGCAATGGTACGCCGTTTCTACACCCGGTGGAGCTATCAATCTGCATACGGTAGGTGTGGCCCTCATGGAACTGCCCTTTTTCCTGGCAGGATTGTTCTGGGCTAATCTCACGCATGCAGAGCTTACGGGTTTTTCGCAACCTTTCCAGGTAATGATCCAGGTGGCGGCCTGGGTATACCTGATCGTTGGCTTATTCTATACTGCAAGGTTCCTGGCCGATCGCGGTTTTTCAGACCAGATCATAGCACTGGTTCTGGCTGTTGTTTTTTTCGGCACCACCCTGATCAATTACGCGATTCACGAGCCATCCATGTCGCATATTTATTCTTTTGCACTTATTTCGGCCTTTCTCTTTTATGCCGGCAGACTTGTTCAGGAGTGCACAGCAGGCCGCCTGTACAGGATGGCTTTTTTGCTGGGACTTATTATTCTTGTGCGTCCTGTTAACGGTCTTGTTCTTCTGGCTCTGCCATGCCTGGCATCTTCCTCAGAACAACTTCGTGCCTTTATGCAGGGTCTTTGGGTGCAACGGAAACATGTATTTGCGGCCATGGTCATCTGTATTTCTGTTTTGGCTGTACAAAGTGTAATCTGGTTTTTTCAGAACGGTCATTTGCTGCAATGGAGTTATAAGGGCAATGGATTTTATTTTGCCACCCCCCATACCCTTAGCATGCTGTTTGGATTTAATGGCGGTTTATTTATTTACACACCGCTTTGTTTCTTTGCACTGGCGGGTTTCTGGTTCATGTTTCGTAAAAGCAGATTTTCAGCCTGGGCCCTGATTCTGTTTTCAGCGGTTATTACCTATGTGTTTTCAGCATACTGGGGCTGGACCTATTTCGATGGCATTGGCATCCGTGCTTATGTCGACTATTTTACTTTACTGGCCCTGTTACTGGCCCTGCTGTTTTCTTCGCTGAAAACATGGCAGGGGCGGTCTGTTTCCACGCTGGTATTTGGAATCAGTCTTTTCCTGAACCTGGTATTCTGTTACCAGTATTATGCAGGCATATTGCCCGGTGCAGGCATGACCCGCGACAAATTCGCTTACATTTTTCTGCGTACTTCCGATGCCTGCAAAAATACGTTGGGAGGTTGCAACGATCTGCAACCGTATTCGGAACAACAGCCGCCAGTGCCTGTATATTCATATCACGAGACATTTGAAAACAATTCTGCTGCGAGGCTTGTTCACCGTGATGGGAATGCATTCTATCTGTTTAACGGGAATGAATACGGCTTTACATATACTTCACCGGCATTGGGATTCCGTTCTAATAAAATACATGTGAAAGTGGATCTCAACCGGCTCGAATTCAGAAACCATGATTCAGATGGCGCACTCCTGGCTATATCGCTGGATGCAGCCGACGGGACTAAAAAATTATTTCAGACTTTCCGTCTCAACGATGTGCCCTCAGAAGGATGCGCCGAATGGAAAGCCTGTCATTACGGGATTACAGCCTGTGCCATGTTTGAACCTGACGATACATTCTCGGTATTTATATGGAACAAAGCCGGTGGAAGGTTTGGTATAGACGATTTTAAACTGGAACTTTACAATCACAATTATTTAAATTAAAAGCAGCACAATACAGATCATGATTACAATTAAAAACTTACACGCATCTATCAACGGAAAAGAAATTCTGCGCGGCATCAACCTGGAAGTAAAAGCCGGTGAAGTACACGCCATCATGGGACCTAATGGTTCCGGCAAATCTACTTTATCGAGTGTTCTGGCCGGACGCGAGGACTATGAGGTGACAGAAGGTGAAGTTGTTTTTAACGGGAAAGACCTGTTGGAGTTATCGCCTGAAGATCGCGCCCGCGAAGGTATTTTCCTGGCATTTCAATACCCGGTAGAAATTCCGGGTGTGAGTAATATCAATTTCCTGAAAACAGCGCTCAATGAAATCCGTGCCTATAAGGGGCAGGAAGAAATTCCTGCGAAAGATTTCCTGGCACTGATTAAAGAAAAACAAAAACTGGTAGAGCTCGATGCAAAACTGGCAAACCGTAGTGTGAATGAAGGATTCAGCGGTGGTGAAAAGAAACGGAACGAGATCTTCCAGATGGCCGTATTGGAGCCGAAGCTCGCTATCCTGGATGAAACTGACAGCGGTTTGGATATCGACGCCCTGCGTATTGTGGCCAACGGCGTAAACAAACTGAAGACCAAAGACAATGCTACTATTGTGATCACACACTACCAGCGCCTGCTCGACTATATCGTGCCTGATTTTGTACACATCCTGTACAAAGGGCGTATTGTAAAAAGTGGAGGTAAAGAGCTTGCCCTTGAGTTGGAAGCGAAGGGCTACGACGATATCAAAGATCAGTTTGAAGACGCAACGCTCTAAATGACAAAAGACATGATTGATACAAAAACAAATATCACGCAAACCATTATTGATAGCCTCAGTACCTCGGGTAATAAAGTATCTTTTATGCCCGATGCTTCTGTTCTCGATGCGGTTCGTTTTCTCGAAGAAAAGGGAATCCCGAACGCAAAGCACGAAGAATACAAGTACTGCAATCTCGAGGCTGTTTTTCGCCGCGACTTCAAAAGTATCAGCAATCAGTTTAGCAGTCAACTTGGTGTAGCTGGTCATAAACTGGCCGGATGTATAAACCTCGTGCTGGTAAATGGTACTTACCACGCTGAACTATCTGATAAAGCCGAAGGCATAACGGTTTCTACGCTTCATGAAGCTGATAAAGCGATTCTGGCGAAGCACCTTTCCCGCTATGCCGATGTAAATGCAGATGCATTTGTAGCCATGAATACAGCTTTCTGTAGTTCGGGTTTGTTCATTCATATTCGTGGTGTTGCCGAAAAACCAATCCACATCCTTAATGTTATTTCTGCAAATGGCATTTCACTGGTGAATCCGCGTCAGCTTATTATTGCCGAAAAAAATGCGGAAGCAACACTGATTGAGAGTTTTATTTCAGAAGGTGATGCGCCGGCTGTTTTTCACAATCACCTGACGGAAATCTTCGTGGATGAAAACGCTAAGATCAAATCATATCGCCTGCAACAGGAGGGCTCTAAGGTGACGCAGGTGAACACCACAGAAGCTATCGTGAAACGTTATGGTAATTATACTACAAACACATTCACTTTTGGTGGCTCGTTGGTTCGAAATAATCTGCATGTAGTGTTAGCCGATGATCATGGCGAGGCTCACTTAAACGGTTTATTTGTTACCGGCGGTTCACAGCTTGTAGATAATCATACCCTTGTGGATCATCAGAAACCTAACTGCGAGAGTAATGAGTTATACAAGGGTATAGCGAAGGATAAATCAACCGGAATTTTCAACGGAAAGATATTTGTACGCAAAGACGCACAGAAAACCAATGCCTATCAAAGCAGTAAAAATATTTTGCTGAGTGATGATGCTACCATCAATACAAAACCGCAACTCGAGATATATGCCGATGATGTAAAATGTTCGCATGGTACATCCACTGGTAAGGTCGATGAGAATGCCTTGTTTTACCTGAAAGCCCGTGGTATTGGCGATGCCAGTGCCCGCCGCCTGTTGCTTCAGGCCTTTGCCCAGGAACTGATTGAGAAGGTAGAGGTTGAGGTATTGCAGGAACGTATTTTATATTTGTTCGAAAAAGCTTTATAACGTGATCGATATTGCTGCTATACGCCGGGAGTTTCCCATTCTTTCAAGGAAAGTAAATGGCAAGCCTCTTATTTATTTTGATAACGGTGCTACCACGCAAAAACCACAGAAGGTCATTGATGCCATTGTGAAGTATTACGCCGAAGAGAATGCCAATATTCACCGTGGTGTGCATACGCTGAGCCGGGAGGCAACAATTTTATTTGAGCAGGCCCGTAAAACGGTGGCCGGATTTATTGGTGCGGCAGAACAGGAAATTATTTTCACAGCAGGTACAACCGATGCCATTAATCTGGTGGCCGGCGGTCTTTCATTGCCGGAAGGTGGCGAGATCATTGTGACGGAGATGGAGCATCACTCCAATATTTTGCCGTGGCAGTTGTGGTGCGAACACCATCATGGTACACTGCGTGTGATTCCGGTGAAAGCTGATGGTACACTTGATCTGGATGTTCTGGAAACACTGGTAAATCCGAAAACGGCCTTGTTGGCAATAACACACGTGTCTAATACGCTCGGAACAATTAATCCGGTAAAAGAAATAATTGCACGGGTACGTAAGGCACGGGGCGGGCATATCCCGGTACTGGTTGATGGCGCTCAGTCGGCACCTCACCTGCAGGTGCATGTACACGATATGGACGCCGATTTTTTTGTATTCAGTGCCCATAAGGTATACGGCCCAACAGGCGTTGGTGTGCTTTGGGCCCGGAACCCCGATTCACTGATCTTATCACGTGCAGGTGGCGGCACCATTAAAACAGTAACTTTTGCCAAAACAGAGTATGTCGAAGGGCCTTCACGCCTGGAACCAGGCACACCGCATATCGAAGGTGTTATTGCTTTTGCCGAAGCCATCCGTTATGTGAATAGCATAGGAATCAGGGCGATTGCCGATTACGAACATCATTTGCTGATGCATGCAACGCGACGCCTTAATGAAATACCGGAAGTGGAAATCTATGCCAATCATTTGCATAAAGCCGCTGTGATTTCTTTCAATGTAAAAGGAGCGCATCCCTTTGATGTAGGAACCCTCCTCGATAAGTATGGCATTGCCGTGAGAACAGGCCATCATTGTACACAGCCCCTGATGCAGCATTATGGTATTCCGGGCACGGTGAGGGCTTCTTTTGCCCTGTACAATACCATTGAGGAAATCGATCTTTTCATAGAGGCGCTTCAAAAAAGCATCCGGATGCTCCTGTAGTGTGTTACTTTTCGGCTGAGGGTCGTTATACTAACACAAAACTGTTTAAAACATCGCATATGAGCTAATTTACCCGCTCTTTTCTCACTTAATTTCGTATGACTAAAAAGCGCTTAAGCAGGCGAGTACTTTCCTGCTTACGATTGGGTATTATCTTAACACTAAAACAAACGCGATGTTAGCTTTCATTTTACAATCTGGTATACATGCTGCCAATGCTGCGACAAATGTCGCTGATTCATTAGCAACTGCTGCTGCACCTGCAACAACCGGAATTTCGGTAAATACACCGGAACTGCCACCTAACTCTATTTCATTGTTCTCGATGGTCATGAAGGGTGGGGTGATTATGATACCACTGGCATTATTGCTATTGCTTGCTGTATATGTGATGGTAGAGCGCCTGATGATCATTTCAAAAGCTTCCAAAAAGAATCCGACTCTGATTCCGGGATTAAAAGATATGATTCACAGTGGCAACATTCAGAATGCACGCCAGATGTGTAAGAGTATCAATACGCCGGAATCACTCATGCTGGAGCAGGGTGTAAGCCGTATCGGACAAAGCATGCAGGAGATCCGCGAAGCCATGGATAAATCGGGATCGGCTGAACTGGCCCGCCTGGAGCGTCATATGAGTATCCTGAACATTACAGGACGTATTGCTCCTATGTTTGGGTTCATCGGAACTATTATCGGGGTTATTAGAATTTTCTACGATATTTCACTTGCCAAAACAGTAGATATTGAAGTTATCTCTTCAGGTTTATATCAGAAAATGATAACATCGGCCGGTGGTCTGGTTGTTGGTGTCATTGCGTTCGTGGCCTATCACTGGCTCAATGCCCGTATCGACCGCCTGGCACACCGCATGGAAGAAAGCCAGATCCAGTTTCTGGATATGCTGAATGAACCATCTAAATAATTCTAAGTGTTTAGTGTTGAGTTTTTAGTAAAGTCTATTTAAAACTAAACACTTAAAATTAAAAATTGAAAAAAATGGGATTAAGAAAAAAAGCACATAGGGAAGCAGAGGTCAGCACCGATTCGTTGAACGATATCATGTTCTTCCTGCTGCTGTTCTTCCTCATCCTGTCGACCATGGTGAGCCCCAATGCCCGGAAGGTGAACCTGCCAAGCGATCACACCACGGAAACCGTACAGAATAATAAAAAACCGGTTCACCTGGCTGTAACCAGCGACCGTAAATATTATGTAGACAATCAGGAAGTCGATTTCGGAAGCCTGGAATCCGTAATTTCACCTAAGATTGCCGGTATGGCTGAACCTACCATTGTGATGCATCTTGACAAGGATCTGAATATACAGGACCTTACTGATGTGATGCAGATCTGCGACCGACTGCACTGCAAGCCTATTTTAGCGACCAAATCAAGCAACGGAAAATAACATGCACCTCTCTCAATCCGAAGAAAATAGAAACAAGGCGATATCCCTGGGTATTGCCCTGCTGTTTTTCGGTGTACTGATCCTGATCCTGATATGGTTCAAACTGATTACACCAAACCCGCCATTTCCGGTGGGCGGAGGCGGGGGCGAAGCCCTGAATTTCGGAACATATATAGAAGGTACCGGTGATGTGGAAGAGAATGGAATTGGAGACGCCACTTCAGTAGTAACAACGGCAGAAACGAGTCCCCAGGAAAATGTTAAGAATGAGGAGAACATTGTGACGAGCGAGAATGGTGAGAACGTTGATATCAAGAATGATAAGCCAAAGGTGGAAAACAACAATACGGTTGTTATCCCGGTGAAACCAAAGGAGAAAACAGCGGCCGAATTACTGGCCGAGAAATTCAATAAGAACAAAGGAAAAAATGGCGGTGGCGATGGTAACAGCGGACATGCAGGTAACGAAGGTGATCCCAGCGGTGATCCGAATACACATGGCACCGGTGGCACCGGTGGTGGTGATGGCGGAGGAAATGGCCCGGGTTCAGGTCCGGGAAATGGCCCTGGCAGTGGCCCGGGATCGCAATATGGTTTTGATCTGAAAGGACGAACTGTTCTGACCCCACCACCCATGAGTAAAGATACCAAAGAAGAGGGGGTTGTGGTTGTAGAGATTACGGTCGATAAAAACGGGAATGTGATTAAGGCCGATCCTAACGGTCGGGGAACCAACACATCAAGCGCTCTTTTGAAAGCAAAAGCCCGGCAGGCCGCCCTGGCAACCAAGTTCAATGTAAGCGGCGTGTATGAAGAACAAAAAGGAACGATTCGTTTTACATACGCATTTGATAAGTAGAACCACTTACATCAGCATAAGACCCTGAGATATCATGGAATTAACACGGTCAGAGAAAAACAGGCACCAGACCATTTCGGGTGGTATTGCACTGGCATTGCTGACCGCGCTTCTGCTGGCATTGCTGTATTACAGTCTTGATGCCAGTCGAAACAGATTACCGGCTGAAACAAAAGAAGCTGGGATGCCGCAACTCCTTGCTATATCGTCTGAAGGAACAGACGAGGGACTGGCATCAGGCGCGCAGACTTCTTCAAAACAGACGCCGGCAGGGAATCCTCAAACCACAAACGAAGCCTCACCTGTGGTGGTGACGGAAAAATCAGATGCCGAGAAACTTATCGATCAATTCAAACAACATAAAACGCAGAGCGGTTCAAAACCTGCGGGAGACGGGACACCTGAAAATGAAGGGATAACTCCAGGTGGCAGCACCAAGGGTGACCCCGAAACAATATCGCCCCAAATGCAGTTCAGCCTCTCCGGGCGAACCATCCTGGAAGTTCCGGCATTGAGCCAAGATGCCAGGGAAGCAGGAGCAGTAGTTGTAGAAATTGAAGTGGATAAATATGGAAACGTCACCATGGCCAGCCCTAACGGTCGGGGAACTACCACAACCAGCGCTATATTGAGGGAAAAAGCCCGGCAGGCTGCCTTGACAACAAAATTCAGCGAAAGCAAAACCATGGAAACGCAGCGGGGGAGGATCACATTTTTGTTTAGTTATAAATAAATCCGACAAGGCATGCCATGACATATAACCAGACATTAGACTATCTGTTTTCGCGGTTGCCGATGTTTCAGCGTATCGGGCAGGCAGCCTATAAGGCAGACCTCAAAAATACACTGGCTATTTGCCAGGCTCTCGGGAATCCGGAGAAAAGCCTGAAATGTGTGCATATTGCCGGAACCAATGGCAAGGGGTCTTCGTCGCATATGCTGGCTGCCATTCTCAACCAGGCGGGCTATAAAACGGGTTTGTATACCTCCCCGCATCTTAAAGATTTTCGCGAACGGATCAAGATCAATGGTAAAATGATCTCGCAGAAAGAGGTTGTGCAGTTTGTGGAACAATACAAAGAAGCCTTTGAGAAAATTGAACCTTCTTTTTTTGAATGGACAGTCGGCCTCGCATTTTATTATTTTGCCAAAGAGGAAGTCGATGTCGCTATTATTGAAACGGGACTTGGCGGGCGCCTCGATTCCACCAATGTGATCACGCCTGTGACCAGCCTGATTACCAATATAGGTATGGACCACATGTATCTGTTGGGGGATACTTTGCAGAAAATAGCAACTGAAAAAGCAGGCATTATTAAATCAAGGATACCAGTTGTTATTAGTCAGTATCAGCCCGAAGTGGGACCTGTATTTGTAGAGAGAGCCAAGGAGCTTAAATCACCGATTGAGTTTGCCGAGAAGAACTTTAAAGTGCTGAGCGTGGCTCATGACAAAGAGTTTCTGAAGGTGGGGCTGCTCAATAAGAAAAATAATCAAACCATTCATCTTGATCTTGATCTGCAGGGAACGTACCAGGTGAAAAATGTCATGGGGGTTCTGAATGCCGTTGATTTTATCCGCCAGAAAGGTTTCATTATTGAAGACGAGCATATTGCGAAAGCTTTGAAACAGGTGGTAAAATTAACCGGGCTGGAAGGTCGCTGGCAGACACTTAGTACAAAACCACTGGTAATTGCAGATACAGGTCATAATGAGGATGGTATTAAAGAAGTGCTTGCCAACCTGAAGCGCTATGCATACAAGAAGCTGCATATTGTATTGGGAATGGTAAGCGATAAAGAGATCTCCAATATCCTTGGCCTGTTACCGAAAGATGCTGTTTATTATTTCTGTAAAGCATCTATTCCAAGGGCGCTCGATGAGCAGGAACTCATGGCTCAGGCCAAAAAAGCAGGCCTGAAGGGGTTGGCTTATAAAACAGTGCCGGATGCTCTGAAAGCCGCTAAAAAACAGGCTAAAGCAGGTGATCTGGTCTTTGTTGGCGGAAGCACATTTACCGTGGCCGACGCCCTCTGAAAATTTTTTTCAGAAAATGTTTGTTATTTCATATTTAGCATATATATTTGCACTCCCAAATCAGTAATGGGAGCTTAGCTCAGCTGGTTCAGAGCATTCCGACTGCTGTCGGAAGAGTCACAGAATCAAAAGAGAAAGTCGTTCTTCGGAAAATAATGGGAGCTTAGCTCAGCTGGTTCAGAGCACCTGCCTTACAAGCAGGGGGTCACAGGTTCGAACCCTGTAGCTCCCACACCTTTAAAAGCCCAGTAATTGCTGGGCTTTTTTATTACCTCTCTACAGTAGGTCGAACCGGTTTTATCGGGCCGTTTAATAATCAATCATCTTGCATTTCCCTAAAACACAAAATATACCTGTGAATAGCTAACCCAATACTGTTAGATGCTCATTATGAAGCCATGAAAAATCCTATTTTTCTTACATTTGGTTATAAACCCTGTTCTATGAGAAAATATGTATACATACTTGTTTTAGTTAGTATTGTAAAT
>JAFDXR010000005.1 GCA_018267825.1 Bacteroidota bacterium | reverse complement strand
CTTGTTTTAGTTAGTATTGTAAATGTGCTGTCTGCCCAGCAGAGTTATGAGCTTTTTAATAGCAGCAGCGAGTACTTTTTTCTGACTAGTTTTAAAAACAACTCTGTGTATCCGGGCAATGTAAATGGATTAAAACCAGATTCTGTTAATATAAGCGGAACAGATACTGTTTATTATCATTACAGAGTTTTAGATCATGATACCGATAACTTCAATTGTACAAATATCAAACATCCTTCCTGGCTTGGCACGATTACCAAAAGAAGAGTGAATGGAGACAATGTTTTTTTTAATTCCGGACATGATACCATAGTGGTAAAAACGCAAGCCTCTGTGGGTAACTCATGGAAATGGTACTCTTATTCCAATGGTAACTACATTCTTGCGACAGTCATTTCCAAACAATACGGGGCCATATATGATGGTTCTTTTGACACCGTGAAAACTATTGCTCTACAGACTTATAACGCATCTAACTCTCCTATAGCCAATATTCACAATGGTCGAACGATCCGTATTTCCAAAACCCATGGACTCCTTAAGTTTCATGCCATTTATTATTTCCCTGTTGATACATCTACCTACAGCCGTTTTAATGGAAAAAGACTCACCTATGGGGATATTTATAATTACAACGTCGGCGACATTTTCCAGAACCTGCAGTCCCATGAACAACATCCTTATAAACGGACGGATGTATATACAACCTATACGATTTTAAATAAGCGCTTTGTTGGGCTTGATACCGTTGTATATACCCGCAGCGTAAAAAAACAAACTGAGGTTACAGACTATACCACAAATATAAACCCAGTTACCTACACGATATCACCCACGGTAGTCGATTCTGTTCAATATATTCATCTCAGGCAACGAATCATCGATCAAATGCCACAACGGTATACTCCGAATAATCCTATGTGTTATAACAGTCCTCAATACAATTATCAAAGCATCATGCCTTATAGTAATTGTTATGGGCTTCAAATGACCCTATACCCTTGTGCTATGGAGTACATTCAAAATGATAGTTGCCTTAACGGGCCCAGTGTTTCCTGTCCACAACCTATATGTAGTAGTGTGTTTATCAATGGTTTTGGTTCATATATCAGACAATTTGAGTCTGGCACCAGTGTCGATTTTACGAATGAATACCTTGTATATTTTGTTAAAAATGGAATTATCTGTGGCAATGAAATTATTACCGGAATTAATAATCCTGCTTACTCAGGCGGTATGATCGTTTATCCAAACCCAGCAACAAGTGAATTGACAGTTAGTTGTCCTAGCTGTCTCGGAAAATATGAAATTTCGATCTTTGATTTAAACGGTCGATGCCTGCTAAAAACCAACTCTACAGAATCAACGTCCATTAATCTCCAACGCTTCGATGAGGGCGTTTATTATGTAGAAGTTAAACAAACTGAGGGTCAGGCTATTCGGCAAAAAATTATAAAATATTAATATTACGCTCCGCAAAAACAACCATAAAAGACATTGATATAAAAAGGTAGCCTACCCTTTATCATACAGAAATTGAATACTTTAAATTATAAAGCAAAGCCAAATCCTTTAAAAAAGGGTTCGACTTTTCTTCGGTAGAGCCCACGAAAACCCCGCCTCAAGCGGGGTTTTTTTATTTTATGCCATTTACAGTTTACATCCTTTTTTCGAGCAAGCTGAACAAGTATTATGTTGGCTACACGGGCGATGCATTAGAAGAACGTGTTCGTAAGCATAACAGTGATCATAAAGGCTTTACAGGAGGTATAGGGGATTGGGTACTGAAATACAAAGAGAATTTTGCTACCAAATTAGAAGCTATCGCGCGGGAGAAAGAAATCAAGCGTTGGAAGTCAAGAAAGCTTATTGAGCGGTTAATTGCTGGTTCAGAGCATCCCGACGTTTAGGTCGGGAGGGTCACAGGTTCGAACTCCCGGTGATCCGGGACAGGCTCTGTAGCTCCCACAAAACCCCGCCTCAAGCGGGGTTTTTTATTTTATGCCATTTTCAGTTTACATAATTTATTCGAGCAAGCTGAATAAGTATTATGTTGGCTATACGGGTGATGAATTGGAAGAACGTATTCGCAAGCACAATAGTGATCACAAAGGTTTTACGGGTGGTATTGGTGATTGGGTACTGAAATACAAAGAGGACTTTGCTGTCAAATCAGAAGCGATGAGGCGGGAAAAAGAAATCAAGCGGTGGAAATCAAGAAAGCTTATTGAACGATTCATTACTGGTTCAGAACATCCCGACCTGAAGTCGGGAGGTCACAGGTTCGAACTCCCGGCGATCCGTGACAGGCTCTGTAGCTCCCACAAAACCCCGCCTCAAGCGGTTTTTTATTTCTTACTGTAGATAGTTTTCATGTCAGTTTCTGTTTCCGGGTGTCTGATTTTACCGGAATTTTCTAAATTAGAGTTGTTGAATATTTCTGGTGATGTAACAACCTGTGGAAATTGGAATTTCATTTGGGTTGATTTCTACTTTTTTCAGATTATTAATACATGAGTTTGAAACCAAGGAGATATGCCCTATTTACACTACTGCTTATGCTGGCAGTTAATGTTCTCTACAGTCAGCGGGATTCTGTTGCTGTAGTTACACAGCCCGTGACCCATAATTACCTGGCAGATTATGACCAGCAATTTTCTGTTGCCTTAAGGGGGAAACTTTTCGGTTTTTTTATCATTGAGGATACTTATTTTTCTACGGCTACACTAGGCGTGGAGTTTACGATGAAAGGGAAACATAGCCTTGGAATTGATGCCAGTTTTTTTGGTTGGCAGTATGAACACGATGATAAAGATGATAATGCACTATACGAAACATACGAACGTCGCACGTATGCCCATATTGATTATAAATATAGACTCTGGCGGTTCAGGCCATTGGATTTGTATTTCAATCTTTACGATAAACTAGGCACCTATCACATGTGGCATGAGGGGGTAGCCGAAGGTTATAATTTCTGGGAAAAACCTTTTCTGGCGGCTAAGACAGATGGAAAGTTCACACAGGTGGGGGCAGGTATCGGAATCAAAGCATATATCAGTGATCGTTTATATTTTGATGCCAGTGTTAATGGTGGTCGACAATTTTCCGAGAATACACTTACAACACATGATGATAGTCTGAATGTGATGATAAAACAATATCATGTTCGAAACAGTAATAATATATTTTATATCCGGGTAAACCTGGCCTTTAAAATTTTTGTAAAGGAGAGTCCAATAGAGTATATCGATTAAAGCAGAAATATCTCAATTTTACACCTGATCGGGGTCATATGGCCAATTCAAACCAAAATGTAATTTTACCGTATAAAACGATAACCACTTTTATATAAGCCTGCTGTATGAAAACCATTTTAGTACCCATTGATTTTTCTCAGAATGCGGAAAACGCGCTTCGTTATGCCATCATGCTATCCGACAAATGGCAGGCAAAACTGATCTTATTCCATTCATTTTATACCTATCATGCCAGTGGCTACTCCTCAGCCTCGGGAGGCAGCAGTGGTGAGGAGGCCGGGCATCGTGTGGCTGTACAGGAACTTACGGAGTTATATACCCGGCTCGCTCCCGATAGCACAAGAGAAGTTGAATACCTGAGTAGCCGTAGCGAAATGCTGGAACAGGTTCTTCGTATTGTGCAGGAAAAGCATGTAGATCTCGTTGTGATGGGAACACAGGGTATTGGCCGGCTGGCCGGGAAATTCCTGGGCACCAATGCTTCACGTGTTGTGGCATATACATCCTGTCCGGTTATCGTTGTTCCCGAGTCTCTGGCAACGTATTCACTTCGCCATATGGCCTACGCCTCAAATTATCAGCCCGGCGATATCCCAACCCTGAAAACGGTGGCAGCTATGGCTGATGCGTTTGGCGCCGAGCTAAGTGTTGTGCACGTTACGCCTTACGAAACCACAGAAGAAAAACATGCATTTATGCTGTTTGAACAGAAAGTGCGCAATGAAATTACAGAGCCCGATATTTCCTTTAAAACATTGCCCGGTTCGGATGTGGAAGACACACTGGTCAGCTATCTGAGACAAAAGGAAGCCGATTTGCTTGTGATGTCTGCCCGTCAGCGCGATCTCTTCGATAAGATCTTTGGGAAAAGTATTACCCAGCTCATGACACTCCATCTCCAGGCGCCTATCATGGTGTTTCATCATAAGAAACTCAATAAATAAACGCATTCAGTGTGAATGTGAAGGTATCACAATGTAGCCAATGAATATAAACGTACATCACGTGCATGGCAAGCGGATCGCTGAAGTGATTTCAGATAAGCCTGTACTTACAAATGCTGCGGAAGGCCTTGAATTACTGATGAACCTGTATTATCAGGATTTTGACAGGATTATTCTTCATGAGAAAGATATTAGCCCGGATTTTTTTTATCTGAAAACAGGACTTGCCGGAGAGGTGCTGCAGAAGTTTTCCAATTACAGGGTGAGCCTGGCTATTGTTGGTCATTTTGAGAATATGCCCGGAGATAGCCTTCACGATTTTATAAGGGAAAGTAACCGCTCAGGACACATTCATTTCGTGGCAAGTACTGCAGAAGCCATCGGACGATTGTCATAACGCTTATAAATAAAAAACCCCGCTAAACACGAGGCTTTCTTTGCTTCAGGCTGTATCAGTATTTTGCTTTCCCTTTCAGAATCAGGCTTTTTTTCGCTGCCTGTTTCTTTACATTCTCATAAATCTGGTTGTCGATAGAGTTGTCGACTTCACTTTTGTTTTTCTTTTTGAGCTCCGACTCAATATAGGTCTTACGTTTTTCCACGAGTTTTTTCATTTCCTTATCTATGCTGTCGCGACGGGCCACCATTTTATCGAGATAGACTTTTCTTTGCTCCACACTCAGTTTAGCAACCTCAGCCGGAAGCTTCGCCGTTTCAATCTTTGTTACGTCCACTTTGCCGGTTTTGTAATCGTTGATGAGTTCCTGTGTGCCGTAATAGCTGGTATTTCCGGATGTGGTTGTGATGTTGTATTCTGCGCGGCGAGCGGCCGTTGATACATCCGAAGCGCTCATGAAATTCATGCTTTGTGTTTTCTTGCTGATGCTTTTCTGAACATTTTCCACAGAGCCGTAATACATCCTGGTCATGTCCATGTTGAGCGAGAGCTTTGCAATAGAGTCGTCGTAAGGGGTTGATACCACCAGGTTATTGGCACTCATATCTACCTGCATGAATTCTCCCTGCGAGCAGTTGGCAATTTCTTTCCAGATCAGGCGGGCTTCCGCATTATTACCCATCAGAATGGTGTTGAGTACTATGTCTTTTTGACGGGCTAATTCACAGGATTTCGGGTATTTAATATCATTGGCGTAATCCATGTGTGGCGGGCAATCGCCCACCAGGAAAATAGTTTTATAGGTTGTGGTATCGTTCTGCCAATCCATTTTCGTGACGGCTTCATACAGGCCCTGGTTCACGCTTTCAGGGGAATCACCGCCACCATCAGCATTGATGGACATGAGCTTTTCATATACATCGTCGAGATCTGCCGAGAGCTTGATCTGTTTGGTTACAAACTGATCGCCCAGATCGCGGTAAAAAACAAGACCCATCTCCACAATAGTGTTGGTGTCGGCCTGCGTAAAGCTGCTGGCAATGGACCAGATTTTTTCTTTAGCCGTACCGATAAGGCCGCTCATACTGCCTGTGGCATCCAGTGCAAAAACCACCTGCACTTTACGGGCTGCTGTATTTGTAATGGGTTGAAGGCTGTCTGCCGGCGGATTTTTTACTGCCATCGCTTCAGAAGGAAAAGCAGGATTGTTGTTTTTAGATACATCTGTTGCATAGGGTTTATGTGTGTAAATCCCGGCCAGTGCAACGCCGGAGATGAGCAGGGCTGCAACCGCGGCATGTTTGAGTTTATGATTAGCCATGTTTCTTTTTTTTTGACAAGTGTAAGGCGCTTCTGCCTGTCCTGAAAGC
Source organism: Bacteroidota bacterium (assembly GCA_018267825.1). Classification (GTDB taxonomy): domain Bacteria; phylum Bacteroidota; class Bacteroidia; order B-17B0; family Aurantibacillaceae; genus JAFDXR01. Next base: position 344,393 of record JAFDXR010000005.1, on the reverse strand, counting down.
TCCACTTGGTCAAATGGCACCCCGGCTTGGTGAAAAGGAAATACCAGGAGGTGTATTTTCAGGGGCAGGTTGCTTTAAACAATCTTGTGCCTGTTTTTTGGTTCTCACGCAAACAGATCGTTTTCAGAAATTCATGGAAATACTTTCATCCAGGGGGCCGTGTACATTATCGGAGCGTAACTGTATGTGCCCGGATTACTTTGACGTAACAGCATCTGCATTGTATATAATTTCAATAGCACCGCTTTTCCTGAAGTCAGAAACCAGGGTGGTGATCCGGCGTTTGTTACTCCCATCATTGATCCGTATTGCTGCGGTATTCGGGGGAATGCGTCCGACGTTCACCGTATAGAGAACGAGTATGTTGGAACCACTTTGAAGCGGGAGACTGATTTCTTTTTTCACTTTAGATACCTCCATGTTTTCGGCGAGTAATTGCCCGTTGAGGTATACCGAAACGATATCGCCATCCACCCTGTTTTTATCCCATACCATTACTTTTACCAGTGGTACAGATACATTTATGGTCTCCTGCACCTTGTATTTGCGGCCGTTCAGGGAGTGCTTATTGAATTTTACATATTGTGGTGCGACACTGTCTTTTTTATCGGGGGCAGTTTTTGTGAGTGTGGTATCTTTTTGGGGTTCGTGAACCGTTACCGTAATGCCTGCAGTGAGTGTAGGGCAGGAGCCATCTTTGCTGCTCACTGTATATGTAGTGGTTTTTTCGGGGACAAATGTAATCGTGTTGCCGGTGGCATTATTCATCACCAGATCGGGCGCCCATGTATAATCGTTTCCGCCGCTTACGGTAAAGGTAACGGCTTGCCCTTTTTCAACGTCCCTGGCCGAGGATTCGAGCGTGATGAGTGTGTTACAGGTTACAGAGGTGAAAGTGAAATTGTCGATGTTGGCCCAGTGGTTTATATCGCCGGTAGCCATTTTCACAGTAATGTATTGTCCGTTGTTTGGTGCTGTAAAGCTGAATACCCGTTGTGTCCACTTGTTGTCGGAAGGAGATTCACCGGCCGTGTAAACCATTTCTCCGAAAGTTGTATTGTTTTCTGAAAGGCCGATCTGGATGGGGCTTGCGAGGTAGCGTGTGTCTTTGCGATCGTAGAAACTGATGCTGTATTTTTTACCTGCTACCAGTGGAGATTTGAGGCTGAGGGCTACAATATCGGTACCGCCGCCAGTAATGGCAATATACCAGTTTTTATCTTCCGCTCCGCCACCACCATAGGCGCTGGAGTTTATGATGTCGACATCGCCATAGGACCCAAAGCTGGTAACACCGGTGAGTTTGGCATTAAGCTCGGTATTGGAGAGGTTGATCTGGTCTGTATTGCCGGCTGAGTTGATTTCGAAATTACCATTGATAAAGCTTTGTGAATGAACTCCCCGGATCAGGGCCAGGGTAAAGATAAACAGGTGTATATAGCGTTTCATGTGAGAGATTTTACATTGGGATGCAGGCCCGGTTTATTTTCCATAAACCGGATCATGCTCTTTTGTAAACCCCTTGAATACCAGATTCCGGGGGCTTATACCTCGAATTTTTCGCCCCAGTTTGACATGAGCTGCATGACCGGTAATAATTTTTTCCCCTCTCTGCTCAGCGAATATTCCACTTTGGGTGGAAGCACTTCATGTACCTTACGTGTTACAACACCATTGGCTTCCAGCTCCCTCAGTACCTGGGTCAGCATTTTGTCATTGATGCCCACGAGTATCTTTTTAAGCTCGCCGTAACGTTTAGCACCCGCTCTCAGGTTCCAGAAAACAAGGCCTTTCCAGCGCCCGCCTATCACAGAGAGTGTGAGGTCTACCGGGCAATAGAAAAAGGTTCCATCCAGTTTATAACGTTTCATCTTTTTGTTTTTTCAAATGTATATAAACCGAAGGTTACTTACCAAAAGAACAGTGCTTTCTTTTTGGGTAGTATATTGTTTTCGTAAAGTGCCGGCATCACCTTTGTCAAAAAAAAATAATTATGGAAAAAGAAGACATCAAAAAAACGGCACTGGCTGTATCATACGCTATTCTTGAAGGACGCTGGGATGACCTGGATCAGTTGCTTGACAAGGATTTTACTTACACCGGCGACGGATTTGTATTCAGTAAAGATGAATACATTGGATTTATGCAGGATATGAAAGCCGCATTCTCGGGACTGAAAATGGAATTTCCGCACGTGCTTGTAGATGGTGATCTTGCATCGGTACGCTTCATTTCAACGGCTGTCAATACCGGCAAGTTTATGGGAGCTCCGGCCAATCGCAGGAACCTGGAAGTGAATGGTATTTTTGTGAGGAAGATAAAAGACGGAAAAGTAATGCAGGAGTGGCAAACTACCGACTTACTGGGCGTGATGAAGCAGATTGGTTTTGGTGCATTGTTCGGGTACTCTGTTTTTGTTGGTTTGTTTAATGTTAAACAAAAGCGCCCGGTAAGAAAAAGGTAGGAAGTTTTTCATGGTCAATGGTTTTTTGAAGCCGGGATGCTATCTTTAGAGTATGACAAAAAACCGACTCGAAGCTTTCAGCGATGGTGTACTGGCGATCATCATCACCATAATGGTACTCGAAATAAAAGTGCCGCACGATGCCAGCTGGACTGCGCTTGAGCCACTGATGCCTGTTCTGGTGAGTTATATTCTGAGTTTTGTTTTTGTGGGTATATACTGGGGCAACCACCATCACCTGCTCCACACGGTGAAACACGTGTCGCCGGGCATTATCTGGAGCAATAACGGACTTTTATTTGCACTGTCTCTGATTCCCTTTGCTACCGGCTGGATGGGCGAGAATCACTTCGCAACCAATACGGTGGTTGTTTATGCGGCGCTTCTGTTGCTATGCGGTATCACATTCACCTGGCTGAAGTGGGCCATTGAAAAAACAAATTCATTTTCGCCCGAAATGACAAGGGCAATGAAGAAACTCGACCTTAAAGGGCTTGTATCGGTTTTATCCTACGGTGCCGCTATTCCACTGGCTTATGTAAACACAGCTATATCCGGGGCATTGTTTGTGCTGGTGGCTGTGTTGTGGCTGATTCCCGATCGCAATATTGAGCGTGCTCTGAAAGACTGATTGTAAGCATGGTCCGGAAAAAGGTACTGATACTCGGTGGTGGTCCTGCAGCCATGATGCTGGCAGCGAATCTCGATCGTGAAATATTCGAAGTTCATCTGTATGAACGCAATCCCGCACTGGGGCGTAAATTCCTGGTGGCAGGCCAGGGGGGCTTCAATCTGACGCATGCGGAATCTATGGATGCTTTTGCCGGGAGATACACACCTCCCGGGTTTATGAATGAAGCGTTGTCTTTTTTTACAAATGCCGACCTTCAAAACTGGTTTCGTGAACTCGGCATCGAGACCTATGTAGGCACCAGCCAGCGGGTGTTTCCTGTAAAAGGAATTAAACCAATCGAGGTGCTGAATGCTATCCTGAAGCATTTGCAAAAACAAGGAGTACAGATTCATACGCACCACGACTGGCAGGGTATTGATGGAGATGCCCTTGTATTCCAATCACCACAGGGGCTGAAGAAAATTAACAGCGATCTGGTGGTATTGGCCCTGGGGGGCGCCAGCTGGAAAGTAACCGGCTCTGATGGAGGGTGGGTACCATATCTGCAATCGCGCCGGATTACCTGTCTGCCTTTTCGTCCTTCCAATTGTGCTTATCATATTGAATGGCCGGAGGCTTTTGCGGAAAGCATGCAGGGACAGGCATTGAAAAATATGGTGTTCAGCTGCGGCGGTGTCACACGTGCCGGAGAAGCAGTCATCACCAGGGCGGGGATCGAGGGAAGTGGTATTTATCCGCTGAGTCCGCAAATCCGGGAACAATTGCAAGGGGAGGGGTCTGCGAAATTATATATTGATCTGAAACCGCAGCATGACCTTTTAAAAATACAGCAGGCCCTTGAAACACGTGGTAGAAAGAGTCTTACAGAGATCCTGGAAAAAGAAATAAAACTAAGTCGTCCTGCCACAGCTCTGCTGAAAGCCCTGCTCAGTCGCGATGATTTTATGTCGCCGGCTTTACTGGCCAACAGAATTAAGCATTTTGAATTGACGGTTGTGTCAGCAGGTCCGGTCGACGACGCTATTTCCACAGTGGGAGGTATTGCCCTCAGTGAGATTACACCCGATTTTGAACTGAAGAAACTGCCGGGTTATTACGCCATTGGCGAAATGCTCGACTGGGATGCTCCTACCGGGGGGTATTTGCTTCAGGCCGCGTTCAGTATGGGCGCGCGACTGGCTGCTCATCTCAATCGCAGGGATGGTATTTGATTTTCTGACAGACTGCCTGTTTATGTAATTTTGTTATGTTTATTACAATTCATAATGCGTATCTTTAAGTCATACTTCACACTGTATTATGGAAAGCCGCATTAAATCCGAAAAACTTACGGGGTTAGCCTCTCTGTTCTTCATTGTTGGAATGGTGTTCCTGTTCATTTACCTGGCACATCAGATCATCTTTCCTTTTATCATGGCCTTTTTTATTGCCATTGTGCTTCGGCCGGTAGTGGTATTCTTTAACAAGAAATTGCGTTTCCCCAGTGTTATTGCTGTACTACTGTCGGTTACATTGAGTGTAATCGTCGTTGCAGGTGTTCTGTTTTTTCTGAGCTGGCAGCTTACTACTTTTATGGATGATCTGCCGCAGATCCGTGAACATCTGAATCACCATTTTCAACACGCCCAAAGCTGGCTATACCAGACTTTCCATATCAGCTACCGCGATCAGAAAGATTATATGACGCAGATTCGTGAAGGTAATATGGCCGGTGGCCAGATCATTTCCGGCACGGTATTGAATTCATTTACCGGAAAAATGTTTAACACGGTGCTCATCTTTGTATATGCATTCCTGATGTTGCTTTACCGGAAATTGCTGTTCAACTTTTTTCTGAAACTTGTGCCCATGTCGCAGCATCGCACCTTGCAGGAAATTATGTTTGAGATTAAGGTTGTGATCCGCGGATATATTGTCGGGCTCCTTACAGAACTCTGTATTGTAGCCGTAGTTACTTCGGTGGGATTATGGTTTATTGGAGTGGAGTATTTTGTTTTCCTCGGGATTATGACAGCCATTCTCAATATGATACCCTATATCGGTATTATCCTCGCAACGATTATCAGTGTGTTTATAGGCCTCATCAGTTCAACGAATCTGACACCGGTTATATGGTTGGTTATATTCAATAGTGTCGTACATATTCTCGATGCCAATATCCTGTCGCCCCGCATTGTGGCCTCAAAAGTCAGCATCAATGCCCTGGCTTCCATTTCGGGTGTGGTGATTGGCGGGACGCTGGCCGGCGTATCAGGTATGTTCCTGGCTATTCCGGTACTGGCTATTTTAAAAGTGATATTCGATCGGGTTGATGGGCTGAAACCATGGGGATATCTGCTTGGCGACGATATGCCAAAAACCGTCAACTGGCTCATGATCGATGGCCCTGATATCAGTGATGCCCAGGTTTCTGATGAAGTCACTACGGAAAGTACTGATGAAAAAAAGAAAAAAGACTGATTTTATTCAGTAAATTTATAAGAAGTAAATCCTTAATTTGTATTCATTAAACCCTGAAATCATGAGCGATACCGGAAAAGTTGTAGGTGCCCTTTTGGTGGGAGCCGCTATAGGAGTAGCACTGGGTATTTTACTGGCCCCTGAAAGCGGCGAAGAGACCCGGAAAAAACTGAAACAAAAAACACAGGATCTGTTTGACGATATTCTGGATAAACTCCAGGAAGAACTGGACCCTACCAGGGGTACAGAAACCAAATAGCATATCCATAAATAATCAGACCATTGTATGGAAACAACGCCGGATATAGAGCAACTTCAGGAGAGCCTGAAAAAGTATATTAATACCCGCTATGAACTGGCGGTATTAAAGGCTTCTGACAAGGTAGCCGTTATCAGCAGCATTACCGTATCCTCGGTTATTGTGGCGGTAATGATGCTCATGTTTATTCTCTTTGTAAGCGTGGCAGGCAGCCTTTACCTCGGGTCAGTACTTCAGAGTAATGCCCTTGGGTTTTTAATCGTAGCGGGTTTTTATCTTTTTATCGGGATCATCGTTCTGATGTTTAAAGAAAAGCTGGTGATGAAGCCGGTACGTGACAGGATTATTAAAGCCATGTTTGACGGACAGTAAAATGCAGTGATATGGATGCTATGATTCCAAAAATAAGCTCATACGAAGATTTACACAAGCGTATCGAGTACCTCGATGGCCTGAAAGAAGAACAGGAACTGGTGCTGAAAGAGGATCTTAAGAACTTCTATGCTTCCATGCAACCAGCCAACATGATAAAACATGCCCTGGCTAAAATGAAAGAAGACCGGGAACTCAAACACGATGCGGCCCAGCTTGGCCTGAATATGGCACTGGAATACATCATTGGTAAGATTTTTAAAAAGAACAGTTCGCTTGGCGCCTACCTCAAATCAACGGTAGCAGAACAGGCTGCAGCCTTTGTCCTGGATAAATACGGAGACAAAATCCAGACTGTAGTGTCGGGACTTCTTACTAAATTTGTATCGCTTATTCAACGCAGGAATTCTTGACAAAAACTTCAGCCAATACTGCATATTCTCCTATCGGGGTTTTTGATTCCGGCTACGGAGGCTTAACCGTTTTAAAGGAAATTGTAAAAACCCTGCCACAGTACGATTATCTGTACCTTGGCGATAATGCCCGTGCGCCATACGGCTCACGCTCTTTCGAAACAGTTTATGAATATACCCTGGAGTGTGTCATGCACTTATTTGATAAAGGTTGTGAGCTGGTGATCGTGGCTTGTAATACTGCTTCTGCCAAGGCATTGCGCACCATTCAGCAAAAAGACCTTCCGAATATAGATCCGTCAAAACGTGTGTTGGGTGTGATACGACCCACCACCGAAATTGTAGGGAACTACTCTAAAACAGGACATGTGGGGTTGTTTGCCACACAGGGTACTGTTAATTCCCTGTCATACCTGATCGAGATCGGAAAATTTTTTCCGGGGTTGAAAGTGTTCCAGGAAGCCTGCCCGATGTGGGTGCCGCTTATTGAGAACAATGAGATAGATAACCCGGGGGCGGATTACTTTGTGCAAAAACATATCCGTCATTTATTCAGTCAGTCGGAGCATATCGACACCATTATCCTGGGCTGCACACATTACCCGATCCTGCAGAAAAAAATAGAGCAGTTTTTGCCCAAACCGGTGACCATTCTCTCGCAGGGAAGTATTGTGGCAAATGGCTTGCAGGACTATCTGCAGCGCCATCCCGATATGGAGCGGCGTTGCAGCAAAGGCGGCACCATGCATTTTCTGACGACCGATTCTCCTGAAAACTTCGACAGGCATGCTTCCCTGTTTTACAGTAAACCGGTTTCATCCGAACATCTCGAATTGTTATAACACCTACTTCAGAATAAGCTTGCTTATTTCATTACTGTTCATGTTACTCACATCAAACTCATTGATGTAGTTTACAGCGATCGTATTCTGGTTTTTATTTTCTTTGACCTGTTCAGGACTTAATACCTGCATGGCATTGTTGCCGGTGAAGCGAATGATGTAATTTGCCCTGTTTTTGAAGTAATAGCCCCGGAAAGCCTGATCCGGTGCACTGGCGTAGAAGTTATAACTGGTGTTGATGCTTTTGTAAAGGGCATAGGTGAATTCACCGGAGATACTATCGAAGGGCATGTTATTGTATTGCACAAAAACATCCTGCATCTGTCCGTTGTGAATGTAGCAATCGATGTTGTTAAACCCCATGCCGCTTTTCACAAGCGCTGTCCCAACGGCGCTACCGTATCCTCCGTATCCAAAACCGGCCGCACGATTTGCTGCCGCATAATCTGCCCAGTTTTTATGATCGATCTGCTTTTCTTTTTCCGTTTGAAATTTCTGGCTGTAAGCATAAGCAAGTTCTTCTTTGTGTTTCAGCTTGAACATGTTTATGTCGTTGAAATCACCGTAGCTTTTCCTGTCTTTACGATCGAATTTCCGGCCATCGTGCCTGGCTAGCATACTGATGCGGACATTCATGATTTTTGCCCCACGTTTTTGTACGATATAAGTTTTGTCGTCTTTCAAGGTAATGATTTTTGCATTTAACTGGCTGAAAGCCTTGTCTGTTTTGATGTTTAACTGCAAGGTGTTTCCCGCAACATTTGTTCGCAAATCCCAGCAGGGGAGTTTACGGGGAAAGAGCTGCCTGAATTCAGCGCGTGAAATGTCGCCATCATAGAGATAGGTTTTATTGAATAATGCACTGATATGAGCAGGAACAATGAGCCCGCGTTTGGCAGGGACTATCTTGAAAGCAATCTGACCATCTTTGGTTTGTTTCAGGTATTTGACACGGAACAGGCCTTTTGATTTTTTGCTTTTTGTACGGTGCGTAGGTTCTTCATAATACGGCAGGGTATCGTGACAGGATTCGCAGGTTTTTATAAAATTGTCGCGCCGTGCGGTGTATGCATAGTCCATGCTGTAGAAACGTGCTGCATACGATGTTGTGTCTGCTTTTGACTTCAGACCTTCCAGGTAGTTGTAGTAAGCACTAACGGCCTTGCTTTCGCTGTTTTTTATATTCACCGTATTCGATACGGTTCTCCAGTTGCCATTTGCATTCAATGAGAAAAACTGAAAATCGCTGGCCGTATCCGAGAGCGCAAAATTTATTTTGACAGAGGTATCGCTTCTTGTTTTCAGTAATTGATTGTTTTTATCAAAAGCATTGATCTCATACATGCCGCCGCTTCGGAATACCCGTGTCTGCCCGTTGACTTCATTTGTCATGGGGATGCCGGAGAGCATAATTTCTACAGGTGTTCTGAATTCCCTGTAAAATAAGGTAACCGGGCCATTGTACGGTTTTCCGTTCTGATCGGTGAATGCATTCTGATCTATGCGGATAGCGGAACCTGAATTATAATATACAAGGCAACCCTGCGATGCATTGAATCTGTACAATGTATCGTTAATGTTAATGCCGGGGATCGGTTGTTTTATGCAGGGCAGCGGTGCCTGGTAAGGCCTGGTGTCGGTTTTGGCGGCTGCTGTAGTGTTTTGAAATGTGGTTGTAAAAGATTTGCCGGTGCCTTTTACAGGTTGATACAGACCTCCGGTGTAGTTGATGCTGATAAACCTGTTGTCACCAGGCTCACCGGTTTTTATTTTTTGTGTCAGGTTCGTTTTTGTGAAACTGCCGTCATCACTCACGTACAGCGCTTCCAGGTTCTTAAGCAGGGAGAGACTGTCTGTGCTTATTTCAGGGTCGTCGGTCTGGATATAAAGGGTTTTAATCGTGTTGTCTTTAACGAGAGGAATAAACGTGTTTTCATCCACCACCGTTTGTTTCAGCATACGGATATCATCGAGGGCGGTAAACCCTGAAAGGGACGTTTCCAGGCCCGTCAGGTCGCATTTTTCAAAGATCAGGCATTGGATGTGCTTGTTGGGCTGCAACATTCTGAGTGCTGAATCGAGATTAGTGTTGGTATCGTTGAAGCCACTGAACTTCACTACTTTGATGTGACTGTAGAGGCCGGCATTTTCAGACAGCTTCCGGAGATTGCGGGGTGTGTCTTTGATCAGGAGGCCGGTTTCTTCCTGGTTTTGAATGGCTTCACCGGGGCTGCAGAAATGTTGTAATTGCGCAGATAGACTCATGCTAAAAGCCAGTGAGAGTAGGGTGAGTGTGGTTTTCATAGGCAGCAGTTTTAATTTCAGAAAGGTGTCATCAGGACATATAACGTCGGAGCATTGTGAATTGTTACATCCCTATACATGTAAACACGGATAGGTAACAATAGCATATTGCCTCGTTTTGAATGACGGGGTAAGCGGATGAATGACAGGAAAAATATGGATTACTTAAACCAGCCGCTATACTTCAGGTAGTTGTTGGCGATGCGGTCGATCTCGCCATGAATGAGTTCTTCAGAAATATCTTTTACTTTTTTGGCGGGTACGCCGGCAAAGATACAGCCTGAGGGAACCTTCGTGCCTTCGGTAACCACGGCACCTGCAGCGATAATGGTGTTGCTGCCGATTTCGCAGTTGTCCATCACAATAGCACCCATGCCGATAAGTACATTGTCATTGACTGTACAGCCATGCACAATCGCATTGTGGCCAACGGAAACATTATTGCCCAGGTGTACTTTTGTTTTCTGATAGGTGCAATGGATCACAGCGCCATCCTGTATGTTTACTTTATTGCCAACACGAATCGAATTTACATCGCCCCTCACCACGGCGTTGAACCAGAAACTGCAGTCGTCGCCACAGATCACATCACCTACAATGGTAGCATTCGGCGCAACAAAGCAGTTGTCGCCGAACTGTGGTGAAACACCATTTACAGGTAGAATGAAAGACATGGTTTAATTCGGGGCAACAATTTTTTTACGAAGAGCTTCTGTTTTGGCGAAGATATCTTTGATGGAGTCCAGTGTATAAACGTTATCGTTTTTGGCATCGAGGAGCGTTTTGATTTCTTTGAGGCCAACAGTAACATAACCGGCATCGGCAGATACTTTTGATTTTTCGAGCAGGTCGATGAGATTTCTCAGGGACTCCTTCTGTTTGAAAATGGTTTTAATAACATTCTCATTCTTTGTTTCTTTGGCAGTGTTGCAGGCAATGTACATCCCCTCGATCCAGCCACCGGCAACAATCAGTGAAGAAGTGCCCGGACGTCCGTTTGCTTTCAGGAAGTTGTCGGCGTTTTTGAAAGATTGTGTAATAATCTCGAGTGTAGAGTCGCGGTTTTCTTTGTTGGCTTCCATGCGGTCCACCATTTTTTCATCGAAGGCGCTGCTTACGCCAAGTTGCTTTGCCAGTATATTAACGCATTTCAGGTATACCATCGATTCCTGTGTCTGCTCATATACACCGGCAGTGCTCAGGTCAGAGCCATAAGCTCCAAGGTTCAGAGCTTTGCTGCTTTCCACCGTGTATTTATTAACGTCGTCAGGGTTACTCAGGATATTGAAATTGTATTCGGATTTTGCTTCTGCAGCCAGGGCTACAATCTCGGCACGGCCGGGAATGGAGTTAAATACATTCTGTGCACTGATCCTGGTAGAGTCTATAGCAACAGATTCCGGAATACTATCGTTGTTGTCGGCTATTTCATTGTCCTCATTCTTCGATCCGTTGCAGGAAAAAAGAAGTGCGGAAACTGATAGAATAACCAGGCATTGTTTGGTAATTTGCAGCATAAGTTTGTCTTATGCACAAATATAGAAATATTAGGGAATAATTACTGAACTTTTAGACCGTTTTTGTATTTAATCCGACTGATCTCTTTTCCGTTCTTATCGTAGAAGATCCACTCGCCATGAGGTACACTTTGTACCTTCCCTTTACGCTTTTCACTCAGTATTTTGTAGTTGCTCACCGACTGTATTTTGGCATTCGGGTAATAGGCCACAGATTTACCACTGAGACGTCCGTCTTTGAAATGTTGTTCTTTCATGAGGCCGCCTGTTTCAAAATAGTATTTCCAGTCGCCGGTCTGCTTGCCTTTACTGTAGTAACCCTCCGTATCAATGAAATTGCCCTTTTCGTGCCACATGGTCCATTTACCGTGTTTAATGCCGCTTACATAACTGCCGGCTTCGCGGTTTTGCCCGGTTTCATACCAATACATCCAGTAGCCCTGTTTTTTTCCTTTTTCGTTATACTCGCCTTTGTAATTGGGTTTGCCGTTAAAGTACCATCCTTCCCACAAACCAAACAGCAGACCTGCCTTGAAACTACCCTGATCTTTCAACTGGCCATTATTGTACCAGCTTTGCCAAAGACCTTCTTCTTTACCATTGACGTAGGGGCCCTCCTGTAATTTTTTTCCATTTTCATGCCAGGTCGTCCATACACCGGTTTTAACACCGGCATCGTAATTTCCCTGGCGCCATTTTTCGGTTGTCGGATAAAAATATTCCCAGGTTCCGGTTTGTTTATCGTCCTTGAAAAAGCCTTCTGATTCCTTTTCGCCATTGGGGTGATAATACGTCCATTGGTCTGTACGGAGCCCGTCTGTGAGTGTGCCCTCCATTTCTTTATGGCCATCGGCGGTATAAAATTTCCATTTCCCGTTTTTCTTTCCGTTTGTAAAATTACCCTCGCTGCGAATGTTATGATTTTCGTAGTACGAGGAGTAATAACCGTTCAATACACCTTTGTCGTATACCGCCTCGTAATCAAGTTCACCGTTCGGATGAAAGAAACGCCAGGTGCCGTCCTGCAAGCCATCTTTATAAGCTCCCTGGGCCTTTATAAGCCCGTTGTTGTATTGCACGGTTACTTTTCCGTTTCCGTTTGCCACCAGCGATTTACCTTTTTCATCGTTCATGGTGAGCAATAAAACAATGGTCGAATCCTTAACTTCCGTAGTTGTGGATGTTCCGGCAGCATGAAGCGTTTTTTCGAAAACCTGGTATTCTTTTTCAAATTTCAGAATGCCGTTTTCGTAATACTCGATGTACTTTCCGCAGGGCTTTCCTTTGCAATAGGTAATGACCGATGCGGGTTTCCCGTCTTTGTAAAATGATTTGACCTCACCCTGTTTCACATTGTTTTCAAACTGGCCGTCACTCTCAACCTGCCCGTTATCAAAGTAATAAATCCACTGCCCTGATTTAATCCCGTTGCTGAAGGACTCGCGGCTCTTCACCTGTTTGTTTTCATAATAGCTTGTCCAGACACTATCGGCCCGGTCGTTTTTAAATACGGTGATTTGTGCCAGTTGCCCGGTTTTGAAATAGTATTCATTTGTACCGTTCTTGCGCCCTCTGAAATAGCGTTCTTTTGCTTTTATGGTGCCGTCATCGTAGAAAAAATACCAGGTGCTGTCTTCCTTCCCATTGTAAAATGAGCCGCGTCGTGCCACTTTTCCGTTTTTGTAATATTCGGTGTAACGCCCATGGGGCATGCCTTTCACGATATTGGTTTCGGATTTGAGTTTGGTTTGCTCATTGTCGTAATATTCCTTTTTGGGTTGTGCAACGGATACTACAGCCACCATCAGGAAAAGCAGGAGATAAAAGTGTTTGAATAGACGCATAATAGCAAAATTACTGGGATAACGCTATAAAAGCAGGGTCGTTACAAGGAATTGTAAACAGAAATACGTTAACAGGAGCTAAACTCAGCCCTCATCGGAGAGTTTGAAGCCAATGCCATGCAGATTCTGGATGGAAATGTGCTTTTCAGAGCTGAGTACCTTCCGGAGCCTGGAGATGAATACATCAAGGCTGCGGCCCATAAAATAATCGTCGCTGCCCCAGATCGCTTTCAGAATCTGTTCGCGCCGGAGTACCTGGTTTTTGTGATCGAGAAAGAGCCTGAGCAGGTCTGATTCACGCCGGGTGAGTGTCGTGATTTCTTTCGCGCTGTTCTGAAGGGTGTAATTCGCTGCATTGAACTGGAGACGCCCGATAGAATAAAGCATCTTTTCGGGCTCGGTATACTTTCTCGAACGCATCAGGAAAACGCGGACTTTCAACAACAGTTCTTCCATGCTGAAAGGTTTCACAAGGTAATCGTCGGCCCCCAGTTTCAGACCCCGGATCCGGTCTTCTTTCAGGGTTTTGGCTGAGAGAAATACGATGGGGATTTCTGCATTGATTTGCCGGATGGCTGTGGCAAGTTCGAAACCATCCAGGCGTGGCAGCATGATGTCTAAAATGCAAAGGTCAAATGCCTGCGCTTTGAAAAGTTCCAGGCAGCTGAGCCCGTCGGCGCAGTGTGTGACCTCATATTGCTGTTGCTCCAGGCTGTCTGTGGTCAGGAAGGCCAGTGTTTTGTCATCTTCGGCGTATAGGATTCTGGCTTTGCTCATAAAATCTGTGGAATTGAAACACGAATGGTAATACCCGGTTCGGGGGTGTTATTGGTGGCTGATATTTTCCAGTGATGCAGATCGCATACTTTCTTTACATAGTAAAGTCCAAGTCCGAAACCCGCAGCACCAAGCACATGGTGGTCGCTCACCCGGTAGAATTTATCAAAAATATAGGCAAGTTTTTTGGCCGGAATTCCGATCCCCTGATCCCGGAAATCGAGGCATATATCCTGTCCGCTTTCGCTGATCCGGATCACAATGCCAGGATTTTTGGCAGAGTATTTTATGGAGTTATCCAGGATATTATACACGAGGTTTGTGAAGTGAAAAGCGTCGGCTTTTATGTAGTACTCCGCTTTGCCGCTTTCCAGGCTGATCTCAACGTTTTCATATTTGAGTGCGATATTTTCTTTAACCTCCTGCAGGGTGGTAATCAGCGGGATGTTTTGTATATCGAGCTTTAAAGGAGCATCGTCGGAGCGCGCAATGTTCAGTATTTTTTCGATATGGTTGTTGAGCTTCTGGCTCTGGTTAATAATGATGGAGGCGTATTTCTCCATTTTATCATCCGCCTGTATCGATGGCTGCCGGCTCAGGTAATTGGATGCAATGAGGATGGACGACAGAGGCGTTTTGAATTCGTGGGTCATGTTGTTGATGAAGTCCTTCTGCAGTTCCGAATATTTGCGCTGCTGAATAATGGTGATGATGGAGTACACATAAATGATCAGGATGAGGATGAGGATCAGTGACAGGATCCACCAGTATTTGAGGGATGTAACCAGATAGGTGTTTTCGTTTGGAAAGCGAATGGCAAAATAGTAGATCAGGTTTTTCTGCTTGGGGAAATATACACTGTGTTTTTTATCGGGCTTGTCGGTAAACGATACGTAGTTCCCGTATACCATCTCATCACTTTCGCATTTGTATACGGCGTATTCAAAATCGGTCAGGAGATTGGCTTTCTGAAACTCTGTTTTGAGGCAGTATTCCAGTATTTCGGCTTCAAAATCGTTGTTTACATTCACAATGTAATAATCGTTCGATACCTTCTGAATCGGATTATTCAGCGGAAATTCGGCATGGTTGTATTCATAGAGTTTATTCACCACCTGGAGCAGCGTGATATGGACTTTCTGACTGAATTTCTTTTCTTCGGCACTGAAAGCCTGTTTCATCCACAAAAGCTGTATCACCAGGATGCCGATAATGGCAACCAGTCCAAGCACAATAACCATATTGAGTTTGTTGAACTTCACGATACCCGCTGTTTGAGACATAATATTACAGAAAAAATCAGGGCCCCCAGAGGCATTAACAGATCATTAACATCTATTATCAATTGATTAACAGCAACCGACCCGAAGGCTCAATACCTTTGACTTATCCGATCCTTGCAAGCGGTAAATCGTCACGTTTAACCTTTAAAAACCAGAAACAATGAAAACATTTTTTTATGCTTTAATGACCGGTAGCGCTATGTTGTTGGCCGCTACAACTGCCCTGGCGCAGACAACAACCAAAACAGAATTGGTGCCATGGACCAATAAACCGGTATCCATGACCGGAGAAACCATTTTATGGAAACAGGTAGATAAAGACCTGGGAGATATCGCCCAGAATAAACCGGTGAATATTGAGTTTGAGTTTACCAACACCGGAACCAGCCCTGTGCTCATTACAAATGTGCAGGCATCCTGCGGCTGTACCGCCACCAATTATGCCAAAAGCCCGGTCCTGCCGGGTGAAACCACCAAAATTACGGCAACGTATAATGCAGCGGCTAAAGGTGCCTTCAAAAAGACAGTGACGGTAACTACCAATGCCGATGTGGCGCCCCAAACCCTTACTTTTCACGGCACGGTCCTGTAGTTTTTTAAGAAAATTTCACAAACAGGCGGCTCCGGGTGGGGTTGCCTGTTTTTATTTAAACCGGGTGAAATATAACCGGTTTGAGCCATTCAGTCTTTTTTGAGACCACTTATAGCCTAATTTTCCCGTTTTTATAAGGAGCACCAACATACAGGGTTTTTTGTTTAATTTTGTTTCACTTTATGAAAACAGGTTTAAGCTTACTCATGCTCGTGCTGACATGCTCAATGGGCTATTCTCAGACTGAATGGTCACTTCAGCAGTGTATCGATCAGGCACTGAAAAATAACATTGCCATCAAGCAGTCGGAGATCACGACAAAAATATATGGCAACAATGCCACCCAAAGTAAGGCTTCTATTCTGCCAACCATTAATATGGGCGCGCAGCATACCTATAACTTTGGTAGGACTATTGACCGCTATACCAATACCTTTGCGAACACACAGGTATTATCCCAGAACTTTTACGTATCGAGCAACGTGGTGCTCTGGTCGGGTTTGTCGCAGTATAATAATATCCGGGCCAACGAATTTCAATACATGGCCAGCACCGAAACACTCGGGCAACAGCGAAACGACCTTTCTCTGAATGTAGCAACCGCCTTTATCAATGTTATTTTCTGCGACGAACTTCTGCAGGTTGCCAAAGGCCAGTACAGCATTACCGAAGAACAGATGAAGCGTACTGAGAAACTGGTAGATGCCGGTACACTTGCCAAAAGCGCCTACTACGATCTCAAAGCACAGTTGGGGAATGAAGATGTGAACGTGACAACGGCTGATAACAATTACCAGATTGCCATGCTGACACTGCTTCAGCTCATGAACATAGACTCCGTGAATAACCTGAAAATTGAAAAACCAAACATTGAAATACTGAGCGGCGAGTTGGCCAATATATCAGTACAGAATGTATATGAAACAGCATTGAAAAACCAGCATTCTGTAAAGTCGGCCGAATACAATGTTCTGGCTATGGAGAAGAGTCTGGCTGCAGCCAAAGGCCGTGTGAGCCCTACGCTGAGCGCTACAGGTACCATTGGTACAGGTACATCGGGACTCGATAAAAAAATCATCGGCACCCAAATGAATGGTGTTACCCCGATCGGGGCTACCGCCACTGGTGAAGTGGTATACACGCCAAATATCGAATACCTTACCGAAACAAAATCATTCACCGATCAGTTTAAGGATAACGTCAACAAAAGTGTTGGATTCACGCTAACTGTACCGATTTTTAACGGTCTGCAAACATATACCAATGTGAAGAATGCGCAGCTCAATGCCCTCAATGCACGTTATAACCGTGAACTGGTAGAACAGAATCTTTACAAAACCATTGCGCAGTCTTATGCCAACGCCCGCGCTTCATTAAACAAGTATAACTCCAGCAAAGCATCGGTAGAGGCTTCGCAACAGTCGTTTGAGTATGCCCAGCAGAAATACAATGTAGGAGCAATCAGCACCTTCGATTTTAACTCGGCCAAAACACGTTTACAGAATGCACAGGCCAACCTGGTACAGGCTAAATACGATTTTATTTTCAGATTGAAGGTCCTCGACTTTTACCAGGGCAAACCTTTAACATTGAATTGATTTTATAAATTTGGCTCCGACGTTTATAATCAGAACGTGAGGAGCATACAATACAGGCACATGAAAAAAATTTACTGGATTATCGGAATCGGCATCGCCATTGTGGCTGTCATCATTGTGATGAAGGTTGTAAATGGCACCGCACCCACCGAAGTTACTGCAGAGAAAGCAATAAAACGAAACATCATCGAAAGCGTTTCGGCGAACGGGAAAATTCAACCCGAAACAGAACTGAAAATCACCTCCGACGTATCGGGAGAGATCGTTGATATGTTTGTGAAAGAGGGCGACCCGGTGAAGAAAGGGCAGCTCCTTTGCCGCATCAAATCTGATATTTACGAGAGTGCCAAAGAACGCGCAAATGCTTCTGTAAACAGCACCAAGGCCAATGTGAAAACAACAACGGCTCAGCTGGCACAGGCAAAAGCCAACCTGGCAAATGCCGAAGCTTCTTATTTCCGTAATAAAAAACTGTTCGATCAGAATGTCATTTCACAACAGGAGATAGATGCGTCAAAAGCTACCTACGAAGCAGCCAAAGCCAATGTGGCCGGAATCGAAGAAAGCATCAATGCGGCCGATTTTAATGTGAAGAGCATGGAAGCCTCGCTTCGTGAAGCAAATTCGAATCTCGAAAAAACAAATATATATGCGCCGGTCGACGGAACAGTTTCCAAGCTAAGTGTCGAAAAAGGAGAACGTGTGGTAGGCGTGCAGGGCCTGCAGGGCACAGAAATCATGCGCCTCGCAAACCTCAATGAAATGGAAGCCAGTGTGGAGGTGAATGAAAATGACATTATCCGCATTCATAAAAATGATACGGCCATTATTGAAGTAGACGCTTACCTCGGAAAAAAATTCAAAGGGATTGTAACGGAAGTTGCCAATTCGGCCAATACAACCAGTATTTCTGTTGACCAGGTTACAAACTTTGTGGTGAAGATCCGTTTGCTGCGCAGCTCTTATGCCGACCTTATTACAGATATGAACCCTGCACCGTTCCGCCCGGGCATGAGTGCTTCGGTTGATATTCAGACCAAACGTGTCAGCCAGGTAATATCGGTACCTGTACAGGCTGTAACAACACGCAGTACAGATACGACAAAGACGAAACCAGGTATGGGCGATGAAGACCGGCAGATCATTGTGAAAAATGAGAACGAAGAAAAACTGAATGCCCGCAAAAAAGACGAAGAGATTAAAGAATGTGTTTTCCTTGTAAAAGATGGTAAAACCGAAATGGTATATGTGAAAACCGGCATTCAGGATAATGACTACATTGAAATTACAAGCGGTCTCAGCGGTGGTGAAGATGTTGTTACGGGGCCATACAGCGCTGTTTCCAAGTCTCTGAAAAAAGGCACCAAAGTAAAGGTTGTGGATAAGGATAAACTCTTTGCCGAGAAAGAATAGTGCCGTTCATCCTTCATATTGAAACGGCCACTACCGTCTGCTCCGTAGCCGTATCGCTCAACCGCGAACTACTTGCACTAAAGGAAACCAATACGGGTTATACACATGCCGAGAACCTGCACGTATTTATTCAGGAAGTTTTGAAGGAGGCTTCGGTGAAACCTTCACAATTAAGTGCCATCGTTGTGAGCAAAGGTCCTGGTTCCTATACGGGGCTGCGCATCGGCGTTTCTGCAGCAAAGGGACTTGCCTATGCTTTATCTGTGCCTTTAATTTCGGTTGATACGCTGCAAAGCATGGCATATCATGTTTCGCTCAAAACGCCCGGTTTAACTTACGTACCCATGCTCGATGCCCGCCGCATGGAAGTGTATTGTGGTGTATACAACCGCGCATTGCAATTGCTGGAGCCCGTAAACGCCCATATACTCGGCGGGAGCAGCGCATCTGTTTTTGCCCCATACAGCCCGCTTTGTTTTTTTGGTGATGGTATGCCCAAAGCAAAAGCCCTGCTGAGTCATATTCCGGGTGCGGTATTTTCTGAAAATGTTTTTCCCTCCGCCGCAGATATGATTTCACTGGCCTTCGAAAAATATGAGAAACAGGCCTTTGAAGATGTGGCATATTTTGAACCTTTTTATCTGAAAGAATTTATGCTCGGTGCCAGGTAAACGGCTGCGCGGGTGTATGATCGCTTTCGGACGGAATTTTTTATCTTTACAAACAATTAATATTAAGGTTACATGAGCCGCCTACTTTTGAGTTCTCTCAAAAAACTGGCTTGTGGGTTTAATCCGTATCATGAATAAAAAAGTGGCCTTTATCATTAATCCTAAAGCTGGGGTTAAAAAGAAGATAGACTTGCAGCAGTTTATCCGCGATAATTTTTCGAAATCCATTCCTTTCGATATTATTCTCTGGGAGAATAAAGACGACTTCGAAAGTATTAAAAAGCGTATTCATGAAGGAGGCTATACAATTGCCGTGGCCTGTGGCGGCGATGGTACCGTGAACCAGGTCGCTGCGGCTGTTAAGCAAACGCCTGTAGCTCTGGGTATTTTGCCACTTGGTTCGGGCAATGGGCTGGCGCGTACACTCCGGATCCCCATGGACCTTAAGAAAGCATTGAAAACCATTGAAACCGCTTCCATCAGGCTGATCGACGGAGGCACTATCAACGGCCATTCGTTTTTCTGTACCTGTGGCGTAGGTTTCGATGCCCATATTGCAGGCCGCTTTGCAAGCAGCACCAAACGCGGTTTCTGGACCTATTTCAAAATCACCATGGGTGAGTTCTTCAGTTATAAACCCAAACAATATACAATCCAGGCCGACGATGTCAGGGTTACAACACCTGCCTTTCTCATCACTGTGGCCAATGCCGGGCAATGGGGTAATGATGTGTACATCGCACCCAAAGCTAAAATAGACGACGGCATTTTCCATGTAAGCATCCTGAAACCTTTCTCTAACCTGACACTGCCGGGGCTTGGCCTCAAAATCATGAACAAAAGGGTGCACAAATCGCCCAGTCTGCAAACCCTGAAAGGGAAAAATATCACGATCTCCTTTGACGGCGTTTTGCCGGTGCATTTTGATGGCGAACCTACTGAATTTAAGGATGTTATACAGGTTGATGTGGTTCCGGGTGCTTTAAAGGTGGTTTGCTGATTTTTTTCGGGTGTTTTTTGTACATTGTAACACTAAACGTGGCTTTGCCGCGTTATATATTAACTTGAAAAAGGCTCTCTTCATATTTCTGATTACCTGTTCATTGTTGGTGACTGAACTCGGGGCACAAACCCGCAAACGCACATTCAGGCAGCATGAAGTAGGACTCATGATAGGCGGCTCCTATTACATTGGTGATCTCAATCCCCGTAAACATTTCTTTTTATCGCAACCGGCTATAGGTGTGCTGTATCGCTTTACACCCAATTACCGCTATGCATTCCGTGGTGGTGTTAATTTTGGATCGGTAATGGGCGACGACTCACAAACCAGTGAACCGGATCAGTTGCAGCGCAATCTCAATTTCAAATCGAATATTACCGAGTTCCATGTCATGGCAGAGTTCAATTTTCTGGATTACAGGATCAGCAATGCCAAGCATAAATTTTCACCGTTCCTGTTTTTAGGGCTGAGTGTTTTTCATTTTAAACCAAGGGCCAATTACAACAACTATTGGGTGGATTTGCAGCCTCTGCGCACCGAGGGCGAAGCCAGGCGTTATAAACTCACACAGATCTCTATTCCTTTTGGTATTGGCATCAAAATGAATGTATCCAAACAGGTAGGACTTGGCCTGGAGTGGGGGCCACGGAAAACATTTACCGATTATATCGACGATGTAAGCGGTGTTTATCCTGATCCGTCAAAAGCTTTCACAGGACATAACCTGTCGGCCATCCTTTCCGACCGCTCTAAAAATGCAGGAAATAATATAGATGAACAGCGCGGCAATCCTGTTACCAAAGACTGGTATTTCTTTTTCGGACTGACACTTAACATCAAGATCAATCCACAACCGCCTCCATGCCACGCCTACGATCATTAGGATTGATTAAGAAAACCAATAAATACTTGTTATTTCGTGCTCCTAGAAAAGTTAACCTTCGGAATTTCGATATCGTCCACTAATTCTGTTTCCGCCAATTTCTTTATTTTATTGACTATATCATTTAGATTCTTTTTCCTATTTATGAGCATGTAAAATGATTTATTATGATCATATACATGCTCAAAATTATCGTAACTAAAGTACCGCTGGCAGAATTTTTTATAAACACCATATCTTTTTGTTTTTTCGATGCCTTCATTTATAAGCGGCATTCCCATAAATGCAAAGCTTGCATCATCTTTTTGGCTTAACAAATCATGCATAATTGCCACTATAGTTTTTAAAACAATAATAGCATCTCCTTTATTAGTCAAAATCTTATAACGATCAGGATGTTTTTGATAAAGTTTTTGGTGAAATTTCACGGCAAAAACACCAATATTATATTCTATTAAATTGGCTTGATACTTTATCTGATGTTTTGATGAAAAGGTATAAACGTGATCATAAGACTTTTCCCCTTCAGTAATTTTGTTTTTGCAAAGTCTTTTGAAAGGATAATTATAACCGCCTTTGTGAAGGTTTTCAAGCGACGTAACCGTATTGCTTACAACGGGATTTTTCAATTTCTTCAGCTGAAACCTTCTTCAGGTCTAAAAAATTATTTTCTTCGTGCTTGATTTTTGTTTGAGAAAACAAAGAAGTCAATAAGATAAATTTACTTACCAAAATATTTTTTTTAGGCTTCATAATAAAATAAGGGTAATTCTCTTTTACAAAGATACTCCTTAAGGGAATATGAAAATGTTAATATTTATTTTGGTATTTCAAAATAAATAATTGATTGTCAGTGAATTATATTTACCCCTGGTTTTGATACGCTAAAATCTACTTCATTTAGTGAATAAAGCAATCATTACATGTCTAATTGTTACTTGCTGTTTTTTTAGATAGTTTTTCCGGAACGAAATTAAGTAAACTATTAGAGATGTTAGATTAGTATTAGGAGCTATTATAAAGTGAAAATAAAGGAGGTCCGTTGCACATGCTTTTGAAGCCCAGGCTTGTCGATAAACACCGGTTTTTATATAGAAATGGCACACTCACACCCATAGCCTGCGATGGCACACTGCATGAGTGGCAATGTATGGATCAGGTTCGGTAAACCTATTTGTCGCGGTAAATAACCAGGTCGATAATACCTTTGTTAGGTGTGCTGTTGTCGGTAAGAGAAACCACAAAAGGCTTACGCTGCCCCTCAAAGCAGTTATAAACGACATAGCCTTTATCTTCTGTTGGGTTAGGCAGTTTCTTTTCGTAATAGGTTTTCAGATCAGTAAAAATTTTCGAACTCAGATCCAGGTCCGTACAGTTTACCTGTACTTCTATTTCATCGAGGCTATCGTGCTGCATATTGTAGGTAACCGAGTAAGTAGTTACGCTATCGATCTTATATTCAAAATACATGTAAGAGCTGTCGGACTCAAGCGGTGCGGAACCTTCAGCTGCTTTAATGGCTTCAGAACGCATGTTCAGGTCTATACCCCGGATGGTGCCATCTGCTTTTTTTATAATTTCATCAAGCACCTGGCTGTATTGTGGAAAAATCCTGGGTTTGTTGGCTTCCGTATGGTCGTCATGACCACCACAGGAAACAAGAATAATGGCAGAGAGTAAACAAATAAAATAAAAGGGTCGACGCATAAAGCTGATATAAAAAATTAATTCGTTTCTTCGGCTACCGGCTTGGCTTCCGGACGCATGGTCGGGAACAGAAGCACATCCTGTATAGAAGGTTGGTTGGTCATAAGCATACAGAGCCTGTCGATACCGATACCAATACCTGCTGTAGGCGGCATACCGTATTCCAGGGCTCTTAAAAAGTCGTGATCAATAAACATGGCTTCATCATCACCACGTTCCATCAGTTTTACCTGTTCTTCAAAGCGTTCGCGCTGATCGAGCGGATCATTTAATTCGGAATACGCGTTGGCAATTTCCTTGCCATTAATCATGAGTTCAAAACGTTCTACCAAACCTTCTTGCGAACGGTGTTTCTTGGTGAGCGGGCTCATTTCAACCGGGTAGTCGGTAATGAATGTCGGCTGAATGTATTTCCCTTCGCAGGTTTCTCCGAAAATAGTATCAATGAGTTTGGCTTTACCCATACTCGGGTCAATATCCAGTTTCAGTGTTTTACATACATCGCGCAGTCCGGCTTCATCCATAGAACTTACATCAAACCCGGTATGTTCTTTTATCGAATCAAGAATGCTGATGCGTTTGAAAGGTGCCGCAAAACTGATGACTTTGTCGCCCACCTGTACATCAGTAGTACCATGCAACTCGAGTGCAATGCGCTCAAGCAGTTTCTCGGTGGTGTTCATCATCCAGAAATAATCACGGTAAGCCACATAAAATTCAAGAATGGTAAACTCCGGGTTGTGGGTGCGGTCCATCCCTTCATTGCGGAAGTTACGACTGAACTCATATACCCAGTCAAAGCCGCCCACAATAAGGCGTTTGAGGTAAAGCTCATTGGCAATACGCAGGTAGAGCGGAATATCAAGTGCATTGTGGTGTGTCATAAACGGGCGTGCAGTAGCACCACCCGGAATGGACTGCAGCACCGGTGTATCTACTTCCAGGGCACCACCTTCGTTCAGGAAAGTGCGGATGGTATTGATGATGCGGGTACGTTGCTCAAATGTTTTTTTAACGCGTGGATTGATGATGAGATCCACATAGCGCTGGCGGTAACGGAATTCAGGATCGGTAACTTCATCAAAAGAATCTCCGTCAGCATTGGTTTTCACAACAGGCAATGGTTTCAGCGATTTGCTGAGAATTTTGAATGCACTGACGTGAATGGAAATCTCACCCATTTTGGTGGTGAATACATAGCCCTCCACACCAATGATGTCGCCTATATCAATAAGCTTTTTCCAAAGCTGATCGTAAAGTGTTTTGTCTTCGCCCGGACAGATATCGTCGCGTTTCACATAAATCTGAATGCGGCCTGTAGCGTCCTGGAGCACTGCAAATGCAGCCTTTCCCATATCACGTACACTCATAATTCGACCGGCAATACGGATATCCTTGTAATTGAGTTTGTCGCGTTCGTAGTTTTCCTTAATATCGGCAGCAGTTACATTAACTTTAAACTCATCCGCAGGGTATGGATCTATCCCCAGCTTTTTAATTTCTTCAAGTTTATTTCTTCTCAGGATTTCCTGTTCACTCAGTTCTTGGTGCATAAAATGGGCATTTTGGGCATAAATTTACATAGATTGCTTTACCTGAAGTATACATTTTATTAAAAGTTATTATGAAACCGGGTGAAATGTTAATTAATTTAATTTACTGAAAGTAAAATAGTTACATCTAAAACCAAAGATGCGCTAAACTCGTATATACTAATCCAGACATGATTGTACGGCATGTTTATAGGGAGTATTAACCTTAAAATATAAGCCTTATGACAGCAACAGAATTCAATACCCGCATTTTGGACGAAAGAAGGGCTCTCAGAAGCTTCGCTTTAAGTCTTACCCACAACACCGACGATGCCTCAGATCTTGTACAGGATACCTATGTCAAGGCGATTACTTACATGGAGAAATTCGAGGAAAGTACCAATCTGAAAGCCTGGCTCTTTACGATTATGAAAAACACATTCATCAACTCGTATCGGCGCGCGGTTAAAACAAAAGAACTCATGCAGACCGGTTCGGACTTCAGTATGATGAGGGCCTTTAAAAAAATATCGGTCGATGACTCTGAGTCGAGAATGGATGCCAAGGAAATTATCCGGGAAATAGATAATCTGGATGATCAGTACAAAATTCCTTTCACCCGTTATTACAACGGTTACAAGTACGAGGAGATTGCCCACGACATGAAACTTCCGCTGGGAACCGTGAAAAGCCGGATTTTTATGGCACGCAAGCAACTGATGGCTGCGCTTAAAGAGTATAACTGAACAGAGGTGTTATACCTTTCTGCCGGGAAATCCTTAGTTTTATGGCATGAATAAGATTGCCGTTTTCTGGTTTCGTCGCGACCTGCGCCTGCACGACAATGCAGCGCTCTATCATGCACTTCGTTCCGGCTACACGGTATTGCCTATTTTTATTTTCGATACCGATATTCTGAATAAATTGCCCTCAAAGCACGACCGTCGCGTAGACTTCATTCAGCAGACACTTGTCCGGCTGAACGAGGAATTAAAACGCCATGGCTCATCTCTGCTTGTGTTGCATGGCAGCCCACAGGCTGTATACACGGAACTTCTGAAGACCCATGCGATTGCCGCCGTGTATGCCAACCACGATTATGAGCCTTTGGCCAGACAGCGCGATTTACAGATTGAAACCCTGCTGACCAGCCACCACGCTGCTTTCCACACCTACAAAGACCAGTGTATTTTCGAAAAAGACGAGGTAACCAAGGACGACGGCAGGCCATATACCATATTCACACCATACAGCCGCAAGTGGAAACAAACGCTTACGGATTTTTATGTGAAACCTTATCCTGTGGAAGCATATACAGGTGCTTTTCAAAAAGACACATCACGGAAAATACCTTCTCTGAAAGAGATTGGTTTTGAAAAAACAGACCTCGTCATTCCACCGGCTTCGGTACCTGAAAAAATAGTAAAGCATTACAGGGAACAGCGCGATTTTCCGGCAATTCAGGGTACTTCACGTCTCAGTGTGCATCTGCGTTTCGGAACGGTAAGCATCCGCGAACTGGTGCGCGCAGCTTTGAAACTGAATGAGACCTGGCTCAATGAACTTATCTGGCGCGATTTCTACATGATGATCCTGCATCATTTTCCGCATGTTGAAAAGCAGGCATTTAAACCGGCTTACGATAAGATTGTATGGCGAAACAATGAATCTGAATTTACACGCTGGTGCCAGGGGCAAACCGGTTTCCCGATTGTGGATGCCGGCATGCGCGAACTCCAGGCCACAGGGTTTATGCATAACCGTGTACGCATGATTGTGGCCAGTTTCCTGATTAAGGATCTGCTCATCGACTGGCGCTGGGGCGAAGCTTATTTTGCGGAGAAATTGCTCGATTTTGATCTGAGCGCCAATAACGGAGGCTGGCAGTGGGCTGCAAGCAGTGGTTGCGATGCGGCACCGTATTTCAGAATATTCAACCCCCTGGAACAAACCAAAAAATTTGACCCGGGTATGGACTACATCAAACGCTGGGTGCCCGAATACGGAACCCCGGCATATCCATTGCCTATGGTAGATCATGCTGCAGCGCGACTTCGCACACTCAGGGCGTATAAAGATGCTCTCGACGAGAGTAAGCAAATAAGTTTGTTTTAATTTATGGAAACAGGGGCCTTGCGCGTCTGAAAATTAAACATCAACTTTAATTCATCTATGGCTTATAAAGTTATAACACCTTGTCACGAAAACTGGGACGGTATGAGCCCGGTTGAAAAGGGCAGGCATTGTTCAATCTGTAAGAAGGATGTGCTTGATCTGACAGCGTTTCCCGATCAGCCGGTGCCGGAGGGTTCCTGCGGGCGAATCTACGCAACAACAACACGCATCGAAACATACAAATCTTTACGCTTATTGGCCCTTGGCGTTACGGCTGCAGCTACGTTATCTCAGACCGATGCCAACGCACAAACCCTGGAGTACGGTAAAGTTCCGAAAGAAAGCGGGCAGGTCTACGAGAAGAAAGACAGTTGCGGCGTACGACGTATTTGCCTGAGCGGTACGGTGCGCGATAAAGAAACGAAAGAGACTCTGCCTTTTGCCAACGTGATCGTGAAACAAGGCACTAAGGTAGTGGCCGGAGCGATTACCGACATGGATGGTGTTTATAAACTGGAAATCCCGCGCGATAGCCTGCAGGGAAATAGTTTTGATATAAGGGTGGTATATGTGGGATATGAGGAAATTTTCATTAAAGATGTGCCTGTTTCAAAAAGCAGCTATGCCATCGATCTCAGTCTTGCCAGCGGAACCAAGCTGCTGGGTATGATCATCCAGGAAGTAGCGGAACCAGAATGCCCCTGGCCATTTGACGGGCAGAGTGGTCGTTTTATTGATAACGAATCGTATAAACACATGCCCAAATGATGAAACGGGTATTGCTTGGTTTTTTATGCCTGTTGGCATTTGCAATGAAGGCGCAGGTAAAGGTCATTCATGTACTGGTGGCTCTGTGCGATAATAAAAACCAGGGTATTGTGCCTGTGCCAGCTAAAATAGGCAACGGACAGGACCCTAAGAATAATCTTTACTGGGGCTGCGGTTACGGAGTGAAGAGTTTTTTTAAGAAGCAAAGCGAGTGGAAATTAATCAAGGATTCCGTAGGGTTACCAAATAATATACTGGAACGGGTGGTTTTCAAACATGCCACGCTGCCTGTATACCTGGTAGCCGATGCGTATGACGGTGCTTATATAAAACAAACCACAAAAGACCTGATCGATTTTTCGGCGGGACTGAGAAAAGACACACTGATACTCGGTAAGGTAAAGCTTGGTATTGGCGGCGCTGCACAACTGATCTGTTATACCGGACATGATGGTCTGATGGATTTCACACTCGATCAGACGCCCGCACAAAACGATAAAGCCACCCGCGAAACCATTATCCTGGCCTGTTACAGCAAATCGTATTTTTCAGCGGCGATCAGGAAAGCAGGTGCACAACCCCTGCTCTGGAGCACGCACCTCATGAGTCCCGAGGCTTATACCCTGCATGCTGCTATCACCGGATGGCTGGCTCATGAAACACCCGGGCAGGTTCGTGAAAGGGCTGCCCAGGCCTATCACAAGTATTTGAAATGTGGTCTGAAAGGTGCGAGAAATCTATTGGTTACAGGGTTTTAAAAAAGAGAGTATCTGAGCGGTTGATTTTTTCATTAGTTTTGCATCACAATTTTGAGCTATGAAGATCACCGAGCATTTAAAAGCCAGTAAGAAAACATTATTTTCCATTGAGATTTTACCGCCCTTAAAAGGTAAGAGTATTCAGTCTATATACGATTCTATCGACCCATTGATGGAGTTCAAGCCGGCTTTTGTGGATGTAACATATCACCGCGAAGAATACATCTATAAAAAACGTGAAGGTGGTTATCTTGAAAAAGTAAGTATCCGCAAGCGTCCTGGCACAGTTGGCATTTGTGCTGCGATCATGAATAAGTACGATGTGGAAGCCGTACCGCACATTATATGCGGTGGATTTACCAAAGAAGAAACTGAAAATGCACTCATCGACCTTCAGTTCCTTGGCATTGATAATGTATTGGCGCTTCGTGGCGATAGTATTAAAACGGAGCCACAGTTTGTGCCAGAGCCAGGTGGGCATGCTTATGCTTATGACCTCGTAAAACAGATTACCGGCATGAATACCGGAAAATACCTCGACGAAGAAATGAAAGATGCTTCACCGACCAATTTCTGCATTGGCATTGCCGGTTATCCCGAAAAACATTTTGAAGCCCCGAATATGTACAGCGACATGAAATGGCTGAAAGCCAAAGTAGATGCGGGTGCCGATTATATTGTCACACAAATGTTCTACGACAATAAAAAGTATTTTGAGTTTGTAGACGCTTGCCGTAAAAACGACATACATGTGCCGATTATTCCGGGATTAAAAATCCTGAGCGGATTGAAACAGATGACTGCATTGCCTAAAGTGTTTCATATTGACCTTCCACAGGATTTATACGTGGAACTCGAAAAATGCAAAGATGATAAACAGGTGAAGGAAGTGGGAATCCAATGGTGCATTCAGCAAAGTAAAGAGCTGATCAAAGCCGGAGCACCGTGTTTGCATTACTACACCATGGGCGCTTCAGAGGCTACCAAGCGTGTGGCCAAAGAAGTATTCTAAATCATATTTTCTGAAAAGAGAAAAGCAGGAGTCGGAAAAGATCCCTGCTTTTTATTTTTCTAACCGTCCCCACACACCCAAAGGCAGTTTCACACCACTCTTGGCTTGCAGGTAAAGTTCGCCGATGCTGAGCCCGGACTTATGTTTGTTGGCAAACGGACGGAGCAGGTTTTCAGGTACCATCGCCGAAAAGCCCAGGGAGTAAGCATTCAGGATGAGCAGGTGCTTTTCCGGGTGAACAATCTGCAGGACACTATCCATCATTTCAGCAATGTTATCTTCCAGCTTCCATTTTTCACCGTTTGGTCCATGACCAAATGCAGGCGGATCCAGGATAATGCCCTGGTACATATTACCACGGCGGATTTCTTTCTTTACAAATTTCAGGGCATCGTCAACCATCCAGCGGATATTGTCGAGGTTTGATTTCTGCATATTTTCATTGGCCCAGGTCACTACCTGGCGGATACTGTCTACATGTGTTACATCGGCCCCTGCAGCTTTCGCGGCAATAGAAGCACCGCCGGTGTAAGCAAACAGGTTCAGGAATTTCGGTTTGTTCAGTTTCGACATGTGCGTGGTGATCACATCCCAGTTGCAGGCCTGTTCCGGAAAAACACCTACGTGCTTAAAGGAAGTGAGCCCCAGCCGGAACACAATGTGGTCGGTATCTTTGCCGCCTTTCACAGGATATTGAATATCCCATTGATCGGGCATCGGTTTTAACTTTTTCCATTCGCCACTCGACGATGATTTAGGGATGAAGCGGATATGAGCTTGTTTTTCCCAGTCTTTGTCGGTGTATATTTTGGCCCAAACGGCCTGAGGTTCCGGGCGGATGGTGATGTATTTGCCGAAGCGTTCGAGTTTTTCAAAGTCGCCGCAATCCAGAAGTTCATAGTCCTTCCAGTGTGTCGGGGTGAGTAATTCCATACAACGAAAGTATAGGATTTTTCACGAACTGCGATGCGATAGGAATAAAGTAGTAAAACTTAATTTGTTAATAAACAGCCATTTGATGGGTATGATGGCAAGCGGGCATGTAATATATTTAGAAGGATAAAATTTTATGAGCAAAAAAATACATTCTTCGTTTGTAGCCATTGTTACCGTTTTTTTCTTCTGGGGCTTCCTGGCTGCCTCTAACGGCATTTTTATTCCGTTTTGTAAAACCCACTTTCAGCTTTCCCAGTTTGAGTCGCAGCTGATCGACTCCGCTTTTTATGGCGCTTATTTCCTGGGATCGCTTTTGCTCTATATTTTTTCGCTTCAGCTCAACCGGGATATCATTAACCAGATCGGTTACAAAAAAATAATCATTTATGGATTGGCCCTGTCTATTGTGGGCGGCCTCATTATGATTCCTGCTGTTGGTACAGGTTCTTTTGCATTTATTCTGGTAGCCCTGTTCATTATTGCCCTGGGCTTTTCGCTTCAGCAAACCTCGGCTAACCCGCTTGTATTGAATATCGGCGACCAGGCTACAGGGTCGCATCGCCTGAATTTTGCAGGGAGTATCAATTCATTTGGTACCACCATCGGGCCTATCCTCATCAGCTTTGTGTTATTCGGAAAAGTCATTGCCACCGATCACGATAAGGTTTCGGCATCTACCGGGTCGATCGATGTGTTGTATATTATTCTTGCTATTGCTTTTGCATTGGCCGGCGTTATTTTATTTTTCACAAAAGTTCCCAAGCTCGACATTGAAGAGCACGATGGCGCCATGAAAATGCTGAAAGCGCCGGTGTTTTTTATTATGGGTATTCTGGTGGTACTTGTTGGTTTGTTCACGTGGTTTGCATTTCAGGTTATGGATAAAAGCCAGGGGCAATTTCTTTTCCTGCTTTTGTTTGCTGCATTCCTGGCGGTGATCCTGGTTATTCTCTTACTTCAGTACAATAAAATAAAACGTGAAAACCGCATTGAAACAAAACCTTACCCACAGGTACTGCTGGGTATGATTGCCATATTTGTTTATGTGGGCGTGGAAGTGTCTGTGCAAAGTAATTTCGGTACCCTGTTGAAACTTCCTGAATTTGGAGGACACAGCGATTCAGATATCAGTCCGTTGGTGTCATTGTATTGGGGTAGTCTTATGATAGGCCGCTGGACCGGGTCTATCGGAGCATTCAGTCTTTCAAAACCGTTACGGATTATACTTACGATCATTGTTCCGTTTTTGGCACTGTGTCTTGTTTTATTTATGAATAATCTGAGTGGTGCCGACGCCAAACAATACCTCAGTTATGCAGTATGTGTTGTATTGCTGGTGGCGGCCTTCTTTATGGGCCAGCAAAAACCGGCACTCACACTGATGCTTTTTGGAACACTGGGTACTGTGGCTATGATTGTGGGCTTACTCACCACGGGTATTGTAAGTACTTATGCGTTCATCAGTGGTGGTTTATTCTGTTCGATTATGTGGCCTTGTATTTTTTCACTGGCTACAGCAGGTTTGGGCAAGTACACCAGCCAGGCTTCCGGTTTTTTAATTATGATGATCCTCGGTGGAGCCTGTGTTCCACCATTGCAGGGCTTCCTGGCCGATAAATGGAATATTCATTCGTCTTATATTATTCCGGTGTTCTGCTTTGCATTTCTGGCATGGTATGCTTTCAGAATGCGACGCATTTTAAAGGCCAGTGGAATTGATTTTGATAAACAGGTAGATAGTGGACATTAATATGAAGCGGATCATTACAATTGTATTTTACATGCTGTCAGGCATGGTATGTTCCGGGCAGGGAAACGCAGTGTTTTGGCCCATTATTCCATTGCCGGAGAGCATAGTGCCTCATACAGGAGAATTTGTGCTGACGGCGGAGACAAAAATTTACGTGGGGCAACAAGCACCTCCAGCCGACTTTTTAAATGTATTTTTAAAATTATACCATGGTTTTGGCCTGCAAACAACAGCCGATTCTTCGGAAGCAAATACAATTCGTTTTGAATTAACACCCACTGCGAAGGAAGCATATATACTGAGTATAAAACCTTCGGGCATAAAGGTAACAGGCGATTCATCCGGTTTGTTTTATGGGATTCAGAGCCTCATTCAACTCATAGGCGTTAAAACAGGTAAGCCATTGAAATTACACTGTGCCGAAATTATAGATTCGCCGCGCTACACATGGCGGGGGATGCACCTCGATTGCAGCCGCCATTTTTTCACTAAAGAATTTGTTGAGAAATACATAGACCTTCTGGCTTCTTACAAATTCAATACATTTCATTGGCATCTGACCGATGACCAGGGCTGGCGCATTGAAATTAAAAAATATCCGAAACTCACATCTGTGGGTGCCTGGCGCCATGGTTCTATGGTTGGGGCATACAGTGATCATAAGTTTGATACCATACGTTATGGCGGGTTTTATACACAGAATGATATTCGCGAAGTAGTAGCTTATGCCAGGGCACGTCACATTACTATTGTTCCTGAAATCGAAATGCCGGGTCACTCGGTTGCCGCCATTGCCGCTTATCCTTACCTGTCGTGCACGGGGAAACAAATTGATGTGCAGAAAGAGTGGGGCGTGTTTGATGATGTGTATTGTACCAAAGATTCAACATTTGCATTTATGGAAGATGTACTGGCTGAGGTCATGACTTTATTTCCGGGGAAATATATTCATATTGGCGGAGATGAATGCCCGAAGACCCGCTGGAAGACCTGCCCGCATTGCCAGGCCCTGATTAAAAAGGAAGGACTGAAAGATGAACATGAACTGCAAAGTTATTTTATACGTCGCATCGAAAAATTTGTAAATGCTCATCGAAAACAGATTATTGGCTGGGATGAAATTCTGGAGGGTGGACTAGCGCCCAATGCTGCAGTGATGAGCTGGCGGGGTACAGAAGGCGGTATCATAGCAGCACGCCAAAAACACATGGTGGTAATGACACCAGGAAAGCCTTGTTATTTCGATCATTACCAAAGCCGGAACAAGAGTAAAGAGCCACACGCTATCGGCGGCTACAATCCATTGGATTCGGTTTATGCGTATAATCCAACACCGGGTGTGTTAAATGCCGAAGAGTCAAAATACATTATGGGTGCGCAAGGCAATGTATGGACCGAATATATCTTAACCGGAAACCAGGTGGAATATATGGCAGTGCCACGGATGTGCGCATTAGCAGAGGTGTTATGGACTCCTGCAGAGAAAAAGAGTTTTGTGTTTTTCTTGTCGAGACTGAAAGTAAACAGTGCTATTCTTGACAGGAAAAACATTCATTACGCAAAACATTTCCTGATCAAAAAATAAAAGCTATGACAACACGACGTAAGTTTATTCAGGGTTCTGCTCTCCTTTCAGTATTAACACTCAGCGGTGTTTCAAAATGGGGGAAAGCATTGACATTAGCCGGTCAGGCAGGATTGCCTGTAAGAAAACCGGTAGTTCTCTCAACCTGGGATCACGGCCTGGCTGCCAATGAAGCCGCGTGGAAAATTTTAGCGGCCAATGGAAAGGCTTTGGATGCAGTAGAAAAAGGCGTGATGGTGACAGAAGCTGATATACGGAACCTGAGTGTTGGTTTGTCGGCATTGCCGGATCGTGATGGCATTGTAACACTGGATGCCAGTATCATGGATGAGAAAGGACGCTGCGGTGCAGTTGCCTGCCTGGAGCGTATCAAACATCCCATAGCCGTTGCGCGGATGGTGATGGAGAAAACCCCGCATGTGCTTATGGTGGGAAGCGGTGCACAGAAATTTGCTCTGGATAATGGATTTCCTTTGGAGTCAGAAAAACTTTCGCCGGAAGCGGAAAAGCAATATAAGGCATGGTTGAAAACAAGTCAATATAAACCGATCATCAATATTGAAAATCATGATACCATTGGGATGATCGCCCTGGATGCCGATGGTAATCTTTCGGGGTCATGTACCACAAGCGGACTCGCCTATAAAATGCATGGACGTGTGGGGGATTCACCGATTATCGGGGCAGGTATGTATGTAGACAATGAAGTAGGGGCGGCCTGTGCCACCGGGCTTGGAGAAACCGTGCTTCGCATTTGCGGATCCTACCTGGTTGTTGAATTGATGCGACAGGGTTTGTCGCCCATGGAGGCCTGTAGGAAAGCTGTTGAGCGTTTGATGGCTAAAAATCCCGATTACAAAGATGTACAGGTAGGATTTCTGGCATTGAATAAAAAGGGAGAACACGGTGCTTATAGCCTGCAGAAAGGATTTTCCTATGCCCTTGCAGATGCTACCGGAAATAAGATGTTTGATGCTAAAAGTAAATTGTAGTTTGTTTCTGCTATGAAACAATACACACTCGAGATAGCCTGTTTTTCTGCTGAATCGGCCTTTGTCGCAGCAGCAAATGGCGCCGGTCGTATTGAGCTGTGTGAAGACTATTCCTGTGGCGGCATAAGCCCCTCTGCAGAAACGGCGATGCAGGTTATAAAACAGGTAAAGGTGCCTGTTTTTATAATGATCCGGCCGCGTGCGGGAAATTTTATATACAGGGCTTCCGAACTGGAATACATGAAACAGCAAATGATTCTTTTTGGTGAAATGGGTTGTGCCGGTTTTGTTTTTGGTGCTCTTACTTCGGAAAATACGGTTGATTTAGATGCTTGTAAATATCTTGTATCTTCGACCGGATCGCTGCCATGTACATTTCACCGTGCTTTTGATATAACTCCTGATCCCGGAAAAGCACTGGAAAATGTTATAGCCTGCGGTTTTTCACGTATCCTGACATCCGGCGGACAGGATACAGCTATGGCCGGCGCAGCACAGATCAGGGAGTTGATAACCCGGGCCAATAACCGCATTGTGATCATGCCGGGTGGTGGCGTCAGGGCCTCCAATATTTCTGATCTCCGCAATGTCACGGGAGCTGTAGAATATCACTCCGCCGCACTCGATAAACAGCGAGATAAAATTGACCCGGAAGAAATCATAGCGTTAAAAAGAAACCTAGTGTTATGAGAACAATCTCCACCCTGGTTCTATTTATGCTTGTTGTTTTGACACGGGCCCAGAATCCGGCGCAGATGCTGCAGGCCGAATGGCAATTCTCCCGGGCCGGGCAAAACGACTGGCACGATGCCGCAGTGCCCGGAACTGTTCATACAGATCTGCTTGCCTGCAAAAAAATTCCCGATCCGTTTTCCGGCACCAACGAAACAGCTGTACAATGGGTGGAGAACCAGGACTGGGAATACCGGGGCACGTTTCAGGTTACACCGGCATTACTGGCCAATCAGCATGTTGATGTCCGCTTTGAAGGACTGGATACCTATGCTAATGTTTACCTGAACGATAGTCTTGTATTAAAAGCAGACAATATGTTCCGGAGCTGGACTATTGAAGCCAGGCCATTTCTGAAAGCAGGGAAAAATCAATTCAGAATTGTTTTTGAATCGGCTGTGAAAAAAGGGAAAGCCCTGGCAGCAACTTTGTCATACACCCTGCCGGGCGATGAAAAGGTGTTTACACGCAAGGCTCAATATCAGTATGGCTGGGACTTTGCACCACGGCTCGTAACCTGTGGCATCTGGAAACCCATTTATATTCAGGGTTGGAACGATGCAAAAATAGAGGATGCCTGTGTTGTGCAAAAGCAGATCGATACGGCCATCGTGAACTTTGATGTTCAGGTTCATATCTACTGCACAACACCAGGCAATTATCAGCTCAATATTTTCAATAACGAAACAAAAGCACTGATTCATCAGGCTCAACACGCACTGAAAACCGGAGAAAATGTGATCAGTATTCCGCATAGCATCCGTCATCCTGCCTTGTGGAACTGCAACGAACAGGGCTCTGCAAAAATTTATGCATTTGAGCTGTCCTTGTTGCATAACAATAAGCAGATAGACAAGCAAGATGTAAAGAGTGGTTTCCGGAAAATAGAATTGGTGCAGGATACAGATTCTGCAGGGCGCACGTTTTATTTTAAAATCAACGGGAAGGCGGTATTCATGAAAGGAGCCAATTATATTCCTCCCGATGTTTTTCTGCCACGCGTATCGCCCGGAGATTATGAGCAGATTGTGGAATCGGCTGCCAATGCTCACATGAACATGCTGCGTGTGTGGGGTGGGGGTGTGTATGCCGACGAAGCGTTTCTCGATGCCTGCGATAAAAAAGGAATACTTGTATGGCACGATTTTATGTTTGCCTGCGCCATGTATCCCGGCGATACGGCATTTGTAAATAATGTAAAGCAGGAAGTAAAGGAACAGGTGATACGCCTGCGAAAACACCCATGCATGGCACTGTGGTGCGGGAATAACGAGGTGAGCGAGGGTTGGTATAACTGGGGCTGGCAAAAGCAATACGCCTATTCCAAATCAGATTCTGCACGGATCATGAAAGATTATACACAATTGTTTCAAAACCTTATCCCGGAAACAATACAGTCCTGTGCTCCTGAAATGCCTTATTGGCCCTCTTCTCCGGAGATTGGCTGGGGGCATAAAGAAAGTCTGAAGCAGGGCGATTCGCATTACTGGGGCGTATGGTGGGGACATGAACCTTTTGAAACCTACGGAAAAAAAGTGGGACGCTTCATGACGGAGTATGGCTTTCAATCGGCCCCAGGTATGGAAACCCTGAAATGGTGTTGTGGTGATTCTATGGTATACCGCACATCACCTTGCATTCAGGCCCACCAGAAACACCCTGCCGGTTTTGAAACCATTAACGAATATCTTGAACGTGATTTGTTTGTTCCGACTAAATTCACAGATTACTTATATGCCACACAATGGTTGCAGGCCTGGGGAATAGGCAATGCCATTAAGACACATCGTCGTTCGGCACCCTATTGTATGGGTACATTATTCTGGCAGCTCAACGACTGCTGGCCGGTTACGTCCTGGAGTGCCAGCGATTATTACAAACGACCCAAGTATATGTATTATGCGGCAAAACGGGCCTTCGAGCCGGTATTGCTTTCAGGTTTTGTAAAAAACAATCACTACTGTCTTTCATTCAGTAATGATAAAGACGAAAGCTATACGGGTGCATTGACTTACAGCTTAAAAACCATGGATGGGAAAGTGATCTGGTCATATACCGATATGTGTGTTATGCTGGCTCACGAAACGCATACGCTTAGTTTGTTTCGTGCCGACTCTCTCACGGGGCACGATCCTTCGGAAGTATATGTTTCAGTAGAATTCACATCCGGAAAATTCCAGGCCTCCTGTATCGATTTTCTGGTCCCGCCCAAAAATCTGAAACTGAAAGAGCCTCACGTTGTAATAAAACCTGTTCAGGGCGGATTTTCAGTGAGTGTTTCAAATTTAGCCCTCGGAATTGAACTGCCGCAAGCCTGTAATCCGTATTTTTGTAAACCGTTGGAGGATAATTTCTTTGATCTGCAACCCGGGCAAACCCGGCTTGTGCATGTGGATTCGAAATACGTTCCAGGGCCCGGGGAAATCAAAACAAGAAGTCTCTACGATATTTTTCAGAATGAGAAAATGCATCGTCAGCAGAAATAGTATTTATATAAAACCTGTATATCATGAAAGTAACCTTAAATGTTAAGTTGGTAAACTCTAAATTCGATCAGGCTTATGCCGATGCAGAGTATGATGGCAAAGAAAGCGACGATAATATTAAATACCTCTGGGAAGATGAGTTTGTTGTGCAGGGAAATGTGGCTTCTATCAAGGTAAAGAACAATGCCGTGTATCAGTTGAAGGGGCTAATGCCGGACGATACGGAGTTTTGTTATGATATTCCGGATACAACGATTGTGGAGTGCACCATGGATAATGGTTCCGTGATGCAGTTCCCCTTCTCTAAAAAACTGATCAGTAAAACCGATAAAAGCCAGACAGCATCCGGTGTTTTGTTTTCGGTATTCCTCAAAAGTTCCAAGCCCCTTGTAAACCCCATGGATGGTGTTTATATTCTGGAAGACGATTTTCCGCAGGAATTGATGTAATTCACGCTTTCTTTTTTAATTACCTTAGGCTTATGAAAGCATTTGTATCCATTTTGTTTATGACCTTATGGCTCACTGTTTTGCCGCAGGGCCCCGCCTCTTTTGTAAATCCCTTTATAGGAACAGGGGGGCATGGCCATACATTTCCGGGTGCAGTGATGCCTTTTGGAATGGTGCAGCTGAGCCCCGATACACGCATTGACGGAAGCTGGGATGGTTGCAGTGGCTATCACGAAAGCGATTCGCTGATCTACGGGTTTTCACATACACACTTAAGCGGAACAGGTTGCAGCGATTATGGAGATGTGATGCTGATGCCGGCCACGGCCAAAACAGGGTTTGATCCAAGGTCCTATGCCAGCCGTTTTTCACACAAACAGGAACATGCATCGGCCGGTTACTATGATGTCACATTAGGGAATCAGGTAAATGTACAGCTGACGGCAACATCGCGTGTGGGGATTCATCAATATACATTTCCTAAAAATAAACCGGCGCACATCATTATTGACCTGACGCACCGGGATAAATTGCTGGATGGTAAAATAAATATCCTGAACGATTCCACAATCGAAGGTTACAGGATCAGTGAAGCCTGGGCAAAGGAACAGGCCATTTATTTTTATATGGTCTTTTCACGTCCGTTTGAAGTGGATGAAAAAGAGGAGCGTGGCTCTAATAAAATTAAAACCGATTTATTATTCAGATTAAAAGAGGGGGAAGTGCTTCGAGTGAAAGTAGGGATTTCGAATGTAAGTGTGGATGGAGCCCGTAAGAATCTGCAGGCAGAAGCCCCTCACTGGAACTTCGGGGTATATCGTATGCAGGCTGAGGCAGCCTGGAATAAGGAACTTTCAAAGATCAGCGTTTCCTCATCAGATCCTGAAAAGGTAAAAGTGTTCTATACGGCATTATACCATTGCATGACGCATCCGAGCCTGGCTATGGATGTCGACAGTATGTATATGGGCCGTGATCATAAGGCACATAAAGCAAAGGGCTTCACCTATTATTCGGTGTTTTCGCTGTGGGATACATTTCGTGCGGAGCATCCCCTGTTCACAATCATTGATCAGAAACGAACGGCCGATTTCGTGAATACATTTATTGCGCAATGGCAGCAATGTGGCCGCCCGCCAATGTGGGAACTCTCCGGTTATGAAACCGATTGTATGATAGGCTATCATAGCGTGTCTGTTATGGCTGATGCATTCCTGAAAAACATTCACGGTTTTGAAAAAACACAGGCTTTCGGTGCTATGCTGGCTGCATCCAATTACACAGGACAAGGCATTCCGGTGTTCAATAAAAATAATTTCCTGCAGGTAGACGATGAATCGGAGAGTGTTTCTAAAACACTGGAATATGCCTATGATGACTGGTGCATCGCACAGGTGGCCCTCAAGCTGAACAATCCGAGCGATTATGCAAAATATATAAAACGGGCGCAGGCTTATAAAAATGTTTTCGATTCGCAGACCGGTTTTATGCGCCCGCGTAAAAACGGAAACTGGCTGAGTCCTTTCGACCCTAAAGAAGTGAATAATCATTACACAGAAGCAAATTCATGGCAATACACGTTTTTTGTGCCGCAGGATGTGCAGGGCCTTGTGAAACTGATGGGCGGTGATAGAGCATTTGAAAACAAACTGGATGAGCTTTTTACAACTTCGCCGCAAACATCGGGTCGCGAACAGGCTGATATTACCGGACTGATCGGGCAGTATGCGCATGGTAATGAACCAAGTCATCACATGGCTTACCTGTACAACTATATTGGTAAGCCCTATAAAACGCAACAACGTGTTTTGCAGATCATGAATGAGTTTTATAAGAATGCACCCGATGGACTCATCGGTAACGAAGACTGCGGGCAGATGAGCGCCTGGTATGTAATGAGTTCCATGGGTTTTTATCAGGTATGTCCAGGAAGCCAGGATTATGTGATAGGAGCGCCCCTGTTCGACTCTGTGAGAATTCAGCTCGAAAATGGAAAATATGTAAACCTGAGTCGTAAAACCTCTGGTGCTTCGCAAGGGTTTAACTATATCCGTTCCATGGAAATCAACGGACGACAAATCAACCATTCATCCATCAGCCATTACACATTAATGAACGGTGGACGTGTTGTGTTTTATATGTCTGCGACTCCGGATTCATCGGGGGTATTCGGCAAACAGATTCCGGATCGTCCGATCAGCCGTATCACAACATATCCGGTAGTTGTAGCTCCCATCATTAAAGCACCGCTCAGTATTTTTACAGGGCGTGCGGATATAGCGTTTGAAAATACTGATGCAAAGGCAACGCTGTATTACACCCTCGATGGAACAGAACCAACAAAAGCATCGAAACAATATGCAGGTGGTTTTACACTCGACACTACGGCGGTTATTAAAGTAAAAGCCTACCGGGAATCCGATAGCAGTATTGTCATAACATCGCATATTTATAAAAAACCAAATCGCTGGACAGTGCGTATTAACAGTACATACAGCAAACAATATGCGGCCGGAGGCGATGAAGGCCTGATCGATGGTATTTGTGGCGATGTAAACTGGCGGAAGGGCGATTGGCAGGGTTACCAGGGGCAGGATTTCGAATGTGTTATTGATCTGGGTAAGCTGCAGCCTGTTAAAGAAATTACATCCGATTATCTCCAGGATACACGCGCATGGATTCTGTTCCCATCGAAAGTGGAGTATTCGGTTTCCAAAGACGGGAAAACGTTTGTGCCCGCCGGCGAAGTTGCGAATACCGTACCTGCAAAAGACTATACTGTGAAAACACAAAACCTGTCAGCGAAAACCAATCTTCCCAAAGATGAGATGTATCGCTATGTAAAAGTGAAGGCTTACAATTTTGGTAAACTTCCCGAATGGCATCAGGGCGCCGGATACGATGCTTACATTTTCATCGACGAGATCGGGGTGAAGTAACAGTTTTTACAAGTATGCCATGTTGGAATACTTTATGTTCCATGAAAAATGCATGGCAAAGCACAAAAGCTTCTTTCAGTACCTCGGGCATAGTTGCATAGTTTTTGCCAAGTAGCGTCAGTGCTTTAGCTGTCGCTGCTTTTGTGGGTATCTGCTGCGTTTTCCGGATTCCTTTTGCCAGGAGTTCCAGGCCAAGTCCCTTATCTTTTATGACACCGAGTTTCGCAATAAGATCACTCAGGGCATATACAACGCTTGCATCATAATATATAGGTGTAATACCTTCGGGTGCTTTGGCAACACGGTTATAAGGATTTTTTATAACAGCATTTGTTATATAATATTTCTCCCAGGCATAATGTTTTGCCGGAGTTTTCAATTGAATAATTCCACAAAGAGCTTGTGTATACATACTTAACCAGCGGCACTGCCGGCGTAGTTCATGCACTTCTTCTTCCAGTTCAGTAAATCCGTTTCGGGTGGCTTTTACGAGATCCATGATCCGGTCTTCCTGTAAGTGGATGGCATGGTGCAGTAATTTTATATGTGCACCGTCGTAATCAATATAGGCATTGGCAATGTCGAAACGTTTCAATAGTCCATTCAGCCAGCCTTTTCGGGTTAAGGTAGCCTGTAGTTTTTGCAGGCTTTTAGTCTTTTTCTTTTCAATATAGGCGATAATCTCCGGGGAAATATGTTTATTCTTTTTAAATTCTTTCAGAAATCCATCATAGTAATCAACAACGCCTAATTCGTCTTCCAGTTTTTTGAAATGTTTGCGCCATATATTCATTTTACTGCCACCGGTGTGGTGCGTATACATGCGGGTCAGTGCTTCCAGCATGAATAAAGGTGTCCGGGCTTCATGCGTGTATAGATACAAAGCCGGATTTTTACTTTTGCCCGCTTTCGTCAGAAGCGCTTTCAATGCCGAGGCATAAACGTGAAACGGATTGAATGTGTGTTTTTGCATAATTATACTTTAATGCCAATAACCGTAATATCGTCTACCTGCTCCAGGTTTCCACGCCAGGAGGTAATGGTCGATTCGAGCAGGGCTTTGAGTTCAGCCGGTGCCAGGTGGGCATGGCTTATCAGCAATTCCTCAAGTTGTTTGTATTTGAACTTTTTACCATGAGTCCCGCCAAACTGATCGGCATAACCATCTGTGAGCATAATGATAAAATCTCCGGGTTCGAGCGTTTGTTCATATTGTTTAAAGGGTTCATGCTCCCGCGGCGATTTACCCACAGGCATTTTATCGGCACGGCACACAATAATGTTGCCGTTCCGGAGAATATAAAAAGAGTTGTTGGCAGCGCTGTAATCCAGGTGCTTCCTGGTCAGGTCCATCGCAATCAATGTACAGTCCATGCCATCCTGCGATTCCTCGGTACTGTCTTCGGGGTTCAGTGCCCGGATCACATCTTTGCGCAATTGATTGAGAATAGCTTCCGGTTCAGTGATGTGTCTTTCGGTAATGATCTCATTCAGAAAATTAATGCATAACATGCTCATCATCGCTCCGGGAACCCCATGTCCTGTACAATCGGCGGCCATGATGTAAAATCTGGAATTTGCATGGATGGCCCAGTAAAAATCACCGCTCACAATATCTTTAGGCATGTACGTTACAAAAAATTCGGGCAGGTGACGGCGTATATAATTGTCGGAGGTGAGCAGGGCTTTCTGAATGCGTTTGGCATAATAAATACTGTCAGTGATTTCCTTGTTCTTATGCTCCACCAGTTCTTTTTGTAATTGGATTTCCCGGTTCACTATTTCCAGTTTGGCATTCGCTTTTTTGCGCAACAGGTTTCGGCTGTACAGCACAAATGCAATGATCAGGAGGCCAACAACACTGATAATGGCTATAGACAGGAACAAGCGGTTCTTTTCCGATTTCAGTTCCTGGGCTTTGGTTTTTTCATGGAGCAGCTCAATTTCTTTTTGTTTTTTCCCGTTCTCAAATTTGGCTTCCATCAAACGGATTTGCTTGTTGTTTTCAATATTGAACATGCTGTCTTTGTACACCTCATATTCCTGGAGATACTCATAAGCTTTTTCATAGTTGCTGATATTCCTGTATGAATCGCTCAGGTGCCAGGTGGCATTTTTGAGCATGTCAATTTCACCGCTGGTTTTGCTCATCGACAGTGCCTCTTCAAAATAGGGGATTGCTTCCTGGTATTTTTTTTCGGCCGCCATGCATTGCGCTTTTTGCATGAGGGCAGGAGCCAGCACGTAACTGATCTTTAAACGTCTGCCGATCTCAACAGCCTGTTCTGATAAGGCCATGGCTTTTGGGAGGTTCTTTTGTGCATAATAAATATCAGCCAGGTTAATACAGTTATATACGAGTTTGCCTTCGCGCCCTTTTTTCAGATTATAGTCATAGCAAATGTTCAGATAATACAGGGCACTGTCAAGTTTATTCATTTGTTCATATACAGACCCCATGTTGTTATACACGGCGTATATGGCTGTTTCGCGACTTGATTTCCGAAAGGCCTCTAATGCCGCCAGGTTTTCAGCAAGCGACTGGCGGAACTCTTCCCGCTTCTGATACATGCTTGCCATACCTGTATGGAGATCACCCAGGTCTTCATAATTGTGATATTTTAATGCCTTATTAATGCCTTCGTGGTAATACCGGATCGCATTGTCGTACTGTCCCTGATCGGCCAGGATCGCCGCTACAGTTCCGCATATACTGGAGTAGTACCTGTCGTAGTGTAATTTTTTAGTGAGGTTATAGCCCTGCATGGCATAATCGAGACCGATCTCCAGATTTTCGTAACTGATGTCCCAGCCGATATTATTGAGCATTTTGACCTTATTGGTATCATCGGGCGCTGTTTTAACAAGCTCTATCAGCGAATCAATATTGTGGTTCTGCGCCCTGACAACAAAAAAGCCTGCCAGTAGCAGCAACAGAATGGTATAGCGGAAGTAATTCACCAATTAAATCTATTGTTTTTTTGTTGAACCACAAAGCGTTTTAAGTCTCGGCTTTATATCCTATCTTTGCAGCCTATGGAAAAAAGAGTGAGAGTTCGATTTGCCCCAAGCCCTACCGGTGGTTTGCACATGGGAGGAGTTCGTACGGCATTATTTAACTATTTGTTCGCCAAAAAACACGGAGGCGATTTTATTTTACGTATCGAAGATACTGACCAGACCCGTTTTGTAGATGGTGCCGAACAGTATATTATCGATGCATTAACCTGGTGTGGTATTAAGCCAAACGAAGGTGTTGGATTTGGTGACGGACCCTATGCACCTTACCGTCAGAGTGAACGTAAAGAACTGGGTATTTATAAAAAATATGCCGACCAGCTCATTGCCGGCGGTCATGCCTATTACGCATTCGATACAGAAGAGGAACTGAACGCCATGCGCGAACGCCTCACTGCCGCGAAAGTTGTGGCTCCGCAATACAATGCGGTAACCCGCCAGAATATGCGGAACTCGCTAACGTTAAGTGAAGACGAGGTAAAACGCCTGCTCGATGAAGGAGCCCCTCATGTAGTACGCCTGAAAGTGCCGCGTAACGAAGAGATTCGCTTCCACGATATTATCCGCGGATGGGTGGTTGTGAACTCCACACAGGTGGATGATAAAGTATTGTTGAAATCCGATGGTATGCCTACTTATCACCTCGCGCATATCGTGGATGATATTGAAATGAAGATATCGCATGCTGTGCGTGGGGAAGAGTGGCTTCCAAGTGCACCGGCGCATATTTTAATTTACCGTTACCTCGGTT
This sequence comes from Bacteroidota bacterium, assembly GCA_018267825.1. Lineage (GTDB taxonomy): Bacteria > Bacteroidota > Bacteroidia > B-17B0 > Aurantibacillaceae > JAFDXR01. Next base: position 299,534 of record JAFDXR010000005.1, on the reverse strand, counting down.
TGGAAAACGATATGCCTAAACTGGCTCACTTACCATTGATTCTGAATCCAGACGGGAATGGAAAAATTTCGAAACGTGAGTCGCGCTTCCCGGTATTCCCTTTAAGCTGGAGCGATCCACGCGATAAATCGTCGTACCTGGGTTACAAAGAAGCCGGCTATTATCCGGAAGCTTTTGTGAACGTACTGGCCCTGCTGGGCTGGAACCCGGGAAACAACGAAGAGATTTTCACCCTCGAGCAACTTGGCAACCTGTTTGAATTTGAGCGTGTGAATAAAAGCGGGGCCAAATTCGATCCTGAGAAAGCCAAATGGTTCAATCAGCAATACCTGCGTAAGAAAACCGACGAGGAACTGGCCGATGCATTTACACCGATACTGGAAAGTAAAGGCCTTAAAAAAGATCGCGCTTTCATTGTGGAGTTTTGCCGCCTGATTAAGGAAAAGGCTCATTTTGTAAATGAGTTTTATGATCTTGGCACCTATTTCTTTGTAGCGCCAACCGGCTACGATGAAAAAGTGATTGCCAAAAAATGGAATGCTCAATCGAAAGAACAATATACAAAACTGCGTACTGTATTTGCGGGCATCAGTGCCTGGGATACACATACCCTGCACGATACGTTCAATGCAGCACAAACCGACCTGGGTAAGCTGGATATGCAGTTGCTGCGCGTACTGACTTCAGGCGTTGCCGGAGGCCCGCAGTTGTTTGATATGCTGGCCATGCTGGGCAAAGACGAAGTTCTGGCTCGCCTCGATGCCGCTTTGAATAAATTGTCGTAACTTAGATAGAGAAAGCGTGACGAATTGTTCGTTGCGCTTTTCTAACGCTTAAGTTCCCGAAATATGAAATACTTACTGTTTTTCCTGGCAGGCTTTATACAATGGGGCATTGCGCAATCATCCCTGTATGATACCGATTTGCTTCCGGCCGATTTTCATGTGGAACGCCGCCGGCAACTGCGCGCCCGTATGAGTGATAATTCTGTCGTGGTTATGTTTGCCAATCCGGTGAGAAACCGCTCCAATGACGTGGATTACACCTATCGCCAGGATCCGAATTTTTTTTACCTTACCGGGTTTTCTTCACCCAATGCCATGTTGCTAGTGTTTAAAACACCTCAGACCATCGGGAAAGTAACGACCGATGAGATTCTGGTCATTGAACCAAAAGATGAAGAGCAGGAGAAATGGACAGGGAAACGCATGACTGTAAAAGAAGTTACCGGCATCCTGAAATTCAAAGCGGCCTGCTATGCCGACAGCTTTCAACTCAGTACAATACCATTTGCATCATTCACCAAAATATACAATCCCTATTTTTATAATGATGTACGCGACGATCGTTATGATAAATACGATTTGTTTGATCTCGAAAAAAATTACAGATACTTAACCGACAGCCTGAAGACTGTGGAAACAACCGGTCAATACAGGTTGATGAATCAGTTGCGCGAAATCAAAACTCCGGAAGAGTTAACACTGCTGCGTAAGGCTATCGATATTTCATGCCAGGCACATCTGGATCTGATGAAAAAACTGAAAACAGCAGGTACGGAATACCAGGCCCAGGCCATTGTGGAATATGGTTTCAGGTACAATGGTGCCGAGGATATCGGATACCCGTCTATTGTCGGGGCCGGCGAAAATGGTTGTGTAGCGCATTACACCAGCAACCGTAAAAAATTCACCAAAACAGATATACTGGTGGTCGATGCGGGTGGCGAGTATCACGGTTATACAGCCGACATCACACGGTCATTGCCGGTGAATGGCAAATACAGTGAGGCACAGGCTATCATTTACAATCTTGTACTGAAAGCCCAGGAGGAGGGAATCAAGGCCTGTAAGGCCGGCAACAAATTCAGATCCACACACGAAGCTACATCGGCTGTTATTAAGAAGGGTTTGGTCGACCTGGGCATTATTAAAAATGCAGATGACTATCAGCTCTACTTTTTTCATGGCACATCACATTACCTCGGACTCGATGTGCATGATGCCGGCACCTACGGCGAGCTTAAACCTAATTCTGTGATCACCGTTGAACCTGGAATCTATATCCCGCCGGGATCGCCCTGCGATAAAAAATGGTGGAACATCGGTGTACGCATCGAAGACGATGTACTTATTACCACCGGCGAACCCGAAGTGCTCAGTGCGAAATTACCCCGCAGCATTGCAGAAATCGAACTGCTGATGAATTCGGTGAAATAACCATACAGTTTCCGGAATTTTATTTCAACGCCTCATATTCTGCTTTCACAAAATCAGCCAGCTCTTTTACATAAGCCGGTGAAAAATTGAATTCGATACCCGCTGCTTTATAAATCTCAGGTATGGTTCGCGTATAGCCTAACTTCAGGGCAGCTTTGTATTGCTCCAATCCTTTCGCCGGGTTTTTCTTGTAATTGCGCCACACAGCAATAGCACCCAATTGGGCCATGCCATATTCAATATAGTAGAATGGCACTTCATACAGGTGAAGTTGCACCTGCCAGCTCCGTTTCAGATTATTTTCAAGCCCGGTATAATCGACCACGCCGGTGCCAAACTCCTGGCATAGTTTCATCCAGTAAGCGTAGCGTTCTTCGTGCGAGTGACCGGGGTTTTCATATACCCAATGCTGAAATTTGTCAATTTGTGCAATCCACGGCAGACCCTGCAACACCTTATCAAGCTGTTCTTTACGGGCGCGTTTCAGATCGTCCTTATCCGGGAAAAAAGACTCCCAATGTTCCATGCTGATCAGCTCCATGCTCATACTCGCAAGTTCAGCTACCTCACTGGGGGTGCTTTTAAATTCAGTAAGTTCCAGGTCTGCCGCCAGAAACGCGTGCACAGCATGTCCGCCTTCGTGCACCATCGTTACCATATCGCGGTGAAGGCCTACGGCATTCATAAAAATAAAAGGCACATCGGTTTCCATCAGCGGGTAGTTGTACCCTCCGGGAGCCTTCCCAATCCTGGATTCCAGGTCAAGGCGTTTCATGCTGTTCATGGTAGTGATGCAATCCGCAAAATACGGATCCACTTTTTTGAAACAGTCAATGGTCTTGTCGGTAAGGTCCTTACCGTTAGTGAATGGTTTCAGCGGTGCTTTGCCGTCAACATCCACTTCGCGGTCCCAGGGACGGTATGAGTCCAGTCTGAGGGCATCTTTACGTTCCTGTTCATTGGCCTTTACCAGCGGCACAATGTGGGCCTGTATGGCATCGTGGAAATTGAAGCAATCCTGCACGCTGTAATCAAAGCGGCCCAGGTCTTCATGCTTATAATCGCGGTAGTTTTTAAAGCCTGTATTTAAAGCGATCTGGTTTCGCAGCTTAATGAGTTCATCATACAGCTCATTCAGACTCTTTTCATCGGCACCGCGACGCTCCTGTATTTTTTTGTAAATCGTTTCGCGCAGGGAGCGATCGGTATTTTTAAAAAATGTAGCTGCTTTCTGTAAAGTCATTTCTTCACCTTCATGCCTAATGCTCTGTGCAGCAGAGATACTGCCAAACTCCTGTTCTTTCTGGCGCAGCTCTGTTTGCAGCGGAATATTTTTTTCGCGGAAAAGCTCGATGTTCTTTTTCACGCCACGGATATATACGCGGTAAGCTTCATCGGTCAGTGCATTGATGAACGGCGAGTCTACCAGTTTTTTATTGAGTTCATTGGCATAAGGTGCCAGGTGCGGTTCTATTTCGGTGACAAAAAAATTGAAGTCGTTTTGCAGCTGTTCATTTTTTGTGTCGCAGGTCATGCGGATATAACGCCATGCACCATCTTCGCTGATCACTGCTTCCAGCTCGCTGTGGTCTTTAAGCCATTGCAGGAGTTCGTCGGCTGTTTGAATAGAGCGGTTTTTAAGCTCTTCCAGAAGGGGTTTCAGGGTGTCCCAGCTTGTAATTTTAAAATCAGGTGAAAGATAGTGTCGTTTCATAGCAGGTCGTATTCGTTTGTTGGAAACCGGTACATGCACATCCGTGATCGTGGCCGGTTTCTCAGGGGTTATAAAATAAAAAAGATCGCCCTTTCGGGGCGATCTGAAGTTACAAAAAATCGTGTGATATTAAGCGGTGCCTGTTTTACGAACACCAGCTGTTTTTTTAACACCGGCACTGGTTTTGGTACCTTTACCTGTATCTTTTGGTTTCGCTGTTTTAGCCGCTGTTTTTTTCGCTTTTTCTTCAGCTACTTTTGGCTTGGCTGTTTCTTCCGCAGAAGCCTGTTCTTCTTTCATTTTCAGGTTACCAGTGCTTTGCAGGGCATTGTACCAGTTAAACAGTTTGCGCATGTTACTTACATAAACGCGCTCTTTGTCGTATTCAGGTAAAATCTCGGCAAAATAAGCAACAATGGCTTTGTCATCGGCTTTTGAATCAATGGCAGCACCACCTTTTTCCTTGTCATGAATGTTTTTCATGATTTCAGCAACGGGTTTATCATCGCCGGTTGTAAACATACTGATATCATCGAGGGAGCTTACCTTGCTGGTAGCACTCACCGAAAAACGTTTCTTGTCGGCCAGGCTTTCTACAATAATACCATTCTTAGCCTGTGCAGCTACTTTATACAGGCCTGGCATGCCTGAAATAGCTATTATTCCTGATAAATCGATCATCATTTTAAAATTTAGAGCAACAAAAATAGTCATTTTTCGGAAAGTTCCTCATTATACCTCATAATTCTGGCTAAAAAGCCTGGTTTTGAAATCAATAGGAAATCCTTAAATTTAGTTTCAGGCCCCGTCATGAAGTATGTAACAGCAGTCATATTTATCAGTTTAGGATTTTGTCTGACGGCACAGAACATTCCCGGTGTCGACAAACCCGGATCTTACGCTAAAACAGCGGCGACCTGCTATAAAACCTTTTATAACGAGCCTGAGAAGCTCGATACGCTCACTCGCCCCGAAGGCATGATCTCACAACGGATCTGGAGAATCATTGATCTGAAGAGCCCCGGAAATCAGTTTATGAATTATAATCAACCCAAAACATGCCAGTTCGATCTGTGGGAAATTCTCAGATTCGGACTTAAAACCGGGAAGATCAATGCGTTTCGCTCCGATAATTTCAGCTCAGCCCAGGCAAACCTGATCCCCAAAAAAGAAGTATTGTCGATGATGAGGGTACACGATACCATTACGGAGACTGTTTTCGATTCGGAGGGCAACGAAACCAAAACGGAGAAGGTGCGCGATGAAGACATCAGCAGCGCCAGTCTCTCGGGCTATATTGTGTGCGAAGACTGGTACTTCGACTCCCACTGGGCAAAGGCCGATAAGCGGATCGTTTGTATTGCCCCGATTTTTTTCGACGACAAGCAGCAAAAAGAAAAACCCTTGTTTTACCTGTATTACAATGAATGCCGTAACCTGCTCTCGTCTTACCAGGTACCACTTACCGATCCGAAAGATTCACTGACCTATGATAAATTATTTCTGAAACGGAAGTTCGAATTTTATGTTATGAAGAAAACAAATGTATTCAATCGTTCGGTGAATGATTACTCCAAAGGCAAAACCATCGAATACGAAAGTGATAAAACCATCCGCGAACTTTTAAGTAAGGATTTCGATCAGTTTGAACATTGAATCTCTGATGTGGTTTGTCTGAGTCTGCTCATCTTTAATCTATTGTTTTTTATCTGCGTAAATCATAAAGATCTGCGCCATCTGCGTTCAAGCAATAGATATTATGTCGATCCTGTGGCGACAACTCATTTAGGGTTTTACCGACAGGCCCGTAATGACAAGGCAAATAAAAAAGGCCCTGCACATGCAGGGCCTTTTGCGCAGATTTAAAGTATAGCTTAGTGTGCTGCTAAATAAGAAGCAACACCTTTATGATCGGCTTTCATACCGTCTTTACCTTTGCTCCAGTTGGCAGGGCAAACCTCTCCTTTTTCTTCGTTGAATTGTAAAGCATCCAGAACGCGGATAGCCTCATCTACATTACGGCCCAATGGCAGGTCGTTGATCAGGGCGTGGCGAACCATACCGGCTTTGTCGATCAGAAATAAACCACGGAACGCGATCATAGGGCCTGTAGCAACCAGGTTGCCGTTTTCATCCACATCGTAATCACCTGAAAGTGTATCGAAGTTTAATGAAATGGTTTTTGTGGTATCGGCAACAATCGGGTAGGTGATACCTTTAATACCACCATTCTTTTTGTCTACCTGTAACCAACCCCAGTGACTTTGTTCAGTGTCTGTGCTGCAGGCTACGACAGCGCAACCGCGGCTTTCAAACTCAGCCAGTTTTTCCTGGAAAGCGTGTAATTCGGTTGGACATACAAATGTGAAATCTTTCGGGTAAAAAAAGAAAATAACATATTTTTTACCAAGATACTGATCCAATGAAAAGTTCTCAACGATCTCTTCGCCGTTAATGACAGCTGCTGCTTTAAACGACGGTGCTTTTTTTCCTACTAATGGCATATTTATATTTTTTTATGGTTTTACAATGAGCCTACAAAATTATAACATAACTTTGTTTAAACCCATATTTATTTTGGGTGTTTAATTAAAAAACCGTTAACAAACATAAAAACACCATGGCACTACAGATCGGACAAACAGCCCCTGAATTCAAATTATTCAATACGGAAAAAAAAGAAATCGCACTTTCCGACTATAAAGGTAAAAACGTAGTGATTCTGTTTTTCCCGCTGGCCTTTACCAGCGTGTGCACGGCAGAACTGTGCTCCATCCGCGATAACTACGCCATGTATAATTCACTCAATGCCGTAGTACTGGGTATATCGGTTGATTCACTCTTTACACTGGGTAAATTCAAAGAGTCGCAAAACTACAACTTCGACTTATTGTCGGATTTCAATAAAGAAGCATCACGCAATTACGGGTCTTTATATGAAACATTCGGTTTCGGCATGCATGGCGTATCAAAACGCAGTGCCTTTGTGATCGATAAAAACGGCATTGTGCAACTGGCCGAAGTACTTGAGAACGCGGGCGAGCAACCAAATTTCGCCGCGATCAAGGCCTGTCTCGAAAAACTGAACTAAGCGCCGGGTGCTTAAATCCTACCTCGATAAACATTTAACAGAAGCCGGCTGCGATGAAGCAGGGCGGGGCTGCCTGGCCGGCCCTGTGTTCGCGGCTGCTGTTATATTGCCTAAGAATTACAGGAATAAGCTCCTCGATGACAGCAAAAAACTAAGCGAGAAGCAACGCTACGATCTCCGTGAGGTTGTTGAAAAAGATGCCATCGCCTGGGCTGTGGCCGAAGTATCGAATACAGAAATCGATGAGATCAATATTCTGAATGCCTCATTCCTGGGCATGCACCGCGCCCTCGATCAGCTGGCCCAGAGACCGGAGCAATTGCTTATTGATGGTAACAGGTTTAAAAAATACAAAGATATTCCGCATCATTGCATCATCAAAGGGGATGGTAAATACCTGAGTATTGCTGCTGCAAGCATCCTGGCCAAAACATACCGTGATGATTTTATGAAGCAGGCTGCAGTCATGTATCCGCATTACCTGTGGGAGCAGAATATGGGCTATCCTACAAAGAAACACCGGGATGCCATCCGTGAGTTCGGACCCACACCACTGCATCGCATGACTTTTCAGCTCCTGCCGTCACAACTGGAACTGGAGTTCTGAGCAATTCAATTCACAATCCCTTATTAATAAAATAGCCCTTCGCTGATATTCGTCAGCCGTATATAGGCCTACATTTATACTGCTTTGTCTAAACTCCGGCTTATAGGTTTCTGGCTGTTTATCGCTGCGGCTGTTGTTGCCGGCGTGTGGGGATATATTCATATCAGGAATAATAAAAAACCCACGTCCGATCCTGTAGCACATCTTCCCGCAGGCGCCTTTTGCGTTATACAAACCAATAGCTTCAAAGAACTATCCAATAAACTGACCCGCCAGAACCTGATCTGGAAGGCTCTGGATTCCTCAACCGTCATTAAATCCACAGAAGCCGCCCTTCATTATTTTGAGTCGCTGCCGGGTTTCGACGATAATGTAAGCCCGCTGCTGGAAGATAATGCGATGTACGATGCTTTTTACAAACGGGGCAAAAACATAGGGAATCTCATCGTCTTCGGTCTTAAGGAACGCGGCGATGTAGCCATGATCTCTGATTACCTTGCAAAGCAATTGAAACCCGCAAAGAATGTAACTTCCGGAGTCTATGTGGCACCTGTTTCTCCGGGGCAGGACTGGTATATCACATTGCATGAAGAAATTATCATGATCAGTTCGGATGTGTCGCTGCTGAGTGATGCCATAGCCATTGAAACGAAGCAGAGCATGGCTGTCGACAGCAGCTATAATGCCCTGAAGGTGCTCGATAACGACGATTTTTTTAATATATACTTCACCCATGAGCAACCCCTGTTCAACCACGAACTCATAAACGGGGAGAGCATGTTCAATGTACAAACCGCCCCCAATACCATGAACCTTACCGGTTATGTGAAACCCCTGGCTTCTTCGGCCTGGCAAACCCTGTATCATGAGCCTGCCGGTTCCATAGACTGTATAGATCTGCTGCCAAAGGCAACCGTAAGCTTTAGTGTGAGCATTGTCAAAAATACCGCGCAGCTTCTGAAAGAAGAGGCTGACCCGGTTTCAGAAAAACAATGGAAGCAACTCAACGATAGTGCGCTTTATAACATAGAAAAAGAATTTACGGCTAACCTGGGCGGGCAGATCACCAGTGTGAATTACAGCAATCATAACAGTCGACTGGCACACATGAAGGTGTACAGCCTGATCGATACAAGTCAGGTCCACGCTATGTTGCAGATCCTTGGCGACAGCGTATTAAAACACCCACGCATGGTTCCGATGGTGAAGGTTAGGCCTGTTTTTAACAGGTTGCTTGGAAAAGGCGAAGTCTGGTGTGTGATGGACGATCATTTGTTCGTGTTTGAATCCGTAACCGATGCCATGGACTATCTCGATACCTACCTGGCCGGCGATCTGTTGTTTACAAACGCTGAATTCATGCAGTTTGCCAGCCAGAACCTGATGCAGCAAAGTAACTTTATATACTACGAAAACCCTTCGCTGATGAAAGTGTATAAGCAGAAAGGATTGATCGTATGGGAAGATTTTAGGCGAAAACAAGAACAGATTTCTCACATCTGCCTCACAGCGACCAATGCCAAAAACGAATTCGTAACGCGGATCAATATTCAATACAGGCAGGCTGAAACCTTTGACAGTAATGGATCTTACCTGTGGACACTTAAAGCCGATACAACTATCCAGACACCGGTATATCCTTTTAAAAATCACAGCACAGGAGAAAACGAACTGGTTTTCCAGGATGAACAGCAAAGCCTGTATTTATGCACGGCTACCGGTTCCGTGATATGGAAGAAAAGAATAAATGAGCCGATCAGGTCTGCCATCTACACAGTCGATATTTTCAGAAATAATAAATTTCAGATCTTTTTCAATACCGATAATTACCTGCACCTGATCGACCGCAATGGGAACTATGTGCAGGGATACCCGGTTCGTTTACCGGCAAAAATCACGGGAGCCATTAGTCTTTTTGATTACGATCAGAATAAAGACTACCGCGTGTTTGTATCGTGTGCCGACCACAAAATTTATAACTACTCTATGTACGGAATCAGGACCGAGGGTTTTGTGCCGGTACGAACAGAGGATGTGGTGAGCCTCCCGGTGCAGTACATTAAAGTAGCCGGCAGCGATTACCTTGTGACAGCCGATGAAGCCGGTAAGATCTATGTATTCAGTCGTAAGGGCGATGGCCGCGTCGGATTGACCAACAAGGTGGCAGCGCACCTCAAATCCTTTTATGTTGAAGCCGGAAAGAGCATACAGTCAACCCGCATTATATACATCAATAATCAGGATAACAGTCTTTGCAAAATCAATTTTGAGGATAAAAAAGAGATCATCAAACTGGATAACGACATACATGATTTCAATGCGTCGTATTTCGCCGTGAATGAAGATAAACAGGTTGACCTGGTGCTCTACGGCGAAGGAGGTATTTATATATATGATCTGTTCGGGTCTAAACTGGGAGAGGGTTTCAGCAGTTCAGCGGTATACGACCAGGTGCTTTGCCAGGTTGAGGCTGCGGGAGGGAAACAGGTGCTGGCATTCGACCGGGCGGGTAATAAAGTGGATGTACTCCTGGCTGATGGAAAGCGGATCCGGTCTTTATCCGGATGTTCCCGCCATGTGATGTCGTACGACCTGTTTAACGATAACAAAAACTATCTTTTACTTATAGATAATAATTTGGTAAAGTGTACTAAATAGTTCTAACAGGGCTGGTTTTAATTATTAAGGTCTTGATTTTCAGCAATTTGAAATTGCTTTCCTCCGTCCATCAACCGGTTTTTAACCGGTAATGAACTGATTTTCAACAAAATTTTGGACGATAAAAGGACGGGTTCGTCTAAAAAGCTACTTTATTAACAATTTAATTCCGAACTTTGTTAATAAATTCTAATAGCCATGTTCGAGATACTAAAGAGTTTTGAAAGTAAATATGGTGGACTTAAGAAAAAAGGTCTGCGTATTGAGGGCCTGTCCATGATCGACCCAAAACGTAAGAAACATGTGATCATGATTTCAAAACCATTTTTATTTGATAACCGCCAATTGCCGAAGTCGTACGAGGGATTGGAGATCAAATCAAAAATCGAAGGTGGCTTGCCTGAGGAGTTCAAGCTTGAGAAAGAAACCGTGAAGAAGGAATACCTTTGGGCGCCATCAAAATTTGAAAAATACGTGGACCGTTGCTCAAACGATATTCGTAAACAATTTGGTAATCCAAATATGACACGCGAAGAGATGCTGGATGCCCTGGCATTTGGTAGCTTTGAAGACCATAAGAAAAAAAGTGTTCAGTTGATGAAAGAAGGAAAAATTCCTCCGTTCAAGCTCAACTAAAAATACGGCAGCTGTAAGGGTTATAATTAAGGGTTAAACTTTAAGTTGCTTAAAAATCCTCTCAAGCATTTGAGGGGATTTTTTTTATGTGTAATTTTCCAAAGCATGCCTTCCAAACTCAAAATACGATTGGTCTTCCTGATCCTATTCGGCCTTTTTGTGTTTTTGTCGTTAAACCGCCACAGTCATGCAAAACCTTTTACCTACCATGCAGAGCTCTGGGCCGATAAAGCAGGATATAATGTTTATCTCCCGGCAACCTTTATCTATAAACTCGATGCATCACGCTTCTTAGCCCATGCAGACTCACTCACAGGCAACGGATTTTATTTTGATACGACGCGGCAAACCATCATAACCAAATATCCCTATGGTGTGGCACTTCTGCAAAGTCCTTTCTGGTTTACGGCACATGCCTTTGCTGCCGATAAAACAGGCTACTCCGAACCCTATCTCCGGTCGGTTGATATAGCCGGCTGCTTTTACCTCACGCTTGGCATGTATTTTATGTTTCTGTTTTTCAGCCGGCGTCTGTCATTATCTGTGTCTGCGCTTCTGCTGGCCTTTATGATCTGCTGTACCGGTATTTTTTATTACGGTATTTTCGAGGGAGGCATGTCACACATCTATTCATTTTGTGTGCTTGCAGCCATTATATACCAGGCAGATACATGGCTTGGTACACGACATGCACGTCATCTTTTCTTTATGCTTTTATGGGCAGCTCTCTATGTCATCATACGGCCCATTGATGCGGTTTTTGTCCTGGTCTTTCTTCCTTTTTCAATTTTTGTATTGCCCAAAGAAACACAGGCTGCTATCAGGCAATGGATGAAAACACGCTGGTTCCTGATGGCATTGATTTCCGGTGTGCTTATCGTTTTGCCGCAACTGTTATATTATCGTTATGCTTTTGGAAATATGTTTGTACAGCCCTACAAAAATGAAGGATTCACCTCATTTTCCGGGCAGCACCTGTTAGAATTACTGTTTTCCTCAAATAATGGTCTCTTCATTTATTACCCGGCTTTATTGTTCATCCTGGTATTGTATGCAGGCCAGCGTCATGCACTGCGGGTACCTGTTTTTGTAGGCATTTGCGTATATATACTTATATACAGCAGTTGGTGGAGCACTTCACTCGGATGTGGTTTTGGTCACCGCGCCATAAACGATATTGTGCCTTTGCTCTTCATTCCGGTTTGCTGGTTCTCACGCCAAAAACTGAAGTGGTCATTGGTAATATTGGCGCTGTTTTCCATCCTGAATTTAAAATTCATCTTCAGTTTTGATGGATGTCTGTATCAGAACGAGCCCTGGAATTACTCAGAGTACATAGGTGTTTTACTCAATGAAATTAAATAATGGATTGAATTTGTTTATATTTGGTAGCCTCCCGAAGTATCGAGGTGAAAAAAATAAACGATCATGACAACCAGATTATACATCCTGTTTATTTGCATAGCTTTTGGGTTTCAGACCTTCGCCCAAAAAGGAAAAGATGGTGCTAAAGTGGTTAGTGCCGCCAATACCAAAATCAATGAATTTACATCATTAACAGCAGACGCCGCTGCCGGTACCAATACGATTACTGTGGCAGCCAGTTCGCTGAACGCAAATGCCAGATTCTCCGGAAACCTGGCGGCGGGCGATCTCGTTATGGTAATCCAGATGCAGGGCGCACTCATGAAACTCAGTCCTGTTCCTGTATGGGCTCCGGACAGTACATACGGTAATATTTATTCTTATGGAAGCTGCGGCAATTACGAGTTTGCCGAAGTAAAATCGGTGATATCTTCTACACAAATTGAGTTGGTATGCGGTTTGAAATATTCATACAGCGCTGCCGGAAAAGTAGAGGTAGTACGTGTTCCACGCTATAACAGTCTTACCGTTAATAGTGGAGGTGTACTTACAACCGATACCTGGAATGGTACAATAGGTGGTATTCTTAGTGCTGAGGTCGATGGTAATACCGTGGTAAATTCAGGAGGTACGATCAATGCCAACGGGCTCGGTTTCCGGGGGGGTGTAGCTGTTGGGAATGGGGGTACAGGTAACGGAAACTTTGCAACCAAAAACCCGAATGACGGGGCAGAAAAAGGAGAAGGAATCGGAAGCGACCGTTTAAACAACGCGCTTGCAATCGATACCCTTGGCAAGCAATGTAAAGGTGCACCGGCTAATGGCGGTGGCGGTGGTAATGCCAATAACTGTGGTGGTGGCGGTGGTGCCAACGCCGGTAATATCAGTGGATGGAATGGTTATGGCATTTGTAATACGGCTTATGCAACAGCCTTTAACCTGGAGTGGCCCGGACGTGCATCTGTCGTATCCAGTGGCGGAGGAAAAGGTGGTTACGGCACATCAACAACAACATCGGTTAGCCCGAATACAATAGGGCCGAATATGGCCCAATGGGGTAGCTACAAACGTCCGAATTACGGAGGTTTTGGCGGCCATCCAATGGATTATTCTTCCGGAAAAATATTTATGGGCGGCGGCGGTGGCTCCGGCCACATGACCTCCGGCCAATCTAACGGTTCCGGGGCCTGCTCAGGTGGAAACGGTGGCGGGATTATTTACCTGCTCAATTATGGAACAGTTTCCGGAACAGGTACGATCACAGCCAATGGAAATAATGGCGGTAATGCGTTTGGATCTTTTAATATTTCGAATCCGACACAGGGTATTGATGGAGCCGGTGGAGCCGGTGGTGGTGGAACCATTGTTCTTGAAAGTTTAGGAACCGTTTCGGCGATCACAGCCCTTGCCAATGGCGGCAATGGCGGTAACCAGGTTATAACCGGCGCTACAACCAGCGAAGGGCAGGGCCCCGGTGGTGGTGGTGGTGGTGGATATATTGCCTCTAACGGAAGTGCATTTACCCAGAGTGTAAATGGTGGTACAAACGGCACAACCAACGCCACGGCATTTTCCTCTGCATTTCCGCCGAACGGCGCAAGCTCCGGTGATGTAGGACTTAAGAATCAGATTAAAACAACAACTGTTTATTCATTAACGACATCGGCCAGCCAGACACTTTGTACCGGCCAGTCAACCACACTGACAGCCGCATCAACCAATACGGCTGCTACCATCGACTGGTATAACACAGCTACCGGCGGAGCCATTATCGCCAGCGGAAACACATACACGACGCCAACCTATACAGCAGCGGGTACATACACCGTTTATGCCGGTTCCTGTCCCGGAACATTCCGTTTGCCAATCGTTATTACTGTTGGAACGGGTGCCAGTATCTCCATTAACTCACCCACGATTTGCGCCGGCCAAACCACAACCCTCACCGCTACCGGTATTACTACATTTACCTGGAGTCCGGGTGGAGCCAATACAGGATCTATTTCCGTAACCCCTGCTTCCACAACGGTTTATACCGTATCTGGCTCTGCGGGCTCCTGCACAGGGACCAAGACCACAACGGTTACCGTATTGCCGCAACCTACCGTTGCAGTGGCAAGCTCAACCATCTGTATCGGAAGCACCACCACGTTAACAGCCACAGGAGCTGCCAATTATACCTGGGCACCGGGCGGACAAACAACGGCTACAGTGGCTGTTTCGCCAACAGTAACAACTACCTATACAATAACCGGGGCCAATGGTACCTGTACAAATTCTACAACAGCTACCGTAAATGTGGTTACAACCCCTACTGTTACGGCAAGTTCGGCTACGATATGTCCGGGCCAGACAACCACCCTGACAGCATCCGGGGCCACCAACTATACCTGGTCACCGGGCGGATCCACAGGATCTACATTTACTGTTTCACCGGCGTCCTCAGCCAATTATACGGTGCTTGGAGCTACCGGCACCTGTACAGCGCAGGCTAACGGTTCGGTTACCGTTGCACCTGGTGTAACGCTTACCGTGAATTCGCCCACTCTTTGTGCCGGACAAACCACTACACTGACAGCATCAGGCGCAACAGCCTATACCTGGACTCCGGGCGGACAAACAACCTCAAGTGTTGTTATTACCCCGGGAGCTTCAGCCAATTACACAGTCACCGGGAGCAACGGAACCTGTTCTTCGGTTAAGGTAAGCACGGTAACGGTTAATGCTTTACCAAGCCTTACGGTTACCAATGCCTCGATCTGTTCAGGCAATACTGCTACACTTACAGCCAGCGGAGCTACAAACTACACCTGGTCACCTGGCGGACAAACAACAGCTTCTGTATCCCTGAGTCCAACTGTATCAACAAACTATACTGTAACCGGCGCTACAGGCTCCTGTTCATCAACTGCCACAACAACTGTTACAGTGACTACCACACCAACCGTAAGTGTGGCATCTGTTACAATCTGCCCGGGACAAACAGCCACGCTCACGGCGAGTGGGGCTACAAACTATACCTGGTCGCCGGGTGGTGTTGCGGGATCAACGTATACTACTGCTCCTGCATCTAATTCAACCTATACTGTAACCGGTGCCAATGGTAGCTGTACAACACAGGCTACGGCCAGTGTTACAGTAGGCTCCAGTATTTCCATTACCGTTAACTCACCAACGATTTGTGCAGGCCAGAGTGCTACACTGACAGCATCCGGAGCTACGACGTATACGTGGTTGCCTATGGGAACCAATGCGTCTACCGTGGCTGTAAACCCGGGTGTTACAACAACCTATACTGTGAATGGTACAAACGGATCATGTACAGGCAGCGGTACATCGACCGTTACCATCAGTACACCTCCTACACTCACGGTGACATCAGCTTCTGTTTGTTCGGGAAGCAGTGCTACTTTGAACGTATCGGGCGCAACGAATTATACATGGACACCAGGCGGGCAAACAACCGCCAGTGTGGTTGTTACACCGGCCACTACCACAAACTACACCGTGACAGGGGCGACAGCGTTCTGTTCCAATACTGTTACAACCAGTGTAACTGTTACCCAGACCCCGACTGTATCGGTTGCATCTGTAACCATTTGCCCGGGCGGTACCGGTACATTAACGGCATCCGGTGCCACATCATACACATGGTCGCCGGGCTCTTCAACAGGAACAACGTACACGGCAAATCCGGGATCCACATCAACTTACACGGTACTTGGAGCTAACGGAACCTGTACGGCACTTGCCACAGCGAGCATGGTAGTAGGATCGGGTATCTCCATTACAGTCAATTCACCAACGGTGTGTGCCGGACAAACCGCGACCCTCACAGCATCCGGCGCTACAACGTATACCTGGGCGCCCATGGGAACAGCGGCTTCGTCTGTGGCCGTAACACCGGCTTCAACCAGCATTTATACAGTAACCGGTACAGTAGGAACCTGCACAGGCAGTTCAACATCTACAGTTACCATCAGTTCGCCGCCAACATTAACCGTTACATCAGCAGCGATCTGTTCAGGTGATAACGCAACGCTTACTGTTTCGGGGGCCACAAACTATACCTGGTCGCCGGGCGGGCAAACAACCAATACAATTTCAGTAAGCCCTGCAACAACATCTGTTTATACGGTGACAGGCGCCACAGCATTTTGTACAGGTGTATCAACAACCACCGTTTCTGTAACACAGACGCCAACGGTTTCGGTAGCTTCTGCTACCATTTGTGCGGGCGGAACGGGAACACTGACGGCCTCAGGTGCTACAGCCTATACATGGACTCCGGGCTCAATTGCCGGAGCTACATATACCGATAGCCCTGCAGCATCATCCACGTATACTGTACTTGGAGCCAACGGCACATGTACGGCCCAGGCCACCGGAAACATATCGGTTGTTTCGGCTTTGGTTCTTTCTGTAAACTCAGCCACCATTTGTACCGGTCAGTCGGCAACACTTACGGTTTCCGGTGCATCCGGTTACACCTGGACTCCCGGTGGTGCAACAACGTCTTCTATAGCCGTATCACCTGCTTCTACTTCGGTATATAGTGTTACAGGAAGCAGCGGAAGCTGTGCGGCAAGCGCCACCACACAGGTGCTTGTAAATGCAGTACCTGTTTTAACAGTGAACCCTGCTGCGATATGCATTGGCCAAACGGCCACGCTTACAGCATCCGGTGCTACTACATACACATGGTCTACAGGTGCCAATACAAATACCGTTTCTGTCACACCGCCGTCAACCACCGTATATACGGTAACCGGCCAGAGCAACGGATGTACAGCAGTAATGAATCCTACAGTAACGGTAACGCCTCTGCCATCCTTAACACTCACGGCTTCAGCGACCAGTGTATGCGCTGGTCAGAGCGCAACGCTTACTGCCACAGGAGCTACAAATTACCAGTGGTTGCCGGGCGGACAGAATACGTCTGTTATTACTGTAACGCCTGCATCAACGACCTCTTATTCGGTAACCGGGGATAATGGCGGATGCCAGGTGACTAATACCATACAGGTAATGGTTGTAACACCGGCTTCGGTATCTCTCACTTCGGATGTAAACAGCGGTTGTAGCACACTTTGTGCAAACTTTACTGTCTCCAACAGTTCAGCATTTTCGGTCATCAATATCCATTATGGCGATGGAGCCACCGGAGCCGCACTGAACCATTGCTATCCGACAGCCGGAACTTACAGCGCCTATGCGGTTTGCACAGGTACAAACGGTTGCACAAGTACCGATACGCTGAATATCCCGATCACTGTGTTTGCAAATCCTACAGCATCCTTTAATATGCCGGGGGGCGATGTGGTGACGATTGGGTCTTCGATTCAGGTAAATAACACCAGCGCAAATGCCGCTACTTATGCATGGCAATTCTGCAGCGGTACAAGCACACAAACCAATCCGCTGATTACGCCTGCCGATACCGGTAATTGCTGTATTCAGCTGGTGGCATTGTCGGGTGCCGGTTGTACCGATACGGTGGTAAAGTGTGTCAGGGTTATCAATGAGGCCACGATCCTGATTCCAAACGTATTTACGCCAAACTCCGATAATGTAAACGACTTCTTTAAAATCACGTCTAACGGTATTAAAACCCTGCATTGTGCCATTTATGATCGCTGGGGGCTGAAAATGTACGAATGGGATGGAATCAATGGCTACTGGGACGGGAAAACCAAGTCCGGGGCATCTGTGCCTTCGGGAACTTATTTCTACCTGGTTGATTATACAGATATAAAAGATACAACCAAGACTGAAAAAGGATATTTATCTTTGCTGAAAGATTGATGTCCTTATCATTATGGAAATTTTTCGCGAAGAACTGCTTTTAAAGATTACCACACCTGTTTATGTCCTGGTAATCGGTACTGAACTGATATGGAGCTATGTGCACCATAAGAAGTATTATTCTACAAAAGGTATATTATCCAATATATATTTGAGTGCGCTTAATTTCGGGCTCGATATATTGGTACGTGTTATGTGCCTGGCAGTACTGGGCTTTTTCTTCCAATACCGTTTTGCAACCATCGATAAAAGTCTTCATCCTTTTGTGTATTGGTTTGCATTGCTGATAGGACAGGATTTTATGTTTTACTGGCTGCATCGTGTCGATCATTATTGCCGTTTTTTCTGGGCCGTACATGTCACACATCATTCTTCCGAGGAGTTCAATCTCACTGTGGGGTTCCGTTCGTCGGTTTTTCAGCCGCTCTACCGTTTCATTTATTTCATTCCATTGGCACTTGTGGGCTTTGAGCCACTGGATATCCTGTTTATGTATGCAGCTACACAGATATACGGTATCCTCATTCACACCAAAACAATCGGTAAACTGGGGCCCCTGGAATGGTTTCTTTCAACACCTTCGCATCACCGTGTGCATCACGCGAGCAATATAAAATACCTCGATAAAAATATGGGCATGGTGCTTATTATCTGGGATAAACTTTTCGGAACTTTTCAGGCAGAAGAAGAGGAGGTGCGTTACGGGCTTACCAAAAACATTGAAACATACAATCCTTTTATCATGGTTTTTCATGAGTGGATATCCATCGGAAAGGACCTGAAAAAAGGGAATTCGATCCGCGACAAATTTATGTATGTGTTTGGACCGCCGGGCTGGAGCCATGATGGAAGTACCAAGACTTCCAGCCAGCTGAGGGCTGAGCTCCGCGCTGCACAAAACCAACCAAAGTGATCAGGCGATTCTTTACCATAAAAAGAATTATATACAGTACCCTTATTTTTGCTTTAGGCTTATGGTTTTTGTGTTGCCTTCCCGATCCGCTTTTCAGTGATAGTTATTCTACCTTGTTAAAAGACCGCGAGGGCAACCTGCTGTCTGCCGAAATCTCTGAAGACGGGCAATGGCGCTTCCCCCAGGGAATGACATTGAATCCAAAGTTCAGGGAATGCGTGGTGCTTTTCGAAGACCAGTATTTTTATGCGCACCAGGGTATTAATCCGGCATCGATCTGGCGGGCCTTTCGCCAGAATCAGAAAGCGGGCAAGGTTGTGAGCGGTGGTAGTACCATTACCATGCAACTCATCAGGCTCATCCGGAAAAACAAACCACGGGAGTATTCAGAAAAAATTCTGGAAATGATCATGGCCCTCCGCATCGAGTTGAGTCACAGCAAAAACGACATCCTTAACCTGTATGCAGCGCATGCACCTTTCGGTAGCAACGTTGTAGGGATTGATGCAGCTTCCTGGCGTTATTTCGGTCGCACGTCCGACAAACTATCGTGGGCTGAATGCGCTACCCTGGCGGTTCTTCCCAATGCACCCTCTCTCATTTACCCCGGTAAGAACCAGGAGAAACTGCTTGAAAAACGCAACAGGCTCCTCTGGAAACTATATGCCAATAAGCGTATCAGCACCGAAGACCTTCAGCTGGCCTTGCAGGAACCCTTACCACAAAAACCTTTTCCATTACCTAACAAGGCGCGGCACCTGTTGAACCGCTGCGTGGCGGAAGGCGGGCGTGGCCGTATATACAGCACCAGTATTGACGGAGATCTGCAGGATCGTTTATTGGAAATTGTAAAACGAAGTTCGCTGGCTCTCAAAAATAATGAGATTCATAACATGGCCGTGCTGGTCCTGGATGTGAAGAAAAATGAAGTGGTTTCGTATATAGGAAACACACCGCTGAAAGATAAAGAACCGCATGGCGAAGATGTAGATGTGATCGCTGCACCGCGCAGTACGGGCAGTTTGCTGAAACCTTACCTCTATGGTTTTATGCTTAATGACGGCGATATTTTGCCAAACTCCCTGGTAGCCGATGTGCCTACACAGGTAGCAGGGTATACGCCACAGAATTACGACCTGACCTACGATGGGGCAGTGCCCGCAAAAAGGGCCCTTTCAAGGAGTCTGAATATTCCGGCAGTGAAGATGCTACAGCAATACGGCATCGAGAAATTTGCGGACCGGCTGAGACAGCTGGGCCTGACGACGATCGACCGTAGTGCCGATGATTACGGACTTTCGCTGATCCTCGGCGGAGCAGAGGGGAAGCTTTGGGATATGTGTTCGGCGTATGGTTCTATGGCCAGAACATTAACACGATACAACAGAAGTGGCACATACAGCAGCAGCGATTGGGAGAAACCGGTTTATATGGCGCATGATGTGAGCGCAGAAAATAAAAAGCAACAGGATGCACTCATCCGTGCAGGTTCGGTTTGGCTGACCTTTGAAGCCATGGCAGAAGTATCGCGCCCTGATATTGATGCCAGCTGGCAACGGCTTGGCAGTTCGCAGAAAGTAGCCTGGAAAACAGGGACAAGTTTCGGTTTTCGCGATGGATGGGCTATCGGGGTGACTCCCGATTATGTAGTAGGCGTGTGGGTTGGAAATGCCGATGGAGAAGGGCGCCCAGGGCTTACCGGTATTTCTACAGCTGCCCCGGTTTTGTTTTCGGTATTCGGACAGCTACCCCGATATACCGATTGGTTCAGAATGCCGGTGAGCGATCTGAATCATATTAAAGTCTGTGAGAACAGCGGTTGCCGGCCTTCTGATATCTGTCCGAAAACAAAATATGAGTGGGTGCCAAAGCAGAGCGAAAAATCAGCCGTGTGTTCATATCACAAATGGGTGCATCTCGATGCCAAAAAACAATACCAGGTTACAGATGCCTGCGTGATGCCTGCCGATATGGTCACGGTTCCCTGGTTTGTACTACCGCCCGTGCAGGAATATTATTATAAGAGCAGAAATCCTACCTACGTTGCTCTGCCGCCATTCAGGCCCGGTTGCGCGCCCCAGGCCGGCCGCAACATGGAAATGATTTATCCCAAATCGGGGACACTTATTTATGTGCCCACGGAGTTGAACGGCGAACAGGGAAAGGCTATCTTTGAGGCTGCTCATCGCGAACCCGGCCGGACTATTTTCTGGCACCTCGACGGGGCTTTGGCCGGAACAACAAAAGATATACATCAATTGGCAGTAAATCCAACGAAAGGCAAGCATTACCTGAACCTGACAGATGATGCCGGTGAAAGCCTGACGGTATTATTTGAAGTGATGAGCGAAAAAAAATAACATGAAGAATAATACAGACCGCTTAAAACATCTGAAAGAACTCCTGATCATTGAACGGGAGGAAGACTTTTATCAATATAAAGAACAGTTTCTGAAAGCAAACATCGAAACCCGCAAAGCCAATGGTGTTACCTGGTATCCTATCCAGGTTTTATCCAACGAGCTTGGCTATGGCGAGCTTATTCAGCTGGAAGTAGAGCGTACATCCATGCAGGATACACCGCACCAGTTCAGTAGCGGAAAGAATGTGACCCTCTTTTCAAATAAAAATCCCAACGAAGTTTTTGAACTGAATGGCACGATTAAACAGGTCAATAAAAATAAAATGCGGATCATCATGCATACCGATGATCTTCCGGACTGGTGTTATGAAGGAAAGCTGGGCATAAACATCCAGTTCGATGATAACAGTTATACCGAAATGCAGAAAGCGCTGGACCTTGTTATTGGCGCCAGAAATAACCGTGTGGCTGAGTTGCGGGAGATACTGGAAGGCGAAGAGAAACCCGGCTTCGAAAAACCGGATGAGCAATTGCTTGTGCCGGGCTTAAATCTTTCGCAAAACCGTGCCGTGCGTCATGTGCTCAGTGCCGAAGATGTAGCCGTTATTCATGGCCCTCCGGGAACCGGAAAAACCACGACGCTGGTACAGGCCATACGATTGGCTTTGCAAACGGAGAAGCAGGTATTGGTATGTGCGCCTACAAATACAGCGGTTGACCTGCTCACCGAAAAACTCATGGAGCAGGGCGTAAGGGTGCTTCGTGTTGGCCATCCGGCGCGGATTTCGGAGGAACTCCAGAACTCCTCGGTCGACGGGCAGATTCAGAATCACGAACACTATAAAGACATCCGGATGCTGCGCCGGAATGCCGAAGAATATTTCAGAATGGCTTCGAAGTATAAGCGGGTTTTCGGGAAGGAAGATGCCGCGCAGCGCGCAGCGTATTACAGCGAAGCAAAAAACTGTATCAAAGAAGCACGGCTTCTGGAAGATTATATCGTAGACTCTCTGTTTGAAAACACAGAGGTTATTTGTTGTACACCGGTTGCATCCACACATCGGGCGCTTGCGAAAAAAACATTTCACACATTGTTTTTTGATGAGGCTTCACAGGCCCTGGAGCCTATGGTTTGGATCCCCTTGCTGAAATGCCACCGCCTGATTCTGAGTGGTGATCATTTTCAGTTGCCGCCAGTTGTAAAAAGCCTGCAGGCTAAAAAAGAAGGCCTCGACAAAACCATGCTCGACCGCTGCATGGAGTTTGAAAATATATCGTCGCTGCTCACACGCCAATACCGCATGCACCAGGCCATTATGGAATTCAGTAATGCATTCTTTTACGGCAATGCCCTGGAAGCCGATGTAAGTGTCAGGGATAGTGTGCTGGTTAATGAAAGTGATGATCCGCTTCTGTCGACGCCTGTGGAATTACTGGATACAGCGGGCTGCAGCTTTGACGAAGTGCAGAACCCCGAAACACTGAGCCTGTCGAACACTGGAGAGGCGGATTTGTTGTTCCGGCATCTGCAGCTTTTGCTGGAACACTACCGGTACACGGATCCTGTGCATCGTATTTCGGTTGGGATTATTTCGCCCTACAAAGAGCAGATTGGCCTATTGGCTGATGTTTCCAAAGGCATTGATTATACGGAGTTTCCGGTGACATCGGTGGCTGTAAAAACGATCGATGGTTTCCAGGGCGAAGAAAGGGATGTGATTTATATCTCGCTGGTGCGAAGCAATACCTCTTCTGAAATCGGCTTCCTGTCGGATATCCGCCGGATGAATGTGGCGCTGACACGGGCGAAGAAAAAACTTGTGGTGATCATGGATACAGCCACTGTGGGCAATCATCCGTTTTATAAGGCCTTTATCGAATACTGCGAGACCAAAGGCTTTTACAGGTCTGCCTGGGAGTATGCGCAATTATAGCAGGAAGACTGTATGCTGATTATTTTGCCCAGGCAAAACAATTGTCGACGCGAAATGAGCTCTTTCCTTTTTTTGAAAATACGTAAGACATCTTCCGGTTGAATTTTTTCAGCTTCTTCGAAAAATCAGAACTGTGTCTTTTTCCTGAGGAACTTCCACCGGAAGCGGAGCCAAAAGACATTTTAGGAATATTGAACGACAGGTCTTTCGAATCATTGGTATTTCCGGGATTTGAATTGAAATTCTGAGCCTGTTGCTGCTGGGGAATATTCATGTTATTGTCGGCATCCACTTTATTCAGATTTCCCTGCACAAATTGTTGTGGCGAATCCGTATTAACTGGGGTATTATCATTCACCTGGCTTTGAATGGCTGTGGCAGGATTATTTATATTAAACACATTGCCGGGCGCGTTTCCGGTATTGTTGTCGTTTTGTGCAAATCCATAAAAGGATGCAAGTGTAAACAGGCCGATAATGGTGAGTTTATTCATAGGTCAAAAATCAGGGATTCATCGTATTTCCGGAAACAGGGCTTGTTAAAGAGCCTTAAAACAGTGGGCTTTTTAACGTTTTTTGGTAACTTTGTGGCCTTGGTAAAAATCGCCGATATCGAACTGGGTGAATTCCCTTTATTGCTTGCTCCGATGGAGGATGTGAGTGATCCGCCTTTCCGCTATGTGTGTAAGCAGTATGGCGCTGATCTGATGTATACCGAATTCATCAGTAGCGAAGGCCTGATCCGTGATGCCATCAAGAGCCGTAAGAAACTCGACATCTTTGATTATGAGCGGCCTATCGGGATCCAGATTTTTGGAGGTGATGAAGAGGCCATGGCACTTTCTGCAAAAATTGTGGATGCCACACAACCTGATCTGCTTGATATTAATTTTGGCTGCCCCGTGAAAAAGGTTGTATGCAAAGGCGCCGGTGCCGGTGTTCTTAAAGATATTGACCTGATGGTGCGTCTCACCAAAGCCGTTGTAAAGTCAACGAACCTGCCGGTAACCGTAAAAACACGTTTGGGTTGGGATGAGAGCAGCATCAATATCATGGAAGTGGCAGAACGTCTGCAGGATGTCGGTATCAGGGCACTGACGATTCATGGCCGCACCCGGGCGCAGATGTATAAAGGTTCTGCAGACTGGAGCCATATAGCCCGTGTGAAAAATAATCCCCGCCTGCACATTCCGATTTTCGGAAACGGTGATATCGATAGTCCTGAAAAAGCCCTGGAGTACAGAAACCGCTATGGTGTGGATGGAATCATGATCGGCCGGGCGGCGATAGGCTACCCCTGGATTTTCAACGAAATCAAGCATTATTTTAAAACCGGCACACACCTGCCGAAACCGTTGCTGGCAAACCGTGTCGAAGTTTGTCGCACGCATTTACTGAAATCAGTAGAGTGGAAGGGGCCGAAGCTGGGCTTGCTCGAAATGCGGCCTCACTACACAAATTATTTCAAAGGGATTCCGAATTTCAAGGATACCCGTACCAGGCTTGTGACATTAAATACCCTTCCCGAAATTCTGGAAGTGCTGGACCAGATTCCTGCTCAGTTTGAGGCTGCATCAACCGTTTAATTCCTTTTCAAGGATATGATTTATTTCCATGGCCCTGTTTATGACCATGGCGTGGGTTCCGCCTTTTATGGTGTAATTGGCCTTCACGCATTTGTAGAGCAATAAACGATCGGCATCACCATGAATGTGAACAATATTTTTGTTGTAGTCCGTGCTTTTCCATTTTACAATGCAATCAATGCAGTTCCGGAAATAATTCGGTGGCATTTTATGGATCATCGACATAAACTCGTGCATATAGTTTTTTTGAAAGCCCAGAAACCAACGCCCCATGCGGGCCATACGACGATGTTCGGATTCAGGGATCAGGCGATGGATAGCAACATGGCTGAAGAAACGAAGGAAACGGGGAAGCTCGGACCGGCATTTACTGCTTGAGATCAGGATGGTTTTTTGGGGATGCAGGATTTTTGATAATTCAGAACAGATCATCCCGCCAAACGAAACACCCAATAAATAATAAGGCTCCTGCTGGTTAATCTGCGGAATGAAAAGTCGGGCATACTCCTCCAGACTTATGTTATCTGGTGGTTCGGGCCATTGTAAAACAACAAGTTCTGTGTTGGCGACGTGAATAAAGCGGTATAAACGTTCATCGGTGCCGAGGCCGGGTATAGCATATATTTTTCTCAAGCTGGGGGCCGATTTGTAATTTAGCCGGATAAAATTACAGCGAAATTATCATGCCGACAAATTCTATTAAACGACAGTACCGCAAGGTGAAGTATGTGCTTTATCGCGAAACGCTTATCGATACCAAGGAACATATACTCACGTTCATTGGCGCCTTTTTGGGTATTGGTCTTATCGGTTTTATTCACAGTGATTATCTGACCATGCACGATACGGTTTTTCTCATAGGTTCCTTTGGCGCTTCTTCGGTGCTGATTTATGGCATTGTAAACAGCCCGCTGGCGCAACCCCGCAATCTTATTGGCGGACATCTGGTTTGTGCCCTCGTGGGTGTTACTGTTCATAAGCTTATTCCCGGAGAGGTCTGGTTGTCTTCAGCTCTCGCCGTGTCTCTGTCGATCGTGTTGATGCAGATCACCAAAACCCTTCATCCACCGGGAGGCGCCACAGCCCTGATTGCCAATATAGGCAGTGAAAAAATAAAAGCACTTGGCTACATGTATGTGCTGAGCCCGGTATTAAGCGGAGTTCTTATTTTGTTTGTGGTGGCACTGCTGGTGAATAATATCAGCAAAAGCCGGAGTTACCCGGCCCGCTGGTTTTGAGTGAAGGGATAAAAATTATTTTTTCTTTTTGGCATTGAATCCGACCGATACGCCATAGCGCGAACCGTCTTTGCCAGGCACCCAATAAAAATTCACGGGAATATTGAGCCTACCCGATTTGAAGGTCTTGCCCACAGCCAGTATAAATGCGGCGTTCAACTGAAGATCACCCCGGCTATCCAGCCGGTTGGTAATGGTGTAAGGATTTTTGCCCAGGGTGTTTTCATTCCATTTTTTCGCAAGCTGCCAGTTACCGTTGGCATCGTAATAACCATCGGCTTTTGTAATGCCCGCAAATGTGGGACCGAAGGCAATCTCCCAGCCATATTTATTTTCACGGAATCCGTTCATGATGGTGAGCGATGGAATGAAAATATTTTCGTTGAAGCCCGTGATGGTCGGAATAAATTCAAAGAGCGCCTGGCAAGAACCTTCATTCAGGTACTGTTTTTCGAACTGGTAGCCAAACTGAAACATACCAGGGTATGCATTAAATCCTCCCTGTTCTTTGGGTGATTGGATGATCCTGGCTGTTTCGCCGGTAAACAGGGTAAAACCACTGCGAGGACCATTGAGGTTTACACTCATTTTATTATTGTTGTTTATCGCACTCTCATAATTATTGCGTTTACTGATTGTTTTGAGTAATTCAGGATCATACGATTTGTGCAACAATTGCAGCAGCGACATACGGATCATCAGAGGGACTTCGTCCTGCACATTCAGGTACTCGTTGACCTGTGTTTTTTCAATGCTCTCGGATTTTACATCAATCAGTTTTAATGTCAGGATAATGATGTCGCCAAACCGTTCTGCGGTTCCCGTAACAACTTTGTCTGAATTGAATGCTTTGCCTACTTCCACAAGACACTGTTTACTGAAACAGTTGTCGAACCTTGCCTGGGTTTCATTGTAGAGCCTGCGGTAACAACTGTCGGCCTTCTGGGGCTTACCGGCAAACATGTCTTTATATAATTCATCGTATTGTTGTTTTACTTTTTTCTCCATAAAGTAGCTCAGATCATAACGATCCACAACCTGGAAGGTGTCGAGTTTTTCCAGTTCAATGCGCAGGAGGTTTCCCATCTGCTCATCGCCATAATTCATGTTCTTGGAATCCATGTTCAGTACAGTGGCAATTTTTTTATTATTCTGGGCCGTGATCCCATTCAGGAAAAACATCCCCGCCAGTATGATCATACATTTTTTCATAATCGATTCATTTAAAGTTTATGTTGCAAAACTACAGGCCGCAGAGTGGGCCATGAAACGGGTTTTCGCAGGATGTGTTTTCGGGATTGGGGAAATTACAAATAAGGTTTAATGGAGTCCGGGATCGGCCATGTTATTTGCGTTTTTTGCAAATAACTCATTCAAAATTGTTGTTTATTGCAAAAATTAAAACGGATCAAAGAAATAAATGCAAAAATAAATCGCCGAAACAACGTGGTTTTTGAAGTGTTTAATTCCCACCGTGTTGTTTGCACTTTCCATTGGGTGATGTGGTCATGTGTTTGCAACGCTCACCTTTACTGGTTTTTGCACTGCATTGCACACTTACAGGTGTGGTGTTTGTTTCCTGTGGAGGAGTGGTGACTTGAGGTGTTTCAGTCGAGGCAGGTATGTCTTTCCGGTGGATGTCCCAGTTCCAGAGTGAAACGTCGGCATGCGACTCGAGTTCCTTTTCAGCAGCATCCGGCAGTTCAGGAAAAAAGTCGATACCTGTCAACGCTTCTACATGATCAATGGTGCAGGTATATGTTTTTACGTCGAGGAGTGATTCGTCCTGGTTGGGCATGACGAATGCAATGGCCTTGATAACGGGCTCTGTATAATCCAGTACAATTTTATAACAATATTTCGGAATCAGCACGCCGGTTTTGCCAAGCCCTTGCAGCCCGGGCTCCAGCACAGGCCCTGAGAATACGTCGACAGAACCGTTGTCTACAGCCCAGTTGCGTACAAGCTGTTCCGCATTTTTCCATTGCCCGCGATTCAGTTTCGAAGTCTGTGGGACGCAGTTGCTGTAATAAAATGTTTCTTTCATGGCCTGTTCATTAAACGACATGTCTTCGCAAGGTACCATGTGGCCTTTGTCGTATTTCGAACCTGCATAATCATTGTCGATCGCCTGGTCATGATTATATTTTGGATCCGTTACAAAATCGCCTTTTCTGTCAAGAACGGCACTGTCTACTTCCTGCCGTGTGAGGTGGTAATAGGTCCATTCCGGAATTTTCGATTTTGGGTCAAATCCAATGGTGTAATACGTGTGCTTAATAATGTCTGTTTTAGTGTGTGTTGCACTGATCGCTGAAAAGTGAAGTGGTTTCGCAGCAGAATCGGCCGTTACATTTTTCCATGTACCATCCGGATAAATCAGAAAAATTTCGCCGTGACTGGTTTTCGCTACTTTTTGCGAAAACCCGGAAACTGCGGCCAGCAGCGTCAACATCAAAAGAGATTTTATGCGCAGGTTATTAAGCCTTACAATACTTTTCATGGCTATCAGCATTTTATATTTTTACGTTTTTTACCGAGGGCATTTTTTGCTTTAAGCTTAGTAATATAATCCGTAGCCAAAGGAACTTTACAGGCTGTTCCGTTCATATCCACACTCACCGGGCCAATACGTTTGCAGGCAGCGATAACATCGTCGGTCAGGTCTTTTACGAAACACCCCAATGCTACCAAATAGCCATTCATCGTATACCTTACACGGTTAGGCGCTTTATGAATTTCTTTTTCGACACGCGCCAATAGTTTTTTCAGCAGGACTGTATCAAGTTTTTCGTCTTCGGTACAGGCCACCATACTCGATAGAGTGCACCATCCGCAGGTAGCTATTGTTTCTGTTTTGGAATCGATCCATTCCAGAGCGAGTTCCAGGGTATATGGGCTTTCTGTAGCCAGCCACGGAATGGCATATTCACTTCCCCAGCCACCTTTGGAGGCCTTCGCCATGTCCTGTAATTCTTTTTTGCTCATGCCTGAGCCGTCGCCGATAAGGCCTGCCAGGTAAACCGCATCATAGATGCCTGTATGAAATAGCTCAATGGCTGTTTTGTTCTTGTTTTCTTTTACCTGTTTCACGAGTTTCTTCATGTCTTCCACCTTCACACCATATACAGGTTCCCGGGCGCCATGCTTTAACAGGATTTTTTTGGTTTGTTCACTTCCAAGTGATTCAAGCTGTTTGAGAATTTCTTTGGTTGTCATGGTATATTCGGTTTTTTTGGTGCCATTGTGCTTTTGTAATTCTGTAAAATACACTGGGTTGTTCCATACAGATATCTTCTTTTTCAAAGTTCATCCCCAGTTTTTCAAATACCCTTATGGAGGCTTTATTATCGGTCATGGCATGGCCCACAATGCTGGGGAGCTGAAGGGTTTCAAATCCATAATGGAGTGATGCCATGGCCGATTCAGTTGCATAGCCTTTATTCCAGAATTTTTTCTTAAAACGGTATCCGATGTCTGTTTCATTTTCTATGGGGTGATATTTCAGTCCGCACCAACCCATAATTTCCTGTGTGTCTTTCAGAATAACGGTGAGTCGTCCGCTTTTGTATTTTTCGTATTGATCGTAGTTTCTGAGAAGTGTTGTGGCTTCCGTGATATTGGCAAATGCCTTATCGCCGGTGTAGCGTATCACATCCGGGTCGTTATTCAGGTCGAACATATCTTCCGCATCATCAATATGGAACTGGCGGAGCAGAAGGCGTGGTGTTTCAAGTGTTATCATACAGGCTGCGATGATGTTGCAGAAGTGTATTTTGGTTTTGCCGGCTCGCATACCGCGATATCCCTGTTTTTGAGAGCTCTTATAATCAGCATGCCCAGTACACCGGCATACATGGCAAAGCTGATCTTCGGAGCAAAAAAGGCAACGACGAAAGCCACCAGATAAACACTGTTTACGGCAATATACATGGGATATTGGGTTCGGAGATAGGCTTTATTAATGAGCCCATCCGAAAGATCTTCATGGCGGGTTACATAATACACCGTGAGAAAGCCGGTGAGATTGGCTATCATCAGGGTAAAGCCATAGATGAGCACAGGAATGGTCGTAAAGGAATATTTGCCAAGCAGTGATGTGGGAAAGGGCATGAAGCTAATGATGAGTAGGTTCAGCAGGTTTAGAAACATAAAGGGCCTGTTGATGCGTTTCAGACGATCTGTATACTGGTGATGAAACATCCAGTAGAGACCAATTACAATAAAGGACATGGCATACGACAACAGGTTTGGAATTATTTTTGGCAAACTTGTTTTGAGTTGATTGTATTCTACCTCCGGCAGCCGGATGTCGAGTATGAGCAGGGTAATGGCAATGGCAAAAACCCCATCACTGAATGCTTCTAAACGCTGTTTATTCATATCAATAAAGATAAGAATCCCATCGTAATTTTACATCCGCCTGGAATCAATTTCAGGAATTGTCTGTTTTTCGGGACAACCGCAGCAATGCCATAATGATAGTGGTGAGTATAGCCGGTGCCGACAAATAGAAACAGGCAATAGTTACCAGCATGCAGATGGCTTCCAGTATACCGGGAACAAAGGCAGTAAAGATTTCGAAAAGCAAATAGGCATAAAGCATCAGCGATATAAGTGTGGATGTTACCAGGATGCTGTATGCCAGGGGGGTGTTTATTTTGTGCCGGATTTTCAGGTATATGAAGCGCCACAAAAACAGGTAAATGATCAGTGCTGCGGATCCACTTATGGAGATAAGTCTTTCGTTATTCATTTGGATTTCAGATTTCTTACCAGTTCTATAAACTGGCTTTCGCTAACCGGTTTAATAATATAGTCGGTAACCAGGCTTGTTGCACGGGCACGTTGCATATCAGCCGGAGAAATGGAAGAAGAGACAATATAAATGGCAATCTTTTTTCCAAGCTTTGGTTGCAAAGGCATAAATTCGGCCAGAAATTCCCAGCCATCCATCACTGGCATGTTGATGTCGAGTAATATGATCTCGGGTAGTTCTTCGGGTTTGCTCACTGACTTCAGGAAATTCAATGCTTCCAGGCCATTTGAAAAGATTTTGATTTCCTCAACGAGGTTCGTTGGCTCAATGATCTCCTGTGCCAGAAACTGAAAACTTTTGTCATCGTCGACGAGATACAAGGTGTTTATTTTATTCACTTCTGCCTGCATAATCTTGTTTTTGAAGATAAACGGTGAAGGTGCTTCCTTCATTCGGACTGCTTTGAGCCATAATTTTTCCGCCCATGGCTTCTACCTGGCTTTTTGTGATAAATAAACCGAACCCTTTTGAATCGGTATGCTGGTGAAATGTTTTATGCAATTTAAACAATTTTTCACCATGTTGTTTTAAGTCGATGCCCAGACCATTATCTTTTATGGTCAATTTCATCCACTCATTCTCTTCGAACCATCGGATATGTATATACGGATAGCGATCGGGAGAACGGAATCGGATAGAGTTGCTAACCAGGTTTTGGATGATGCTCTGGAGGTATTTTCGGGGATAGCACAGGCTTTTCCGTTCAGGAAAATCTGTTTTGATTTCTGCCCTGGCCGAACGTATTTCAGGCTCGAGAAGATGAAGTACATGATTTGTTTCGGTTTCGAGATTAAGATTATCAATCTCCAGATCATTACTGGTACGTACCTGGGTCACCTGCACGAGCTCATCAAAGGTATTATTCAGAAAATCGGTAATGGGTTTTAATTTGTCCATGTACTGTAATTTCTTTTCAATAGATTCGTGTCCCTGGATCATGCTGCCCAACAATGCAATATTAGAGAGTGGGGCTCGGAGGTTATGGGAAATGATATAGCAGAATTCTTCGAGTTTTTTATTTTGTTCGGAAACATGAAGA
This sequence comes from Bacteroidota bacterium, assembly GCA_018267825.1. GTDB lineage: Bacteria > Bacteroidota > Bacteroidia > B-17B0 > Aurantibacillaceae > JAFDXR01. The sequence goes on along the minus strand of JAFDXR010000005.1, from coordinate 267,549 downwards.
AGCATTTCTTCACGCTCTTCCAGTTTTTTTTCAAGCAGATGAAATATCTTTACATTCTCCAGTGATACAGCTGTTATATCGGCCAAAGCCTTCAGCAAAGTGACTTCGTCATCCGTTGGTTTGTGTTTTTGTGCCCAGTAGTTTCCGATGGCTCCAATCGGATCAATCGTGCGTATTGGTACCATGAGCAGGCTTTTTACAAACGTAGGGCGGTAGGCTTCGTGTGGGATCCGGCTGTCGGCATATATATCCTCAATCATGGCGGACTCCTTGTTTAGCATAGTCCATCCACTAATGCAGTTCTCAAGCGGAAAACGCTGTCCTTTCCATAGAGGGCTAATGGCGTCTTCGTCGGCATAATAGCACATATTATGATCGCGCAACACAAATGTAGCGCCATCGGCGCCCGTTATGCTTCGCGCCACATGACGCACAATAGCCATGATTCCCTCCAGGTTCCGGGCGAGTGAAAGTTCCTGTACGGCCAATACAAGTTTTGATATGTCTTTATAGTGCTTGGTGTTTTGCATAATGCTGTTTACACCTCCCGGTTTTAATTAATTGGGCGAGCCAAAACCGCGAATTAAAGGGAAAGCCACTATAAATTTCCGGCAAAAAAAAGAGAAGCGCAATCCGTAAAAATACCTCTTTTTTTGCAGAAAATACCTAATCACTACAGGGTGCTAATCCTCATCCTCCTTATGTGGCATAAGTGCCAGACAAAGGTTCATCAGGAAGATAACCTGGCCGAGGATGAATAAAAAACAGGGAATAGTAATGATCAGATTGCTGAAAGAATAACGTTCACTGTACAGGTCCTGGATCGCCGCGTTGGTGTGATAACGTGTCGGTACATTGGATTCCTGGAAAAGCATCAGGATCCATGCAACAATCACAGGTGCGACTGTCAGGATACAATGAACAAGACCCATTCTCAGATGAAGTGGTTTCCGCCATCTGAAGAAAAGCGAATAAATGGCTGCATAAATTATACATATAATACAAAGCCCGAGAGCAATGTGTGCGTGTAAAATCGAAAAATAGGATTCGTGAAAGGTGATGTTTAGTGTAAACTCCGGGAACAGGAGGCCAATAATGCCTGCAATAGCCAGTACTGCACCAATGCTGCCGAAAACGTGTTGTGTTGGCCTTTGATTATGGAACTGCGGAATGGAATATAATGTTTCTGATTGCATGATCGGGAAATTTTGGTTAAACATGGAACAGGAACCTGGATACTGCTTGAGAAAATGGGTTATATCACATAAAGAAAAACCCTGTAACAAAATAAAGTCAAAAAAACAAGAACCACAATCCGTAGAAACACCTATTTTGATTTAGATCGGTAAAATAAATGTTAAAAATTTCAACACCGGTCCGAAGACCAATATTTATAGGCTTTGCAGCATGCTGACAAGCTTATCGCGGGTAATCGGTTTAACGACATAATCTGTCACTTCTGTAATGTTTCGGGCTCTTTGAACATCAATCGGATTTATGGAAGAGGATACAATGTATATATAAATGCGTTTTCCGACTTTGGGTTTCAGAAGCAGGTATTTTTCCAGGAACTCCCATCCGTCCATTACGGGCATCCACAAATCCAGCAGTATAACCTCCGGAAGGCTTTCCGGTTGCGATATAGAATTCTCAATACACTCAATAGCCTCTAATCCGTTAGAGAATACGCGGATACTATTCACCAGCCTGGTTTCTTCTATTACACGTTTTACAATAAACTGGTATGTTTCGTCGTCGTCGACTACATAAATGGTTTCACATGTTTTCACTGGCATCCGTGTTTGTTAAATTGAATGTAGAAGGTTGTTCCCATATTCGGCTGACTTTCGGCCCGGATGCAACCCCCCATGGTTTCGACCTGGGTTTTCGTAATAAATAATCCAAAGCCTTTGGCGTCCTGATTTCCATGAAATGTGCGCCGCAGACCAAAGAGTTTTTCGCCATGCTTCGCCATATCTATGCCCAGTCCATTATCTCGGACTTCCAGAAAGGTGCTGTTGTTTTTTATGTAGCTTTCGATACTTATCTGCAGGGGTCGTTCCGGCGACCTGTAACGTATGGCATTGCTCAGCAGGTTATGTATATAGCTGCTGATGTATTTTTTAGGATACATAATGCCGGGTGCACGATTAAAATTTTTGCTAACCTTAAAATCAGTCATGACGCTTCCGGCAACCAGTGATTCCATGACTTTATCAAAGCACTCTTCAAAGGAAACATATTCGAGTTCAGGCGATGTGTCCTGCCTTACCTGCAGGGCTTCTACAAGTTCATTGAAGGTCTCGTTGAGCACATGCACAGGTTTCGATAATTTATCAATGAGTTCTTTCTGATCCTCGTAGCCCTTGGTGCTTTCGATCATGGATGTGAGCAGCAGGAGATTTGATAATGGCGCACGAAGATTATGCGACACAATGAAACAAAAATCTTCAAGCTGCCTTGTACGCTCTTTGAGATCATCCTCCATGTTTTTTTGTTTTGTGATATCGAAACGAATTGCCACATACTGATAGGGTTTTCCTTTATCATCCAGGTAAGGAACAATGGTTGTTGCTACCCAGTAATAAGAGCCATCTTTTGCGCGGTTTTTTATTTCACCACTCCATACATTCCCGCTGCCAATTGTTTTCCAAAGGCTTTTGAAAAACTCAGGAGGATGTGTTCCCGAGTTAATGATACGGTGGTTCTGACCGATTAGCTCCTCACGCGAATATTTTGAAATTTCACAGAATTTGTCATTTACATAGGTAATATCACCTTTGATGTTAGTGATCGCTACAATAGCAGATGCATCGAGTGCAATTTTCTGCTGCTCCAGATCGGAGAACAATGTTTCCAGATAACGAAAGAGCTCAATTTTGTTGGATCCTGGCTTCATAAGTTAATCATTCAAGCGCATCCCGGGAAAACGGAAGACAGGGACAAAGACCTGTGGATGCTACACACATGTACTCAAAGTAAAGAAAAATAAAGCAAACGAGCAATCCGTAGAAATACCTATTTACATGACCTAAGACCCTATGTATCAGGTATAATCTTGGTTGCGGCTGATTTTACACGAATGATACGTGTTTTCCGAATAAAAAAGCCCGGAGGGATTAGCTCCGGGATCCTTCATATAACCTTTTGTTTTATAGATTTTCAATAAAATAATTGGTAATCTTTTCCATCAGGTGAGCGCGGTCTTTACCGATTACATTGTGGAAATGCCCCGGATATACATAGTAATCCATCTGTATGCCTTTGTCAACGGCTTTCTTCTGATACATCATACTATGTTGCCATACCACCACATCGTCCTGCGCACCATGAATCATCAGGAATTTTCCTTTCAGTTTATCGGTGTAATTAAGCAGATTGTTTTTATCATAGCCTTCTTTGTTTTCCAGCGGCGAGTCCATATAGCGCTCGGTATACATAATTTCATAATAGCTCCAGTCGATCACTGGCCCGCCGGCAACACCTACTTTGTATACGCCCGGGTGACGTGTCATGAGGCTGGTGGTCATAAATCCGCCAAAGCTCCAGCCATGCACACCAATGCGGTTTGCATCTACATACGGTAATGATTTCAGATAATCAACACCTTTCAGCTGATCTTCCATTTCCTTGTCGCCAAGGTGTCTGTGTGTAGCCTGCTCAAAAGCTTTCCCGCGGAATGAAGTGCCACGGCCATCCAGTGTAAATACGATAAATCCTTTTTCAGCCATGTATTGGTACCATACTTCGCCACCGGCCATCCAGGAGTTGGTAACAAGCTGCGAGTGCGGACCATTGTAGAGGTAAACCAGTACCGGGTATTTTTTGGTACTATCGAAATTGGTCGGTTTAAACAAGCGGCACCAGAGGTCTGTACCATCAGCGTTTTTAATGGTGAATAAACTCCACTTACCCAATTTGTAGTCTTTGATCGGGTTCTCTGCTTTAAAAATATTTACAGCTTTTTTCGAGGTGGTATTAATGATGTTGTATTCACGTGGTGTATAGCAGGATGTGTAGCTGTCAATAAAATAATTTCCCTTTTCATCCAGGATAGCTGTGTGGTATCCGTTACCGTATGTGAGTCGTTTTAATTCGCCACTCTTAATGGTCACCGAATAAAAATCCTGGTTCACCGGGCTTTGTTCATTGGCATGAAAGAAAACACGATCTCCTTTTTCATCAAAGCCGTTTACGTCCTTTACTTCCCAGGTACCTTTGGTGAGTTGTTTTACAAGCTTGCCATCCATGCCGTACAGATACAAATGATTGTAACCATCGCGGCGGCTTTGCCAGATAAATTGCGCAGGATTGTTTTTCAGGAACAACACGGGGTGGAGTGGCTCCACGTATTTTTCATCCTGCTCTTCGAAGAGTGTTTTTACAAATGCACCTGTGGCTGCATCATACTGATTCAGGTACATGTGATTTTGTTCACGATTCAATATGGCAATGAAAATATATTTTTCGTCCGGGCTCCAGGCAATATTGGTCAGGTATTGTTCTTTAGGTCCTTCTGTTTTGATGTAGGTTGTTTTATCAGTGCCAACATTGTATACGCCTACAGTTACATAGTGGCTTTTGCCACCGGCCATCGGGTATTTGATGTTTTTATTTTTGGCAGGTTTCACACTCCAGTCAATAACCGGGTAATCTGTTACATCCGATTGATCCATACGGTAAAATGCGAGCATGTTCCCCTTAGGGCTCCAGAAAGTACCCTTGCTGATGCCAAACTCTTCGCGGTGTACACTTTTACCATATACCAGTTCGTAGCTTCCGTCGGTTGTTACCTGCGCAATAGCATCGCCTTTTTTTACATACAGGTTATTGTCCTGCGTGTAGGCCAGGTATTCTGTTACAGACGCTTTATCTTCGTTTTCAAGCTCTCCGCTTTTGCTTACACCGCGGCCACTGCGGACTTCCGCGCCTCCGCCAATCGTGTATGTTGCAGGGCCTTTCTGAGTTTCAAATGAAATGACGTTTGCACTTTTCCAGCTAAATGCGGGGATTGCAGCCATGCTGTCTTCATTGTTTGCTTTCAGCGCTTTGTTAATGGCGTTGAGTGTTGTGAGTGTCTGGGTTTTTCCGGTGGCAACCTCACCGCTGATAATAGCGTTATTGTCGACATACGAAAATTTCCCGGCACCCGGAATAAATGTAAGGGCCTGCAGGCGTTTAGGAGCCAGGCTTGTACGTCCTTTCAGAACGGCTTCCTGTATGGTAAGGAGTTTGTCCTGGGCCAGTCCAATGCTCGTGGCAACGGTAAGAGATAAAGCAATGATGTATTTCATGCGTCGGATGTGTTTTTAATAAGTTTGTTATTTCTGCAGGGCTTTGTAAATGCTGATGAGTTGTGTTTTTGTATCGCTCACTGTTTTCAGTTCATTCGTCAGAGCCGTCTGATCCTGGTTTTCTTTTTTCGCTTTTTCAATTTTCGCATTCAGCTTGTCTTCTTTGTCCTGCCATGTATTTACCAGGTTGTCTTTGATCAGTTTCATAGCGGTATACCGTACATATTTATTGTCGGTGTCACCGGCTTTGGCAATCTCTTTAGCGCCATCAAGAACGGTTTCAGGGTTATTGCAGCGTTTCAGGAATTTGCCATACACACCGAAGTAACCAAAGAGTTCAAAGCCTGTGAAGTTCTTTTTGATTTTTTTGAAGTATGCATTGTTGCTGTCGTCTCCGTTTTTAGCGTAGAAATTAGCTACAGCAAACATGATTTCATTGGCTGATTCGTTTTCAAGAGCTTTCGCTTTTTCGGCAGCCAGGGCAGGATTTGTTTTGGCAATAGCTTCAAACGCACTTCCGATAATGGCGTATGATTGTTCGTTCATAGCTTTTGTGTAAAGTGCTGTGAGGTCGTCGCCGGTATAGTTTGCAGCCAGTGTGCGGATTGCAGCGGCACGGGCTTTTGTTTTTTCGTCTTTGTTGGCAATGCTGATCAACACCGGTTTCAGATCACTTTCTTTTTCTTTGGCAACAGCATTAAGCAATTCCATGGCAGCAATACGGTGTTTGTACCACTTGTCGTTTTGTGCAGCCCATTTTACGGTTTCATACACACGACTGTCTTTCATGTTTTCTTTAAAGAAATCGAGGGCTTCATCGCGATCCTGCCAGAGCGGAGCGTTTTTGTATTGGAACAGATATTCGTCAAGCGTTTGTGTATAAGTGGTTTTAGCCAGCAATTGTCTTTCTGCATCAAATACAACAAGGTCCGGAGTTGTGGCTACATCGAAGGTAAAGGTGTTTGTAACATCATCTACCCAGATGCGTTGACGGCTTGTTTTGCCACCTGCATAAATATCAATATCGACAGGGAGCTTATACAGCGGCGTGTTTTTGAAATCCTGTTGTTGTTTTACAGTCAGTGTCAGTTTTTTGGAAGCGGCATCGTAAGTTTTTGTTACATCCAGTTCAGGATGTCCTTTGGCATAGAACCATTCGTTGAAGAACCAGTTCATATCCTGGCCTGTTACTTCTTCAAAAGCCAGGCGCAGGTTGTGCATTTCAGCGGTTTTGAATTTATTGGTTTCCAGGTAAAGTTTCAGTGATGCAAAAAAAGCATCATCACCCACCGCTTTACGAAGCATGTGTAAAACCTGTCCGCCTTTGTTGTAGCTGAAAGCATCGAACATATCTTCGCGGTTTTCATAGTCAAAACGTACAAGGTCTACCTGTTTTTGTGAGGCTTGTGCAAAGTATCCTGAGCGCGAACCGGCATGGTGATCGTCGGCAGCATCGCGGCCATATTTGAATTCTTCCCAGAGGTATTCGCCATAGGTTGCAAAGCTTTCGTTCAGCGGCAGGTTACTCCAGCTTTCTGTGGTTACGAGGTCACCGAACCATTGGTGAAATAATTCGTGAGAAATAACATCTTCTCCCTGGATACCATCGAGTGTTTCGCGGGTAGTTTGATACAGGAAATCACCATGCAGTGTTGCGGTGGTATTTTCCATAGCGCCGCTTACATAATCGCGGGCAATGATCTGTGCATACTTCGGCCAGGCATAAGGTACACCCAGTCTTTTGGAAAACATATCGATCATTTCTTTGGTATTGCCGAAAATAGCTTTGGCGTGCGGAGCATATTCCTTTTCTACGTAGTAGCTGATTTCTTTACCATTCCATGGCTCATCGGTTACTTTTACAAATTCACCGATACCCATCATCACCAGGTAAGGTGAGTGTGGCTGATCCATTTTCCAGTGGTCGGTACGCGTTCCGTCTGCATTCTTGAGTTGCTCAACCAACACCCCGTTTGAAAGTGTTGTGTACTTGTTATCTACATTGATGTAAATTTCTTCCGTCATTTTTTCGGTTGGATTATCAATTGTAGGGAACCAGGCCGAGTTACTCTGTGTTTCACCCTGTGTCCAGATTTGTGGCATTTTATTGGGATCTTCGCCTTTCGGATTGATGAAGTATAAACCCTTATCACTTGTAATGGCATTGCTGCCGCCTTCTTTCAGTTCATTTGGTTTTGAAATGTATTCAATCACCACCGTGTATTGTTCATTGGCTTTGAACTCACGGCCCAGGTTAATGGCCAGGGTGTCATTTTTGTAGGTATACGACAGGCTCATCGGGAGTACGGCAGTATTCTCAGTTACTTTTTGCCCCGGTTTTGCAATCACAGGTTTGTATACGGAGGTACTTCCTCCAACGCTTTTAATCTCCATGCCGCGTGCATTGAGATAGAGCATGGATGTAGGATAAAAATAAGGTTTGGCCTGTATGGTTGCTTTCCCTTTCAGCTGCGCATTGGCCCAATCGAAACTAACTTCAAGCTTTGTGTGGATAATATCGGTGAGTCGGGTATTGGAAGCCTGGTATACCGCTTTTTTAGGCGGTTCATCTGCTACCACTTTAATCGTGTCGAGATTTATAACCGGCTCTGGTACTGTGTTTGCAGATGCAGTGCTGGTGTTTTTTTTAGTGGCCGAGCAGGCCACAGTCATTCCGATAAGCGCTGTTGAAGCTAAAAGCTGTTTGTAGTTCATTCCTTCAATTTTTTAGAGTCATAAATGTGCAATTAATTTTCCACTTCTGAAACTAAAAAAAGGGGGTATTGACAGGCGGTTTTGTGCCGGTATAACAGGTATAATAAACAGGTGAAGAAACTGAAATCCTAATCCTTCACTTTATTGAAGCGAAGGGCTTTCAGAATAAACATTGGCAAGGCCTTTTTCGGATCACGTTTTCTGAGATCGAGGTACCACCCCAGTTTTTTGACAACCGGTAGCTTTTTGGTCTCTACAAACTCGATCAGCGAACCATCAGGATCTTCGATATAGGTAAAATGTCCGGCTGCTTCACCCATTTCAAAACCGGCTCCGCCATCTACTGTAAATGGCTGCCCGGCGCGAACACAGGCATTTTCAAGTGCCTTCATGTTTTTTATATCAAAGCAGAGGTGTATAAAACCGCAATCGCCCCAGAGGCGGTTTTCGAATATTTTTTTAGGCGTGTAATCCAGTGCCTGTACCAGTTCAATTTCATTATCGCCCAGCAACGGACCGAAACTACCTTCACGGGGTTTGGAATTACGAAGCACCACGCGCCTGAATTTTTTCTCAGAGCCTGCCACACCTTTCCAGTCGCTGAATACATCCGTATTGTCACTCACCACCGTGTCGAATCCAAGCACATTCTGGTATAGAGCTAAGGAGCGGTTAATGTCGCTTACGCCGAGAACAGCGCCCAGCACGCCCCCTGTACTGAAATCTTTTTTTCCGAACCACGAACTGCGTTCCTCTATAATCTCAAATACATTACCCCACAGATCCGCGATGTAAAAATGTTTGCGGCCATAGGGTGTTGTTGTAATATCGGTCAGTAGCTTAGCGCCAAACTGTTTCAGATGTTTATAGGAGGCGTCAATATCATACGATTTTATTTTACCGGCATAAATACCGAGATCGCCCAGTTGTGGCAAAAAGGCGGCGTTCTCGGCCTTACGGCTCGTATATTGCCAGATTTCAAAACCACCGCCACCGTTCATGCTCACGGCCAGCAGAGCATGGCGGGCATGAGGTTTGCCGGCGGTATAGGGGAGCATAAGCTCAGCCATGGCAGCCTCTTCAAATATCTTGATATTGGTGCCAAATGCTTTTCGGTACCATGCAAATGTTTTCTGTACGTCGGTATTGCCGACACCTAATTGTTGTATTCCGGAAATGATGTATGACATAGGAGGGTAAAATTAAGCATGAGAACAGGAATGCGCAAGTTTAATGCACGTCTTCGTTTTTTTTCATCACCACATATGTTTCCGGTACGGGCAGACTGCCTGTGCAATAATCCAGTTTATCACGGATCTCCGCCGGATAATGTTCGCATATCGAAAAACCGAGGGCTTCGAAAAAACCGGGAATGATGCAAACGAGATATAGCGGATTGCCTGCTTTCATTTTCAGGTGCAGGGTGAGCTTTCTGCCGATGCCTTTGCGGCGCTCTGGCTCAATGACACCCAGAGAGCAAAGTTCATAGCAGCTGGCGTATTGGCGGATCCGCCCGAATCCGACGAGGCTTGTGCCGACATAGGCCGTGAGAAATTCTTCAGGCCTGAGTCCGCGGTTGTCAAGATCAAAACAATCGATATAATATTTTACCCGCTCAAATGCTTCTGCATCGCATGGTTTTATTTCAATATCACGATCACGGTAAGGCACAGACTCAGGATTTATAACAGGCTCTTAAAAATTTGCGGAGCGCCTGGTTACTCTGGCGCGGGCTTTCCAGAAAACCCATATGGCCGTCATGTTCCAGGAAGAGCACATGTTTTTGCGAAATAAGTTCCGACTGGTCAAGCAATTGTTGGTAGGGAAGAATATTGTCGTGAGCACCGATCACCATCATCACGGGGTAATGCACCATGCCCAGAATAATGTCGCGGTTGGGCCGTGCAATCATACCTTCGAGTGCGGCAATAATACCACGTTTGGTTGTTTTTGATGCAATTTTCTGAGCAAAGGAAATTTCCCGGCTCAGGTATTTGGTGTTTTTTGTTGCAAATAAATTCCGGATGGCTTCACGCACATAAATGCCCGGGTTGGCTTTCACCACGCGTATCGAGCGTTTGCGGTCGTGTTTTTTTTCATCGGTATCGGCATAGGCCGTGGAGTGATAAAGACACAGCCCCTTGAGATTCTCAGGAAACAAATCGGCGAATGCAAGTCCTGCATAGCCACCCATGCTATGCCCTACGATCACATATTTTTTCAGGCGCAGGTGGTCCATGACTGCTTTCACGCATTTGGCCTGCAGTTCCATGGTGTGAATGTAACCGAAACTTTCAGTGCCTCCATGCCCCGGTAAATCAATGGCGATAACCCTGTACGATTTGGAAAGATTGGCAATGGTTTGTTCCCAGATTTGGTGCGAGCCCAGAAAACCATGCAGGAGCACCACCACGCGTCCTTTACCCGTATCCGAAAAAGTAACGGTTCCATGTTTGAAGGTGCAGGTCTTAAGCATGCGCTAATTTAATATCTTGGAAGGTAAAAACGAAACGGGGAACAACATGACTTGTTCCCCGTGTATGAATGTGTTCAGTACGATATCCCGGTTCATTTGGAGTTCATGAGGTCTTCGATCTCTTCGGCTTCGAGCGGAATGTTTTTCATGAGGTCTTCATTACCGTTTTTGGTAATGAGGATGTTATTCTCCAGTCGTATACCAAGACCTTCTTCCGGAATATAGATTCCGGGTTCGCAGGTAAATACATTGCCTGCCTGCATTGGTTCATAAAAGAAGCCTACATCGTGCACATCGAGCCCCAGAAAGTGAGACGTGCCATGCATGAAATATTTTTTGTAAGCAGGCCAGTTCGGATTTTGTTTTTTGACATCGCCCGATTTCAGCAAACGTAATTTCAGTAACTCTTCCGTCATTAAATCGCCTACAGCTTTGTTGTATTTTTCAAACGTCATGCCCGGTTTCAGCATTTTGGTAGCAGCCTGCATCACACGCAATACCGCATTGTATACCTGTTTCTGGCGTTTGGTGTAACGGCCGTTTACAGGAATAGCACGTGTCATATCGCTGGCATAGTTTGCATACTCCGCAGCTACATCCAGTAATATCACATCACCATCCTTGCATTTTTTATTATTGTCGACATAATGCAGTACGCAGGCATTAGGACCGCTGGCCACAATAGGGCCGTATGCAAAGCCGCGACTTCTGTTACGCACAAATTCATGAATGAGTTCCGCTTCAATTTCATATTCCCATACACCGGGTTTTACAAAACCAAGCAAGCGGCGAAACCCTTTTTCAGTGATGTTGCATGCCTGGCGGATCAGTTCAATTTCCACCGGATGTTTCACCGAACGGATTTTGTGCATGATGGGGGCACTGCGTTCTACTTTATGCAGCGGGTAGTTTGCCATCAGTTGCTTATTGAAACGGGTTTGTGCCGTTTCCATATCAATGTAGCGTCGTGTATGCTCGTTACTGTTAAGATAAAACGATTCAGATTGGAAAACGAGTGTTTTAAAAACCTTGTCAAATTCGTGAAACCAATATACATGTTCGATGCCGCTGACTTCGGTAGCCTGTTTTTTTGTGAGCTTGGCGCCTTCCCAGATAGCAATGAGTTCACTTGTTTCCTTGATAAATAAAACTTCTTTGTGCTTGCCGTCTTTCACATCCGGAAACAGCATCAGAATGGTATCTTCCTGGTCAATGCCCGATAAATAAAAGAGATCAGAGTTCTGTACAAAGCCAAATGAACCGTCGGCATTGGTCGGTAAAATGTCGTTGCTCACAAATAAAGCCATTGCACCGGGCTTCATGTGTTTTACAAAATTTTTTCTGGCATCAATAAACAGGTCTTTTTTAATAGCAGAATATTTCATGAGAGTATTAACGGGGTTTGTTTAATAAAAGATATGGTGTATTTCTTTGTAATCCTTCAGAAAAGGATATATTTGCTTCCGTACTAAATTACATGTTTTTTTGTGATGTCCCACTCCCAACCAACAAAAAAAACGGAAACAACTGTTTCTTACATTAGCCTCGGTGAAGACCATATCGTGCGTGTACAATTTAAAACCGGGGCAGAAATTTCGGCAAAGGATCTGGAAGAAAATTTTACTGCCTATAACAAATTAACCGGCGATGATAAGTATCCGTTTATTTATTTTGCCGAAGATGGTTCTACAATATACACCGAAGACGCCCGTCAATACTCGCGCGACAATGAAGACGGTTTTCCGAAACTCTGCATTGCTGTTGTTGTAAAAACACTGGCACATAAACTGGTAGCCAATTTTTACCTTCGTTTCAACCGGCCGAAATGCCTCTTCAAAGTATTTGATGACATGGATGCTGCTGAAGCCTGGTGCAAAGAGCAGTATGAAATTGCCATTAAACAGGAAAGCGTTTAAGCTCCCTCTTTATTAATTCATATACACGCGGATGTAATTTCTCCGAAGGTCATTGGCCAGTTGTTCGAATGTTGCTTCATCATAGCACGCACGGATTGTTTCCTCGTAAAAAGAACCCTGCATGTCCATGTGCGTCAGTGTCATATCGTATACCGGGTTTACATCCGATTCGCTGTTACCCGTAAATGAAATGAGACGCGAGTAGGGGATTTTTTTGTGCGAATAATTTTTGAATAACAGAAACCCTTTTTGCAGCTCAAAGCCCTCCGTGTCAAACGAAACGCGGGTATAACGATGCTCGAAAACAAGCCAGCAAACAGCAGCAACAGCCATACAGATATAAGCCGGCGGATATTTATAACCCTGTCCTTGCAGCGATAACAGGCCAACAATAAAAAAGATCACCGAAAAAATAACGAGGCCATTTCCGCGGGCCGTGTATGACAATACATGCCCGTAGTTTCTTTTCAGGTAAATATTCTTTTTATTTAGCAGTTCCTCCCTTACATTCAGTCGTACATTTCCGTTGCCATCAATATATTGATTCAGCAGAATGGCGGTCTGGTCAAACAGTTCCGGGAAATAGGCCCTGAACTCCTGCGGGGTTTCAAAAAACGTTTCAACTACCACGCTGAAAAATTCGTTGATATTCACAGCACCGTATTTTCTGAAAATACTGGCTTCATTGTTTCGCAGTTTCTGGTATTCAATAACAGCGCAGGATAACCAGCGATCAAAGTAATTTGTGAAAAAGTAGTCGCTCTCATTGCCGCGCACTCCGTTGAAACGCAGGGCGTGGCCAAACTCATGAAGACCGAGGTTAATTTTATCGTTCGGTATTGCGATACCCTCCAGGAAATGTTTCCAGCTGAAACACATAAAACCACCCATGTTGGTTTCGCCTTTGTGATAATTTTTTGTATTCGGGTTCTGGTAATCGGCTGGATAAATCATGATGTATCCGAAATACGACAAATCCCAGGTTTGCAATCCGAATGTGAGCTGCACAGCCGTGGCAGCAAGCAGAATCTTCATTTCACTGGTTACCGTCAGGCCCTGGCGCCCCTCAATCGATTTGCTGAAAATAAACTGCCCCACACGGTACACAAAGCGTTTCTTCTCCGCTACAGGCAGTTTCTGATAATACACAACCGTTTTTTCGAGATAGTTATGAATGTCGTATGGGCTAAGCAAAACGCCTTTTTTTTAGGCAATAATACCCAAATATTTCCGTTTAAACCCGGGGAATCCGTTGAATACTAAAAAATGTTATTTTTTGCCCTATTGAGGCTAAATGTGTAATTTCGCAAATCTTTGTTTTATAAGTAAATGAGCCTCATTGAGAGAATAGATAAGAGCAGGGTGCCACATCATATCGCGATCATTATGGACGGAAACGGCCGCTGGGCAAAACAGCAGGGCGAAAACCGTGTATTTGGTCATTATGAAGGGGTTAACTCGGTACGCGAAGTTGTAGAGGCTGCCGGTGAGGCGGGCATTGATTATATCACATTGTATGCATTCAGTACCGAGAACTGGAACCGCCCCAAGGAAGAAGTAGATGCCCTGATGGAACTGCTTGTGGCAACCATCAGCCTCGAAACACCTAAACTCAATGCTAAAAATGTGAGGCTCCGTGCCATTGGCGATTTGTCTACACTGCCTGCTTCCTGCCGCCAGGAACTCCAGGAAGCTATGGCGACTACCGAAACCAATACCGGGCTCACACTTATACTGGCGCTGAGCTATTCTTCCAAATGGGAAATCATGACTGCAGTGCGTCAGCTTGGCGAAGATGTGCTGGCCGGTAAACTGAAACCATCCGAAATCCGCGAAAAAGATCTTGAAAAATACCTCTGCACCAATGAATATCCGGATCCTGAACTCATGATCCGTACCAGCGGCGAACACCGCATCAGCAATTTTTTACTCTGGCAGCTGGCTTATGCCGAGTTTTATTTTACAGAAAAACTCTGGCCCGAATTCCGCAAAGAAGATCTTTTCCAGGCCATTATTAATTTTCAAAACCGTGAGCGCCGTTTCGGGAAAACAAGCGAGCAGATAACCTCCAGTTAATTCAATGAAGTTCATCAGATTATACATGTCCTGCTTGCTCCTGGTATTATGTAGCTTTACACTCAAGGCGCAGGTCCAGGTAAATGGTGACTCTACTGCACATACTATCGATTATGCCACACCCAGGCAATATACCGTTGGAGGTATAGAAGTGGAATGTTCCCCTTATACCGACAAAAACATTATTCGTCTCCTGTCAGGATTGACTGTTGGCGATAAGATCCAGATCCCCGGCGATAAAATTTCGGAGATCATTAAAAACCTCTGGAAACAGGGGCTTTTCGAAGATATCCAGGTTTATATCACGAAGGTGGTCGGCGACGATGCCTTCATCAAAATTGCTGTCGTTGAAAAACCACGCCTGTCGCGCTACAAGTTCGTGGGCAATGTGAAGAAAAGCGAAGCCGATGATATCCGTGCCAAGATCAGGTTAGTGACCGAAAAAATCATGACCGATTATACACTCGGTTATGTGAAAAATACGGTTCGCGATTATTACGTCAACAAAGGCTATTACAATGCCGACGTTCACGTAACCACAGAACTTGAGAAGAATGCCAGAACCCCGCACGTGATGGTGTCTATCCATGTCAATAAAGGCAAAAAAGTCCGGATCAAAAACCTCAACTTCTATGGCAATGAAGTGGTAAAAGACTGGAAATTGCGTCGCAAAATGAAAGACAGCAAGCCGTTCCGCCTCTACAATCCTTTCAACTCTGGTAAATACCTCGAGTCTAACCTTGAAAAAGATCTGCCGTCTGTTCTCGAAAAATACAACAGTAAAGGATATCGCGATGCACGCATTGTAAAAGATACCGTGTATTTCGTAAAGAAAAATCGCGTAAACATTGATGTTTTCCTGGACGAAGGGCACAAGTATTATTTCGGGAACATAAAATGGCTCGGAAATGCCAAATACCGCACCGGTCAGCTCGATACCATCCTGAATATCAAGCCGGGTGAGACCTTTGACCAGTCGCTGCTCGATCAGAAATTATTCATGAATCCTAACGGATACGACGTTTCTTCGTTGTACATGGACGACGGATACCTGTTTTTCCAGGTAACACCGCAGGAAGTAAATGTACACAATGATACCATCGATCTCGAAATTCACCTCTATGAAGGCAAGCAGGCTACCATTAACAAAGTAACGGTGATGGGTAACAGCAAAACCAATGACCACGTTATCTACCGCGAAATCCGTTCAAGGCCGGGCCAATTGTTCCGCCGTTCCGATATCATGCGTACACAGCGCGAGCTTTCACAGTTAGGGTATTTCGATCCTGAAAAACTCAATGTAACTCCAACACCAAATCCGGCCGATGGAACCGTGGATATTGAATACCGCGTGGAAGAAAAACCATCCGACCAGGTAGAACTTTCCGGTGGTTGGGGTGGTGGCCAGCTCGTTGGAACACTCGGGGTTTCGTTCAACAACTTTTCCATGCGCAATATTTTCAAACCGCGCTCATGGAGCCCGCTGCCAACCGGCGACGGTCAGAAATTCAGTATCCGCGGACAAACCAGCGGTTTATACTACCAATCCTATAATATGTCGTTCACCGAACCATGGCTGGGGGGTAAAAAACCAAACTCACTGACCTTTAGTTTATTCCACTCGCAGTTTACCAACGGTCAGAAAAAATATGCTACCGATGGTGAGGGCAACAAAATTAAAAACCCGAACCGCCAGTCCATGCAGATTACCGGTGTTTCCCTCGGTTTCGGAAAACGCCTCAAAGTGCCGGATGATTATTTCTCCATGTTTGCCGACATCAGTTACAACTATTACTCACTCGATAAATATTCCTACTTCATTTTCAGCCAGGGTTATGCCAACGACTTCAACCTGAAACTAAACCTGAGCCGTAACTCGGTCGATGCGCCGATCTTCCCTAAAAACGGTTCGAACTTCTCTTTCCTGGCCCAGTTAACCCCGCCGTATTCCCTGTTCAACGGTCGCGACTACACCAATATGCCAGCCAATGAACGTTATAAGTTTATTGAGTATCAGAAATACAAGATAACGGCCGAATGGTTCACGCAGCTTACCAATAAAGTAAAAGGACCGAACTCGAACGACGGCAAGGAAGCCAGGAACCTCGTATTACGTACCAAGATCGGTTTCGGTCTCCTGGGTATGTACAACAGTAAAGTGGGCGTTTCTCCGTTCGAACGATTCTATCTGGGGGGTAGCGGTTTAAGTGGTTACCAGAACTATGTTGCCCGTGAGATCATCGCCCTCCGCGGGTATACCGACAACTCATTATCCAGCTCGCAGGGCGATCCTTTATGCGCACGTTATACCATGGAACTGCGTTACCCTGTAACACTCAATCCGCAGGCGACCATATTTGTACTCGGATTTGCTGAGGCTGGTAACAGCTGGGCTAAGTACAAAGACTTCAATCCATTCCAGGTGAAGCGCAGTGCCGGTTTCGGTTTGCGTGTGTTCCTGCCGATGTTCGGGTTATTGGGTATCGATTATGGTTGGGGCTTCGACAATGTACCTGGCAATCCTAGTATAGGTAATGGTAAAGGCCAGTTCCACTTTACCCTCGGGGCACAGCTTGGAGAGTTATAGCGCAAAAAATGTTAATTGTTAAAATATACGTATCTTGGCATGCGTTATGTTAAAATAAGCTGAGATCAAATTTTTCACAAATGCTCCGAAGCATCATAAGCATCGGGCAACATAAAAAACAAATTAGCGGCATATGAAAAAATTAGTTTTAACATCTGTATTTGCGATTGGCCTTGCTGTAAGTTCTTTCGCACAAAAAATCGGTTATGTAGATACTGATTATATTCTGCAAAGCATCCCCGAATACAAGGCTGCCCAGGCAGAACTCGACAAAACATCGGTCGACTGGCAAAAAGAAGTGGAAGCAAAATATGCAGAGATCGATAAACTGTATAAAACCTATCAGGCTGAATCGATACTCCTGACGGATGATATGAAGAAGAAACGTGAGAATGAGATCATCAATAAAGAGAAAGAAGTAAAAGACCTTCAGAAACAACGTTTTGGCGTTGATGGCGACCTGTTTAAAAAACGCATGGAGCTCATCAAACCCATTCAGGATAAGGTTTACAATGCGGTGAAATCAGTTGCTGAGCGCAGCGGCCTGGCTTTCATTTTTGATAAAGCCGGACAGGTATCCATGCTGTATACCAACAATAAGTACGACAAAAGTGACGACGTACTTACATTTTTAGGTTACAATAAGAAATAAGCTAACATCTAAATATCAAATAAAACAAAACAAGAAATGAAAAAACTAGTAAAATCGATTGCCATCCTTGCGCTTACTGTTGGATCAGTGACGTTTGCCAATGCACAAAAGATCGCACACATCAGCCTCGATTCATTAATTACCATCATGCCTGAAAGCAAAGTAGCACAGGATGTGGCTCAGAAATACCTGAAAGATCTCGAAAGTACCGTTGCAACCATGCAAACCGAACTGGAGACCAAATACAAAGACTACATGGAAAAAGAAGCAACCATGAGCGACCTGGTGAAACAAACCAAACAAAAAGAACTGCAGGACCTCAGCAAACGTATCGACGATTTCAGAGCACAGGCCCAGGAAGACTATCAGCGTAAATACGGTGAATTATCAAAACCGATTTACGATAAAGCCAAAAAAGCCATTGATGCAGTAGCAAAAGAAAACGGTTATAAATACGTGCTCGATACAAGTACTGGTGTGGTTATTTACTCTGAGCCAAGCGACGACATCCTCCCACTGGTTAAGAAAAAACTGGATTCAATGCCTGCCGCCAACATCCCGGGCGCCACACCTGGTAATACCACACCAAAAACACCCGGTACTGGCACAGCACCTAAAACAACTCCAAAAACCGGCGGAAAATAATACCCCGACTTAACATATTTTAAAGGCGCAGATTCTGCGCCTTTTTTTATTTTTAAAACATTCGTTTCATCAAAATATATTTACTTATTCCGGGCTGCTTTCTGTTTGCATCTTTTGGGGGATATGCCCAGCATGGGGCGCACGTGAACCTCGATTCCGTGGCGCTTGGTACACCCGAATACCGACAGATGAAGGACACCATGGCATCTTATATGAAGCAGATGGAGCGTTCCATGACAGACCTCCGGGAGATGCTCGAAAATAAATATAGCACGATCGGGCACACGGACCGCACCTGGACTGTGCAGGAGAAGAAAGAAGCCTATACGCAATTTCAGGAATTGGCGGATCGCATGGAACAGTTCAGGCTCGCTGCAATCCACGATTATACGTTGAAACAAAATATCTGGTACGATCTGTTGCGTGAGAAGGCCTGTATGGCAGTGGAAGCTGTCAGTAACGACAGAAGGTATTCGTACATTCTTGATACATCCAGGCCCAATTATCTGGATACTGACCCCGGTGAAGATATCACAGAACTTGTCAGAAAGAAATGGCTTGAGCTGCCAAGCGTGCTTCCTCCGTTGCGCTGAAGGGCTATATCCTTACGCCGATTACGCACATGTCGTCTACCTGTTCTGTATTGGCTTTCCAGGTATTGAAAGATTCCAGAATTTTTTCACGTTGCTCCGGCATCGGAAAGTGTGAAATGGAAAGCAACAACTCCTTAAATTGTTTGTACATGAATTTCTTTCCTTTAGGTCCGCCAAACTGATCGGGAAGGCCGTCAGTGAAGGTATATACCACATCGCCAGGTTGTAGTTCTATACTGTGCTGGGTAAAGGGTTCCGCCTCTTTATCATGCTTACCCACCGGCATTTTATCAGGTTTGCATTCTATAAGCTCCTGTTGTCTGATAATCCATACAGGGTTATTGGCTGCTGCATAACTCAGTTGGCATTTGGGCAGATCGAGTACCACAAGACTGCAGTCCATGCCGTCTTTTCCGCCTTCGGGGCTGCCATCTTTTTTGAGGCGTTCAATGATCAGTGTGCGGGTAACATTAAGGATTGCAGCGGGTTCGGTTTCTGTTTCAATGGCTTTTTCGAGTGAAGAAATATTCAAAATACTCATAATAGCACCGGGAACTCCATGGCCTGTACTGTCCGCAGTAGCATAAGCAAAGCGACCGTCCTTCAGCCCGGAAGCCCAGTAAAAATCACCACTCACCACATCCTTTGGCTTAAAACACACAAAGTAATTCTGCAGGTTTTCTGTGAGCAATTGCTCACTGGCCAGGAAACTGCGCTGAATCCGTTCGGCATAATTGATACTGTCGGTGATCTCTTTATGTTTCTCTTCAATGATGTGCTTTTGGTACTGCGTTTCTTTCTCCTGCTGTTCAATAATGTTTTTCTGGCGACTGGTTACTTTAAAGCGATTGTACATAAACCCGGCAAATATTAATACCAGCACCAATCCGCCATACAGTGCATACTGCTGATTTCTTTGGGCACGCAGCTCGGCAGCCTGCTTTTGAACCTGTGCTTTTTGTACCTCAGCCTGCTTGGCATTCACGATGCTGTCTGCTGCGGCTTTCTTATCGTAATTGTACTGAAGTTCCCGGCGTATCGTTGCTTTTTGATTTTCGGAATTCTCAATGCTGTCACGCATAAGGATATACAGTTCGTAGTTTTCGAACGCGTCTTTGTAATTGCCTTTCGCTTTGTGAATTGCACTCAGTTGCTGGGCAGCATTACGGATGCTTTCCGGGAAGCCAATCTCTTTGCTGAGTGTCATGCTTCGCTTCATATAATCCAGGGCCTGATCATATTTTTTCTGACGCAGGTAAACGTTGCCGATATTGTGGAGAGAAAATGCAATGCCTTGTTTGTCGCCGATCTCCTCACGGATCTTCAGGCCTTTTTGCAGGTAGTCAAGGGCTTTGGCGGTATTGCCGAGGTTGTTGCTTATGCGCCCTATATTATTCAGTGAGGTGGCAATACCACGTTTGTCGCCAAGCTCCTCTTTCAGTTTCAGACTTTTTTCGTAATACTCCAGGGCCTTCGAGGGGTTACCCAACTGATCGTAAATGATCCCGATATTGTTGAGGTTGCTTGTCATACCATCTTTGTCGCCGATTTTTTCGCGGATATTCAATGCTTTATTGTACGATTCAAGGGCTTTTTTGAGGTCGCCCTGGTTGGCATAAATAATCCCGATATTATTGAGCGAATTGGCTATGCCTTGCTGATCTCCGATCTTTTCGCGAATTTTCAGACTGCGGCTGTAATATTCGAGAGCCCGGCCAATGTCACCCAGATGATTGTAAATAGCACCTACATTATTCAGGGAGGTGGCAAGGCCTTCCATATCGCCCATGGCTTCGCTGACCTTCAGGCTTTTGGTATAGTATTCCAGGGCTTTGGCGCCATTTCCTTCCTGGTTGGCCAGGTAGCCAACGTTATTCAGGGCTTCGGCATAGTACTTCTGAAAAGCCCGGTATGCAGGTGCTTTTGGAGGAAGATTTTTCAGGTTGTTTTCGCTGAGCTGCAGGAGTTGTTGATTAAAACCGGGCCATTCCTCATCGCTTGCATTTTGCGACAGGTCATATAGAATCCGGCAGCGGGTCGTATCGTGTTTAGCCTCCTGAAGGGTCTTTTTCAGTGCATCAATATCCAACTCTTCTTCCTGTGCCTGAAGCAGAAAGCTCAGGGAAAATAATGCCAGTAAGGCAAGAGGTTTTGGGAGTTGAAGCATGGATATGTAAATATAAAAGTTTAATCAGAATCCATAAAAAACCCGGCCTGGAAAAGGGCCGGGGGTACATATGCCGGGAATAAAACGAGGATAGAAGATCAATAGCTGCCTGTTATGGGTATGGCTATTACCGGTTAAGCCATTCTACACAAGGCAACCGAAACCATATGCATTATCAGAAATGGTAGCGGAGACCGAAAACGCCCTGAGCAGAAACTGGGATTTGTACTTCTATTTGCTCACCATTTACAGTATTGGCCGGAATATTGATATTCCCTTCAAGATAAATATTGATTTTGGACCGGATGGAGTATTCAAAACCAAGGCCACCGCCAATAGGGTATCCTACAGCTGCACTCACGGGCTCCACAACGGTGTAATACTCCGACTTATCATACCCGGTGGTTGTATTGGTTCCTTTAAACGCCATCACACCGACTGCAGCCTGAAAATACATTTTAAAACCCTCTTCGGAAACCTCGTGAATCAGGTATCTTTTGTAGCCAATTCTGAATCCGAATCCTGTAATTTTTGTTTGAACCTGTACCGTAACTTCCGATGGCTCAGTGAGTGAACTATAGGCATAACCATAGTCTGTGCTGGTTTGTATGCCTGGCATGTAATAGGTAAAGTCGGTGAAAAAAGCGTTTTTACCACCGCCGGGAGCATATAGGCCATTGAGACCGAAACCGATAAGCATTTTATTACCCAGAAGTTTCAGTGCTGACGATTGTACCCCAACCCCGAAGGCGGTTCCACCACCACCATGTCCATGGCCTACACCACGTTTCTTGGCAAAGTTGTTTTTCTTTTTTTTCTTTTTTGGTTTAAAGAGACTCTCATAATCGCTATCGGAATTGCCCGGTATACTGAATCCGGCCGAAGCAGGAACTGTGATCGATAGAAGAAGTGCTAACAGAAGTAATTGTTTTTTCATGGTTCTGGAAATTATATAAAAAGGCTGCAAATTTATCTGAGATCCGGGTCGCAAGAAATACCATTAAAAGGATTTTTAGCACATAGCACTTGGCAATCGGCTATAAATAAAAACCCCCCGGACAAAGTCCGGGGGGTAAACAAACAAGTACGAATAAATAGTTTAATAACTGCCTATATAGGTATGGGTATTGCCATTTAATCCGGTCCAGCTTACTTTATAGTAGCCCGGGCATCCCGAAGCCGGTGTGTTGCCATTTGAATCGAGGCCAAACTGTACAGTACATACACGGCTGTTGAAATAATGTGTTTTTAAGCCGCTTACCGGAGCATACCAGCCGCAGGCAGAGGTTACCACAATACCATTATTGATCGAAGCACTGAAGCTGTTTCCGGCACGGTTTGTACCCCAAACCACAGTATTGCTATGGCCATTGATGGTTGTATCGCCGTCAATCGTCAGGCTGGTAGGTGTGCCCGAGGTTCCGGTCCAGGTTCTTTTGCGGGCTACTGACCAGCTGCGTTGTGTGCCATCATCAAAGGTCAGGGTCATGTTATTGCTGCGGATTTTTCTTACAATAGTCGATGGATTCGGCGAAATACCAATATGTGCCACAATACCACCGGTTACATTTGTCAGGGTATGCGTACCATTGAGGGTAGTCGACTTACCTGAGCTGTTTTGGGTTACTTTAAAGTTGTTATATGTAATGGTGAGCACGGCACCGGCATCTTTCCAGTGCATGGTTGGGTAATTGGCAATTTGCAGGGTAATGGTACCGGTACGGCTTCTTAATCCGTCGCAGGAGTTACCATTATAGGTAATGGTCACGATACCACTGGCTTTCTGACTGGTGTCTACTGTAGCATTACAAAGGCCCGGAATAGATGTGGTTTTGAGCCCGCTCAGGGATGTATTGCCTAATACAGCTTCCGCATCATCCATCGACATGTCGGCAGTCGTATTGGTTGTGCTTTCATCGCGCGATTGCTGTGAGAAGCTCGCAGTTTCATCCGGATCCTGAGGATCTGTTTTTTTATCTTTTTTGCAAGAGGTAAAGGTTAATCCCGCAGCGATTACAGCAAGAGAAACGGTTTTGAAGATGGCTTTCATAATATTTAGGTTTTGGTATTTGCCGGGTTTGACTCCGGGAGGGTGGCCGGGTTTAAAATGAAATTGCATTTTTTTGTATTTCATTGAAAAAAACCCGGAATTCCGCGGTTAAACGGGCAAAAATCGGGCCCGTGTGTCGGGGTCATAAACAAAAAGACCTATTTTATTAACATCCCCAAACTTTAGGGGGCTGTGCTTTGCAGGTTTCAGGAGAAACACTACCTTTGCACCCGAATTTAACAAAATCTATTATACACATGTCAATCCAGGTTGGAAAAGTAGCCCAGGTTATCGGTCCGGTAGTGGACGTTAGCTTTGATCTGAATGGTGGTAAATTACCAAACATTATGGACGCCCTTGAGATCGTTCGTGGGAACGGGCAAAAACTCGTATTAGAAGTTCAGCAACATATTGGTGAAGATACTGTTCGCGCCATTGCGATGGACAGTACCGATGGTTTATTCCGTGGGCTGGAAGTAAAAAGCACAGGAAAAGCGATTACCATGCCAACCGGTGATAAAGTAAAAGGCCGCTTATTTAACGTAGTAGGTGAGGCTATCGACGGTATCAACGATGTGACTAATGAAAATGGTTACGGTATTCATCGTCAGCCACCAAAATTCGAAGATTTATCAACCTCTACAGAGGTATTATTTACAGGTATCAAAGTAATTGACCTGATCGAGCCATACGCAAAAGGTGGTAAAATCGGTCTGTTCGGTGGTGCCGGTGTAGGTAAAACCGTATTGATCCAGGAGTTGATCAACAATATCGCCAAAGGACACTCAGGTTACTCGGTATTTGCCGGTGTAGGTGAGCGTTCACGCGAAGGAAACGATTTATTACGCGAGATGATCGAGTCGGGTATCGTAAAATACGGTGACGCGTTCAAACACTCCATGGAAGAAGGCGGATGGGATTTGTCAAAAGTAGATCTTAACGAACTTGCCAAATCACAGGCTACTTTCGTGTTCGGTCAGATGAACGAGCCTCCGGGAGCACGTGCCCGTGTGGCCCTGTCAGGATTAACCATGGCAGAATATTTCCGTGATGGGGATGGTTCAAGTCAGGGTGGTCGCGATATCTTATTCTTTATCGACAACATCTTCCGTTTTACCCAGGCTGGTTCTGAGGTGTCGGCCCTCTTAGGTCGTATGCCATCTGCGGTAGGTTACCAACCAACACTCGCTACAGAGATGGGTGTAATGCAGGAACGTATTACATCAACCAAAAAAGGATCTATTACATCGGTACAGGCGGTATATGTACCTGCCGATGACTTAACTGACCCTGCTCCGGCTACAACCTTTGCTCACTTGGATGCAACAACTGTATTAAGCCGTAAAATTGCCGAGTTAGGTATCTATCCTGCGGTAGATCCACTCGATTCAACTTCACGAATCCTGAATGCTTCTGTACTGGGCGATGCTCACTACAACTGCGCTCAGCGTGTGAAAATGATCCTGCAGCGTTACAAAGAGTTACAGGATATTATCGCCATCTTAGGTATGGACGAATTATCTGAAGAAGATAAACTGGTAGTAAGCCGTGCACGTCGTGTACAACGTTTCTTATCTCAGCCATTCCACGTAGCTGAGCAGTTTACAGGTTTAAAAGGTGTTTTCGTATCTATCGATGATACTATCAAAGGATTTAACATGATCCTGGATGGTAAAGTAGATGAGTATCCTGAAGCAGCTTTCAACTTAGTGGGTACTATCGAAGATGCTATCGAAAAAGGTAAGAAAATCTTAGCTGAAGCAAAATAATCTGAATTAAAGGTCCAGAAACGCCATGAAATTAGAGATCATAACACCGGATAAAAAATTGTTTGAAGGTTCAGTGAAATCCGCTGTATTTCCGGGATCAGAAGGCAGCTTCGGGTTATTGAATAACCATGCGCCTATGATCGCCACCCTGAAAGCCGGAACCATTGAGTTGACAGAAGAAAGTAACAACAAAGTAAGCTTTGATGTGAAAGGCGGCGTTGTAGAGGTGTTTAAGAACAAAGTAACCGTTCTGGCTGAATAATCAGAAAAAGCATATTATAAAAAGCCCTGGCATTGCCGGGGCTTTTTTGTTTACATAGAGTCTATGAGTTCCTTGTGCTTCAGAGCCCACAGCAGCAAGCTGTTGTGCACGCCCTGGTCAATGCCTATTTTTTTACAGATGCGTGAGCGGTAGTTGTCAACCGATTTCGGGGTCACAAATAAAAAGTCGGCTATTTCCTTGGAGGTGTAATTTTTGCAAACCAGTTTCAGCGTTTTCAGTTCGGTGGCCGAGAGTTCCAGCAACTGAGTTTGTATCCTGGCAGTTTCTTTTGTAGCATCTTCGATCTCGGTTTGCAGTTCATGAAGCGATTCACTCCAGTAAAACCGGTTGTTGCGAACAGCCCGAATGGAATCTACCACCTCAAAAATAGAATTGTCTTTGATGAGGTAGCTTTTTGCACCATAGGCCCTGGCTTTCATCAGGAGCGTTTTTTCTTTGTACATGGTGAGTATAATCACCTTTGTGGCTGGGGCTGCCTCAGTAATCTTCCGGCAGGTTTCCAGTCCATCGGTTTGTGGCATATTAATATCGAGGATCACCACGTCGGGTTTTTCTCTCTCGAAAACCTCCCAGGCTTGCCGACCATTGTCGGCCTCAAATACCTGGCAGCCGGGAAACTCGGTACGGATTACATTACAGAGTCCCATCCTGAAAATAGGATGATCGTCGGCCACAATTATCCTGAAATCATTCATGTCGTGTAATTATTATTTTAACACCACTGTTATTATCCTGCCTGGCTACCTGCACGTCAGCCTGAATCTGCCTGGCCCGCTGGTGCATGTTCTGCAGGCCCAGCCCATGACTCCTGAGGTTGTCGGGAATCCCAATGCCGTTGTCCTGGTAAATGATCAGCAGTTTTTTATGGGCCGGTTTTATTTCAATACGAATGGCACTTGCTTTCGAATATTTAAGGCTGTTGTGAAGGCATTCCTGCAACATACGGAGAATATGCATTTTGATATCGAGGTTATACGTGTCTATTTTCGGATCAATTTCCTGGCTGCAGATAATACCGGTTTTGGATTCGATGGTGTTCAGGAGTTCGCTTGTAAACTCCTGGAAACTCAGGTGTTTTAATGGGGCCGGGTAAAGGTCGCGCGACAATTTCCGGGTCTGTTCCAGGAGTTTCTGCAGTGTGTTTTCCATATCCTGCCGGCTCTGAGCGTCAAGAGGACCGGGGCCTGCCAGCTTATGACGAACCATGGTGATCTGCAGACCAATATCATCGTGCAGATCCATGGCAATACGTTCGCGCTCACGGTCTATATCATTGATAAGTTGCGCCGCATAATCATCTTTTTGTTTTTTGAGTTTGCGTTGTGTCAGACCAAAGGCTACGAAGGCAATCAGTACAAGGATCATGGCACTGACCACGATGATGTAGATTCTGTTTAACGAAGCCAGTTCATTTTCCTTGCGCAGCAAAGCATTTTCATTGTCTTTCAGTTTGATCTTTTGTTCTTTCTCGTTGAGCTCATATTTCGATATCAGCTCGTTCATCTGTTTGGTGTTGTTTATCTGGCCGATACTGTCTTCCAGGGCGGCAAAGCGTTTATGCATGCGCAGCGCCCCGGCATAGTCGCCTCGGTGTTCGTAGGTCTTGCTAAGTACATCGTAAAACGTAGGATCTGCGATGGGTATATGGCTTGCTGTTGCAAATTGGCTGGCTTCGGTGGTAATCCGGAGCACATCGTCGAATTGATTGTGTGCCGCATAAAATCCTGCAACCTGTACGTATACATTCACGGCGTCTACAGGCAGGTGATGCTCAATGAGTGTGTGAATGGATTTTTCGCCGTAATATTTCATCATGGCGGTGTTATTCATCTGGCTGTAGCAATAAGCCATGTTGAGGTATACGTAGGCCATTTCGTAGTAGAAACCCGAAGTTTCATACAGCGTAATAATGTTGTTGTATATGCCCAGGGCCTGGCTGAATTTATTTTCCTGGATGTAGAGAGAAGCGAGGTTTCCGCTCACGCTGGCGCTGAGTTTCCGGTTGTGACTTTTTTCGGTAAGCTCAAGTGCCCGCAGGTATTCGGCTTTCGCCTGTTCGTGTTTACCCAGAATGGTGTATTCCCCTCCCAGGTTGTTGCGGCAGGTGGCTTCATAATAAATGTTTCGCGAAGCCACAGCGAGATTCAGAGCTCTGTACATGTACCGGATGCTCTCATCGTTTCGCATGCCGGCCTGGTAAATCTGTCCCCGTCCCATGTTCAGGAGGATCAGGGCCATGGTGTCTTTCTGGGCGCTGTATACGGGATCCTGCTGGTTATAGAATGTTTCGGCCTTTTCAAAATCGCCACGATCTATCCAGATATAGCTGCGTTTTACGGCAATCTGGTTTTGTAGTTTCAGATCGGGTGTTTTTTGCAGGATGTGCAGGGCCGAGTCGAAATAGCGATTGGTTTGTGAAATGTTTTTCTGAAAAAAATAATAGGTACCAATAATATGCAGTACATCTGCTTCGTGGGGCCCCGAGTGCATTTGGCGGGCCAGCAGGCGGAGTTTATTGGTAAGCCTGAAAAATGTAGCAGAGTCGTAAGCCGGCAGGGTCTGAATGCTGTCGCGGTAATGCCTGAATTCTTTCGCAGCATCCTGAGCATGTAACGAGGTCATGACGAAACATGCTATGCAAACCAACAGTATTATTTTTTTTATGCCGGACAGGTGCATAAGCAAACATACTGATTTTTTCGGCTTTTGAAGAGTGAGGGAAAGTTTTATGAAAAGAAAACAGGGCTATTTTTTGCCCTGTTTTTTTATGGTTTCTATTTCGACCTGCAGGTTGCGGAGCATGCTCATAATGCTGCCCACATTGAGTTCTTCTTCTTTGTATTCGCCCAGGTTGATGGAGCAGGTGAATTCCCAGAGTTCAAGTATATCGTGGAGTTTTACTTTAAAAGGCGGGTATATTTTATTGTCGGAATGCAGCTCAACGGTGCCATCCTTTTTGTTGAGGTTAAATACCCGTTTGTAGGATAAGCCATCGTCTTTGGTGACAATCACGTAAGTTGCGCCTTCTTTAATATGATCGAGGCTTTCGAGAAATTTACCGATCACAAAAGAACCTTCGCGAAGCGGTGGCATACTGTCGCCGCGAATCGGGAAAGCCCTGTGTTTACCCACGGGTAGAAAAGGTAATTTCATACGGGGGAGTCTTTCCACATAGTCAGGGTCGGCATAACCGCGCAGGTAGCCGGCACTGGCTTTTACCGGAATTAATTCGATGAGGTCGTCGCCTTCTTCATCGATGATCACCGGGAATAAAATGCGGTTTTTACCGATGCGCATCATGGCATCGGGATTGGTTTTCTTCAGATCGCCGCGCACAAGGGCATCAACAGCGATATGAAAAAAATCGGAAAGCTTTACCAGCAGGTCAATGGGTGGCTCGTTGCGCCCTTCTTCATAGGCACCTAAACGCGATCGTGTAATGCTCAGATCGTCGGCCAGCTGCTCCTGAGAGAGACCTTTGAGCTGGCGCATGAATTTGATGTTATTGGCTATACGACTCATGGTACTATAAATTGTAGCATGAAGTTACTACTTTTTATAGTAATTTGCAAGTCTGTTTTTTGAGCCCCGGCCTGTTGAATTTATTTGGTGGTGTAGGTGTATTTTTTGACGGCGGTTACTTTTCCGGAGGCATCCAGGGTTTTGCGCTCCGTGCGGAGGCCTTTGCCATCGTATGTATACACATGTTTTTTAGTGAGTTTGTCGGCACCGTCGTAAAAAAGTTCCTCGGTTTTTTCGCCCAGCATGTTATACTTCGTTAGTTTCTTTTCCACCAGCTTATTGGCGGCATCGTACTGGTCGTCTTCAATCTCATCGCCCTCGCTGTTGTATTTCAGTTTATGCGTGGCCTTAATAGCGCCTTCCTTATTATAATCAACGGTTTCAATCTCATTGCCTTTGCTGTCGTACACCGATTTACTTTCGTTAATGGTTTTCCCGTTTTCGGTAACGGTTACAGAAGTGCTTGTGATTTTATTTTGTTTAATCTGCTTCTTGCTTTGGGCAAGTAACGAAAAGGTGCAGAATATGAAGCAGCATATAGCTGTGAGAATGCGTTTCATGGTTTATTCTTTGATGGTAAGTGTGCCTACGTCTTTAATTTCTTTACGTTTTGATAGAGTGGCTTTAACTACTATTGGAATCGTGCTGGGTGAAGACAGGCTCGACGGGTCCTGTTTTGTTTTGCTGTATACAACAATCTTATAATCGCCTTTGCGCAGGTATTTGAACTGAAACTCACCATTGGCATTTGTTTTCACGGATTCGCCCGGAGAGAGGTCATCGCCAAAGTAGATATATACATTGACATTAGCTCCGGGATACTCGTGTACGATGTATGTGAAATTCGGGTTATCCCAGTCTTCGGTCCATACTTTGCCGGTTATTTGGGCATTGCCGCCTTCGCCGGGTGTTTTCTTGCATGAATGGATACCTGCGAGCAGGCTTATCAGCAATAAGGTCAGAATTGTTTTTTTCATAATGCTTTATCGGATAATACTGAAATGTCCTTTGCTGACAAGGGTTGTATATTTGGTAGAAATTGTATAATAGTAGATGCCTGCACTGAATGCCGATGTCATGAGCCTGAAAACACCTTCCTGGTTCATGTTGTCACCGCCAACAATATTACCATAAATATCGTAAATGTTGAGTGTGTATTCCTGGTCCGGCTCCGGATTTTTTAACCGGATAGATGCTACATCAGAAACAGGGTTTGGATAGCACAGGGAGTTGTTGGCGTGAGCCTGTGTGTATTCCTCAATACCTACACTCACGGCACCGTTTGTATACAGATGCTGTGCATATACATCATAATCGGCAGTATTGCGGTGATCTTCCCATATGTAAATAGCGCCACCGTGCCCATCGCTTACCTGCGAAGGATTGACCTGGTCGTCGGAAGCATTCGAAACGGTTACACCTCCGGCTGTCCATTGAATGACAGCAGAGGCATTTACTTTTTGAGATGTAACATCCCAGCCCGCTACTGTAGAATCCTGCCAAACCACAATGGCGTTGCCAGTTCCGTCGCTGATACTATTGGGGTTAATAGATTTGAGGGCCGATGATAATTTGACACCATTGGCAGTGCCACTGGCAACTCCACTACTATTGAGTACCTGCATATAAATGTCGTAGCTGCCGTTTCGCTCATCTTTCCAGGAGAGGATAAGCCCTGAACCAAAATATTTCATATCAACAGCACTCTGATTCGTTGATGCATTGCACACAACTACGCCATTGCCGGTCCATTGAGCAGCACCGGAAGCATCGAGCCGCTGTGCATAAATATCATAATCAAATCCCGTGCGTTTGTCGACCCAGGCAATATAAGCACCACTGGCACCATCGGGTTCAACCCTTGGGTTATTCTGTGTATTGGTGGCGTTGCATACAACAACACCGTTGGAGTTCCATTGTGTTGCACCCGTTGCGTTGACGCGTTGCGCATAAATGTCATAATCAACATTCCCGCGTTTATCCTGCCAGGTTATAATGGCGCCACCGGCTCCATCTATATCAAGCCTTGGGTTATTCTGCATATTGGGTGCGGTGCAAATGCCCACCCCGCCGCTGGTCCAGAGCAGGTTGCCGGTAGAGCTGATGCGTTGCGCATAAATATCCCAGTAAATATTCACGGAGTCTTCCCACACAATGATGGCTCCGCCGGCCTGATCGGTAATGATTTTCGGGTTTTTCTGGTTTGTGGTTTTGCTGCATACTGCCACGCCATCTGCTGTCCATAAGGCATTACCGCTGGAGTCGATGTGCTGGGCGTAGATATCATAATTGCCATTGCGGTTATCTTCCCACACAAAAATAGCACCGCCCACACCGTCTTCGGCTACATTCACGGAGCGTTGCATAAGGGTGTTGGTACATACGGCGACGCCATTGGCAGGCCATTTGGCCTGGCCGGCAGAATTGAGGCGCTGCGCATAGATATCGGTAGAATTGCCGGTGCTGTTCCTGTTGTCGTCCCAGGCGGCAATAATGCCTCCTTTTTTATCGGTAACTCCGTGCGCATTCTGCTGCGATTTCGGAGGAACAGACACCGGGGTGTTGACGGTTGTAAAATTGCTCCACTGAGCACGGATATTGAATGTATAAAAAACAAGGAGTATGCAAAGAGGTAAAATAAAGCGTTTTCTCATGCTGTATATTTAATATAAAAGAAACATTAAATTAATCTCTAATATACTTTGAAAGGCCGTGTCTTCAAAATTCTTCACTCGGTTTTTTGGGGGTATTTACCTCTTTTTTGTAAAGTATTGCCATAAAATAATAGCTTTGTTGAAAGATGAGGTCTGTTTTCGCGTTTATAAGTCTGTGTTTTTTACTTCTGCATGCAGCACCAATATCTGCACAGAAGCCGGAAAAGGACTTTCAGGTATGGTTAAACCTGGAAGGAGAAACGCCTTTGAATAAGCGCTGGATGGTACATCTCCAGCATCAGACCCGGTTTATAAATAATGCAACGCAGTACGGTTATTCTTATTTCGATGGAGGCGCTTTGTACCGGTTTGGCAAAAACCTTCGTTTTAATGTGAACTACATTTTCGTGAATAAGAAACGGGAGGACCCTTCGTACAGCTACAGACACCAGCTGGAGTGGTATTTTACAGGCCGGAAGAAGGTTGGTAATTTTACTTTTTTTGATCGCTTTCTGGGCGATATGCAGTTTAAGGATTTTAATGCAGACCCACAGGGCAACCGGGTGCGCGATTATTACCTGCGGAATAAAATCACGGCCCGTTATAAACTCCCTTATAAATTCACGCCTTATATTGCCGAAGAAACCTATTATAAATTCGACGGCATGTATTACGAACGCGGATTCCATGGTTTTAACCGCATCCGCCTGTTTTATGGTTTGTTGTATAATGTCAGTGAAAACTGGCAGGCCGAAATATCCTATACCATGGAGTTTAACCACGATGCCCCGATTCCTACCAATAATTATTTTCTGTCTATAGGATTGGTAAGAACCTTTTTTCAGTAACGTATAGAGGTCAGAGTCTGACACCGATCACGAGGAGATCGTCGACCTGCTCAACGCCATTCATCCAGTTATTGATGTTGTCGCGAAGCAGTTCGCCCTGTTGGGCAATTGGCAGATCGGTAATATTCTGAAGGTATTGCTTGAAATTTTTTGTCATGAATTTTTTTCCGTCTGGTCCGCCAAACTGATCCGGATACCCGTCGCTGCTGATATACAGGGTGTCGCCTTTCTGAAGCTGCAGGTAATGCACTTCGTATTCGCAGTTGTAATCGGTGGTACTGGCAATACTGGCTTTTGTGGCTTTTATTTCTTCAAGCACACGTGTATCTTTTTTAATGATCCATAGAAAGCGGTTGGCACCGCTATAGCTTACCGACTGCGTGGCCGTGTTTATTTTGAGCAGTGCAATTTCCATCCCGTCTTTTGTGCCACCCTCTACATTACCCTGTTTGAGGGCATCTTTCAGGAAGTTATTGGCATGATAAAGCAATTGTCCCGGGTCTGTCGAAATTTCTGCGGCCTGGTGCAATTTGTCGGAACAGATCATACTCATGAATCCTCCCGGAACACCATGCCCGGTACAATCGGCAATGGCAATGAGAAACTCATGGTCATTGAGTTTTTTGTACCAGTAAAAATCACCGCTCACGATATCTTTTGGCTGATAGAAAACAAACACGTCATTCCATTGCTGGTTAATGGATTTTATTTCAGGCAGAATCGAAAGCTGAATCCGCTTGGCGTAGTTAATGGAGTCTGTGATTTCCTGGTTTTTATGTTCCAGTTCCTGCTTCTGGTCTACAATGGTTTTGGTACGTTGCGTGATAATGTTCTCAAGGTTGATGTTTCGTTGCTTGAGTCGTTTAGTATACAGGCTTACAAAAAGTAAAACCGAACCGATGGCTAATAAACCATAGCAGATGTATGCCCAGGTTGTGCGGAACCAGGGAGGCGATACCGAAAAGGAAAACGTCACAGGCCTTGATTCGTTACCCAGAATATCGCGTGCTTTGAGGTGCAGGATGTAATGCCCCTCGTGAATGTTGTTATATTCAATCATATTGGTCACATTCCAGTCGCGGTAAGTGCTTTCCTTGCCTTCGAGGTAATAGGAAAATTCAATAAGATCTGAACCGAAAAAAGTTGTGGCAGCAGGCGCAATATGCAATTCGTTTTTATCGTAAGGAATTACTGATTCCACGAAAAAAGATTCGCCGGCATAGTTCTCGATATAATTCACCGTGTCGTTGCCAAACCAGGCTTTGGAAACAATGGTACTGAAATGTGCCGGTTTCACTGTTTTGCCCAGATCATAACAGAAGAGCCCCTGGTTTGTACCAATGTATACATAGTCTGAGTCGCAAAAAAACTGCTTGGCAGTAGCACCCTGGATACGGTTGAGGAATGAAGGATGGATTCTGAACTGGTCGCCAACCGGTTCTATGCTATAGATTTCTTCGGTGCGTTCTTTGGATTTGTCGATATATGCGCCGAGGAACCAGATCTGGTTGCGTACCTGGCTGGCCGATGAAATGGAGATTCCCGTTTTAAAAGGATTCATGTTTGCGGCCAGTGTCACTGTTTTTTTGTTAGCGGGAATCCAGCCATAAATGCCCTTTTCGGAGGTGATGTATATTTTTCCGTTGTATACAAACACGGCATTTTCATTCGTATAGGGTAAGCCCTCTTTGTCGGTCAGGTGAATTTGTTCGTTGGCATTGGTCAATACATAAACGCCGTTTCCGGTTGTGCCCACGGCGGCATTGCCATTTGCATCCACGGCGATGGATCTCACAGCGCCTGCATCTTCTATAGTATTAAGAATTTCAAGTGCTGAGTTTTTTAAACGTGTTTTATAAAGATTATTGCTGGTGCCTATATACAGCATATTGGTTTGCTTGTCGTAAAGTGCTGAATAGGCAGATTCCTCGAGGAGCAGTTTATAATTTTTGCCGTCAAACATATAAAAGCCGTCTGTTGTAGCAATAAAGAGGGACTCGCCGGATGATGTGAGCGCGAAGCACGGAAATGTAATCGGGCTGAGCTCGAAATGTTCCTCATCGCGGTTATATTTCAGAAGGCCCTTGTCGGTAGCTGCATACATGGTGCCTTTATAGGTAATGATGTTTTCGACCACACCTTTAATACCGTCGTTTTTTTTCCAGAACGTAATCGGGGTGTTTTCTTCGTAAAAGGCGATACCGAAATTAAGCGACAGCCACAGGTTGTTATTGGCATCCTGGAAAATATTTTTAACAGCATCATCCTGCAACCCGTTATTGGAGTGGAGTTTTGTGATGATGTGAAACGAACGATCCGTGATGATCATCCCGTCTTTTAAGCTGCCGAAAGCATAGCGGTTATCGCTCAGGCGGGCGCCGCAGTATAATTCTTTTTCGGTCATCCACTGATCAATAAGCGTGTTGCGTTTTACAAAAACAGACTTGGACGGATTTTTATCGTTGTAATACAACAGGTAAATACCATTGTTGCGGGTAGCCACAATGTAAGTGTTGCCCTGCATCTGCTGAACAGAATAAACACGTTTGTCGGCAAACTCCTCACTGCCTTTTACAAAACTCAGGTTCCCGTTTTCGAAAACACTGAAGCCTTTGTCGAATTCCCTGACAAAAAGGTGGTTGCCCACCCTGAAAAATGTGTGAAAGCCCGAACTGTCTGGCGAATAGGCCTTTACAACGCCTTCGTGATACCAGAAAATTTTCTCGTTGCTGCAGAAAAAAACATCTTTACCGATGCAGTGTGTGGCCCAGGTGCTGGAAAATTCCTTATCAGGGCCTTTTAGTTTATCGGAAAGCGAACGGTATTGCAAAGCCCCCTGTGCGTCCTGTTCCAGGAACCCGAATTCATTGTCGCCACCCACATAGATCCGGTCATGTTCATCTTTATCCAGCGAAAATACACTCGTTCCGCCGGGCAGCAGAATAATTTTCCAGAACTTCCCGTCATACACAAGCACCCCGCTCAGGTTGGCAAAATACATTTTACCACTACTGTCCTGAACAGCATCCCAGTTTTGATCACTTGCTTTATAATCGGCTGTGGAGAAATTGGTGAGATAACGGTTGCCCTGCTGACCTGAAACGTTTAAAAAGTAAAAGCTCAGAATAATACAATAAATATAGACCGACCGGAATGGCAACTGTTGAAATGTTAAATCCAGAGTAAATATAATGGATATTACTAAAACTAGCCACTTAATGTGCCATGGCAGGATGTTTTTGAGGACTTTGTTTCTTTCCGGACATTTCCCCGGATTCACGGCCAAAGAGCCTTAATACAATGCATAGGATGAGGCAACAGCCAGGAAAGATACTCTGGAATTTTACTCATTCTGGCCAAAACTAATTTTTTTATACCTTTATTACTCAAACTTTATATCACATGAGAAAAATTTTACTTTTTATTCTGAGCGCTTTTTTTTCGGCAGCGGGCATGGCCCAGTCTGTACCCAATGGAGGATTTGAAAACTGGATCGTTACCAGCTATGAAAATCCACTCAACTATCAGTCGTCTAACCAGGAAGAAAAAAATGGTCAGACCAACGTTGTTAATGCCATTAAAACCAACGATGCCTATCATGGATCGTATGCGATACAGCTGACAACAGTTGCAGCAAACAATGATACCCTGTTCGCTTATTTTGCCAATGGTAATCCGGGGAGCAATCCTCCCACCGGCGGAGTGCCTATCTCCCAAAAACCGAATGGATTGAGGGTGTATTACAAAAGTAATATCAATACCGGCGATACAGCATTGATCCTCCTGTATTTCAAAAAACTGGGGACCACTATTGGAACCTATCTCTATAAAATAGGTGCTACACACGCCACATACACTTTATTCAACCCTACATTCAGTCCGGCATTACCGGTAACTCCCGATACGGTTATTTTTGCGGCGGCATCGAGCAATGCGTTTGCCAATTTTGGCATCCCGGGCAATATGCTGCAACTCGACAGCCTCAGCTTTACGGGGATCACCAGTCAACCCGCAATGCTTAACGGTGATTTTGAAAGCTGGCAAACATTGTCGTCTTACAAATTAAACGGCTGGTCGCTCGGAGGCGGTTACCAGCGGACTACCGATGTATACAGCGGAAGTTATGCACTCGAACTGCAGACCTCTGCACCGGGTTTTGGCGACAACTCACCACGTATGGGTTCAGCTGTAGATGGAATTTCAGCACCAGGCACAACCAAAGGCGGTTACCCGTTTCCAAACCAGGTTGATACATTATTCCTGTACTATAAATACCTGCCGGCCGATCCGACTGATAGCGCTGCGGTTTACCTTAATTTTAAGAAAAACGGTGTATTCAATTATGGCGTTAATAAATATCTGGGGCTTTCAGCCGTGTATAAGCTTGCCAAAATTCCGATCAATGCGCCAAGTCAGCCAGATTCTCTTCTTATTTTTCTGAACTCGTCGCGCACCTATCCAACTCCTGCAAACTATATAGGTTCCGATTTTAAAATTGATAATATGTACCTGAAATCGCAGATGCTTCCGGTATCAAGTTTTACATTGCCTTCCGGGGGCTGTGTCGGGCAAGCTGTTCAGCTGACGGATAATTCAGCTAATATGGCCAATAGCTGGAACTGGATCATGGCCGGAGGCTCTCCGTCCAGTTCTATTTCGCAAAACCCCGTTGTGACATATAGCTCAGTCGGAACAAAAACCATTACCATGATTGCCACCAACCAGTTTGGAAGTGGTACACCGGTGTCGCACACCATTACCATTTATTCTATTCCGTCGGTTATTGCAACCAATACAACAATCTGCGGTGGCAATTCTGCTACTATCACGGCCAGTGGGGCTACAACATACAGTTGGAATACAGGCTCTACAGCAGCAAGCATTTCGGCTTCTCCAACCGTTACTACGGTATATACAGTAACCGGTACCAGCAATGGTTGTTCCAATACAACAACAGGCAGCATTAATGTACTGGTGCCTCAGACACCAAATATATGCCTGGTTTCGTCAGACAGCGCATCGACTTACAATTATATATACTGGAACAAAACAGCCTATCAGCATGTCGACAGTTTTATTATTTACCGCGAGGTAACTTCAGGTGTTTATCACCGGATCGGCGGCCAAAAATACAGTGCCCTGAGCCAGTTCAAGGATTCATTACAAAGCATAGGCCCTGCCAACGGTGATCCGAACGTAGGGACCTATCGTTATAAAATACAGATCAAAGACAGTTGCGGGAATGTTGGAGCTATGAGCCCTTATCACAACAGTATTTACTTCGTTAATAATGCAGGCTCTTTCACCTGGAATACATACGATGTAGAAGGTGCGTCTATAACGCCGGTTACCCAGTTTAATTTGTTACGCGATAATCTCGGTACTGGCACCTGGACAGTTGTGGGTACCGTGGCGGGAACCCAAAACGTATTGAACGATCCGCAATACAATACCTATCAGTCAACAGGCAAGTGGCGTGTAGAGGCGCTCGGCTTTAACTGTTCGCCTACGGCCAAAGTGTCGCAGGTATATGCCAAATCGAAGTCGAACGTGAAAAATAACCTGGGTACGGCTACAGGTATTAGCGAAAGTCAGCTGAGCGGGTCGATGAAGGTATCGCCGAATCCGGCTACAGATGTTGTGAAAATCGAGTCGCCGGTAGCTATACGTAAAGTGTCTGTGTATAATGTGATGGGTGAATTGGTTTACCAGGAAACATCTGCTGCAGATTACGGCATGGTTATCCGCACCGGATCGTTTGCCCCGGGAGTTTATACCCTCATCATCGAAGCTTCTGGTACACGTGTATCACGAAAGATAGTGAAAGAATAATCTGTTTCATGATCTTTTTTGAAGCGCTCCTCATGGGAGCGCTTTTTTATGCTGAATCTGCCATCTTGTGAAATTTATTTATCAAATGGTGTGTGTCTCGTTTTGTAAGGCTTAGCGGGGCATTTGGGGCCTTGTAAGCCTTGATTTTACAATAGTTTCATGTTGTTGGTCTGCATAAAATTTTTATATTCGTCAGTATATTTTTATTAATTGCGTATGAAGAAGATTTGCTTGCTGTGGTGCATGGTGATGTTGCTGTCCGTTGTAAAGGCACAGAGCCCGGATATATATGGTGTTACGTCGAGAGGCGGTACCTACGATGCCGGTGTTATTTTTAAAACAGATGCAGTCGGGAATAATTACCAGAAACTCAAGGATATTGTGGCTTATCCTCAAAATGCCGGGCTTAGCTTATGCAAAGCCAGTGATGGTAATTACTATGGTTATGGGGTTATCAATAGCATCTACAGAATCTATAAATATGATACGCTGAATATGCAAGCGATTGCAGTAGCTGACGCTTCATTTTTGAATACGTTTAACCAACTGGATCTTTGGGGGTTCACTGCCGGAGCCAACGGTAAACTATATGCGGTCGCCTATGCCGGTAGTTCGGGTTATGGCGGTATTTTTGAATTTGATGTCGCCACCAAAACCGTGACGCTGAAATACAACTTTACGGGAGGGGTCAATGGCTCTAATCCACGCGGAAAGTTATTCCTGGCCAGCAACGGAAAGATGTACGGGAGTACTATGTACGACGGTGCGAACAATAATGGCACCTTCTTCGAATATGACTACATCAACAATGTGTTTACTAAGAAATTTGACAATGGGGCGAATCACAATGGACTGTGGATCTCGGAAGTGGCCGGTAATCTTTATATGATCCTTGGAACAACCAATGCATTTAACCAGGCTACCTATATGGGCGGAATGATTAAGTATAATCTTTCCACCAGTACACCTGTTTTTTATACGCTGGCCGATCTTGCATGGCCAAATACAGATGCTTATATCACATCTTATGGTTTTGAGTCTGCCGCGAACGGGAAACTCTATGCCAGTGGCCGCCAATCCTCGTCGAGTTTTGCGATGACCACAGTGCTTGAATATGATCCGGTGGCGAATACCCTGACTGAGAATTCACCGGTAGCCTATAACATTATTCCTTTTGGTAATTTCCGACAGAGTACAAATGGCAAGCTGTATATACTTGGCTATTCCATCTGTGCTTCATCCCCATCTGATTCTGTGTGCCTTAATTTAAACGTGTATGAATATGATATCGCAGGCACAGTGCTCAATACAAAGGCCTCACTCAATCCATACGTGGATGGAGTTGTTAAAGGGTATCCATACAATCCTTTTTGTGATGGATTACTGGCCACAAGTTTTTCCTTGTACGGTGGCAATAAGTTCATCGCATCGATCAACAATTCTATACTCCTTTACGATACCCAAACAAATACGGTAACCAAGAAAGCACAGCAGGGACGAGCCTTTGGAGCTTACCCTTACGGTAAACCGATTGTAAAAAACAACCAATTGTTCTGCAACCTCAGACCTTCGGAACTTGCAAAGCAGAATTTTGGAGCCATGTTCAAATTCGATTTGGGCAATAATCAATTAACAGGCATAGTGCCGAATACAAATGGTGTGGGCGGAAATTTTCTGGATCTTGGTGGAAATCGTATCATGGCAACATTTGGCCTTGGGCATAATACATTCCGGGCCAGTGTCTATGATATTGCAACCAATACCTATACAGCCATCGGACAGACGAATCAGATTTCCGGCGATCCTTCCGGGTACTTTATTTCGGCTACAGACGGCTATATCTATGGAACACTCCCCGGAAATAATGGTGTGTATGTATTGGACTCGGTGTCACAGTCCGAATATCTGGTGTATCAGGCAAGCAATACCCTGCAGGGCGATTGGTTCGGTGGGCTGATCCAGGCCAATAATGGTAAGATATATGGAATTACCAATGATGGTGGAGTGTTTGCCAAGGGGATTATCTATAGCCTCGATATTAATAGTTTCAATGTCACCAAACTGATCGATTTCAATGGCGTCAGTCGGGGTGCTTATCCTGACGGACAGCTTGTGCAGGCAGCGAATGGCAAGATTTATGGCACAACCACCATGGGGGGAACTTATGACAAAGGGGTGTTATATGCT
Organism: Bacteroidota bacterium; assembly: GCA_018267825.1. Taxonomy (GTDB): domain Bacteria; phylum Bacteroidota; class Bacteroidia; order B-17B0; family Aurantibacillaceae; genus JAFDXR01. The sequence goes on along the minus strand of JAFDXR010000005.1, from coordinate 227,283 downwards.
TTCGATATCAATACCGGACTGATTCAGAAGCTGGTTGATTTTGACGGCACAAATAAAGGCCAGACACCAAACGGATATCTGCAATTACTGCCGGGCAACATCATCATGGGAATGACGAAAGAGGGTGGCGCCCATGGTATGGGCACCATGTTTACCTATAATTATGCTACCAATACATTTACAAAGAAACTGGATTTTGATGGTGTCAATAATGGAGCATCACCCGATAAATGCGGATTCACTTTCGATTGTTCGGCTGTTCCTGTGCCAACAGCCGGTGCAGATAAATCTATCTGCAACAATGCACAGGTTGTTTTAGGTGGGGCGAATAATTCAGCGCTGTATTCATACATATGGACTCCTACAGTGAGTCTTACTGGTGTTACAGCGCCGAATCCGACCCTTACGGTGAATTCACCCACGGCTACTTATGTAATGAGTGCTTCCTGCGATCAGACCCATATTATTGATACCGTGAAAATTCTGTCTATTGCTCCGCAAACACCAGCTATTTGTGTGGTAACGGTAGATTCGGCATCCCTGTTCAATTACATCTACTGGGATAAAACACCATATACCAATGTCGATTCATTCCTGATTTACCGGGAAGTTATTTCGGGGTATTACCTACGCATCGGTGGTGTGAAATACGCTGACCTCAGCCAGTTTAAAGATTCCCTGCAGGCTATCGGGCCGGCCAATGGAAACCCGAATGTGGGTACATACCGCTATAAGATTCAGATCAAGGATAGCTGCGGAAATCTCAGCGCCCTCAGTCCGTATCACAACAGTATTTATTTCGTGAACAACTCCGGTACCTTTACCTGGAATACCTATAATGTCGAAGGGCAATCGCTCACCCCCGTCACGCAGTTCGATCTCATGCGCGATAACCTGAGTGATGGCGTATGGACTTTTGTAGGTTCTGTGGCAGGTACGCAGAACGTATTGAACGATCCGCAGTATTCCGTATACATGAATACGGGCCGCTGGCGTGTCGAAGCGCTTGGGTTTAACTGTACGCCGCTTGCCAAAACAGCACAGGTTACCCAACAGGTGGTGCGCTCCAAATCGAACGTAAAAAATAATCTGGGAGGTATTACAGCGGTGAATCAGGCTGATCTGGAACGTAACATTTTACTGGCACCAAATCCATCGCACGATTTTATCCGTGTAAGTTCGGGCTACGACCTGAAACGTATTGCCGTGTATAGTGTTATAGGTACTATGGTAGCAGAAATTAACTGCAGCAAAGAGCACCAGGCTGTTGTTGATCTGTCGATGCTGGCTCCGGGCGTTTATACAGTTGTTACAGAAACAGCTTCAGGAAAACTTACCAAACGGATTGTAAAAGAATAATTCTTTACAGAAGAGCATGGTAGAAAACGGATAAATCATGATGGTTGATATGTATTTGTTTCTATCAGTAAACAGCCGGGCAATGCCCGGCTGTTGTGCTATAGTATGATTCTACTGTGTTTTCTGACTTTCGTCAAAAAGAAAACATTTTTGAGCGGCAATCGTTTAACTGGGGGAGAATAGGTTGGAGGTAACAATAATTTAATCTGATCTCAGAATCTGAAAACTATAAATCGTTATTTTTAAGTTTATGAATTCGTCTCTTGTATGGCTGGAAATTCCGGCCAATGATTTTGAACAGGCTGTAACATTTTATGAAAATGTGTTTCATATTAAAACGGAAACACGTGTATTGTTCGACACACGTCATGCACTTTTTACAAAAGATCAGCTGGGTATGAAAGGCTCTATTGTAGAACTGCCGGGCTATAAAGCCGGCCTTGGTATTAAACCCATATTTTATGTGGATATTATGGGTGATGCCATCGAACGGGTAAAAGAATTCGGTGGGAGTGTGTTCAGGCAGCCGACCCTGCTTCGTCAGAAAAATAAAAGCGGACAGATTATCATCGGTACCAATCTGATCGACGGAAAAGTAGGGTATTATTCAGAGATAAAGGATCCGGAAGGAAATCACCTGTATCTGTATAGCCACAGTTAGTTCTTGCTGAAAAGACTATCTACAAATTCGGCGCGGTTAAATACCTGAAGGTCTTCCATTTTTTCACCCACACCAATATATCTTACCGGAATTTTAAACTCGTCGGAGATCCCGATAACGACGCCACCTTTGGCTGTGCCATCGAGTTTGGTAAGGGCCAGGGCTGTAACGTCAGTAGCTGCTGTAAACTGACGGCACTGTTCTACAGCGTTTTGCCCGGTGCTGGCATCCAGTACAAGGAGTACTTCATGCGGCGCATCAGGAATCACTTTTTTCATCACGTTCTTAATTTTCGTAAGCTCGTTCATGAGGTTTACTTTATTGTGTAAACGGCCGGCTGTATCAATGATCACCACATCCGCATTTTTTGCTTTGGCACTGCTGAGTGTATCAAAGGCCACACTGGCGGGATCTGCGCCCATGCCCTGCGATACAATAGGAACATCTACACGCTGGCTCCAGATAGTGAGCTGATCTACTGCGGCGGCGCGGAATGTATCGGCCGCTCCGAGGATAACGGATTTACCGCTTTTTTTAAGTTGGTAAGCCAGTTTGCCGATGGTTGTGGTTTTGCCCACGCCATTTACACCAACAACCATGAGTACATAGGGTTTTTTATCGGCAGGAATATCAAAGCTTGTGGTATCGGTGGTGTTGTTTTCGGTGAGCAGGGCAGCCACTTCCTCTTTAAGGATTCCATTGAGTTCGGATGTGCTCACGTATTTATCCCGGGCCACACGGTCTTCGATACGTTTAATGATTTTAATGGTTGTATTAACGCCTACATCACCCGAGATGAGTACCTCTTCCAGGTTATCGAGTACTTCAGCATCTACATTGCTTTTACCTGCAACGACTTTTGCGATTTTGCCAAAAAAACTTTCCTTGGTTTTGGAGAGACCCTGGTCCAGGCTTTGTTTTTCTTCTTTTCCGAACAGTTTACCGAAAAATCCCATGAGATGTGTGTGTTTAGTGGTGTCTGGGTGAAAATCAAAAAAGCTTCTTCGTTTGAGAAGAAGCTTTTCGTGATAGAAAAAATAAAATATTATTTACCTTTCAGGAAATCATTCACGTGGTCGTTGTGAACGATCTCTTCTCTAAAAGCGTAAGCTCCTGTTTTTGGTGATTTCACCATTTTAATCACTTTGGTAAAGTCTTTTCCTTTACCGCTTTTTAGTGTCGCAACTACTTTCTTTGCCATGACAAAATACGTTTAATGATTTATTACTTAATTTCTTTGTGAACAGTCATGCGTTTCAGGATCGGGTTGTATTTTTTCAACTCGATACGGTCAGGCGTATTTTTCTTGTTCTTTTTTGTAATGTAACGAGATGTTCCAGGCATACCGCTGTCTTTGTGTTCGGTACACTCCAATATTACCTGAATTCTGTTGCCTTTCTTAGCCATTTTCTCTGATTTTAATAAGGTTATGCTAAAATTCCGCCTTCAACTGCGTCTTTCAGGCAGGCGTAAATTCCTTTTTTGTTGATGTTTTTGATAGCAGATGTAGATACACGTAATGTGATCCACTCCTGAGTTTCAGGAACAAAAAACTTTTTAGTTTTTAAGTTCACTTTGAACTGGCGACGGGTTTTACGATTCGAAAATGAAACGTGGTTACCTTTCATCGCTTTCTTTCCTGTTAATTGACAAATACGTGACATGACTTCTTAATCTTAATTCGTTTTTCCTAAAAGGAGGGCAAATATATAAACTTTTTTATTAATGAACAAATACTTGTTTATTTTTTGGCAATCCCGGATATTTTTTCGTCGAAATACCCGGGTCTGCCATATCTAAACCGGGGTTAATACCCTTTTTTGTCTTTGCTGAAGCGTTCGCGGCGTGCACCACCACTACTTTCGCGGTTACCACCAAATGATTTGGATTCGCCACGACCTTTACCATAGCTGCGTTTTTCGCCACCGCCATACGATTTGCGTTCTCCGCCACCGTACGACTTGCGCTCACCACCACCATAAGATTTACGCTCTCCGCCGAATGACTTGCGTTCGCCACCACCAAAGGATTTGCGTTCGCCTTTACCGCCTTCGGCTTTTTTGTTGGAAAGCTCCATGCTTACCGGGCGTCCATTGAACTCAACTTCGGCGCGGCTGGCGGCTAGGAACTGGTCTGTAAAACGAGGTTCTGTTTCAAAGAAAGAGAAGCTGTTTTTTACATCCACATTAAACACCATGCGCGGCTGAACATTGGCAATCTCTGCCAGGAAATCTTTCAGCGACATGCGGTTGAATCCGTCCATAGCACCCATGTTCACAAAGAAACGGGCTGTGCGTCCGCCATTACCTTCGCCATTGGCAGAGTTCAGGTCAGGAGCATTCTGGTAATAGTTATAGAAACGGTTGAATTCTTCTGACACAAATCGCTTGATCAGTTCTTCCTTACTGAGGTCTTTCAGTTCTTCATAAATTTTCGGAAGGTACTTTTCAATTTCATTGTCTTTTACCTCTACATCATGCAGTTTGGTAACCAGGTTGAACAGCTGCTTTTCGCACACGTCCACACCATTCGGTACATTGGCTTTTGTAAATTTACTTTGAATAATACGTTCGATATCGCGGATCTTACCGCTTTCTTTCGGAGTTACAATAGCAATCGAAATTCCGGATTTACCGGCACGGGCTGTACGTCCGCTGCGGTGTGTGTAATTTTCGGCCTCTTCCGGTAAGTTGTAGTTGATCACGTGTGTTACATCATTCACATCAATACCACGGGCTGCTACATCTGTAGCCACCAGCATCTGCAGGGTACGGCTGCGGAAACGTTTCATAACGAAGTCACGTTGCGATTGCGATAAGTCGCCATGCAGTGCATCGGCATTATAACCGTCTTTAATGAGGTTGTCAGCCACTTCCTGTGTTTCGGCTTTGGTGCGGCAGAAAACGATCCCGAAAATTTCAGGATAGAAATCGGCAATACGTTTCAGGGCCGCATAACGGTCGCGCTGATTTACCATGTAGTATACGTGCTGTATGTTGGCAGCACCCTGGTTCTTTTTACCAACACTGATCTCCAGCGGGTTTTCCATGTATTTGCGGGCAATACGCTCCACTTCCTGAGGCATGGTAGCCGAAAACAACCATGTGTTTTTGGTAGGCGGGGTCTGACCTAAAATAATATCAAGATCATCTTTAAAGCCCATGTTCAGCATTTCATCAGCTTCATCGAGCACAACAATGTCTACATACGAAAGATCGATGGCACGGCGGTCGATGAGGTCGCATAAACGGCCCGGTGTTGCCACTACAACCTGTGAACCGGCTTTCAGGTCGCGGATCTGGCCCATGATAGGCGCACCACCGTAAACAGCCGTTACTTTAAGGTTGCTGAGGTATTTCGAATAGTTTACCAGATCTTTGCTGATCTGTACGCATAATTCGCGGGTCGGAGCCAGGATCAGGGCCTGGGTGGCACGCGTGTTTAAATCCAGTTTGCTGAGCAATGGTAAGCCAAAACCGGCCGTTTTACCAGTGCCTGTCTGAGCAAGCGCCACGATGTCGGTTGATTTGTTCTGTAATTGCGCAATGGTTTGTTCCTGAATCGGAGTCGGATTTTGAAAACCCAATTCGGTAACAGCCTTGAGGAGCTTGGGCTCCAGGCCTAATTCTTCAAATGTCATTTTAATAAGATTAAATTAATAAATACTGCAAAGTAGATTTTAAGAGCTGCAGATATTTTAAAACTGTAAGTAGTATTTTAACAGTTTACTTTAGAGTAGTGATGCCCCCTCGGGGCCGACAAAACACTTTATTTAGCAGCAACCATAAACCCGATTGCGGCGCAAAGATAATAAATATATTTGATTTACAAGCAGATAAGTTTAAATGCTTGGAAAATCATGAAATTATTTGGTTTATATTATAAACTAGTTTACATTTGTTTTGTGTTTATATGAGAACAAAACGTATTTATATCGTAGCGCTGTTTGCTTTTGTTTTACTGGTTATGCGCGGGCAGGCCCAGGGTAATATGTATACAGCCAACATGAAAAAAGGCATCGCGATGCTTGATACGGCAAGGGGTGTTGCCGATTTTACAAAAGCTGCTGCTGTTTTTGAAAAAGTGAACCAGGATCATCCGGGCGAATGGTTGCCGCATTATTATATTGCATTATGTCAACTGCTGGTGGCACTCGAAAAAAAAGGAAATGAGATCGATGCCTGGTGCGATAAATCGGAGAAGCATATTTCCAGGGCTGATTCGCTCTCCGGGAATAATTCGGAAATCTATGTTTTAAAATCGCTGCTGGCATCGGCCCGTATCCAGGTTAATAAAACAGCCCGTGGACAGAAGTTTGGGGGACAAGCCTACAAATGGGCCGAAGAAGCCATTAAACTGGATGCTTCAAACCCAAGAGCCTGGCTGCAAAAAGCGACAGCTATTTATTATACTCCGCCGGCATTTGGAGGTGGGGCCAAAAAAGCGAAACCTGTTTTTGATACGGCCATGGAAAAATTCACTGCCTTTAAGGTAAGCTCAAATCTGTACCCACACTGGGGCAAGGACCGGGCAAAAGCAATGTTGCATGAATCGGAAAAACAAACGACCGTAAAAACTAAATAATCATGGAAGAAAAAGAAATTAATCCGGCAGAGAGCCTGCAATTAATAAACTCAATGATAAGCACGGCCAAGAACCGGCTGGCAGACGATGGGGTGCTAATTGTTTTCTGGGGCTGGCTGGTTATTGTCGCAGCTATGTTCAACTACATCTGCATCCGTATGAATGTAGAATGGGGAGGTGCAGCCTGGCTTATCCTGATGCCTTTGGGAGGCATTTTCTCGATGGTATACGGATACAGGCAAAACAAAAAGGAAAAGGTGAAAACCTATATCGACAAATACCTGAAATACCTCTGGATCGGATTTGGGGTTTCGCTGGCAATAACACTTGGATTTATGCCGTTTCATGGAGTGAAATCGTCGTATTTTTTTCTGATGCTCTTATATGGGCTTGCTACCATGGTTTCCGGCGGACTCCTGAATTTCAGACCGCTGATTATCGGAAGCCTCTTTGCTTTTGCCTGTGCGGTTATCTCGGTTTTTCTGAGCGATACCGATCAGCTGCTGTGTATATCCGCAGCGCTGCTTTGCAGTTATGTGATCCCAGGTCATTTACTCCGTTCCAGGTACAAATCGCAGCATGTTTAAAGATCTCGACGTTATATTGCATTCACAGCTACGCCTTGCGGTAGTGTCTTTACTTATTTCGGTGAAAGAAGCGGAATTTACGTATCTCAAAGAACAGACCAAGGCTACAGCGGGCAACCTGAGCGTGCAGCTGCAGAAACTGAAAGAAGCGGGGTATATCGATATTGAAAAAAAATTCAAGGATAACTATCCGCAGACCATGTGTAGAATTACACCCAAAGGAATCCGGGCTTTTGAAGAGTATGTGGAAAATCTGAAAGCCTATTTAACTGTAAAACCTAAAAACTAAATACGTGAACATGGAAAATCAAAACATCGCTGATCAGGAATTATGGCGTATTGCCCGCAAACGTGTGGGATTTAAAAAACATCTCGCTGCTTATATTGTTATCAATGCTTTTTTCTGGGGAATCTGGTGGTTTTCTGATGAGAGACTTTCGGAGAATGATGAATATAGTGCTATTCCGTGGCCCATTTTTTCAATGCTGGGGTGGGGTGTAGGCCTGATGATGAATTTTCTGAGTGCTTATGTGTTTTACAATAAACACTCGAGCATTGAACGCGAATACGAAAAACTGAAAAACAAGAAGTAGGGCGGCGCCCCTTGAGTGGCAAGGGTAGATTTAAGAAGCAGGAGTTACCCTCCTGCTTTTTTTGCTTTATAGCCTGCTTTGCCGAGTATATCAAGCAACTTGTCGCGGTTATCGCCCTGGATCAGAATTTCTCCGTCCTTGGCATTGCCACCTACGCCACATTTTTGTTTCAGTATTTTCGCCAGGCTTTCCAGGTCCTGATCAGTACCAACAAATCCATTGATACGGCTCACCATTTTGCCGCCACCTATTCTGTCGAGGAAAATTTTCAGATTCTGCTGAGCCGGAGGAAGGGTTGTTTGTTCCTCGGTATTTTCGGCTTCATATTGAAAATTAGGGTTTGTTGAATACACGACATTGACCCTGTTTTTTTCTTTTTTACTCATCGTTTATATCGGAATAAAATAAATGGCACAAGGAACAGGCACGCAATACATGAAATAAGTAACCATGTATTTCCTGCGGGTTTTGCATGCCCGGTTTCATAAGTAGTTTCCGGGGTTTCTTCATCCAGCAGCACCATGGTCTCTTTCTCAAGATTCTGCAGACTGTCTTTTAGGCTATAGTGTTTTTGCAGGTAAAGATACGCTTTATCAGGGTTTTTGGTGTCGTGATACAGCTCGGCTTTGAGTTTATATAATATCAGCCTTGCTTGCGTGTAATCATAATCATGTGCAATTTTTTCTGCGAGCCCCAGGTAGTTCTCAGCTTCGCTATAGCGTTTTTGCAAGGTGAAAATATGCGCCATGTTGAGGTAACTGTCGGCAACTTCCACTTCATTGTCGAGCATGTTGCGCATTTTGAGCCCTTCTTCGGTATAAAGCAGGGCCGTATCCAGAAGACCTTGTTCAGCCATTAACTCACCGATGTTGCTGTTGCATATAGCCAGAATCTCATAATCACCGATGCTGTTGCCAAGCTTCAGGGCTTCTTTGAAATTATGAATAGCCGGTATATTTTGTTTCTGCTCATGTTTCAGCACCCCCAGGTTAATCAGGCATTTGGCAGTTTGAAGCGTATTGTCAAGTTCTTTGTACTGTTTCAGAGCATCGAGATATGAATTCTCGGCAAGTCTGAAATAAAGCAGGTCTGTGTATATGTTTCCAAGATTGGTTTCGCTGATGGCAATTCCCAGTTTGTCCTGAATTTCTTCACGGAGTTGCAGGGCGCGGCGGTGGTACTGAAGGGCTTTTGTGTAGTCGGAACGCTTATAAAATAAAATACCGAGCAGGTTGTAACTTTTTGCCAGGTGTTTTTTACTGTTCGATAAAAGTGCCTCGTGTTCACAGGCCCGGGCAAGGCGATAGGCATGTGCCGGGTCTGTATTCCGGAGATCAAACCCCGTTTTGTAAAGCAGGTTGACGCGCTCTGTGTCGCTGGCCACCTGCATGATTTCATGGATCAGTGAGTCGCTGCTCTGCGCCCGAATACCCAGGCAAAGAAATATGAATACAACCGTAAAGCGCATGAAGAGGCTAAAGATAAATAATTAAATTTACGCCTGAAGTAATGAAAACGATTATTACGAAACCAGTAAATTTTTACTCAATATGATCTCTTATAAACTTTCTGTTCAGCAAGCTTCATCGCATTACATTGATGTTGAAATGTGCATTGATGCCGTTGCATCTGATGCACTGGCCTTGCAGCTTCCAGCCTGGAGACCCGGACGCTATGAACTCGGCAATTTCGCTAAAAATATAAAAGCATTAAAGGCATTTGACGAAAGCGGGAAGGAACTGCTATATGCCAAAGAAACTAAGGATCGTTGGGTATTTCAGACGAAAGGTGTAAAAACAGTGAAGGTAAGCTACAGTTATTTTACGTCTGAAATTAATGCAGGCTCCTGTTATGCCGATGATACGCAGCTATACGTAAACCCTGTACATCTGTGCATGTATGTGCCTGAGCGTATGCAAGAGAAGCATGTTATAGAGCTTGATGTGCCTGCAAACTATAAGGTGGCAGGTTCGCTGCAAATTGAGGTGCATAAACTTACTGCCGCTCATTTTGATGAACTGGCCGATAGTCCTTTCATGGCAGGCAGCCGCTTGCAAAGTGATTACTACGAATGTGGCGGTGTAAAATTCTGGTTGCATTTTCAGGGGGAGTGCAAACCTGATATGGAAAGAATAAAAAAGGACTTTGTCGCATTTACAGAGACACAGCTTCGCTTTTGGGGTAGTATACCTGTAAATGAATACCATTTTCTTTTCCAGATTTTACCATATAAATTTTACCATGGCGTAGAGCATCAGAAGTCGACTGTTATTGCACTGGGGCCGGGTTATGCCTTAAACCGTGGAAAGACTTACGAAGATTTTCTGGGTGTATCGTCGCACGAATTATTTCATACCTGGAACATCAAATACATCCGGCCGGCAGAAATGCTGCCGTATGATTTTACAAAAGAAAATTATGCGCGTACGGGTTATGTATATGAAGGTTTCACAACTTACTACGGCGACCTGATGTTGTGGGCCTCAGGTGTTTTTACGGATGAGCAGTATTATGATACGCTGGAAGAACGTTTGCTGAAGCATTTTCACAATTACGGGCGTTTCAATTTGTCGGTGGCTGCCAGTAGCTGGGATACATGGCTGGATGGTTATGTGCCGGGAGCGCCATACCGCAAAACATCTATTTACGACGAAGGGAACCTTGTGGCATTCATGCTTGATGTCATGATCCGAAAATATAGCGGCGGAAAGCACGCATTGAGTGATGTTTGCAGAAAGTTATACACAGATTATGGCAAACAAAATAAAGGCTACAGCGAATCGGATGTAATTTCTATTTGTGAAGAGATGGCAGGTATTTCCCTGCAGTCTTTCTTTTCGGATATCGTGTATGGAACGCAGAGCTATGAACCGCAACTGAAGGCCTGTTTCGATTTCGTAGGACTCGATATGGTGAAGGTTCCGGGTGTACATCCGGCAGAACGTGATTTTGGATTTAAAACGACAGAGCACGGTCTGATACGTAAGGTAAGTATGGTGGCACCTGGTTCCCCGGCCTGGGATGCAGGCATTGGAATAGGGGATGATATTCTTTCGGTGAATGGTTACAGTTTAAAAAATGACCTGGATGAATGGTTAAATTATTTTGCAGCAGAAGCTGTTTTTCTGATGGTTCAATCTGGAGGAAAACTGAAGGAAGTGGAATTGAAAAAGGTGCAGGAACAGCGTTATTTTGATGTGATACGACTTCGTGCAAAAACGACATTATCGCCGGAAGAGGCTCAAAATGCCAAAAACTGGCAGTATGGTATGAGTAGATGAATGATAAAAAAGTGTATTCGAAATCAATGAATTAATAGATGATTGTTAATAACTAATCACGTTAAATTTGTTTAAAAGGCAAAAATGTTCTTGTTTTACGAAAAATAAATTTTAAAACTAAAAAAACAAACTATGGAACAAACAACAACAACAAGTACGAAAGGCAAAGGCCTTGGTATCGCAGGTATGGTTATCGGGATTGTAGCCCTCGTATGGTCAATTATCCCTCTGATAGGAGCTGCAGCATGGTGGCTGGCTCTTGTGGGCCTTATTTTAAGCCTTGTTGCTTTCTTTATGGCTAAAAATGGTGGTAACCCAAGCAAAGGAATGATGATTACCGGTATCATTTTAAACATTGTTGCTTTAGGATTAGCTATTTTCTGGATCTACAAAATCGCCAGTGCAGCTTCTGCTATGGTAGGTGGCCTTGAAAATCTTCAGGATTCTTTAAATGTTCACATGGAAGAACTGAAAAATGCAATGGATACAACCCAAATGCACTAATATTTTAATCGTACAAAAAAGCCCCGCATTTTGTGGGGCTTTTTTTGTCTAAAGGAATGTAAATGGAATCATTGGAAAGTAAACAAACAGCAGATATAGATGAGGTTAGGTCTAATAAGCGACCATCATTTTTGACTGTCTTATGTGTTTTGAGTTTGATTTGGGAAATTTTACTCAGTTTACTGGCACTTCTTGCATTATGTTTCAGCGGATTTATTTTTGAAGCGGTGCAGAATTTTGTGAACGATGATCAGATGGCGAAAGTGAGTGCTGAGCAAATTGAAGCAATGAATCAATTGCTGAATATTGGCGAAGGTAAGTTTGCTGTCATAATGGGCGGATTTATGTTGGCCTATGGTGTGTCAATTTTTGGTGTTGCCAAAATGTGGAAACAGAAAAAGGTTGGTTTTTATGTTTATACGACTGTCAATATTTTACTCATGATAATAAATATTTATCGTGGTGGGTATTTTGATGCAGTTGTTACTATCGCCTTTATCGCAATGTATGCTGCCAACCTAAAACACATGAAATAATACAGTGAAAATCTTATATTAGTAAAACTTAAAAAAAACAAAATATGTACAACTCTTACGATTCTTATGATTCTGGTATGGCAGCAGGTGCCATTATAGCCATTGTATTGGTGGCTGTTATTATCGGATTAATTCCGGTTATTTTTTACCTGATTAATCTTCAAAATACCCTTAAAGCGGTGCGTCCTGAAAATCAGAAAATGCCTCCGGGCCAGGTGTGGCTGATGTTCATTCCGCTTTTCAATATTGTCTGGAACTTTATTATGGTTCAGCGTATTGCGGAGTCTATTAAAGCGGAATACGATTCAAGGCAACTACCTTGTAAAGAAGAAAAACCGGCTTATTCCATTGGTTTGGCCATGTGTATCTGTAACTGCTGCGGTTGGATTCCTTTCCTAGGTTTTTTAGCCAGTCTTGGCGGCCTGGTATTGTGGATTGTGTACTGGGTTAAAACTGCCGAATATAAACGCGATCTGCAATCTCTGCAGGCTACATCGCCTATGTAATCAACCAGTTTATTTTGAAAAGCCTCCGTATTTAGCGGGGGCTTTTTTATTTGAAATTCAGCTTAGAATGCTTCTCCGATGGTAAAATACAATCCTTTGTTGTTTTTGTCGGAATAGCCATAGTCAATTCTCAGGTTGAGTCTGTCTTTGGGACGAATGGCCAGGCGTATACCGGCACCATAACTGTACTTTAACTGATCCGTTCGCCAGCTGTTCAGGCTATGGCTTACGTTTCCCGCTCCACCGAAAAGTGTGAACCCGATCATCTCATTTACAGGGAAGCGTAATTCGCTCACGAGACTGATGTAAACCTGATCCCGAAAACGACCCTGGTAAAAACCACGCAGGTTATCGGAACCACCGAGCATAGCCAGTGATTTCAGAGGGACTGTGCCATTATTGACAACGCTGAAAAGTTGCGTGGCTGAAATAATGTTTGTATGAATTTGCTTAAAGTATCTGGCTTCTGCCATCCATTTCACCATGTTGTAATCTGATCCGAAGTAAGAACCATAGTTGATGCATTGCGTCTGTATAAAATACCCCCGGGTGGGATAAAATGAGCTGTTGCGTGTGTCGTAGCTTATGCTTAAACCGCCCCCCACAAGATTGTAAGGTTGTTTTCCGGGAATTGCATTGGTGTCGATATTCCCGTGTTCCCAATACCTGAAATCATATACGTGTTTTACATCACACAGGGCACCTATAAAAAGGCGTTTCCAGACTTTATGTTTCAGGTGTGCAGAGAATCCGAGCTGCGAGGTACTGTATCGCTCAATATCAGCGGGTTTCGTGTATGGACCCACTCCCCAGAATTTATCAGGGAAATAACTGTAAGAGACATTGGAATATAAAATGAAACGTTCTTTCGGAAAATAAATCGTGGCATCAAGTCCACCGATGTACTGTTTATTCAGTGTATAAATGCCAAGTGCCTGGATAATGGACGTGCGGGTCAGCGAATCGTTTTTGTGCGTTGTTTTGAAGGCCATGGATGCTGAGGCTCCAAATGCCCAGTTGGTTTCAGGGCCTGTGAAAATGACCGGAATCACCAGGAAGTTAACCCGTTTGCTCGTATCGGGCTGAAGGAGCTGGGCCTGTGCCAGCCAGCTCATAAATACGCAGATTATTGTGAACCGGGTTTTCAATATTGGCTTATAAAAAAACGCCATCCGCCAAAGCGGAAGGCGTTTCCGAAACAGGGTAATGATGGATTAATCTTTGAACAATGGAAATTTCTCCATCATTGTATTTACTTTTTTTCTGATTTTGGCCAGCTCTTTTACATTGTCTTTATTTTTGAGCGCGGCATCAATCAGTTCAACAACTTTAACGCAATCTTTTTCTTTGAGTCCACGGCTGGTGATTGCCGGTGTTCCGATACGGATACCGGAGGTCACGAACGGAGATTTATCATCAAATGGTACCATGTTTTTGTTCACGGTGATATCCGCTTCTCCCAGCGCCTTTTCAGCATCTTTGCCGGATATGTTTTTGTTGCGGAGATCGATCAGCATACAATGGTTGTCAGTACCACCCGAAATAATTTTGTAACCTTTTTCTACAAGGCCTTTGGCGATTACCTGTGCATTTTTAATTACCTGCACGCAGTAGAGCATATACTCGTCGGTGAGAGCCTCACCATAAGCCACGGCTTTGGCAGCGATAACGTGTTCCAGAGGGCCACCCTGTGTGCCGGGGAATACGCCTGAATCCAGGATCGCACTCATCATCTTAGGTTCACCTTTAGGTGTTTTCTCACCCCATGGGTTAATGAAATCCTTACCCATCATAATCATACCACCGCGCGGACCACGAAGTGTTTTATGTGTTGTGGTGGTTACGATATGGCAGTGCGGTAGCGGATCGTTGAGAATGCCTTTGGCGATGAGTCCGCTCGGATGCGAAATGTCGGCTAACAAAAGGGCACCAACTGAATCTGCAATTTTCCGGAGGCGCTCATAGTCCCAGTCGCGGCTATAGGCCGAAGCACCGCAGATGATCATTTTCGGTTTTTCTTGTTTGGCGGTACTTTCAACAACATCGTAGTTGATACGACCTGTTTTTTCTTCTACGCCATAAAACGTGGCGCGGTATAATTTACCTGAAAAGTTTACAGGAGAACCATGCGTGAGGTGGCCGCCATGACTGAGGTTGAAGCCGAGAATAGTATCGCCTGGTTTGAGGCAGGCCAGCATCACGGCTGCATTTGCCTGGGCACCGGAGTGCGGTTGTACGTTTACCCATTCGGCACCAAAAAGTGCTTTAGCACGGTCAATGGCGAGTTGTTCTACTTTATCAACTACTTCGCAGCCGCCATAATAGCGTTTGTTCGGCAATCCTTCAGCATATTTATTGGTCAGCACACTTCCCATGGCTTTCATAACCTGGTCGCTGACATAATTTTCGGAAGCAATGAGTTCAATGCCACGGGTCTGGCGTTCTTTCTCTTCGCGGATTAATTTAAAGATCTCGGTCTCTTTTTTCATATGGCGATTGTTTTGTTGTATTCAGATGTGTGTATAAACCGGATGACGCCAGTAAAAAGAACGCCACCAAAGGAGACTGGGCAATACCCATAACCCACCGGCTAAAACTGTATTCTTCATTGTCGAGGCGGTGATTTACAAAATAACCCCATGCCATTACAATGCCCGACAATATTAGCAATAATGCATAAATATACACAGCCCAACGGCCAAATTTTTTATCAGCAGTCATATACCTCACAGCAAGGTAAGTGGTTAAAAAATAGAGGACGGCGTAAAGGATAGTGAGCGGGTATTTGGCATAATACAGAGTTTCGTAACTGTAAGCCGTTATAAAATGGAGTGAAGCGGGGATTGGCGCATCATTGTAGCCGTAGTAAAGATTATACAGCTGGTTGTTGATGTTTACGAAAATAAACTCTCGGCTAAACCCGAGAATGGCAAATGCGGCAAACAGTACAAGCAGGTATAGGATAAGCTTTTTCATGGTTTTGCCGCTGGGTTGGCATATTTATTCACCCATAACATCCACAGACCAAACACAAAACTGTAGGCCAGAAATGTAAAAGTGTATGTATGATTGAAGTTGAGATATTCGGGAGCATAGAAGGCGATGAGCGCCAGCGAAATAATGCGGAGCAGATTAATGAGGTGAACAAGCAATATTCCGAGGGGAATGAACCACAGTTTATTCTTTATGTTGCCGGGATAGGCCACAATAAACACTGCAAAAAGAAAAATAAGTGTAATTCCGTTGCAGGGGCCTCCGATCCATACGCCATTGGAGCCATCGATACCAAAAACCTGCACGTCGTTGGTTTCTGCACTGGCAAAGGTTTTGTAGCCAAGCAGGCTGAACAGGAAAATGCATTGGTTGATGATAGAACGTATAAACCTCTCGTCGAGCAGCGTATAGGGTTTTATGAGAAATTCATAAAGAACGTAGCACAGGGTATACAGAACTCCTGCTTTAAGGAGGAAGTACAGGAATTTATTTTGTTTAACCGATGCGAGCATATTAAAAAACCCCGCAATTGCGGGGTTTAAGTGCTTATTGAAGTTCAGAATTCTTCTTTTGTTTCTTGTCGTACAATTTTTTACCGCCGTATAGGGCTCCTGCAGCCATTAAAAAAGTGATTCCGCCATCAATAGGAATGCATGGTGGTGGCCAACAGGAAGGAGATCCACCCGGTGGTGGTGGTGGCGCTGCCAGGCCAATTGCCACAAACGCGAGGGAAAAAATGAGGCAAAATACAATACGAATAGACATGCTTTCTTTAAAAACAGGATAAATATACTAAAAAACTTACGAACGGCAATTCTTGTGTAAAAATCGTGCCAAATATTTATATTTGCCTCTATTATACTGGATTGTGAATCAAAAAAAGAATGCCCAAATCATCAATGTTGATGACCTTAAAGTTATCTGGCGTTTAATCGTTAAAAACTGGTATATCCCGTTAGTTATTGTTCCTATTTTCTACGCTATCGGTTTTTTCTATGCTTATAAGCTCACAGACATTTATAAGGCTTCTGTTGAACTGTTGAAGTCGAATGATACCTACTACAAGAATAACCTTATTACGGAAGGAAATTTTTATGGTGGATCAGGTCAGTCTTACATTGATAACTCAAACGAAATACGGAAAATTCAATCGTATGACCTGATGCATGAAACGGTCGCTAAACTAAAAGACCGTTTACAGGTTTCTTATTATCTCATTGGCAGGGTCCGGACAACTGAGCAGTTTTCGGGAATGCCATTTAAAATAAGTGTCTCAGCTATTTCCGAATCTCTGTATGAAACTCCGATGTTGTTCAGTATTCTTAATTACGATGAGTTTAAAATATCCTACAAACACGGTGGAACGGAAATCGCAAAGATCGGCCGTTTTGAAGAGGAACTGATTGATACGGATTTCAGATTGAAAGTAAGTCGTGAAGCAAATCTCAACAGGGCTACCATAGATGGTTTTGTGAAATCGGGTTATCAGATTATTATCCACTCGGAGGCAAATCTGGTGAGTACATTTCAGTCGGTACTCTATGTTGAAAACCCCGATTACACTAATGTGCTGGTGATCTCACTCGAGGATATTATCCCGGAACGTGCGGTTCTGGTATTAGATACGCTGTCACAGGTATATATCAATAACTCACTCAAAGACAAGATTGATATTAATGAAAGAACAATTGCATACATCGATAAGCAACTCGACGAGATCAGCGCTTCACTGAAAGATGTTGAGGATACCATGCAGAACTATAAAAGTAAAAACGCCATTCTGGATCTTGGTTGGGAGCAGCAAGACTTTTTTACGAAGCTGACCAGCTATGATGCTGAAAAATCCAAACTTAAATTGAAAATAGAAGCACTGAATGATCTCGAAAAATATATTATTGAAGATAAAGATCCGCAGTTTCTGCCTCCAAGTGTTTTTCTGGTCGATGCGGATCAGTTTCTTTCCGGAACAATTGCTGAACTCTACAAAAACCAAATTTTACTGAATAACTTATATAACTCCACAAAAGAGGTGAATCCCACCATCATTGATTTGAAGCAGAGTATTAAGAAATTGAAACAGAATATGCTGGTATATATCAATAATTCCAGAAATGCTACTTACAAAATCATGGAGAACATCAATACCCAGATTGATGCTTATGTGGGTAGTATCAGGAAATTGCCGGAAAAACAGCGCAATATGTTTGGTATACAGCGGAAAGTAGATGTCAATGAACAGCTGTATACTTTTTTATTACAGAACAGGGCCAGTACGAAAATTGCCAAAGCCAGCATCATTTCGGAGATTAAAGTTATTGATACACCGCGGAACCTGGGTGTAATTAAACCGGATAAGAATAAGATCATCAGTTCTTTTGTTACTGTTGGATTGGCCTTGGCTGTTATTTTCATCATCATCAGATTTTTGTTTTTCACAACTATCGAAACGGTTGAGGAGCTTAAGGAAAAAACATTTCTTCCGATTCTTTCTGATTTACCATTGGTGAAAAATGCATCCAGTATAGGATTTATTGTAGAGAGCGAACCTAATTCGTTTATTGCTGAATCCTTCAGAACCATGCGGACAAATCTCAGCTATGCAACGTTGAATGCCCCGCGGACAACGATCCTCATTACATCCAATGGTCCCGGGGAAGGGAAAACTTTTACAACAATTAACCTGGGAGCTGTTTTGGCCAAGGGAGGAAAGAAAACCATTATGCTTGAACTGGATTTGCATAAACCAAGAATCCAGAAAGCTTTGGAAATGAATGCCGATATCGGAGTGAGCACATTCATGTCGGGTTATAATACGATAGAAGAGATTATTAAGCCAACAAAAGTAGAGAATCTTTATACAATATTGTCGGGGCCTATTCCTCCGAATCCATCAGAAATTATCCTGTCAGAACGCATTAAGGAAATTCTGAATTATGTGAAGGATAATTTTGATTACGTGCTTATTGATACACCACCAGCCGGCTTGTTGTCAGATGCTATTTACCTGATGCAGTATTCCAGCATCAATCTTTTTGTGATGAATACAAAATTTGCGACCAAACGCATTTTGAATCTGTTTCATAAGGAAGTAAAAGATAATGATATTAAAAATGTGTATTTGATTTTAAATGGGGTTAAAAGGAGAAGGAGTCGCTATTATTATTCGCGGTATGGTTATGGTTACGGCTATGGTTACGGCTATGGTTATGGCTACGGTAAGGGCGGATCTTCCAAAGCTGCTGACTAAACTTATCTTGTTGCCGTGTTACAGATGAGACACGATTTTCGGGTAACAATACACTATTAAAATACAACAGATAAAAATCAAACCCTTGATGTATGATCGAAAAAATCATAAACAATGAACTCACACTGGCGATAATTATTCGCCGTGATTATAAAAAAGAGGGCATTGAATTTTTCACCAATGATGATGATTCGCAACAGTTGGGGTATATGAATCGCCCTGAAGGTTATGAAATATTGCCGCATCGCCATAATATTGTACAACGCGAAGTACACCTCACCCAAGAGGTTTTATTTATAAAATCAGGAAAAGTAAGGGTCGATTTTTATAACAATGAACAGGTATATCTGGAGAGCCGGGTTTTATTGCCGGGTGATGTTATTCTACTGGCAGATGGGGGACATGGTTTTTTTATGCTCGAACAGTCAGAGATGATTGAGGTTAAGCAGGGGCCTTACTGTGGTGAAAAAGACAAAGTGAAATTTAATTCCATTGAACAATCTCTCATTAAATTAAACTATGGCGGATAATCCTGCATTTATACCCGTGAACGAACCTTTATTAAACGGGAACGAGAAAAAATACCTGAATGAGTGTATCGACACCGGGTGGATTTCTTCGGAAGGTCCTTTTATCCGGGAATTCGAGGAGAAATTTTCAAAGCGATGTCACCGCACCCATGGCATTGCAGTGAGCAATGGTTCGGTGGCCCTTGATGCAGCAGTTATGGCCCTTGATCTGGAAAAAGGCAGTGAGGTGATTATGCCTGCTTTTACAATAATTTCATGTGCTGCAGCCATCGTGAGGGCTGGCCTCGTACCGGTACTGGTGGATGCTGACCCGGTTACCTGGAACATGAATGTGCACGATATCGAAAAAAAAATAACCTCCAAAACAAAAGCCATTATGGTGGTTCATATTTATGGACTGCCGGTAGATATGGATCCTGTACTGAAGCTGGCACGTACAAATGGTTTAAAGATCATTGAAGATGCTGCTGAAATGCATGGACAGACATACAAAGGCAGACCCTGTGGCTCTTTTGGTGATATCAGCATTTTCAGCTTCTATCCCAACAAACATATTACAACTGGCGAAGGTGGCATGATTGTAACGGATAACGAAGAACTGGCAGAGAAATGCAGGTCCTTGCGTAACCTCTGCTTTATGCCTATGCGCCGGTTTGTGCACGAAACACTCGGATATAATTTCAGAATGACAAACCTTCAGGCTGCTTTGGGCCTTGCACAACTGGAGCGCCTCGACGAATTCGTCATACGAAAACGAAATATGGGACGCTTATATAATGAACTTCTGGTGAATTTACAGGGTTTCCAGGGGCCCTCTGCGTATGCCGGAACCGATGAAAATATATATTGGGTGTACGGACTTGTATCGCTTGATAAGGGCAGGGATGCAATAAGCTGTATGAAACAATTGGCCAATGCGGGTGTTGGTACCCGTCCTTTCTTTTATCCGATGCATTTACAGCCGGTGTTTCAACGTATGGGATTATTTAAAGGCGAGTCTTATCCGGTGGCTGAAATGCTGGCAGAACAGGGTTTTTATATCCCAAGTGGTATGGCGCTCACCGAAGATCAGATCCGGGAAGTGGCCCGGCGTCTTCAGGCTGAATTCGCCTGAAATGTGATTATGTAAAAGAGGCGGAAAAGCCCGTCCAATTTGGTTTTTTAGAAAAAACGAGTAATTTTGTTACTCAATATATGATCGAAACGCTCATATCTTCCAAAACCCGCATTAAACTGTTGATGAAATTTTTTCTGAACAGTCAGAATACGGCGTATCTCAGAAATCTGGAAGAGGAATTCGGAGAGTCGTCCAATGCTGTTCGTGTTGAACTTAATAAGTTCGAAAAAGCAGGCTTCCTGGATTCTTTCAGTGAGGGAAACAAAAAACTATTTACAGTTAATACATCACATCCTCTATTTAAGGATATTAATAGCATTGTGATGAAACTGACCGGACTTGATCACATTGTAGATTATGTGGTGCAACGCCTGGGCGATCTGGATAAGGTATACCTTGTCGGGAAGCTTGCCAAGGGGCAATCATCTGATATCATAGATCTGGTATTGATTGGAGACAATTTGAATAAAACCTTTTTACTCGAACAGATTGAAAAGGCCGAGAAGAAAATTGATAAGAAAATTCGTTATGTACATTATACTCCCAAAGAATTTGATATGAACAAGATCAAGGAACCGGGAGTACATCCACTATTACTGTGGAGTAGATAGCGTATAGTTTTTAAAGAGCCTTCTTAGTTCACGACTGTGACTGAGGAGGCGAAGCTTTAACCAATCAGACCAAACCGATGGCAGACAAAGAACAACATAAAAAATGGCACGCTTTATACGTGTCATCCCGCCAGGAGAAAAAAGTGGCTGAATTACTGTTGCTGAAAGGTCTGGAAGCTTACGTCCCTCTCGTGAAAACAATGCGTCAATGGAGCGATCGGAAGAAAATGGTGGAGTTTCCTTTGTTGAATGGCTACGTGTTTGTATATGTTGACACTCTGGAACAGCAAAAAGTATTGCAGACACGTGGCGTTGTAAATTATGTTCGCATTGAAGGAAAGATTGCAGTTGTGCGGCCGGAGGAAATTCAGAACATGAAACAACTGGTAAGTTTAGGATACCAGATGGAGGTTGGAAATATAAACGCGCATCTGAAAGAAGGAGATAAGGTAAAGGTAAACTCAAGCATATTGAAAGGTGTTGAAGGCTTTGTAGTTGAAAACAAAGAAGGACGCTACATCGAAGTGGTACTTGAAAGCATAGGCCAAAGCATCAGGGTAAAGCTTCCCCACGAAATTTTAGTATCGGTATAGATTATGTCGCATAAAGAAGAAGGCTGGGATATTGTCGTTAAACAGAAATCATCATCGTTTAATCTCAATATTCGTGAAATCTGGGGATATAAGGATCTGATTTTGCTTTTGGTGAAACGGGATATTACATCCATCTATAAACAAACGATACTTGGCCCGCTTTGGATGTTTGTTCAACCGGTATTTACAACAGCTATTTATACATTTACATTCAGTTACAGTGCTAAATTGAGTACTGATGGGATCCCTCCGGTATTATTTTACCTGATAGGGCAGGTTTTCTGGACTTATTTTGCCGATTGCCTGAATAAAACAGCAAATACATTTGTTTCGAATGCTTCTGTTTTTGGAAAGGTATATTTTCCCAGATTGGTAATGCCAATATCTGTGGTTATTTCTAATCTGCTTAAACTGGGAATACAGCTTATGCTTTTAATAGCGGTATATCTGTTTGTAATATTGATATTGAAACAGGATATCACTGTGCAATGGAAATACATTTTACTGCTGCCTTTTTTGGTTGTTTTTATGGGAGTGTTTGGATTGGGTTTAGGTATTTTATTTTCATCCTATACAACAAAATACAGGGATTTTACATTTCTGCTCGGTTTCGCCGTTCAGCTGCTGATGTTTGGAAGCTGCGTTGTTTTCCCGGTAACCATGTATTCAGCCAAAATACAAAGCTTTCTCATGTTTAACCCGGTGGTAGCATATCTGGAAGCTATAAAATTTGTTTTAACAGGCCATGGTCATATTTCGCTTATGTATATTCTGGTGGATACAATAGCCGTTGCAGGTCTATTGTTCATGGCTATGCTCAAGTTCAATAAAACGGAGAAGTCCTTTATGGATACAGTATAGATGACAAGAACTGTTATAGAAATATCGAACCTCGGAAAACAATATCGTCTTGGACAGATTGGAACAGGGAGTATTGCGGATGATTTCAAAAAGTGGTGGTATCAGGTTCGCGGTAAAGAAAATCCATTTTTGAAAGTTGGTGAAGAAAATGACCGTTCCAAAGCCGGGAAGTCTGATTATGTTTGGGCCTTACGGGATGTTAACCTCCGCGTGAATGAGGGGGATGTGATGGGGATCATCGGGAAAAATGGAGCCGGGAAATCCACCTTACTTAAAATTCTGTCAAGGACCACGGCCCCCACCGTAGGTGAATATAAGATAAGAGGCCGTGTTGCCAGTTTACTGGAAGTTGGTACAGGGTTTCATCCGGATTTATCAGGCCGCGAAAATATTTTCCTGAACGGAGCCATCCTGGGCATGAAAACCCAGGAGATCAGAGCCAAGTTCGACGAAATAGTTGATTTCAGCGGCGTGGAGCGATATATTGATACACCCGTGAAGCGATACTCGTCGGGTATGTATGTCAGGCTGGCCTTTGCTGTTGCAGCACACCTTGATCCTGAGATATTGATCGTGGACGAGGTGCTGGCCGTTGGCGACCAGGAGTTTCAGGATAAATGCCTCGGTAAAATGAAATCGGTTTCTGCGGCAGGTAGAACGGTTCTGTTTGTGAGTCATAACCTTGTATCGATAAAACAGTTGTGTACGAAAGCTGTTTTTATGAAAAACGGAACATTGAAAAAAACAGGTGCAACAACAGAAATCATTGAAGAGTATCTTAATGATGGTAATACCCAACTGCAGGATGGTACTATTCCGGAAGATATGCTACGCCAATTTGCCACCGGTGATGCATATTTTAGAAAAATAGAGGTTTTAAATCTTTCGGAGCAGATGGTCAGTGAACTGGCATTTAATGAGCCTTTTAAAGTAAAATTGTTGTTGGAAGTACTGAAGCCTCTGTTCAATGTTATGATCAATATTAATATCTGCAATACCCTTGGTGAACCTATTGCCTTTGCCGCAGAGAAAAAGGATTCAGTATATGCGGCCCGCTCTTTCGAGCCCGGGTATCATGAGATTCTGGTTGAATTTGATCTGAACCTGCTCCCTTCAAATTATAAGCTCACCGTTGGAATCAGTCACATGAAATCCGGAGTTACGATCGATTGGGTCGAAGGGGTTTCTACGTTTAAGGTAGGAAAGATAAGTTATAATATGCATGCAGATTACCCTTGGGATTCTACACATGGATATGTGGAGCCTGTCACGCAATGGAATTACTCTAAAAAATAAAATATGGAACTAAAAAATTCAAAAGTGCTCGTTATCGGTGGGGCCGGCTTCATAGGAAGCTTTGTGGTAGCCGAGTTGTTGAAAGAAGATGTCAGCGAAGTTGTTGTTTATGATAATTTCGCGCGTGGCAAAAAAGAATACCTTTCGGAGTCCTTGCAGGATAAGCGTTGCCGGATATTTCCTATTGGTGGTGATATTCGCGAAACCGACATTCTCAACAAGGCTATGGAGGGTATGGATTATGTGATATGCCTCGCGGCCATGTGGCTGCTGCATTGCAAGGATTTTCCGCGCACGGCTTTTGACGTCAATATTGCGGGAACTTTTAATGTACTGGAGGCTTGTGTGAAAAATAACATCAGGAAACTTATCTGGTCTTCATCCGCTTCTGTTTATGGCGATGCAGTAGAACTCCCCATGACGGAGGCCCATCCGTTTAATAATAAAAACTTTTATGGCGCTACAAAAATTGCAGGCGAAGCAATGGCTACGGCGTTTAATGACCGTTACGGATTAAAGGTAATTGGACTTCGTTACATGAACGTGTATGGCCCGCATCAGGATCAGACCGCGGCTTATACAGGTGTTGTGCCTATTATGCTTAATAAAATTGATGCCAACGAGGCTCCTGTAATTAATGGAGACGGTAGCCAGGCATACGATTTTATATACGTAGAAGACGTAGCGCGTTGCAACGTTCAGGCCTTGAAATCAGATGTAGACCATGGATTTTATAATGTTGGTACTGAAGTTCAGACATCCATCAAGTCGCTTTGCGACCTGATTCTTAAACTCAAAAAATCGGAACTCAAAGTAACCTATAAGCCATATAGTGCTGATGATGCCAGAGCCCTCGTGCAAAACCGTATTGGCTCTGCAGTTAAAGCAGAAAAAGAACTCGGCTTCCGCTATCAGTATTCCCTCGAGGAAGGGCTTTTACGCCTGATAGAATGGAGAGATAAAAACAAATCAAAACAAATACACGCATTGGCATAATGGAAAAAAGAATCATACCGATCTCTCTCCCATCTATGGGGCAGGAGGAGTGGGAAGCAACCAAAGAACCGATTTTTTCAGGCTGGATCACGCAGGGACCAAAGATTGCCGAGTTCGAAAAAATATTTGCACAACGGCATAAAGTAAAACATGCTATTGCTGTTTCAAATTGTACAACAGCACTGCATCTGGCATTGGTTGCACTCGATATCAAGCCTGGCGATGAGGTCATTGTTCCGGCATTTACATGGGTGTCTACGGCCAATGCTATTATGTACTGTGGCGCTACGCCCGTCTTTATCGACATCGATATAAGAACATTCAATATCGATGTGAGCCAGCTAAAGAATAAAATAACCTCCAGAACAAAAGCAGTTATACCGGTACACCTGTTTGGATTATGCGCCAATATAGATGAGATTAAGCGGACGGCTCCACAATTGAAAATAGTAGAAGATGGAGCCTGTGCAGCAGGTGCCGGTATAGGCGACAGGCCTGCCGGTAGTCTTGGCGACATCGGGTGTTTTTCGTTTCATCCGCGCAAATCTGTTACAACCGGCGAAGGTGGTATGCTGACTACAAATGACGATAAACTGGCCGAAAAGCTTAATATGCTTAGAAACCACGGTGCTTCTGTTTCGGAAGAACAACGCCACAAAGGTCCCAAACCCTATATACTGCCTGAATTTGATATGGTCGGATATAATTATCGTATGACCGATATACAGGGAGCTGTTGGAGTAGTGCAGTTGAAAAAACTGGATCAGTTTATTGACGAGCGTCAGCGCTGGGCTGATTTTTATACAGAGGCATTGTCAGAAATCGAATGGTTGCGCACGCCATATATTCCTGAGGGATATAAGCATGGCTGGCAATCGTATGTGTTGTTTGTTGATGAAGCAAAGGCTCCCATGAAACGCAATGATCTTATGGAATATCTGCAACAGCATGGTGTCAGCACCAGGCCTGGCACACACGCCGTGCATATGCTTGGCTATTACGCTAAAACATTCGGCATAAAGTCTTCCGATTTCCCCGGCGCAGAAGCAGCCAATAATTTTTCCATGAGTATTCCGTTGCACAATAAAATGGTGAAGGAAGATTATGAATATATTGTAAACATCCTGAAAAGCATTAAATAGGAATCTATGTGTGGTATTGCAGGAATATTCAATCTTAATGGGAATGCAGTTTCGCTGAATACGATCAAAGCAATGGCGAATAAGATTGCTCATCGGGGGCCCGATGGGGAAGGGTTCTACATGGAAGATAATATAGCATTTGGTCACCGTAGACTTGCAATACTGGATGTATCGCCTTTGGGAAATCAACCTATGGAATCGAAGAATGGTGAATGGGTGGTTATTTTTAATGGTTGTATTTATAACTATTTGGAATTGAAATCCCATTTGAAATCAAAAGGACATTCTTTCATTTCCAATACAGACACTGAGATTATTCCTGAGGGGCTTGCAGCTTATGGAATCAGTTTTTTTGAAAAACTGGATGGAATGTTTGCTATTGCGGCATGGCATAAACCGACCAAAACACTGTATCTGAGCCGCGACAGGTTTGGGGTAAAACCGCTTTACTATTGGTTAAATGGTAAGACCTTGCTGTTTGCATCCGAAATAAAAGCATTTATGGCTCATCCCGATTTTAAGGTAGAGCTAAATGCGGAAGCATTAAACGAATACTTTACATTCCAGAATTTATTTGCATACCATACCCTTTTCAAGGGAGTTATTATGCTTCCTCCTGCTAATACAGTAAAAATAGATGTAAGCAATGTGACCGGTATTTTACACAATTCATGGTGGAATTATAATTTCTCGGAAACGGATGAAAGCATGACGTTTGAAGACGCCAAGATGGAAACGGAGCGCTTGCTTAAAAACGCTGTAGCAAAACAAATGATTGCTGATGTGCCTGTGGGGACATACCTTTCCGGGGGTATGGACTCAGGTTCCCTGACGGCAATTGCGAGTCAGCATGTAAAGAGACTTACAACGTTTACGGCAGGTTTTGATATGTCTTCTGTAACCGGAATTGAAGCCAATTATGATGAAAGAAGGGATGCGGAACTCATGGCAAATTACTTTAAAACGGAGCATTATGAGCAGGTTATTAATGCAGGGGATTTATCCTGGTCGTTACCTCGTGTTGTATGGCATCTGGAGGATCTGCGGGTGGGTATGAGTTATCCGAACTATTACATCAGCCGGCTTGCTTCCAAATTTGTAAAGGTATGCTTGCAGGGAACTGGCGGTGATGAATTATACGGTGGTTATCCGTGGCGGTATTATCGAATTTTTCAGTCACTGGATCAGAAATCATTTTTCGACAACTATTATGGTTTCTGGCAACGTTTAGTGCCTGACGAGTCCAAATCAGAATTGTTTACATCTGCCATACATTCTCAAATCAATGTTAATTTGCCTCGCGAAATTTTTGAGCGCGTTTTCACATTTAATAAAAAATTGAAATACGATAGCCCTGAACAGCATATTAGCAACTCGCTGTATTTCGAAATAAAAACGTTTTTACCCGGCCTGTTGTTGGTAGGGGATAAACTGGCAATGGCAAACGGCTTGGAAGAACGCTTTCCTTTTCTTGATAATGAACTTGTTAATTTCGCTCAGAAGATCCCGGTGCGCTATAAACTGGGTAATCTTGAAGAAATGAAACGTCTCGATGAAAACAGGTCCGGTAATAAAAAGAAGGCTTATACCGAGTTTGATGACGGAAAGAATGTCTTGCGGAAAGCCATGATGGATTTTATTCCTCGGTCGATTGTTGATCGGAAAAAGCAGGGATTTTCAGCTCCAGATGAAAGCTGGTATCGTGGCGAAAATGCGGATTATGTTAAAGAACTGCTGTTGAATAAGAAAACCGTTTCTTCGGAGTATATTAGTCCCAAGTATATCGAAAAAATAATCAAAGAACATATTGATCAACGGATTAATCATCGGTTACTTATTTGGTCTCTCATGAACTTTGAATGGTGGTGCAGATTATTTTTGAATAATGAAGAAATTCCGGAATGATAATAAAATTGCTTGATAATACATTGGAGGAAAAATACGAGGAGTTTCTGTTGGGTATTCCTGAATCACTTTTTTTTGCTTCAAATAAATTGAGGCATTTTCTTAGAGAATTTCTGGGAGCAGAAGATGCGTATTTTCTTTCAATAGACGAAAATGGTAATATAGTTGCTGCGTTACCTTCGTTTCTGAAAAAAAACGATGAACTTGGGAATGTGTTGAATTCTCTCCCATTTTACGGAAGCAATGGTGGCATCATTGAAACAGGCCACGATGAACATGCCCGTTTGCAGCTTTTGCAGGCATATTATGCTTATGCAAACCAAAAACGGTGTGTATCTTCTACTATTATCTCCTCACCATTGAGTCCACTGGATGATTTTTATGAAGTGAACACCAGCTATACATTGAAAGATTCACGTATTGGTCAGCTCACTCCGTTGCCCGATAAAGGAATTTCTGTCGACGATTCGGTTATGAAGGTAATTCATTACAAAACCCGTAACCTCGTTCGTAAAGCTCAGAAATTGGAAATTACAATCGATGATTCAGAAAGCCAGGAAAATATGGATTTTCTGATAAGTACTCATCATGAAAACATGAGGGCTATCGGTGGCTTACCAAAGCCCGAAAATTTTTTCAGGCTTGTTCCGGTTTATTTTCAATATGGTACCGACTATAAAATATATACAGCCCGACACGAAGGAAAACTTATTGCGGCAGTACTTGTGTTTTATTTTAACAAAACAGTTGAGTACTTTACGCCTGTAATCAAAGCGGAGTACAGGAATTTTCAGCCAATGAGCCTCCTTATTTTTGAGGCGATGAAAGATGCTGTTGTGAAAGGATTTCATTGGTGGAATTGGGGAGGTACCTGGATAAGTCAGGGCGGTGTTTATCACTTTAAGAGTCAATGGGGGACGCGCGATATAAATTATTATTACTATACACGGATTTTTGAAACAAAAATTCTGGAGAAAACAAAAGAAGAACTGCTGCAGAATTACCCCTATTTTTTTGTGGCGCCATTTAATGCTTTAGTTTCCCATTAAATTAAATAAATATGATCATTGTTACAGGTGCTACAGGTTTTATAGGTTTCTACCTCGTGAATCAGCTTCATGCCGAAGGGTTTAAAGTATTGGCTGTTGATAAGAGTCGCCAGGAGGAAGCTACGTATTTTGAAAAAAAAGGAATTGAGTTTATTCAACTTGATATTACCGATGAAAAGGAGTTCACAAAGTTACCTACCGGGAATATTGATGCATTTATAAACCTTGCCTGTGTTCAGCCCGCGAATATGCCAGAAGAGAAATACGACCCAGCTCAGTATATCCGTGTGAATGTTTTGGGGGTTACACATATTTTGAAGTTCTGTCAAAAGAATAATATACAGAAAGTGTTACATACCATCTCGCACCGCAATGTACAGGGATTGTGGGAGAAAGGTGAAATGATTAACGAAGAATCACCCCGGGCTATCCGGTTTACAGGAAGATATTCTATGTTCAGTATTTCCGAAAGTGCGGCAGCTGATGTTATAGAATACTTTAATCAGGATTATGGAATGAATGGAATTATCTTTCGACTACCATCAGTATACGGGTATGGCCACCATGAAAGTTTTTTTAAAGATGGAAAAGTTGTGAAAACGGGCTTGGGGGTTTTTATTGATAATGCAATCCAAGGCAAAACATTTGAGATTTGGGGCGATCCCCATAAAGGCCGTGACGTGGTGTATGTTAAAGATGTAGTTTCTGCTATTATTCTTGCTATTCGAAGTGATAAAGCAAAAGGTATATACAATATTGCCTCAGGGCAAAAATTATCCCTGCAGCAACAGGTTGATACTGTCATAAAAGTATTTTCAAGAAAAGACAACCCATCCACTATAGTTTATGTGCCTGAAAAGCCCAATTCAATAGATTCCTGTGTTTATGATATCAGTAAGGCAAAACGTGAGCTGGGATGGTCACCCGTATTTTCTTTCGAAGACATTTTAATTGATTATAAGAAAGAAATGGAGAGCGGAACATGGGAATTTTTATTAAGCCGAAAGAAGCGAATGGTAAATGAAGATTAAGAACAACTTATAAAACATAAAACATGATACATCACAACATTCCTAAAGATTTTCCGGGCAATGAATTTATGGCTGATAATGTCAGATCATTGCTGAAAAAATGTGGAGAGAATACGAAATTATTCCCACTTGCTAAGTTATGTAAGCCTGAGGTCATCGAAATCGGAGACTGGGCAAGAATACATGATTTTGTATTCATGTGGGGAGGCTTGGGTATCAAGATAGGTAACTATAATGATATACAACCTTTTGTGAATATATGGGGAGGCGGCGAATTGGTGATGGGGGACTACATTTCTGTTGGTGGCGGCTCTCAGTTGCTTACAGCTACGTATGACTATCGTGGTTATCGAATGGTCGATGGTCTTCCTGAGGATCATACTAATACACTGTTTGGAAAACTCGTTATCGAAAGTGATGTTTATATAGGAGTAAACTGCACAATTATGCCGAATGTTACTATTGGTGAGGGCGCAGTTATTGGTGGCGGAAGTTTTGTGAATAAGGATTGTGAACCATGGAGCATATATGTAGGCAGCCCGGCACGCAAAATTGGCGAGCGACCGCCATTGAAAGATCATATAAAAAATTGGAAGCCGGTTTTATAAATATCAGGTTGTAGTAGAATAAATGGTGGTTCGTCGCAAAATAGCCTGCATCGGGAACATGAATAACAATATGTTTTGCCTCGTGAGATTCCTGAGGGATAAGGGCTACGATGCAGATCTTTTTGTTTTTGCAAATGAACCAGCACATTTTCATCCCTCTGCTGATAGCTTTGATGATGAGTATAAATCGTACACGTATTTTATCGACTGGGAGAAAATTACTGACCCGGCTTTAAGGCGGGATGCCATTAGTGAACAATTGAAAGCGTATAACTATACAATTGCTTGTGGCTTGGCGCCTGCTTTTCTTCATGAAACGGGTATTAAACTCAATATGTTCATTCCTTATGGCTCCGATCTATACGATATTCCAGCACTTTATATCCGCTATCGTCATTTGAATGGACTCATAAACTCAATAAACCGTCTCTTTGCTTTCAGAAAAAAATTTCTGTATAGATTGCCAAAGTATCTGAACAGGAAACTGGTAAGTATAGATCGTTTTTTTGTGCTTTACAATCAGGCGCGGAATCAGTTTTTGGGAATGAAATATGCTGATTTTATGTTTCATGTACCTACAAATGATACATTCGAAAGTGCTTTAAAAAAAATCGACATAGAAGGAACACGGCTCAATGCTTCTTTTCCATGTATATATACGCCACTATTCAATCCTGAAACTTTAGGAAAACTGCAACATCTTTCAAAACACTATCAGGCATTTTCTGACATTCGCGAAAAATACAACCTGGTTGTTTTTCACCATTCACGCTTGCAATGGAGAACTGCACCGGATCAATATTCGTGGCGGGGCAATGATAAGCTGATAAAAGGATTTGCAGCTTATGCCAAAAAATACCCTACCTTAAACACTGCATTGGTATTGCTCGAATATGGTACAGATGTAGAGGCGACGAAACAGCTTATAGATTCACTGGGCATTACAGATCGGGTATTTTGGTTCGAACAAATGCCACGTAAAGAGCTTTTGGTAGCACTTAATCTTTTTGATATAGGATGCAGCGGGCATTTTATTTTTAGTTTCATTGAAAGTGGTTCCATTTATGAATCTCTGGCCATGGCAAAACCGCTCTTACATCATCTGGATAAAAATCTCTATGAGAAGGATTTTCCAGAAGTATACCCGTATCTGAATGTAAACGATGAAAATGACGTACTGATGCATCTCGAAAATTATGCTCAGAATAAAGAATACTATCAAGCTGAGGCAAAAAAGGGCAAAGCCTGGCTCGATAAATATGCTATTGAACAACCTCTCGAAAAAATAATGCAGATAATTTCAGCCAATTAAATGATCACCATTATTAACTATGGGATGGGAAACCTTGGATCTGTTCAGAACATGCTGAAGCGGATCGGAATGCCGTCCGTTATTACATCCGATATTCGCGAAATCGAAAAGGCAGAGAAGGTTTTATTACCGGGCGTTGGATCTTTTGATGCGGCCGTGAGACGCATAGACGAATTGGGACTAAGGCAGGTACTGTATTATAAAGCGATTGAACAAAAAGTTCCTTTTTTGGGTATTTGCCTTGGAATGCAGCTGCTTACCCGTAACAGTGAAGAAGGACCTGGAAATGGACTTGGTTATATCCCTGCAGCTACAGTGAAATTTGAATTTAAAGAACAAACACATTTGAAAATCCCCCATATGGGTTGGAATTTTGTTCGGACTAATCAGCAAAGCCAAATCACCGAGGGGTTTACGGACGATTATCGGTTTTATTTTGTGCATTCTTATAAAGTGGTGTGTGATCATCCGGAGCATGTTGTTTTACGAACAGACTATGGAGGTTGGTTTGATTCAGCCGTTCAGAAAGATAATATTTATGGTGCACAGTTCCATCCGGAAAAAAGCCACCGTTATGGAATGCATCTCCTGAAAAATTTTTCCAAAATATAATGCTTCTTACCCGATTTATTCCTTGCTTGTTACTCAAAAATGAGGGGTTGGTGAAAACTGTTAATTTCAGAAATCCATCTTACGTTGGAGATCCTATTAACACCATCCGTATTTTTAATGAAAAAGAGGTGGATGAACTCATACTTCTGGATATTGAGGCTTCTCCCAATAATCAGGAACCTAATTATAAATTATTGACGGAAATAGCGAATGAATGTTTTATGCCATTGGCATATGGCGGAGGCATCAGAACCTTTGAACAGGCTCAGCGTATTTTTAGTATAGGCATTGAGAAAGTGGCAATTAATACAGCGGCTCATAAAAACCCGGATCTGATAAGCCAGATAGTAACGGTATATGGTTCCCAGGCTGTAGTAGGAGCTATTGATGTGAAGAAAAACCTGTTCGGAAAATATGGAGTTGTTTCAAATTCGGGAAATTCCAGGTCTAAACATACTCCGGTGGAGTGGTTAAAAATACTTGAAGATGCAGGAGTTGGAGAAGTTTTGTTGACAAATGTAAACCGTGAAGGAACTTGGGCCGGAATGGATTTTGACTTGATCCGTGAAATTTCAGAAAGTTCTAAAGTGCCAGTTATTGCACAGGGTGGTGCTGGGAGTATAGATGATCTTGTAAATGCCATCAAAATTGGTCGTGCTGATGCGGTCGCTATGGGAAGCATGGTGGTGTATCAGAAAAAGGGATTCGGAGTACTCGTTAATTTCCCGGATAAAACATTACTCGAAAAAAGACTTAAGGAGTGATGCGTAGTATAAATAAAGGAGCGAATCATTACCAACTGAAATGAATATTGCAATAGCAACAACTGAATTCGTTTCAGAGAAAATATTTGATGGCGGCCTGGCGAATTATACATATAAACTTGCGAAGTGGTTGCTGTCGCAAAAGCATGAGGTAACTGTTTACGTCTCTTTAAAGGCTGAACAAGATGCGGTAGAGCGTTTTCTTTACGAGGATATCAGAGTAGTAAGAATATGTATTCAGGACAGAGGTTGGATCGTTAAGTATTGGTTTGGGAGATTCGGACTTGGTTTTCTGATTAATCCCAGGTTACAATACCTTTTACAACTCAGGCATGTTTCAAAAGTAACGAATAGATATATTTCCGAAGCAAACAGACAATCAAGAATCGATATTGTACATTACTCACATTTAGGTGGTCTTTCTTTTTATCGGGAGAAAAAAATCCCTTGTGTTGTAAGGCTTTCAGGATCTACTGAATTGTGCCAGAAAATGGGCGGATATGGGGCGAGTGATTTGCGGATGAAAATCCAGGCTCAATTCGAGTATGATGCCATGGAAAAAGCCGATGCCGTTTTTGGCCCCAGTAAAATGATTGCAGCCATGACGGAGCCAAAGATCGGGAAGCAGATCCGCATTATTGAAACACCCTACATCAGACCTTCCCAACCAGAAGATTCTTCCGTTTACAATGAATTACTTCTGGGAAAGAAATACATTCTCTTTTTCGGATCTATTGGCCTTATTAAAGGTGTGGGAACAATTGCCGAAATGATACACGATTTGCTTGAAAAACATCCCGATCTCTATTATGTGTTCGTTGGGAAACAATTGAACAATACATTAAACGGAAAAGACGTTTGGGATTATCTTCTGGAAAAAGCCTCGCCATACCAGAAAAGAATCATCTACATACCTTCACAGCGACAAAACACCCTTTTTCCTATAATCCGGAATGCAGCCCTGGTAACACTGCCTTCAAGAACCGATAATTTTCCGAATACCTGTATTGAATCCATGGCACATTCTAAAATTGTAATAGGAACGAAAGGAAATGGTTTTGACCAGCTGATCGATGACGGGAAAAATGGATTTGTTATAGAAGTGGATGACCATAAAGCTTTATACAATTCCATTTCTAAAGTGTTATCTATGGATGCAATTGAAAAACAAACCATGGAGCAGAAAGCATTCGAAAGAACACAAAAATTAAGCCCTGATATAGTTCTTGAAGAACTCATGAATCTTTATCAGGAAACGATCAGAAAACACTAAGACGATATGTGCGGAATTGCCGGTTATATAAATTTAAATGGACATGCTTCCGAAGAAGTCATCAGGCAAATGACAGATGCCATTGCCCACCGAGGCCCCGATGGCTTCGGGCATAAAATAGCAGATAATATTGCGATTGGTCACAGACGCCTTTCTATCATTGACCTTGAGTCAGGTGCCCAGCCCATGTCCGATAACTCCGGGAAAATATGGATTACCTATAACGGAGAACTTTATAATTATAAAGAGATTAAAGAACGTTTAACCGGATCAGGTTATGTTTTTAAAACAAGCTCTGATACGGAAGTGATTATTTATGCTTATCGTGAATGGGGAGAACGTTGTCTGGAGCATTTCAGGGGCATGTTTGCTTTTGCTATTATGGATCTGGAAACGAAAAAATTATTTATTGCCAGGGATCATTTCGGAATTAAGCCATTGTTTTACTATCAGTCCGGAGACATTATTGCGTTTGGCAGCGAACTGCAGCAATTCAGGAAATTGCCTGGCTTCAATAAAGAAATAGATCTCAATGCCATTGATCAGTATTTGTGGTTGCAGTACATTCCGGCACCTTTAACTGTTTTTAAATCTATCCGCAAGCTAAAAGCTGCACATTACATTACCATCGATTTTTCAGGTAATATAAGCAATCAGATTCCTTATTGGGATCTTGATTTCAGTAAAAAGAAAGTTCGCACAGAAAAAGAATGGGTAGAAGCTACAGAGCACGTTATTAAAAACTCCGTGAAAGCTCATCTTGTTTCGGATGTCCCTTTTGGTGCTTTTCTTTCCGGTGGCATTGATTCCAGTTTGGTCGTTGGCTACATGAGTGAAGTGCTGAACAAGAAAGTAGAAACTTTCAGCATTGGTTTTGAAGAAGAGGAGTACAATGAGTTGAAATACTCGGAAGTCGTTGCAAAAAAATTCGGGACAAACCATCATGTTGAAATTGTAAAACCCGACGCACTCCATGTATTACCGAAGCTGGTGCAGCATTACGGCGAACCTTTTGGTGATAGTTCTGCTATACCTACCTATTATGTGTGTGAGCTGGCCCGTAAGCACGTTACGATGGTGTTAAGCGGTGATGGTGGTGATGAAGGATTTGCAGGATACAATACATATACACAGTATATGCGGTACATGCCTGTGAATTTCAGAACCGGTATTAAGAAAAAGCTGTTTCCTTATGCTGAAATGCTCTTCCCGAAACGGTATCCGAAATACGATACACTCAATACATGGCTCAGTTATATGAGCTACCTTCAGAAAGACTGGCGTACAAAGCTCTGGAATAAAGAATACCATCAATATATTTCCGATATGCCAACAGGTTTTCAGGAGATATACAATAAAGCAAAATCATGCAGTAAGGTGAATAAGGTTCAATACCTCGATATGAAAACCTATATGAATTTTGACATCCTGACTAAGGTTGATACAGCCAGCATGATTCATAGCCTTGAAGTACGAACACCACTCATTGATAAGGAAGTATGGGAGTTTGCCGCCAGTATTCCGGAGGAATTCAATATCAATAATAGATCCGGTGAGTGGCGGGGCAAACTCCTGCTTAAGGGAATTCTGATGAAACACTTTCCGGCCGAATTCATTCATCGCCGTAAGCAGGGCTTTGGTGTTCCGATTTCCAGATGGTTTTCGCATGAGGGAGAATTGAATGGTCTGCTACAGGATCGCATTCTTTCGCAAAATTCACTGATCAGAACTTATTTTGATCAGAATGTTATTCATGAACTCATTTCAAAGAATCATAGCGGAGCTTTATGGCTTATATTATTTCTTGAAGAATGGTTAACACAATACGAAAAATCTTAAAATATGTTTTCATATAAATCACCAGTCGATATTTCAAAAATGACTTTTTTGGTTACCGGTGGAGCTGGCTTCATCGGCAGTAACCTGGCCGAATTTCTGCTTGTCAACAATGCCCGTGAAGTGCGTATTCTTGACAATTTTTCTACGGGCTACCGGGAAAATCTGGCTGGCTTTGAAAAGTATAAAAACTTCAGGCTTATAGAGGGAGATATTACAAATCCGGAGGATTGTAGCCTGGCATGCGACGGCGCTGACTACGTGCTGCACCAGGCCGCACTTGGCAGCGTGCCGCGGAGTATAAAAGATCCTGTTGCTTCAAATAATGTGAATGTAAATGGATTTCTGAATATGCTCCAGGCATCTGTGCAGCACCATGTTAAGCGCTTTGTATACGCTTCATCTTCTTCTGTTTATGGCAATGATAAGACCATGCCTAAAACAGAAATGAAAACTGGAGAGCTGCTGTCGCCCTATGCGGTTACCAAAAAAGCGAATGAACTTTATGCTGATGTTTTCGCAAAAACATATGGACTCGAAGTGATCGGCTTGAGGTATTTTAATGTGTTTGGGCCTAAACAAAATATAAATGGTCCTTATGCAGCCGTAATCCCTATATTTATTAATGAACTGCTGAGTGCCCGCTCCCCCAGTATCTTTGGAGACGGGACTACAACCCGTGATTTTACTTTTGTGGAAAATGTCATCCAGGCAAACCTGCTGGCTGCTTTAACCGAAAATAAAGAAGCTGTGAACCAGATTTATAATATCGCTTATGGCGGAACAACTTCATTGAATGCACTTTTTACCAAAATTGCCGAATCTGTAGGGTCCGATATAAAGCCAAATTACCAGCCAGAACGAAAAGGCGATATAAAAGATAGTTTTGCCGATATATCCAAAGCCAAAGAAAAACTTGGATTTAAACCGACAATCGAGATTAATAAAGGACTTGAAATTACTGTGTCCTGGTATAAGGCTCAACTCGCAAAAAACGGATGAAACTCAGACTGGCCATTATCATTACCCAGGGTTTAAGTTATCTGCTTATACCTGTAGGTTTGATGAGAAAAAAAAGGAAGTCAGTTCTGCATATTTCCTACATGGTTCATATTGCTTTTTACACTGTCAAAATTCTCAGGCAAAATGGAGTAAACGCTGATTACCTCGCCATTGATGGAAACGGGGAATGGCAATCGGACTATACTTTCCGGAAATCCTATGGGCATGTTTCTGCAAAGGAACTTTTCAGGGAGTTCTTTTTTTTCT
Source organism: Bacteroidota bacterium (assembly GCA_018267825.1). Taxonomy (GTDB): domain Bacteria; phylum Bacteroidota; class Bacteroidia; order B-17B0; family Aurantibacillaceae; genus JAFDXR01. The sequence goes on along the minus strand of JAFDXR010000005.1, from coordinate 189,626 downwards.
GGAAAGTTGTTTCACGTTATGAAATTATTCATTCGCATTTTATGATGACGCTTACTCAATCTGCCTGGGAGATGAAATTTTTCAGGATGCTCGGCGGTAAATGGGTGGTTCACGGCAGGGGTTGTGCCGAACGCGACAGAGAACTTAATATGAAATTGCATCCGGCTATGAATATCTGTCAGGATTGCGATTATAATGCGCGGATATGTAAAGATCCTATTAACGTTTTCAGAAGAACACTGAGTAAGCAACAAGCGGATCATTTTTTTGTGACAACACCCGACATGAAGGACTTTGTACCTCATGCAGAACATATTCCTTTTTTCTTTCCGCCATTACCACTACCTGATCTGACACATCCGAAGTCAAAAACATTTAAAATCGTACATGTAACGAATCATCCGGGAATTGAAGGGACAAAATATATTATTCAGGCTATTGATAATCTCAGGCGGCAGGGTTATGATATAGATTTTGTGCATTTGAGCAAGGTGTCTAATGATAGTGTTCTTGAAGAGTATAAAACAGCACATTTGTCTGTCGGGAAAATGAAAATGGGTTATTATGCCAATGCTCAAATTGAAAGTTTGTATTGTGGTGTTCCTGCAATAACGTATGTACGAAAGGAGTTTATTACGCCTGACATCGAGAATTCCGGACTTATACTTGCTGATCTCGATACACTCGAAAGCACCATCAGATATTTCATAGACCATCCTGACAAACTCGAAGGAAAACGTCGCGTCACACAGTCTTCAGTAATGAATCTGCACAACAATCAGGCAATTGCCATGCGTTACAAAGCTGTTTACGAAGAGCTATTATCATAAATCAAAAAGAGAACGCACAACCATGAATATTTTAATTACAGGGGTAAACGGATTATTGGGCTATGAGGTGGCAAAGTTGCTTTGTAACAATCCGGATCATACGATTTATGGCCTTGCCAGAACAAGTCAGCTTGTGCAGGCAGAAAATTATAAACATATCCGCACAGATCTTCAGCAGGCTGAATTTATAACCTTACTGCCTCAGAAACTTGATGCAGTCTTCCATTTTGCACAATCAGAAAAATTCAGGAATTTTCCGCAGAGTGCCCTCGAAGTTTTTGATACCAATACAGTAAGTACACTTAAACTTCTGGAATATGCCAGGCAGGCCGGCGCAGGAAAGTTTATTTATGCATCTTCGGGTGGGGTTTATGGAAATAAAGATATTGGTTTTACTGAAGATTCGCCCGTGATGGGTAACGGAGAACTGGGTTTTTATCTATCAACAAAATTATGTTCTGAGATTTTAGCAGATAATTACTCGGTATTTTTTGATGTGATCCAATTGCGTTTCTTTTTTGTGTATGGTGAACGACAGAATAAGACCATGCTGATTCCGCGTCTTGTAAATTCCGTGTTAAACCGCATCCCTATTATATTGGCGGGTACTGGTGGAATCAAAATAAACCCGGTTTATGTAGTTGATGCTGCACACGCTGTTGTAAATACATTAAAGTTGAGCCATTCTGATAAGATCAATATTGGAGGAACAGAGGACCTCTCGATCAAGGAAATTGCAGAAACGATTTCAGCAAAGACAGGTATAGAACCAATATTTGAGTATACGGATTCTGAACCTAAAAACCTGATCGGAGATATTCAAAAAATGAAACATATTTTGTTCACGCCTGCGATCAATTTTGAGATGGGAGTCGACAAACTTATTAAAAGCATAAGCCATGAATAATACAAAAACAAGCTTTAAAGATAAATGGGAGAATAACCAGGACCTCGCCTTTACCGAGACATTGAGAGCCGGCTCTGAAGTACAGACCTGGATACTCAATCGCAATGGCTGGAAGTCAGTCGAAGAGTTTCGACAGTTTTTATCCGATAAAAACACGATTCTGGACGCAGGATGCGGCAACGGCAGAGTTACAGCTTTGTTGCGCGAAAATGCAAAACCTGAAGCGCAGGTTACTGGAATCGATCTTGTGGCTTATGAGGTGGCGGGAAACAATTTAAAAGCTTACAACAATATAGCGGCTCATCAGGCCGATCTGCTGGAAGATAATTCCAGATTCGGGAAATTCGATTTTATATATTGCCAGGAAGTATTGCACCATACAAATAACCCTGAGCTTGGGTTCAAAAACCTGGTTACGAATAACCTGGCTGCCAATGGTATTATAGCTATTTATGTGTATAAGAAAAAGGCGCCCGTTCGGGAGTTTGTTGATGATTATATCCGTGATGCCATTAAAGGTATGAGTTACGAGGAAGCTATTAAAAAATGCGACCAGATAACAGAACTGGGGAAGATGTTGTCGGATCTCAATATCAAAATTAAAGTACCCCAGGTCGATGTTTTGAAAATTGAAGCCGGCGAATATGACCTCCAGAGGTTCATTTATCATTATTTTATGAAGTGCTTCTGGTCAAACGACTTTTCTTTTCCTGCAAATTCGGCAATCAATTATGACTGGTATCACCCGCAGAATTGCGAAAGATACGATGTGGAAGAAATAAGAACATGGTTCAGTAACAATGGACTTGAGATTACACATGAGTTCGTGGATCATTACGGAATTACGATGCAGGGAACTCCAAAGAAAAGCTAATATAAAACAGATGGAAAAAGTATTTTCAGTTTCCGGTTATCAGAGTTTATTGAAAACAGCATTGGATGCCGGCTACACTTTTGTTTTTTTTAATGAACCTGCGCCTCCCGGAAAGTCATGTCTGCTCCGGCATGATATCGACAATGACCTTGATGCCGCAATGAAAATAGCAGAAGTAGAGTTTCAACTCGGTGTCAAATCAACTTTTTTTGTCATGCTGAGATCGCCGGTTTACAACCTGTTCGGACGTCATAACCACCGTTGTGTTGAAAGAATACTTGAGCTCGGTCACCAGTTGGCACTGCATTACGATGAGGCTTTTTATCCGGATATAGACCGTTCGCTTCAGGAAATGATTGAAGTTGAAGCAGAGATTCTGGGAAAAATGTTTTCACGTGAAATTAAAGTCATATCCTTTCATCAACCCGGGCCGAGAATTCTGAAAAATGAATTTAAATTGAAAGGTTTTATCAATACGTATGATAAAGACGATATGAAAGGTATTTTTTATATATCCGATTCCAACATGGTATGGAAGCATCTGCCGGCCTGGGACCTTTTTAAATCAGCAACCGAGAACCGAATTCAGTTACTCATTCATCCCATGTGGTGGGTGGGAGATGGAAGTCAAAATACCGAAGTATTATGGGACAAAGCCCTGCTTGATAATTTTAACAGAACGATCGATCAGGTTTTTGAAACGGAAGGAGCTTTTGGACACCGGAGAACAGTTAGTATCAGATAACTGAACACTTTATAATTGTAGGCTGGTGTGCACACTGAAAATTCAAAACGTTAAAGCCCATTATAGAGTTGGCAGTTTAAGAAAGCAAAGCTTGGTCAATTAAAGGATAAAATGATACGCGAGCGGGTAGCAATATTTCTAATGGTCGGAGATGTGTCAGGAGTTGGTGGTGTCGAACGATTTTATGTGGACTTTATTGCTGCCAATCAGAAAAAGGGCTACCATAATTTTGACATCATCACTACCCGGCAGGGAAAAAAAAATATTCTGAAATTATTTCCCGGTTTTCCGGGCCGTCATATCTATACCTTTCCGACCTTAAATAATCGCTTCAGTTACAGTATCTCTTGTCTGTCTCTTTATTCCATTATCAAGCGCAGGGGGTATAAAATAATACACATTGCCAACTTCGATAGTTACTATGAACCGCTCTATGATTTCATTTCAGACCTCACCAAAATTACCCTGAACATTATAGATTGCCGCTTTGCTCCTGAGTTTGAGGACCCCAGGTATCTGGCTATAAAACGCTTTATCGGAAAGGGCCATCTGTCGGGGATCTATTCCTGGTATAAAAATGCGGAAGAACCGGTTCATTTGCTTAAATCCGATATGTATTTCAAAGCAGCATCCTATTGTTTTACGAACTACGAAAGGTTTTTTCCGGAAGAGAAAACCAAAACGATTGTCTTTGCAGCCCGTCTGTCCATGTTTAAACGACCCGATCACTTTGTGAAGGCCATTGCGATTTGTATGAAGCAGAATGCGCAACTAATCGGGGAATGGGAATTTTTATTGTATGGTAACGGTGAAATGGATCATGAGATTCGTGATCTCATCTCAAAAGCAGGCCTTTCAGATATTATTAAAACGGGCTTTTCGCAACACTTGAATACGGTGTTGAACCGTTCAGCCGTTTTTGTTTCAACACAGATGTATGAAAACTTTACATCTCTTTCTATGCTCGAAGCCATGGCTTCGGGTAATGCTATTATTTCCTACAGGGTTGGACAAACAGATGTTTTTGTACAGGATAAAGTAAACGGAATTTTAACAGAAGAAAAACCGGAAGCTTTGGCAGAAGCAATGATACATCTCATGCAGAATCCGCTTAGTCTGAAATCCATGCAGGAGCAAAGCCGGAAAATGGCGTGTGAGGTACATAACGTCGATAATTTCTCCGAGGAGTGCAGCGACTTTTGGCAAACTGCTATGAAATAAAATGACCACAGAAGAACATAACTATATTTTCCCCAACGACGCCACAACAGTTATGTATGGGCAAAGAACGCTTAATGTGTTTGGAAAGATGCATTATGCTAAAATTGTCTGGAAAGCCTACCGCGACATCAATCGCTTCTATAAACAGGCCCTGCGAGAGAAAGAGTGCTACTATGGCCCATTTAAAGGGGAGTTTGGTCACTTCTTGTTGCATAACCTTCCTTTTCTAAGTCATCTGCATCAGCAGGGAGTGAAAATACATTACTGTGGTATGGCCTTGCATAAAGCATTTCTGGTCGATGGCCACGGGCAACCTATTGTACATACATATCATGAGCTCCGTGATTTTTTCGCCGAAGTTCCCTCCAGCTCCAATGCTACCGTCCCACCACCGGATGTGCAGAAGGAAATAGATCAGTTTTTTGTAAAGGCCCGCAGCAGTGGAAAAGCCTTCTTGAATATTGCAGATAACGATATGTATTGGTATGTGTTTCGAAACTGGCAACTGAAAAAAGGCCGACAACACACATATAATATCCGTCCGGTTTATCAGACAAGGCAGGAAAAGTCATGTGTTATTTTTCCGCGCAAAAAAGGAAATGCGGTTACACCCAATAATGGCGGCCCCTGGGACTATCTGGACATCGCACGGAAAGTAAGCCCTTTCTTCGAGAAAGTTTACATCACTGGTCACCCAAGCATGTCGGCCGAACTGAGTTCCGAAGGAAATATAGAGGTATGTCTTTCAACCGATAATCGGGTGGTTATTGAAACATGCTGCAATGCAAGTCTGATTATTACGCAGCACTCGGGGGCAGTTCATATGGGGATATACACACAAACGGATGTGTTGCTCATTTTTAACGGAAAACCACCAATAAAAGGCCTTATTGATACATTACGTTTCAGGACAAATCTTACTAATCGCACATTATCTTATGCTTTCAACGAAGAAAGCATTGTCAATTTTGTAAAAAAACTAAATTAGCATACGAATTCATCATGATCGATCAAATCAACCATTTTATTCAGCAATCCAGAGATTTAACCGTTTTGGTAGTGGGCGAGACCATTGTCGATGAATTTGTTGATGTATCCTACGAAGGACAATCGATGAAGTCGATCTGTCCCGTATTCAAACTCGAAGGAAGCAAAACAGTCCAGCAGGGTGGGGCACAGGCCATTGCCAATCATATTCACGACTTTGTGAAACGGGTTGATGTTGTTACAAATACGAACAGTGAGATTGTAAAAACGCGCTATGTCGATATCAGTGATAAGAAAAAACACGTAGAAATCAATAAGTTCGATACAGCAGCTTTTCCCGATATCAGAGTGGAAACGGCGAAGTATGACGTGGTTATTGTGGCAGATTTTGGCCACGGCTTTTGCGATAAACTTCATATCGATGACGGATTCCATCTGATGTGTCAGACAAACTCAAACAATTTTGGATTTAACCGTATTTCAAAGTGGAAATCACATCGGAAGAAAAGCACCTGTATTGACCTGAGAGAAGCCAGCTTACAGATTAACAGACGTATATCAAGCCCACAGAATTCAGATATTCTGGATATATATAACTATGAATTAAATACCGAACACCTGTTTGTTACCACCGGTAAACAAGGGGCAGTTTATACAAACGGAAATGATATTGAAAAAAGAATGTCGTTCAAAACCAATATCGTTGATACCATTGGGGCCGGAGATACTTTTTTCGCTTTTGCCTCATTATGTTCTTCTATTCAGGGATTAAAAGATAAATTGTTATTACCTTCCCTGGCGGCCAGCTTATCTACAACCTGGCTATGCAACGAAAAAAGTGTAACTAAAGATTTATTATTGAAACATGCCACTCACTACTTATAAAGCAAAGTTCGCGGAGTTTATGAACTCCCGGCTTATCGACGATCAGATTCTGGAAGCGGTTTCCATGATCAGGAAGCACAAGCGCATCTTTTTCATTGGCAATGGAGGATCAAATTCCATTTGCTCCCACTTAATGGAAGATTTTGCCAAAGTGCTGCGTTATGAGTCCTTTGCATTTACAGATCCTGCATTGATTACCTGCTTCGCCAACGATTATGGGTATGAACTGGCCATGGTCGAATGGCTTAAAGTATATTACAAACCCGACGATATACTCATCGCAATCAGCAGCTCCGGAAACTCACCGAACATTAATAATGCCGTTGATTATGCCAATACCATCAATAAAAATGTCATTACTTTAACCGGGTTTCAGCCTGATAATAAACTGGTAAAAAAAGGGAAAATCAATTTTTACCTGAATGCCAATAGCTATGGTATTGTTGAATGCTATCATCAGACAATCCTCCACACGATTTTAGACATTATCCATGAAACAGATAAATAATGTACTGATTACTGGTGTAGCTGGTTTTATTGGTTCCAATCTGCTGGATTATCTGTTGAGTAAAACAGATTGGAAAATAACAGGGATTGACAACTACAGTACCGGTACCCCGCGTAACATCGAAGCACATCGTACAAACGATCGCTTTACCATGATCGAAGGCTCCATAAAGAATCTGGAAAGTCTGAAGTCTTACGATTGCATATTCCATCTGGCGGCATTACCGCGAATTCAACCAAGTTTCGAATATGTGACAGAACACATCAATGAAAATCTGGTTAACTCCATGCATCTGATTGAACTGATGATCCGGGAAAACCGGTATCCGAAATTCGTGTTCAGCAGTTCAAGTGCTATCTATGGAACTCCGTCACTGATCCCAACCCCCGAATCGGAGAAAATAGATTGCCTGAGTCCTTATGCTTTTCAGAAATATGAAGTGGAATGCTATCTCCGGCTATTGGCCGAGCGCTATCCGCTCAATTATGTCAATTTGCGTTATTTTAACCCCTATGGCCCACGGAGTTTTAATCCGGAGAATAAATTCAATGCCTACAGCAGTGTTGTTGGGATTTTTCTGCACAGATACAGGAATGGTCAGGAGCCATTGGTAACAGGAGATGGTTCGCAGCGTCGCGATTTTGTGCATGTATATGATCTGGCGAAAGCCAATTACCTTGCTGCCATTCACCCCGACAGGTTAAATACAGCGTTTAACATCGGAAATGGTTCCACGCTTAGTATTCTGGAATTGGCGGAAATGATTTCACCCGATTATCAGTTCATTGAAAAAAGGGAAGGAGAATCGGAAATTACATTTGCCGATGTATCAAAAGCACGTAGAATTCTCAACTGGGCACCGGAACACGAGTTAAAAGATTATATCATACAACAGTTGAAATGAAAATAGGATTCACATGTGGAGTTTTTGACATGTTTCATGCAGGGCATGTACTTATGCTGATGGAATGCAGAGAACATTGCGATTACCTTATTGTAGCCCTCAATTCTGCTGCAAATATTTCGGAGGCAATAAATCCCGGAAAGCAGCCGCCATTATATACTCTCGAAGAACGGATTCTTATTATGAAAAGCTGTCGTTATGTAGATGAAGTTCTGACATACAACTCGGAAGAAGAACTGCTCGCCATTATGAAAGAGAAGAGAATTGATATCCGGTTTTTGGGGACCGATTATAAGAATAGGCCAATTACAGGCTCAGAACTTGGCGCCGAATTATACTATACCGACAGAAGTCATGGACTTTCCACTTCGCTTTATAAAAATAGATTAATGTCCCGAAAATAACTCCTCACTATGTTTATATTCATCATTCCACGTACACCTGTTAAGTTTCGCAACAATATGCGGGATTCACTGTGGAAGATGACATATGAATCGCTCCTGAATCAGAAAAGCAAAAACTGGAAGGCAATCGTTGTAGGAGATAAATGTGAAAACCAAATAAAAGACCCCTTCGTATATATAGAAGGCGATGATTTAAACAAAGTTGAGAAAATTCAACTCGCACTGGATTACATAACACAACATAAAGCAGATATCACTCCCGAGTATCTTATCAGATTAGATGATGACGATTTAATTTCACCGGACTTTTTGCACAGGATAGAGCAAAAGCCTGAGAAATACGATTGTTATTACGATCAGAGTCATGTGTGTATAGATATAGTATACATGAAAATATCGTATCGGAAGAATAGCTGGATTGCAAACACATCTGTTCATAAATATGAACACGCAGTTTGCAAATGCGGTCCCGAAAATGAGCCACTCATTATTCAGGATCATAGTGTGTATTGGCATATTTATTATGCCGATAAATCAGTTTACAAAACGCCTGCCAGGCACCCCCTTTACTATCGGGTACTTACACCTTTTTCAATTACAAGCAGCATGATTTTCCAGGCAGATCAGGTAAATTGGAAGAAGCATCTGAATTACCTGAACGGATATGGGCCCTGGATTAGTTTATCAAAATCTAACCCTTTCTATAAAGGGCTTTTTGAGATCAGTCAGACTTTTAAAGAATCAAGACCTCAGAAAACCACCAGGTATTGGTTGTTTAATGCTATAAAACATTATAAGAGCAGGATATTTTCCACGCCAAAAACCAGTGTCAAACCCCCGGAAAATGTATTTTATTACAGCTCCGGAGAAGAGCAGTGTTGTAATCGTTGCATCCTTACAAGTAAAGATGTTGAGGCTATCTACTTTGATCAATACGGCATTTGTAATTACTGCAGGTACTATGATACAGTAACTCAAAAACTTGGCAGTTGGAACAAACGCCAGGATTTTATTCGTCATAAAGTAGAGGAAATAAAGAAAAACGGACAGGGCCACGATTACGATTGTATACTTGGGGTCAGTGGCGGTACAGATAGTTCTTATCTTGCATATTGGGCACATCAACAGGGACTACGCCCTCTCGTTGTACATTTTGATAACGGCTGGAACAGTGAACTGGCTGTCGAAAATATTCAACGGATATGCGACAAACTCGGCTTTTCCCTGCAAACATACGTTATTAACTGGGAAGAGTTCAAGCAATTACAGCTGGCTTACCTCCGGGCGGGAGTTATCGATATTGAAGCTTTGACAGATCACGCCATTTACGCCACGATTTATAAAATAGCCTCAAAGTACAAAATCAGGTATACGCTGAGCGGATTTAATTACGCAACCGAAGCCATTATGCCTAAAGGTTGGGTATTCGATAAAACAGATTTTACGAATATACGCGACATCAATGAAAAATATGGCAAAGCAAAAATCAAAAGCTTTCCGCATATCACATTCCTGAAAAAATTCTGGTTTTCGATTTTTTTGAAAATAGAATCTATTCAGGTTCTGAATTATATCGACTACCATAAAGAACAGGCAAAAGATGTTTTGAAAAAGGAATTAGGATGGCGTGATTATGGCGGGAAACACTACGAATCCATATTTACAAAATTCTACCAGGCCTATATTCTGCCAACAAAATTTCATGTTGATAAACGAAAAGCCCACCTGTCAACACTCATTTGCTCTGGCCAGATAACCAAAAGCGAGGCAAAGCTTGAACTGCAAAAACCTCTGTACGATCCACAGGATCTGGTGCAGGAAAAAGAGTATGTTCTGAAAAAACTCGGATTGAGTGAAACGGAGTTTGATAAAATCATGGCATCCCCTCCAAGAAAACATACCGATTTCAAAACTCAGCAAAGGTTGTGGGAGCGCTATTTCAGGCTCATTCAGATATTACGGCCATGGAAAAAATAAGGCTTAATAAGCCCTTACATTTTTTCCTTCCATATAATTAATAAAGGCCCGGTTCGATACCTTATTACCTCCCGGAGTAGGGTAGTTGCCGGTAAAATACCAATCACCCGTATTCTTCGGGCAGGAATTATGCAAGCCTTCAATGGTTTGATATATAATCTGCAGATCAGCCTTCAGGTCTTTAGGCTTGATCAGTTCCGAAATCTTATTTGAAATTTCCTCGTTTGTAAACGTTCTGTAAATGTCCTGAACAACATTTACCTGCTCTTCTTTTGGTTTTAAAACCTCCGCTTTCGCACGTTCATATACCGATTTTAAAATCGATTCCTTACCGGTTTCCTTAATCAGTGCAATGGCTGCTTCAAACGCTACAAATTTTTTCAGCACAGCCATGTCAATCCCATAACAATCCGGGTAACGGATTTGTGGTGCCGATGATAAAACCACAATCTTTTTAGGTTCCAGCCGGTCAAGAATCCGCAGGATACTCTGTTTGAGGGTGGTTCCGCGCACAATACTGTCGTCGAGCACCACCAGGTTATCCACACCTTTTTTTACAGTATCGTATGTAATGTCATATACCAGGTTCACCAGACTGTCGCGACTTTCGTCGTCTGTAATAAATGTACGCTGTTTGGCATCCTTCAGAATAACCTTGTGTATACGCGGTTGTAAGGAAAGAATTTTACTGAGTTGCGGTTCCGCCACATGGCTTCCCAGTTTTAAAATTTCTGTGGCCTTCAGCTTGTTCACATAGTCGTCAAGACCCTCAACAAGCCCGCCGAATGCCACTTCTGCGGTATTCGGGATATAACTGAAAACGGTGTTCTCAAGGTCGTAATCCACCGCTTTTAATACCTGTGGAACAAGATAACGGCCCAGCTGTTGACGTTCTTTGTAAATATCGGCATCATTGCCACGCGAAAAGTAAATGCGTTCAAATGAACAGGCCTTCAGTTCCTGCGGCTCCACAATCATCTCCTCGCTGAATGTTCCGTTCTTTTTAATAATGGCCGCATGGCCGGGTGCAAGCTCTTTTACATCTTCCAGCGCCGCGTTGAAAACGGTTTGAATCACGGGCCTTTCACTGGCAACTACCACCACTTCATCATCTTTATAATAATAAGCCGGACGTATACCATTCGGGTCGCGCAATACAAATGCATCGCCATGCCCCATGAGCCCACACATCACATAACCTCCATCCCATTTTTTGTTGCTCTCTCTCAAGATCGAAGCCACATCCAGGTTCTCCTGTATTTTATGAGAGATGGTTGCATTATCGAATCCCTGCTCCTTAAAGACCTTGAATAAACGATCATTTTCCTTATCCAGAAAATGGCCGATTTTTTCCATCACGGTTACAGTATCTGCCTTTTCACGGGGGTGCTGTCCAAGCTCTACCAGGTGCTCAAATAATTCGTCGACATTGGTGAGGTTGAAATTTCCGGCTACAACCAGGTTGCGCGACATCCAGTTGTTCTGGCGCCTGAACGGATGGCAGCTGTGAATGCTGTTTTTGCCAAAGGTTCCATAACGCAGGTGTCCAAGTAATAACTCACCCAAAAAAGGAATATTGTTTTTTTGCCAGTCAACACTTTTGTAGTTCTCCGGATCGCGTCGCTGCGCATCAACATAAAGCTGATTGATCTGTGAAAAAATATCCTGTGTAGCCTTGCTCTCAATGGAACGCATCCTGTCGATGTAAGTGGTCCCCGGATTTACATCCAGTTTCACTGTGGCAACCCCGGCGCCGTCCTGTCCGCGGTTGATCATTTTTTCCATCAACTGGTACATTTTGTGCAACCCGTAACGGCTGGTACCATATTTTTCTTTGTAATAAGACAATGGTTTAAGAAGCCTGACGAGGGCTACACCACATTCGTGTTTTAAGATGTCGCTCATAATGGGAATGCAAAGTTAAGGCTTATCCTCCACATTCACCCTCCCAAAAGCTCCTGATTTTACCAAATATTAACCAATACCGGTTTTATGCTTTATTAAGAGTCCATGATTGCTGCGTTAATTATTTCTTAATTAATTGAAAATAAGGTATATTTAGAGTTAATAGTTTAGTTTACAATGACAAAAATCTACGCTTTTCTGAGCCTGGTTATGGCTACGTTTACCATGCAGGCACAAGTTAAGATCAACGAATATTCTGTGTCCAATATATCTGGATTTACAGATAGTTTCGGAAAGAATTCCGATTGGGTCGAATTTTACAACAGCGGGAGCTCGTCGGTTAATCTGGGGGGTATGTTTCTGAGCGATGATCCCGCCAATATGACCAAATTCAGTATCCCGGCCGGAACATCGGTCGCCGCTAACGGCTATATACGCATGTGGTTTACAGGCAAAGGAAATGTATACGGTGGCGATGTACATGCCAATTTCAAACTGACCCAATGTAAAGGCGATTGGATCATCCTGTCTAATGGGGGGGCCGTAGTCGACTCCCTGCAGTTGCGCCGAACACAGGCTGATCATTCCAGGGGCCGCACACCCGATGGTTCCTCTACCTGGAAAGTATACACCAGTCCTACTCCCAATGCAAGCAACAGTGGTACAGCCTACGATGGCTATGCCCCCACGCCTGTGATGAGCCCTGGTCCCGGTTTTTATCCGGGCGCTCAAAACGTTATCATGTCTGTATCGGGTACCGGCCTTACCATTCGTTATACTACCAATGGCGCTGAACCAACCACCGGATCTACAGCGTATGCTGCTGCCGTTCCTGTATCCGCTACAACCGTACTGAGAGCAACCTGCTATAGCTCAAATCCCTCTATATTACCCAGCTTTATTGAAACCAATACCTACCTGATCAACGAAACTGTGAGCAGTCCGTTTGGTGTTGTTTCCATTTCAGGGGGCTCGCCGCTTGATCAGCTCATGAATGGTACACAAAATGCACCCAAAACGCATATCGAATATTTTGAAAACGGCCAGTTCATAACAGAAGGCTATGGCTCTTCCGGTAAACACGGTAACGATTCCTGGGCCTATAACCAGCGCGGAATTGATGTTTATATAAAAGATGATTATGGATACAATGATGCATTACATCACCAGTTTTTTGTTGACTGGAAAATGGGGAAGAGTAACCGAAAATCCTTTCAGCATGTAATCCTGAAAGCCGCCGCCTCCGACAATTACTCGTCATCCAACAACGGCAGCAAACTGTCGTGCCACATGCGCGATGCCTTTGTTCAGACCTATGCATTCCGTAAAAAACTGGATCTCGACGGTCGCCGTAATCACCATGTACTGATGTTCAAAAACGGCCAGTACTGGGGCGTTTATGAACTGCGCGAAGCTTTTGAAACAGATTATACCGATTATTATTATAACCAGCCCCAGGACAGTATTGATAACCTGGCTTATTGGGGCGGTATCCAGATTCGCGATGGAAGCGATACAGGATGGGTGAATCTATACAATTTTGTGATGGGTAATTCCATGACAGTGCCGGCAAACTATGCTTACGTGAACAGTAAATTGAGTTTTAACAGCATTATCGATTACATGGTTTACAACTCGTATGTGGTCAACACGGATTTTGTGAATTGGAATTCGGCATGGTGGAGAGGTCGTGCCACACAGGGCGATAAAAAGAAATGGCGCTACTGGATGTGGGACATGGATAATGTGTATGATCTGGGAGAGAATTTTTCAGGTATACCAACCACCGATATGGATGCAGATCCCTGTGCCTATGAGTCTACTTTCAATAATGCCGGGCCTTACGAAGGACATCCGGATATTCTTAAGAAGCTCATGACCAATCCTGATTTCAAATCCATGTATATCAATCGCTATGCTGATCTCCTGAATACCGCTTTCAAATGCGATAGCATCATTGATCAATACAATCACTTTAAAACGATCCTGACCCCTGAAATGCCCCGCCAGATCGGGAAATGGGGTGGAAGCATGGGCGAGTGGCAAACCAATATGGACACGCTGAAAAATAAAATTCTGCACCGCTGTGCTTATATCGAATCCAAAATCAAAAGCTGTTATAATGTCACTGGGCCGTATCCGATTACAGTTGATGTGGACCCTGTGGGAGCCGGCGATGTGAAACTGAATACCATCTGGCTGAATAATTTTACATGGTCGGGCAATTATTTTGGCGGCGTAAAAATGACCTTTGAAACAAAGTGTCTCGATACAACTTTATATGAGTTTGATCACTGGGAATTCCAGAATCATACACCTTCGCAAAGTGCCACGGCCGACAGCGTTTCTATCAATCTGACCCAATCGGATCATGTGATTGCTCACTACCGCGAGAAAACATCGGATGTGGTATTGCCTACAGGATTTACACCGAACGGCGATGGTAACAATGATGTGTTCTATGCCCTGGGTACACGCTATGCCCGGAATTTCTCCATGGAAATATACAACCGCTGGGGACAACGCGTATTTTATTCTGCAGACCCATCCAAAGGCTGGGATGGAAGCTTTGGAGGAAGCCCCGCACAAACCGGTGTATATGCCTATCTCGTGAAGTATACCAATGCCGATAACGAGCAGAAAATTGTAAAAGGAAACGTGACACTGATTCGCTAAACCATGAAGATACTGAAACATAACATGCTGCGTAACACCTGCCTCGTCATGCTTTGTTGCCTGCACGGGCTTACTGAACTCAGAGCACAGGATATTCACTTTTCGCAGATCCAGGAGGCACCGCTCTGGCTGAATCCTGCCAATGCCGGGTTTTACAACGGATACCTGCGTGCTGTGGCCAATTACCGCAATCAGTGGGCATCCATGGGTAATGCATTTCAAACTATGTCTTTTTCATTTGACGCCGTGACGATGAAACGCCGCAATAAGCCGGCTTATCTGGGTGTAGGTATGTATGTGTTCAACGATAAAGCGGGAGCCGCCAAGTTGTCGACTACACAGGCGCAATTACATGTGAGCGGTGTGGTGCGCGTGGGTAAAGGCAGTCGTATGTCGGCGGGGATTTATGGTGGTTTTTCGCAAAACAATGCAAACTACAATGCGCTTACATACGGTTCGCAGTATGCCGGCGGCAAACTCGATAATACCCTCGCATCCGGCGAAACAGTAAACTATACCTCTTTCTTTAATACGGATATGGGGGCCGGGCTAAACTATGAATATTCCAACAAGAGCATTGATCTGACCCGTGACGATGAATTCAGCCTGAAGATCGGTGCCGCGGTGCATCACCTGGCACAACCTGTACAGCGTTTCAGTTCGGGATCTACCTATCAGTTGCCTATGCGCTTTGTAGGGCAGATTTCCTCACGCATCGATATTAAAGGAAGCGCAATTTCCATTTTGCCAAGTATTATTTACCTGCGCCAGGCCAGCGCCAGTGAAATTAATCTGGGTACACAGGTTCGCTATCGGTTTAAGAATGGGACAAAAATCACAGGAAACAAGAGTGAAGCAGGGCTATCGCTGGGAGCTTATTATCGCATCGGTGATGCCGTTATTCCACAGCTGATGATGGACATCGGAAACTACGCATTGGGTTTCTCTTTCGACTACAATGTATCGCGGTATAAGCAGGTGTCGCGCGGTATGGGAGGCATGGAAATATACCTCAAGTTTATGAATCTCTCCGATGCACTCTTTAAAAGGCATCGTGAGCATGGTCTCTAGATGTTTTACCTTGAGAACTTAAATAGGGCAAACAGAATATAGATATATGGCGAAATACCTATAATAAACAAAACCCAGCCTGAAATTGTAGCATAGGTATTTATCTCATTACTTTGAATCAGGTTCATACTGGTTGTTTCGGCCATCATGTCTTCCTGAAACGACAGATAAGTTTCGAGGGCAGGTCTCAGGGTTGTGTTTCTGAATTGGGTCGCCTCATCCTTTTTGCCTTTAAACACAAGATCCTGGAACGTAAGCACCGCATTTTTATAGGCAACGTCCGATTCCAGCAGGTTAATCAGTAAAGGATCATCTTTTTTGCCAAGTGCCATATATGAATCGCTGATTGTTTTAACGGCCTGGTCGTGTTTACGGGTCGAATTGGCAATCCGTCTTTTCATTTCATTGACTTCGATGGAGTCGCTGGTTATGATCAGGTTCAGTAAGGCCCTTTGTATATTGGTATTAAAGAGAATTGCCGATTGAGAAGATCTGGCAATGGCATTGCGTTCTTCCAGATTCTGATTGTGTTTACTGTCAATAATTTTTGTATTGACAAATTGCAGGATCTGGGAAATCAGGATGATGAATGCAAATAATAAAAAAACCTTCGTGAAATTCTTGTCAGAATTATCGAGTTCCCAATGGTCATTGTACAGGTTTTTTTTCATTTTTTTTCTATAGTATTTGTTTCGTCGCAGGTTTTAAGCAAAGCGCGTGCCGCAATGTCCGGAAATTAAAAAAGAAATTATTTGCCGTATTTGTTTCCGTCGTAGGCCCATTTCACCCACACGGAACCCCAGGTAAAACCACCGCCAAACGCAGAAATAATCAGGTTATCGCCTTTTTTCAGTTGTTTTTCATAATCCCATAATAACAGAGGAATAGTGCCGGCTGTTGTATTGCCATATTTCTCAATGTTCATCATGATCTTTTTCTCGTCAGTGAGATTAATTCTACTGGCCGTGGCATCTACAATACGTTTGTTGGCCTGGTGTGGCACCAGCCAGTTTATATCATCTGCCGTGAGTTTGTTTTTTTCCATGAGCTCTGCACTTACATCGGCCATGCCTTTTACAGCAAATTTGAAAACGGCCTGACCTTCCTGCGATACGTAGTGTTTGCGGGCATCCACACTTTCGTGGGTAGCGGGCATCATGGAGCCGCCGGCTGGCATGCAGAGGTAATTGCGTCCGGCACCATCGGCTTTGAGTATAAAATCCTGAACCCCCAGGTCTTCTTCTGTGGGTTCCAGTAAAACAGCTCCGGCACCGTCGCCAAAAATAATGCAGGTGGCGCGGTCGGTATAATCAATGATGGAAGACATTTTATCGGCACCAACGATCAGTACTTTTTTGTAGCGGCCGGTTTCAATAAACTGTGCGCCCGTAGCCAGGGCATATATAAAGCCTGAACATGCTGCGGAAAGATCATAGCCCCAGGCATTCACAGCGCCTATTTTATCGCAGATCACATTAGAAGAAGAGGGAAAACCGTAATCGCCTGTAATTGTACCTACAATCACCATATCCAGATCCTTTGCTGTGATGCCGCGCTTTTTGAGAAGCTCTTCAATGGCCGGCACACACATGTCGGATAAGCCTTTACCTTCACCCTTGAGAATCCTTCTTTCTTTAATGCCGGTACGCGAAGTAATCCACTCATCATTGGTTTCAACCATGGTGGATAATTCATCATTGGTTAATATATAGTCCGGTACATACCCGCCTACAGCGGTAATGGCTGCTTTAATCATTACTGAAATACTTGTTTTATTTTTTCATTGAGGTCTGAGGCAATAATATCATTAGCCAGCATGAGCATGTTTTTAAATGCCAGCGGACTCGATTTACCATGACCAATAAGCACATTGGCATTAACACCGAGAATAGGTGTTCCGCCGTATAATTCATAGTTGAATTTATCGAAATACTCGTCGCTGCGGTTACGTTTCTTGATAAGGGTGTAAAAGGCCTCGGCAGCCTTGAGTACAACATTCCCGGTAAATCCTTCGCAGACAATCACATCCACTTTGTCACCAAAAAGATCCGTGCCTTCAATGTTTCCGATGAAGTTAAAATCTTTACTGTCTTTCATGGCCTGATGCGCTGCCTGTGAAACAAGATTTCCTTTTTCCGGTTCTTCGCCGATATTGAGCAGGCCTACTTTCGGGTTCTTGATTTTATAAACTTCGCGGGCATATACCGATCCTAATACAGCAAACTGGTATAATACATCCGGCTTGCAATCGGCATTCGTGCCCACATCCAGGATCACACCAAAACCACCGTTTTCTTTTGGCAGCATGGATGTAATGCAGGGACGGATCACACCCGGAACCGCTTTCACGGAAAACATAGAGCCTACAAGCATGGCACCGGTATTACCGGCACTGGCAAATGCCTGGAGCTGGTTGTCTTTCAAAAGCTTGAAACCCACAGAGATCGTACTCTGCGGTTTTTGTGCAAATGCTTTGGTCGGATGCTCTCCCATTTCGATCACATCTGTAGCATGCACATATTCAAAACGCTCAGGGTCTGCACCCTGTTGTTTTATATAGGTTCTGGCATAATCACTATCACCAATAAGTACCATTTTGGCATGCGCAGGAAGCACATCCAGGGCCTGAATAGCTCCATCCAGGCAATTTTTCGGGGCGTAGTCTCCGCCCATAATATCAAGTCCGATTTTTACCATATGAGGTCCGTCAATAACAATCAGCTAAAAAAGCAATTTAGCCCCATTTACGCAACTTGCAGCCCACAAAGTTATTAACCTAAAAAAGGTGCAAAAAAAGCCGGATTTGGGAGGGAAAAGAAAATACATAAAGGTAAAATTCTAATAATCAAATAGATAATTAAGCGATATTATTTAGAATTATTACAAAATAGTAGCGTAACTTTGTAAGATGTTAATCGCAGATATTGAACAGGAAATCGTAGAGGAGTTCGAAATGTTCGGTGATGACTGGGAAGGTAAGTACGAGCACCTGATTGAACTCGGGAAATCACTGCCCAAAATCCAGGACCAGTATAAAACAGACGACCGTATTATAAAGGGATGCCAGAGTAAAGTGTGGCTTCACAGTGAACTGAAAGATGGTAAGGTAATATATACCGCCGACAGCGATGCCATTATTACCAAAGGCATGGTGGCTCTTATGATTCGCGTGCTTTCCGATCAGACTCCCGAACAGATCCTGAAAGCAGACCTGGGATTTATCGATACCATAGGCTTAAAAGAGCACCTGTCGCCCACACGCGCCAATGGCCTTGTAAGCATGATTAAACAAATGAAACTCGACGCAATGGCGCTTAGCCAAAAGAACTGAAAACATGAGCGCGATCATTATAACCAAGAATACAGAACTGATGCAGCGTGTGATCGATGAGATCAAAACCTGCTTTGACCCCGAAATACCTGTTGACGTATGGGAACTGGGACTTATATATGAACTGAATCTCAATGACGACAGCGATCTCCAGGTTGTTATGACTCTCACATCGCCCAACTGCCCGGCTGCCGAAAGCCTGCCCGCAGAGATCGAAGGTAAACTGAAACTCCTGCCCGGGATCAAATCCGTGGAATTGAAACTGACTTTTGAGCCTTCGTGGACAAAAGAAATGATGAGCGAAGTGGCTCAACTGGAATTAGGCTTTATGTAAAAAAACATCATGGAAGACAGCATTGTAAATAAGGTAGCCTCCAGTGGCCTTGTAACCATTGACCTGGAAGAGTTTTACCCAAAAGGGGAACGTACCCTGCTGGATATTAAACCCTGGTTGTTTCATGAACTGATCCTGAAAGAAAAAGAGTTCAGGGAATATATTAAACAGGAAGACTGGTCGAAATACAAGGATAAACTTGTAGCAGTAACCTGTTCTTCGGATGCTATTGTGCCTACCTGGGCTTACATGCTCGTGGCACTTCAACTACAGCCCTTCGCTGCCCGCACCGTATTCGGAAACCTCGATACACTGGAAACCGTTTTGTTTGAGGAGTCGCTGAAACGTATCGATTTTGAAGCGTATCGCGATAAACGTGTGGTGATCAAAGGTTGCAGCAAACTCCCGGTGCCCATCAATGCCTATGTACATCTTACCAATGGCCTGCGGCCTTTTGTGAAATCGATGATGTATGGCGAACCCTGCAGTACAGTGCCTTTATATAAGGCGCCTAAATAAATATTGAGCAGGTCGCGGGTATTCTTTATATTTAATGTATGAGTTTGCGAAAATTTTATCACGCCGGGTTATTATGCCTTTTTGTAATAGGGGGACACAGGGGCTATGCACAATCAGACAGCGACTCGCCTGATTCTACAGCGGTTTCAACAGACGATGGAAAAGGACTTCACCTGGGGATATACGTAGGCACCTATATGGCCAACAAATATTCGGCGAGCATGTACGATGGCTATGGGCTCGATATAAACGGACTCCGCAATACATTCGGCAACAGTTTTATGTACAACCAGATTGTAAATTACTACGGTGGTGGTTTGGGTGGCGT
Source organism: Bacteroidota bacterium (assembly GCA_018267825.1). Lineage (GTDB taxonomy): Bacteria > Bacteroidota > Bacteroidia > B-17B0 > Aurantibacillaceae > JAFDXR01. The sequence continues at coordinate 169,220 of JAFDXR010000005.1, read as the reverse complement.
TGACCAGATTGCCTTGGCGCTTAATGTAAATCATAATGAATGGAGCTTTACCGAAAGCGACATGCCCATTAACATGCATTATAACATCACCTACCTGGTAGGTTTAAACATGCGTTATAATCTGTCGAAACAGGAAGCCCTGGTAGTGAATATCAATGGCACCAAGCTTACCGTGAATGGCAATTTCTCCATCAGTACAGTTACCACCAACAATGGCATACAGGGTGTGCCACAAGTGCATCAGTTTGTTGTCACCGGAGGTGAACAACGCCTGATGTTTCAGCTGGGGTATCAGCGTATTTTAGGAACAAACGACAAGCTGAATTTTTTTGCAGAAGGAGGCCTCAATATCACCATGGTGAAATACCTGAAAAACCAGGCTTTTATCACAAGCACGACCAACCCGGTGCAGATCGACCTGATGAGTCCGTATAATCAGGATACGTATAACTACGTACGTTCAAAATATTTTGTAGGTGTTGGTCCCGGCATTTTTGCAGGGCTTGGCCTGAATCTCACACTCAGTCCGAAATACACCGTTCAGGCGCTTTATATGCCATCTTACGACCGTATTAAAATGGGACTGTATCCTTCATTCAAACTGCAGCACAGCTTCGGGCTGCGGTTTTACTACAACCTGTAAATACACTGCTTAATCGCTGGAGCGTTTGTTGTAAATGGTATAACCGAGGTGGAAGAAAAACGAAAAACTGTTGTCGTTTTTGTCGTAGTAGTTTACCCCGATACTTAAAGGACCTATAGGCGAGTGAAACACCAGGGCTCCCATGCCCAGGAAATGGTGGTAAAGAAAGGGTGTAGAGTATTTTGCAGTATTGTCAGCCGTTCTCGTAATCGAAAGTACAGGTTGAAATAAATAACCCTCAAACCGGATATCGAGGTTTTTAAACGGGCTTGTAATAGCTTTGAGTCCACCGGCAACATATTGGTGCGCCCTGTAATCATCGATGAAAAGAGTCTGGCTTTCGGGAATCGGGTTAAATGCCGGTGCCGATAAAATAGTCCCCGTATAGTTTTTGAAAAAGTCCTGCGACGAATAAACACCTTCGGCATACACCCCGATTTTAAAATACTTGATCGGACGGATGTATTTATCGATCACGAGTTTAACGTTGAACCACTGGTGAGCAGGCACATGAATGCTGATGGTACTGTCTATGGATGTACTGCCCGGATAATAACTTTCGAGACCGTTTACGTATTTAATCCGTGCCGATATATAAGTTCCTTCGCTGGCATATTGTTTACGGTTCAGTGTATTGATCTGGTAACTGAGCTGTGTGTATCCATAGTCAAACACCGTAGCATCTGTGGTATCCAGCTTGGTGAATGCATCAGTCTGGTAATAGCGGTTCTTGAGTTCAGCATAGCCGCCACTCAGCACAACTTTCGACATATTGCCCACGGGCAGTCCCACGTTTAATTCACCATAGGCGTCTTCCTGGATGAGGTAAGCAGGTTTGTCGAGGTTGTAGAATAAAGCACTGCTCCGGTAATAATCCCAGCGCGAATAGGAAACTACAGGCTCCAGGTAAAATGGCGTTCGTGTCGGGAAATCGAAACGTACTTTCCCCATCGTACTGGAGTTGAGCTTACCCAGGTAACCATTGGCATAGGCTGTAAATCCGATTCGTCCGAGCTGGTTATACTGCACACCTAAAAACACATTACTGATCGGCCTGTTGGAAATGTTACCACCCACATCGAGGAAAAAATGCTTGTCCTTACGCGCGCGCAGGGTCAGCGTAAATAGTCCGGAAGCACTGTCCTGGCGGGCCGTGGGGTAGGCTGATCGGATTTTTTCATCGGCCATCAGCCTGAAGTATTGGCGCTTCAATTGGTTCATGGTAAATTTCTGCCGCTTTTTGGTAATGCTTTTGGTAATGAACTCCGAACCTTTTTCAGGTACACCATTTACAACCACTTTGTTGAAACTGATGCTGTCTGAATTTGCAGCGGCTCTGAATGTGGCGCGCTTCCTGGCCAGTTCCAGCGAATCGGCCTGGCGTTTTACATGCATTTTAATTTGCGGCATCACGCGCATGGTAGCCACATAGCCGCTATCGATCAGGCGGCGCGTATCTTCAAAATTAAAAATGCCGACTTCGGCCCATGGCTCAATAATGATCCCATTGTCGCAGATGTTATCGAAGTTGGATTTGCTCATGAGCATATTCCGCAACTGCAGGTAAAGATTGTCGTCGCCCGGCACAGCAGAGTTCTCCGTTACGGAACTGCCTATAATAAAGTCGGGATAAAAATCATCGTACATCACATTGGTAGGGAAATTATTGTAAAGCCCCCCATCAAACAGGAGTTTGCCGTCGATCTGGATAGGACGCAGATAAAAGGGGTAACTCATGGATGCACGTATCGCCGAAGGCAGGTCGCCATTGCGGAAGATTACGCTTTGTTTTTTTTCAATATCAGAAGCCACGCAGCGGAACGGAACAACGAGGCTGTCGAAATTATAATGGGAGCGGGCATTGGCGCCGGCAAAGGTTTCCATCAGGTAAAAGTCGATGGGTACCGAATTAATGGCATTCGTCGGCAGGTTGTTCAGCAGCGGGCCATTGAGCTGAAGTTTAAATGTGATCCAGGAAGCGTAGTCGTCTCTTTTTTTAAGGTAATAGCCGTATCTGGAGGTGAGCTCGCCCTTGGTGAGTTTGATGAAATTTTCGGTTCGAACAAGTTTTTCAATTTCCCCGGGGCTGTAGCCGGCGGCATAGAGCCCGCCTATTAAACTGCCGATAGAGGTGCCGGAAATATAATCAATGGGAATACCGTTTTCTTCAAGGGCTTTGATCACCCCGATGTGTGCAATACCACTGGCACCACCACCACTCAAAACCAGTCCTACTTTCTGTGCGAACGATGAAAAAGACAGGCCGGTAAGGCACAGCATAAAAACAAAGACGCGGAGATTATTTGGCGTTATTTTATACAATTAAGCAAAGTTATTTAATTTTTCATAGTTAATAGACTGCTTTTGGTCGCCTTTCAGCTAAATATAGTTTTAAATACTAAAATATTTTGCTTATTTAGCAGTTTAACAATTAACGGGTTGTGATCAAATTTATTACTAAGAAAATACTGTATGGAATCCTGGTACTTTTTGGAGTGATTACAGTTATTTTTTTCCTGTTTAATGTATTGCCCGGCGATCCTGCTACCATTATGCTGGGGCAGCATGCCAATAAAGAATCTGTAGATGCTATCCATAAAGATCTGGGAACCGACCGCCCTATTATGGAGCAATATGCGCTGTACCTGAATGATCTTTCGCCGATTTCGATCCACGATTATGTGAATACAAAGAGCCACTGGTATCTCGACCCGGCCAAATATTCATGGAAATCGCTGATGACTTTGGGCAAGCAGAAAGTAATGGTGCTGAAAGTACCTTACCTGCGCCGTTCCTATATTTCCAAGCGACCAGTTTCGGATATTATTAAAGAAACGCTTCCCGAAACAGCTGTACTGGCCTTTTCATCGATTGTGATTGCCTCTGTGCTTGGTATTTTCCTGGGTATTGTAAGTGCTATCCGCCGCAACAGTTTCTACGACCGTATGTCGCTTGTGCTTGCTGTACTTGGTATGGCAGCCCCTTCGTTTTTTGTGGGACTTATTATCGCCTGGCTTTTCGGGTATGTATTACGCGATTATACAGGACTTACACCGACAGGAAGTTTATACGATATTGACGTATGGGATGGGGAAAAGCTGATGTTCAAAAACCTGATCCTGCCTTCCATTACACTGGGAATCCGACCGCTGGCGATTGTGGTGCAGCTGATGCGCAGCTCTATGCTCGATGTGATGTCGCAGGATTATATCCGTACGGCCAAAGCAAAAGGCCTTTCGCTCTATAAAATCATTATCAAGCATGCACTTAAGAATGCCCTCAATCCTGTGGTAACAGCTATTTCGGGCTGGTTTGCAGGTTTAATGGCCGGAGCCTTGTTTGTAGAAATTATTTTCAGCTGGAAAGGGATCGGCAACGAAGTGTTTGAAGCCTTAACCAAAAACGACCTTCCTGTGGTGATGGGGGCAACGCTTATATTTGCAACCATCTTCGTATTTATTAATATTGTGGTCGACATCGTGTATGGTGTTCTCGATCCGCGTGTAAGATTTAAATGAGTCGCCCGAAAATAGTTGCCGGAAACTGGAAAATGAATACAAACCTGCCTGAGGCCATTCAGCTGGCATCGGCTGTGGCCGGACGGGTAAATGACGCTGATGGCGTTGTGAAAATTCTGATCCCGCCGTTTCCTTTTCTCACCGAAACGAAAAAAGCGATTGAACATAAAGCAACATTGCACCTGGGTGCTCAGAATTGCAGCACACACGACAAAGGCGCTTATACCGGTGAAATAGCCGCAGGCATGCTGAAATCGACGGGCTGTAAATATGTGTTGGTAGGTCATTCGGAACGTCGCCAGTATTTCCATGAAACACATGCCGATTTTGTGAAGAAAGCCGAACAAGCCTTTGCACACGGTTTGACACCGATCTATTGCATTGGTGAAACACTGGAGCAGCGTAAAAACGGCAGCCACTATGAGCTGGTGAAAAACCAGGTAAAGGAAGTTTTAGGCGCTTTTAAGCCTGAGCAGATCGGGAAGTTTATCCTGGCCTATGAGCCGGTATGGGCTATAGGTACCGGCGAAACAGCCACTTCGGCCCAGGCCCAGGATATGCACGCCCATATACGTATGGTGCTTGCCGAACTTTTCGATAAGACCACAGCGCAGCAAATGCCCGTTTTATACGGCGGAAGCTGCAACGCTCAGAATGCCCCCGAGCTGTTTGCCTGTGCAGATGTAGATGGAGGCCTGATCGGTGGCGCTTCGCTGAAAGCAGATGATTTTTGCAGGATCATCGATTCATTCTGATGAACTATATTCAATATACCTTTACGGTAAATCCTCCGGAACCCGGAACAGACATTCTGATTGCCTTGCTGGCTGATCTCGGTTTTGAAAGTTTTACGACCACCAACACCGGCTTTGAAGCCTATATTCAAAAAGAGGCCGACGACGAATCACGCCTGGCAGACCTTGCTTTCGATGATTTCTCGTATCACTACACACGACAGGAAATTGAAACGCAGAACTGGAACAAGACCTGGGAGGAAAATTTCTCACCGGTGTATGTCGATGATCTGTGTTGTATCCGTGCGCATTTTCATGAAAAGCCGGCCCATGTGAAACACGATATTATTATTACTCCGAAAATGAGCTTCGGCACAGGACATCATGATACAACCTGGCTGATGTGTAAAACGATGTTCGGATTAAACATGTCGGGACAGCGCGTGCTGGATATGGGATGTGGCACCGGTGTGCTGGCAATCCTGGCAGCGAAGCTTGGCGCAACCGATATAGATGGTATTGATATTGACGACTGGAGTATTGAAAATTCGGTGGAGAATGCGGAGATCAATCAGTGCGCGCACATCCGTTTTGCGAAAGGCGATGCTGCACTACTGATCGGTAAAGCACCTTACAATATTGTATTGGCCAACATCAATAAAAATGTATTGAGAAAAGACATGCCTGTTTATGCCGGTGTGATGAAGCCTGGCGCGCAACTGCTGCTGAGTGGATTTTTTACGGTAGATGTGGCTGAGCTCAGGGACGTCGCTGAAAAAGCCGGTCTCACCTGGGTAGCGTCTTATTCGAAAAATGAATGGGCAGTCATTCACCTGAAGAAATAATGCCTGAACGATTTTTGAAATAGAGTGATGGTTCAGAAATCATAAAGTGGTATAAAAAGCAGGGGGCATTACTCTAAACACAAAAACCAATGCCACCCTGCCAAGCACTCTCACTGTTGCAAAAATAATAAGTAATCAGGGGCGGGTATTTACCGTTTAAAGGGTTTTTAGCACAAAACAGGGATCACTGGCCGGCAATCGGCGCTTCCGGAACTTTAATCTTATCGGTCTTTGTGAGCCCTTCCAGAACTTCGATATTAATGCCGTCGGAAATTCCTGTTTTCAGATAACGTTTTTCGGATTGATTATTTCCTTTGTCGATCAAAACATAGGTTTTCTCGCCTTCAAACTGTAACACCTTTTCAGGAACAGCCAGTGTTTTATCTTTACGTGCCAGAATAATGTCGGCATTGGCGCTGTAGCCGGCCCGCAGGAACGTATTGCCACTGCTCATCGCAGAGAGTTTGGCCCGGATCACAAACTGAATGGCACCGTTTTCGGTTACGCCTTTCGGTGAGATGTATTCGAGAGCAGCCGGAAATTTTTGTTTGTCAATCGCACCAACGGTCAATTCGATGGGCATGCCGATCTGAATTTTTCCGACTTCGCTTTCATCGAGTTTTCCTTCAAACATCATATCGCCCATATTGGCCACACTGCAAAGTGTAGTGCCTTCGTTAAACGTATTGCTTTCAATAACCTGGCCGCCTTCTTTTACAGGCACATCCAGTACCATGCCCGAGATTGTTGCCTTTACCAGTGTATTGGTTGCAGAACCCGATGATTTGGCCACACCTTCCTTGATAATCTGCAATTGATTTTGAGCAGCATCCATCTCTTCTTTCGATGATTTGAGGCGCAGTTCATAGGGCTGAAATTCAGCTTTCGAAATCACACCCTGGTCAAAAAGACTTTTGTTGCGCTCGTATTCGATCTTCACGTTGTCGAAATTGATCTGCGCCGTATTCACGCGGTTCTCGGCATTGGCGAGATTCAGCATGTTGGGAATGATCTTGATTTTTGCAATCACATCGCCCTGTTTTACTTCCTGTCCGGCCAGTACATATAGTTTCTCAATAATACCACTTACCTGCGATTTCATGTTTACTTCTTTGCGTGGCAGGATGCTTCCTGTGGCTACTGTTTTTTTGACAATCAAAGTATCAAAGGCATGTGTGGTTTGTGTAACCGGACCTTTGTCGCCGGAACACGAAATCATGGCAAAGCCTATGGTGAGGGTGATACAGAGGGGCAGGGCAGAGAGAAAGTGTTTTCGGTTCGTTTTCATGGATTATTTTCTTTTTTATTATTCGGCTCTCAGGGCTTCAACGGGGTTAATGGCGACGGCTTTGCGTGCCGGAATAAATCCGGCCAGCGCACCCGATAATACAAGTACCATCAGTGCATAAACGACTACGGTAATATTAACGGTTGGGTTTACAAACATGCTGTCGTCGGTTACAGGTATGGCTTCGTTCAGAAGGTGTATGGCGCTTACACCAAGGCCAAGACCAGCAAGGCCTGCCATGGAGGTGAGGAAGAGGGCTTCCAGGATGATCTGGGAAATAACTTTGAACGGGGTAGCTCCAAGCGCCCGTTTCACGCCTATTTCGCGGGTACGTTCCTTGACTACTATAAGCATGATATTGCTTACACCAATTACACCGGCCATGAGTGTCCCGATGCCAACAAACCATACCAGGAGTTCAATGCCATTGAAGAGGCCTGTAATTTTATCGTATTCAGTAGCCATGTTCCAGTGGCCAACGGCCTGCATATCTTCCGGTGAAATTTTATGGCGTTCTTTCATCATGTCAATGGCTTTTTGTTCGACCTTTTCGCCCGGCAGATCAGGTCTTGCCAATACGGCAAACCAGCCTACAATATCGCCGTAGTTAAATGCCTGCTGAAATGTGGTGAAAGGAATCCTGATTTTATTGGCCGATTCGCGGTAGGCCTGTCCGCTGCCCACAGGTGTGGTGGTTCCGATGATTTTGAAAAATACACCGTTGATCCGGATGTACTGCCCGATGGGGTTTTCATCGGGAGTGAAAAGCGCTTCAAGTACCCTGGAACTGACGACACATACTTTTCGTTTTTCGCGTATATCGAGTTCGTTGATATAGCGCCCCTTGCTGATAGCAATATTTTCGATGCGTGCCAGGTTCGGATATTGCCCCAGCACCGCAAATGCACCTGTTTTCAGACCATGCACCACATTGTTCTGTCCGTTATAATCGCCCAGTTGGTTCTGTGCCGACACAACCATAAAGTCAGGATCACGCTCGAGGATTTTTGTATCGGTATTATTGTAATTGAAATGCCGCCCGGGTTTCATGCCTTTATAGGCTTTGGTCGTTACCTGGGTCCAGAGGTAAAAACTGTTTGTGGCACTGCCTTCGAACTGGCGCAGAATACCATGACGCAGCCCATTGCCGGATCCAAGCATGATCACGAGCATCAAAATACCCCAGAACACACCAAACATGGTAAGTGTGGTGCGCAGTTTATTTTTTTTGATCGTGGCAAATATTTCCTGCCAGTTATCCCGTTCAAACATAATACCTGTTTTATTCGCTTCGGAGTGCAACTACCGGTGCAATGCGTGCGGCGCGTATAGCCGGGAAAAATCCGGCCAGCGCACCCGCCAGTACAATTAATAATGTGGCCATAGTTGCTACAGATAAATCAACTTCCGGCCGTTTAAAATAATCACTGTCTATCCCTATTTTATTAACAAGGCTCAGGAGCCCCAGTCCCAGCATAAGTCCCAGGTACCCGGCCATTGCCGTAATGAAAACCGACTCCTGGAGAATTTGTGTAACAATAGATCCCGGGCTGGCTCCAATGGCTTTGCGGATTCCGATTTCGCGTGTACGCTCCTTCACCACAATCATCATGATGTTGCTTACGCCCACGATGCCTGCAATGAGTGTCATAATACCAATGATCCATACAAAGGAAGTAATGCCGTCGAGGACATTCATGACCCGTTTAAATTCTGCAGAGTTATTGTTGATGAATACTGCGCTGAGGTCTTCCTGGCTGAAGGCATGTTTGCTCGCCAGAAGTGTTCTGATCTCTTCGGCCATCTGCTGGCTCCGTTCCACGCTGACCTGCCCGGTGCTGAGCCAGATGGTGTTGAGGTTGTTTTTGGCATTGTAGGCTTTCTGCGCTGTACTCAGGGGAATATAGATTCTGTAATTGTCGCGGTCGGCAGCATCTTTAAATACACCCACCACCTTAAAGGCAATGCCATCCACATCAATGTACTGCCCGAGTGGATTACTGTGCTTGAAAAGTGTTTCTACAACCGGTTTTCCGATGGCGCATACTTTTCTGAAATCGCGTATGTCAATCTCATTAATAAAACGTCCGTCGAGCATGGTGACGTTTTCGAGAAACTGGTGATCGGGCAGGCAGGGGCGCGCTAGGAAGTTAGCGCGTTCATTGCCCACACGCATATTGCGCATAGGTGTCGCATCAAATACGGCTGATTTAAATTCGATGTCTTTTACTTTCTGACGGATGAGCTCATAGTCATCATTGAGCAAAGGTATTTTACGGCCGTGTTTGTAACCTTTATATGCTATGCTGGTGGTGCCGGGTTCTATCCAGAGCGTATTTACCGCATCGCCAGCAAATTGTGCATTGGTGCCGTTTTTGAGACCACGGCCTGAGCCCAGAAGAATGATAAGGATGAAAATTCCCCAGCCGACACTGAACGCTGTCAGGAATGTCCGGAGTTTATTCTGCCGGATCGTCTGAAATATTTCCTGCCAGTTGTCGCGTTCAAACATGGGTTCTATTGATTTACAATGATGCCGTCTTTGATCCGGATCACGCGGTCGGTCATTTTACTGATATCGTCCTCGTGTGTGACAATCACCACGGTGATGCCTTCTTCGTTCACACCTTTAAATAAGTTCATGATCTCGTAAGAAGTCGTGGTATCGAGTGCTCCGGTGGGTTCATCGGCAAAAATAACTTTAGGTTTTGCAATGAGCGAACGGGCAATGGCAACGCGTTGTTTCTGTCCGCCGGAAAGCTCACTGGGTAAATGGTTTTTCCAGGGAAGAAGGCCTACCTTATCAAGATATTCCTCAGCCAGTTTGTTTCGTTCTTTCCGCGAAACCTTCTGGTAATATAACGGGAGTGCCACATTTTCCATGGCATTTTTAAATGAAAGGAGGTTGAACGACTGGAAAACAAAGCCAAGGTAGCGGTTACGCAGCTGCGCGGCTTTTGTCTGGGACAATCGACGGTCGATAAGCTCGCCGTTCAATGTATAGGAACCTTCATCGTATGAATCGAGAATGCCAAGGATATTCAGCAGGGTTGATTTCCCGGACCCGGAAGAACCCATAATGGAAACAAACTCGCCTTTTTCAATGGTCAGATCAATACCCTTTAATACCTCAAAGTAGGATTTGCCCAGGATATAGGATTTGGTTAATGAAGTAAGTTGAATCACTGATCAAATATAGTGATATAAGCAGGAAGTGATTTGCCACCCGTGGCCGAAATTGCGCGCTTATGGATTTTTTAAGATTTGTTATGAATTTTTTATGGATGATTATTCTGTCAAAAGTAAATGATAATAAAATTCCTGAGTCGCCCAATGCTTTTAGAACGACGATCTGGCAAGGGTTCTGGATGAAAGGATCATTTTTTCTGCATTTTTGTAATGCAAAGGCCTACTCAACGGGGTCTTAAATTCATACAGCAATTGATGGGAATCACTACTTTGCCCGCGCAGGTAAGAGATAAAAACAAGTAATTTGTACAAAAATAAATTTTATGAGACTCCCTTCGCTTTTTTTTGTTCTTTGTTTAAGTGCCGTGCAGTGCGCCTATGCACAACCCAATAACCCCGCTCCGTATTGTGCAGCAGGTTTCGATGACGGAGCAGATCCTGCCAACAGTATTCCTGCCATGCCCGTGCCTGATGCCATACTTCAGGTGCAACTGGGTACTTTGAATAACAACAGCAATGCACAGGCAGGTAATGATCATTACACTTATAATAGCAGTATTACAGCTCCTACGCTGCTGCGTGGAAATACTTACACCCTCAGTGTGAAGCTTGATTTGCAGGGAGGTTGCGGTGCTGCTGCATGGATCGATTATAATCAGAATTTTGTGTTTGATGCGGGAGAAAAGATCTGGTTTAATAGTAGCCTTCCGGTTGGGACAATCCAGACATTTACAGCTGCTATTTCTATTCCTACAACAGCCGCTACAGGTACAACCCGATTCAGAGTGAGGCTTGTAGAAGACGACAACTATAACATGGCAAATAACTATGTTATTATTCCCTGCAACTTATCCACAACGCCTGCAGATGTTATGGATTGGGGTGAAACAGAAGATTACAATGTGAGTATAGCAACTACCACAGGCATTACAGAGCAGCAGTCATATTCCGTGGAATTGTTTCCGAACCCGGCACACGAATCCGTTACCCTGCGAAACACAGCCGGCGCCGGCTATGTAGAGTTGCTTGATGTATATGGTAAAACAGTGCTTAAGCAGGAACTGCAGGGCGTGAGTGATGCAACTATCGGACTGGATGCTTTGGCTGAAGGTGTATACCTCCTGCGCCTCGTAAGTGCCGAAGGTCGTATTACCGGTACTCAGAAAATCATTAAAAAGTAAAATCAGAGTCAGGCTATTTCAAAGCCAAATATACAGACATCATCCACTTGCTCCTTATCGCCTTTCCAGGCCATAAAAGCCTCATGCAGAATAGCCTGCTGCTGAGTAACAGGCGATGTGGATGATGCAATCAGTAATTCTTCGAGTTGTTTGTATTTGAATTTTTTTCCCTTTGGCCCACCGAACTGATCAGCGAAACCATCGGTAAACAGGTATATGCGATCGCCGGGTAATACCTGTATTTCGTGCTGGTGAAAAGGATGTGGGGCAATGAAGGTCCCAACAGGTTGCTTGTCGGCTTTTATTTCAATAAGCTGTTTGTTTCTCACTATCCATAAAGGGTTATTGGCACCGGCCCATTGCAGGGTGTTATTGTGAGGGTAATAGGCACAAAGTGAAATGTCCATGCCATCTTTCAATTCATTTTCACTTTTATCAAAGGTGTCCTGAACAAGCACAGAAAGTTTATCCAGAATTTTTGCCGGGTCGGTGATGTTATATTCACGGATACAACTGTTTAGCCCATTGTTTCCAACCACGCTCACCAGGGCTCCGGGCACACCGTGGCCTGTGCAGTCGGCGACAGCAATCAGAACAGCTCCGTGTTTATCATCATTCAACGGGGCACTCAGCAGGTTCTGGACCCAGTAAAAATCACCGCTTACAATATCCTTCGGTTTGTACATCACAAAATAACGAAGGTTTGTTTCACGCAAAACCGCTTCTGTGGGCAACAGCGCATTTTGTATATACTTGGCGTAGTTAATGGAATCGAGGATCTCTTTGTTTTTGTGTTCCACAATTTCTTTTTGCCGGGTAATAATGAAATTGGCCCTTCGTTTTTGTGTGTAGCTTCTGAAAACCAGGAGAATCAGTCCTGAAAGAATGATGAGCGCCATAATAGCGTAGGAGGTGAGGCGTTTCTGGCTTTTCATTTCGGCGGCGGCAATGGCTTCGCGGTTGGCGGTTTCAATGCGCTGCAGCTCCTGCTTGCGTGCAAACTCATATTCAAGCTCCTTTTTCAGGATTTCATTTTTATTTTCATCGCCTTCCAAAGATTCTTTTGCGGCCAGGTAAGCGTTCTGGTATTCAAAGGCCTGTTTGTAATCGTGAAGGGCAAAGTAAAGTTCATACAAGTGCTTGTATACCTCAATTCTGACGCCATCGAAATTATTTTTGGTACAAACAGCCAGCGATTTCACCAGGTATTTTTCAGCCTCAGCATATTTTTTCTGGATCAGGAGGCTATTGCCAAGTTCCAGGTAATTATAGGCATGCCCCATGTTCTCGTTATAGGTTTTTAAATAGTCGAGAGATTTGTGAAACAGCCTGATGGCAGAGTCCTGGCGTTGTGTGAGCTGGTAATTAAGGCCCAGGTTGTGATACGACATAGCCAGGCCGAGGCTGTCATTTTCCTGTTGCCGCAGGGCCAGTGATTTTTTCAGGTATACTTCGGCCGAAACATATTGCTGGAGTTTCTGGTAGCAGGTGGCAATGTTATTGTAATTGATGGCCAGTGAACTCAGGTTATTGAGATTTTTGTTGATCTTCTCCGCTTTGAAGTAATAACTCAGGGCCGTCTTGTATTCCCCTATTTCAGCATAAATCTGCCCGATGTTATTGTGAATTCCGGGGATGCGCCTTGTCAGCTTCAATTCCTCGAAGAGTTTAAGGGCATCAATATAATTATCGAGCGCATCTTTCAGATTGGACTGGTCCCGGTAGATAATACCTTTCAGATTATGCGATTCGGCCAGCCAGAATTTATTGCCACTGTATTGCGAAGCTTTATAAAGCGAATCGGTTTTTTGTTCGGCCAGGGTGTAATCGCCGTTATCAATAGCATTATTGGCCTGGGTCATCAGGGACTGCATGCGGATACTGTCCGTTTGGGTAAACCCATGGAAGCCGAGCATGAATAGGATTATCGCGAGGGTCTTTTTGAAATGCACCAATTAAATATACTAAAATCCCCGAACAAAATGGAGTGCCATATTCCATTCGTTGTAATAAGAATGCGGTCGCGGAGAAATGGCTCTGTTGTTATTTCCGGAAACTCCGGAGCCAGGTGATAGCTTTTTCGCGGTCATCAAAAAAGCGGGTTGTAACAACGGGCTTATTCACTTTCAGGAAAAGATTTCCCAGGATGGTTTCGTGCAGGCGGTTGCTACAGAGTGCCAGGGCTGTTACATCGCGTGCATATTCTTCAGAGGCTCCTGCCCGGCGGGCATCTACAGACACGTCAAAATTTTCTTCCGCCTCCATCAGCACCACAAATTTTTTTCCGGGCATATATTTGCTGGCCAGCTCGCGGGTTTCCCAGATATGGCTTTCCTGTAGGGTTACATTTTTTTTGACCTTAAACTCAATCAACTGATCGTCGTGGATGATCATTGTGTATGCGGGAGCATCAAACCGTCTCATCATAAATTTAAATTTATAAAAGATAATTCAAATAACCAACGTGTTTATACGTATAGCAAAATGAATATCCATAATTCAGCAAGGGAACAATTTTGACGGGCAAAGTGCCCGCAGACACTGCTGTTCGCGGGTTTGTATGATGCGCCCGGTTTTTCAGTGTGGTGTTGTCAGGTTAATAGGCAAGTACGCTTCCGAGCCAGCGCTCTATGGTTTCCAGTGACATCTGTTTTCGGCGCGCATAATCTTCTACCTGGTCTTTATTCAGTTTTCCAACCCCGAAATAATGAGATTCGGGATGCGCAAAATACAGGCCACTCACAGCTGCAGTAGGTACCATGGCCAGGCTTTCGGTAAGTGTAATGCCGGTATTTTTCTCAACATCGAGTAATTTCCAGATCGTGAGTTTTTCAGTATGATCGGGTTGAGCCGGATAGCCCGGTGCAGGCCTGATACCTGAATATGCTTCGCGGATGAGGTCTTCGTTACTTAATGTTTCATTTTTCGAATATGCCCAGAGTTCTGTGCGCACTTTCTTATGCATGCATTCTGCAAAGGCTTCTGCGAGCCTGTCTGCCAGGGCTTTCAGCATAATGGCACTGTAATCGTCGTGGTCTTTTTCGAAACGGGCTACATGTTCATCAATACCAATGCCTGTTGTCAGTGCAAAAGCACCGATATAATCTTTGCCGGATTCTTTCGGACGAATGAAATCTGCCATGGCTACGTTGGCCTGCCCGGCCGGTTTCCTGCTTTGCTGGCGAATGGTATGAAGCTGAATACTGTTCTGATGGGTAATATCGTTCACTTCGATATCATCATCACAAATGGCATTGGCCGGGAAGATCCCTACTACGGCGTTTGCCTGTAACCATTTTTCACGGATTATTTTTTCGAGCATGGCTTTTGCATCGGCAAATAATTTGCGGGCTTCTGCACCACGCTCTTTATCGTCAAGAATTTTCGGGTAGGATCCTTTCATTTCCCAGCTGTGAAAAAATGGCGTCCAGTCGATGTATTCTGCAATCTCAGCCAGGCTATAATCCGTAAAGGTCTTAACGCCGGTAAATGCAGGCTCCGTCACCGGAGTTTTATCCCAGTCGATTTTATATTTATTCGCGCGGGCTTCCTGTAGCGGAATGAATTTATTCTGACCCTGTGCCTGCCGGTTCTGTTCGCGTACACGCTCATAATCTTTTAATATTTCGGCCATAAATGCCGGCCTGTTTTCTTTTGAAATGAGGTTGCTGGCTACAGGTACCGATTTGCTGGCATCATTAACATGCACAACAGGATGTGAATAATTCTGAGCGATCTTAACGGCTGTATGCACTTTGGACGTGGTAGCTCCGCCAATGAGCAGGGGAATGTCAAACTGCAGGCGTTCCATTTCCTTGGCTACATGCACCATCTCGTCGAGCGATGGTGTAATAAGTCCGCTGAGTCCGATGATATCTACCTGCTGTTTTTTAGCTTCTTCCAGAATTTTATCGGAAGAAACCATCACACCAAGGTCGATGATTTCAAAATTATTACAGGCTAATACGACACCTACAATGTTTTTCCCGATATCATGCACGTCGCCCTTTACAGTGGCCAGCAGAATTTTTCCGGCATTCTGTCTTCCGTCGCCCACTACGCCAGCCTTGCGGTTGGCCTCTTTCTCAGCCTGCAGGTAGGGTTCCAGGTAGGCTACCGCTTTTTTCATGACACGGGCACTTTTTACAACCTGTGGCAGAAACATTTTTCCGCTACCGAATAAATCGCCCACAACATTCATTCCGGCCATTAATGGGCCTTCGATAACGTATAGGGGTTTTCCGAGTTTACGAAGGGCTTCTTCGGTATCTTCATCAATATGATCTACCAATCCTTTAACAAGGGCATGGCTCAGGCGCTCTTCAACAGTGCCTTTCCGCCAGGCCTCATCTTTTTCGGTTTTCTCTTTGGTAACACCTTTCAGTGTTTCGGCATGTGCCACAAGGCGCTCAGTGGCATCATCGCGACGGTTCAGCAGAACATCTTCAACCAGTTCGAGAAGTGTTTTGTCAATATCATCGTATACCACCAGTTGGGATGGGTTTACAATTCCCATGTCCATGCCGTTTTTGATGGCATGAAACAAGAAGGCGGAGTGTATGGCTTCGCGCACGTGATCATTGCCACGGAAAGAGAAGGACACGTTACTGACACCCCCGCTGACTTTGGCATGCGGTAAGTTTTCCTTGATCCATTTGGTAGCATTGAAAAAATCAAGGGCATTGAGCCTGTGCTCTTCCATACCAGTGGCTACCGGGAAGATATTCGGGTCAAAAATAATATCCTGTGGCGGGAAGTGTACTTTTTGCGTCAATACATCGTAGGCCCGTTTGCATATCTCGATACGGCGCTGCAGAGTGTCGGCCTGGCCAGCTTCATCAAAAGCCATCACAATAACGGCTGCGCCATATTGTTTTATTTTATGGGCCTGCTCAATAAATTTGGTTTCACCCTCCTTCAATGATATGGAATTGACAATGGCTTTGCCCTGCACGCATTTCAGTCCGGCTTCGATCACACTCCATTTGGATGAATCGATCATGATAGGTACCCTCGAAATGTCGGGCTCTGAAGCAATCAGGTTCAGGAATGTAGTCATGGCAGCTTCGCTGTCGAGCATGCCTTCGTCCATGTTCACGTCAATCACCTGCGCACCGCCATCTACCTGTTCGCGGGCAATGGCAAGAGCCTCTTCATAGTTGCCTTCTTTGATGAGGCGCAGGAATTTTTTTGAGCCTGTTACATTGGTCCGTTCGCCTACGTTCATGAAATTACTTTCAGGTCGCAGGGTCAGTGGTTCCAGGCCACTCAGGTGCATCAGGCCATCAGGTTCCGGTTTTTTTCTCGGGGAAACAGTTTTGGCGAGTTCTGCAATCCTGCGGATATGTGCCGGAGTTGTACCACAGCAGCCACCAACAATATTTAAAAATCCTGCTTTTAAAAAGTCCTCGATCTGGTGACCCATTTCATGCGGGTCCTGATCGTATTCTCCAAACTGGTTCGGTAAACCGGCGTTGGGATATGCACTGATATAGAATGGAGCTTTATTACTTAGCTCCTCGAGATATGGCCGCATATCTTTAGCACCAAGGGCACAGTTCAGGCCGATACTCAACAGGTCGACATGCGACACGGAATTAAGGAATGCTTCGGTGGTTTGGCCGGAAAGTGTACGTCCGCTGGCATCTGTAATGGTTCCGGAGATCATCACCGGAAGGTTTTTCCCGGTTTCTTCAAATACAAGCTGAGCGGCATAAAGCCCGGCTTTCGAATTCAGGGTATCGGTAATGGTTTCAAACAGGAGTAGATCAACCCCGCCATCTACAAGTCCCTGCACCTGCTCTTTATAGGCTGCCACCAGTTCGTCGTAGGTCATGGCCCTGAAGCCCGGATTGCTTACATCCGGTGAGAGCGACAGCAGTTTGGTGGTTGGTCCCATGGCACCGGCCACAAAACGCGGCTTTGAAGGGTCTTTGGCAGTGTATTCATCAGCTGCTTTTCTTGCGACTTTTGCGGCAGCCAGATTCAGCTCATAACAGATATCCTGCATGTCGTAATCGGCCATGGAAATCCTGGTACTGCTGAAACTATTGGTTTCAATGATATCGGCACCGGCTTCAAGATATTGTTTATGTATTTCTTCGATCACATCGGGGCGTGTGATGCAAAGGAGGTCGTTATTGCCTTTTACATCTTTGTGGAAATTTTTGAAGCGCTCACCGCGAAAATCTTCTTCAGTGAGTTTGTATTGCTGAATCAGCGAGCCCATGGCTCCGTCGATGATAAGGACGCGTTTTTCGAGTTCTTTTTTAATGTCTGGCATAGTTGATCAGTTCAGGGGAGCGTAATAAATTTGTGTGTCGTAATCGAGGCGCACCAAACCATTTTGCTGGTAGCGCGTAAATATTTTTTTGAGACAGTAGATCATAAAATCATAGTCCTTGTGGCCTTCATTGGGCATGTAGGACGATGACAGGACACGACCTTTGAGGCCCGCGAAATCAACGTCCTGGAAGTTATAGAAACTGGTTTGCTTATAAGATCCGCCAAAAAAAGCATCAAAGACCTGTTTTTCCTGGGTGTTTTTATGATTTATTTCTTTGTAATCGGTACCAAACATCTGTAGAAAATCTTCGTAGACCTTCAGGAAATCGCTGGTGTCGGTACGGCGGTCGTTCCACATCAACACCACAGAGGCGCCGGGCTTCAGGATACGTTTAAATTCAACGCGACTGCGTTCGCGGTCAAACCAATGAAATGCCTGGCCGGCCAGGATCATGTCTATAGACTGATCTGGAAGAGACGTGTTTTCCGCAGTAGCTTCCAGGCTTTTGAAATTTGGAAAACTACTTAGCATACTTTCTGCGGCATGCCGCATATCAGCGTTTGGCTCAATACCTGTAACTCTATAACCGCGTTCGAGGAGTGGCTTTGCCGAAATGCCCGTGCCGGATCCAATATCGGCAACACAGGCACCGGGATTTAATAAACCTGCTGTTTCCATGAATGCATAGGCAGCCTCCGGGTAGTGCGGCCGGTAACGGACGTAGTTGTCTACCCGGTCAGAAAATCTATGTAAGCTGTTTTGACTCATGTGTATTCAAAAAAAAATCCCTTCCAAGCGAGCCAGAAGAGATTTATGATAATAACAATAGAATTGTTTTTTTAATTGCATGTAAATCACTCTGACCTATCTTCCTGGTATTATAACCAGACGAATTCCCACCTTCTAGAAGAGTTTTTAGTTTTAAGTTCTTAGTGTTTAATATAGAACAACTAAACACTGAACATTCAAAACTTAACACTACAACCAGGGTTGGTAAGGTTTCACAGGGCGTATCCCTCAACCTTTCTTGATAAGCTTAAAAAAGAACGTGGTACAAAGATACACTTAATTTAGAAATTACAATAGCCCCAGATGAGTTCCCGAAAGGTCAATGTTGGTGCGGAAAAGCTTAATGGCCATGGCCAGCAGGATAATGCCGAATACCTTTTTGATGATGGCAATGCCCCCGATACCAAACAGCTTTTCGAGACGGTTCAGGTTGCGGAGTACAATGTAAACTACAACAACATTGAGTATAATGCCGATAATAATGGACAGTACATTGTACTCGACGCGGATGGAGAGCAGGGTAGTGAGGGTTCCTGTACCGGCAATGAGCGGAAATGCCAGTGGAACAACAGAAGCCGTGGCAGGCACCTCATCGCGGTAGATTTTAATACCAAGGATCATCTCGAGCGAAATAAAGAATAATACAAAGGAACCGGCCACCGCGAAATCCTTGACACGTACACCGAGGAGGTCCAGGATGGAGTTACCCAGAAAAAGAAACAGGAGCATGATGAGCATCGATACCCAGGATGCTTTGAGTGCATTGATCTCGCCGGCTTTCTGCTTGAGGCTCAGGATAACAGGGATAGAGCCGATGATATCGATCACGGCAAATAATACCATGCTTACTTTCAGGATTTCTACTAAGTCAAATTTTAATTCCATGTTGATGTTGAATGAATGGTTTGTATCGGGAACTTTATTCTTATACGTATGTTTCAATGGCCGGCCCTGCAAACTGGCCCCTCACTAAAAAAATCCAACGGACTTTTTCTTAACGTTCAGTGGTCGGCCCTGCAAACTGGCCCTTCACTAAAAAAGTCCACCGGACTTTTTCTTAACGTTCAGTCCTCCAACAGCCAGATGGCTTCGTTGAGTTCGCCCTGCGCTTTTTTATTGCCCTGTTTCTGTGCCAGTGCAAGCCCCTGTTTATAATAGCCGAGGGCCTTTTCAGGTGTACCGAGCTGCTCGTATATTTTACCCAACTGGTAAAAACAAGGCAGGTGTGTAGCGTCTATTGAAAGAACTTTCAGTAACTGGGTTTCAGCGGTTCCGAATTCTTCAGAGGCCATGTATTCCATAGCCAGGGCATAATTCAGAAACAGATCGTTCGGCTCTTTACCGAGCATTTCCAAAAGCATATCCCGACGCGAAGCCCTGTCCATGTAGTTATACAGCCGGCGTAAACTGTTTCAGGAACCTGACATCATTTTCGAAAAACAGGCGCAGGTCTTTAACCTGGTATTTGAGCATGGTAATACGTTCTATACCCATACCAAAAGCAAAGCCTTTGTATTTCTGGCTGTCAATGCCACAGTTTTCAAGCACCTGGGGGTCTACCATACCACAGCCAAGGATTTCCACCCAGCCGGTATATTTACAAACGTTGCAGCCTTTGCCTTTACAAAGTGTACAACTGATGTCAACTTCAGCACTTGGTTCTGTAAATGGGAAATAGCTCGGACGCATACGTATTTTGGTGTCGGCACCAAACATTTCTTTGGAAAAATATTGTAAGGTCTGTTTCAGATCAGCAAAGGAAACCTGTTCATCGATATACAAACCTTCTACCTGGTGAAACTGGCAATGCGCTCGCGCACTGATTGCTTCGTTGCGGTAAACACGTCCCGGCGAAATGGTGCGGATCGGCGGTTTCTGGTTTTCCATAATGTGCACCTGCACACTGGAGGTCTGCGTACGCAGTACAATCTCGGGATTGGTCTGCACATAGAACGTGTCCTGCATGTCGCGTGCCGGGTGATTTTCGGGAGTATTCAACGCTGTGAAATTATGCCAGTCGTCTTCAATCTCACGACCATCACTCACGGTGAAGCCGATGCGTGAAAAGATATCAATGATCTGGTTTTTTACCACCGACAAGGGATGTCGCGCACCCAGCTGAATAGCAGGATCAGATGGAAGTGTCAGATCAATGGAAGCTGCTGCAGAAGAGGAATTATCTTTTTCAAATTTCTCTTTCAGATCGTTGATTTTCTCCTGGGCTTTATTGCGGAGCTCATTCAGTTTCTGACCCATCTCACGCTTTACCTCGGGAGCCACTGTTTTAAAGTCTTCGAACAATTCTGAGATCTGGCCTTTTTTGCTCAGCCATTTGATGCGATACTCTTCGAGTTGTTCTTTGCTTTGCGCAGTGAACTCTTCAACTTCAGCTAATATGTTGTTTATTCTTTCAAGCATTATTTCTTGGTTATTCCTGCAAAATTAATCAATTTTATTGTTTATTGAATCACCTTGAGGTTCCTGCTTATCATACTTAGCATCGGTTTTGCCTGCGCCCTCCGTGGCCAGTCGATGATAAGCTACACCATTCACGACAACGATACCATTAATGTATTGGATAAAGACAGCCTGAAACAGGGTGTGTGGGTAGAGTTCTGGCCCAATGGAGACATGAAAAGTGAAGTGTCCTATAAGAATAATAAGAAACAGGGACTTGAAATAAAATGGTATGATATTCCGGATTGTGTGGAGCAGGAGGCTTATTACAAAGACGGACTTCTGGACGGGCCGATTACTTATTATTCTAAAAAGTGCAGGAAAGATTTTTTCGAAACCTATAAAAACGGAGTCAAGGAGGGGATCGAAATTTCGTATCACTCCAACGGGAACATCAAGGCAGAAGGCAATTACAAGAAGGGTTACCTGAACGGATATTATAAGGTATACGACAGGAATGGGAATTTTGCTTTTGAAAGCCGCAGCGACGACAGCGAGGCCGATCTGCAGCCAAAAGAAGCTGATACGGCGAACAATGTGGTTTTAAAAGTGTTTCAGCGTAATGCTCAATGGCGCAGTAAACTGATTGTGGCCGACCTTACAGGGAGCATGTATCCTTATGCCCAACAGGTGAGCACCTGGCTGAAACTTCATTTCGTGAAGGACACAACGAGCCAGAGCTTCGCGTTTTTTAATGACGGCGATCGTAAACGCGATGAAGATAAAAAGATCGGCGCGACGGGTGGTGTTTATTACTGCAAAGCCAGGAGTGTGGATGAACTGATCGCTACGATGGATATGACCATTAAAAAAGGGCAGGGAGGCGATGCTCCTGAAAATGTGGTGGAAGCTTTATTATTCGGGATCAATAAGAGTGGTAAAGTGCAGGATGTGATACTGATCGCCGACAACTGGGCCAAGGTGCGCGATATTAAAATGCTGCCCCGTATCAAGGTGCCTGTACATGTGATACTCTGTGGGGTATACGAAGGCATGGAGATCAACGAAGATTACCTGAATATTGCCTATAAAACCAAAGGCTCGGTTCACACCATCGAACAGGATATTACGGATCTGATGAAACAGACCACCGGAAAAAAATTCAGCATCAATGGCGTGGATTACATTATTAAGAATGGTAATGTGAAGGCCTATTGACAGGCCATACGAAATCCCTTTAGGTTTTACGGTTTTAATTTGAATGGGTTCCTGCAGATGTTTCAGCAATCCTATCCTGCATTTGCGTAAATCTGCGCGTTCTTCATCTGCGCATATCTGCGTGAGTTGTTCCCCCGGGTTTTCAGGGTCGAATCGCTGTTATTTCGGAACGACAAAGCAACCTGTAACAGGAAACAGATTACTCAATCCGCATATTCATACGAATATCCCTGAGCGGGCGATTCTGGCGATTGGTAGCGACAGCGGCTATTTTATCAAGCACATCAAGTCCTTCGATCACCTGGCCAAATACGGTATAATTCCTGTCGAGGTGTGGTGTGCCGCCAACTGTTTTATAGGCCTGTACCTGTTCAGGTGTGAAGGTGTAATGTTCGGTTTTCTCATACACCGTTTTTACCATGGCATCCAGGCGTTTTGTTTCCACGGCCATACTGTCTTTATTTCCGGCCGATTCATAGGCATGTATCCTGTCCTGGAGAGCTTTGGCTGCCGGATCATTGAGGATAATGTCTGCCGTGATTTTTGCAAGCAGGGCTTTGTTTTGCCGGTATTCCTGGGCTTTGAGTTCCTGATCGTTGAATACGCGCCCCTGTACAATGTAAAACTGGCAGGCCGAAGAGGCTTTGGTGGGGTTTTTATCATCGCTTTCGCGGGCAGCACAGAGCATGCCTTTTCTGTGAAATAATTTCGGATTGAACTCTGCCGGTATAGTATAGTGGAGATCGCTGTCGCCCAGCATCACATTGGGGCCGGCATGCTTGCTGTAGGGGTCGCCTCCCTGGATCATAAACTGTTCGATCACGCGGTGAAAGAGCAGGCTGTCGTAGAAACCCTGTTTTACCAGCTTCAGAAAATTGTCGCGGTGCAGGGGCGTTTCATTGAACAGCTTTATTTTAATCTCGCCGAATTCTGTTGAAATGACAACCGTTTCTTTTGAAAAAGTGGGCTCGCCGATTTGCTGGTTACGTTGTTTTTCGGCCCGATCGGTATCATAAAAACCGGCCGTTTGTGAGGCCAGGGGTTGGGCTGCTGACGGTTTAATCATCAGGCAGGCACTTATAATCAATAAAATGTATACCGGAGCTTTCATTTCTCAAAAAATTGTTATATTTGTTAATACGAATATCATCCATTTTGACGAAAAACGAAAACTGATGAAGTTAAAATTTCTTATTCTGCCACTTGTATTGTGTGTGTTGCTGATCAGCTCATGCGAAAAGAAAACGGATTGCCAGCTGGAAATCAGAACAATTGATGCCAATGGTAACGCTTTGGGCGGAGCCACCGTAAAGCTTTATGCGAATGTAAAAACCAGCAGCGGTTCTACAGTGGAGGCCGATCTCAAGGCACAGGGAGTTTCTGATGGTGGAGGGGTTTCAACCTATACCTTTAAATTACCTGCTATTCTCGATGTGTCGGCTGTTTCGGGTACCTTAACCGGTCAGGGCATCGTAAAACTGGAAGAAGGCCAGAAAGTAAGCAAAACAATCACTGTGAAATAAAACCTCACCGTATATTATACAGAAGCCCGCACATGCGGGCTTTTTTTATGGGATTCAAATTAAACCTGATCTCTTGAAGTAATCAATAATAGCTTCGTTGATGAGTTTATTCTGCTGTTTGGCATCGAGGTGCGGAAGCGATTCTTTCAGTTCCCAATGTGGCCATCCGTCGTCGTCGCGGCCTTTATATTCATAAAAACCAAAAGGTTCCAGCAGTGTGCATACAGCAATATGCATCACTTCCAGTTTCTGGTCTTTTTTATATTTCTGATAAGGTTTACCAAGCTCCTGCAGGCCGATCATAAACAGCAGCGTGTCGTGTTCCATTTCGGAGCCAAAACGTTCTTTCAGCTTATTTTGAAGGAGTTGCCAGTCGGTAAGCATATCAGGGCGCAACAAAGTATTGGAGGTTTTCCCCGATGTAGTTCATGAGATCTTCTTTCCCAGCACCGGTTTCGGCCGAGGTGATAAAATACGGCGGCAGTTCTTCCCAGTTTTTCTTCAGTTGGTTGGTGTATTTGAAAATGTTCGTGTTTAGCTGATTCCGGGTCAGTTTATCTGATTTTGTAAAGACAATACAGAACGGGATTTCTTTATCGGCACACCATTCCATAAATTCCGCATCAATATTCTGCATTTCCAGTCGGCTGTCGATCAGAATAAACAGGCAGATGAGGTTTTTACGGGTAATAATATATTCGCTGATGAGTGCTTCGAATTTTTCGAGATTGCTTTTGCTGGTTCGGGCATAGCCATAACCCGGTAAATCTACCAGGTACCAGGTATCGTTAATCAGGAAGTGATTGATCAGCTGAGTCTTTCCGGGCTTGGCAGAGGTTTTGGCCAGATCCTTTTTATGGCACAGTGAATTGATCAGGGATGATTTGCCCACGTTACTGCGACCTATAAACGCGTACTCCGGTTTATCTGGTTTAGGGCAGCCTTTTTCATCAGGACTGCTTTTTACGAAAATGGCTTTAGTGATCTGCATGCCGGGCGTTTATTGGCGATTGGCCTTTTCCTGGATGTAGGAATTGACGTGTCGCTCTTTTTTGCTGGCATAAATATCGGAAATTTTTACGAGGATTCCGGTTTCTTCCACATCACCAAATGTCGGATTAATGGCTGTTCCGAATGACAACATGGTGCTCGACAGGTTACTGTAAGCGTTTACAAGCGGTGGAATGTTCTCTCCAAGCGCCCGTACCCGCTTATTCAGAATGCTGTGGCCATCTTTGTAAGAGAGACCTTTGATCTCATTCAGAAATTCGCTGACATCTGTTTTCAGGTGTACCGGATGAATCGGGGTCACCAGGTTATGGTGATCCGGGAAGTAGTATTTCAGGAACGAGAGGATATAATCACGGGCCTGAACATTAAAATCGGTGTACATGGTTACTTTCCCGAAATAGTATTCCATATCGGGATTATCGACCAGTATGGCGCCAAGGCCATCCCACAGATTGTCGAGGCTGAATAATCCTTTGCGGAACTGCTCAGACGGCTGATACTGGGGTTGAATAAATGAACGACCGAGCTCAATGGTGGTGGCCAGGTAGTCTTTATAGAATTTCTCCGAGAAATGAAAGAGTTCTGTTGTAGCAAGTTTTACTTCACCGTTGATGTATTCAGCATCCCGGCATAGAATAAAACGGTAGGCACCTACTATTTCCTGGTCTTCGGGATTCCATACCAGCAA
Organism: Bacteroidota bacterium; assembly: GCA_018267825.1. Classification (GTDB taxonomy): domain Bacteria; phylum Bacteroidota; class Bacteroidia; order B-17B0; family Aurantibacillaceae; genus JAFDXR01. Next base: position 143,910 of record JAFDXR010000005.1, on the reverse strand, counting down.
CTGCTGATAAGGATGCTCACTGGTGTCGAATTCATCAATGTCGAATGATTTTCCGGTTCCTCCCCCGGCGTGTCTGAAAGTAACTTCACGCAAGCGGCCAATTTCCATCATAACATGGGGTGAATTATGATGGGTAATAATATAAATCTCGTTATCGCCATTGTTGGTATGTCTCACAAAACGTTCTTTGGTGAGTTCGCTCAACAGGGCTTCCCGCGGTATTTTAGTTATAATTTCCTGCATAGAATCATCGTAAATATAACCAATAAATTTGCATCCGGAAATCTAAAAAAGAACAAAAAAGTAAAATGGGTTTGTTCAAAAGCAGGATAGTGAAAGCATTGGAAAGAATGGCTGAGGTTCAGTAAAAAACGAAATATATTCTCCCGAAATTGTATTTAATACTTATATTTAAGCATGGCTAACGTGTTCGAATTTAACGGGTATAAGCCCGTTATACACAAATCGTCCTTTATACACCCCAATGCAACAGTTACCGGAAATGTAATTATCGGGAGAGACGTATATATTGGTCCGGGAGCTGCCATTCGTGGCGATTGGGGGCAGATTATTATTGAAGATGGTTGTAATGTTCAGGAAAATTGCACGATCCATATGTTCCCGGGAGTAACGGTATTACTGAAAGAGTCGGCCCATATTGGACATGGTGCCATTATACATGGAGGGACTATAGGCCGCAATGTGCTTGTAGGGATGAATGCCGTGGTGATGGATAACGTGGAGATTGGCGACAATTGTGTGATCGGCGCCTTATGTTTTGTTCCGGCTGATATGATCATCCCGGAACGGAAAGTAGTGGTGGGTAATCCTGCCAAAATCGTGAAAGACGTAACCGATGAAATGATTGCCTGGAAAACCCAGGGTACAAAATTATACCAGCAGCTTCCGGCAGAATGTTTTGCCACATTGAAACCTTGTGAACCACTTCGCAGAGTTCCGGCCTATCGCCCAAAGCAACAAGACGTATACAAAACGTTGAATGACACCAGAAAAGGAAAAAAATAGAACATTAGATCTGAAAGAAATCAGATCACAGGAACTTCGGATTGCAACTGCGACGTTGTACCAAGGAAATGTGATCGCATTCCGTTTCATGGATGACGTTGTCCTGCAGGTGGAGGATGTGATTGAACTATCACAAACCAATGTTGCTATGACGGGAGATAATCCCTATTTTACAATAGTGGTCACCGGTCAGCGCCAGGATATTACACAGGAAGCGCGTGAATATGATTTCTATAAAGAACTTGGCAGAAAGCCCACCTGTGTTGCAGAAGCTGTTATTGTTCATGATCTTCCAACACGTATTGTGGTTGATTTTTATTATAAACTTCGCCGCTTCCCATATCCGGCAAAGGTTTTTGCAAACGAAGAACAGGCACTTGAATGGTTCAGAACCATTAATCCCAATTTATAGCCATATTTATTTGCAGGTATGAAACGTGTTTTGTCTTATATAGCACCGAAGGATAAGACACTTGATGTGCTTCTGGACAGGGAGCGCAATAATTTCGATGTGATCCGCTTACTGGCTGCGCTGAGTGTTATCTTCGGGCACTCCTTTGTTCTTTTCCATGCCTCTTCAGAGGAGCCGCTGCGGGCTGTTCTTCACACAGACTACAGTGGCAGCCTGGCGGTGTATGTTTTCTTTTTTTTAAGCGGGTTCCTGGTATGTGGCAGCTATCTGCGCGCCAGGCATGCCCTCGATTTTTTATGGAAACGTGTTTTTCGCATATGGCCCGCTTTATTGGTATGCCTGTTGCTGACGGTCTTCGTAGTCGGACCGTGGCTCAGTACACTTACAGTTTCAGCCTACTTTTCACAGGCCGATACATGGCATTACCTGGGAACAAATGCTTTGCTGTACACCGTAACTTACAATCTGCCCGGTGTATTTGATACAAACCTCGTTCCGCATACAGTGAATGGCTCGCTGTGGACTTTGCCCGTTGAGGTTCGTTGTTATATCGTAATGCTATTGCTGGGTATTTGCAGGGTGCTCCGGAAACCCTTATTGGTACTGATCTTGTTTGCAGGACTCGCCATTGTATATATGCAAAAGCAGGAGTGGCTCGATTATTTTTTCACAGAGTACGGATCAAACCTCCTGTTGTTTTTTATGGCCGGCGCGGTTGCTTTTTTATACAGTCGTTACATTGTATTGTGGCCAGTGTTCAGTATTATTTTTCTGGTGTTGTGGCTTCTGTTTAAGGACGACAGTGGTTTCTCACAATTTCTGTTTTACATTTTCCTGATCTATACGTTATTGATACTGGCTTCCAACCGTTATGTGATTGCTGTAAAACCGGGTGGTGATTACTCCTACGGAATTTATATTTATGGATTCGTTGTTCAGCAATGCTTCGCATGCCTGTTTCCTTCGTTGGGAAGTTACGAAAGTATGATATATACCATGTCTGTAACACTGATCATTGCCGTATTATCCTGGTTTCTTATCGAGAAGCCTGCTCTGGGCCTGGTGCATCGCTTTTCAAAACCGGGAGGGCAGAACTCAGTCCAATAGGTTGTGTTTAATGGCGTATAATACAATACCGGCTGTGTTTCTGGCGCCGATTTTCTGCATAAGCTTTTCACGGTAACTGTCGATGGTACGGGGACTTAAAAAAAGCTTTTCGGCAATCTCCTTGTTGCTCAATTCCTGGCAGACAAGTTTTGCAACTTCAATTTCACGCTCAGTGAGAGAAATAGGGTCAGAAACAGCACTGTGTTTTTTCATGTTCACCAGGCGGCGCAGCATTACCATGGAGATCCGGTTGTTGAAATAGTAGTTGTTATTCATCACCACATGAATAGCATCGATCAATTCATTGGCATGACGGTCTTTCTGCAGAAATGCATTAACACCTCTCTCCATGAGATGAATCATGAGTTCTTCTGTGTCATAGCCACTGATGACAATGATTTTTATATCGGGGTATTGTTTTTGCAGAACCTGTATGGTTTCATTGCCGTCCATAACAGGCATTTCATAATCAAGCAATACAACCTGCGGTTTTCTATCCTGAAGAAGCTCAACGAACTCATGACCGTTACTGGCTTCCAGAATAATCTCGAAACCCTCGTATTCTTTCAGAAGAGAAATAATGCCTTCTCTGACCAGATGCTGATCATCAACAACAGCAATTTTTATTTTAGAATCCATAAGCGTATCGCCCCCTGTGTTTATATCAGCCATTTTTACAATATAGAAAAAAATGAAATACACTTCCAAATAAATAGGTGTTTCTACCTATCAAAATAGGTATTTATACCTACGATTGTATTGTAAAGACGATTAACTTCAGATAAACAGAATTTCTTTGTTTTCGGTCATGGAGGTGGTGTCTTGATTCATATCCCTTTTTGGTTCCATAGCCCGGAAGTGAAAATACTGCCTTATTTGTACAATATAAAAACAGTATAAATACAGTATTACGAATTCGTAGAAATACGGTAAGACAGATGAAACAAAAAAATGAAATTTGCTTAAAGCCCTTTATTTATGAGCGGTTCTGAATTGTGTTCAGATTGAAACTGATGCAGCAAATTCAAAACGGGGTATTCCGAAAGGGGAAGTAAATTATTGTAAAATTGTAAAGACCAAAGAAAATGCTCAGAAGCCAAAAATCAGATCAACAGAAACGTGGAAGTGAAATTCCTGTAAAGCATTTTCTATGCCGGTTTCTCAATCCAATCGCCATGTTCTTTGATGAGTTCGATCAGCTCATTTACGGCATTGCCTGCGGGTACATTTTTCTTCACAACCTCTTTCCCTTTGTATAACGAAATTTTATCGGTTCCTGTACCTACATAACCGTAGTCGGCATCAGCCATTTCGCCCGGTCCGTTTACAATGCAGCCCATAATGCCGATTTTGATCCCTTTCAGATGATCGGTCACGCTGCGGATTCGCGACGTGGTTTCCTGCAGATCGAAAAGGGTACGCCCGCAACTCGGGCAGGAAATATATTCTGTTTTACTGATTCGGGTACGGGTGGCCTGCAGAATGCCAAAGGCTGTTGAATTACAAACCTGTGGTGAAACACAGTTCTGTTGCTTGATCCATAAGCCGTCGCCCAGTCCATCGAGCAGCAGCGCCCCGGCATCGGTCGATGAAAATAACTGAAAATCCTGTTCATTCAGGTCTTTGTAGTTACGCTTGATGATAACAGGATGGGTGATGTTGTTTTCGGCCAGCTTTATGAATATGCGGCGGATTTCAGCCATGGCATGGGCGTTGAACGTATCGGCGATCAAAACAATATGTTCGGCTTCCCGGATGCGGCTTATAAAATCAGGGCTGAGCGAATCGTAAGTGATGGCTATAAAGTTGAGATCTCCCGATATTTTTTCGGAGCTGAAGAATTCACTGCCGCAAAATAAAGGATATTGCCGTACAGGATTTGCAATGGTTTTCCATTGTTCGGAGTTATGAATAATGCCAAGTGTTCCCGGAATTTCGAAAGTTAATTCATGCTCGCCCACGTAAATGTAATCGCAGGCCATATCCCCGATATTCCATTTGTCGAGTGGTACCGAATAGTTGTAGCCTACCGCAAAAAACGATGCGGGGGTGATGGCCCCACGTTCGCTGAAGTCTGCAAGGATTCGCGGCACGTTATGCCCGCCTATGTTCAGAACGGGATGGCTTACACGGCGTTCATATTCATAGGGATTGTAGGGTAATATGATTTTGTTATTTTCTTCCCGGATAGGTTCTATGGCCTGTTGTTCCTGTGCACGGGTATTGTAGCGATCAACAAGGGCTTTGGCCACAGGAATTTCAAACTCAGGATCTTCCGTAAGTGAAACACGGATGGTATCTCCTAGGCCATCTTCAAGCAGGGTTCCTATACCCACGGCCGATTTGATGCGACCATCTTCGCCATCACCGGCCTCTGTTACACCAAGATGCAGCGGATAATTGCGCCCTGTTTCCATCATTTTTTGCACCAGCAGGCGATAAGCCTGTACCATAACCTGTGTGTTGCTCGCTTTCATGGAGAGAACGATGTTGTGGTAGCTGTTGTCTTCGCAGATGCGGAGAAACTCAAAAGCCGATTCCACCATGCCCAGTGGTGTGTCGCCATAACGGCTCAGGATTCTGTCGCTCAGTGAGCCATGATTGGTACCTATACGCATGGCTGTTCCATATTCCTTGCAGATTTTCACAAGCGGGGTGAAACGCTGACGAATTCTTTCCAGCTCCGATTCGTAGGCAGAGTCGGTATAATCGATCTGTTCAAATTTTTTCTTGTCGGCATAGTTGCCCGGGTTGACGCGTACTTTTTCAATGATGCGGGCAGCCCATTCGGCGGCATTCGGAGTGAAGTGTATATCAGCGATCAGCGGGGTGTTATATCCTGCCGCTTTTAATTCTTTTTTAATGAGCTCCAGGTTCTTTGCTTCGTTGATACTGGGAGCTGTAATTCTTACCAGTTCACAGCCCGCTTCGATCATACGTATACTTTGAGCCACAGTAGCGGCTGTATCCATGGTGTCTGTAGTGGTCATACTTTGCACGCGGATGGGATTATTGCCACCGATGCCTATATCACCGCATTTTACCTCGCGGGTCAGGAAACGTTTATAAGCCGTGAGGCTGTTGCTGTACAATGGATAAGACTGCATACTCATGGGTGCAAAGATAGGGAATATTCGTTTTTTGTTATGGTAATTATCGTTAAGTTTACATGGATTAAAAAGCGGTATATGAACTATTTGCTTGTATTTACGGGCGGAGGAATCGGCAGCCTGATCCGTTACGGGTTTGGAATTTTATTCAGCAGAATGGCTCTTCAGTTGCCCTACGCTACTTTTTGCGCCAATATAACGAGCTGTCTTCTCTTTTCAGGGCTCCTTTATATGTATGAAACGCGCCAGGCGGTTCCGGAACAGTATCGCTTGTTTATCCTTGTGGGAATCTGTGGTGGTCTCAGTACCTTTTCCACCTTCAGTTTCGAAACCTTCGAGCTGCTCAGGCAGCATTTGTATGGCTGGGCGGCGGCCAATGTGATTCTCAGCATTATGCTTTGTACCGCCGTATTCTTTGTGTTTTCCAAATAAAAAAAAGCCTGTCGGTACTTTCGTTCGACAGGCTTTCAGATAATGGAAACGGTAAATCAATTCCTCAGAATTCTCAGCTGTTTGACCGCACCGTTGTGTAATGTCACTTTTACCAGGTAAACACCTTCACTGAGATCAGACATGTCGAGCGTAGTTTCCGTAGCCCGGAGCTCCTGTAGTTTTACCATCCGGCCGTTGATATCGGCTACCTGAACCAATTTTATGTTTTCAGCAGCATGAATATTCAGGGTGCCGTTGGTTGGATTCGGGAAAGCCAGTATGCTTGTTCCGGCAGTGCTTAATTCTTCTACACCGGCACAAACCAGCACGGTGAGTGTGGCCTGGGATGTGGCAGGGCAGCCATGACCGTTGGTTACGCTGTAGGTTACAACATGTGGTCCTGCCCCGGCGGTCATCGGGTCAAAACTGGAGCCGGTAACGCCGGTTCCTGAATATGTTCCCCCACTCGGAGTAGCATTCAGTGCGAATGCCGGATCATTGAGACAAACATCACCCAGTGAAAAGTCGATGGCCGGTAAAGGATTTACAGTTACAGTGTGCATTTTTGTATCGCTACAACTACCATTGTTTGAACTTACCGTGTAAGTTGTTGTAACGGTTGGTGTCACAGCAATCGTGGATGTTGTGGCTGAAGTACTCCAGTTGTAATTGGCAGCGCCTGTAGCGGATAATACGGTGGACTGTCCCCTGCAGATGGAGTCTGCACCGGTTACTGTAATATTTGGTTTTGGTACGACGCTGATCACGACATCTACTGAATCCTGGCAGCCACCGGTCAGGTTGGTTCCTTTAATGGTAATGGTTTCGGTAGATGTTGGGGTAATGGTTTCGGTACCCGATGTTGCACCATTGCTCCAGGCATAAAAATCAGCACCACTGACGTGTATAACGGTCGATGAACCGCTGCAAACGGCAGTATTTCCGGTCACAGCCAGAACAGGGTTAGGATATACGGTAACCGATTGGGATGCAGAAGCGCTGCATCCTGTAGTGGTGTTTGTGCCTATAACGGTTAATGTTACCGGTGTGGTCACAGTAACGGACGTGGTGGGTTGTGAAGATGTGGTGCTCCAGCTGTAGGTATCGGCACCGCTGGCAGTATAGGTATTTACAGTGCCATCGCACACGCCTGTATTTCCGGCTATACTGATGGTTGGTGTCGGGTTAATATTAAGCGTATAAGTCTGCTGGGAAATACAGCTGTTGGTATAGGTTGTAGTAACCGTATATACCACTGTAGAGGTGTTGGAGAATGTGTGTGATGCACCAATAAAGCCATCACTCCAGATGTAATATACTCCGTTACCACTGGCAGTGGCAGTTACTGTTGTGCCGGGGCATACAGCCGCTGTCGGGCCAGTTATCTGAGCTGTGGGAGAGGGTATAGTGGTCATGGTAAATGTAGAGGAACCAACACAGCCATTGCTGGTACCACTGAGTGTATAAACACTGGTACCCGCAGGTCCAACGGTAACCGAGCTGGAATTACTTCCGGTGCTCCAGGTAAAGGTGCTGGCGCCGCTGCCGGTCAATACTTCTGTACTGTTGTCGCAAACGGTGTTGTTGCCGGTAATGCTCAGGGTAGGTGTCTGATTTACGGTAATGGCCAGAGTAAGTGTCGGTGAAACACTGCAACTGTTCTGGGCAAAGATGTTGAGTGTTCCTGACGGCGCTCCTGCCAGTGGCATGAGTGTAGCTGTTTCTGTACTGCTTCCGGATATAACCATGCCGCCGCTGTTATAAGACCAGTTGTAGGTTACACCGCTTTGCAAACTAACGGCAAATGGATAAGACTGTTTGGTACACATTACATTTGTAGACGTTACAAAGGATAAGGCCGTTGGCAGGGGTTGCGACTGTACAATGGCGGTACTGGTGTCTGTACAGCCAAGAGCATCTTTCACAACCAGTGTATATGTCCCCGCTGCAAGGCCCGATAAGCTTGCCGGATCATCGAAATCGCCGGTGCCGTCATTGCTCCAGTCGTAGGTAATGGTACCTGAACCACCAATGATGGTAGGATTGGCAGTACCTGTAGTATTTCCTGTACATACCACACTGCCATCAATATCGTTGATGGTTAATGGGTTGAAACTTCCTACGCTTCGCACCACCTGGAAGAAAATAGTATATGTCTGAGGGCATCCTGCATCCGGTGAGGTCGCTGTATACTGCACGGTATAGGTGCCGGAGCTTGTCGGGATATTAAAAATATTACCCTGAGGGGCTGTTTGTCCATCAGCAACCGGTGTGGTTGATGGCGTGGAGGTGTCGTCGTTTTCGTAGGCACGCCACACGATACTCAAGGTTCCCGGAATGTCTTTTTTGCAGGTATAGAAATGACTGAAAAATAAACCATTGCTGGGGTTAAACGAAGCACCCGCCGGTGCAGCCGGGGTAACGGTATAGGGGCCGTTGGCCTCCGGGATCGATACGTAATTGCAGGAACCAATGCTGCCTGCAACGGGTGAGTTATTGGAATTGGCAAAAGGGGAGTTATCAGTAGCCCTGAACTCAAATAAAAAATCGCTGTTGTCGGAGCCGCCTGCATCACAATCGAGGTTCGAAGATACAGACACGCCCAGTACCTTCACATTGATAGTAACCTGTGCCTGGATGACAGTGCCGATCAGAAAAATGCTTAAGGCCAATAGATAAATTTTTCTCATGAGGATATTTTATTATAAAGATTAAAAATACAAAAAGCTGCCCAAAGGACAGCTTTCTGTTTTAAAAAAATCTGAACGGGTGTTTTATTTTTTCTCGCTTTTGTACTCGCGCTCCATAGCTTTCACAATATCACTGAGATTTTCGTGAGTGATGCGTTTGGCTTTGATCACTTTGTTGCGATCCAGTACATAAATAACAGGTGTGGAGTAGATGTCGTACTTTTCCTTGATATTATTGATGTGTACGCCATCGTATACGTTCATCCAATCGAGTTTGTGGTCCAGGATATATTTGTGCCATTTATCGTAGTCGTGTTGGGTATACACCGAAAATACTTTAATGTCGTATTTGTCATCCTTGATTTTGTGATACTCTTCCAGCAGTTTCGGAATTTCTGTCTGGCAGTGACCGCAATCCACATCCCAGAAAACTAAAACGAGGTAGTCGGCTTTTACACCATACATCGGTACAAATGTTTGTGCCAGATTCTGAATGTTTTTGTAATATAAATCGGTTGCACCCTGGCTCGTTTTTACGGTGTCGAAGCCCATTTGCTTGATGGCTTTATGGCCTGTGGTATCGATCATGAGCAGATCCGGGGCCTGGCTGCCAAGCAGGAGGGGTTTCAGGATATCCCCACGTTGTTTGATTTTTTCAATGGTTTTCTCATCATAAATATCGCTGGCCTGTCCGGTGCGCACATAGGTGTCGATGAGGTGCACAAACACTTTATCGAAGCCCATGATCTTAGACTGCTCATAGGTAGGCATGAAATACGCCAGCAGGAATTTATGCATGTCTGAACCCATCCTGGTTTGCTTCATCATGCGGTCAATCTCCACGCCAATGGTATCCGGGTTTTGCACGATTACACTATTGAAATAGCGTTTCAGTTTTTCACCGAAGAAAGGGGTGCGAAGGATCCGGTCGTCGCCAAAATTAACACCTTCCCAGAAGTGTGATTTATAATAGTTGTAAGCCCAAACACTGTCGGGGCGGTTGTTTTTAGCCTTAGGTATATCGGCTGCCTTGGCTTCTTTTTCTACTTTCAGGTTGATCACATCGTAGAGGTATTGTCCCTTGTGCGACTCCATGAATTGTTTTTCGTAGCCACTTACAGCCTCATTCAGGGCTTTCGATTTTTCGGTCATGAACTTCAGGGAATCCTTAGAATTCATGCCTTTGGTCTGTGTTTTTAAATTCACAAACTCTTTGTTTTTTTCAGAAATGTATTTGATATACGTGAAGAAATCCTCGTTTTCCTTAGAGTTAAGCGATTTCAGGCTTTTCACCATGTCGCTGGTATCGGTCGCGAGGTTGAACTTTTCATTTTCATTGACAAAGAAATCAAAGTAACGGCCTTTCTCCTGGCTCACCAGGAAGTAAATACCTTTATCGAGCGGCGTTTTACCTTTGAATACAATATTGCCTTTAACCACTTTCTTGCAGGTGTCTACCAGATATTGCTTGTCGAACACATATTTGGCAAGGTATACAACGGTATCGCGGCAGTTTTTGAAATTGATACGGATGTCATAGCCATCAGCCGTCGGCATGGGCTTGCTGTTTTTTGCAATTTGTGCATGCAGGCCTGTAAAGGCCGAAAACAATAATGCGGAGTATAAAAATTTCTTCATAAATCGGATCGTATTAAAGCAAAAATAGTCATTTGCCGCTTTTTTGTTTCAAATAAAGGACCATATTTCGCAGGTTACCCTTATAAATTTTGTTAAATGCCGTTTCCAGTGAGTCTTGCTCTTTGTGGTACTGATTGAATCCGATGAAATAGGCATTTTTATAAAGCATGATGTCATGCTTTTCATGTTCATACCGGCGCTTATTCCGGAGTGGCAGGCTGTCGATACCATTGGCAAGCTGCAACAGCACTTTCAGTTTCTGCACCCGGCTTACAGGATGTTTCGCATAAAACGCCTCCAGTTTTTTGGACCCTGAAACCAGGTAGTCGTGAAACAGGCGACTGTCATGTTTTCGCGCAAGGTATTGATTCAGGCTGGTGGTATCGTTTTTCAGAAACTGGAGTGTGGCTTTCTCACCGATGAATGTAGCGAGGTTTTCGTTTTCCTCGACACTACCAGGTGCATAATAGGTGCTGTGAAAGAGTTCGTGAAACAGGAGGTTGCAGAGCGTACCCTTCGGCATTTTGAGCATATCACTCAGAACAGGATCATGGAACCAGCCCAGTGTGCTCCAGGCCGAAACAGGCCGCAACTCTACGTCGTAGCCCTGAGCGCTGAGGTGATTCAGTTCATGCAGCGCTTTTTCCTTTTCGAAAAATCCCTTATAGGAAACTGTTCCCAATAGCGGGAAATGCCAGTAATACGCTTTGAGCATGGTGTCGCTGCTGGCTGTGATGGCCCACAGGATAGGTTCCTGGCCCTGGTCATACACGCGCCGGTAGCTTTTGGTGGGCACAAAACCAAGACTGTCTTGTGCATAGCTTCGTATCTTTTCAACGAGTGCCAGGTTCTGCTGTTGCTGTTCGGTGAGCTTATGGGTGGTGGGGTATTCGTCGGCAGGTTCTGTGTTGAGCAATATATGCGCCTGCCCGCGTGCCTGATAAAAGAGGTAAATACTGGTATTGTGATACAGCATGGCCAGGCTCAGAAGGGTCAGTAAAGTAAGGTGCCATAGAATGAGAATGCTGCGCCGGATCATGCATTAAATTTACAAAAATAGAATCTCTATATTTGCCGGAAGCAGCTTATGTTTTTTTATTTATCCAAAATACTCGCATTCCTCATCTCGCCGTTTACCTGGCTTTTTGTATTACTGGTAGTGCTGCTAAAAAAAATATGGTACACGCCATATCGTCGCCTGGGACTTGTTATCGTGGTAGGGCTTTATGTATGTTCCAATTCGTTTCTTACCGATGAGCTGGTGCGTGCCTGGGAATATGAAGACGATGATATTTACCTGAAAAACACGAAGTACGATCTGGCCCTGGTGTTGGGTGGTATGGGACGGATTGATGAACGCCAGAATCGTTTCGATTTCGGGCCCGGTGCCGACCGCCTTATGCAAACGCTGGAGCTGTATAAAAAGGGTCGTGTAAAAAAGATCATGATCTCCGGGGGGTCAGGGAGCATCAGTTTACCGCACCTGAAAGAGGCAGTTTATTTGCATCGGTTCCTTGTTCATATTGGTATACCGGATAGTGTGCTCATTATGGAATCCGAATCCAAAAACACACATGAGAATGCCGTATTTTCAAAAAAGGTACTGGACAGTTTGCAGTTTAAAGGAAGTATTTTGCTGGTTACCTCGTCGTTTCACATGCGGCGGGCCCTGGGCTGTTATAATAAAGCGGGCTTCACCCGGCTCACACCTTTTGTAACCAATAAATTTACCGGTGACCGCAAGTTCGAAATCGATTATTGTTTTATTCCGAATGATGAGGCGCTTAACCGCCTGTGCCTGATTGTACACGAAATAACGGGCTATATAGTGTACAGCCTGAGGGGTTATATTTAACCGGAAGCAGGCGATGAACCCTTAAGAATTTCCGAGCCGTTTCAGGATGTCCGCGGTGTAATCGAACGCAGATGTTGTGAACGTGTTATCCAATCCGATTCTGTCGGCAGAAGTAAACTCAACTGTTTTACGATTTTCAGGAAACCAGGTGCGGATGCTAGCCAGGCCGATGATGCCGGAACCCCGGGCTACAATGTGACGTAGACTCATAGACGTTCAAGACGCGATCCATGATTCTAGTTTTTCTTGCGGAAATAGAATGAAAGCGGAACACCGGTGAAATCGTAGTGTTCACGGAACTTATTTTCCAGGAATCGTTTGTATGAATCGCTCAGGTATTGCGGCAGGTTACAGAAGAATACAAAGGCGCAGGTGCCTTTGATCTGGGTTACGTAATTGATCTTCACGAATTTTCCTTTCACAGCCGGAGGCGGATAGTTCTGTGTAAGCGGCACAAAGAACTCAATGAGTTCGCGTGTAGGTATTTTCCGTGTTTTATTGGCATAAACCGTCATGGCTGTTTCAATCACTTTCATGATACGCTGTTTTTCAACGACAGACGTGAAAATGATCGGCACATCCTTGAATGGCGCTATTTTCTGAGCTATTTCCTCTTCAAATTTTTTGGTGGTCTTATGATCTTTTTCGATCAGGTCCCATTTGTTTACAACGATCACCAGGCCTTTGTGGTTTTTTTCCACGAGGTGAATGATGTTCATGTCCTGCGATTCAATACCTTGTGTGGCATCGATCAGCAGCACGGCTACATCGCAGCTTTCAATGGCTTTGATGGTACGCATCACGCTGTAAAACTCCAGGTCTTCGTGAACCTTTGCTTTTTTTCGCATTCCGGCAGTATCCACCAGTAAAAGGTCGTACCCGTATTTATTATAGCGGGTGTTGATGGTGTCGCGGGTGGTGCCGGCAATGGGCGTTACAATATTACGTTCTTCGCCCAGCAAAGCATTGGTGAGCGATGATTTACCCACATTCGGGCGTCCTACCACGGCAATTTTCGGTAAGCCTTCATCTTCAATGGCGCCTGTATCTTCGGGAAAAGATTTCACGAGATCATCGAGGAGCTCACCGGTTCCCGAACCACTGATGGCTGAGATGGTATATACGTCGCCCAGGCCCAGGGCGTAGAATTCGGCCGCATAGGCAATACGCTCGTGGTTATCAACTTTGTTGGCAACCAAAAATGTTTTCTTTTTGCTGCGACGGATCAGCATAGCTACTTCTTTGTCGAAGTCGGTTACGCCGTCATTTACATCGACCAGGAAAAGCAGGGTGGTAGACTCGTCGATGGCAATCTGTACCTGTTTACGGATTTCGGCTTCAAAAATATCGTCGCTGCCATGAATATATCCGCCGGTATCGATGATTGAGAAATCAATACCATTCCATTGGGTTTTACCATAGTGGCGGTCGCGGGTTACCCCGGCTGTTTCGTCAACGATGGCCTGGCGGCTCTCGGTGAGACGGTTAAACAAGGTCGATTTTCCGACATTCGGTCTTCCTACTATGGCTACAATGTTTGGCACGATACTGATTTAAGGCTGCAAATATAGTCAAAAGAAACTAAAATGCTGATACTGACTGAGAAAAGGGCTTGTTTTAGCCGCTGTAACCGAAGTTGCGCAGGCGTTTGTCATCATTGCGCCAGTCTTTGGCTACTTTCACAAACAGTTCGAGGTGAATCTGTTTTCCGAAGAAAGCTTCGGCTTCCTTGCGGGCCTGCATGCCTACTTTTTTAAGGGCTTCGCCTTTATTACCGATAATAATGCCTTTCTGACTGTCGCGTTCTACAAGGATATCGGCCTGGATGCGTATGATATTTTTTTCTTCTTTAAACGAGTTGACGATAACCTCTACGCTATAGGGAATTTCTTTTTTGTAGTTCAACAGAATTTTCTCGCGGATAATTTCGCTCACAAAGAAACGCTCGGGTTTATCGGTGAGTGTATCTTTTTCGTAGAAAGCCTCGCCGGGAGGCAGCAGCTCCACAATGCGGTTCATGACCATGTCGAGGTTAAATTTCTGCAGGGCGGATATGGCCAGAATCTGGGCATTGGGAAGGCGTTCGCGCCACTGGGCTGCTTTTTCCTCTACTTTCTCCTGGGTAGATGCATCTATTTTATTGATGAGGAGCAGGATGGGTGTTTTGGTTTTGCTTAGTTTCTCAACATACTCCGGCTGAAGTTCAATGTCTTCGAATACATCGGTAATAAGCAGAAATACATCCGCATCGCTGAGTGCTTCGATCACAAACTGCATCATTTTTTCCTGGAGTTTGTAATTGGGTTTCAGAATGCCCGGTGTATCGGAGAATACAACCTGGTAATTATCGCCGCTGACAATGCCCATGATGCGATGGCGCGTGGTTTGGGCTTTGGAGGTGATGATGCTGAGACGCTCGCCTACCAGGGCGTTGAGTAGCGTGGATTTGCCAACGTTGGGACAACCGATAATATTGACAAAGCCTGCTTTATGCATAATTTCCGAGATTGTTAATAAGTAATTTGGATTACAAAGAAAGGAATTATATCTTTGCACCGCAATTCTGAAAGACAATTTACCTCAAAGAATAAAAGATATTGCGCGATAGAGTCCCGTCATCAAAGATGACGAGGATGCTCGGAGCAGAGCTCCGGCACAGGGGTAAAATTCAGATTGAAGTTTAGACATAAACTTAAAAGATATTGCGGGATAGAGCAGGGGTAGCTCGTTGGGCTCATAACCCAAAGGTCGTTGGTTCGAATCCATCTCCCGCTACCAACGGAAACCCTTGATAGTCAAAGACTTCAAGGGTTTTTTATTTCTTTGAATTCTCCAATATTGTTTAAAGGTAAAACATAGGTAAAACATATTCGTCTCAAAATGAAATTATGTAATAAATATATTGACAAAGAATGAATCATATTTACTGACTTATCTTCTAGAGAGCGTTTAATACCGCCAAAAAAAATGCTGCTAAACTGCTAATATATATTAGGATTGCGAATGCTAGAACCCAATAAAAAATCAAATGCCATTTGTCAACATGTTTCCATGTTCTTACATTCTCATCCGTTCCTAATGCTTCCGAATAAGAAAATTCAATTCTCATCAATACGAAAAACTCTGCCAAAAATATACTCAGTGCTATAAACACTAAAATGATAGCTTTAAAAAACCAGCATCTTGAAAGTTCATTACTGATAATAGGAACTTTTTCGTTGTTAAGCAATAAAACAGAAGTGGCAAATCCGATTGTTGCAACTGCAAAATTAGTTAACTGTTTTATAATTGACCTTTTTGTATTATGACCTTTTTGCTGCCATTGAATAGCTAATTCTTGATCTTCCATCGACTTTATTTTGGTCAAATTTAAAAAAATTGAAAGTTTATGTGAATTTCTCTTCCCTTACCACTTATATAGATCACTTTACTTTTAGCTTCTTATTATTTTTGGAAAAATCTGATTTAGAAGTATAAGTTTCTTTATCTAAATCTAACAAAAGAAATCCATCCTCTGATGATCATTATCCTCCTAGAAGCTCTCATATGCAAACGTTTCAAGAAAACGTGGCTGACTTTGCTGCTAAAATTAAGATGTGGATATTTTTTGAGATAGTAATGAATTAATGCCAGTATAAGTCTTATATTAGACAATTAAGACTTATATAAATAATTTAATGAGTTACCAGACATCCGGCAGGTGCAATCTTGGCCTTTGAAAATAAATCTAAAAGGAATAGCATGTCAAAAAGCAAAGATCAACATATACTCGATTACTTTAAAAAAGTTAAAGCTGCCAACAAGGAGCTTACTAAAAAGGAAGCTTTCAAGGATTTATTAAACAGACTTTATGCTCACAATGCTGATATAGCGCAACTGATAGATAAAATTAGTTCAGGTGCTGAAACAGCCATTTTTAAAATTCCTCGCAAAGATAAAATGCATAAAGGAAGTGCTGATACGCTTTACAACAGGATAATTATTGAGTTTGAAAATTCACTTAAAACATCATTATCCCATGCCAAAGAACAATTGGCCGGTTACTTACTTGGCAAATTTAATTCCGGTGAGGGATACAATTATACTCTTATTGCCTCCGACTTTATTAACTGGAAAATTTTCGCACTAGATGTTAGTTGTCTTGATAAACTGGATAGTCTTAATGAAGATGAATTAAAGTTAACAGAAATAGAATCAGCGTCCTTTACTCTAACCGAAAAGAATACTGACGACTTCTATTATTGGATTGATCGTTATTTGTTTAAAGCTGAGAAGCAACATGCCTCTCTGAAAGCTATTGAAGAGGCATTTGGTTATCAATCAAATACATTTATTGAGTGCTATAGGCAAATTTTAAATGTATTTAGTGAAGCAAAAAAACAAGGTGAAGTGCAAGTGTCATACGAGCAATGGCGTAAGTTTTTAAGCATTGCTTATGGTTCATACAATGATAGTGATAGCAGTTTTGTAATACATACTTACTTAAGTGTGTTTGCCAAAATGCTTGCATACACGGTAGTCAGCCATGATGATTACATTGATGAAAAAGAAATGTATGCCATCTTGGAAGGAAGTATTTTTGATAAATACAACATTCAAAACTTTGTAGATAATGACTTCTTCCATTGGGTAAAATCTGATCGCAACTTTTCAAAACTCAAAATCGTATTTCGTTTAATCGCACAGGAAATTTCCACATTCGACTTTAATAACGTTGACGAAGATATTCTAAAGGGTGTATATCAGGAATTGATAGATCTTGACACTCGTCATGCCCTTGGAGAATATTACACGCCTGACTGGCTATGTGAACGCGTCGTAAACCAATTCGATTTTAAACCAGGTAACAAAATCTTAGATCCTTCCTGTGGGAGCGGCTCTTTCCTTAGAGCATCCATTCACCGGTTGAAAAAGTTGCATCCGAAAATTACAGTGGATGAATTAAACGGCACAATTTACGGCATAGACATTCATCCTCTGAGTGTACAAATAGCGAAAACGACTGTACTGTTGGCATTAGGTAAAGAAATTACACATGCTAAAAAACCAATTCACTTAAATGTAATATTGGCAAACACATTGCTCGCGCCTGATGGCGTTCAGGACTTATTTGGGACCTCATTTAGAATGATGATTGATAAGGAGAAACTTATTTTAAGTTCTCAGATATTGGAAGACATGAAACTTTTTGATGATGCTCTTGATATATGTGAAGAATTGGCAGAACAAACGATGGGCAAACAAAAAGAAACCCCGGAAGCTTTTGAAAAAGTGATTAGAAATAATCTAAAGCAAGGTGGCTTCAGCCCATTGATATACGATAGCTTCTATAAAATTTATGAAAGTTTAAAAGTAGTAAAGGAAAAAGGTCGTGATAGTATTTGGAAATTTATTTTGCAAAACCTCTACAAACCATATTTTTTATCCGGCAAGTTCGACTATATTGTAGGCAACCCGCCTTGGTTTACATACAGTAGTATTCGCAACGAGGAATATCAAGATACTTTAAATGCCCTGGCTGAAACTCATAATGTAAAGCCTGCACGAGTTGCCAACTACCCCCATTTAGAAATTGCTGCAATATTTTTAGTTTACTGTACAAATTACTTTTTAAAGAAAGAAGGGAAGCTGGCTTTTGTTTTACCACGTAGTTTTTTTAGTGCTGATCATCATGAAAATACCCGTTCCGGAGTTGCAAAAAATGTAAGGCTAACGAATATCTGGGATTTAAATGATGTTTCTCCATTATTCCGCATCCCTAGCTGTGTACTTTTTACGGAAAAAGATACAAGGGCTGTATCGAAAAAAATTCCTGCATCAGGTTTGCAGGGGTTATCGTTTAGTGGGCGTCTAACAGAACATAATTGCAGCTACAAAGAAGCCATAACAAAATTATCCGAGCAGGAAACCAAATGGTTTTATAGTAAACAGGGCAAATCATCCGCATTCTCAAATAAGAAAACAAGTACAAGCGGAAAAATAAACCCCTATAAAAAATTATTTAAACAAGGTGCCACCATTGTGCCCCGAACTTTTTATTTTGTGCAACTGACCCAGGACACTCCTCCTGATTTTATTGATAGAACCATAAATATCAAAACTTCTGATGCAATCCAACCCGATGCAAAAGCCCCCTGGAAAGGTTTAGATTTCAGCGGAAAGATAGAAAGTCAATTTTTATTTCTGACCGCTCTTTCGAAAAGCATATTACCTTTTGCTTTATACAAACCTGATTTAGTTGTCTTACCCATAACCATCAAAAAAAACCAACAGGGTAGCCAAGAGATTAAATTGCACTCCGCAACAAATCTTATGAGGCAAGGGTTTTTGAATGCCTCCAAGTGGTTTCAAAATACGGAAAATGTGTGGGCAAGTAATCGCACTGAAAAAAATCAAAATATTAGTAGTGAAGATTATTTGAATTGGCAAAATAAATTGACCGAACAAAATCTAGATTCGAGATATTTGGTGATGTACAACGCGTCAGCCAAAGATGCTAATGCGACAGTTGTTGATAGAAGCAAACTCGCACTTCCCTTCTTAGTTGAAAGTAAAGGGTATGTATATTTTACGGATTCAAGTCAAGAAGCCAATTATTTAGTAGCTATCCTTAACTCTAGCCTTCCTAATGAGTTGATGAAAGATTTTCAAACAAAAGGTTTGTTTGGAGCCAGAGATGTGCATAAGAAGATCTTAGATATTTACTACCCAAAATTTGATGAAAACATTGAAACACACCTTAAGCTTGCTGAGCTTGGGCAAAGGGCGCAAAATGAAACTGCTAAATTTTTAAAAGACAATTCCCCACAGCAGGAATTAAGTGCAATACATTTGGGTCGAATACGAGTAGCAATAAAAAAACATCTCTCAACAGAAATGAGGGAAATAGATAAAATAGTCAAAAAAATAATTGAGTGATTTCAACGATAGACTCCTACTAAGAGAATACGTTTTGATGGAATTATCACTGAGTTTTTTGAAAATGCGATCATAATTCGTATTGTATTGATAGATCTCGAAAAGAGAGCTACCGATTAGACTGGTGTCCGGCAGGTTGCTTCGCATGTAGCTGGTGCTATCCACCACCGGGTACAATTTCCTCAAAAGTTATTTAGTGATACATTACCCAGGAGTGTTGTAATTCTTTTCTTTAATAACGTTCCCATTGACATCATATTCACGCCATATTCCCGTTTTCTGGTCACCATTGTATTCACCTGAAACCTTCAACTTCCCATTTTCATAGTATTCCCTATATGAACCGAGGAAACCCTCAAGTTTCCAGATGGTTTCAGCAATCAATTTGCCTTTCACATTATAGAACATTGAGTACTTAAATTTTGATTTGTCCTTGCAAGAATAAAAGGCACTCTTGTTAAAAGCTGTTAATACGTCAATTGAAGTCTTAGCAACTTTTCCTTTTCGTACGAAATAGACTGTGTCGTTCTTATATCGTCCCTTATCAAAATTCTTACTTAGATTCTTTAAATAATTTGAATTTTTGATAAATACTATGATTGTATCTCTACATGTGTAGGTATGAGCCTTGAGTGTAAAGGACAACATTAAGAAAATTGCAATTTTTATAACTGGTTTCATATTTTAAATACTACATTACCCCACTACCGATGAACTTCTACAGCTGAATAATCAAGTTTTGGAACGTTTAATTTTTCTAATAACCTCACAAACTTTAAGCTATCGTTAGTCCTGTAATTCTTAATAGAATTTGAACCAATCTTTACAATGAGAAATTTTTTCTGAACCAAGCTTTTCTCGCCAATGACCAATAGATTTGAGTCATTAGCAGCGACAAACTTCGGATGATCATAAAGCAGCAAAAAAGCGAAATTGTTCAAAGTGTCATTATTTACTGCAGGAGCATTTGGGTCATACACTTTGAGGTACCAACATCCGCTATTCGTATAGCTATCCTTTCCCCCTAAAAAGATTCTATCATTTATCTTCTTACTATTCCTCAATTGCACTGAAAGTACAGTACAACCAGTTAAAGCACTTAACAGCATCACGCTGATGATAAGAACTTTATTTCTTTTGAGTGTTAATGTTTTACGTCGCATACGTGTTCATTTCTAAGTTTTGACCTTCTAATTCCATGAGAAGCAATATTCAAATGTAGGTGATAACTCGTACCATCTATATTTATGGAGGGGTAATGATCTATGAATAAAATTGGATATTTTTTCCCCTGGGAGATTCTTAAACCAAGTAATCCATCAATTTCCTTTGGTGATATTCTAGCTGAACCAAATGCACTACCAGTAAGTCTTTGACCGAACATATTATACTTGTTGTAATTTCCAAAACCCCACGAAAGAAAATTATTTTTACCAAGTTTATTTCCCCAACCCCATCCTATATCATGCTTACTGAAAATATTATGAATACCGATACCAATACCTGTAAATGCAGCTACTGGAATTTTTCCAATATTGAAGGCAAAGGAAAATGGTATTGTAAATCCTCTAAGCGCATTATTGCTAATGTCAATTGTATTAAAGCCTCCACTATAGCAAACCATATTAGTAGCTACACCATTATTGCAAGAAACCTCCCACGCCGAAGCATCAACAAGGCGCTCTGGCGCGGATTTATCATGTTCAAATTTATATATATCTGCTGATCTATTCCATTCTTCGAATTTCGCTCTGAAATCTCTATTAAACATTCGTGCAAGACGAACATTAATCCTATCCCTAAAACCCGCATATTCAACAATGTCACCTAAAACATCTGTATTAGATATTGGATTTCCATTCATACTTGCATACGGTGTCCAATTCATTTGTTCTTCAATCTTTGGATCTACTTGCTTCCATCTTCCTATATCAGCATCCAGCCCCCTAAAGTGAGTATAATAATCGTTATTACTCAACTCCTTTTCTTTTTCACTACCTTGATAAGCAAACTCAGATACCGACGATGAATTAAACGTCCTGAGTTCCCTACCATACGGATAAATGTCATTGGCATTGTCTAATTGATAAACCGTAGCTCCAGAGCAGGTATTTGTCGGGGTATAAACTACCCGTGTTGTACCTAAATGATCATTTACTTCAAAATTCCAGTCATGGCCATGTATTTCTGCAATACGGTCCTTCCCATACGCATAGTGCTTCCATGTGCCGCCAGATACTCCTGTCATATCAAATTCCACTAGCTCTTTACCGTTTATATCTCTAAGGTAATATGTTTTTATGGAATTATCACTCAGCTTCTTGAAAATACGATCATCATTGCTATTGTATTGATAAATCTCATAAAGCGAACTGCCGATCAGGCTGGTATCAGGAAGGTTGCTTCGCATGTAGCTGGTACCAAAAGTTTTGGTGTAAGCCGTTTGCCCACGCTGGTTACCGTTATAGTCATAAGTATATCCACGCAACTGGGTTGTATTTGTAGAATCAATTTCGCTGAGCTTATTGGTTGAGCTTGTACCAATGTATTTATAGTTCCAGTTCTGCACCCAGTTGGCCGGGCTGCTCACGGTTGGACCATAATAAATCCCTCGTTTCATGGTTAGGATATTGCCAATGGCATCATAGGTATAACTTTCATCACCATATTTAAGTTTAGGGGTGTAATTGGTCGGTGTTCCGGTGAGTACATTCAACACCGAAGCATCGGCTGTCGTGAGGCGATTGATACCATCGTATTTGTACCCATAGATAGTGGCACTATCCATCAGACCAGCCGTAGAGCCATAGTTAGAGGCAGAAGCCAGGAAATACTCATGTTTAGCAATATTGATGTTTCCGTTATAATTATAATCGTTCTGCACCAGGAAAGGCGAGCTAACCGCTTGTAAATGATTGCCATCGTAAGTAAGCGTTTCCTTATAGAACTTGGAGCTGATAGTTGTAAGCCTGTTCCTCACATCATAACTATAATTAATACTATCCACTACAGGGTCGCAGCTTACAGCCTGGTCAAAATAACGGGTTTTAGTGAGCAGTCCCAGCGCATCGTCATAGGCATAGTCGGCCAGTTTTGCGGTGCTACCACTGCCTTTTTTAGCACTGACTGTATTCAGGCGGTTCCAACCATCGTAGGCATAAGTGTAGATCATGTCTTTAGCCCCATCAAAATCAACGTCGATTGCCATTTTCTTGAGGCTATTTCGCAGGTTGTATTCGTTATAAAGAATGGAGGATAAAATAGCACTACTGCCCGGCACATTGAACTGTTTTAATTCCCAGTTCAATAAACCTTCGGTGTTGTAGGAATAGATACTCAGGTTGGAGAACGTGCCGCTATGGTCATAACTTTTGCAATGACCGAGGCGGCCTTTCAGGCGGTTTTGCCCATTGGTAGTTCCTGGTGCATTGCTGCTGATGTAAGTCGAAAACCCAGAGGCCAGGTCTGCATCGGTCGATACTTCGGCATTGTGATAGAACCATTTTTTTTCAGGGATGGCCGCTCCTGTATAGGCAGTAAAGACATGCATAAGGGTATCATGGCAAGGGTTGCCACTTGGCCCATAAATACAGTAGTGGTTAAACCAGCCTCCAAAGGCGTCGATACTGGCCGCATAACTAAATACGTGGTAAAAGTTATTGCCGGTTCCGGTTCCAAAGGTCGGGATGCTTTCCAGTACATAACGCAGAGGATTCTGAGTACTGGTGTAGTGTTGGCGCTCCTGCTTGGTCATGCGGCCAAACTGGTCGTAGGTGTAATGACGCAGGTAAGGCGCATTTGTAGCATCATCGACCCCATGCCTTGCATTGGCATCTTCTTCCAGCACCACATGCCCGCTTACATCGTACATATATTTTACGGTGTCGGCATCTACCGTTACTTTCTGATACATATTGCCCACCAGGTTATAGGCATAATTGGTTTGCTGTAATTTCGGGTTCAGCACTTTGATAAGCTGTCCCTGCGAGTTGTATGTAAAGGCTGTTACTTCCTGGCTGCCCAATGCACTATAGGTCTTGCTGGCAACCTTTTGCCCAAAGGCATTGGTGTAGGTAATGGTTTTCTTTCCATCCTCGTCGATGGCCGATGTTTTCAGGAATTTGAAGGCGGTGAGCGGGGTTTGAAGGGTCGTACCCAACGGGTAATAGACATAAAAACCATTGCCCAGTTCACTACGCAACTGCCAGCCGTTGATGATCTGGTAAGTGCTATTAACTGTATGGCCGGTATTGATGTTTTCACCATACTTAGCCGCTTTGAGCGTGCGCCCACGCTGGTTAGGCTCATGGGCCTGCTCGGTATAATAGCCCGTTGGATTGAAGCGTGGTGCAAAGCTCACAGCAGCCCCTCCATTGGTGTATTTAAACGGCTTGTATTGCTGTAACGCCCGATCCCAGTTGTCGTAAATAGTTAAGCCACTGTGGATCATCTGTACATCAAGTATAGACGAGTTGGTATAATCGCTGGTAATTTGGGTTTGCACGTCATACTTGCGACCCAGTGGGTCAACATAGGCCCGGCTGTGTTCAGCCACGGTGCTGCCTATGTCTTGCAGGATAAAGGACTCCACATAATTTTGTTCCGCTCGCTGCTCAAAGGTTTTGGTGGTATCGTTGAGCCACTGGCTATAGGCATTTACCGACATGAGCTGGCCATTGCGATACGCATTTTGCAGGCGCGAGAAATAATCGTAACCATAGCTGATACTCATACCATTGGCATCGGTGATGCTGTTCACAGTAAAGTCGGCGTTATAGGTGTAGCAGGTTTGCAGGGAATCGGCGCTATTGGAACCTACGGTCACGCAACCCGGTACGCCCTGGTTGGTGAGGTCGAAATAACCCCTGTTTTCGCATGGGTGCGAAGTATTGATAAAGGAGGTACTCCAGGCCGGGCTATAGTAATAACGTGTATGCAAGCCACGCTCGTTGGACTCCTCGCGCACAAAACCAAAGGGCGTATGGCTGTGGGTGCGATAGTCTACAATGGTATCGTAACCGGGCGACCACACATAGGTGAGGTAGTTAAGGCTGGTGACAGGATCTGTGGCTGTTATTTCGGTAAAGCGCAGGGTATTGTGGTAACGCCCCGTAAAGCCTGATACTGAAGCCGAGCGGCGGTCGATGGTATCAACCTGCCTGGCGACCTGCCGGAGCAGGAGCTTGGTATTGAGGTCGCTTGGCAGAATGCGCTCACGGTGCGAGCTGCTGGTACCAACATATTCGGGATCGGTACTATAAGGACAGAACATGTATTGGCCATTGCCAAAGTCGGTGAGCTGATAGCCTGCCGGTGGTGTGATAAAGCCATGTGTAATAGGAATACAGCCACAAGGGATGTTAGGTGTTGGGGTTACATTGGTAGAGCCAGAACTACCTGTGCTATCGGTGCAGGTAAATGGTCCGGTGTAATTAATGGTTTTGTAAGCAAAAGCAGTGTCAGTTTGTGTTTTGGTATCGTACCAGTAGTATTCCGATGAAGCAATTTCATTGTCGTTGGTAGCTTTTGCTTTGGTTCGCTTTTCATACGGAAGGTTCCGGATATGATAGATATGCGAGTATTTCAGTGCATCAAACTTATCAGGAGTGGTAAACTGGCTGCTGTTATAGAATCCGCCGGTATTGATGTATTGCTTGAGGTCATAGTAGAAGAAATGCTCTTCGCTACTATACATATTGGGATGATCGGGCGAATAGGTTTTTTTGCGGAATAATTCCCAGGATGGTTCAAAAGCCAGGGTGAAGGCGTTGGTCATGGTGTTAGTGCCATTGATCAGGTAACGGAATCCATCGGAGGTGGTAGTACCCAGTGAGTCACAATCCCAATAGCTGTATTCGCTAATGGTACTCATGGAGTTTTGTGACATGATAGTTCCCAGCGTGGCGTTATGAGCCGTGGCCAGGTTCAGGCCAAGGCGCAGTGGACTGATACCGGAGTAAGCCGCGATGGCAGAGTTGGTCGCAACGCGATTTGGATTGGTATTGGGTGCAGGCAGATTGATGCTCCCCAGGCTTACGCCCGGCAGGTTTGCATTGGTGAGTACGGATGCCCAATTGCCAACACTAAGAGGCTGGTAGTCGTAGTCGGTATTTTGTTCTTTGATGAGGCGAACAAAGTAGCTGTTATTATCAGTATTACCTGGTGTGGCCGTCACAGTCGGCAGACGTAAGTCTAAAAAAGCCATACTACTGGAGTAAACCGTAATCGTAGTTACCAGGCTCATATTTAACATATTTGCCTTTGTATTGCCGGGACTATGGGCGGAGTCTGCTGCTGTTGCTATTCCATTTGGAAACTCAAGGTCGGTTTGGTTGTAGAAATTGCTAACGGCTCCACGGCCTAGTAATCCATGCGAATAAGCCATCGTGGCCGCATAGGTGTATTCGGTTTTGCTCAGCAGGAGACCTGCCGCATCAAAATGCTCTACTTTTTGAACCTTACCAAAAGTAAGGTACCTGTTTTCTGAGGAGAAATGCGTATAACGATCATAGGGTACATTCGTTATGGCGGGGTCAAGCTGAGGATAATAGACACGTGTTGTTTTAAATCCAATATCCTGTTCGGCATTGCCATCTGTGACATAATGCGACTGGGTTGAAACCCCCACGCCTGTTTCGGCTCCACGCACCCGAACCACTTTTTCGACGGGAACCGTACAAGTTGAAGAGGTATTTCCGGTGCCATATTCATACCTCCAGGTTTTCGTTGGCAATGTGGCAGAGGTGCTGTTGTAGTACTTTTTATACTTGACAGCAAATTGAATTTTGAAAACTGTTTTTGCTGGCAGGTTATAGGGGTCTGCTGTAGTTGTAGCCACACGGGAGTAATCATACGATACTACTCCGGTAAGTGTGTGTGCAGAATCATTGATCGGAAAATACTCGTAAGACATCTTGCCCCCAAGTTGATCGACGATTGTGCTTAATAGCCGAATATTGCCCGAAAAATTATCTAAATTGGTAAAGTTACGATGTGCCGGGTCGTTATCAATCTTTGTGTATGTAAAATGCGTGGACGGCATATCCGGACGGTTAAATGTAAATGCAGCATTATGCGCAGCGCCATTGACCGGAATTTGCTTGACCTCTTTCAGTAAATAGAAGTTCTGAAAACCAATCATCGTTTTTCCCTGATAAGCCTTATTGCAATTGTTGCTCAATAGTGAGCCATATTGATAATCGAAGAGCGAATCTTCTTTAAACTCATAACTGAGATCCAGCTGACTTACCAGTACATGTCCATCCAATGCCGGATTGTCGTTAGCGGTATAGCCGTTGAGCTTATACTTTTTGACACTGGTAAGCATATAAGGATTTTTGGAGTACCTCACCAATTCGACAGCCCCAAGGTAAACACTGGCATCGGCAGCAGTTGGCACATTTGCATCGTAAGGAGACGACTTACCCCAGTTGGTCTGCACACCTGTTCCGGTCACACTTGCATTAATATCATACCACCAAAACTTATAGCGTGGCGCCAGGGCATTTAATACATTATCGTCTGCTGTTCCATAAGCACCGGTCATCATAAACCAGGGTAAGCCGATCCCAAAATTATTTCCTGGTTTGTGATAAGGGTTATCAAGCTGATTTGCTGTGTTTGGCGTTTCATTTCCGTGATAGGGTACTGTTTTGGCTCTGTTGTAGGCCAAAAATGCATTCCCTTCATAAGGCAGGTAGGTGGTCCCGACCAGCAAATTATGGTAATTGCCTCCATCCATGAGGTTATAACTAAAATCGTGATCAGAGTTTGCCGGGCCAATCTGAATATTAAGTCCCTTAAAAGCAGAAGGCATTTTAGGCATCATGAAAAAATTAGATGTGGACACTATGCCGCTGCTGGAGCCACCAGGTGTATTGGCTAATGATGTCCACTTAACCGGATTATTAAATGTGCTGAACACAGTAAAACCCCTGCTTCCACCGTCATAGTCATTCCCCAGCAACTCATCCGCATTGGTACCAATCGTTTCTGTGGCCCCTGAAGGCGTTCCTTTTCCATTGACGATGTTGATGTCATAGTTGCAGATTTTTGCAGGGTTGCTATTAACGCCTGTATGAGGGTCATAAATCGCTGTTTTGATTTCATATATGTCACCAGGAACAATAATATCATAAGCTGTAGATGTACTGTTTGTGATTTTCTCTGACTCCAGAAAGCAATGATCAAAAGCCACATCTTTACTTGTAGATGGTACACTGCTAAATTTATAGTGACCAACTGTTGGATAACTCAGATCATAAAACAAATAAGGATTGGAAGGATTACTGAAAGCTGTATTTCCGCCTGAAATATTATAAGCGCGGGTTGCATTGTTGTGCATGACGTGCATATAACGTCGCCAATTTGTGAAGTTATTGGAAATGTTGTACTGAGAGATGCTGGTATTTGGTTGGACAAGACTCTGAAGGTTCGTTGAATCTGCTTTTGTATCAACACCTCTCGAATAGACCGTTTTACTATTGTATAGAGAATCCATTCTATGAACCAAAGGGTCGTTCGGCAATAACATATTGTGTTGCTGACCCGAAGGTAATACAGTGCTATACTGAAGGTCAATGCGCTCAATTTCCCCTTTGTCAGAATAAGAGCCAACACTGGTTAGGATAAAGTCTTTACCAGCTTTAAAATTTCCCATTGATAGTGTATAACCAACGCTTTGGGCCAGATACTGACTAAAGTACGGTTGATTTGCTCCAAACTCCTTAAAGAAATCAAATACACCGAACATCTGATAGTTGAAGCTGATTTGTTGACCCGAAGGGTGATTTTTGTTGTAAATTCCGGTACATAACCAAGTCATCGCCTCTTCTTTTGGTACGATGTCGGTGCTCGCAAGATCGCTGGTGTAATTATCAAAACGTAAGTTAGAGGCACTTCTGAAATTTGTGATGACAGCATTAAAAACATACGAATCACCATTGTTGTTATAGATAAACCAGCGGGTTCCATCAAAACGCGCTTCAACATAGTGTTCCATCGCATTAGGAACAAAGATGGCCTGACCATTTGTGTAATTTTTAAATACAAAACGGTCGCTTACTACACCAGGTATGCTTATCTGAGGCGAAAACCAAAGCAATTCACCATCTTTTTTCGCTTCAGCTAGGGATGGGGTGCCAATACCATTGTTATAGCTGATAATTTCTGAAGACAGATAAGCTTGATAGCAGGCAGTACTAATGGAAATTGTTGGTAAATTGATATTCCAGCCATCTCCATAAGGAATCCCATTGACCACGAGTGGATTTTGTCCCACGGTCTTGGTACTGGAGTAACTCAGCTGCAGATCGAATTTTAGACCCGCAAATGTAGATACCGAACCCAGGTCATAACTGGTGTTCATGGTGCCGGAAAATAAATTGACATCGCTTGTATAAGCCCCCTTCGATAATTCTGCGGCTTTCACCTCTTTGGGTAAAGCCTGGTTATCACCACGGCCGCCCACCATTTGGGCGTTCATTGCATGAATACTACACAGCAGCACAATGATCGTTGCCGCAATCTGTTTTGTATACCTATTCGCTAACATATATTCAGTTTCAATTTTTTGTTTTGGGTTGTTGTTCTTTGTTCTAAGTATCAACTACATGTTACATATTTCCGTTCCCGGATACCCGAACCTTGTTAATCCGGCTCCCTGTTCGGTTCAATATCCCTTCCAGTATCATCGGTCTTGTGCCAAAGAGCTTGCTTGTGTAAACCAATGAGTAGGCACTAGCGGCATCTGCTGAGACATAATATTCAATACCGGTCTTTACGAGTTGGATTTTCACATGACTGCCAGGCTTTACTTTGGCGATCTCCATTTTATTATAAAAGCCATCGTTGTCCATTTCGATCAATGTAGCAGAAGCGTTTTCGATATAGAATTTATAGTGGGCGGGCTGAGCAATTGTATCACCTGACACGGAACTAAAGCCTAGCAGGAATGAAGAAGCTGTATCAGCTATATCAAAACTCACCCAGGCAGCCGTGTCTTTAATGACAAAAGGCGTTGCTGTATTTGTATTAACGGCTCCGTCTGTCCAGCTTGTTGAGCCTCCACTTTTGATCAGGTCACCGTTGCTATTAATCGTAACTGAAGAAACCGTACTGGTCCAGGTTGCACAGCGTTGAATGGTAAAAGTCTGGGAGGCGGAACAACTGTATGTGTCTTTAACTTGTAAAGTGTGAACACCTATAGCGAGGGTTGGAGAAGACGTTGCTGTCCCATCGTAAGCACTTCCATCCCAGGAATACACATAAGGTGAAGATCCGGAACTGATCGAAACCGTAGCATTACCTGTTGTAGGGGTGGTGCAATTATAGTCCCGTTGAACAACTGGAGCAAGTGATAGATTTGGAGCGGCGACGGCAGCTACTGTGTATGTTCTTTCGCAACCATAGCTGGTGTTTCCTAATGTAATACTGTATGTGCCTGCTGTGCCGGCATTAGTAACAGAACTGGTTGGGGTTGAGCCTTCAGGATACCAGGAATAAACCAGGTTTGCGGCAGCAGTGGTTGATTTTGTAATCAATGAAGTGTAAGGGTTAGCACATGTGATCGTGTTGCTGCTGCTTACCTTGGCATATAAAGAAGGGAAACTGCATCCAAGGTTTTCCATTCCCGTACCGTAGGCATACAGAGCGGCTTTTACAATCCAATCCTTATTCAACATAGTTGTTGTAACCGTTCCGCTCCACACACTGGTTCCATTCTTTTTATAAGAAACGGTATTGCCAACACGCTCCATCCGGATAATATCACTGGCAGCATAGCTACCAATAGAGGTCTGAACACTGTTATTCATAGCGTAGAGGCTTCCTCCTGCGGTCAAATAAATCCCATAGTCAATGTCTGAATAGCCATTGCCGGAGGCTGAATCCAAAAGCCCGAAGATCTTATCTTTCATGGTTGCGGACTTGGGAATATACTCAATCCAGCCATCGGTGTTAGCCGGGAGGGTATTTGATCCGTAACCCGTTTGATTCCAGTTGCTGCGGCCATCCGAACGATTCTGGATGAGTGTGTCACTATGTACCAGCATTTCGGAATACAAATTTTGCCAGAACACTTTGTACCCTACGTTGAAAGTGGTGGTAACGGTATTGCTGGCAGCATCCCGCATTGTTACAGTATATACGCCAGGTGCTATGGCCGTAATAGAGTTGTTTACCACAGACCCAGGTTGCCATGTATAAGTATACGGGGAGGTACCGCCCGTGCCATTGCCAAATAAAATCCCATTATTCCCACCAATACAGGTCACATGCACTGCGGTAGGCTTTACTTTGATCTGAGCATGTAAAGAGGCAATGCCTGATAGAAAAATGAAGATAGAAAGTAATCGTTTCATAAAATTTTGGGTATTGGGTATTAAGGATTCAGCCATTGTAAGGCTGGAGATTTTTGCTGATTGAGATCTTCTGTATAAACTTCATAGTTAAGAACAGTATTCTGTGTGGTGGAAACCGTTAGGATATATATGACATCTTTTTCACGTTTAAATACTACCTGGTTTTGAGCATTGGTAATTGGCGAGGAATGCACAAGGTAACTGTTCTGTAAAATATTACCTGTCGTATCTGTGCCGCTACTAATACGCACATATATTTTATTGGTGTTTACTGTGTCTTTTATACTCACAACGTAAGTCACTACGACTGCCGAGTCCTCCGTGATTGAAGCTGTGTTAGGAGCATTATCAGAGAACCGAAGCCCAAAAGAATTAATCGCTGGATGCACCAGTAGCTGAGACTTTATGATCGTAGTTGCAAAAAGCATAATAGCAAGCAATAGCATGTTTTTAAACTGAAAATGGGAGTTCATAAGCAATACGTTTTATTGTGATAAAACACAAAAAATGGATTTGGGTTAAATGTTGATTTTGGGTTTAAGAAAAATCTAATTACGTTTTATAACGTTAGTTCTTTTCAAAAAATTACAATTCTAATAATTTTTTTTTTCTGGTTTGCCGTCCCTGCTTTGCCTGTTAATAATTACATAAACCAAATCCAACTTCAGAATGTGCAGAAAATACCTACTGCTAAAAAATGAAATACAGATTTGACAAGGGGCACACTTATATTTTTTTTGCAAGGTTTTGGGATGTAGTAATACTTTACTTTAGGATTTTACTATTTCGGTTAATAAATTCTTGACTCGTCTCCCGGAAAGTACCTATTCATTTTTAAGTGCTATCTAGTTTCACTTGCTCAAGCTCCTGTGTGGAAGAAGTAACACGATGTTTGTGAAGTAGCTTAAATAATTCGTTTGCAGTTTGTTCAGTTAAACTCTTATCGCTCCTGAGTTCCTGAAAGGAATAGCTTTTTATGAGTTCTGATATTGTACCAATGCCTAAGCATTTGAGAAAAACTTTTAATTCGTGTGAAAGGGAAAGTGTAACAATTGGAGCGAATAAGAACCGTTCACGGTCTGATAAATACAGAACTACTCCCTTCTTTTCTTGAAGAAAATGGTCCTGCCAGGTAAGATAGTCACCTTGCAATAATTTTAAGCGGGAAATAATATCCAGTAGATCATTGGCAGCTCTGACGAAAGAAATACCAAGTTCTTCTGCACAGATGGCATAAGATCCGGTCTTTTGGTAAATCTCTATGAGCGTGATTTCATCTTTCTCTAGGAAACAAGCATCAGAAGCGATCCACGCATCCCAATACTGGTTGTAAGGGAATAGAGCGAAAGCGAGTTCCTTTTTCTTGTTAACTGGTCCAAGTTTGATTTTCATGAGCATTTTGGTTATGCCCCTAAAATAAGGGGGCGTGCGCCTACTAGAATTCAACTTAGGAAGGTACTTGGAAGGACCTTGACGAATTGAAAACAGCAGGCAACACGCCCTTACCGGCGTGTTGCTCTCACCATTCTCCTGTCGTCAAAGTTTCCAAGTTTTTCCTAACAGAAGAACATTGCAGCAACGCAATTTCTTAACTAATACTATAACAAATGTATAATAAAAAAAACGATTCAAAATCGCCGGGATACAAAAATAGGTAATTTTACCTATCCTATTTGAAGGTTTAAAATGTCTGAATCCTAAGCTGTTGGCCCAAAGACATAAATCAAAAAAAATGGCTACTAGAAAAATCTGCAACTTTTTATTGTTGTTGTAATTTAGAATGCCTTCGAATTGGCTTTTTGTGCTACTTAATCTCAAAAAGACCCATCCTAGCTCATTTGTCCTTATAAAAAGCTATTTTCGTATAAATCCCAATTCAATGGACAAGAAACAATTTATTGAAGATTTATTTAAAAGGCGTTCTATTTACAATGACCCTGATCAAGCAGAGATGGCTTTGCACATGCTAAGCAAGCTGTCGACTGATATATACTCAGAAAACAAAAGATTTGTTTTTGAGTTTATTCAAAATGCTGATGATTCCTCGCTTAATGGTTCAAATGAAGTTCTTTTTGATTTCCTGGATGACTGTCTGATTGTTTCACACAACGGAAAAAAATTTGATCAGGGGGATATTGCATCTATAACCCACGCCGGTTCAAGTACTAAAACATCAGATTCAACTAAAACAGGATATAAGGGAGTAGGTTTCAAATCTGTTTTCGGAAAATCAAAACGAGTTACAATCTTCTCTGATGGTTACCAATTTCGCTTTGACAAGGGATTTCATTCTTCTTTAATTTTACCCTGGCAAGTTATTCCAATCTGGACTGATATCAAAGACCTCCCAGTATCTGCGCAACGATCTCTGGAAACTCTGACTTATTCTGTAGCCACGATCATTGAACTACCTGATTCAAAACAATTGGAAAAGGAATTGAAAGAGCTATTAAGCAATGGAGAAATACTTCTTTTTCTCAGACGAGTTTCAAAAATCACAGTTAAGAGAAATAATATTCTCCAGTCCGAAATCACAAAGGTTGTTACAGAAACAGATAACGCATATATTAAAACAGAACTAAGATTGGACAATAAACTAGTCAGTACCTGGTTATTGAAAACATTTGAGCATATTCAAATTTCCGACAAAACGAAGACTGCTTTGAAATCTGATGATGACGCACCTCCCAAGCTTAAAAATTCTGAATTCACGGATCTGTCATTCGCGGCAAAACTCATCGGGGATAAAATAGTTTCCCTTCCAAGAAATGAAAGCCTTATCTTCACTTATCTGCCAACAAAAGTTAGGGAATATGATTTTCCATTTTTAGTCAATGCCAGCTTCTTAACCAATACTCCCAGAGAAGCTTTGCATGAGGATCAAATCTGGAATATATGGTTATTCGAAATGGCAGGTAAACTATTATTACGCTGGTTAGAAGAACTAGCATCTACTAATTATCGTTTCCAGACTTTAAATTTATTACCATCGACAAGTTCTTCTTCTATTGGCGGTTTAAGGAGAATATTTGAAAATGAAGTTCGTTCACTTATCTCAAAGTGCAGGTTCATTGTTGATTTGGAAGGTAAAGTAAGGACTTTAGAAAAGTCAGTTTGGGATCAAACCGGATTATCAGAGCAAAGTTTTATTGAACGAAAATTTATTTCGCGTTATATTAATGCTGAGCGGAATCTTAACGTCGAGGAGAATGGATTTATTCATAAACACTTTGAAAAACTGGAAAAACTGCACTCTTTTGGTGTCATTACATTTGAGCTAGCAGAGCTGGATAAATTTTTTGGATCTAGTTTTTTTTCAAAGAATCATAAAGTAGAACAGAACTTTGGGTTAATTCGCTACTTCAAAATGCGGGCTGATGGTGATTCTGATGGTATGTGGTTTTTTAAACTAAAAACAATGCCTTTCATATTCAATGAAAGTGGCATACTTGCGAATCCTTCAACGGGGATATGTTTCCCAACATTAGCGGCTACAACAGAACTGGGTAAGATACCATTAATACACAAAGAGGTTTACGAATCGATTGAAAAGAACAAAGATGTGTTTGACTGGTTGAGGGCTTTGGGAGTCAAGGAACCTTCTGAATTAGCGTATGTAACGAATGTTATTATTCCGAATTTGGAAAACCCAAGTTTTGTAACAGATGCCAATCATATTCAAATAGTAACCTATCTGCTACGATTATTTCAAAACAATGAACTTACCGAGGAAATGCTGAGTCAGTTACGTGCCCTAAGAATTAAAACAAAGCGCACGGACGAAGCCATTTTTACTAAAGCACATGATTGTTATTTGTCAGACAAGTATAATCCATATACAAAACTTGAATCCAATATCCCTGGACTAAACTACATTTCTGAAGAATACTTAACGACTGGATTTGGAGAGCTCAGGCTTGCTTCCTTTTTTAAAGCGATTAATGTCAAGGATCGAATAGAGATTGAAACCGTTGATTGGCTCACAATCCCTGAAGTTCGTAGAATCACCTCTGACGAATGGGTAAATGAAGCCAAAAATAGAGCAAGAAGCTCCGGTGGCTTTGGTTTTGGTGACCACAATATTATAAGAAATATTAAACTTCCGTCCTTTTTACAATCAGTAGCAAAGAATTATCTATTTGCCGAACAATTTTGGGAAAATATCCTTTTAAATAAAGAGAGTCTGGCTGAATTGTCCACTCACGCAGTTTTTGTTTATGGTGAAGGTCGTGGTGAAAACAGGCACTCCGTTATAATCGAGAGCTATTTCAAATGGTTTATTCAAAATGAGACTTGTATTCCTGTTACATCTGAAATTCTTGTTAAGCCACAGGAGGCCTTTGCATCAACAAAAGAGATTAAACAACTGGCAGGAAAACACCTGCCTGTGTTCACATATGAAAATCCTCTGTCCCATGATTGGAAAAAATTTCTCGGCCTAAAAGAAACGTTAGGACTAGAAGATTACCTTTCCATTTTAGAAAATATATCCATCAAGGTCTTAGATGGTGAAGAACCTAAAAGAGCAGAAATAAAGAGAATAGGAAATTTGTACGAAAAACTCGCATCACTTTTACCTGAATATGCAGAGGACAAAAAGGATATAATTCGTGAATGGGCGTCTAGCCATCGTATTTTTTCTGACAGTCAAACCTTTGAATATCCTTCAGAACTCATGTACATTAACATTCCCGGCTTTATTGGAACCGACTCTCTAAAGCTAATTCATCTCCCCTCTGGTCATGATTTCAACAACGGCAATTACAGAGAACTGTTCGAATTGTTTTCCGTTAAAATCATTGACAATTTCGTTCCAAGGTATCAAAATGCTCGGGAAGACTATCAATTAAAAAACCATCTGCTTGACATTTTGCCATACTATGCAAAGTTAGCTGCTATCAGAGAGGCAACCTCTTTGAAAGAAGAATTTAGTAGAATGTTTGAAATTCTTTCCTCTCTTAAGATTCTTAATGCTGACAAAATCAATTTAGCGTTTACTCACCTCGATGAAGAAATTTTGGGACCAGATAGACCAAGCTATCAATCGGGTGCGGAGTTTTGCTATATCGGTGATCGGGGTAACCCCATTACTAAATTCTCCATTATCCCTCAACTGTACAAACTCTTTGGTATAACAGGTTTGAACGAAGAATTTAGATTACTTTTTGAAATTGATGAGAATGCCACTCAAAAGTGGTTTAACAGTATAAATATTGACATAAAGGAAATTCTAGAATCTCCGGAGTATAAAAAATCCAAAATTAAATTCAGACCAAAGGTAGGCATTACACAACCTAAAAAGCCTCTTAATACGGTGGAAGCAGAATCCACAAATGGTTCTGGTTTAGAAATGGCGCCTACATTTGAACCTAATTTAATATCCGATATCCCTAGACAGACATTTGTTCCAAAAGTAAGTCCAAATAAGGCAAGTTTTTCAAAGGTGTCATTCTATCAGTCTTCTCCTTCAACAAACAGCGAAGAGTATTTAGCCCCATCTACAGAAGATATTGATGAGCAATCAAAAGTTGATATAGGACGATGGGCTGAGAAATATGTGTTTTTATATTTGAAGAATAAATATAACAAGGTTAACTGGTCTAACGAAAATGGGGAAAGTTACAAACCGTTTGACTTTATTGTTTTTGGTGAAAATAATATGGAAATATTTATCGAAGTAAAAGGCACGCCTTCAAGTACAAAAACAGTGTTTCCAATTTCTATTGAAGAATGGAAATTGATGTTTGAGAAAGGTGACAATTATTATATATACAGAGTATTTTCTGCTGGTAATGAAGAGCCAGACATAAGAATTATAAAAAATCCAGCCAAAGAACTTGTAGAAGGAAATATCCTGCCTTACCCATTAAATCTTAAAATCTAAGTAGGAAAAAATAAAAGATTATTTTACTCTGTTTGTTTTCCAAGTGCAGTTTTCATGAGATAAAAAGATGGCGTCAACAGCAAACTTATCTACCGTAACCCAAAGTAGAATAAGGTGAATACCTTGTAAACTATTCATCTCAGAGCGATTTTCCTAGTTGCTACAAATCGTGGCAAAGCTTTAGCCCTGGTCTTTCTACCTTTGATTAAAATTTTGACGATGGAACCGCAAGTAGGGAAATGCTATTCAATAAAACGAATCACCGGGCAGGTGGTCGAATTTAAGCTTCTGGGATATGAGCCAAAGAAGCGATGCTTTGATATGGAACTCTTCGGTCATCAGGGTCAAATGACCATTGATAGTCTTACTGATGCTGAAATGCAAACACTGAAAGAGATTGCGTTTAAAGGTGTTGATACTAAAGAAAAGTAAAAGATTATTTTGCCCTGTTTATTTTTAAAGGAGAGCTTTCCAGGAAGAAAAAATCGGCATTCACTCCATATTTATCTACCATAGCCCAAAGCAGAATGAGAGGGACGTCTTGCACACCACCAGCGATCTTTGCCATAACATCTGCACCGTAACCATACTCCAGTGAAAAATCTTCGTAGGTATCAAACACGCCACGTTGTTTGAGTTTATTAAAGGCTTCGATAAATTTATGGGACACTAAATTCTTCTCTTTGTAATCGCCGGTGAATTGGTTTGCTTTTTTCTTTCCTTTTTTTGCCATGAATCTGATATTGGTAAAAAGCCAACAATGTTGGAGAAAAGCCAACTATTTTTTAGCCCCCTTGCCGCCTTCCATCATTTTAATAAGCTTCTCCTGGGTCTCAATGATCTTCTTGTCTTTCTCCATCTCTCTCTCGTAACGGTCAATAGTTTTTTTTAAATCCTCAATCTGAGTATTTAAGCCAGTGCTCTTGCTTTCCAGGTCGCTTATCTTTTTCAGTATTGCATTTTTATCCTTGGCAGGCAAGCTTTGCACCAGTTTTTGAACATTAAGATATACATCTCCATGATTCGATACAGCCTGGCCGGTCAGCACCACATTGTTATTTCCACTCACATTTCCGCCATTGATATGCACGCCTTCGCGTAAGAGATTCTCTTTCTTGCCCCCACCTTCCAGAAAGATATGGTTGGCATCGAAACCAAGCAGGTTCACTGCCTTGTAGATCATTTCAATATCAACATAGCGGCCCCTCTCGGTATTCTTCATCCTTGAAAACTCCGCCTGGTCCTTCTCAATGAGCAAAGCAAACTCACGCTCATTTTTGACAAGACCTGTTTCAATAGCCTGTGTAACCGAGTTTAAAAACTGTTCGGAAACGATGCGTTTGATTGAAACCTCTGATTTTTTATTATTTGCAACCTCTTGTTTCATAGCACTTTGGGATTAAAACAATTATTTTTTCTAAATAAAATTTGTAAATGTTGGTATTTTACCAATACATTTGTTGGCAAATTACCAACATTATTGTAAAAACACCAACATATTGTTGGCAAATATACAATAAAGTTATAAAAAAAGAAATATGTTTTTTATTCCACTGATAAAATGTTTACACAAGAAGATGTTGATATGATCGCGGGCGAATTGCCGCCAAGCGCTGTTGGGGAAATCGCCCGGAAGACCAAGATTTCCCGCCCAACCATTTACCGTTTTTTAAACGGGGAGAGAATCCGCACACGCTACCAGGAACAGATCTACCTGGCTGCCCTTAAAATTATTGAACACGACCGCAACCGCACGCAAAAAATCAAGGAATTGCGGACTCAGATTTTAAACAAACCAGCTTAACCTCTAAAACCCATCTACTCCCTTAAACATGGAAATTATAGTCTTTGAAAAAGAAACCTACTGGAAAATGCAAACCGAGCTGATGCAGATGTTTCAGAAAGCTCTCAAGGAAGCAAACAAAGAAGAAGACGACTGGATCCCCACTGAAAAGGCGAAAGCCCTACTTGGTGTAAAAAGTAAATCCAAAATGCAGGAGCTCCGCGATAACGACTGCATCAAGTTCTCCAAGCTTGGTAAAAAAACTATTATGTATTCGCACAAAAGCATCCTGGACTTTTTAAAAAGGAATATTCCCAAATATTAATATCCTATGAAACATCATCAGAACCGCAGCCAGCTTTGGTTTAAAGTGCTTTCTCCGGAAGGCCGTGATCTGGATAATGAAATGAAAAAATGGCCTTTGCCGGACGGCGAGAAAAAAGGCGAGTGGTTTATTTCCGGCTCCCGGATTGGAACCTGGCTGGTTTTGGATCCCAAAGAGCACATGCAAAAAACCAATAGAGTGTTTATCGCTGAGCTTGAAAAAAGTGAGCCGATCATCGAGCTTCCCGGTATTATTTGGGTAAGGCAGGTCAGGTTGATCCGCGAGGCCACCAACCTCGATCTTAAACCATTCGGTATCTACCGTGTGTTCAAACAAATCATTTAGCAACCAATAAAAGCATCCAAAAATAAATATGCAGATCAGACCACTCATTTGGGAATACATCGGAACAGAGCATTGCCTTTGGCGTGGCACGGCAGACGGACTGCTTAGTCAGGTTTCTTTTTTTGTTACACTAAGCAGCAAGGCTAAAGATGAATACCTGGTGCGCTGTGATCTGAACGGTATCGCTAACGAAATCTGCATAGGACTTGAGGCTGCCAAAATCAAAGCACAGGATCTGCTCAACAGTTATGCTATCAGTCTAATTCTCCCTTAAGTATTCACTCTCCACCAGTTATAAAAATGATAACAAAATGAAAATACGCTTAGAATACTCCCCTGTTGTGGGAAAGTTTAACAAGGCAAAGGCAGACGATAAACCGAATCGTGCCAAAGGTTTTTGCACCCTGTGTTGTTTTATGGATGAGAGTCGGGCTACCCGTTTCATTCATACCATAGAGATCAAACATCCGGAACTCCTGAAAGAGAACATTACCGGCTTTCCTTCTATTGACACGATGAAGGAAGAATTGCTAAGTTTTATCGAGGAAGATATCATGTTGCTGCAGCAAAGTATGGAAACAACTTTTCAGCGCCGGAGCAGCTTATACAGATCGCATTCTTAAAAAATACACTCTTATAAACCATTATGCCATGAAACGATTCAATCCTTTCACTGCCTTTGTGCATCTCATTATTATCCTGTTGGTCATCGTCTTCACGATCCTGGAGGAGAGTTTTTCATACCTGGGCAAGTTCATCAAAAAGATCCGTCGCAATTATCGCTTTGTTATTTACGGTCGCTATTAAACACAAAAAAGAAACCATGATAGTTATTCACTACCCCACAGCATTTAAAGCCCTGGACAGTTTTATAGACCAGTACAACGAGAAAGCAGAAAAGAACACGCAGAGACTCAGAACCGGGGCGGTGCTTACCGCCAAAGAAATTATCCGCATCTACGGGATCTCCCTGCTCAAAGTAAATTCCTTCCAGGAGATCAACCCGGATAATCTGCCTACCCTACAAACCAATAATCAACAACTGGCCGGTTTTGTGAAATGCAGTCCACGCAGCATTCAACGTCATATTCAAAAACTTCAGGCAGCCGGTATCATCACAAAAAAGATATTTCATGGTTCCAACGCCAATTATGAGCTGTTGATAACCCCCAAAATCCTGTTAGTAAAGGAGCGGTTATGTGTTAATAAGGCCAAAAAGCAATTGGAAGAGACCCTGGAGAAAGCCCGCCAAAACGAGCAATTGGCGGGCGAATTAATTTTACAAACGTCAAATTGTCCTCATACATATACTGGTAACACTAGTAAAAAAAATAATATAATAATACCGGTTGATAACGGCAACGGGACAGGAGACACAGGGGAAATTGTTGAGGCGATTGGTCAAAAAAAAGATTTTAAAAAAAATTTGGAAGAAGCAGGGGAAATTGTTCCGCGGGCGGGCCGGTCGACTGGCGGCGAAGCCGTCACGGACACCGCTCGCGGCAATTCCCTAAACATGCACGTGAGCCTCTTGTGGCTCATGGCGCGGAATCTTCTCTACAAGAACACAGATCTCACCGAAAGACAGATCAGTATTGCTAAACAGCTCATCCATAAACTTTATGAACCACTCCCGACGGAGCATTTCTCAAAAGCACACCAGCAATACGTCGCCCGCATTTCATTGGTTGAAAAATACATTCGTAAGGACCCCACCAGGCGCTTTGTCACCTTGCCCTATCTCTACTTCGATGTTACTAATCCGAAAGGTTTTGTAGGAACAAAAAAATGGTACCAGGATGATATGAAGCACAAAGCCGAGGTACAGCGCGAACTTACCGTGAACCGGCTTATCCGAAGTTATATCACCAACGAAAAAAAAGAAGCCTGCAAGCGTAAACCAAAACTGCAACTGTTCCGCCAGTGTGAAAACACGATTGGAAAATTCAATGATCCGGCTTTATTAAATCGTTTTCATGCAGCCGTGCTCGACCATGAGACTTATAGCCAAATCACTTACATCAATTAAACATTAAAAAAAATTCTTTGAACAAAAAAAAGAACCATGATAGCATCAGATAAACAAACAACGGTCGTGGATCACAACGATTATGATCTGACCATTTACGAAGCCGCTCAAAAGCTGCTCGACAAAGAAAAAGTGATTGCTGTGGAATACCCTGACTATACCAGGGAACACCTCCACGAGGTTTATCCCGACCCGGTTGTATTAGACTGGCAGGATTACCTGGGGATGGACGTAGAAGAAGTTATGCAAGAAATCCAGCAGTACGAACACTTCGGCACCTACCTCTAAAACCAGGTTCTCTGAAATTCAAATCATTATCAAATTATTAACTAAAAACAAAATATCATGCTGGACGCTTTTAATCCCGAAAAACAAGTCAGTAAGCGGGTGCAACGCTATCTGATTCACAAATGCACCGAAGAAAACATCGACGCCATCAAAGCAAAACTACTCATCAGAGCCTCTGAGGGCAAACCCTCCATTCACCTCTATGAGGGAAACCTGCATGTGGCAAGAATCAACTTTAAATCCATTTTCGATTTTTTTGGAATGGATTATGAAGAAAGTCAAATAAACTCGATTTATGACTACCTGGTCGAGGTTTCTAAAGCAGAGAAGATAGAGCTGGAGCAAATCAGTGTTGTGATCTGCGAGGTGAAAGGAACCCTGGGAACACACCTCTATGACGGTCCGAAGTACCGTCGCAAAATGTCTACCCTTGCATTGATCGCTCATTTTAATTCTCAGGCATGAGCCACAGCACATGGAAATTAGGCATGGACTCCTATCACAAACTCATCGTTTGGTTTGTTGATGGGAATGTCCGCACACGCTATTCGATAGACTGGCGTAGTAGATTTTCTCAAACGCGCGACCCTCAACTTGGATTAGAGCGTTTTTACAAATGCATTGGCAATTGGGGAGCAAAGGCCAAGGTGGTTGAAATCTATGTCAACAGCTTCGGCACAAAGACCGGAGCAGCCATTGAACGCTATGAGTTTGGAGTAAAAACAGAATTTAAAGTAAAATAACTTATGAAAACAGTGAAAAACCTCTACAACCGTTTAAACACGGCAAAAGATTTCAAAGAAAAATATCCTGAGTATGACCCGGAGGATAAAAAGATACATGTCCTGTTCCTTTCGGCCTGTATCAATGAAAGTAGCTATTACCGACTGATCCTGCCGGCACTGGAACTGAACCGGACTGGGACACATGCAGCTATTGTAAACGATATTCACCGTTGGGATTTTAATAAAATGTTTGATGACTATGACAACCCAATAGATTACCGCCTGGTGCAATGGGCAGATTATGTGGTGATGCCGGTACTTTTTTCGGACGCCTCCTATATCATAA
The DNA here is from genome assembly GCA_018267825.1 of Bacteroidota bacterium. Taxonomy (GTDB): domain Bacteria; phylum Bacteroidota; class Bacteroidia; order B-17B0; family Aurantibacillaceae; genus JAFDXR01. The sequence goes on along the minus strand of JAFDXR010000005.1, from coordinate 101,637 downwards.
GAGACCTGCGGGAGATCAACTCAGACATTGAATTTGTGATGGATGTTGATTTTAATTACCACGAGCTCCCCGACTATCATCCAAACTATAATAAACTGGGCAAGGATTTAAAAGACACACTTCTTGCAAACTTTTTCATCATGGATATTCTCTCCGCTCCAAACACATCGATTTTGAACTACTATGGCCAGCTGGCTCAGAAGCAAAGTGAAGACATAGATCTATACCTGGAACGGTACGCAAATCTCCTTTCTCATTATACGTTTGAAGAAGTAAAGCAAACCGGAAGCGAAACCTCCGAACGCATCAAAATCGGACTGCTCCTTGACCCGAGCCAGGCCGGTGATTTAAAAAGTATCGAGAAACCCTTGACAAGTCTCATGGAAATCTATAAAGGAAAAGTGGAGCTTGTGATCTATGGCTGGACAGGGAGCATAGCGGATGAAAACAATCTCTTAAAGGGTATTCCGGTACGATTTATTAAACCAATCAACTTTTTTGATTACCATGCCCGCTTGCGCAAGCTAGACTTTGATATTGGCCTTCTGCCGCTGGTAAACAATCTTTTTAATACTTCAGGTAAAGCACTCACACGCTATCTTGATTTTTCTACAAGTATGGTTCCGGTAATAGTACCAAACATGCAACCCTTCCAAAAACTCATTAAAGAAGGTGAGAATGGCTTTATTGCATCTTCAGATGAAGAATGGATCAGTAAAACTACAACGTTGATTGAAAATGCAGATCTCCGCAGGGAAGTGGGAGCCTACGCCCATAAATTCGTTTGGGAGAATTTCAGCTATACACCAAAAGCGATACAACGCCTGAGAAGCATTTTTATTTAGGTTCTGAAGACTATGCCAATTTATGCGTATAGAAAACCTGACTAATCCAGCATCCCCCAGGATAGATGATGTCGGTGAAAGAAATCTTCAATTTCAAGAATACTTTTCCTGCCGCAGTTCCGGTATTGTTTAATCGCGCTAACGTTTAATCGAACGAGATCTGCCACTGTTTCTATTTTATTTCCCCAGGGATGCCCGGAATGGCAGAAATTTTTAATCCTTCGGGAAAATTCAGTATCTGTTATTTTGGTATTTAAAAGGGCTTGGGTTTGAAAGGGGAGCGAATTAAATTTCTTTCCGGCAATCCTGGCTCCTTGTTCAATCTTTTCATATTTTGCCGGACGATGTTCCATGCCTGCATAATTCTTTTCAACCTCCAGATAATTAGTGATTCTTTCCTCTATGGTATCGAAATAGCTATTTAACCTGACTATGGCCCTTTGAAAAATTTGCTTGATCCTCGAATCTGTAAGCTTGCTTTTTTCTTTTATTTCAGCAAGTGACTTGTCGTTTAAAAGGGCATCCATTATAATTTCAGACTCCGTTTTTACAAGTCGTTTGAAGCCAATCGGTGCAGCGCTATTTAACGATTCTCTGTTGGTACTTTCCTTGACATTCCTCTTATCCTCCTTGTGTTTTCTTTTGTTCGTCATACTATCAAAATTAATATATTTTGATGCTCAAAACCTGCATTTGTTGAATACTGAATTTCCGATAGTAATTTCTCACTTGTTTGATGAGCTTATTTCTGTATATAGAACACCACCATCTTTTACTGTTTTTATGGTTGTCCATAAAATTTCATCATCCAACATGTGTTTATGCACAAAGCCTTTTACTCCCCTTTCCTTTAATTCCTGGATCAGCTCGTATGCATCTATTGAACTTACCATAACCACTTTTGCCATCGGGTATTTCTCCTTAATAAACTTATACGAAACGATGCCATCCATTCCAGGCATTTCAATATCAAGTAGTATGACGTCAGGGCTTAAGGTTTCCAGTAAGGTTAGTAAATCCTGGCCATTTGATGCTTCTCCGATTAAATCAATGGCAAACGGTTTAAGAAGTTCTTTAAACAACTTCCGGTATTGCACGTTATCATCCGTAATAATTACTTTTATTCGTTCCATAACTCGCTATTCAATTTTACAAAAATTATTTGGTTGAGGGAAATATAAAACTGTAACAATCGATTTATCCATTCGGATTAAAAAACACATCAGAACCCTGAGAATATGAAGACCCTTCTAAACTAGAAGGGTCTTCATTATTTGGGTAAACTATATGTTATAAAGGTTCATTAATTAGCTTTGATAAGCTTTTCCCGGATTGTTTTATTTTCACTCAGATGAACTTCAATAATATACACAGAAGGTTTTAGTGATGAAACATCTAAACTGTTTTCCTCACCGCTAAGGGCAGATTTTTCCAGAACTACTTTTCCGGATAAATCCGTCACCCTTACATATTGAATCGCTTTCGAAGAAGAAACGATGACTTTATCATTTGAAGGGTTCGGGAAAATCCTGATGTCAGAACTACTGATGTCTTTTGATTTTGTTTGTTGCATCATTCTCTGGCTTGGTCCTGAAGGATATGAACTAATGCAGTCTCCAGGAATATTGGAAGAATAACCCAATGTACTAGGGTTTAAAACTGTACTGAAAGGATTTGCCCCACCATTATTTACCGGGAAGGAATTTTGCATATTCATACACCACAGAAAGGAACCGGAAGCAGCAGAGCTGGAATTATCAACATATGTATTCCAATTTGTACTCCATAAATCGGGCAGCACATCGTACCAATAGTTCCCGCAAGATGTACCTGCACTTCCCTGTGTGCCGATGATTCCGTTATTAACAAGAGAAAGTCCTATGAACATTTTTTGGAACATTTGATTATTTGTCCATACTGTACCTGGCTGAGGACCGTCAAACTCAAAGCCGATATAGGCGTCTGAAACTCTATTGCAGGTTACTATCGGAGACACAGACGACAGGGTCGTATTGTTCACTGAATTTATCAATCTAATCCGGGTATTCAAAGGATTGCCACCATCTCCTGCAACATTATTATCCTCTATGGTTAAGTAATCCTGGCTGCCATTAACATATATTCCATACTGTGAAGCTGTGGTTTGTATGTAGTCGGTAACGATTTGGATATTATTTCCTCCGATAACTGTCGGGTAGTTTACCATATTGCTTGCCCGAATCCCTCTGAAACTTCTATCTATCTTGTTGCTGGCAATTTTGCAAGCCCCCATGAGCTGCCAGTTAGAGCCACCATTACCGAGAACGCTTATAGCATCGCCGGAGTATTCCATTCCCGGGAGCTGTGTAACATTACTGGCAACCTCCGGACCAAAATAGTTTTCTTCGATGTCTATATTATTGGCGTATGTTCCACTTACTGTACCGCTAGGCAAAGCATAAGTCCCAATGGTCGCGTTGGTAATAATGCTGTTAGCGATATTGTTGAACTGGCAGTTTTGAATATTATAATTAAACCTGTTGGATTGAAGCATAATCGCAGTATCGCCTATCATCGCTGAAGGGTTGGAATTATGACTGCTTCTGTAAGTACCATATTCAATATTCACATCATAGGCATTGTCAGCTCTCACGGAAGTCATACAGTCCCAAAACAAGTTTCCACAGGAAGTAGAGAACGAAGTTGGACTTAAATTTAACCGGGCGTTCATCAAGCCTGAGATGTTCTGTTTAATTCCATAACCTCCGAACCAGTTACTACCGACCTGGTACCGTTGCGCATTTTGAAACACATTATTTATCGTTGTTAAACTGGCGTCTTCGACTTCTATCCCGACCCCAAGTCCGTCAAATAAATTAAACATGCCATTCCCGTTAGGGTATACAACTCCAATATCCACTCCGTTAGTCGGAGGTGCTCCCGACTGTTGACCCACATTTTGGATTTTTATACCGATATGACCCGGTTGATTACTATAAGGGAGTTTCAGGTTAGTTTGGAAGCCTGTTAATAAATATGGAGCAAACAAGCCTTGTGTAGCTGTGGGTGATACTGGAAATCTTAAACCGCCGGTAGTATTCGATGAATTTGGCCAGCTGGTATTATTAAAAGGTCCAGGAGAAGCAAAGCTGATCTGCCTGCTTGAAAATACACATTCCGAAATTCCCAGTGGAATGGAGGTGATAGTAGGCTGCGAGTTGCTAAGTGTTATGCCGATATAGTTTTTGTTGAAGATCAAATTGCTTATAAGGATCGGAGGATTTGCGCCGGCAGAAGTAATTCCATTTACCTCTATACCCGTAAGGGCATCTTCTATCATACTACTGCCGCTGGTAGGGTTATATGAACTTGTGATCTGTCCCCCATCCTGAACTACGATTCCCTGCCACATTTTAATACCACAGGCATATAGGTGTGTGTGGTCCAGGTTAAGAACCATGCCCTGCGGGATTGTAATATTTACATTTGGCATCATCAAAACCTCTGAATTATTGAAAGCACTTGTATTTGTCAACGTACAGCTATTTGCCAGGAAGTATGAATTATTAGTGTATGTGCCGGTTATAGCTGTCAAAGGCGTTAATCCGGTTGTAGATTGAGAACAACAATTTGTTACAACGCTTACAGACAATGTCGCAGAATTAGGACAACCATTGGGCGAACTTGCATACAAGGTGTAGGAACTTGATGCAGGCGGACTGACAAAAACTGTTTGCCCTGCCATGCTTCCAGGCATCCATGAATAAGTAATCGGTCCAGCAGTAAATGTAGAGGTAGCTGTAACCGAAACACCTGTACTGGCATTATTGCAAAACGTGTAGTTAGAAACACCCAGGTTGATAAGCGTGCCTGGATTAAGCGTTATTGTTGAGGCTGTTACACAAGTGTTTGAACCTGTGGCATACACGGTATAGGTTGTAGTCGTGGTTGGTGTTGTAACAATGACACTGTTCGTGGAATTAACAGGCTGCCAGGTATAATTAGTTGCACCGGAGGCAATCAGCGTATTACTTATTCCTGGACATATAACAAGAGAAGGAGCAGAAATAAGAACCGTAGGCGTTGGTAATACAGAGATGGATATTGTATTTGTGCCAACACAAACATTGGTATTTGTACCCATAACAGTAAAGATCCCGGACGCCTGTGGAGTGACAACATTAATATTGGTGTTGGAATTACCCGGGAGCCAGGTGTAATTTGATGCTCCGCTGGCCGTTAACGTTGCTGCACTTCCCTGACAGATAAGAGTATTGCTGCTTGAAATATTTAAAGTAGGTGTGGGTATCACATTTAAGTTCAGAGTAGAACTACTTTTACAACCATTCGTACCCGTTCCGGTGACGGAATATGTCGTGTTCGTGTTTGGACTCACGATTATTGGATTACTATTACCTCCCGGCAGCCAGGTATAGGTTGAGGCCCCGCTGGCCGTAATTGTTGCTGAGTTCCCGCTGCAAAGAACTGTGGGTGAAGATGAAATATTCAGAGTAGGTAATGGTAAAGCCGTGACACTGACCGTTCCGGTACTGACACAGCCATTGGTAAATGTGGAATATACCGTGATTGTTTGGGTAAATAGTACAGGGAAGACTATTGAATCACCGACGACACTGGAAGGTTGCCATGTGTAATTAGAAGATCCCAATGCATGTAAGGTAACAGACTTCCCGGCACAAACAGACGCTGGGGATGACGTTACCGTTAAAATGGGTGCTGTTATAGGTGGATTAATCTGAAAGGAAGTACCGACCGTCCCTGAATTAATGCAGGTATTGGTATTGTAGGCAAATACATTATAAAACCCACTACTCAGACCGGAGACGCTCGTGGTTGTATAATTTCCAGGAGTCCATGAATAGGTTAAGCTTATATTAGGAATAGAAGGTGTTACTGTTGCAGATGCCACTGTATTGCAGGTTGGCTGGCTTATGGTAGGTGTCAATGAGAATGTCATAAAAGGTTTTAATACTTTTATGTCATCAAAAAAATAGTTAGCATAATTACTCTGCAAAACCCATATATTATTATTCGTATAAGTTGGAGTAACGCCATTTTGTGAATCCGGTCGGAAACTTCCGAGAGTTAAATAATTACAGGCAACGGTCGGAGTAACTGCAAAAGTATATTGTACCCACGACGTTGAAGCAACATTTGTCTGTATTTCACATTGCGGAGTCACTGAGGTGATACAACCCCAACCTGTTTGGGTTAATGGAGCTGAAGAAAAATGTATTCCAATGTTTTTTATAGTATAGGGATTAAGAAGCCCGGTGCCATTGGTGACCCAAAAAGAAACAGTATAGGTAAAACCTGGCAACATCGTGCAATTTAATTGTGTGGAAATATATTCCCGATAGCTCGGAAATCCTACGTTATAAAGTACGAGACCCATCATGCCTGAACCACTATGGGGGGAACACGTACCGGACGCTGTTGCTGGTGGAGCCGTGCCACCTGTACCACAGGTTTGGTAATAGTCTGGTGTTCCCCAGTTGGATCCTGCACCCACATTCATATTGACGTTGTTCCAGTTGTCACATTTATCCCATTGAGCCAGCCCGGTTGGGCATGAGGTGATGGTTTGATCAAAACTTGGGTTAGGGACAATGTTTATTTGAGCCCAGGCACCGGAAATTAAGATCGCAAAGAATAAAATCAGAAATAGTCTTTTCATACAATAGTTTTTAGATATACCTACTCATTTCAAGCTTTTCGGTTAACGCTTATGTTAAAGTTCCGGCCAAAAGTAGTTTGGTGGTCATTGAAATTTATACCACAGGGCGGATTTATTGCACAAAACAAAACCCGGTTTTTACAGGATCATATTAAAACCTGGCAACAACACCCTGCAACACATTTAGGATCAGTTGATCCAGGTGCAAAGCAAACTTTCTTTAGTAACATGTTTGCATTTAAACTACATTGACTTAAAAGCCGGATTTTTTATTTAGGTCAGAAATGGTGAAATTTGCTCATTTACTTATGTTTGGTATAAGATTGCCTGAAAAAAGAAAACGATTGAAGCCATATACATTTTTGTATCTGCTATTTTGTGCAACTTTCCTGGTTAACCTGACAATCTCCGCTCAAACCTTCAATTTTAAAAACTATACGACAAAAGACGGTCTGTTAACGGACGAGATCTATAATTTACATCAAGACAAGGAGGGCTACATCTGGGCCTTTTCGAAGTATGGAACACTGAAATATACCGGTTCAGAATTTAAGCATGTACTGCAAAATCTGCCGTTCAAAGATTCTTTCATTTACTCCATATATGAGAATGCCAGCGGACGCAAGTGGGTTGCTAATTCGAATGCAAGAATATATGAAATCCGTAATGACAGCGCCATTATAATAAAAGGTATTGAAGCTATTTCTGAATCCCTGAGAAATTCAGTGAGTGAAATAGTAGCCTTATATGTGGATGACTCTTTAAATATCTATGCCATGACCAAAGGACATAGCTATAAGTTTATTAAAAAGGGTGGTCGCTACGTGCCTATCGAACTTTGTGAAGACATGAAATCAGATTGCATTCTGATCCGGGCGCTTAAAGCAGGTAATACCCTACTTCCAGTCTATTTGCATAAAGAAGAAAACAAATTTATGAAGATGTGTTCTACCGGACACATCTATCTGGAATTGCCAATTAAGAATGGCTATAAGTCAATCCAGCTTCCTTCAAACTACCTGAAGTCTTCGGTTCGCAACATCAAACTATGCAGGAACGCTATCTATTTTACATCTCATAATTACCTGTACAGATATATTGAAAAATCGAACGAACTGCTTTGCAGGAAGATTCATAATTCAGTGATCTTAAACTATACTTTGGATTCCAATAATCACCTATGGCTGGGATGTTATAACGACGGGCTGTATGAACTCGATGAGAATGATTCTATCATTAATCATTTCTTTTTAGGGACAACAGTCAACGATGTATTGATTGATCAACAGAATAGTATCTGGTTGTCCACGTCAAATGCTGGTCTTTTCCATTTTCGTAATATCAGTCACCAACACTTTGAAGAACCTGAATTACTTGGTACAAACATCAGCTTATTGGAAAAAATAGGCACGAAACTGTTTATCGGCAATAGTACCGGCGCTGTCTTTTTTATTGAAAATAACAAAATAACAAAGATAAGGCAGTCGGACAACAATGAACCGATAGATATTGAAAAGCATAACGGTGATTACCGGATTTCGTTTCGCTTCAGCAATGAGAAATTCGACCTGGATAAAAACAGGCATTCTAAAACGTCCACTATAAATGAACCAACGGCAACAAGTATAATATCAAAAAGTGCAGATACGCTTATCTCTGTTTGGAGAAAGGGTATTATGTTCTATGTAAATGATAAGGCTGTGAAACAAATAGATTTTGGCTGCAAGATCCTTTGCGGCTTTCTAAACGGGAACAGATTGCTGCTTGGAACAGAAAATGGTGTTTACGAATATCCCTCATCGTTTCATCAAGCCGGGAAAAAAATCGGCGGGATATTGGTGACGGAAAGCGAAACTCTGATAGCCAAAGGGTATTTAGCCCCTACGTTAAATTCTATTGTCACATCGATAGCTAAAGACAACCGGAACAACATTTGGTTTACTACAGAAGGGAATGGCATTTTTATAATGAACGGAAAAGCCATCAGTCATTTTACCGTCAAAGATGGATTGCCCAGCGATATAGTTAACAATATAAGTTTCACGGAAAAACATATCGCGCTCTTATCTACCAATAAGGGGCTGTTTATATCGGATAGTTCTTATAAAAATGGAGTTCAACAGAATTGGGAGTGCATTTTTGAAGGAGAAGTTCAGAAGGCACTTCTGTTTGAAGACAAGGTTTATATCAATTCCAAAAATGGGCTTGGTATCATTGATTATGATATTAAAATCCTCAGACCAAAGAAGCTATTTTTGAATTTATCCAGTATCCGGATCGATTCAATTTTAATATTGCCCACTCATTTTAGTGAAATTAAGAGCACGGATAATTCGGTTGAATTCAAGTTCGATGCCATATCATTAAGCGATGAGAAGCCCTTAATAAAATATGTGTTAAAAGGGGAGAGACCCGATCATGGCTATTTACAGAATTCGACGGTAAAATTTAATCATTTATATCCTGGTAGCTACACCCTTGTTGTGCTTCCGGTTAAAGCGCAATATAGCGATCTGAAAATTGAAATACCATTTAAAGTCGTGCCGGCTTTCTGGCAAAATTTCATCTTCCAAATTCTTTTATTCATCAGTGCTCTATTTATTATCACGTCTATAATCTGGTGGAGCGTGAAACGAAGCCGAAAGAAGGAGGCGCTCAAAATCAAAAATGAGCAGTTAATCCTGGAATATAAACTGATAGCTCTGAAAGCCCAGATAAATCCACACTTCATGTCTAATTGCCTCTCGGCAATTCAGAATCTTATTTTAGATAATGAAACCGCTAAGGCCAATTATTACCTGGCCGAATTTGGTTTACTTGTGAGGTACATTTTGGATTACTCGTCGATGCAACTCATCACGCTGGAGGAGGAACTTGACCTTATTAAAATCTATTTAAGGCTGGAACAACTGCGATTTGAGAATAAGTTCATTTTCAAGATTCATGTTGAAAATGACATTCCATTGAATAAAACTTACCTGCCCCCTCTTATCCTTAACCCTATCATTGAAAATGCTATCTGGCATGGTCTTTTACCTGTGCAAAGGCAGAGGGCAGGTGAATTACATATTATTGTTATCAAAAATCAAAGAAACCTGATATTAACCATCCAGGACAACGGAAAAGGACAAGGTGCTGAAAAAGCGAAGTTAAGAACCAATAATACAAAATCGTATGGTATAAAAATAACTGAGCAGCGATTAAGCAGCATCAATTTTTTATATAACAGAGAGGACTCCAGGGTAGTTTATGATGACCTGGCAGATCCCGAGCATAATTCGTCCGGAACGCGGGTCACTATTTTTTTACCAAATAATTTAAACCCTCAAGAAAATGATGAAGATTAGTTCCGTGGTTATTGACGATGAACAATCCAATAGAGCACTTATTATCAAATTAGTTGCACAACTTGATAGCTGCTTTGAAATTATAGGAGAAGCTGCTGACCTGGATGAAGCATATGAGGTAATCACTGAGAAAAAGCCCCATGTGGTTTTTTTAGATATAAAAATGCCTTCAGGCAATGGATTTGATTTATTGGAGAGGTTTGAGAATATTGATTTTGAGGTGGTCTTTATTTCTGGTTTTGACAGCTATGCGCTAAAAGCATTTGAATTTAATGCACTTGACTATGTCGTAAAACCTATTAATTCCGAAAAATTCTCGAAGACCCTTGAAAGAATTAAAACCAGGTTACATGAACGTGCGCCCAAACAGCAGGATTTGAAATCGATCATTAAATCGTACGACCTTCAACAATTGGTCATCTCAAAAATTTCAATTCACAATGGAAACAATGTATTTTTCCTGAATATTGAAGAAATAGTGTGGATCAAATCGGAGAGTAAATGCACGACATTTAAAACTTCCTCTGATGACAAATACTTTTCATCCAAAGAGCTTGCAGACTTCTCTTTTATACTTGCTGACCATCCATATATGGTCAAGGTGAGTAAAAACACTTATATAAATCTCAATTTTGTTCAGTTTTATTCCAAAGGACAAAATTGTTTGATTACAATGAAAGATGGTATGGTGATAGAGGTTCCACGAAGAAAGAAAAGCGAGATTCTTGGTTTGATGCAGAAAGATTGATTTCGCTCTATTTAAACTTAGACAATGCCAGTGTGGACTTCCGGCAGGAAACGATTACTCCATTAATTATTGTTATTTTTGTCCTTTTTTACCTATGAATTTTGAAGTCAGAGTCCATTCTTTCCACGAGAACTACATTGCAAATTTAATTCCCCTTTACAAAAGTGCTTTCGGATTTGAGGTTAAGTTAGCCTACATAAGGTCTAAGTTTTTTTCCAGTTACCAAAAACTAAGACTTTCCAAGGTTGCTATATCAGATTCAGGAGAAGCGGTCTCTTTCTATGGAATAATTTCCCAAAAAGCCATATATAAAAATATGGAATTTTACATTGGTCAGTCTTGTGACTCTATGACTCATAAGAATTTCGGAGGCCAGGGCTTGTTTTTACGTCTTGCAGAAAGTGCATACAAGGACGCGTATAGTCAAGGTGTTTCGTTTATCTATGGATTCCCAAACAAAACAATCTACGGTTTAAGGATTAAAAAACTCAATTGGCAACACAAAGAAAACATAAATAACTACGCGCAAAAAGTGTCAGCTGTTCCGCTTGCAAAAGCTGTAAAGAAAATGCCATTTCTGAAAAGCCTTTACAACTCTTATCTAAGTGCTTTATTAAGGAAATACAGAAGTGAAGTGTCTTTTTTTGGTAATTCAGTTCTTACATCTGATATAGCCGGAGTGATCCATGACCACAGTTATTTTACATATAAATCCAGCGCTGACAAGTATATCATAAAGATTTGTGGTATAAACTTCTGGATAAAATTTGACGGTCTTTTATGGGTTGGAGATTTTGAGAATACCGACCAGGAAAATTTCATGAAAGCCTTGCAGGTTCTGAAAAAGATAGCAAAAAGAGCCGGTTGCACATCCATTCACTTTCACTACCAGGAAGGAACTGCAAATGATTTTTTGCTAAAACAAATCTTACCGCTTAAGGGGCAGATGCCTTACGGTTATCTATTCTTATCTCAGGAATATTCCGACATTTCCTTCAAGTTTTCAGCTGCCGATTTTGATACCTGGTAATAAAGACTAGAATCCATAGAGGTCAAAATCCCTTGACAAACGCAAGACATTTGATTCAAATGTTGTTGAATTGCTGATGGTGAACCGGGAGAGTAAATTGGGGTCCTGGTTATTTTCCTTAAAGTAATAATTAACTGCAACCATGTTCAGGTAGCCAAGATCCTTGGCAATGGAGAGTGTTTCTTTATTGTAACTTCCATCCGGAAAGGCCAGGGAGAGGACCGGCTTACCAATTTTACTTTCAAGGATTTGCTTTGATTCCTTAAGTTCCATTTCCACTTTATCTTTGGTCAGATATTCTAAACTGGGATGGGTATGCGTATGGGAGCCAAATTCAATCAGGGGTTCATTGGCATATGCGGCGAAATTTCTTCCCGTAATATTTGCCAGCAGTTCAGGGGATGCTTTTAGTTCTTTCTGAAAATAGTCGTGATTTCCTAGGAGCTTGTGTGCTATGGCTTCTGCCTGATCACCACGCGTTTTAAGATAGTTAAGAAGTTCGCCCTTTTCCTTGTTATGGTAATGAGGGTATTCAAAATTTAAATTATCGACAGTGATGTCCTGGCCATGATATTTTTTAACAACGTCAATGACATCGGGCCACGAAGCGAAATTATCTTCAATAAGCGATTTGGAAATAATAAAAAAAGTGGCAGGCGTATTGTATTTTTTCAGAATAGGCAGGGCAATCGTAAAATTGTTCTCATATCCATCATCGAAGGTCAGGGCAATTGTTTTTTTAGAAGGTGACTCTTTTCTTCTATGGATTTCGAAGAGCTCCTTAAGCGGTACGATATTATAGTTTTTATTCAGATACCTGATTATTCTTTCGAATTCACGCTCAGGCACATGCCTGTTGTTGAAGACGTTCTCATTGTGTTTCCTGACACCATGAAAATTGATAATGCAGCAGGTCTTTTCTTTTTTACTCAGAAAATATTTATCGGCTTTAAACAACAAGGCAAGGGGCAGGACATAGCTACGGGCGATTTTCTTCGAAATACTCATTTTTTAAGCACGATAATTAATAAAGATGTGTAAGAACTAAAAAGTTTAGTAAGCCAAAAATACGTATTTTTACTTATGCAAAACATATTAACCCTAAACTTCTTTTTGCTTTTAAACTTCTCCCTTTTCTCCCAGGTTAATTTGGTTACAAATGGCGGTTTTGAGACATATACCGCATGTCCTACGTTTGGAGCGCAGTGGAATGTTTGTTCCGGATGGAATAATGTAAACATGAATACAGGCCTTGGTCTGTGGGGCACACCTGATTATTTTAATGCCTGTGGTACAAATGGAACCATGCCGCCCTCTACATTTGCCGGCACATGCAGCGCACATAGTGGTGGAGCCATGACTGCCCTGGTTCTGTATAATGTGCCTTACCCGAACTACAGAGAATATCTTGCTACACAATTAAGCTCGCCCATGCAACCCGGAACAACCTACACACTTTCATTCTGGCTGTCTAACGGAACCGGAGTTCTGTCACCCTGGACAATACAAAATATAGGTGTTTGTTTTTCTGCATCACCTTTGTCGCAGACAGGATGGGGCGTGATTACCGCCACACCTCAATGTGAAATAACAAGTAATGTCGTTTCAACAGGCTGGACAAATTATAGCTTCACGGTGACACCAACGGCGACATGGAATTATCTTACGATAGGTGCTTTCAGAACGGATGCCAATAATAATCCGACACTATCTTTTACCAATCCCGGAGGGGCAACTTCCTCTTATGCAAATTACTTCGTAGATGATATTAGTGTGATGGCCCCCTCATGCACTTTATCAGTTACGCCATCGACTACTTCCTTATGCGGGCAATCCGGATCATCGGCAACTTTAACAGCAAATGGTTTAACCACTTATTCATGGACTCCAGCGCAATCACTATCTTCTTCTACCGGTTCTGTAGTTACAGCAAGCCCGAGTGTTACAACGTCCTATACCGTGACGGGGAATACCGGAACCTGCTCCCTCATTTCAGTTATAACAATATCCGTTCAGGCGCCTCCAGCCATTTTTATCACGCCTTCTTCTTATAGTTTATGCGCAGGGTTTCCTGCAACCTTAACCGCTAATGGGGCAAATTCATATACATGGCAACCGGGAAACCTCATTGGAAACCCTGTTTTTATATCGCCTACTACAAGCATTGTATTTACCCTGACAGGGCAGAATCTAAGCGGCTGTAGTAACTCAACAACTTTTTCTCTTAATGTTTATAACCCTCCGAATCTCACCATAAATCCAGGTTCAAATACTGTCTGCAACTCGGCTGCCATCAGCTTCACCGCCAGTGGCGCATCAACCTATACCTGGCTTCCCGGACTCAACAATACACCCATATTAACGCTTAACCCTCCCATTACCAGTAACGTATATACACTCATGGGTACAAATGCTCAAGGGTGTACTTCTGCTATAACAAAAATAATTACAGCAATAGCGGCACCCACCATTTCAACAAGCTCCAATCCAACAAGTGTTTGCTCCGGTGGATCCGTAACATTAACGGCAACAGGTGCCAGCAACTATACATGGTATCCGGGAAATACGGGTGGCCCATCCGTCACGATCAACCCTTTAAGCACAACTATTTACACCGCGGTTGGAGAAACTAATGGATGTAGTTCAACGTCTACCGTCATGGTTTCTAATTTGCTAAGCCCTACCATTAGTTCGAGTGGAAATATCACATGCAATAATTCTGCTGTACAAATTTCCATAGCTGCAAATTCCCCTACCTATACTACCTCCTGGACAGGACCAGGCATCGTTGGAAGCGTTTCAGGCAATTCTATAACAGTAAATGCCCCAGGAATTTATTCCGTTACTATAACCGATACGGTTACGGGTTGTTCTGCCACACCGACCATTTCGGTAGCCAACAATATAGGACAGCTACCTGTAACAATTGTTCCGTCATCTACATTATCTTGTTTTCCCGGATCAGGGACACAATTATTGGCTCCTGTGCCGGCAAACTATACCTGGCTTCCCAGTGCTTTAGTGAGTCCAAATACCGGGGCATTGGTTTCGGTAAACCCCAGTGTTACCACCACATACTCCGTGTATGCCATACAGGGCGTTTGTTCGGGTAGTGCCGTAATAACTATTTCTGTCAATCCCACACCTACAGTAACAATTAGTTCTTCCAATCAGCAAATATGTAGCGGGATTCAAACGACACTCACGGCACATGGCGCCTTAAACTACCATTGGAGCCCCGGAAACATAACCGGCTCTCTTATTGTCGTATCTCCGCTATCCAATACCACTTACACAGCAGTGGGACTAAACGGAAATTGTCAGAGTATGGACACTGTAAGAATAAACGTACTCCCATCACCGACAATCTCCGCTTCCGCAAATCCATCGTCGATTTGCGCGGGGAGCACTTCTACGATCCAGGCTTTGGGGGCAGACAGCCTGGTTTGGTCACCTGGAATATCATCACCTTTCGGAACTACAGTCACAGTAAGCCCCCTTGTAAATACTGTTTATACTGTTTCCGGGGTAAATTCCTTTGGATGTTCTTCTTCTTCCACTGTTATGGTAAGTGTTATTCCTGGACCTGGTTTAGTGGCCGGAAGTTCGGCAAGTAGTATTTGTGTGGGTGGGAGTATAACCCTATCCGTCAGTGGAGCGAACACTTATACCTGGTTCCCTACGAACCAAACCGGGAGCACAATAATTACATCTCCTTCCGTCACTACTCTTTATACTGTCGTGGGACAAAACCAATCCTGCAAGAGTTTCATGACTATACTTGTTCCGGTACAGAATTGCAAGAAGATGTTTTTTGGAGTGACCAATGCTGCGCCAAAACCGGAAATTTATAATGGCGATTTTTATAAAGTTGATTTTACAGTCACAGTTGTAAACAACTCTCCCGAAAACCTTGTTAATATTGAGCTACAAGATAATATCAGCACCACATTTCCTTACCCTTGTACATTTTCTTTAATGGGGCTTCCAAAGATAAATTCTGCAATAAGCAAACTTCAGATTAACCCATTCTTTGATGGAAATACAAATTTAAGTCTTTGCTCTCCTGGCACAAGCACGCTCATGGCCAACACCTGTGATACTATCATGTATAGTGTTCTACTCGCACCTAACGGATTTTATGGAATTGCAAAAAACTCAGTTTATGGAATTGCGCATACATTAAATGGTCAAATTCTCAGTGATAGTTCAAATAATGGATTCCAAAGTGACCCGGATCAGGATGGTAATCCAAAGAACAATAACGATCTAACTCTGATAGAAATTGATCCATTTGAGTTATTTATTCCTGAAGGGTTTAGCCCCAATGATGATGGAATAAATGACCTTTTTGTAATAAGGGGGCTTAATGGCAGATCCGTTAATATAATTGTTTTTAACCGTTGGGGTAATAAAGTATATGTGAAAGAAAATTATGATAACAGTTGGGATGGAATTGCAAATACGAACTCTCTGCTTTTCGGAAACGGAAAGTTACCCGAAGCCACTTATTATTACATCCTTCAATTTACAGATCAAAGTAAGAAAAGTATAACGGGTTTCGTGGTTTTACGTTAGGGTAAAAAAATGTGTTGCAATCCCGAAAAGAACGCGAAATGCAACTCTCAAAAACCCGAATCAAAAAAGTATGGCCGGTGTAACAGCCGGCTTTTTTATTTCCCCAAAATCCAAGCGAAATTTTCTCAGTTCTGTAAAAGTTGTCGCTTTTTCCAAAACCCCCGATTCTCAGTTTCGTCTGCAAGCCTTATCAGTCGTGCCCTCCAAAAAAAGTGCATTCTCAGTTTTGTAAAAGTTGTCGCTTCCTACAAAGTCCATACAAACATAGAGTTGTTTATCTCTGTAATTTTACTTCCTCAACGCTTTATAGCACTCTGAGAAAATGAAAGTCCTTACAAGCTTAAGTTTTTCAGAGTCCTATAAGACTTGAAAAAAGTATGCGTCCTTAAGGAACCAGAATTTAAAATTGTTTTAAAGAACCATTTTTTTCACAGGCCCTAAGGACAAAAAGTTTTTCAGGATTTTATACACTGTCCTTAAGGACCTGAATTTAAAAACTGTTTTAAAGAACTGTTTTTTTTCGAGGCCGTAAGGGCAGATAAATCCCGGAGAGCTAAAGCTCCTAAGAGTTGAATTTAAGAATTGTTTTAAAGAACCGTTTTTTTTCGAGCTCTTAAGGACTAGTAAAAATCGAAAGTCGTATAGGAACATTAAAAACTGAAAGCCCTTAAGGAGCTCAGAAAAGAAAGAGTTGTAAAGAACTGTTTTTTTCATGGCCCCTTAAGAGCCGGGATATTCCTGTAAGACTGAATCAAAAGCCCTTAAGAGCTGAATTTAAAATTGTTTTAAAGAACCATTTTTTTCACGCCCCTAAAGAGTTTAAAAACCGAAGTCCTTCATTCACTTTTTTTCGTGGCTCTTAAAGCCCTGCAAAACGCATGTTCTATGGCGTGTAGTTTTTTTATGTTCTAAGGAACTTTAAAACCGCCTGTGAAGATGACCTGGCCGTGCTATGGAGTTTTCAAAAAAAATGACAAAGGCAATAGACCCGTCTTAAGCAAACCGATCAATGGCAAAGAGCAAGCAAAGCAAGTCCGATAAAAACCTTGGAACACAGACTTGGGCAAGGGAGGTTGTGGACATCAGGGAAAATCCAAAGCAGAACGGTATCGAAATAAAATTCGATGCTGAACCTTCCCCTGTACTTCAGCCTAAGCTCAGGACGATGGGTTTCAGGCATAGCCGTGTGAAAAGCATGTGGTATGGTGAAAATACCAGTCTGGTGCATGACTTTGCGGAACAGTTGAAAAATGCGCTTCCGCAAAGTTCGGATGGCCCGGATCTTTTCCTGGAACCTTCGTTTGAAGCTGTGAAAAGCAACATGGAGAAAAAGGAGTTTTCGTTTGTGATGCTAAGTCTTGGGAACGGGCAGACTAAAAACTACCTGGTCTTTGAACCGTCCAAACCCAAAGCCGAAGTCATTGCGGGAAATTTTGCCCGGCAGGAGTTTGGTGATGAGTTTGTTTCCCTGGCAGTTTTTCCAAAAACGCGACTCAAGGAAGCCCGGATTCTCTTTGAAGAAGGCAAGATCATTTCGGCAGGCACTCTAAATCAAAGCGGGGTGCAGAAAACCGGTATGCAGAAAACCGTTAGCCACAGTTCTGAGAACAAAACAGCCAATCCGGAGACAAGTGAAACACTAAACAACCCTGCTGACAATGAGCGCCACTTGGTACGTCAATCCCTGGACAAGTTTTACAAATGGGCGGTCACCAGGTCCGACGGAAAAACAAAACCAAGCCAGGTAACACGAGAAGAACTCACAGCCTGGTTTAAGGAACATGAACCCACTTTGAGCGACAGAACCATTGAAAGCATCTGGCATAGCCACCAGCGGATTACTGCTCAGTTTAATAAGGGCATGAAACGAAGCGCAAGATCACACAAAGCTCCTTTCGATTCCATTTACAAAAAGATCATGCAGATCATTCCCGGCCTTTTGGAACACATCAAGGCAGGTGGGCTGCATGGCAAATCCGTCAAGGATCCCAAAGGTGGCCTCATGGATTTGAACTACGACTTTGTCGGTAATGACAAAAACGGACATCCCATCATTGCCCTTTCGCATTATTTCAAACAGCATGGTGATATGGTGGCGGACCCGGACATGCAGATCCGGCTGATCCCCGAAATGGAAATAGGCGAGGCTATGACCTTTCAGGATCAATTTGGCTTTCAGCAGGTGTACCATGAAAAGGAAGGAAAAACCTATGTCGATCTCAAACGCAGAAACAGCCTGAACCGTTTTTTGAATCAATGGCTCAGTAATTTGATCCGGCAGGGCCATCGCATTGATCTTTCAAAAGACGAAGACTCAGATCCGCTTTACTACGAAAAAGCCTTTGATCTGCTTACAGGTTTCATCCCTGGCTTAAAAAAAACCGGACTTAAGAAATGTGAGGGCACGCTTCTGATTGAAGGTAAAGGTTCCTTTGATAAGCGGATAATCCATTGCAGGATTGCTCCATGGGTACAGGTCAATGCATGTGAGGTTTACCTGACTGATACCATTGATGAGAAACAGCAATTGAACTATGATCTGGAATTTAATCTTGACCGGAAAACGGCAATTGTTGCTACTGAATGGCTCAGTGATGCCTATGCTGAAAAACTAGGCCGGATAGAAAGTAGTACGGATAGCGAGGAGCCGAATGAAGACATCCATGAGGAAATGACCCTGGGCCTTATCAAGTGGTTGGAAGAACTGGTGGCCGAAGGATATGTCTTAAAACTTCAAGCGGCAGAGCCAGGCAATCAAACAAGCAAACACCATGCACAGGTAGCTACACACAAAGAGAGCATACCAGGTCTTCCGGGTTTTGATCCGAGGGTGATGGCAAAGCTCATTGCTTCTGAAAAGTATCTCGCGAATGCCTGGGGAATTACCCATTCCAGAGACGTTTTTAAAAACGCGACGTTCAGTTCAAAAGAATCCGATGACCTGCGGGCTTTCTACACCATTTATGTGCTGGAGGATTTGGAGATGCAAAAAAAATACAAGTTCCTTTTTGAAAACAAGGACGTTCCCGTATTGGTGTCCACTGCACAAATCGAAAACCCAGGATCACAGGGTAAGAGCATCGCCACCGATTTAAAATACCATGACCGGCATGTGCCCAATGTGTTGGTTCCAAAAGACACACAGGAACCTTTTTATTCACATCTGTGGGAACTGTATGATATGAAGGAGGTTCTTAAAAACAGCTTTCCTCATCTGCTTAAACTTCGAAATGCTAACCTGGACACCGCCACGCCGATTGAAATGTTCGAGCTGATCCAATTTTCTTACCCTACAGATTATGGTATTCCGGTGGACAGATCAAGGCTCTTACGCGAATGGGAGAAACGGGGAAAGAGCATTTTCAAGGGTATTGGTTTTCCTACCGATGAGACCTATCCTTATGTCAACCTGAACCTGGGATATGAAAGCATTGAACCATTGAATGAAATACTTTTCGATCATAACCAGGACGGAGATGAATGGTGGACGGTAGCCGAACATGCACGCCCCATCGCAGATGTGCCAAAGGCAATCACCATTATTAAGGGAATGATCGAGAAGGAAAAGCGCGAGAGGAAAACCTATCTCAACCCAAAAACAGGCAAGCCCAAAGGAGATCATAAAAAACTGGCCAGGGATGCAGAGTTCGTCATAAAATACCTGGAGGAGAGCCTCTCTGTGCTTCAGCACTACATGGACAATCCACAGACAGAAAACACGGACGAAGAACATGAAACCAAAGACCCCCTCACAAATGACAGTGGTGTTTACACCAAGAAAACTGCCGGAGAGAACCTCGAGGAAATCGAAATCCCTATGCCGAAGGGCGCTCAGTACAGTGCGAGTATTTCCATTGCAAAAACGTCTGAAGGAAAATATAGGTTCGGTGTCAATGCACGCAAGTTATTTGGTGACAGCTCAGGGGTTGGTTTCGCACCCGGTGTTGGCGATACCGCTTACCCAAACAGGCAGGAGGCTTTGGATCTCGCCCTGAGATATCATAAGCAGCGTTTGGAAACACTACTCGCTTCCGAAGATTCCATCCTGGATAACGAAGAAAAAAAAAACAAGCAGCTCACAATGGCACTGAATGCTTTGAAAAAATTCGCCGCTGACAACAATGTCTTTTTGGAGACTGCAACACAGCAAGAAGAACAGAAAACATCCCGAGGTATTATTCCCGGACTTGAACAGGCTTATTGGAAGCAGGAAGACAACAAATATCCTGTCGATAAAATGAGTGTCGGTGGGATGGAATTTAACCAGGCACGCCTGCGTGAAGCCATCCGTGAGAAACTCCAAAAACTCCCCCTAAAAACCCTGGAGCAAATTGTGGAGGAACTCTCCACAAAATTTACAGAAAGGCGACCGCTCTCAAGCTACGAAAAGGGCATGGTCACTATTGGAAAAACCGGTGACAAGCGCAAAGCCGCCCTTATAGCAGAATACGTGGATGATATGATCATTGACAACGATCTAAGACATGAAGGCGAGCCGCCGGTCATAAGCTTCTTGATTCGATTGTTGTTTTCCGGCTCAGCGAAACTGGTGGATCTGCCGCAGAAAATAGAACCGCTTATTCGGTCAGCAAAGCCCATGAAAAAACAAAGCCAGTTCGAACTCAACAAAGAGATCGAAGAATTAATCGATAAAAAAGATAAGCTTGGTGAGCCCTTCAGCGAAGAAGAAAAAAACCTCCTTCGCTCATACACCGGTTCAGGTGGTCTGCTGAAGCAAGGAGCAAACGACCGGGGAGCACTTTATGAATACTACACCCCGCAGCCTGTCGTTCAGAAAATGTGGGACATGGCTTATTTTCACGGCTACGATGGTGGCTCAGTCCTTGAACCCGCCGTTGGTATCGGTCACTTTTTAAACTATGCCCCAAAAGGAGCAAACGTAGTCGGTTATGAAACCAACCATTATTCTGCCCGCATTGCGCAGATTCTCTATCCGCAGGCGCACATTTACGAAAAGGCTTTTGAAACCATATTCTTTGCAGGTAACGTTCACCTCAAAGACAAATTTGAAAATCCCGGGTACAGCCTTGTGATCGGCAATCCTCCCTATGGTGAATTTACCGGCAGGTATGCAGGTATGGGAGAAAAGCAACACACCGGAGCTACGGAATACGATCAGTATTTTATACTCAGGGGGCTTGACGTGCTCAAGCCCGGAGGATTGATTGTGCTGCTCATCCCCAGTAATTTTTTAGCCAACCAATTCAAATACAACAAGGTCAAAGAAAAAATTGCGGCCAAAGCGGAGTTCATGGATAGCTACCGTCTACCCGGCAGGATCTTTCAGACCACAGACATAGGCACCGATATCCTGGTGCTCAAGAAACTTAAATGAAATCGCCAAAACAATGATTACAAATTACCTCATGGGATCGGGCATCCTGTACAACAAAAACAAAACAGAACCTAAAAACACAAGCATCATGGCACATGACAGCGAACAGATCGACGAGCTAAGAACTCTCATCGAAGAAGAACTCAAAGATTGCAGCGGGCATCTCTGGCCGAAGGTATGCGAGATGCGCAGCACCGAGAAAGGGAAATTTAAGCTGGAGAATATGATCATCCGCATGATCGCTGATGAAGGCATGGGCATTGGTTCGGCCATCGCACACATTGAACAGGAACTCGCTCACATGATTTAAAATGGCAGCTTCAGGATATAAGGGCTTTAAGAAGATTAACCAGGATGCAAGCCGGAGATTGCGTGAGCGTAAAGCTTTGCTGGAGCAGGAAAAGAACAAGAAGAAACCCTGGCAAATCAAACGTCATGACTTCATTCGCCAGGTGGAACATCATGTGGATATTTTCGGCTCATACCCTTCTGAGATCACCGATTACCTGAAGATCGTCGCTGAGTATGAAAGCCCGCTTGGAGGTACAAACGAATTTTCCCTGGTGAAGCCTACCATCAGTAAAGCAAGGCTCTATGCCGGCATTGTACATGAAGCCTTACTCAAAAAGGCTCTTGATGAAAAGATGCCTGTACTTAATGAGGTCATGGAGGATTATCCAAAACTTAAAAAAGACTATCAGATGAAAACCACTCATTCCTCAAATACAACAGCACTCAGGCAATTTGCCACCTTTCTTTCGCATTATGAGCGCATCGATGGCTATATGGAAGAAGACCCCCATCCCAAAAGTGAGATACCAGATGGACTTGCCAAACAGAATTTTAGAAAATTGGGCAAAAAGGCTTTCAAGGAACTGGCCGAGTACCTGGGGCTCAAAGAATACGATGTACGGTTCAATCCTGCGGGGCCAGCAGTGAGTGGCGATCTCACACTGATGGGAATGTTTCAGGCGGACACCGGAATTTATATCAGCCTGAGCAAAGATGGTTTCTCTAACGGTGTGCTGTATCGTGCCATCAAGAGCATGAAGGATTACTCCGGGGGCCACAATAATTATTTTCCTGAAAGTGATTTTAACGAGCCTGAGCAGATCAAAAAGAAAGTTTATGCACTTCTAAAATTGGATTCACCTCTCAGTGCAAAATCCCTATCAGATCTCCAGGGCTTACCAAATGTGTCCGTGTATAAACTCACCGATCAGGGCCTTTTGAAGACAGGAGCAGAAAAAAAAGAAGACAGCGGCTTATTCACTAAGCGGCAAGCAGAACCCTCTACTGATACCACAATGAAAACAAATACAACAGAAACCGACTACGAGGAAGAAGGCTATATCGGAGATAACGAGATCAGCCATGCCAAGTACGTTTGGGATATGCCAAGGATTGAATACCAACAACTCAAAGCCATCGAGAAAACCGGCTACCCGCATATTTTGGACGCAAGGGATGGCAGAAAACACAGGGAGTTTGTTGAATGGGCTATAAAGAATGGCAAAGATATTTCTCAGGATGTCTTGAAGGATTATCCTGACCTGGCTGAAGAAGTAAAAGAGAAAAGCAAAGCTGAAACCAAAAACACGAAACCTGCAAAACTCAATACACTCGAACTCCTCAGCGGTGATACCTGGTTCAAACAACACCCCGAAAAAATACTTGGTGAACAATACCAAACCACTGACCGTTTTAATAAACCTGTTACCAAAGTAAAAGGCACTCTGGAGAATGTAACACAAGGCATCCAGGTTCCTTCTATGGCTCATCCAAACGAAAACACGAAAGAGGAGCCTGAAATTCCCAAAGCAAAAATTAAAGAGTCACTCGCAAAACTTTTGGACGATCCTGAAAAGAAAAGCAACCTGGAACGTGTCATCCAGCAGACCAAAAAAGAACATGCTGAAAAAAAACTACGCAAGCTCAAAGGTGAAAAGGAGAAATACGAGGATGGTTGCCCGGAAGAATATCTTTGTTTTAGCGACATTCTAAAAGAATACAACAAAGGAATTTCAGACGAGGAGATCAAAGCCTGGATCTGGTACAAACGCCGCGTGCATGGTTACAATGATGAGAAGGTTGTACTCAATGCCAAAAATGGCTGGTCAAAATATGTTGTTCCATTAGGCGAAAGCGCAAAGCCACTTAAAAACTGGCTGGAAACGGGCATTGTATGCTGCTATATGGGCAGCTTCATGCCAAGTGTTCTCTATTACGCCGAGAACATTTACGAGCGTGAAAGCCAGCTTTTAAAAGAAAAAGAAGCCATTATCCAAGAACATGGACAAGCGCAATTTGAGCGTCAATGGAATGGACTTGAAAAAGTAAAACCGCCAAAGCTCACCCTTGCAGATCCCGACCTGAACAAACGCCTTTTCATTAAACCGGATTCTTCATTCGCCAAAGAAATTGAGATAAACAGTTTTGCCGACGGGATCACATTCGTGGACTTTTCAAAGCCACAGGGCCATCCCAAAAAAGGCGACGCAAGCCTTGTAGAGGCATTTAAAAACTGGCTCAAGGCTTTACCTAAAGACGACTTTAAAAAATCAACCGACTGGAACATTATCCAGTATTACCTGGAAAATGGTACGCCATCCCGTCACCACGACAAAGAAGAAAAACTGCGTTTAAGACAAAATGCAAAGGTAGAAGGAGATCGTTTTTTTGTCCGCTTCCTGGCGGAAGCCCTTACCCGTGAAGACCAGTTACGCATCGAGCAAATCTGGAACTCCATGTACAATGGTTATGTGGAGATCAATTATTTCAAAGTACCGGTAGCCTTTACCTGCTCCAGTACCTTTAAAAACAAACCTTTGTTTATTCGTCCGGCTCAACGTGAGGGCATGGGATTTATCAGTGTGCATGGTTCAGGATGTGTGGCTTATGATGTAGGCCTTGGAAAAACCATGACGGCTATTCTTTCCCTGGCCCAGGCTTTAGAAAGCGGGCAATGCAAACGTCCTTTCATCGTTGTACCCAACCAAACCTATAAAAATTGGCTGGCGGAAATTCAAGGGGTCGTGGACAACGGAAAAGTTTTACTCAGCGGCCTTTTGCCACAATACCAGGTTATTGATTTATATAATCTCGGAACTGAGTTTGTAGATACACTCAGGGACAACGAGGGAAATTTAAAGCCCGTTCCTGAGTATAGTATTTCCGTGTTAACCTATGAAGGCTTTAACCGGCTTGGTTTCAATGAAGACACCTGGGGAGAAATTGGCAATGAACTCTTTGATATCCTGAACCAGGGAACCGAAGAAAGACGGGAACAGATACAACTTCAGGAAAAAATCAACGAGCTCATGGGTAAAGGCATCAAAGGCGGTTTGGTTAATATCGAAGACCTGGGCTTTGACTACATGGTCGTGGATGAGGCACATGCCATGAAAAAATCATTTACCCAGGTCAAAGGTGAAATGAAAGGCGAAGGAGAAAAAGCCACCCGTTCACGGGGCACTTACCAAATCCATTCAGGAGTACCTTCCATGACAGCCCTGCGTGGATTTATGGTCAGCCAGTATATCCTGCGCAACAATAACATGCGTAACGTCCTGCTGCTTACCGCAACCCCTTTCACCAACAGCCCGCTGGAGATCTACTCCATGCTTGCCCTCATTGGTTATCAGCAGTTAGAACGTTGGGGTATTAAAAACATCAAACAGTTCTTCGATACATTCATTAAGACCAGCATGGAGCTGGTCATTAACGCCAAGCTCAAACCCGAGCGCAAAGAGATTGTGCTTGGCTTTAATAATCTCATCGCCCTGCAGCAACTCATCTTTAAATTCATCACCTACAAAACCGGTGAAGATGCAGGCATTCAACGCCCGAAGAAAATCGTGTTGCCACTGCTCAATACCCGGGAAAATGGCAAGCTCGTTCCATTGCCACGCGACAAACAGATCTCCACGAATCTGCCCCTGACCGCCAGGCAAAAAGAATACATGACCGATGTGGAACTATACGTGCGTGGTAAAACCAGCCTGACCAATTTTTGCGTCAACACCAAAGGAATGGAGGACGATGAGGATTCAGAGGAAGTTGACAGTGGCGAAGTATTGGATGAAAAACACTTATCCGATGAAGAAGAAGAAGGCACCCGTATTCTGCGGGGGATGTCTTTTGCCCGCCAGTTAGCACTCAGTCCTTACCTCTATGCCTGCAACCCGGACAAACACCCAACGGCGACACAGTATATTGAAACCTCACCCAAACTTCAGTATATCATGGAGTGCATCCGCTCTGTCAAACGTTTTCACGAAGAACGTGGGGAAGAAGTTTCGGGCCAGGTCATTTACATGAATGCCGGTGTCCACTTCTTTCCCTTAATCAAAGAATACCTGGTTACGAAAATCGGTTACCGGGAGGATGAAGTCGGGATCATTAAAAGCGGCATGAGTGCAGCCAAGAAGGAAGGCATTAAAGAACGTTTCCTGGCCGGAAGTGTCAAGATCATCATTGGGAGTGCCACTATTAAAGAAGGCATTAATTTACAGAACCGCTCGACCGTACTTTACAATGCCTGGCTTGATTGGAACCCGACCGATGTGAAGCAACTGGAAGGGCGCATCTGGCGTTATGGAAACATGTATGCTAATGTACGGATCGTAAACCCGCTCATGGAAGACAGCATAGACACCTTCATCTTTCAAAAGCTGGAGGAAAAAACCAGCCGGATCAATGAGATTTGGTATCGCTCCGGTAAGACCAATGCCCTGAGCCTGGAAGAATTTAATCCTTCGGAATTAAAAATGGGACTGGTAACAGACCCTTATGCCCTGGCTGAACTCATCCTTATGGAAGAACGGGAGAGGATGCAGGATGAGATCACCGGTTTGGTTAACCAGGAAACTACCCTGAAGGAAATTGCAGACCAAAGGGATATTTTCAATAAGAACATCGATCATATTGAAACGGTAGTAAACCGTTACCGCCCACAAAAGAGCGGAGAAAAGCCGCGAAGCACCGAGACCCTATTTAAGATCTTCCGGGAGTACATGGACGATGAAAACACCAGTTATAATTACAAAGACCAGGTGACTTTTGATTTGGTACGCAAAGCTTATTCGGCCATTAAGCGCGGACTTGAACAGGTCTTAGAACCCCGTGGTCTTGACATTGGTTTTGATCTGAAAAAGGTCACTGCCTTAATGGACAAGGAAATTGACCAAAAGAAAGAACTCCGGGAGGAGAAAACCGGGGACGATGCTGTACAGGCCAAAGGCCGTGAGATCATTGCTGATCGCATCAAAAAAGGCTACAAGCCCAAAACCGTTATGGAGAGGGTCAGTGAGTTTACAGCCCTCAATCCAAAACTTCTGACTGAGCTCATGGTCTATGATAATTCCGAAGAAGCCAAAGAAAAACAGGTTCAGCAAAAAAGAAAGGGTGAAGCCCTGGAAGGAACAGCGGACCGCCTGGCAAAGATCGTTCAGCTCCGGGAGGTTTTTGTGCGCATGAAAACTCGCCTGGAACAAATCAAAGAATTAAGACACGTCGCATAATTAGAATCTCACTAAAACGCATACAAAATGATAAAAACAACGATAGACAAGCTGTTGAGCCTTCTGGATGAAGCTAAACAGAAAGGATGCACAAAGGTCAAACTTCAGCTCTATGAAACCTGGCAGGAGGTAAAAAGAGAACAGGAGCGTCCCTCTCTTGCACCACAGGAATACTGTATTGATACACGATTTTACAACACGGTTGAATTTGAAACGGAAATAAAAGACATGCAGTCCACAGACAAACTCATTACAAAGATTGAAGGCGATACACTCATTATCCGGGTGAGCCTTTCCGACAGGGATGCCCTGATGAAAGGTCTGGGTATCGAGGAATCTTAATGCTCATTAACTAAATATTAAAAACCGATAACCATGTTAAAGAATGATCCATACGAATTATTGAAAAAGGAGAACATCTCTAAAAAACTCCTGAGTGAAAACGCCCTTAGAGGACTTTCCATTTTTGACGACACCTTAAAAGATGTCAAGGAATTTCCCGGTGATAAAAAGCTCAAGTCCGAAGCCGAAAAGATCGGTGAGCAAATCGTAGAGCTTATCAAAGAGGATATTTCCCGCATCCAAAAAGAAACTTGCGACGAGGTGGAAGAAGGCAAAAAAAAGGAAACCCGCCGGGTGCATTCCAAAAAAATTGTCGAAAAGGCCGAAAAGGTTTTGGATGACCTGAGCATGTGCCGGCAGCGCCTAAGAGAAGACAGGCAGAAAAGAATCGACAGCGGGGAAATCAAAGCACCGAAGAAAAAGACACTCGTTACAAAACTGAGGCAGGAACTGGTGAAAACAGCCACCTTGATTCCAAAGAATCTCAAAGAAGATGCCTCTGTGATCGAACGTACCCAAAAAGCTGTACTCAGCTTTCTCACCGAACTTAAAAACATCTGGGGCCTGAATAAAATAAAACCTATCCAGGACGAGATCAAAGAAAAATTCAAAAAGCTGCGTGACCAGGCAGAATAACCAAAAACCATATACCATGACAACTGAAACAAAAGAAAAAGGCAAAGAAGGCAGTAAAGCAACCACCAAGATACTGCTCCTGATGAGCATTGGCTTTATCATCGATGTGGGCCAGGCGCTCATTGTTTACAATGCCGGCAAGGGGGCTGAAGCCAAAGCCCTGGGAACAACCTATAAATGGAAACTACCCGGTGGAAAAGAACTGATGAAAACAGCAGGCCTGGTGCTGGTGACCTCTGTACTCACAGGTCTATTGGTAAGTGCTGCGGAGGCCATGATAATCGGCAAAGAAAAAGAACAAGTTACCAAAGCTTAAACCTTTAAAAACAAAAAAGCCATGACACAGATTAAATTCCCACACAAACAATTTTTGGAAGACAACAAGGAAATCCTTGAATCCCATCCCTTACCCGACATGCTTCGTAAACGCATCCTGGGTTTTGAAGAACTCGAAGAAGACCTGCCACATACCACCGATGAAGATCATGATCGGTTGGTAGAGAAACTGGAAAAACTCTCCCATGAACTCGATGAGGATCTGGAAGAGTATTTTGAAGACCAGTTAGAGAACAATGACGAAGAAGATGATGAAGTGGAGGAAAAAAAAGAGCAGGAAGAAGAAAAAAAACAAGAAGAAAGAATAGAACCGCAAAAGCCTCTTTCAGAAACCGACACTTTGGAAGCTTCACAAACACAAGGGCTCGCTCTGGAGCAGGCTCCCATAGCAGAGCAAGAGATCACACATGAAGAAGAACATCCTATACCCCAAGAACCGGAAAAAAATCAAATCCCGGAAGCAGAGGAAATAACATCTGCACCACAAGAGACATCGGAGCCAACAGATGAAGAAATTTTAATGAGCCTTTTGGAAAACAAGCACCTTGAATTGCATCCAAACAAACTGCGCGAAAAAGGTTTTAAAGGGCCTTTAAAGGAAAGAACAATTCTTGTAGGAAAGGTCTGTATGCGGCGTGGGAAGTACGATACATGCTATACGATCACGCTGAGTAAAGATTAATTATTTAATTTTACAGTTGCGATTATATCAATATATTGCCATAATCGCAACTATCAAAAAACAAATTTCACCGTGGATATTTCTAAAAAAACAACAGACGATTATCATCGCCTGCAATCTGGCATCGACAAAGTTATCGGTAAGATCGGCCTTCAACGAACCATCTTTCTACTGGACAGCTTCATAAACAATACAACGATCACGCAGAACGAGCAGGAGAAAATCAAAATGGTCACGAGTTACCTTGTGAACCTGGCTGTCCGGGTCTATGATCTGAATGCGGAATTGTTTTACATCAGCCAGGAACGCAGCTACCGGGATGCCCGCATGTGCTGTTTTCATTTGCTGCGTAAATATACTGATGACACCTTTTCTAAGATCGGTCTTTCTTTTGGATGCAGTGAGCGCAGCGTGATCTATGGTCATACTGTTTCTGAAGAACGGCTCTCCATGCCTAAAGGTAATATGGCCTTTGTTGCCAACTACACCCTGCTCGAATCCAAACTCATTGAATTTATCGGAAAAATAAACTAAGCACATTATGAAACATTATGGAACAGAATACTGATAATAAAGCGCTGATCGAAAACGTCCTGAAAAAAAACAACCAGGACATTGAACTCGAACCTATCCCTGAAGAAAACGAAAGTCCACTCGCTCAACCCGTTGTCGATAAAACCCATACGTCGGCAGATGTTTCAGCCTCAAAGAATGAAACAACACAACATGTTTCTGCTAAGCAGGAACCCTCTCAGGAAACTAACCAACAAGCCGGGCAGCAAACAAGCCAGCAGGCTCAGCAGAGCCAACAAATCAATTCCGAACAAAAAGGATCAGCCACCGATGCTCCGGAACAGGAAATAGACGCCGAGCTGACTGAAGAAGAAAAAGAGGCTGCTGCCGGAAAGGAAAACGAAGAGTTTAGTATGCCCCTGGAACATGCCCGCTTAATGGCCGACAGTATTATAGGAACGATTAATAATACCGTGTTTGAAGTGGGCGGTGGCTATTTTGTGACGATCCGCAAGCACAAAGACTTTTATGACTTTGAGGAGCTTATCCAGGTCATCGATGAGCAGAACGTCAAAAATGTCAAACGCCTCAAACTAGACGAGGAAGACAAGGCTTTGCTGCGCCCATTACTGGTGCAGATCCTTCGTAAGAAATCCGCTGCCTTAAGTCCGGAGAAACAATTGCTCATGGTGGCCCTGTCCATTATTATCAAAAAGGCGAAGGCCGTGATGGAGATCCGCGCCGAAAACGAAATCCTTGTGGAGCGCATCCGCGATATCATCCGGCATGAAATAAAAGCTGCCGGCAGAACTCACGAAAAAGAAGAAGAAGAAAACGAAACCACCAAAGAGAATAACTCTCAGGAAACTCGGCAAAAGGGTACAGAGAATGGCGACAGTAAAAAGCCTGAACATGAAGAAACCCTTTACGAGGAAGTGACTTTTACCGAGCAGAAGGGTTCTCATACGGGCATACCTGACGAAGCCCTGGAGAAGTTTAATTAAGCCCTTTACCAGCATGAGCTTGAACTCCACGTCAGTTGCATCTCAGCAGCCCAAATTTCAGGGACTGGTACTCATCAAGGTACAGGATGAGCGCCAGCCCATGCTTATGCTTGTCTGTGGAGAGACCGGTGTCGGGAAAACCTTTCGCAATATCCTGGAGATTGAGAACTACCTACGGGATAATCCCCGGCTTGCCCGGAAGGGGCGCAAGGTGCTCATCTTTGATGTCAATGACGATGATTACGAATGTTACTTAACCGTCAACCCTGACTTTATCCGTGATCTCAGGCTCATCCGTGCCCGCAGGATCCGTCCACTGACCAAGTATGGCCAGGTGATGAGTAGTACTGAAAAACGGGACATGGTGGAGCGTATGGTCAAACAATTCACCGACGGTCTGCTCGTACTGGAAGACCTGGATAAATATATGACAGGGGCCAAAGGGCAAACCATCGTCAGCCTGCTCACCACCAACCGCCACCACGGTCTTGACATCATGATCTCGCACCAGTCCATAGCCAAGATCACTACCACGGAGTTTCAGAACTGCACCTGGCTCCGTCTGCATAAACAGGTGGATGACGTGACCCGTTACCGCAACCGGATTCCGAACTACTTCCTGGTACGGATTGCCACGCTTATTGTTGAGGAACAGTACCTGCTTGGTAACATACGCTTCTTTGTCTATGTAAACATGCGCAAGCTAAAAGTACGTGGTTGCCGTGTGGAAGCCTTTATCCGGGCCTGTAAGAAATACCTGGACACAGAGGAGAATAGTATGATCCGCCGGATGATGCTTGAGCGGGATTTTTACGGCAAGCTCATTTACAAGAACCGCAATGAAGTCGTTGTAAAGCTCATTGGTGAGCTCATACGCTACCACGAGCAAAGCTACTTAAGCCCTATTAGCACTGAAAAGCCTGCCACAGCAAAAGCAGCATAAATTAAAACACTATATCATGAAAACTTATGTAAAGAAACACACCAACAAAAAAGCCGCTGCAGCACACGTAGAGAAAATCAAAAAACGTGGAGGCCAGGTTACCGTATTCAACGAAGACGGGAAATATACGATTGCCTATTCCTTCCCGGATAAGAAAGGCAAAGCCAAAAAGAAGAAACTGCACGATGTTCTCTCCCCGGATGGAAAGACTATTCGCATACACACGCCGCTTTTTGATTCTCTTAAAGCAAGCAAGGAGTATTTCGATAAGTGGAAGTTGAATTACGCCAGGCAAGGCTACTGGTCACCCAAACACGGGCTTATTCCGATGGCGAAGCTCAAAATATACTGCAAATGGATCAAGGTCTGATAGAGATCTGACTCAATCATAAACCAAATTATTTATCAAACACAATAACATGGAAACGTATACTAAAGTACATACCAGCAAAAAAGTAGCTGATATACACCTCGCAAAAATCAAAAAACGTGGTGGTAAAGCGACCGTCAAAGACGTTAAGGGAGGCATTCAGATTGAATATTACTTTCCCGAAAAAGCCTCTGGCAAGAAGCAAGCACCAAAAATGCTGGCTGCAAAGAAAACAGATGCGAAAAAGAAATCAGAAAAGTCGAAACGCTATGACGTGATCTCGCCGGATGGTATTACCATCCGTATTGGTGTACCGCCCTTTAAAACCACCCAGGAAAGAGCCAAATATTTTGAGAAGTGGAAGGACCGTTTTGCAAGGCAAGGCTATTATTCCTCCAACCGGGGGCCTATACAGCTAGAAGACCTGGCTGGTAGCTGCGAATGGATTACACTTTAGGATCTACCGGTAAAAATTGCCAAATAAGAGCAAAAAAAACGTATTTTTAGGGCCCTAAAAATTCGCAGGGGAAAACTATGGAGCATTATATTTTAAACAGGAAAATCATTACTCTCGAAAGAAATAAAGACACTTCATTACCCATACCTGTATTATTTAATGCGGAAACGGCTGAGTTTATTATAGAAGTTACCGAAGAACAGTTGCAGGAAAAAACCTATCTGGAGCTGAGTGCTTACCGTTCAATTGGTAAAGAAGACGGTCTAAAGAAAATTCAGATCGAACTGCAAAGCCCTGGGGTGCATTTTAAGTTTGGGGATTTTGTGGACGTCGAGCCTAAAGATTATCTGCTTTATTCTTGTAAGGCGAATCGTGCTGTTCGGTTATCGCTTAGTATAACGGCTAAAGAGTAGCAATTTACTATGTGGTCTAATTATTCAAAAACGAAGTGACTGCCAAAATGATTAGTGATTTATTTTTAATCTGTTTTCAGAAACACCGATAAGTGCAAATTACTCAGTTGAGAAGTAGTTTCAGGAAACACCGACAATTTTACAGAACTTCTCAATATTCGATAATGCCGGAAGCTGCGTGCTAAGAAGCTTATAGTTTGTAATAGCATTCCCAATAAATTGCTTAACTGTTAACTCTAATTCATCCAATTGAACAAGATAGTCGGGTGTCATGTGCTTGAGATTGTTTCTAAGTCGGTTTTTATCTTTTATGTAATCGAAATAATTCACTCCAAAAAAATCGTGCATAAGCCCCGCTTCTAAATTTAAAGCATTAAAACCTTTTTCACCCTTCCCTCGTCCTAATAGCTTTTTACTTTCTTTGTTCGCAATTTCACCAAGAATTTCTTCAGCAGCTCCGGCTAAGGTTAATGCACAAATGAGATCACCTTCAAAAAACAGGCTGCACGCTCTTTCAAGCTGGATTAATGCTATGTCAATTTGGTGTATCTTCTCCATTTCCATTATTTTCACCAACACTTTTCTGGTCTGATGCTTCTGTGGTTTCTTCCATCAGTGTGCCGGTTTTTTCCTCTTTAGGGTTAAAAATATCGCTTAGAATAAGTCCTATACTATAAAACGCATAGGTCATTAGAGTAAGCATAGTTAGGGCCACAGTAGTTTTATCAAGATTATTGAACTTCATGGTTGTACCATCCTCGTAGCAGAAAAGGTAGATGATAATTAGCCCGCAATAGACAAAAATAAAATGTGTAAGAACTGTTAGAGGTACAGAAAATATTGGCCCGACACGTTTAAATAGCAAATGCTCTTTTGCTATTCCGCCCTTGGGTACCCAAATCAAATGCGAGATAGCAATAACCATTGCTCCTCCCATTATGCAATGGAAAAGTCTTGGCATTGTTACAATACTTTTGAATGTATAAGAGACAGATTCAAGCATGGCGTCAACTTTTATCACAGCAACCACCAAGGAAATCATTGCGAAAACAAGTAAGACCCGCTTCCACTTCCATCCTTTTATTTTAAAAAAAAACTTTTTCAAAAGCTTGAATTAAATCTATTTACTTTCTGCTTATCCTCGTCATCACTGGTGCTTCCTATTAAGGCTCCTAAACTTGCGCCTATAAGAAGTCCTATTGGACCTCCTAATAATCCTACCACACCACCAAGCGCCCCTCCTCCAGCCGCAGAATTTGTGGTCTTTTCTGCATAAATATTCCCCGCATGATAAATCCCTGTATTTTGACACGTTGGGCATTTAATATGAAAACTATGTCCATAAGAGTACCTTAAGCTTTGCCTGTCAGCAGCGGTGAAACTCAGATTAATTCTGCTTTGACAATATGGACAGCGTGGAATGTATAATCTCATCAGGATAATTTTCTACCTAGTTCATTTAAAATATTTCTTTCATTAGCCGAATCCTTACCCCAGCTAAATAATTGAGAGGAAGCATTAGAACTAACCGAAACAAGCGTGTAAGTTCCTTTTTCAGTAATCTTAATCTCTATATCCTCCCCCCATGAGAGCAGAGTGCCGGATGTGCTCGCCAGAATTTTACCATTCGCTAAACTGCTACCATTAATTTCCATGCCCAAATCCTTCAAGACTTGTTTACACGCCCTAAAAACAGTCTCTTTTTTTGCGTTAAAACTTTTGGTCATAATATTCGTAAAGTGACGGTAAACAAAAATATGAATTTTAACGGTTTTATCACAAACCAAGCGCATCGGTACAGTCCTTTTATGAAAACTTTATTATTTTTCTCCAGTTTTCAGTTTTTACGCCCCAGGCAGCTCTGAGAGGAGCATCCTTATTCTTAAGGCATTTTCATAATGAGGTAATAGTTACTTCCTTCAAAAGTTTAAGAGGTATCCATTCTACTTCCCATTGCTTTGGAGCCTTTTCCCATTTAATCCAAATTTTAAAACGCTTCCATCTGGAAAATCTCTCGGCACTATTCACATATAAGGTAAAATCCTGTTTAACCTGGTTGTAGTTTTGGATTTGAATAAATCCAAAGGTCACTAACATGCCTGCATAATTCGGTGTTCTCAATGCGGTTGGCAATGCATAAAATAACTTCATTAAGCTATTAAGTACATTTTCGATTACATAATAGTCTTTTAAATCACCTGTATGGATATATGCATTCGTCCACTCGATAATTTTCCAGATGATAGAAAATTCAATAGGTAGTAGGATATTTGGAGTAGGTTTGGTCAGTTCCTTTTGGATATAACTCCAAGCCACGTTCGTATTTTTATAACGTTGCGGACGACCTTTGATGGCTGAAAATCCTAGGACATTTTTTCCAAGCACTTCAAGGGACTGCCGGATCATAAATATGGATACCGGACTTATCTCCCTCAAATAAGCTTTAGAAGTATCGACCGCCTGTATATAAAATATAGCCCGGGCCGCATCAAATATTTCCCTGCCTATTTGCTCATCCCTGTGACCGTAGTTCAATGAATCACCATATTGCTCAAAGTCTTCTGCCTTTGCAATAATGGGGTTAATATCAAACAACAATGTTTGGATAATGTGTGAGTGGGTTTTAATATTTGAGGCAAACACAACTTTGAAAAGTCTCTGGAAAGTTACATTCGCAGCGTAAATATGCTTTTGGAAAACTTGGGGTTGAGAGAAATTGTTTTTAGATAAGATTATGTCGATTACGTGTCTGTCCTGGATAGGATTTCTAGCAAATCTTAGAGTCAGACGATTGAAGTATATACAAAAATCGACAAAAGCATCGTTCATTTCATGGGCAGAGCCATTGGTAACAAGCAGGTTCAAAAGTTTTTTTGCAGGGTGTGTAAATCCATCCATAGTAGAAAATGAGCTATAGTAAATTATTAAAAATATTTATAAAATGAGTGTAAAGATTAGAAAAAGCGCACCGGCTCCTCTAAGTGCATTTATTTGCCTATTTTTATTATACAAAATGCAAAAAATTAAGTATGCAGACAACAATTATTGAGCAATATTTACTGGGGATAGATCAAGGAACCTTCCAAAAAATGATGAATCATCTCTTATATTTAGATGGATATAAATTTATTGGTTCTCCTGGCTCAGTAATAGGAAAAAATAAAAGCAGCAAAGGTGCCCCAGATAGCTTTTTTGAAGATGGAGATAACTTTGCTTTTTGTGAATATACAACTCAAGAAAGGGTCGGTAAAGGACAAACCTTTTTTGATAAACTCAAATCAGACATAGCGCATTGTTTCAATAAAACAAATACTGACATTGAACCAGCAAATGTTTCAAAAGTCATTTTAGCGTTCACCGAAGAACTAAAACCCGCTGAGTTAAATGAGTTAAAAGCGTTAGTTAAATCTTTTAATCCAAATGCTGAATTAATCATTTATTCTATACAACAAATTCCTTTTAACATCTTACGTTATCCTGGTTTTGGAGATAAATACGTCCCTGGTGTTAAAACAACTAAAGGAACGCTTTATACACTACCTGATTTTTTAACGAGTACAACCAATAATATTCAACCCTCTCTGGTTAATGAGTTCGTTGGGAGAGAAGATGAAATAAAGACTATAAAAGAGATTTTATCTAAAACAGATGTGCTAATAATTAGCGGGTCGGCTGGTGTCGGTAAATCTAAACTTGCCGTTCAGATGACCGTGCTATATGAAGCAGAAGGCTTTATGCCAATGGTAATAGCGAGTAGTCCCGTTCCTCTTTGGGATGATTTGCAAACTTTCCTCTTACCAGATAAAAAGTACGTAGTATTATTTGATGATGCTAACAAGGCACTACATAATTTAGAATATTTGTTCCATTTTACACAGCAACGAGAACCTGGTAGTATAAAGGTAATGATTACCGTTAGGGATTATGTAAGAGCAGAGCTTAATAAAATAATCGTAGATAAAAAGTTTGCAGATTTTGATCTGAAAATTTTAAGTGATGAAAAGATTAAAGAGATCATCAAAAAATTAGTTCCTGCGGGCCGTTCCATTGACCCTGTAATAATAGAGCGCATTTTATCATTGGCTAAAGGTAATAGCCGTTTAGCTTTAATGGCTACCAGACTGATAATTGAGAACAACAATGCTGAGGTTTTAAGGGATGTAACTAGCCTGTACGATGAGTATTTTAAAAAAATAGAAACTGAGATCGCTTTCTTAAGTAAGCCTGAATACTTAAAAGCGCTCGGAATTTTATCTTTTTTTGGTGTATTGGATAAGGGTAATGAGGAATTAAAAAAAAAGCTATCGGCTCACTTTGATGTTAATTGGGATAGACTATGGGAAATTTATCTTGAGCTTGAACAATATGAATTAGTTGATGTTTTTTCTAAAGAGGCAGCTAAAATATCCGATCAGGTTTTAGCGACCTATGTTTTTTATAAAGCGTTTATTGACGAAGCCAGTAGCGTAATTAATTATTCTTTATGGATAGAGCATTCTTTAGGTTCTTTTGACAAAAAGATAAATAAAACCCTTATTGATGTAATTAACACCTTCGGCTTTAATGAACTCAAAGACAGGTTAACTACATTAATTATTGATGTACAGAAGAAAACGGAAAATGATCCTGAGCTATCTTTTAAGTTTTACAGTATATTTTGGTTTTATCGTGAAATTGACACTTTGCAATTCATTAAAAAATGGATTGATGGTTTGGAGCAGGAAGAAATTGAAACTTCAAAAATTAAATTTACTTATGGCAATAATGAATTTGTATGGCCATCTGATCATATTGGTTTACTTCAGAATTTTTGGCATCACAATACGCAATTTACACAGTTAGCGTTAGAGCTTGGTTTAGATTTAGCCTTTAAACAGCCTTCCAAAATACCAGAAATATTAAAGCACCTAAATGAACACATAGCTTACCACCGTTTTGATTATCGAATCGGATATGCAAGGCAGCACATGCTTTTTAATACACTGCTTAAACAAGGGTATTCAGAAAAACAACAATATATTGTTGATCAAATATTTTTGGAAAAGGCCGGTAGTTTTTTGGGGTGGGATCACAATCAGGTTGAGGGTTATGGCGATGGGCAAATGATGATCTATAATTATGCTCTCTTTAAAATGCCGGAATTAATGGAGCTAAGAGAGAAAATTCTCACAAAAGCATTTAGCTTATTCACAAGCCATGAGGAACGCGTTTTAAAAATACTTAATAAATACATCTGGGCTGGTAAAGAGTTTGATCCAGCAGTGTACGCTGATGAGCAAATACTTCTTACGGAATTTTTTAAGCAGAATTTCAAACCAAATAATTACTCACATTGTAGGTTGATTCACCAATATGTCAAAAGACTTGAGGAATATGGTATTAAACCGATTCATGACTGGTTTGAGTTTATTGGTTCTGAATTAGTAGATATAGCAGGCGTTTTCACTTGGACTTTTGATAACTGGGAAGGAGATTTTACAAAACGCGAACAAGAAAAAGAGAAGCGAATTAAAGATTTAGTAAAAGGTAAAGACCTTGCCTTTATAGTGAAAGTTTTAAAACAAGTTCAGGATATTTATAATAAGGATGAAGAACACGGCGAATCTCATTCAATAACAATGAGCTTAGGTCATATGTTCAGATCAATAGCTGAGCAAGATAAAAAACTATTTTTTTCTGCATTAGAGTTGCTTATGCAGGGTAGATATGAGTTTGATCCATACTTAAACATTATCTACTATCCGGTCAAACTTAAGTTAGTTGAGCCAAAGGAGTTTTATAATCAAATTAATAGATATGAGTATAAAATGAAACCATTCTGGAAACTGTCATTCTTTGAAGCATTAGAGAAGGATGAAATAGATGAATTTTTACTAAAGGAATTTGTAGGCCTTATCTATTCACCGAATTGCAATATCTATATAAGTCAACTCGAAAGTTATGATAAGTTTACGGCACTGTTTAACAAGATAAAAGGCTCACTACCTGCGCCTGCTCAAGAGCACACAAACATGGTAACTTATATAGTTGAAGTTTTGCTTTCTAAATCTCCGGCTGTTCGGGTGACCTTTGATTCGCACGTATGTGAAAAGAGCTTTAACCTTTTCAATGATAAAATACCGCTTTTGAAGAACCTTTATTTTCATCAGAAGCAAATTCACCACAGCTACGATTATAACGGCAAAGAAATGGAAACCGTTTCAAAACTCGATCATTTGTTTTTGTTAGAGTATTTGCGAGAATCAACAAAAGATATAAATTTCATAAGTTCTCGCTTTGATAATCTCCATTTGAGCTTTGTCTGGAATTTACCAGAATATGAGCAAATTTTAGACGGAGCATTTGAAATCATTATGCCAAAGGCTCCTATATGGTCAAACATGGAACATGCTCTAAACATTTTCTTTAAAAGAATCAATAGAGGAAATAACGAACAGAAAGCTCGCGAATATATCTTTAAGTTCATTGCAAGAAACTTTATCTCAAAAGAACATATATTAACCATAATGAATGTGGTTACTTATAGTTTTACCAATGAAACCCTAATCTTTTTTAAAGAGTATCTTCTTTTGAATAAGGATACTGAAATTTTAAAAAGTTTGTGGCTCGAGAGAAATGACGTGATAAGCGGCAGTAGAGTTCCGAAAATCGAGGCTCATATTGTTTTCTGCAATCAAATTATAGAAATGATTAAAAGCCTTCCAAATCCTTTAAACTATGTGGATCACATAAAACACTGGGAACGCGAACTTGAATGGGCTAAGAAAGACAAACAACAAGAATTAAAACGGGACTTTAAAGGCTGGGGAGAATAGCTTGATTAAGGTCAAGCTATCTATCTTCAATATACTTTCTTTTTTTATATCGTTGATTCACGAACATACTCCCTTTCTTATAGCATTATTCTAATTTAAGCAGAATGATCTTTCGGACATGGGACCGGGGGCTTATAAACATTCAGATTAGCATTTTGCCGAGTTATGTTTATGGCCATCAGACTTGCCTTATCGTTTTTTTACGCTTCGATTTGAGATTCAGAAACTTTGTCGAAATGGTTTTATTTCTCAATTAGCACCCCCTTTTAATCACTCAATTGCTCCTTCCATTTTCCCACTGTAAAATGATCTTTCGAAAAAAGGTCATATCCCTATTGAAATCACCCAAAAATCCCCTCCCAACACCCAATTCCCATTTTGACTTTTTGTAGTCAATCATTCCCTGCAACCTACTATTTACAAGGCCCACTTGTAAAACTTGTCACCAATGACAATTCGCTGCTTAGTAATCCACCTCTATCCTGAAGAATTTTGATCCAGCAAGGTTCGCGGTTTAAATACCACTCATGCGAAAAAGGCAGATTAAAATCAACCATAAAAATTCAACGCCATGAACAACGAAGCAGTTTCAAAAATTGACTGGAAGGAAGTCGGGATCACAGCTACAGTAACCCTGTTTACAGCGGCTATTGCTGTATTAGCAGTTCAAACACTCATTATCCCTGGCATCAACAAACTCAAAGAAAAAAGAGCAGCCTCTAAAGAAAAAGACGCCGCTAAAAAGTAAGGCCCAGGAAAAGCTAGAAGCCTTGCAGCAGAAAACCAAACAAGAGTATTAACCAACATTTAAAAAACAAGCCATGAGCAAGTATAACGAAGAAATTCGCAAATATGAAAGAGAGGCTGAAGATCGTTACGATGATTTCGATGAAGATCGTTTCGACACCGGCCTTGAAGGACAGGATTCCTACGATGAGGATTCCTACGAAGAAGTAGAATACATCGGGGAGGACAACTACGAGGAAGAATCCTACGACAGCTACGACAAAGCTTCTATCGGAAAAATCAATCCTAACGACCGGACACTCACCATTAGTGTGACCAACACGAGTGGTGCAGATGCAGACGTGATCATTTTCGGTGGT
Organism: Bacteroidota bacterium; assembly: GCA_018267825.1. Lineage (GTDB taxonomy): Bacteria > Bacteroidota > Bacteroidia > B-17B0 > Aurantibacillaceae > JAFDXR01. The sequence continues at coordinate 60,917 of JAFDXR010000005.1, read as the reverse complement.
AACGAAAATGCACCGCAAGCTGCCGGTGTTACCGTCACCGTTCAGGAAAGTTCCCACAACGAGGTCAGAGAGGAAAGCAAAGCCAATCCTTTCAAAATCCAGGGCATGAAAATGTCTGTGTCGGATCCTCTGCAATTTGACAACGTATGGAAAATCCTGCGTAAGTCAGCAGCCGGTGCAGCCAATTCCTATCCGTACCAACCACGTAACGCTACCTCTCCGCAAAACACTAACCCTAACCTGATTGACGACAGCGCCTTTGAAATGGATGTAACAGGTCAGGACAGCATTCGCTTCACACAAAAAGCGGGTGTAAAAACCACACTCACCTTTACCATCAAAGCCCGTGTGGATATGGGTAATGTATTGGCAGGACAAAACGTGGCAGAAATTTCAACAGCTCCACGTCCTACAGGTCTTCCACAAATTGACCTGGCGAAACAAAAACCAAGACCGGTCTTTGGTGTCAAACCAAGCGGTAAAAAAATGGTTCGCCGGATCATCCGCAGACCAATCCAGGGAGGCCAACCCGGCCAGAAACCACGCCTGCTTAAAAAACGCAGATAAGGCCTTGGTAACAGGGATCAACAAAAGCCAGGGCAGGAACTAACCCTGCTCTGGCTTTTTTTCAAATCAATTAGTCACCCATTAATTCGAACGACCATGTGCAAAGGAAAAGCGCAAAACAGGATTGATTACATCGTCTTGCAGAAACCATCAGACGCAGCTGGCATCCTGGAGAAATACGGCTACGAGCCTCCCCAAAAACCGGAAGACCTGGTTAAAGCAGTCAAGCTCCTCGTGCGTAAAAAAGGAGAGCCTGTTATCCAGGATCTTATCAATATCCATCCTGAGAAAAAACTCATCCTGGAAGCCACGGGCCACAATAGCGAAGAAAGCAACTTTTGCGGTTGCCACAGTGCCTATTCTGGCGATACAAAAGATCTGCTCGATAAACTCTCGGAGCTCTCGGCGGATGACCTCACCAAATTCTACGACGATCTCAAAAAACAATCCAAAGACAAACCGGACGATAAGGTTCTTATGAGCCAGGTCGAAACCGTTTGGGATGAACTCAAACGTCGTAAAAAACAAACTCAGAAAATAACAGAAGACCAGCAAAACGGCATGTGGCTCAAAGTAGCCATTGGCGTGCTTGCAGGAATCATCATTGGCAGAGCACTCAGCTAGACATTGCAGGCATGGTACGAATCATTAATAATCAAAAACCAAAAGAGCAGGTTCAGCCTGAAGTCACTTTGAGCGAAAAGTCAAAAGTTCTGCTCCAGGTGATAGGAATCGTTATTGCCGACCAGCCGGATAAGATCCGCTCACTCCTGGAAGATTACAGCGTCAGTTTTGACAAAGAACCCACTGAACAAGAACTCTCTGATAAACTGCTCGACGCGATTGCGGAATGCAACAGTGAGTTTAACAATGACCTGACCGGACTGATCCTGGATTGCACCCTTGAGAACAGCAGCTACGACAGCTTTGATTTCAAATCCCTCTTTAATAAAAACAAAGACGCCGATGCCGGAGCAGAAAATAATTCTGGCGGTGGCGGTGGTGGCGGATTATGGGGAGGAATAGCCAATGCCGTTGGCGGCATAGGTTCTGCCATTGGCCAGGGCATCAAAGGCAAACAAGCCAAAGACCAGGCCAGCGCAAACACCCTGCAAGGCATGTACGCTTACAAATCCCAGTTAGCGGCCAATGAGGGCAGCAAAACAAAACACAAAACCCTGATGCTTGTCACCTTCTTTATTCTGTTAGGCCTGGCATTGACAGCCCTTGTGTACTACAGCAAAAAACCAGCACCAAAGCCTCTTTTACCTCCACCCATAAAAGTGTAACGCCATGAATTTACTACGCAACAACTTCGGCTTGAATGGCCATCTGAACTATTCCAACTACGATGAAGGTTACGATAACCTCTTTGATAAGTTCAAGGCAAAACGCGCCGAAAAGAAACAGCAAAAGGAAGATGATAAGGCAGACCGCAGGCAACGTGCCTCCGACAGACGTGGTGAACGCCAGGAAAAACGGGAACTCAACAATGAGAAGCGACGCCTGAAAAACGAAATGAGACAGGCACAGATCGACGACAAAAAAACACAGACCACTTTACTCAGTCAGACCGCAGCTCAAATCCCTCCCGGAGGTGGCACACCTCCAGCTTCACCTGGTGGTGATAATACCATGATGATCGTCGCAGGCATTGTTGGTGTAATCGTGATCGCAGGCGTGAGTTACGCAGTTCTAAGAAACAAACCCGCTGCTCTACCGGTCACTTATGGCCAGGCAGCCTAATAACAATACTAAAAACTTAAGACCATGATCAGCGGAGAAACATTCAACGAAAACTATAGCGGATATGAAGAAGCCAGCTACGATTACCACTTCAAACGCAAAGGCCATGAAGCAGGAGGGCAAAAGAAACCCGGAAAAAAACTCCCGTTCCAAAACAGGAAACCGGGAAAGTTCATACCAAAGCCAGCCGGGAAAAAACCATTCCCCGGTACAAAAAAAAGTCTCATCAAAACAAACTTCGGCCTCTTTAACAAAAACAAGAAAAAAGAAGCAAGTGGCTGGCAGCAAAACGAACAGGAAACAAACACAAATCCGGAAGCGGAAAACGCCTCCCCGGAAGTTAATCCTGCGTCCCCTGAAAGAAGCAACACGAGTGATGCTCCAACCGTGGATGAGGCAAACCAAAACCAGGCGGTAAATAACCCTACTAATCCAGATGCCAATAACGCTTCAGACAACAACCAATCGGCAGCCGGTGGCGGTTCTGAAGAAAGTCCCCGCACAAGGGATCCTGAAAATCCGGAACAAGGTGCTGAAGGCTCTGAAAGAGAAAGTGAAAGTGACTATGAAAGCGAATACGACGAGCCTACAACAAAACCCGACACCAAAACAAACGACAAAGCCGGCCAGGATAAAAAATCAGGCGGCGGCGCATGGATTGGCTGGACTTGCCTTGGAATAACCTTCCTGCTGGTAGGTTACGCTTTGCTCAGTTCCGATAAAAAATCAAAAGAAATTCTGCCACCCTTCAAAACAGCAGCATAGAACCAATTATTCATTCAGCAAAACTATTTAAAACTCCAATGGACATTTTAGCAGAACCAATTGAACTGGAAGTAACCGCAGATGGCTCAACCCCACAAGGAGCCCTGTTTGTTTCGGTAAAAAACATTGCTGGCTCCAGCGCCACCTTTAACGGGGTCAAGCTTGATCCCGGTGAGGCCAAGAGCTACTCCTTTGTGGGCAAGGGCTACAAGGCCATGCCATACACCGTAGGCACTTCCAAACTCAGAATCTTATACATCCTTTAACCACTACGACCATGATACGAGCCGAACATGCCCAGCGAATTATGCAGCGCTACGAAGATGATTACGATAACTTTCTCGACAAGCTCAAAGCAAAACGCAAAGCAAAAAAACACCAGGCTGCAAATGCCAAAGCAGAAGCAGACCACGCCGATAAAACCTTAGCCGAAGCACAGGCTTATAAACCAGCCCATCTCCAGGAGAAAGCAAAAGCCCTTTTGGATAAAGTCGGAGGGATTGAGGGTGCTTCCAACACAGCCAATAACGTCATCAAGTATTTCAAAACAAACACGCCCTCGGATTACCAGGTCGATTTTGGGAAAGGTGCAGATGATCAGCAAGGACAGGGAAAGGGAACTGACCCGGTAAAAATGTTCGGCATCTCTGCCATCGTACTATTTGGCGGTGGAACCATTCTCACCCTGGCTGTATTGTATGGCATTTACCGCTTGGTAAAAAAACCTGCCCCTCCTGTCATCCAGGCTCCTGCCGCTTTACCTGCGAGTGCTTAAGTCAACACATACTTTTTTAAAACCCTGAAACAAACAAAAAACAACATGGTCATTCCAATTCCATCACATCAGCAGCAGTTCAAAGTCAAAGTAGGCATCCGTGCTTACGAACCCTGTGCCCTGGGTGTCAATTGTTATGATGCCTCCAAGCCCAATACAGACTATATCCGCAGGCGTATTCCTTTTTCACAAAACCTTTTCAAAGCCGGGAACCGTGGCTACAAGGAATTTACGCTTCCCTTTCCGCTTTCGCCGGATCAGCTCATGATCGAGTTTTACGATAAAGCTTATGGGGATGATGCCAGTTTTAAACTTGAAAAATTCGAACTGGAAAAAATGCCTGCCAGGAGCGTATGGGCGGAACCGGAGATTCACCGCTTCATTGGATTTGCCCAGGACTTTGCACTTCAGGCAGGGTACTTGCCGACAGGGGTTTATGACAGCAAAGACGGAGATTTTTTAATTCAGTATTTACCAATCATTGAAGATGAATGGGGTAATGCCCTTGTCACACCGGCGCGTACCAATCGCAAGTCCGGCAGGATCCAGGTGTCTCAAACCTCCTTTGTCGGTTATACCATTCCTGTGAGACTGGTGGTACTCTTTCACGAGCGCTACCATTTTCAGATTCCGACACGCCTGGAAAAACCCGCAGATCTGCATGGGTTGAGATTATATCTCGATCTGGGATTCCCAAGAACCGAAGCGGTGTATGCCACTACCAAGATTTTCAATTCGCATCCTGAATCCGTAGGACCAAATCACAGCAACCGCGTGAAAGACATCGTGGATTTTATCGACAACTATTCAGGCAGAGAAAACTTAAAAATGAATGACCGGGTATGAGAAGAACAGCCCACATAGGATTCAGCCTGGCTGAAAAACTCAAAGCGTTTTTTTCTGAAAAGAAAAAATCAGAAAGCCCTATGGTTGAAAAAACCTACGAGGGTACGGACGATCAATTTTTTGAAGCGACCAATTCCAACCTGCGCACTATCCTGAAGCTGGATGACCAGCCGGAACAAATTGAAAAAACAGAACGCTACAAAAAGGATCTCAAACGTTATGGCACCCGCAGTAAAGTGATCGATGTGGCGGATGATGCCATACAAAAAAAACGCATCAAAGAAATATTGCCACTCAAAGAACCAGCAAAGAATGCCAGCGAGAAATTCGACACCCCATACGAGAAAGACTTAAAACGTTACGGCACCATGCAAAGGGTGATTGACGTGGCAAACGACGACCCTAAACGCAAAAAGAAATTAAATACCCTACCCAAAGATTTTAGCAAGGCTGCTTACCAGGATAGCCTGAACAGGTATAAACTCCGTGACACCACCAGCTATTCCGCAAATCCATTCTCTGACATCTACCGTGATTTTCCCAAATTACAGATCACCTTAAGCAACAACTCTACTGAAGAAAAAGATATCCAGCTTTGGGGTGCGAGTAAACATCTATCCATCAATCCGCCACTTCCACAGGACGTGCAGGATCACACCGTTTCGGCTAGTATTACTATTCCTGGTGGCGTTTACCCTCAAGGCATTGCAGTCAATCCTGCCAATCAGTGCATCTATATTGCCGATCAGCTCAGTGGTACGGTCACCGTCATTGACAGCAACAACCAATTTGCTGCACTCATTCAATTGGAGCCCACCTTTCCAGGTTTTACCTCACCGGTAGCCCTTGCTGTAAACACCACTCCTACCAGTGAGAAGTATGGCTATGTGTATGTGGCATGTTCGGTTTCCAACACCATTGCTGTCATTGATCTTTCCTTTCATGTGGCAGCTTATATCAACACCGGGAAAAGACCCCTTGCAGTGGCTTATAATCCGGTCAACCATTTTATTTATGTGGCTAACCTGGTCAGCGACACGGTCAGTGTCTTCGATGCAGAAACATTCGCCGAAGTAGCACTATCGCCCCTAGCCACGGGCAATGACCCCATTGGTGTGGGTGTCAATCCCATCAATGGAGAAGTATATGTGGCAAACTCCCTGGGCAATTCCCTCACTGTTTACTCCAGCGACAATACCCTTCTGACTACCATCGCAGGGATTGGACAATACCCGGTCTCTGTTACTTACAATCCTTCCAACAACTGTATGTATGCAGTGGCTGCAAACAGCAACCGGGTGTACCAGATCGAGGCAGGTAGTCATACCATTCTTTCTTCTCTTGCAACAGGGAATAAACCTTACAACAGTTTTTTTAACAGCTACAATAACTACCTCTACGTACAGAACCGCGGGGATAATACCTTCACCATCATCCTTCCGGATAACAGCCAGATCGATGGGCTTTCTTTTGGCGGGCAAAATATCGGCGGTGCATTCAACAGCTTTAATAATTTCATTTATGTCTCCGATACTGCTAACAACAGCATCAATGCCATTGGTTACCTGGAAGAAAGCAGCTTGCTGAGTTTCAGTCCCGACTATGCAGAAATCCGTGAGGATCTCAAAAACAGTCCGGCTATTGTCGAGCATGTAAAATTTGTTGTTACCGGCCAGGAACGCTTAAACAGCTTTCGCCTCAACAAATTTACACCCACGGGTAGGGTTCATAGCGTTCCGATCTCTTTTGAACAATTCGCCAGTCCCCAAAACACACTCAATGTGGCCGAAGTCACTGCGCTTGCAGGCACGATCATCGACGGGAAAATGAATTGGTTTTTCAAATTACCAGGCCTGCATACGGTGAGCATCCTTGTATGGTTCCGCCAGTTCGAAACCCGCTCCATACTTCCCTTTTCCAATTACCAATCAACCAATAAAACCCAGAAATCATGAACAACAAATTAAATTACCTGGTGCTGCATTGCACCGCAACGCCTGAAGGCAGGCCCGTTAGTAAAGATGATATTATCCGCTGGCATACCAGTCCCGTGAGCCAGGGTGGCCGGGGATGGAACCGACCTGGTTATGCCGATGTGATTTACCTCGATGGAGAACTGGTCAACATTATTCCCTTTAACACCGACGACTTTGTAGACCAGTGGGAAATCAGCAACGGTGTTGTAGGCCTTAATGGCAACTCCCGCCACATTGTTTATGCCGGTGGTATGGACACAGAGAACAAAGTGCCCAAAGACACCCGCACCAAAGAACAGCTTGAGACGATGGAGCTCTATGTCAAATACACCATCAAACGTCACCCGCAAATTTTGGTACTCGGTCACAATGAAGCACCGAATGCGCATGGCAAAGCCTGTCCGAGTTTTAATGTCGGAGAGTGGCTGCGCTCCATTGGTATTCCTGAAAAGAATATTTATAAAAAAGCGGCAGAAGCAGAAACACAGGCACCGGCCACACAGCCGCTTGCAGCCAATACCGATACAACTATCACAGGTGACGACGAAGCATGAAAACCCTGCTCATACTCGCCGCCGGTGTTTGGATTGGAAGACAGATCTACACGACCCTTGCCCAAAACCAGGCAAGGGAGCGTGAAGTCACGCTCCGTAAAAAACTTGACCAATTCATCCGGGAGAATTTACCCGCCATGCAAGCCGCAGACATAAAACAAAGCATTGATACCATTTTAAAACAGTAGTAACCGAAAGCAAATAAAAAATGTCCACCGTCATCCAGGATATCATTATACCAGAGAAAAGTTCCGAGTGTTCGGAATGGATCAGCTATTTTAAAAAGCTGGAGGAAAAGTTCGGCTCTGAAAACGCAAAGACCATCTGGCTTAAAACCTGGCAGGTGAATGGCTCTGTGGCTTCCTGCACGACACGTCCGGACTTCAATACCTTTTTCAAAAAACATGACATCGACGTCACTAACCTGGCTACGGCTGCTGTGGCATCCGCTGCGGATCTGGGTGGCAGTCTCATGGGTCTTGGTAAAGGAATTACCAAAGTCCTGACTTATGGAGTACCCGCCATACTATCGGTTATCATCGGTGTGGTTCTGTATTCCATTGTCCGGGTCGCTAAAAACACAAGCCCATCGGATCTTGCACAATTAACGCCGGAAGGGAGGGCGGCTTCACTACTGAAATGAATGCCGGAGCACTTCAAATATCGCGATCTAACTCAAAGGTCTACGTTGCAACGGGAGTCATTCTCGTAGCCGGAATATGGGTAAGTGTGGCAGCTGTCCATCATTACAGAACCACGCGCGACCAAAAAGCCGTGGCTTTTTTCAGCGAGCTGCAACGCGAACTCGTACCGGATTCCGTCGGCCTGGTTGAAAGTAAAGCCTTTGATATTCGCTACTGGCAGGACATCGGTAAAAAACTGAATAAACCCATGTACATGCTCACCCAGGCCAGTGCCAAGGCCTTTGCAAAAGACATCATGGATTCCTGGGGAGTTTTTGACGACGATGAAAATAAAATATATAGCGTCTTCCGAGCCCTGAAGGATCATGTACAGGTATCGCAAATGGCTTACCAGTATTACCTGAGTAACAAAAACAAAATCAATCTCATTGACGATTTAAAAAGCAGGCTTAGCACCGATGAAGTTGGCCAGGTGATGGCCATTGTCAAAAAAATGCCGCCTTACCGCCTGGCAGAACCAGCAAAAAAATAAACCATGACATCAACTCAAGCTAAAGACGCCAACGCGGCAAACACAGCGAAAGATCAGAAAACAGGCCTTTTGAAAAAATACCTGGACAACACCTTCGGTGAAGAAGGTCTGCGCACGGACGTAAAAATCACCCTGACCAACGAAACCATTTTCAAGTTCGTCGCTGCCGTTGTTGCAGCCTCATTGCTAGGTACTATGGCCAATATCCTGGTTAGAAAAATATTTGCCTGAAAGGAGAATTTAAAATGAAAAAAGCAATCATAGCCGTTTTTTCTGTATCAATCACTGCCGGAACCCTTTACCTGACTTACTCACAGGTCAAAGCCTTTATGATTAAAAAACTGGTTAGCTCCTGGCAGAAAGAAACGAAGAAACAAAACAAGGAGCTCACCTCAGACCAGGTGAAGCACTTAAGCGAAGAACTGGATAAGCTCTATCTCTGGGAGGTGAAATGGCTTTCAGCTTATTCGGCAAAAGCCCTGGTTCGTGCCCCTGAAAAAGAGATCACACCACTGCTTAACAAACTCAAAGAAAAAAAGATCCTGGACAAGGTTGACCTCAAGGCAGTAGATGTCCTTTTGTTCGGAACATAAATCAAGCAATTATTAATCACCCCGTCATCACTTAGAAAAAATCATCAACATGGAAACACTCACGCTCATCATCACCAGCATTCAAAACTATGTGGCCTCCCTGGACTGGTCATACATACTGACCTTTATTATTCTCTGTTACGGTATCAACCATTACAAGGTAAAAGAAGGTTTACAAAAAGCCACCGGCACACAAACCCGCACCCGTTACCGGGTGATCCTGATTGGCCTTGTCTATGGAGTCATTCTGTATTTCTTAAGAGGTTACACCATAGCGCATATTGAAAACCTCTTTCAGTCTTTCGTCTTTGCGCTTGTCTTTCACAAGTTCATGATCGAGTCATTTCTCTACTGGATGGCAAAGCATGGACTACCGGAGAGTATAGGCAAACATGTATTAGACGCGGAACAACTTAAAAAACTAACTGACCATGAAAACAAATAACATCATTATAGCAGTCCTTATCATTCTGTGCCTGATCCTGTGTCTTGCTTTCATTTTAAGCGTACAGAACACCAAAGAGAGCAACACACCTCCGGCAGTTGATCTGACACTTCTGAAAAAGGAAAATGATTCACTCAAAAAAGTGAACCTATCCCTGGACTATCAACTACTCCAATTTAGCCTTGAAATGGATAGCCTGCGTGGCAAGCTGGATTTGACTACACAAACTATCAAACAAATCAAAATCAAACAACATGAAAACCTTAATCACCTGGATAGCCTTAATAGCCATGAGCTGTATGGCTTCTTCTCAAAGTTTAACCCCTAAGATCCTTTTACAAGGGCAGGACACCCTGTTTTGTTTTAACATGGGACAGAGCAAGACCATTGCCCATAATCTCTTACAGGGCAGATATTGTGATTCCCTCTTGCAGGCTACTGAACTTCAAAATCAGCAGGCCTGTGATTTGCAGGCAGCCAGTGACAGCAGCATACAGATTCTTAAAACTAAGGTTTCCAACCAGGGAGTGATCATGCTTAACGATCAAAAACAGATCACTGAGCTCAAGTTAAACCTGGAACAGAAAGACAAGAACTTTAAAAATCAGCGCCTGCAAAAAGGATTGTTCATGGGCTTAAGCCTTATCCTTGGAACCTGCCTGATTTTAAAACAATAAATAGTAAAGCCCCCAAAACCAATTCACCTGCTTTAGAAAAGAGAAGCAGCAGTACAAACCCAAAAAATACAGAAGCCATGAGTTTTATCGGAGGCTATCAAAGCAATTTCAATTTCAACGCCCTGCAACTGGTGGGCGACATTCCCATCGATCATACCCTGGGGGGATATGGTGTGGCCAGTGGCATTAATGCGTATATCCTGAACCTGAACCCTGCCATTACCGGTTACCGGGCAGGTTTGCCACTGGAGGTCATGTTCACCCATCCCAACGGTGGTCCATCCACGCTTGACGTGGACGGAAACGGGCCAAAGTCCATTAAGAAAATCGTGAACGGTGCTCTAGCAGATCTCGATGTTGGAGACCTCGGGATTTACAAAGTATATATCCTCATTTACGATGGAGTTTATTTTCAATTGGCCAATCATTATGAAGGAGGCGCCTTATTACTTCCACCGGATGCCACAGAAGATCTGCGTGGGATTGCCCAGATTGCCACCACAGCAGAGATCAATGCCGGTGCTGATAACAGTAAGATCGTTACACCTGCGAAACTCGCCGCTTACGTTGCCAATAAACTCACTGGCCTATGGGAAGACAAAGGACTTATTGACTGTTCCACAAATCCTAATTACCCTGCCGGCCAGGTGGGGGATGCTTATACGGTGAGTGTTGCCGGTAAGATCGGTGGTATTGACGGTGATGCCGTAGCCGTTAGAGCCATTATTTATTGCAATGTGAACAATGCAGGTGGCACCAAGCTCGCTGTGGGCAATGATTGGACCATTATACAATCCACCACCGAGCAGGCAACGGAAGTCATTGTCGGAATGGCAAGGATCGCCCTGCAGGCAGAAGTGAATACCGGTACCGATAATGCCACCATTGTCAGCCCGCTTAAATTAAAAACCCTGCTGGATAACCGCCTGGCCACAGAAACAGTCTCCGGTCTTGCAGAACTTGCCACACAGGTGGAAGTGAACGCAGGCGTCGATGATTCAAGAATCGTGACACCGCTCAAATTAATCACCTTCCTGGCGAATCTCCATTCCTCTGAAATTCTCTCAGGTCTTATTGAACTGGCAACACAGGCAGAAGTTAATGCGGGCGTGGATGATCTCAGGGCAGTAACCCCTCTTAAATTACTCAGCTTACTAAATACCCTGCTGCAATATAAACCAGGTGGAGCCCCCGGAGCCATTATTCCTTATAACGGTGTTCAGAATGCAGCTTCCGCCAATTTCGCCACCGTTCTCAACGGTCAGAATAATACGGCTGCCGGTCCATACAGTATGGCCACCGGGCAACTGGCAAATGCTATCCTTTACGGAGAGTTCGCACGGTCAGGTGGCGGTTTTTACAACACTACCGGTAGCGCTCAACACAGTGTCATTAGCCTGTTCAATATCATTCCTGCTGCTGCCCTGGCTTATCCATTGACCCTGGATGGAAACGGGGTGAGTGCTGCGAACCGCTGGAGAGTGCCCTTAAGAAGCATTCAACATTTCACAGCGATGGTGACTATTGTTCAAAACAGTGGAACAACAGGACAGGCCGGAGATAGCTGGACAGGCATCTTTGAAGGTGCTGTGAAAAACAGCATCGGTAATGCAACCTGGATAGGAGGAGACCCGACTTTAAGAGACACCCGGCAGGATCCTGGCTTCTTTCCAACCATCCAGTTTTTACCCAACGGGGATGAGATCGTGATTGCCGTGGATGGCATGATCGAGAGAAGCCTTCATGCAATGGTAACCATCTTTATTACACAAACCAAATTCGCTTTATCCTGATTCTAAAACATAAAATTCAAAACAAATGGACTACGGTAAATTGATCGCTATACTATTCGGAGCCACCGGCTTCTGGCATGTGCTGGAATTTTTTCTAAGGCTCTATACCAATCGCAAGAAAGAAGCCTTTGAACTCAAAAACCTCCAGGCGCAAACTGAATCCTCCGTCATTCGAAACTGGCAGGAATGGTCACAGGCTTTGGAAAGAAGGGTGAAGGAACTGGAGATTGTGGCGCATGAGAACAAGGAGCTCAAGAAACAAATCGAAAGCCAGCGCTCACGCATTACCGAACTGGAAAGTAAAGTCGAAAAAGTAGAAAAGGAAAACCAACAACTCCGCTTCCAACTTCAGGAGCTCACAAAACCATAAGCCAGCTATGAATCAGCAGAGCAAATTCATGAATGTACTCTATACTGTTTTCCTGATTGCGGTAACGGTTCACACCTCTGTGTCGCTCTACGATCGCTTTTTTTCCACAGAGCCACATAGCAGGAAAAAGGAGAATGGGTGATTTTGTTAAAATATGGAATGGAACAGAAGGTTTTGAAGGTGGTTATCAGCAGTTAGCAAACGACGCAGCAAATTATTGTCCGGCCAAAGGAAAGCCCGGCAGTAAATTGATTGGAACGAAATACGGAATTTCGGCCATCGCTTACGGTGATTACTTCCACCGCTGTCCGACCATCCAGGAAATCAAAAACCTCTCTCCGGAGCTGGCTCAGAAAATCGCTAAGACAAAATTCTGGGACCCCATTCAGGGCGACCGGATTAAAAGCCAGGCGGTAGCTCATCTGATCTTTGATAGTGTTTACGGTTCAGGCAGTATTGGCCCCTTGCATACCCGCAGAGCCATCAACAAGCTCATGGGACCAGGCACAGTGAAAGAATACAAATCCTTTGACTTGTCCACTGATGAAGTGAACAAGATTAACGCCCTTCCTGAAAACAAATTCTTCAGCACCTTATCGCAGATCCGCAAAGACTTTTTCAAAGGCATGACCTATGAGAAAGGTTACATGAACCGCCTAGCTAAACTCGTGACCATGTATGCAGGTGTTTTGGCTAACCCTGAAAAAACAGTGAAGCGGCATAAGGGTGCTGTGATTCTTGTTTTGTCCCTGGTCGCTTTGGGAGTAGGAACATTTATAGCCATCAGACGATACCATCACAAACACGCCTTTAAAACCTCTTTCGCCTAATTAAAAACATGAACCTCTCGAGAAAACAAATTTATTGTGGACTTGGCATCACTGCCGGAGTTGTTACTATTGGAATTATCCTGCACACTTATCGCCACAGATTAAAAAACCTTTCTGACCAGGCTTCAGGAAAAATAGCAGGTTGGTTAAAACCGGTAAGCGCAAAAATTACCAGTGGTTTCGGATATAGAACTGACCCTAAGACTGGTAAGCAGGGAGAGTTTCATAACGGTATTGACCTGGCCGTCCCGGTTGGAACCCAGGTGAGAAGTCCTATGGATGGTGTTGTGGATTTAGTAAACTCCGGAGGGGATGGTGGCAACCAGGTGATCATCCGGCACACTAACGGCTATCGCACAGGTTATGCGCACCTTTCAAAACAGCTTGTCAAAAAGGGCGATAAAGTCAAACAAGGTGATGTCATTGCTCTTTCCGGAAACTCAGGAAAAAGCACAGGGCCGCATTTGCATTTGACCATGACTGATCCATCGGGAGCAAAGATAGATCCTCGTAAAATTATTTACACGGTTTAATTCTGTTGTCTTAAAAAATGCAAGGAACGCATTTTCCGCAAGGCTGATTTTTGTTAGTGACCGGTGCATCTAAAATTTTTAAATTCTGTTTTCAGCGACGAACAGGACTTTTGTTTCGATGAAAAATAGAACTCCACTATTCTTTCCAAAACCGTTCAAATCCATGTAACCTTGAGGTATATATTTTCGTTTGAGGTGTACACCCCAAAGACAATAACCCAATGAATCAACCGTTAGTGAAAGGCAAGCTTCCTTTTGGATTGTCTTTGCCCCAGAGCGTTTAGTCGCTCATTAAAATCTCAAAATAGTTTTGTGGTCTTACCGGCTTGTATTCATGTTATGAAATAAGGTGTTTATTGAACTTTATGGAATCAAAACAAATTACGTTTTATCATTCAACCTTCTGGCTGCAAGATGGTATCTTGTTCAGCAAATTAAAACGGGATCTCATCGACCTGAAAATAGCAATGGATATTGTCCAGGACCGAAAGAGAGTTTTCGGCAAAATCAATATGCCCTTTTTTATCGAGCTGGGTAGTGAATTACCTTATGTGAATGCAGATGTCCGGCGTTATTTTGCAAGCAGAGATGCCTGGGACTATATAACGGCAGGAGCTTTGGTTACTACCAATAAGCTCAATGAGTTTTTAGGAAATGCCTGGTTGATTTTGGATAAGCCTGTGGTTCCGATTAAGATTTTCACGAATCGTAAATCTGCCCTGGAATGGCTGGAGTTATATAAACCTCTTACTCGGTAGGTGCTTCGCCCTTGAAGTATTTATCGATGGCTTGTTGCTTTTCATGCGCGATGATGGTCTTAATATCATTGAGATCTTCATCGTCGAGAATGATCGCTTTATTTATATCCTCGTGCGTGAATTTTGTTTCGAACTGCGTTTTTAAAGCCCGCATGTAATCCCTTTTGGCCAGGTCAAACTCTCCCTTATTAAAATGGCAATCGCTTTTTAAATAATAGCTTGAAGAATCCATTGGGTTATCCTTGATAATCTGCTCAAAGTCAGTCAGGGCCTTGTCATATTCTCCGGCAATATTATACATCAGTCCCCTCAATCGAATCACCTCCATATTACCAGGTTCTTGTGCGAGAGCCTCGTCACATGACCTGATAAACTCAAGGATCGTCTTTTGTCTATTTATCAATCGTTTCATAGTTTTTTAATCGCCTCACTTATATACTTAGACATCCGAAAAGTTAGTTAGTTTAATTCACATACAACATCCCGGAAAACTATTATAAAGTACACCTTATTGTTTAGCCTGCCAAACGCAAATTGTTAACTCATCTTTATGTTTTAACAAAAAAGGGTATGCCCTTTTTAAGTACATACCCTCTCTGTAAAGTTAGGGTGTGCAACCTTGTAACATTATCCAGGTACAGAGGGCACTGCGAATGACCCAGGTCCACCAAGATAAATGAAAAGGACACACCCATTTTGGGCGTCCTTCGCAGTTGCTGGCGGATCTTCAAAAAATTCGCAGTTTTTCTATACCAGAGCAAGCGATATACGCTAATTTTTATTGTTCAGAACGTGCGGCAAAAATAAGTCTAAATGAGGGATTTTGGAAGAGATTTTGTGAAAGTAATTAAGAAAGAAACGCACAGGTTAATGAAGGCAAAGCTTAGTGACTTTGGTTACATACCTTCTTATTTTCTAGAAGACTCTTGCGATTTAATTTTCTTAAACCACCTGACTAACCACAGTATCTAAAGCCTCATCCGCACTCTTATGAATGAAGTTGGACTGATACCCCATTGTGGTTCTTATATCGGTGTGGCGGTATAGTTTTTGGAGCATTTGAGGAGAAATTTTGTCACCGGCTATATTCCCGAACGAATGCCTTGCATTATGGTTAGTGATTTTCTTTTTAGTTTTAATCATATTACCGATTTTTTCCAGCTGTTCGTTCGTGTTTTTTGTTGCAGTATTTAGTTTTCTATATACATCCCTCTTATCCTCTAAGTTTGCTGTTTTCATGTCTGGAAAAATAAAATCTTCATCATGACGTTTATCCTTTTCATAGTATGCGAGAATTTCTATTATCTGATCTGGTATTTTAACCGAAACCACTTTTTTATTCTTGCCCATTGTATAATAGTAACGGCCATTTATAAAATTATTCCAGGTGGCCATTAAAACATCAGATATTCTCATCCCAGCAAAGTAAAAGGAGAACAGCCATTTGTTTTTTGCATGAAAAATAGAAGTACCTACCTCTAACTTAAGATCATTAATTCCTTTGACTTCCTGTGCCTCCAAACCTATTTTATTACTTTCCGGTAATTTTATCTTTATCTTTCCTTTTCCAAAAGGGTAATTCTTTCTGTCAATTAACCCATCGGTAATAGCTTTATTATAGATCGTTCTGATAAGGATTAAATGGTTCGTTATTGTCCTACTGCTATAAGGTTGTTTTTTCTTGTTTTCCTTCGTGCTAAGGAAAATAACAAACTTGTTCAAAAGGCTTTCTGTTATTTCGGAAAGCGAAATATCTTCATTATTTAGGAATTCTTTGAAATTCCTTATGTTAGATTCATCAGAAAAAGCAACACTGAATTTTTCTAATTTGATGTAGTCATTATATCGTTCCTGAAATACCTGAAAAAAGGAAATAGACTTGTTGCCCTTTTTGATTATTTTCTTGACCTGTGTCGATGAAATAACTCTGTTATTTGAATCAGCCTCTAGTAAAATGTCGCTTGCCTCAGCCTTCTTTTTAAGAATAAGGTTATTAATCCTTTTAGAATTAGGATGCGATTTTTTTACCTCATAATTGACATTATCCCAATCATTTTCGGTTACATACGGTCCCAAATAGATATACTTTGGTTTCCTGTCTTTAATAATCCTCAATACAATTGGGTATAAACCTTCCTTATTCACTTTGTATTTCCATAGCATTACTTTACTCGTAGCCATATCAAGATTTTTTTCAAATATACGAAATAGGTAAAACATAGGTAAAACAAATGGGATTTTTTTGACTAATTTTGAAAAACATTGACTGTACAGAAATGCTTTATATTGTTGATTTACAGACTAAATAGGTTTTCATAGGTTCTAATAGGATCGCAAATATTTGGGCTCATAACCCAAAGGTCGTTGGTTCGAATCCATCTCCCGCTACCATTGAAACCGCCGGTAACACCGGCGGTTTTTGTTTTTTGTAAAAATTGAAATGCAATCACGGTGTTCTGCAGTGATTTTTAATTCCAAGAAGAATTAACAATTTATCTCACCACCACAATTTTCTGAAACAGCTTGTGCGTGCGTTGATCTGTAATAAAGTACAGGCCGTCTTCGAGGCCATCGATGTTTTTTATTTCACCGGCTTTTATATCAAAAGAAAGTACAGTTTGGTCAAGCATATTAGTAATAGCATATAAGCCGGCCTGTGCGCCATGTATGCTGAAGCTTCCGTGGCAGGGGTTGGGGAAGATAGTGATTGCATTTCCTGTTTCGGAAGCGTTGCTGATTCCCGCCAGCTGTGGATTTACCTGGATGAGGTTGCCATAAGGATGAGCGCCATTCGTTATATTGAAATCGAGTTTTTTAGTAAGTGTGCCACTCACCGGATCGAACTGAAACAGTACACCCGAATCGTAAGCACCCCCGAGACGGGTCATGCCGTAAAGCATCTGATTACCGGCCTGCAGCAATGAACCAAAAGGATAACTTCCGTGGATACTGTCGAAATCGAGTTTTTTTGTAAACGCATTGTTGTTGTAATCAAATTGAAACAGCACCCCTTTGTCGTATAGGCCCCCATGGTTGGTCATGCCGTAGAGCTTGCCGTCACTGGCCTGCAACAAAAATCCAAGAGGCGTGCTGCCATCGGCCGGGCCACTGAACTCAAATTTTTTTGCGCAGCCCGCACTTATTGGGTCGAACTGAAATAGCACGCCCAGATTGTAGGTGCCGCCCCCGGAACTCATCCCATACAACATGCCATCACCGGCTTTCATCAATGAGCCAAGCGGATAACTGCCACGGATACTATCGAAATCAAACTTCTTTGTACACACAGATGTCAGCAGATTATATTGAAAAATAACTCCTTTGTTGTTTGCGCCTCCCTGCGATGTCATACCATAGAGCAGGCTGTCGTTGAGCTGTAACAATGTGCCATGCGGGTAACACCCATCGTTCAGACTGAAATCAAATTTTTTAGAGTAAGCGGAGCTTGAAGGATTATATTGAAACAGTACGCCTTTGTCGTTGGCACCACCTTTTAAAGTCATGCCATAGAGCATGCCATCGCTGGCCTGGATCAATGAACCGAGGGGTTTGCTGCCATTGGCACTGTCGAAGTCAAATTTTTTAGTGTAGTTAAGGGTTAATGGATTGTATTCAAAGAAAACACCAATGTCTTTTGCCCCGCCGCGGTAGGTTACACCATATAAGAGGCCATTGTTTGCCTGGATAAAATCTGTATAGAGCGGTTTTGCACCGTCTGTTTGCGCAAAGCTGTACAAGGTATTTTGATTATTACCTCCTGCATCGGTATTGAAAATGGTACCAAGCCCGTTTTGCCCGCCTTCATTGGTCATGGCCCACAACTGGTTCTGGGCATTCAAAGCGGCTGTGTATGCTGTGAAAAAGAAAAAAATGAGCCTTGTATACATCCTTTGTGTTTTCTAACACGAAGATAAGAATTCGCAGGCAACGGTTCCGGGAAACATGAAAAGATCAGACTTCCCGGGTTCAATGCGGCGAGCGTTTTTCGGATTGTATTATGCTTTTTTCAGCGGTTATTCGATGATATCAGACACTTGCCAATGTCAAACCTTCGTTTGTTGTTTTATAATCAATTGGCGTGGTTGTAGCGCATCAGTTTATTGACATCCTGGATCCGGATGCGTTTATTATGGAAGCCAATGACTTTTTCTTTCTTCAGATCGTTCAGGATCCGGATAGCTGATGCCGTTGTTGTGCCGGATAACTCTGCAATGTCTTTACGTGTCAGTGTCACATTGAGGCAATGAGCATTGTCAAAACCGTACTTCTCGGATACAGTAACAAGCGACCGCGCTACACGGCTCAGCATGTTTTTACATTTCAGGTCGCGCACCATGTCGGATAGTCTGTTGTTTTCCTGACTGCTGTGTCGCATCACATAATGAAACATGTCGGGATTTGAAGCCATCAGGTTAAGGAATGTTTTCTTTGGTATGAAACAGATGTGGGAGTCTTCGAGGCAGGCTGCTGAGTTTTTATAATGACCGCTATTGAACAATGCATGATAGCCCAGCAAATCTGAATTACCCGCCAAACCAATAGTCATATTCCGGTCGGGGCATTTCTTGTAGACTTTTGCTTTTCCCTGTTGGATACAAAATACACCTTTTGCCAGCGCGCCTTCATTGTATATTTCCTGGCCTTTTTTATAGTGTATCGAAACAGAGTTTCCATTAATCAGTTTGGAAACACTCCCCCGTTCGAAACAGGAAAAAGCACTTTTTGAAAACGATTTGCATGACATGCAATCTCCAAAATCTGTTGTCATGATTCAAAAGTAGCCAGCTTTTCGGGCCATGCATGTGATTTAAATCATAGTATTTTATGCATTATTATATATTATAACATGCTGCAGCGATGCTGGTCTCCATGCGAAAAAAATTACATTCACTTAACCCTGAGTTATATGAAAAATTCCCCCAATGATGACGCCGATCCATTATATTGGCTGGAGTGCTATAAAAAAGCAATAGATGTCAATATCATTACATCTATTACAGATGCCAGTGGTCGCATTGTATATGTCAATGATAAATTCTGTGAAGTGTCGCAATTCAGCAGGAAAGAACTCGTTGGCAAGAGTCACAACATCATCAATTCGGGCTACCATCCTGATGGTTTCTTCGCAGACCTTTGGAAAACCATCAAGGCAGGTAAAATATGGAACGGAGAGGTACGTAACCGCACCAAATCGGGAACCTATTATTGGGTAGACACTGTTATTATACCCGTGAAGCTCGACGCAGGCATACAATACCTTTCTCTGCGCCTGATCATCACTGAGAAAAAGGAGCTGGAAGAAAAGAGAGCGGAGTATATAAAGTCGCTCGAAGATCTTTTGTTTATGACATCTCACCGGGTGCGGAGCCCGCTTACTGCTATGAAAGGGCTAAGCATGCTGGACGCGGATAATATTTCGAAAGAAGAGCTGAAACTCGTGCAGGGTTATCTGAAAAGTTCCATTGATGACCTGGATAACTTCACAAAAGAGATGACGCAATACCTTTGTGACCTGAAGGAGTTGTTTAAGAGGTAGATTCACCCATTAATCACTTTACGTTTTTCATGCATTGCCATGATCTTCAGCTGACATCTCAGAAATAGTGAGTACAGTTTTTTCATCTGACAGAAAGTCTTTTACGGCCATAAGCATTGCTTTGTTAGAGGCATAGAGTTCACGATTGAAATTCAGAAGAACAGTGATGTCAAGACTTTCAATGGGAGACTCATATAATTCTTTATAAAAACGGTGGAGCGATTCATTGTAATTGTACTGCATATCGGAAAGTATATGCCTGAATGTTTCGTGAGTAGGCTCATGTTTTTCATTGCAGAGTGTTCTCAATGTGTCGTATAAATGCCCGGTTTCAGCCTTTTGTTTCAGAAAAAAATCATACTTAATGTCTTTGGAGGATTGCCGCAGATTATTCAGATTCGATATAATATCTTTCATGCATTTGCTTGAATACATGGAATTTCGCACAGCGGCGGCATATTGATCCAGAGATGAATTCTGCGACTCATGAAGAGCAGATCTTAATTTGAGATAAAAAGTCTGAAGTTCTCCCTGTAGTTGTTTCAGGAACTCATACTTTGCTTCAACAGGCATCGAAAAAAAATGGCGCTCCTCATTTATTTTTGTGAATTCATTGTTCGACACCAGTTGCGTGGTTTCCAATTCGAGCAGAGACATATTGAAAAGCATGGAATTATGGAGGAAAAATGCGGTTTCTTTATGGAATAATTCAAGGGCGAGCTCAGGTTCATGAATATTGGCATGATCGATGAATGCCACATTAGATGTGGCTGTATGGGTAAAACGGTTTTCCAGAAAGCCCACAAATCCTCTCAAAAATGGTGCAAATAAAATGATTCCGACGAGGTTAACAAGTGTGGAAAACGTTACGAGCCCGATGAGGGGATCATGGATGTTGAAGCCGGAAGTGATCAGCCATAATGTGGGTTTCATGAAAATAAAAGCAAGCAGAGTCATGCAGAGGTTGTAAAGAAAATTGCCTGTAACAATTCTTTTTTTTGTGGCATTACCATGCAGCGCCGTCAACATAATTTTAATGGTAGTGCCGGTTTCTGAACCTAATACGACTAATACCGCCGACGGAAAATGAAGTGCACCGGCGTGTAAGGCACTGAGAGCAAGGGCCATGGTCACTGAACTGGACTGTACCAGGAGGGTTAATCCAAAGCCGATCAGCATAAAAATAAACGGAGGCATGTCCGAATAGCGTTCAAAATCAAAAACTTTCACCTGTTCTTCCAGTGCCGTTTTCATAAAAGAAAGTCCGATAAACAAAAGACCAAAACCAAAAATGAAATAAGAGGCGAATTTCAACGTTTTACGGTTACCAAATAAAATCAGAAGTAAACCTCCTACACATACGGCCGGATAGGCAGCAACTTCTATATTTATTTTAAAACCCGCAGTTGCAACGAGCCAACTATCGAGAGTGGTTCCAAGATTAGCACCAAGTATAATGGCCATTGCATTTTCTAAGGTGAATACACCTGCACCAACGAATGCCAGTACCATCAATATAACCATGGTGCTACTCTGGAGTACTCCGGTTACAACGGCACCGCCTGCAATGGCGCCGGGAGTGTTTCGGGTGATGCGCTGCAAAAATATTTTGAATTGTCTTCCTGAAAGGTTTTTCAACGATTCCTCTAACAGATACGCAGCAAACATAAACAAGCCAACGCCGGCTGCCAGTTTTAAAATGTGTGGAAGCATATTCATGTTTTTTGAGGATAGTGTAAACAGAAGTAAATCTACAACCCGGCTTTTCGGACGTGCATACTATTTCTGCCGCCAGTTTTCTATTTTTTCAGTCAGCCAGTTTTGTTTATTGGTAGCTTCAATATCTCCAATCAGGAAACCATAGGGTTTAAGGTGTTCGATGTGGTCTGAAATAATTTTAAACATGGCAGTGATTGGTATAGCCAGAAAAATGCCCGGAATGCCCCATACAAGCTCGCCGACAACAACCGCGATAATTGTGAATAACGGATTTATTTTTACCTGGGGGCCAACAATAAGTGGTTCAAGAACCCAGCCCTGGAAAAACTGTACAGTACCATAAACACAGGCGATACCGGCTAACATGGGGAGACTGGCACCTTCAACCGAGGAAATCAATATAGTGAGTGTGGTGCCAGTAATGTTTCCGATGAATGGTACAATTTCAAGAAGTCCGCACAAAATGGCGAAGAAAAGAAAGTGATGTACCCCCAATATGCCAAACCCTATACTGTACATCACCCACAAGCAGGCGATCATTTTGGCAAGCCCTACGAGATATTGTTGCGATACACGGGCGGCTCCCTGAATAATCTGGGTCATTTCGGTCTGCTGAGACATCGGGGCAAGTTTCATGAGAAAACGGCGGATGTGATCTCTGTAATAAAGCAGAAAAAATATATAAACCAGTGATAGTATGGTGTTTGTTATAGTATATAATAAAGAACCCGCCATAATGGGAATAAAGTCACTAAGACTGGATTCCTGGTTTTTTATCATTTCTGATTGCCTTTCGGCAGAAAGGCCTGTGTATTGCATAACCATGGTCTGGAAACCATGACTCACTTCCAGAATTTTGCGCTTTAGTTCTGTTATGTCGCCGGTAAGTTGAGAAATTTCCCAGCCAAGCAGCCATCCAACCCCGCCGCCGAACAATACCAATATCAACAAACATATAAATGCTGCCAGACCACGCGGGACCTTATGGCTTTCAAGCCATTTGCAGAAAGGCAGGAAGAGGGTTGCAAGCACGGTACTAATCGTAAGGGGCATCAGAAAACTTCTGGCATAATGAAGCCCCGCAAATACCAAATACAGTATGAGCAATTTCCTGAGAAGTGAAGAACTTTTGGCTATCATAATTTCAGGTGTAAATACGGTTTTCCCCTATTTATCAAAGCTACGGACAAGAGATGTGTTTGTTTTGTAAATACTCATCTTGAAATATGACTTTGATCATACTTTGTTTTGGCGAAGCCAGGTTTATATGCCTTTAATGAGGCATCACAGGAGCTATTTGGAGTATTTGTGGTGCAGATACATTACAATAATGGTCAGAGAATCTCATATGTTTTGAATACAGAATATCTCCGGGTGAATAAAAACCTATAAGTGTTTATGTGAAAAAAACTACCTTTGAATATAAACCTTCAAACATGAAATCATCCCGTTTTATTTTTTGTTTCCTGATGTTGTGTGCTATTCTTTCTGCGCAACAAAATAGCAAAAGATTTCCTCAGGCTCAATTGAACCTGGCTTCGAAACAGGTCACAGAAAAGTACCCGACGGTATCGCCACAGGTTCACCAAAAGCAAATGGGGCAGGCAGCCCAGGGCAACAGCATCTGGCCACTGCTCAAGAGATTGGATGATCTGAAACAAAACGGCGTAAAAAAAGTGGCAGGCACCAGCTGGCTGCAGTTGCACGATACCATTGTGGTAGGGTACACTCCCAACGACACCCTGAAGATCACCGGATACTGGACACACAGTGGCCCTATTCTTGTGATGGGCAATGGCGTATTGCTTATTAAACACGCTACAGTGATCGATAGCGGCGATGTGTATGTATTTCAGAACGGACAAATGATCGCTGACTCCTCATCACTCACATTTCCGCAACAGTATTTTTATCAGCGTTCTTTACTGGCCGTGCAAAACGGTTCTGTAACCATTCGTCATTGCTCTTTCGATTACAGCGGGATGTCGCATAATCTTGTTATTGCCAATGATGCGCATGTCACCATGAACCAGGTGCATCAGCGCGACTGGACAACCTGCGGTCTTACCAACAAGGCTGTACTCAGTATCAATGGCTGCAACCAGGCCGGAGAATATATTCTGAGCGATAGTTGCACAACGAATTTCAAACACACGGATACGCTTCTGCTATGGCACCAGTTTCCGGATACGGCCCTGATCAATTTTGCTTTCCCGAATGGTGATACAGTTTATAATTACCATTTCAATCACAGTATTTCGGGTATACATGGTATCGAATACCAGGTAAATGCCGATAGCTGCCATGATGTGATGTGGGCTATGATGCCTGTAAATGGCTCTGATGTTACTATTTCCAATTCAAAAATACGGGCTATCGGCGTGTGGTTTCAACATAATGACACCGTTCAGGTGTCGCGCCTGTACGACAATTCGGGTTATACCAATTTTGTAGCCCCGCTGGCCGACAGAAACCTGCATCTGATCAATAGCCAGGTACAGACATGGAGCCTTTACGTATTTGATCATTCACATATCGATGTCGATAGTGTGCAGGTTGGCGAGATTGGGACGCAGGCCCGGTCGAGTGTATTGTCAACGATTCCTTTTCTGTTGGATGGTAGCGGAGGCTATTACTGGGCTACAGACTCCAGCAGTATTTTCACATTTGGAGCAAGTGTATATTCCTATGCGCGAAGTGAGCGCAACGGTTTTTTTGTTCTGGATTATGGTTACACCCCTTTTTCGGCACCACAGGCCATTGGCAAAAGCGTGATGGTATGTGTGCAGAGCAATTGCATGGCCGATCCTGTGGCATACGAAGCAGCGACAGCCTGGATGGCCAAAGCAGAAGGGCCTGATACAACTTACACCAATATGCACGTGCCGGTTTTGGGTTCCGCCTGGATCGATTGGGGACCTGCGGGAACAGGCTGGATGGACTTTGCGAAATACAGTATATATTATCAGGCACCCTCATCAAGTGCCTGGATCAGAATCGTAAAAGATTCCCTGCAGGAGATTCATCATGGTACTATTGCAAGCTGGAATACCAATGGACTCGGCAGCGGAAACTACTTATTGAAATTAACCGTTAAAAATAATTTCAACGATAGCGTAGAAGCCATTATGCCTGTAACATTACTTCCCGGTGCGGCAGCCGGCATTCAGGAGCAGAAGCCTCTGACTAACACGCTGGATGTGTATCCGAATCCCGCCGGCAATGCCGTTACGTTGCATCTTCCTCACTATGAAAATGCAAGGTTAAGCATCTACAATGCCTTTGGTCAGCTGATCGAGGAAAGTGAATTGCATGCTGCCACAACGTCAATAGACATGAGTGCTTTCAGTCAGGGTATATACATTTTCAGGTGCGTACAGAACGGACAGGTTACAGGGCAGTCCAGAATCATCAAAGAATAAGAGGAACCATTTGTGTAAAAATGAATTTGCAACCACGCATTGAGCGTATCGAAAGCCGACAGGTTATAGGCATGAAGGTTCATATGAATCTCGCCAATCATAAAACACAGGAATTGTGGAGGGGATTTATGCCACGCCGTCGCGATATAGAACATGTAAAAGGAAATGAACTGGTTTCGATATCAGTGTATGACCATGGGCTCGATTTCCGGCAATTCACGCCGCTTACTTTTTTTGATAAGTGGGCTGCCGTTGAAGTAACAACCGTTGGCAAAGTTCCGGATGGTATGGAAACCTATACAATACCCGGTGGACTTTATGCTGTATTTCTCTACAAGGGCCTGCTACAGAATTTTCGTGAAACCTTTGATTTTATTTTCAAGGTGTGGTTGCCTGCCTCAGCGTATACATTAGATATGCAGAGACCACATTTCGAAATTATGGGAGAGAAGTACAGCAATACAAGTCCCGATTCGGAAGAGGATATCTGGATTCCTGTTTTGGAAAAGTAACTCCCTGTTTTAGTTTTTAAGCCATTTCAAAAGCCCTTTGTTTGAGCCATCTGTAGCATCTGTAAGACGGATGTAATAGAGGCCGGATTGTTCTTTTGTTAGATCCAATACAACTACATTGCTGCCTCTTGTAAAGTCACAGGCTTTTTCCAGGACCGTATTCCCTTTCATATCCATAATTATGATTGTCAGGGTCTCATCACTGGCACTTTCGTAGCGAATGTGCGCAATGCCTTCTGATGGATTCGGAAATATGCTGGCCGTAGAACCTGTTTTAGTGGTGTGTTCAATATCAATGATTTTAAAGGACTGCGAGCTGTTATCGTAATCGATAGACGTCAGGCGGTAGTAGTAAACGGACGTTTGTTCGGTGAGTATATCGGTAAAATGGTATGTGTGCCCGTTTACGCCACCAACTGCAGCTTCACTATGGATCGTGTTGAAATTGATGCCATCCTCAGAGCGTTGCAATAAAAAGGTTTTTGTGTTTTCTTCGGACGCTGTAATCCAGGTAAGTTTATTTTCGTTTTCGGATAGTGCTTCACCTTTGAAATCGGTCAGCTTCACAGGCAATACACCGGCGAGGTCATATACTTTCATGTAATCGATGGCTATGTTATTGCCGTATGCGCTCGTACCCTGTATAGCAATACGAACACATGGGTTGCCTGCATAGGCAGCGAGAGAAAGTGTAAAGAGTTTCCAGCCCGGGGTTGAGTATGCGGTGTTATAGCGGGCAATGGTCATAAGCGACGAGCTCCAGGTAGTACCACCGTTTGTGGATACGAGAATGTCGAGTTTGTCGTTATAACCCGACCAGCCGTTATCCTGGGATACCCACAGATCCAATTGTGGACTGCTGAGTGTTGTCATGTCGTAGTTTGGAGTCACCAGGTTTGAAACAGTACCCGATGAAAACGAATAGCTGTTGAAATACGCAAAGCCATTTGCTGAGTTCATAACCGGGACCAGTGTGGGGTTACTGAGATTACCGGTTGTAACGTTAGACCAGGAACCTGTACCGCTGACTTGTTGCACCAGGAAAACAGGATCAGGCAACACACTGAAGTCTGTTTGATGTGGAAATGAATTAACCTTTGATACAATAATGCTCGTGGCGGGCATGGCGTTGTTGTATGTATTTCCGTCACCACTGACGGTAGCGGAGGCATTAAATGTGTATGTGCCATTTGTGGTCATACTCAGGCTTGTTGTTACGACCACTGTTTGCACTGCATTCACCGCCAGTGTGCCACTATTTATGGTGACAGATGCTGTTGCTGAAGCTGTAGAACCAATGGAAACAGGCATGCTCACATTTGAGCTGACAGTCATGGGATTTGTGGAAAAATTGAGCGTAGAGGTACCGGTGTTTTTTACCTGTAAGGAAACTGTTTGATTATTTCCGAAACAATTGAAATTGCCATTCGGGCTTACAAGTGTCATGCATGAAATATCTGTTGCCGGCGGAAACGCATTCCAGGAAACATCGTCGATAAATATGTTATTTCCGTAGGCACTGGTGGCTTTGAATATAATATAGTTGATATTGGAGGTATATGTTGCCGGAATGGTATAGCTGTATTGGAACCAGCCATTGGATGTAGCAGTGGGAGCCAGGCCCCGCGCACGGTTTACAGTGCCCAGCAGGGTTGCTCCTGTAAGGCTTACCGATGTATTTACATAAACATCAATTTTATCGGCGGTTGTGTTGTAACCGTTTTCGCGATACATCCAGAAACTAACGGTGGCGGTTGCTGCCCCTCTGGCACCATAATCAATAGCAGGTGTTACGAGGGCTCTGACACCACTGTTGGCACTGAATGAATTGAACATGGCTTCACCCGCTCCGCTGTGAGTAGCCTGCGTAGGCGAGGTACCTGCGGTAACGCGACTCCAGGTGTTGCTTCCGGAAATCAGTAAATCTGTCCAGCCGCCTGGCACAAAACCAGTACCATCGAATGATTCGGTATAGGTTGTTTGAGCATGAATGCTGAGTTGAAACACATATAAAAGTGTGATGAGAAGTAGACGTTGTTTCATGGCTTTTGATTTTAAAATGATCCCGTTCTGGTCATTTCATGGCAAAGCCGGGGCCATTAGATTTATTTCATTGATTGTTAGTAAATTAAGAGCAGGGGAATAATGGGGATGTTTCCCAAAACGGGATATATTCCGGTTTTGAACCGCCGGGAAATACTATATGGGAAATGAGGGGGATTATAAATGCATCAGCATTCGAACGATTCTACGAGACTGGTCTCATAGAAGAGGCGGATCAGTTTTTTATGTTCTTCATGCGAACCCCGGATTGTATAGGTCAGGATCATTTCATTGCTCCGCTTCATATAACTGGTGCAGTCGGCATCCAGCTCACAATCGGTAAACAGTTTTTCAAGCTCCTTGCGCTTGGCATCGCTATGTCCTACAACCGTGATTTTATAAATTCTATTGCTGTTGGTTTTATCAATAATGTTCTGAAACCACATGAATCCGAGCAATACAACCATCACGATACCAAGCGACAGAAAGGCAAACTCATATTGCCCCATCCCGATGCTCATACCGATAGCTGCGGAGATCCATATAGTTGCCGCAGTAGTGGTTCCTTTTACGGTAGAACCTTCTTTAAAAATAGCGCCGGCTCCGAGAAAACCGATACCGGTTATAATGTTTGCTGCAATCCTGGCAGGATCTTTTTCACCGCCCATGATCCCTGAAAGAATTGTAAACAGGCATGAGCCAAGAGTAATGAGTATAACTGTGCGAAAACCAACAACCTTCGATTTGTATTCACGTTCGGCACCAATGACGGCACCTACCAGAAGTGCTACCAGTAATTTGATTATATCGTTGTTCAGGTTCTCAGACATTTATTTTCGGGTCAATGGATTAATGTATAAATTTAATAAAATTACGCATGAAACCGATTGCAGACCGAATTCAAAAGTATAACAGATCACGCCGTAGTGATTTTGTTCAGCTGAAATACAAAGCGCTTACTGAAAATGCATACCGTTTCTTCCGGGGAACAGCTCACATTTTTTATGAAGATTTTTCAAAACACCCTGCACTGCTTAAAACACCGTCTACCTGGCTTTGCGGGGATCTGCATCTCGAAAACTTTGGAAGTTATAAGTCTGCAAACCGGCTCATTTATTTCGATATCAATGATTTTGATGAAGCCTATTTCGGACCCTGTGCCTTTGACGTAACCCGGCTCCTGGTAAGTATTATCATTTCCTGCCGCGAGGTCGGTATCCGGGAGAAAGAACTACGGAAATTATGCAGCCGGTTTATGAACGATTATTTTACCGAGCTCGGACAGGGGCATGCATCCCGCATCGAATATGCCATCAGCAGCGGCATTATTAAAACATATTTCGATCACCTGAGCTCCCGGAAGAGAGATGCTTTCATTCGTAAAAGAGTTTCACGTGTGAAAGGAAAACTGAAATTAAAGATAGACAAGGTAAAGTATTTTGAATTGAGCAGTAAAGAATACAGGCGCGTTGAAGAGGCGGTAAAGCAATGGGTGAAGGCTAATAAACAGGATGCCGGTTTTTTCAGGATTCATGACATTGCCTATCGGGTAGCGGGTACCGGGAGCCTTGGGTTGGACCGTTATGCCGTGCTTGTAAGTGGGAAAGGATACCCGAAGAATTATATTCTGGATGTAAAAGAAGCTGTTGCATCATCGGTTCAAACGTACTTTCCGAAAAAGAAACTGCAGTTTGAAAACGATGCCGACCGGATCGTAGCTGTTCAGAAGCGTATGCAGGACAGTTCGGTGGCCTATCTGTCTTCGTTGTCTGTGGAAAAGAAGTGGTTTGTGATCCGGGAACATCAACCATCCGAAGATAAAATGGATCTGCATGCACTGAGCCGCAACACAAAATATCTCGGTAATTATATCGAACATACCGCGCAGCTATTGGCCTGGGCGCAGATCCGGAGCTCCGGCTACAGGTAATCGGCCACAGTCGATGAACTCATGGCCTTTGCCAAACAGGCGAAACATAAAACACTGTGTATCGATTTTGCGTTTACGTATGCCGATCAGGTGCAGCGCGACTTCAAAGCCTTCAAAGCTTTTTACACAGAAGAGCAGGCAAAACAAAAGGCGAAACCAGTCCGTAAGGAATAGGGACTTAATCTTTCAGGTAAGCTATTTTCCCCTTTTTGAAAGTTTGTATGTAATCCAGGTAAGGGTATACAGCATCATACGATTCAGGCGAAAGGAACGCGCGCGTGTAGATGCTGAATAATTTATATTCGACATGATCCTGTACCAGGAAGTAATTGCCAAATGATTTGATGTTATAGTATTTGCAGGGCAGAATGTTTTTGGTCTGCATAGCGCCTTCATTCAGGTTCAGGCCACACAGATCGCCACGGTGTGTGATATAGGGTTTGTTTATGGGGTCTGCAGAGAAAAGAATCGTTTGTGTGGTGCCGCTCATGTCCAGGTAATCAAAGCCATCTTCCATGACTGCAGTAACCGGCTGTTTTATGATGATCGGATTGCGCGCATTCACATCCATCAGCATGTTTTTCTTTCCGCTTTTATATGAAAAATAATCAGCATTCAAGGCTTTCGTATTCTTAATTCCGGCAACCAGTGTTTCACCTGTGAGGCTGTAAACGGTTTCTGTTTTATTGAATTTTACTGTCAGGTATTTAGTTGTCAGGTTCACAAATTTCCCGGGATGTTTTAGAGCCGTTGACTTGTTGTGCAGGTATACACGTACATTTTCTTTTTCCCGAATAACAAGATCTCCGGATTCATTAAACTCATAGGGCGTTTTTTCAAATTCGCCGATCAGTTTTCCTGATGCGCTGTATAGATGATGTTTATTGCCGCAGTTCAGGAGAAAGTTATCGTTTCCGAAAGGGCATTCGATGAGTTGCCGGCTTTTGAGGAGTGTGTCGCCGCCGGCCGACAATACCATATAACCATCCATTCCCTGGATCAGAAAAAAGTTGGCATTGATCACGGATGTTGTTTGCTGGGTATGCGTGAAGAGCTTTTTCGTGCCGTGGTAAACGGCTGTGCCGGATGTTTCCCGGATGGTGAAGTAATTATGGCCAAGTAATGAGACTGAATCAGAGGTGGTGGCCAGGGTGTCAAGATCGGGATTCATAACCGCTTTTTTCCTGTCGCCGCACTTCACAACAAGTAGTTCGTCTTTGTAATCTATTACCGGATCAATAAGTGCGGATAAACGGTGTGTCTGCGGGTTGAAAACGCGGTAGGCTGTGGAGCGGACCCCCACTTTGTAAACAATATCACCGGGGATCGGGAACGATTCCAGGCTTTCGTACACAGGATTAAGAATAAATGTTGCTGAGTCTGACAACAAGCCGTACTTGCCATTTTGCCTGATAATAGGGTAGTTCAGATCTGTTTTATGAACCCAGTCGTAGGTATTGGTTAAGCTGATATGCTCCTTGGTACCACGCTTGCTGTCCAGGATGTGATCATGGCCTCCGACGATAATCACAGCAAGCCGGGGATCAAGCAATTTTTCATAGTCTGCAATGGATTGGGGATGTGTACAACCGTCTACAGATAAGCGGCAGATATAATCGCTTAAAGAAATATCGCCTTTGTCTGTGAGTTGAGGCGTTCCGCCTTCGGTATACACGGCGCGGTTTGAAATTCCGGGGAATGCGGCACTCATGATGTATTTCCGGCTTTCGTTCCAGGCAACGCCTTTGCCGGGTTCTGTAAAATACACCGGCGAAAGTCTGTAGGAGCGTGCGTTATTGCCGTCGTCGCGATACCAGTATGGGTAGATGTCTAACCAGCTCGACGCATTGCTACGCTTGTATTCATACGAGAGCGGAACCAGGCCTTTTCTTATTTTGAAGTTAATGCCCAGGCAGGTTTTTACAGAGTCGAAGTAAAGCGGCAGGAGTCGCACGTCATCCGGACTATCGCCGCTGTGCGCCACAGGATGTTTGCTCCAGCCCTGGGATGGAATATTATAATACCCCCATTTTCCACTGGCGTAATCATACATTTCAACGGTTTGAGACAGGGTACCGCTCAGGAGTGATTGATCCTTATCCCTGTTGGTTATTTTATAGCTTGGAATTTCATAACTGTCCACTTCCCATGTTTCATCTTTCACATACCCGATAAAAATTTTCCCATCCTTATACCCTTTAGCTGTGTTTTTATGAATCTGTGCATCATACACATCGCTCAATACCGTTTTTCCTTTGTAATAAACATCAAACAGGTTGAGTCGCCGTGTGAGTATAAATGTTGAGCCAACGGTAATGTCATCATATTTACAGGGTATCACCAATTGCCTGGCATTGTAATCGAACAAACCAAAGTGACGGTCATCTTTTGAAACCGTTGCATAACGGTTCTGGTATAAGTTGATGTAGCTGTACTCAATGGGCATGATGGACTCATCATTTGTTGCCACGAGGCCTAGCAGATTGCCTTTCCTGACTTCGTATACGTTGCCCGCACTCCAGGATATATCACTATACTGCGGCTTTAAAATAATATTCCCGTGTTCATCAATCAGGCCAATCTGTCCATGCTGCACCATACGGAAGTAGGGAGGTGCAATGGGAGAATCGTCCAGAATATTCTCGTATTCGAAACCGGTGAGAAACTGTCCGTGCCTGTAAAGGGCACACAGCGAATCATTGGAAACAATGCAATAATCATTGCTAAACGTGGAGTGATCAAAAGAGAAAGGGTGAATACTGTATTTATCTATTTCAGCAATGAGGCTGTTGTCACTCAACGCAAAAAGACTTTGCCTGTTTCCCCTCACGCGTTTATAATGGTGGTCGTAGAACACCACACTGTCTGTCGGCAGAGCGTTGAGCTTTTCATGGCTTGAGAGCGAGTAATACGTAGTTCCGTTGTTATCGGCAGCAGCCATAACATCAGGCCGTTCCATATAAATGTGGTCGTAAACAAGGGGTATGTTTACAGAGCCCAGCCAGCCAAGCTTATTGTTCCGGATCAGTAAAATGCCGTCGTGGTAGAGGCCAACTCTGTCGTACAGGGGCAGTATTAAACTGTCGTTTGGCCAATTCAGATTTTTGATACCCTGCTTCCCGTTTTTATAAAGCCAGGCATAATTATCGGAAATATAAATGCTGTCGAAGCCAGGGCTTTTCGTCTCTGTGAGAATATTCAAAAAGCGGACGCCACCAGAGTCTTCAGCAATGATATAGAACCAGGCCAGTTTGGGGATTTTGCAATTTTGCTCGATTTTTTGAAATGAAAGGTTGTATACATCGTATCGGCCATTTGAATTCCGTACGGCAAAATGAAAATTACCCAGATGAAAAATACTATCGCCGGTCGGGCTGTTTTTGAACCAGCCACTGCTATCGCCTAATCCATAAACGCTACCGTGCCTGCTGATAAAGGCATACGTTGGTACTTGTGTTTCCGACGGTTCATGAAACGATTTTCCCTTTTGTGAAAACAAGGGAGTGCAGAGAATGAAAAGGAAGGTACATGAAAGAATATGACGCAGCATATTTATAAACCGCTTATGATCTTATCAATGTCTTTAGCGCTGCTTGCCATCACACCGGTGTGATTCAGTTTGAATGTATACTTGCCGGGCTTGTCAACGGGGAATACAGGCGCCTCATGCGCAAACTCTTTAGCGGTGAGGGTACAGATTTCCTGGTTCGGAAGAATAGCAATCAGTTTATTGATGTCTTTTCTGACATACATGAATTTTTCCCAGTCATGTGGCGGGTATTTGATGACAGCCATGCCATTGCCGGTAATCAGGAAAACGGAGATCGGATATTTTTTCAGACTATCCGCACCAAAGTTGAAATTGGCAAGGATCGGAATTGCGTCTGAGTTGTGGTATTGACGATCGTAATTGTATAGCCCCATGTTTTTAATATTGATGACACGGAGAAACGAGGCTTCTGCAATGGCCTGTTCCTGTTCCTGCCGCGCAGCCGCCATGCGTTTATTAAATTCGCCGAGTTCTGCTGTGAATAATTCATTTTCAGCATCCAGTACAGCCCCTCTGAAAACCGGACGTGCTGTGGTTTTCACGGTTGTGTCTTTATTCTGCAATACGATGTCGTATACACCGCGCTTGCTGCCCTCGGCCGGTATTATATTTACAAAATCCCAGTCTTTACCATATTGTGATTTATTCTGAGCCGGGTCGTTCTTTTTGTTGTCGCCGGCATATTCCCAGACAACACCCAGCAGGCTTTTCAGATCAGAGGTATAGGCAAGGCTCAGGTTCAGATCGAAATACTTGCCATTGGCTGAATAGGCAATAGGCTTCATAGGCTTCGGGGTATTGGCAAGAACATCTTTTGCCGCTGCGATGCTTTCCTTTTTTTTCTCATTCGGTACGGGTTTCGATTTGTCGAGATAACTCCAGTCGCTGCCGTCGTGTGTAGAGTAATAGGATTTGTAGCCTTTATCGGTATCTACGGTGGCCAGGGATACACGAATGGTTTTCCCCGGGGCAATATAAACCTCCTGGCCGTTTTGTGTGGCGCCGATCCTGAACATTCCGGCCGATTCAAAATCGGAACTTGTACCTGCCGAATCGTATTTCATGCTGATCTGCGATGTAATGATGCTGCCGGGAGTCAGAAACTCCTCAAAACTCAGATCGACAGTACCGATGATTCTTTTACCGGCCGCATCTACAAAACAATTTTCAGGGATCTCAATATGGGTGCCGCTCGCTAAATAAATTTCCCGGGCTCTACTTCCCTGGAGGCTGAACGCTTTGGCTTCATTGCTGAACTGGTAATGGAATTCCGGGGCGCTGGTGTCTTCCGGAGTTTGTGTGCTTTTGAGGGGTGTTGCAACGGTAGCAGTATCATCGGGTTTGCCATTGCTGCACGATACCGCCAGTGCAGAGACTATTAAACAAACACCAAACTGAAGAAAAAGTCGTTTTGTAATCATATCCGGATTATTTTAAACATAATAGAAAGGACAAGGCACATAGCCTTTACAAATAACGCGTAAAATCCATTTCGTCACAATTTATTTAACTTTTTTTCGTGATCTGTAAGCGTTCTGTGCGTTATACACATGAGAGTATGTGTAAGTCTTCAGGCTTGAGCAGAGAGACTGAGAACCGGGGAGTATCTTTGTTATAATAAGGGCATTGAAAAAGAAGAAGTATATCGTCTGGATTTCGCTGGTTATATTGGCCGGAGCGGGCTATTGGTTTTATCATCACCTGATGGATAGCAAGGAACCGTTTCATGATCCGAAATACTACCGGGCCGAACTTGATACGATTCGTGCCGAGCGTATGGCATTACGAAGCCATGTTGCCGGGGTGCAGCAGCTCAAATCGAAGTTTATGCAACAGATCAGCAAGCGGGTGTTTGCGTATTGGTATGGTACCAAATGGGATTTCAACGGAACAACCGAAACCCCGCAAACGGGAAGTATAGCCTGCGGATATTTTGTAACTACAACCCTGCGCGATATGGGTGTACCCATTAACCGGGTGAAAATGGCGCAATGCGCATCGGAAGAGATGATCCGCAGTTTAACCACGAAACCCTATATTTATCATCTGTCAGGGATGTCGCTCGCTGACTTTGAAAATAAGCTGGCAAAAAAAGGCGATGGGCTTTATATCGTGGGGCTCGATAATCACACAGGCTTTCTGTGGTTCAGCGGAGAAGAGCATTTTTTTATTCACTCTACCGGGTGGTTTCCGTTTAAGGTGGTGAAGGATAAAATCTGTGAATCGTCGGTCCTGGCCAAATCAAACTATCGTGTTGTTGGTAGGATCAGTGACGACGCTGATTTTCTGAAACGCTGGGTAAATGCCGATTAATGAACCTTCAGCTTTTCGAGAAGCTCATTGGCCACAGGGTCACTGAAACGACCGAATCCATTAACAAGCAAGCCTTTCACATCGTGTTTCACCGATGAAATGGCATAGAGGATGGATTGATCTGCGGGATCCTCATCTGTATCAAACCGGAAAAACTTGTCAACGACGAAATCCTCATGTGTGAGTTTATGTTTTCCTTCACTGCATTCCAGGCAGGTTTCCTTCAGGTTGAAATCAAGGGAATAACCTTGTTTTTTTAAAGCCTGGATAGCTTCGCTTAGTGTGTTGTATGTTTCCATGGCATTTTATATAAAATGAACTCAGGCCAATACGTCCTGATATTCTTTGATTTTCATAAATACATTTTTAGCATAGGGACAGAGCGGTAAAATTTTATAGCCTTTTTCACGGGCGAAATCCACAGCGGCTTTCACAAGCTGCTTCCCAAGTCCCTGGCCTTCGTAGGCAGCATTTACCTCTGTATGATCGATAATGAATTTTTCAGGTCCGGCAAAAACGAAAGTCATCTCTGCGGCTTTCTTTCCCTGGTCTTCTATATAGAAAGAACCGTTCTTTTCGTTATAGGTGTTTTTTACTTCCATGGTATCGCAAAGATACGTAAAACCCGCACAATTGCAGCCGCTGCGTCAAAACAGAATTTTTAAATAATTCTCCTGATTTTGTATGATGCCGGCGCAGATTTCCTAATTTTACAGCATGCGCATACACGGACTCATTGAGGAGATCAGGCAGCTGAAAGATAAACCGGTTCATACCTCTACCATGGCTATATACAATATGCTTGAAAATAACAGGACATTGTTTCTGCAAAGGATGGATCCTTCAGATTTCAGTCACCTTGTGGGAAAATTTGAATCACTCAGCCAGGAAAAGCCCGGTAATTATGGCTCATCTGGATATACCCGTGAATATGAACAGGCATTCAGCATCTTGTGGTTTTACCTCGATCGTATCATCTGATTTTTTTGTGAATGCTAGGTGGTTTGCTACCTTCAGGGTATGCAAAACAAGACACTTCAATCCCGGTTTTTATTAAGGCCGGAAATTACCTTTCTGAATTTTGGTTCTTTCGGCGCCTGTCCTAAACCTGTATTTCAGGATTATCAGCGCTGGCAACTGGAGCTGGAACAGGAGCCTGTGCAATTCATTGCGGTCAATGGCATTCAGTACCTGAAACAATCGCGCGAAGCGCTTGGCGCTTATGTTGGTGCTGCTGCCGACGACCTGGTATACGTTCCCAATCCGTCTTATGCCGTCAATATTATAGCAAAAAGTTTTGACCTGAAACCCGGCGATGAAATCCTGGCAACGAACCTGGAGTATGGGGCCTGCGATAAGACCTGGAATTACTACTGCAAAAAGAGCGGTGCCGTGTATGTGCGGCAACCAATCGAACTGCCGGTGAAATCCAGGCAGGCCTTTATTGATCAGTTTTTCAACGGACTAAGCGATAAAACACGCATGGTGTTTATCAGCCATATTACCAGCACAACCGGTATGATCCTGCCGGTGGAAGAGATTTGTGAAATAGCGAAATCAAAAGGACTGATCACCTTTGTGGATGGGGCGCATACTCCCGGTCATATCCCTCTCGATCTCGGTACACTGAAAGCCGATATTTACACGGGTGCCTGCCATAAATGGATGCTGACCCCCAAAGGCTGTTCTTTTTTATACATGCGGAAAGAATACCAGTACATAGCTGATCCGCTTGTGGTGAGTTGGGGTTACGACAGTGCCTTCCCGTCGCATTCCAGGTTTCTGGATTACCACCAGATGCAGGGAACCCGCGATTTCTCAGCATTTCTGACAGTGCCTGCGGCAATCGCTTTCCTGGAGGAAAATAACTGGCCGGAAGTGGCCCGCGAATGCCGCAACCTTGTGCAGCGCAATGCCCCGCGATTTTGCGAATTGCTCAAAACACAGCCGCTATGCCCCATTACGGACGATTTTATCGGGCAGATGTTTAGTATTCCTATACAGACTGAGCAGCCTGAAGCCTTACAGAGACTCCTGTTTGAGGTATACAAAATCGAAATTCCGGTGATGCGTCACGATGCTCGGGTATTTCTCCGGTACTCGATCAATGCGTTTAATTCGCAGGCCGACCTGGATAGACTATACAGCGCCTTGGAGAATATCCTGGCAACAACGGATTTTATCCGCCTGCCCGGTGCAACAGAATTGTAGGTGTTTATACGATACTGATGCCGTTTACGTCGGTGGTCAGCACTTCGCTCATGTAATCAAAAAACGGTCGCATGTTTTTGAATGTCTGCGCGGTTTCCTTTACAAATTGTTTACTGAGTACCATGTCATCGCTGACTGGCCTGATGAGCAGAAATTGTTTATAACGAAGCAGGTCTATGGCCGGATCATCGGCAGAATAGCCTTTGGGAGTGGTTTTGATCTGTTCGCCCTGTAACTCACCAAATGTGGAAACAAAACTTTTACTCTTAAGTATTTTCCGCAAAGGCTCTGCATCGTATGCAAACTCATCACGGATACGTTTCAGGTCTTCGGGATTCGGCCCCCAGAAACCCCCGGCTATAAAGCTGTTTCCGGGTTCGATATGGAAATAATAACCTCCGCGGCGCAGTTTGGTGGCACGTCGGAAACTTCCGCTCCAATTGGTTTTGTATGGTGTTTTTTCTTTTGAGAAACGGGTGTCGCGATAAATCCGGTGCAGGGCTTTTTTTCCACTGGGTGTTTCAATCTCATCGTGTGCGTTGAGCTCATGCAGTACGGCATCGGCAAAGGCTTCCATGTGCTGGTATTCGGCGAGGTAACGGTCTTTATGTTTATTGAACCAGTCGCGGTTATTGTTTTTCTTAACCAGTTTCAGAAAATCGAGACAGGAAAGCGGAATGAGGGGGTGATCTTTTGCCATATAACGAAAGTAATAAAAAACCGGAGGTTTTCTGACCCCTTTCAGGCGGATGTTGGGCTGGGTTTTATTTTACAACCGGGTTGTGTTGTTTTACGTAAGATGTAGCCAGGTCATGAATCTCTTCCAGGGTATTGTTCTTTTTCCGGATTTTCCGGAATAATATAGCCGGAATAATCAGGAGGGCCCCCAGGATGCCGATCAGTATTTTAAGCACCAGGAAGAAATTAACCATTTCAACGATTTCTATGCTGATGTTTACGTTCACATGGCTGTTGAGCTGCTCGCTGCCTGTCAGGCTACTATTTGGAAGCCATATACTGAAGAAGATCAAAAGGATCATGCCCAGGTAGCAGGCTATTTCGGACAGAATAAGAAAGGTATTTCTTAACCGGGTAACTAACCACGAGTGATCTGTCATGACTCTGATTTGATTGATGACGCGGGATGCGTCGGCCTCAGGATACACCATGGGATGGGGAATTAGTTGAGAGTAAACGTGGCTTTGTTTCGATATAAAGTCACATCCAAACCTATAACAAATTGCTCTGACTTCAAATAGGTAAAAATACCTAATTTGATACAGGCCTCCAGGGGCTTGTTTCGTGTTTGCATTTTGATTACCTTGAATCAACTAAACTCCCCTTTTCATGAAAGCAATTTGTTTTATATTCCTTTTTGGATTGTCTGTTATTTGTATGTCGCAGCCCGCCGGCTTTAGTTCGCGTGGCATTGGTGGTGGTGGCGCTTTATTTGCCGTGTCGATAAATCCTGACAATAACAATGAATATTATGCAGCCTGCGACATGGGCGAATTGTTTCATACCACCGATTTCGGGCTTACTTACAACCAGGTACATTTTCAGCAACTCATTGCCGGGCACAATTCCAAAGTGTGTTTCACGTCTGCCAGTGGTTTGTTGTATAGTATCAGCTACGCCAATAATATGGTTGTGCCCGTGAAGAGTGTTGATAATGGCATTACCTGGACCATGCTGGCCGGCAACCCCGATACGAGCGAGGAAACGTTTAGTATCGATGCCGATTATAACAACCCGTCGCGGGTGATCATTTCTTATTACGGAGCTATTTATTTTTCAAACGATGGCGGCACTACTTTTACCAGTATTCATACGGCTGCTGGTGGTGGAGGCAATGTTGTAGGAGGTGTTTTCTTCGATGGAAATAATATTTATATCGGGACCAATGATGGCGTACTGGTATCTGCCAATGCGGGCCTTACCTGGTCAATAGCCGGCATCAGCGGCTTGCCGGCCAGTGATCAGATCTGGTCTTTTGCCGGTGCGCGTGTGGGTAGCACAACGCGTTTTTTCTGTATCACAGCCAATGCGGCTGATGTTTATGCAGGTGTGTTAGGATCCGATTATTATAATTTTCCGACAGGTGTTTATTCGGTCGATTACGGCAGCGGCAACTGGACCGCGAAGATGAACGCCATCAATACGGCAACGGATTTTCCCATGTTTGTGGGTATGGCGGGAAACGACATTAATACTGTATACCTGGCGGGTAGCAACAGCAACAGTGTGCCTGATATTGTAAAGACAAGCAATGCAGGTGCCAACTGGACTCACGTTTTTCAAACTGCCAACAATCAGAATATCATCACGGGTTGGAGTGGTCAGGGGGGCGATCGTAACTGGGGCTATGGTGAATGTCCGTTTGCTCTGGCCGTTGCATCGAATAATGCTGCTTCGGTGATCTTCGGTGATTATGGCTTTGTGCATAAAACAAACAACGGAGGTACAGGCTGGCAGCAGGCCTATGTCAACACCGCCGGCCAACATGCTGCAGGGGCCAACACACCGCTTAATCAGAGTTACCAGAGTGTGGGTCTCGAAAATACAACTTGCTGGCAGGTACATTGGTCAGGCGCTTCCAATATGTGGGCCTGCTTTTCAGACATACGTGGAATCCGCAGTACGGATGGGGGCAATTCATGGTCGTTCAATTACACCGGAAATACAGCGAACTCAACATACCGGGTTGCGCAACATCCGGTGAACGGAACCCTGTATGCAGCCACATCCAATATTCATGACATGTATCAGAGTACCCGCCTGCAGGATGCTCAGCTGGATGCCGGCGATGCCAACGGTAAGCTGATCTATTCGACTAATAACGGCGCTACCTGGCAGAATCTTCAT
Organism: Bacteroidota bacterium; assembly: GCA_018267825.1. Classification (GTDB taxonomy): domain Bacteria; phylum Bacteroidota; class Bacteroidia; order B-17B0; family Aurantibacillaceae; genus JAFDXR01. The sequence continues at coordinate 20,412 of JAFDXR010000005.1, read as the reverse complement.
GTATTCAATCATCCGGTCTTCTGGATCGCACTGGATCCCAACAATTCAAACCGGGCTTACGCCAGCGTGATTCACTATAATGCAGGGAGTGGCACCGGGGGTATTTATATGACCAATGATCTGCAGAACCTGGCTTCATCTACCTGGACGTTACTGCCAAATCCGCCACGCACCGAGAAGCATCCTGCCAGCATAGTTGTATTGAACGATGGAAAAATGGTTTGTACATACTCAGGCCGCCGCAATAGCGGTGGCACGTTCACCGCCAGCTCTGGTGTTTTTGTATACGATCCCGTTGCAAACAGCTGGAGCGATGTGTCGGATGCAGGTATGTATTACTGGACAAAAGATATTGTGATCGACCCGAACGATCCGTCCCAGAATACATGGTATGTAGGTGTTTTCAGTGGCTGGGGTGGCCCGCCTAACGGACTCGGCGGTTTATATAAAACCACCAACAGAGGTACCTCCTGGACCAAACTCACCAATGCTTCTGTCATTGATCGCGTGACCTCCTGCACATTTAATCCGCAGAATGGCAACCAGATCTATATGACCACGGAAACCAACGGCTTGTGGGTGTCTAATAATATCAATGCCGCAACACCTTCATTTTCTTTAGTTGCTTCCTACCCGTTTCAACAACCGGAGCGCGTTTTCTTTAATCCTTATACACCGGGCGAAGTCTGGGTAACCAGTTTTGGAAACGGCATGAAGGTGGGAACCATGCTTACAACGGGAATTCATGAACAGACACTTTCCTTCGATGCCATGGAACATGTATTTCCGAATCCGGCTACAGATAGAGTTTCAGTACGTTTGCAGGCTGGCATAAGCGAAGCATTGGTACGTCTCTACGATCTGCAGGGTAAACTATTGCTGGAGGAAAATATTCAGAGTTATGAAGGAACAGTTGATCTGAGCCGGTTTGCGAATGGAACCTATATCATGAAAGTTCAGGCAAAAGGTCAGTTGCCGCAAACCCATAAACTGCTTATTGTTCGCTGATCAGAGGCATAAGTGTAAAATGCGGAGAGTTTACAGGTAAATATTCGGGCAAACTGTTATATTTGATTCATTCCCGATGTCCTTCAGATACATACTGATATTCTTTTTTCTTTTTCAGGTTGCTCTCACCAGGGCGCAGGATGATGTAAGTGCGTTCAAGCGCTATTCGGATTCAGCTATCAAATACGAACTGATCGATTATGACCTGGCATTTTATTACGCCAGGCTGGCCAACGATACCAAAGACTCTTCTTATACATACAAAGACTGGATTCGTTTAAGTACCATTTACGATACATATTACCAGACCAAGAATATGTACGACTCGGCATTCAGCATCAACAAGCAGGCGCTCAGGCTGGCCACACTTCATAAAGATACCATCCTGATTGCGTACTCGCTCAATAACATGGCGGGTATATACAGTCTCGTGAGTAATCACCTGGCCGCAGTTAATATATACAAGCAGGCCATGCACATGCTGGAGCGAACAAATGATACCAAACAGCTGGCCAATGTTTGTTTCAATCTGTCAATTCCTTTTGCAGATCTTGGCATGAATGACTCTGCACTGGTTTATACGAACAGAGCCATGTTGCTTTACAGGAAGTTAAATGATTTTTCGGGACTGGCGAGTTGCTACGGGGCATATGGTTCAATGGCCTACGACAGAAAAGAGTATGAGCAGGCCATTCGCTATTATAATCTGGAAGTCGATAATTTCACGAAGGCCAACGAACCGGCAAGCCTTATTATTCCCTATCAGAATATGGCCGATGTATACCTGAAAATGCACAGGCTTGATGATTGCAAACGTTTCCTGGACCTGGCGATGAACCTCTCCGTATCTCTCGGCTCCAAATCGGATATATACAACGTGTGTGGTACTTACAGCGAATATTATGAAACCATAGGCGATTACAAAACGGCCAATACCTACATGAAACGCTACTATGAAGGACGTGATACGATGGTAACCGATAAACTGAAGCTCGAGTTGTCGGATTTGAAAAGCGATTTTGATAAGGAAAATGCTGCCAGCCAGGCACGCATTCAGAAGCTGGAGACGGAGAAGGAACTTCGTACACATGAAACCATTCAATGGGTGCTTCTGACTTCTTTGCTGTTTTTTGTAATTGTTGTGGTGTTGTTCATAAACCGTTACCGTCTCAAGCAACGTTCTTTCGTTAAACTGAACGAATATAAAAATCAACTGCTTATTCAAAAGGAAAAGATAGAAGAGAATCAAAAAGAGATCATTGATAGTATTAATTATGCCAAGCGCATTCAATCAGCTATACTCGCCAAAGAAGAAGATATCATGGTGTATTTCCGGGAGAGTTTTTTGTTTTACCGGCCCAAGCATATTGTGGCCGGTGACTTTTATTTTTTTGAAGTAACGGATACACATGTGTTTTATGCTGCGGCAGACTGCACCGGGCATGGCGTTCCGGGGGCACTTGTCAGCGTGGTTTGTTCAAATGCACTGACACGCTGTGTGAAAGAATTTAATCTGTCCGACCCGGGTAAAATACTGGATAAAGCACGCGAGCTGGTTCTTGAAACATTTCAAAAGAGCGGTCGCGATGTGAAAGATGGCATGGATATTTCTTTATTGGCTGTTCCGCTGGAACAACTGCACGGCGACAGGGTTAACTGGAAATGGGCCGGGGCCAATAATCCCCTCTGGTATGTCAGGAACGGCGTTTTTATGGAGGTTGTAGCCGACAAGCAACCGATTGGAATAAGCGAACACATGCAGCCATTTACAACGCATGATATTGCACTCGAACGGGGAGATGCATTGTATCTGTTTACAGATGGTTATGCCGATCAGTTCGGCGGACCTAAAGGAAAGAAATTCAAATACCGGCCGCTCAAAGAACAACTGGCATCAATGAGTACTTTGCCAATGCCTCAGCAACTTCAAAAAACAGAACAGGCGTTCATCGATTGGAAGGGTGATCTGGAGCAGGTCGACGATGTACTTGTACTTGGTATCCGTATAAACTAAGCTGCCTAGAGAACCAGGACATTATACTTCAGGTAGAAATATAACTTACTTCCGAGGTACCCGAATAATATACCGATCAGGCTGGCGTACAGAACGGACGAAGGATAATGCACCCCCAGGTAAATGCGGCTATAGCAAACAATAACCGACCAGATCACAAACAACCATTTGATAAGCCGGAAATGGTGTCTCATCGTGAAAAAGAAAAATGAGGTGAAAAGCCAGGTCAGGCAGGGCCTCACTGCGAAGTAATGCCCATTGCTATCGCAGCTCTCGCCTACAAGGCGAATAAACGGCGATATCGCTTCGTTGTGGCAAGGTCTTTCCAGGTGAACAAGGTTGCCGGATATGGCAGGCACCAGAAAGAAACATACCATGAATTGAATAGCCAGAATAGTACCTAACAGAACCGTATTTTCAACCAGGTAATCAGACTCCTGTTTTTTGAAATAGCGGCGGGCAATGAAAATCAGAAAAATGAAAAAGGGAATATATAACAAGGTGTTACTTACTGCCAGCATGATCTGATCCATTATATCGGAGTGAAATCCATTAAGCGTCAGAAATATTTTTGTGTTCAGATTCATGCCTTCCGGGAAAAAGACGTTAATTGACAATAAGGACGAAAATACAAAAAACAAAGGATATTCTGTTTTTGTTTTATAAATTAATCATAACTGCCGGCTGCCGTTAATTGCCTGATGGCTTTTTCGTGAAGCGGTAAGCGGATGCCGGCAATAAGCTCCTGTAGCTGCGCAAGAGATGTGGCACTTGCAATGGCTGCTGTTATTCCGGGCTGTGCTATGAGCCAGGCCAGCGATAGTTTTGCCGGACTGCTGTTGAGTTCCAGGCTCAGCTGATCAAGAACTGCGAGGATACGGTTTCCGCGTTCGTTCATGTAGCGTTTGGCACGTGCTCCGCGTGCCCCCTGCTGTGTATCTGCTTCATGCCGGTATTTTCCTGTCAGGAAACCGCTGGCCAGGGAATAATAAGGGATCACACCGATCTGCTCTTTCAATACTGTTGGTAATAAGTCTTTCTCAAAATCCTGGCGATCATAAAGATTATATAACGGTTGTATGCTTTCATAACGGTGCAGGACTTTTTGTGCAGCAATGCCATTGGCTGAGGAGATGCGGGCAGCACTGAAATTGGAAGCTCCGATATGTCTGACTTTGCCCTGCCTGACCAGTTCTGTATATGCTTCCATGGTTTCTTCCTGAGGGGTATCAGGATCATCAAAATGCGATTGATACAGGTCTATATAATCCGTCCGGAGCCGTTGCAGCGAATCTTCCACACATCGCTGGATGTATTTTTTCGAAAGTCCTTTTTTTCCGGGAGGCATTTCGCCGCCCACTTTCGTAGCAATAACTACCTGCTGACGTTTCCCGTGTTTTTTCAACCAGTTTCCGATGATCTGTTCCGATTCACCGCCGGTATGTCCGGGTACCCAGGTCGAGTATATGTTGGCAGTATCAATAAAATTGAAACCCTCGGCTGTAAAATGGTCCAGCAACTGAAAGGATGTTTTTTCATCGGCTGTCCAGCCAAATACATTGCCTCCAAAGGCAAAGGGGGCGACGAATAAATCAGATTTTCCGAGTTGACGTTTTTCCATGGAGTGTTGGATTTTAAAAGATGGCATGAAGGTAAGTATTTTTAATGCGAAACCCGAAGCGTGTTAAACCATCGGGTATAGATACGTTTTGCCAACCGCAACAACCGTTTACCTTCTGTATGATACCTCCGGCCGAATCGGGTTTTTGCAGTTCAGACAAGCGCTATAAATTTAATCGGTTAACAATAGCAACATGAAACAAACTCATAACGATTGTAAAGAAGAACCGGGTTTACTCGTTCCGGTCATCGATTTAAATGCCTGCGAAGGTAAAGGACCATGCATCGACGTTTGCCCTTACCATGTATTGGAAATGGATTCCATTTCGGATGATACCTATAAGCATCTTTCTTTTTTCGGTAAACTGAAAACCGCTGTTCACGGGCGCGACAAGGCGCAGGTGATTAAACCCGACCTGTGTCATTCCTGCGGTTTATGTGTGACGGTGTGCCCGGAAAAAGCAATAAAGCTCAAACGGCGCTAGCGTTACCACTTAAACAGACGGTTCATGAGTTTGGTAATGAGGGGCACCATGATGAAAACCATCACTGGCACCAGCACAGCGGTGATGATGAGGGTGCGCAAAGGTAAAGGAATGAGCAGGAGATCCTTTCCGAAAAAATAAAAAACAAGCGTGATCAGGGGGTATATACTCAGCCAGATAATAAAGGCTGTTTTTAATTTTTGTTTGTTCATGCTGCAGACTTAGGAGTATTTATATTATCAGGTTGTGTTGTATCATTATTCCTGTTCACAAGAAACAGGACGAGAAAAATAAAGGCGAAAAAGGCCAGTACAAGACCAAAGACCAGGAAGTGGTAAGAATGTGTTGTATCGTAAGTGCCAGGTATAAACCACGCTATAACAGCATTGACAAGATAGGTTGAAACAAGAAATGATGAAAGGATCAGTCCGTTGAAACGCGCTGGTGCATGCCGGGCAATGAAGGCCATGGCGATAGGCGCAATAAATATTTCACTGAGTGCCTGAATGAAAATGAAGCCGATCACTGTCGTCAAAATCGAAAAGTCAGACATGTTGTCGTTTGCCATAACAAGTACACTGCAACCAAGAGCATAAATGAGGAAGCCAATCATCAGCTTCAGCAGCGATGATATATTTATAAATGTCCAGACCAATGCCATGAATATACCGAGGCCCATAATCACAATGCTTTCTGCGTTATAATACCAGCTCATGCGAGGCATGGTACCATTGGAAAACGTGTGATTCTCGAGTAGCATTGTTTGTGAGAAGCTGACATTTGAAAAGAAATACCAGTAAACCGGCTGGGCGATGAACAGAAGGATAAAACCGATAATGATGGCCGGATGATGGAGAGACCCGGATTTTGTAGCCGGAAGACTGAAATTCGGACGGAAGGGCAGATCACGGAGCATTTGTCCCGATGCCAGTAAAATACCGGCCGCAGCAGTGGCGCACAGTGCAGCGCATATAAAACCATAGTGATATCCAAAGGTCTCGCCCATGTAGCCTATAATGATGGGCGAGAGCAAAGCACCAAGGTTAATGGTGACGTAAAATATATTCATCCCTGCATCAATGTATTTTGGACGGTCTTTGTACAATAAAGAAACCTGCGACATCATGGCCGGTGTTGATAGGCCCTGTCCAAGAGCCAGCAGACTTAATGCCGCATATAGGAAATAAGTGTTGGGAACAAGGAAGAGCAGGCAGCCAAAAGCTTGTATAAAACAACCAATAATGGCCGTAAGACGACTCCCCATGACAAAATCACTCAGCAGTCCGCCAAGTAAGGGCATAAATCCCAGGGCCGTAATGAAAATCCCATAGATTTTGCTGGCTTGGCTATGTGTCATCTGCAGGCTGCCGTTTACCATATAAAGTAGCAGGATGGAGCGAAGGCCATAAAACCCTAAGCGCTCCAGGGCTTTAGCCGCTGAAACAGGAATAATACCGGGGTGGTGTTTCATGTTGGAATCAGGAAGTAAAATATTAATCCGAAAGTACGGATTATTTTACATCCCGTTTGACGATCAGGTACAGGTGATTGTCGAGGGCCTGGTAGCCAAATTCATAGCAGAATGTAAACATCTTGCCGTTTTTTTGGGTAGATGTATGGGTATAATAATAAAAATTAAAACCTTTGTCTACCATTTTCTGCACGGCAATGCGGTTGCTTGTGTCTGTAGAGAGTTCTTCCAGAATTCGCCGGTTGCGGCGAAGGATATTATTCACATTACGTACGTAATTGGTGGTGTCGCTATTGAGTTTATTGTTGTGGGCATTGCGGCACATATCCCCACAGAATTTTTTGTCGGCACGGCCAGAGATTTTTTCGCCGCACTCCAGGCACAGTTTCTTTTCCATACAAGTTTGATTTAAATAAAGATAAGCAGCTTTCAGGACTACAAACGACTACAAACGTTTATAGTCGGATTTAAATAGTTGCATTTTATGAACGTATGCAGATAGCGGCACCGGTTTTCTCTCTGTTCCTTGAGAAAGCTCAGTAATTTCAATATCAGGGCAGTCAGGAAAAAAGGGTGGAGGAAATTTATTACAAAAAAGTAAAAAAATACTTAAGCTCTTCTGCAATTTTTTTTGTCCGGTTAATGGGCTTTTCAGAAGAAAAATAGGTAAAAATACGCATACTGAGGTGTAAGTAGTTTATGACTGGAATTGCCGATTTCAGAAAAACGATCACAAATGGTTTTATCCGGATATAAACAGTTAAAAAGCAGTAGGGTTTCTGCATTTGTTTCATCTTTGCCTTACACAATCCATGAAACACTTTATAACAGTGGATTGGAAACAAACGTATAAACCCTTTAATTGTTTAAAGACATGAACTCAATCAAAAATCGTGTACAGCTGATCGGACATTTAGGTGCCAAACCCGAAGTGAAAGTATTAACCGGAGGAAAAAAAGTGGCGAAATTCACCATGGCCACCAACGAAACCTATAAAAACCAGAAAGGCGAAAAAGTCACAGATACCTGCTGGCATAACCTCGTGGCCTGGGGCAGTACAGCCACTATCCTGGAAAAATACCTTGACAAAGGACATGAAATTGCTGTAGAAGGTCGTCTAACGAGCCGCAATTACACAGATAAAGAAGGCGGTAAACGCTATATCACCGAAATTGTGGTGAATGAAATCCTGATGCTGGATAAGAAGAAGTAATAAGTGCTAAAATCCAGGCTATTTAGGTAATCCGGTATTTTAAAACCTTATTATCCAAGCCTGGCTCTGAGGAAGTGAAATAACTTCAAGGTGATTTCGGCGTCCTGATTGCAGTATTCGATTAACTGCGCACGTATGGCTTCGGTCTCCAGCTCATTACTCACTGATAATAACGCCTCATACGTGTACATGGCTGTAATTCCGGATTGTATAGCCAGGTTTTCAAAACCTGCTCCGGGATCAACGATAGGTGCTAACCCTTTCAGGGAAAAATTTCCTTTCATGAGCGGGTGATAATAATAACCTTTGTCAATGACCTCAAAGAGGTCAATGATCCTTTTCTTAAAATATGTAATACGCTCTATATACTGTGGAAACAGAATGCCACATTTATTCAATACCTGTTCCTCCAGCGTTTTATCATACACCAGTATACTCTCGTACGAATCTGTTGCATTCAGAAGGGCGACAAGAAATTGTTCACGCTTATCCTCCGCAATTTCTTTCAGGAAATAGGACGACCTGATAGTACCGCTTTCATCAGGTGCGGCCAGTGAAAACAGAAAAGGAATCTGTTCAAAGGGTTTTGTGCCTTCATAGAGTGGCAATGCCGGTGACCACACTTCAATATCGATACTGCACATTGGTGTTTTCACCTGTTGCAGAAACTGGGCAATGGCTTCGCGGTTATACATTTCGTGGTTCTGCTGCACAGCCTCCACCTGCATTCGCAGGGATGCCTTTTCAAGACGCGTCGCATCGATCTGCGAAATGGATTTTTGTCCTGAATGATAAAGTTCAAACAATTCCTGTTTCGATACTTTTCCGAGATTAAAAATACTTTCATCACGCTCCTCGTGTTTCCAGCAGGTGCCCATAAAATCGCAGGTATAAGGCGTGAAGCAATGCGGCCCGATCTGAATGTCCGGGATCTTCTGCTGCTCCAGTGTCGATTTTGCAAGCTGTGCTTTGTAGCTGAAATAACTGAGATTCTTCTCAGCATCCTTTTTTACCGAAGTCTTTTTGAAAAGCTGGTGAATATCAATGGCTCCATGTTTCACGTAATTCGGATTCATGGTAAGTAAACAAAAATCAGAAAGATTGTTCAGGCTATGCTTAAGGACATAGTATTGAAAGCAGGCATCTTTTACGTAGGTTTCCGAAATCTTCAGAGAACTCTTCACCTCATAAGCACACCATCCTTCTTCATGCAGCACAAGAATGTCGACCATGGCCAGCAGATCGTCATAGATGAATGTGGCTTCGTATATAACCTTCACACCGTTGCGGATAGCTTCCTGTGTTTTTTGAGCAAAGGCGGGTGTGTCATGTTTTACGCTGCCCGCCGTAACATCTACACCACCCGGAAACATCTGCTGGGCATATATTCCCACATCTATCCCACGCTTAAAAACAAGTTGTTTCTCCTTACTGAGTGGATCGCGCAGGTAGTAATGATTCTTATAGAGATAAAAATGCTTGAGGCATTGCTCGGCTTTGATAAAAGCTGATTTACTGATTGGTTTCTGACTACTCATAGGGCTTTGGTAATACTTTGCCACAGGAGTGAGGCAGATTTGTCCCAGGAAAAATTAAGTTTTTGTTTTTGGCCTTTTTCAATAAGTGTTTTCCGTAATGTCGCATCTCCATACAGTTTCAGCATGCAATCGGCTATAGCCTGCACGTTGTAAGGGTCGGCATAAAGCGCCGCCTCACCGGCAATTTCAGGCATGCAGGTTACATTGCTGCTGATAATGGGTACATCACATTGCATGGCCTCTACCAGCGGAATGCCGAAGCCTTCGAAATACGGAACATAGGTCAGCGCAAAGGCTCCGCCGGTTACCAGTTCCAGGTCTTCCTGCAGCAAACGCCCGGTAAAATGAACTTCATGGTTGTGTTTCATATTGCCAAGGGTTCGTTTTAATTCCCCTTCGCCCCAGAAATTGGCACCCGCTACAACAAGCTGTAGGTCCGATGAACACTGCTGTTTGAAAAGCTCAAAAGCTTCCAGGAGACGCACCAGGTTTTTGCGCGGGCTTTGCGATCCCACAAACAGAAAATAAGGTTTTCCTTTCGCAAACCGCACCCGGGCCTGCGTTTGCCGGTCGCTATCCAGCGCTTTGAAACCTTCATTAATACCGTTATAAACCACATCTATTTTATGCGGATCCAGGTGATATGTGTTCACAAGGTCCTGTTTGCTGTACTCCGAAACGGTTGCAATACGTGTGGCAAGACGCGCGTATTGAGGAAAAAAATGATTGTAATATTTTGCTGTCAGCCAGCGTACATCGCCCGGGTTATGCGCAAAATTAATATCATGTATCACGGCCAGCTGCCTGCATGTTGCCCCCGGCGATAAAAAACCATCGGGCGACAAAAACAGATCGGGTTTCATACGATTGAGAATGGAGCGAACCGAAACATGAAACCAGGCGTAATACAAAAACGGATGCCTTGCCTGCGGTCCCAGGATGATGGGTGTGATATTGTCTGAAAAAATAAAGGATTCGTCATAAGGCCTGTCGAATAAAAAAACAAAATGCACATCTTTTTGTGCCCCGGCGATCCGGCGGAGTGTCTGGTAACTGAACCAACCTATACCATCCAGTTTGTTTTTAAGCAGTAAGCGTGTATTTACAACGATTTGCAAGGGCCTGTTTTGTTTTTTTTGTACAAACTTACACTGTTGTTGCTATAAATTAAAGAAAAAGCTGGATTTATATCCCTGAGCAATTGTTTATAATCAGCCTGTGTACTGTCGGTACCATTGATAAATACATAGTCCGGCAACAGATTTTCGCTAGTCGCTGTATTCATGTTGCTGTGCGGAAAATAAGGGGTGAAGTGAACAGCCATCGAATCGCAGAAATAACCTGCAGGCAGTTTTGTGGTATCCCAGCGCACCGGAAAGTAATTGGTGGATGCTTCATAATTATCCAGCAGGATCAGATCTTTTTCATCGGCCAGGTAAGCCGAAAAATTACCGGTGAATCCGTAACGATTGAAAAAGAAGGGCGCTACAATACTTTTGTTTTCGATATAAGGCGCCGCTTCGCAAACAGCTGTGTATTCTTTCTGCATGATCTCCTGTCCACGACCATTTTCCCATTGCATGAAGCCGTAGCAGATACTGCACAATCCCACACAGCACCAGGTGAGATAGGGATGCATCACCACTGATCCCAGGTACCAGAGCATGAAAAGTACAGCCAGAAATATGAAACGATACGTAATATACCCGGCATTGCCACTGGTATTGGGCAAGATGTAAGCACATACGGTCATACAGATAAAAAGCATCAGTAATGTAGCATTGGCAGGATTGAGGGTTTTGGCAAAGACATGTCTGAACCGCATGCCCATCGAAATAATGCAGGTAATTACCAGGGCCCAGGCAATGGCATTGTAATACCAGTGCGAATCGAGGTTGAATATTTTGAGGTACTCTGCGGAAAAGTAGAAACCCGTTATTTTAGCAAATGTCCATGTGTCGTTATCGCCTGTGGATGGATTTTTCAGAAAGTATATCACACACATTGCGAGGCCCGGGGCAGCTACAACGAAGAGTTTCAGGCTCCTTGAGATAAACAGGGACTTGTTTCGGTGCGCGAGCCAGCTGAACAGTTCATAAAACCCGATAAACATAAAATAACACAGGCAGGTAAATACGTGTGAGAAATACAACAGCATACTCAGCAGAAACATAACAAACAAGCGCTTGTAGTTCAGGTGAACGTGTTTCAACCTGTAATAAATGCCAAAGAAGAGCAGGAGCAGGCCCAGGTTGAAATTATAAAAACCGTAATAGGTGAACAGGTACCAGGTAAAGGGGAAAATGATCAGGCTCCACCAGGAGTTAGCAGGTTGCAGCAACAAAACTGTTTTACGGAATAAAACCGGCAGGCCTGCCAGAAATAAAAGACTCAGTATTTTTTCGCTCGTTGCCCATGTAAATAACTGGTGGAGGCCCATTAACAGAATGTGGCCGAGATAATTGGGAACAGGGTAGGGATTGACCCTGAAAAAAGCATCGTAAAAGGAATCGGATCCACCCCAGAGTACCGATAGTATATGGGTATTATAGCAATGGGCAGGTCCGTCGAGTGTTACAAAGCGGCTGAAGCGAAGGGCCGGTATAAGGTTCAACAGGAGGAGTATATAAAACAACAGGCGGGGAAACAGGTCTCCGGTACCATTTTTTATGCCCCTTTTCTGTGTCCTCATATATCCAAAAGTAACCTAAAATAAGCTAAAAAGCCTTGGGAAATAAAACTTATATTTACGCTTTGTTTTTTATGCAACAAAAGAAGTTTGTAACAAATATCGCCTTTCTGATTATTCTGAATCTGCTCATCAAACCGTTCTGGCCTTTGGGCATAGAACCCAAGGTTCAGGATGCTGTGGGTAACGTGGCATACGGCGAATACTTCATCCTGTTTAACTTTTCATTCCTGCTGAATATTATCCTCGATTTCGGGGTCACCAATTTCAATAATAAAAATATAGCCCAGAATAATCACCTGCTTACCAAGCACTTCAGCAGCCTGTTCTCGCTGAAATTACTGCTTGGTATTGTATACCTGGTTGTAACTCTGGTATTGGGCTTTGCGAACGGATATGACTTCCGGTTTATGAAGCTCCTGTTTATCCTTTCTATCAACCAGTTTCTCATCAGCATGATTCTGTATCTTCGATCCAACCTGCTGGGGCTGCACCTGTTCAAAACGGACAGCCTGGTTTCGGTACTCGACCGGATTCTGATGATTGCCATGTGTATTGCCCTGATACTGCACTGGTTCGGACTCGATATTGATGTGATGAATTTCGTGTATGCGCAAACGATAGGTTATATCATAACAGCCATCATTGCGTTTATGACGGTATATTTTAAAACCACGCATTTCAAACTGACCTGGAACTGGCCCTTCAGCATCATGATTCTGAAGCAAAGCTTCCCTTTTGCTATCCTGGTATTACTCATGACATTTTATAATCGCCTGGATGCAGTAATGATCGGGAAATTACTCCCCGGAGTAGAAGGAGCCGAACAGGCCGGGATCTATGCCAAAGCATTTCGTTTGCTCGATGCCGGTAATATGATTGCCTACCTGTTTTCGGTGCAGTTATTGCCTGTTTTCAGCCGCATGCTCAAGTACAAGGAAAGTGTGGAGCAGCTTGTGAAATTGTCTTTTATTCTCCTTGTGACCCCGGCCATGATTGTTTCCGTAGGTTGTTTCTTTTACAGCAGTGAGCTTATGCAGCTTATCAATCATGGGAAGTCAGATGCAGCCGTCGTATTCAGTATCCTGATGTGCTGCTTTACGGCAGTTTCCAGTACTTATATTTTCGGGACACTCCTCACAGCCAATGGTAACCTCAGGCAATTGAACCTGACTGCTCTCACAGGTATATGTATTAATGTACTGCTCAATATTATTCTCATTCCACATTACAAGGCCATGGGAAGCGCTTACGCCAGTCTGGTAACCCAGTTTTTTACGGCTCTGGTTCAGATCGGCTTTGTATACAAAATCTTCAAATTCAAAATTAATGTTCGCTTAATACTGGCCATTATCGTTTTCCTCGCCGGAATTATTATATTTAATATTTTCTCCAGAACCTTTACCGGTAACTGGATGATGAATTTTGCCATTATGGTTGTGTTTTGTGGTACCTGGGCCTTTGTTTCCGGCCTTTTAAACCCTAAATCCATACTGCGCTTTATTAAGTATAAGTAGGCTTCATAAAATTTATGTTGCCTCATGGTATCTTTAACAAAAACAGTATATTTGAAATATGTTAGGTTCTGATTTTAACGATAGTTCTATTTCCTTATTGGCAAAAATATACAAGTGGCGGAAGCATATTCTTATTGTTACCGCAAGCGCTGCTATTATATCTATCATTGCCTCTTTTCTAATTGCCCCACAGTATCGCTCCACGGCCATCGTTTTTCCGTCGCGGAGTTTCTCGGTATCCAAACTCATTATCGAGCAAAATAACGGAAACCAGGAAGATTACATGGAACTCGGTGATGAAGACGATGCCGAAAAGCTTCTCCAGATCCTTAACTCCGAAGAAATTCGTACAAAAGCCGCCGACAGATATAACCTCTGGAGCAACTGGAAAATCGATAAAACAGATAAGTATGCCAATCATTACCTGCGTCTGAAATGGGACGAAATGGTAAGTTTCAAGCGTACGGATTATGTGTCGATCCGTATTGATGTTTACGATTACTTTGCCTACCGTGCCGCTGAAATTGCCAACGGGATTGTAGATCTGGCGGACTCCGTAAAAACACGCATGACCAAAGAAGTGGCCGACAAGGCCCTTGCTATTGTGGCAGATGAATATGCCAACACCATTAAACGCATGAATGAACTGGAGGACAGTCTCCAGGTACTTCGTCAGCTGGGTGTACTTGATTACAAAGAACAGGTTCAGGCCTATTCCAAAAGCTATGCAAAGGCTGTAGAGAAAGGCGATAATGCCGCTATGAAACGCCTGGAATCCAAAATGGATACCCTTAAGAAGTACGGTGGCGCATATCAGCACATTAATGAAAACCTGAAAAAGTATCGCTTCAAATATCCCGTGATTAAAGGGAAATACGATGAAGCACTCGTCAACTCCCAGAAAAGCCTGCCTTTTAAATTTGTAGTAGACCGCGCCACACCGAATGAAAAAAAAGCAAAACCGGTACGTTGGCTGATCGTAACGATTTCCACGCTATCTGCTTTCTTCCTGTCATTGATGTTTCTGTTAGGAATTGATCGCTACAAGAGTTTTAAAAAAAAAATAGAAGAACATCTGAATTCGCAAAAGCAGCAGGAATCATAATGGATACCTTTAAAACAGGCGATATTTATAAATTGCTTTTAGCCCATTGGAAAAAGCTGGCCATTGTAGCGGTTATTGCTATTGTGGCTTCCTCTGTTATTTCCTCGCCATGGGTAATGAAACCAAAATATAAATCCAGGGCCGTTGTTTTCCCTACTAACCTGAGCCCATTCAGTGAAGAATCCAATACCGAGCAATTGCTCCAGTTCTTCATGAGCGATGAAATTAAAGACCGTATGGCCAAGCGCTTCAATCTGTATCAGTATTACGATATTGATTCAACAGATAGCCGGGCCCGCTCTTTCTATAATTATAAATACCAGGAGAACTTTAAAATAAGCAATACCCTTTACGAATCGGTTGAGGTAGAGGTTATGGATCACCTGCCAGCCAAAGCGCAGGAACTTGCCAATGGTCTGCTCGAAGAAGTAAACCTGCTCATTGAACAATCCAAAAAAGAAAAAGTCAGTGAATACCTGAAGAATTACGGGAACCTGCTCCTGATCAAACGTAATGAAATTGATTCTCTGGAAGCGCGGCTCAAAAACCTTCGCATGACTTATGGTCTGCTCGATATAAAAGCGCAAGCCAAAGAAATAACCAAACGCCAGGGTAAACAAGGCTTATCCGAAACCGATAAAGTACTGCTTACCGGGCTTAAAGAAAAAAGCGGTGAGTTTCAGCTTCTGCAAAGCGAAATCAAACAACAGGTATTGTTGTATAAGGATATTAAAAAAGAATACGATAAAAACTTAATGGATTATCACAGTAAGATCAGCTATACAACGGTTGTTTCGAAGCCCGATTTTCCTGATAAAAAATGCTATCCTGTACGCTGGGCCATTGTTACGGCCGCCACATTATCGGCCTTATTACTGGCCATTCTGGTAATTATCGTGTTGAATAAAAAACAACGGGATCTTGCTTAAAATTAAAAATACTGCTGTCTTTTACATTATTATTTTAGCGTACATCTTCATGAACGCTTATGTGCTTCTGTATGAGCGCAGCATGTTTTACGCCTTCAACCTGGTGCCTTTTGTTCTCCTGATCCTTTTCCTGGCCATTATGGATATTGAAAAAGTCATGTATGTCATGATTTTTTCTGCGCCGCTTTCCGTGGGGTTAAAGGAACTGGGTCTCACGCAGGGAATCGATTTAAGTATGCCCTGCGAACCTTTAATGGCGGGTATCATGCTGATTTATTTCCTGAATGAGATTAACCACGGTGTCACCCCATCCAGAATTCTGAGGCACCCGGTAACCATTATTTTATTCATTCAACTGGGCTGGATCGTGTTTACAACCATTACCAGTCAATTGCCCGTTATATCCATCAAATTTCTCATTGCCAGGCTGTGGTTCGTAACCTCGTGCTATTTCATGACGGTTCAGCTGTTCCGCAAAAAAGGTAATATGATCCGTTTCATGATGGTATATGCTACCGCGCTTTGCGTGGTTTGTATTATCACAACCGTGAAACATGCCAGTTATGGTTTTGATGAGAAAACAGCCGACTGGATTGTATCGCCGTTCTACAATGACCACACCGCCTACGGTTGCGCACTGGCTATGTTTATCCCGGTGTTTATTGGCTTTCTGTTCATGACCAAACTATCGTTCTGGACACGTCTTTTCTCGCTGGGAGTTCTTACCATATTGCTGGTATCTATCGTTATTTCTTATGCGCGTGCCGGCTGGCTGGGTCTATTTGCAGCAGCCGGGGTTCTGGCTACATTGCTGTTGCGCATTAAATTCCGCACCATCCTGGTCACTATAGGGGCGGGACTCATTTTGTTCCTTTCGTTCCAGTCGGAAATATTTATGATGCTTGGTCGCAATACCACCGACTCAGATGGCGATTTTACAGCGAACCTGGAGTCTATGACCAACATCTCTACCGACGTATCGAATCTGGAGCGTATTAACCGCTGGAATTCGGCGCTGCGGATGTTCAAAGAAAAACCTTTGGTGGGCTTTGGTCCCGGAACCTATCAGTTTTTGTATGCGCCTTTTCAGAAGAGTAACGAGAAAACATATATCTCTACCAACTTCGGGGATCATGGAAATGCACACAGCGAGTATTTGGGACCTCTGAGCGAACAGGGACTGCCCGGAGCACTCATTGTTGTAGCATTGATCCTGTCAGTGCTTTTTATGGGATACAGGCTGGTGTATCGGGTGAAAGACCGGACCATGAAAATCTTTACCATTTCTGTTCTCCTCGGATTGTGCACCTATTTTGTGCATGGTTTCCTGAACAACTTCCTGGATACCGATAAGGCTTCTGTGCCTTTCTGGGGTTTCATAGCCATGCTTGTATGCATTGATGTGTATTACAAGGACGAGCCATTGGTCGACAACGGGCGCACGGAAGAAGTGGTTTGACACCATTAAGTCCGTAAAGCATTCTGCAATAAAATTCAAAATGCTTGTTCCCTGTTCTGATCATAACAAACTGCGTGATCCGCGTCAAAAAAGGAAAAACAGGGAATACGTTTCAAGCCTATATTTTCAGTATCCGGAAAGGTTCTCGCTGATTTCCGCAGATAAATTCGCTGATTCCCACAGATATTTTATGAGCTTGCTTAGCTTCTATCTGTTCTGATCATAACAAACTGCGTGATCTGCGTCAAAAAAGAAAAACAGGGATTGCATTTTCAAGCCCGTATTTTCAGTATCCGGAAAGGTTCTCGCTGATTCCCGCAGATAAATTCGCTGATTCCCACAGATATTTTATGGCTTGATTAGCTTCTATCTGTTCTGATCATAACAATCCGCGTGATCCGCGTTCAACACAAACTTTCCTTAACCTTTGCGCCCTGGTGCTTCATTGGCTGTTAAAGCGAAAAGAAGTGCATAAAAAAAGCCGGCATGAAGCCGGCTTTACAATATTAGTTTGCTGATAGATTATTTACCTGGAGTTCCTGTGGCAGGAGCCTGCATAGGCTGACCAACAGGTGCACTTGAAGCGCCATTCGCAGGATTGGCAAGACCTCTTGTTTTAGAGGTTTCAGTGCCTGCATCTGATGAGTCAGAGCCACTGCTTTTTGGAGCAGAAAGTAAGCTTAATACAAGTAATAAAATAGCAAGTGTCCAGGTTGCTTTCTCAACCACATCCGTGCCACGACGAGCACCCATGATCTGGTTGGCTGCACTGAAGTTGCTGGAGATTCCTCCACCCTTTGAATTCTGGATCAGTACCACAATAATCAGCAGCACACATACAATGATAATAGCAATTGTTAAACCGGTTTGTAACATAATATATAGTTCTTATTTAGTTTTTAATTTTTCGATGAGGGATGCAAAGTAAACACTTTTTTGTGGAAATTTCAAACTTAAAATTTCATAGGCCCTTATTGCTTTGGCAGTATTCCCCTGGAGAGCATAAATTTTAGCGAGGGTTTCGGTAATCAGGTGTTCATTTTCAAGTAAACTCTGCTTGGCATCCTGCGAAGCGTTGAAGAATTTATCCTTATTCAGGCGGATTTTGCCAGGGTCAGATTCGATTATTTTATCAATAATCTTCTTTTTTTCTTCAAATTTTGTGTTTTCAGTCGGTTTTTCCTCTTTTTTCTCGGTTTTTTCCTCTTTTTCCGAAATGTGGTTTTCAGGAACCTGAACTTTACGCAACCAATCCAGGAACGAACCCGGGCTTGTTGCGACCGGCTCTTCTTTCAGGTCAGGTTCTTCTGTTTTGGCAACAGGCTCATGCCATTCCGGGGTACGAAGCACTTCTTTCTGCACATACGAATCAATGAGCTGGCGGCTGACCTCCATTTCAATTTCGCGGTTCAGCTTGTTTTCATCGAACGGGGCTTGTGTATCCGGAGCCTGTATATCGCTCGTGTCATTGTCAATGCCTTTGAGGATATTCAATTCGCTTACCTCTTCCTGTTTCTCAGGTTCCGGTTCTTTTGTTTTTATTTCGGCTACCGGTTGTGTTGCAGGAGTTGTGATGTAAATAACCTTCACCTCGTCGGATGTGGTTGTTACAGGGCTCACACGAAGTGGTTTTACTTCCTCCCTGGTTTCCGGCTCAACCGGTTCAATTTTTTCTTCCTTGACAACTGGTGCCGATTGCACTGGCACACGGTGGAGCAGTTCATACAATACCGCGCGGTTATTGGCAATGATGGCTGTTTTGCGGAGCTGTTTCTGGTAATGCTGCGGCGCGTAGTCTTTGAGGCCGAGTGTATACAGGAGCTGGGCCGACTGAAAAAACGGAAACTCCTGCGTGAGTGCAGAGAGTTTTTCGGTATCGGCCTGTGCCAGTACCTGCGGTTCTTTCAAGAGGGCTATGAACTCCTGTTGTTTCAAATTACCAGTTATTGAATGCTTTATTGAAAATATCTTCTGTGAGCTGACGGTTAATTTCTGTCAATAAATCGCCTTCTACAGCGGACAATGTTTTATCGGCTTTGAAATCCGCAAAACGGGTGAACTCCTGCTCAAAACTCTGTTTCTCATCGAGGGTATTGGTGTATTTCACCATCACACTCACCGTAAGCCTGTTGCTTGCAGCCTGGTCGGTACTCTGGATCGATACCGGGGCCACATTGTAATTGGAAATATAACCTTCAAATTGCAGATCGCCATTGTTTTTTACAAGAGCCAGGTTGGTTTGCGAAGATACCATGTCGCGGAGTTTTTCGGTGAATCGCTGCGCTGTGGTTGGACTTGCCAGTGTGGTATTGTTAGTGAAATAGGCCACAGAAATAGTTTTAGCCCCTGCAGGTATAGTGGCGCCATTGAGCGATATATGGGGTACACAGCTCCATGAAGCGAGCAATACTAAAATGCAGAGGCCTATGTATACAAAAAACGATTTCATGCTTTTGCCACCAGAGGTTTATTATTCACTGATATTATACTCATTGATTTTGCGGTACAGGGTGCGTTCGCTGATGCCAAGTTCCTGCGCTGCATATTTACGTTTCCCTTTATGTTTCACCAGGGCTTTTTTGATCATGTCAATTTCTTTATCCTGTAGCGATAAGGATTCTTCAACCTCAATGGGTTGTGAATAGCCTTTGCCCTGATCCTTGACAATAACCGGTTGGTGAATGGTAACATCCTGGTGGCCTGCAATAACAGGTACTTCAGCTTCATAGGCTTTATTTACCACCTGCAGATCGTCGGGAGTAAGTCCTGTGATATGACCAAGCTGCACGATGCTGTGGACAACCTTTTTAAGATCGTTCAGGTCTTTTTTCATATCGAACAACACTTTGTAAAGCAGGTCGCGTTCATTCATATCGCTCTGCGAGCTATGTCCGTTGCTGCTGCCGGACTGTTTTACCAGGGCAGGCAGGGTATTGGTATTGTAGTTTGGTAAATACTGCAGCAATGTTTCAGCACCGATTTCACGATTCTTTTCAATGATCGAAATTTGTTCGGTGATGTTTTTCAGCTGGCGGATATTTCCGGGCCAGTAATAGTTGATCAGTATGCTTTCGGCCTCCGGCGTGAGTTTCACGGCAGGCATTTTGTATTTGGTGGCAAAATCTCCGGCAAATTTCCGGAACAGCAAATGAATGTCGTCTTTGCGTTCACGCAGTGGCGGCAGGTAAATAGGAACTGTACTTAAGCGGTAATAAAGGTCTTCGCGGAATTTACCTTTTTCGATAGCCTGCTGAAAATGAATATTGGTGGCAGCTACCACACGTACATTTGTTTTCTGTACTTTGCTGCTTCCTACTTTGATGTATTCGCCCGTTTCAAGTACACGCAACAGGCGGGCCTGTGT